>JAYONB010000004.1:0-69250 GCA_038121105.1 Alphaproteobacteria bacterium | reverse complement strand
GGGCACCAAGTTGCGCGGATGGGCCCGCACTCGCGCCTCCACGGTCGCCCGCGCCGCGTCATCGTCGCGCGCGCCCAGCGCGCTACGAATGGCCCCCAAGATCGCGTCGCGGCCGCTCACGTGTTCCCCCGCCGCCGCTGCGCCCATTGGGCGCTGAACGTGCGACCCTGCGGCGCCGGCAGATCGCGGGCCGCCGTCCATCCTTCCGCGAACGGCAGATCGCGTAGCCGTCCCAACGGGCGACCGCGCCACGCCAGATAACGCACCGCCATCCCGCTTAGTCGCCGATAAAGCGCCGGGCGGCGCGCTAGCCACGCCCAGACCCGCAACGCCAACCGCTGGCGGGCGGGTTCGAGCTTCCTATCGAAGGCCTGCTCGCGCCAATGTCGCATCATCTTGGGCAACGGAATCCGCATCGGGCATACCGCCTCGCATCGCCCGCAAAACGGCGTCGCGTTCGGGAGGTGATGCGCTTCTTCGATGCCGATCATCGTCGGCGTCAGCACCGCCCCCATCGGCCCGGAATAGACCCAGCCATAGGCATGCCCCCCGATCGACGCGTAGACCGGACAATGATTGAAACACGCGCCGCAACGAATACAGCGCAAGATGTCGCGAAACGCGTTGCCCAATAGCTTGCTGCGCCCGTTATCGAGCAACACCACGTGATAGGCGTCCGGCCCGTCGGGATCCTCGGCCCGACGCGGCCCGGTCGAAAACGTTGTGTAGACCGACATTTGCTGACCGGTCGCCGAGCGCACCAGCACGCGCAAGATGGTCGAGGCGTCCTCCAACGTCGGCACCACCTTCTCCAAGCTCGCGATCACGATATGGGTGCGCGGCAGCTGCTGGGTCAGATCGCCATTGCCTTCGTTGGTCACGATTACCGAGGTGCCGGTTTCGGCGATCAAGAAGTTCGCGCCGGTGATCCCGACATCGGCCTCTAGATATCGCGGCCGCAGCACCTCGCGGGCCTCCGCCACGAGATCTTCGCCTTCGGTCAACCGCTCGGACTTCCCGAGTTTGGCATGGTGCGCCACGAACAAGTCGGAGACCTGCTCTTTGGTCTTGTGAATGGCCGGCCCGATGATGTGCGATGGCGGCTCGTCTGCCAGCTGGATGATGTATTCGCCCAGGTCGGTTTCGACCGGCGTAATGCCGTGCGCCTCAAGAAACGGATTGAGGGCCACCTCCTCGGCAATCATCGATTTGCCTTTGGTCACCGTGCGCGCGCCCGCCGCTTGGCAAAGATCGAGGATGATCCGCCGCGCGTCCTCGGGCGTCGCCGCCCAATGGACGTGCCCACCCGTGGCCGTCACGTTTTCCTCGAATTTCTCCAAATAGAGATCGAGATGGTCCAACGTGTGATTCTTTATCCGCACCGCCTCATCGCGCAGGGCTTCGAACTCCGGCATCGCCGTGACCGCCGCCGTGCGCCGCGACGTGAAGTTCTTGTCGACGCGGTGCAACGCGGTCTGCAAATCCGCATCGTGCAAGGCCTTGTCGACGTTGTCGTGGAACCGCGCGCTGGTCGGCCGCATCGGGTTCAGGCCTCGCCGATGGGCGGATCGTCAGTCATGCCGGCGAGAATTTCCGCAACATGCCGTACCTTCACGGTCGCGCCCTCGCGATGGAGCTTGCCCGCAATGTTGAACAAGCATCCGAGGTCGCCGGCGACCAGCGTATCGGCGCCGGTACGCGCCACATTGGCCGCCTTCTTGCCGACGATCTGCGCCGAGATATCGCCGTATTTCACCGCAAACGTTCCGCCGAAACCGCAACACGCCTCGCCATCCGGGATATCGGTAAGCTCGACGCCGTCGACTTGCGCCAACAGCGCGCGTGGCTGGTCGCGCACGTTCATCTCGCGCAACGACGAGCACGAATCGTGATACGCCACGGTCCCGTCGTACCGGGCGGCCAGCCCCGACACCTTCAGCACGTCGACGAGAAAAGCCGTCAGCTCCCAGGTCCGCGCCGCCAATGCCTGGGCCGCCAACCCAAGAACGGGATCGTCGGCAAACAATTGCGGATAATGCCGCTTGATCATGCCGGCGCACGACCCCGAAGGCGCCACGACATATTCAAAGCCTTCAAAGGCCCGCAGGACGTTTGCTGCGATCGCCCGGGCATCGCGCCGATCGCCGGCATTGTAAGCGGGCTGCCCGCAACAGGTTTGCGCCGTCGGCACCTCGACCGAACATCCGGCATCTTCCAGCAGTTTGACCGCGGCAAACCCGACCGTGGGACGAAACAAATCGACCAGACAGGTCACAAAAAGCCCGACGCGCGGCCCTGCACTCATGACGCGCCCTCAAAGACCAGCTCTTCAGCAATCAATCCATCGATCTCGTCCGCCGTGAACCCGGCCCCACCCAAGACGTCCCGCGTACTGGCCCCTGGCGCCACGGGCGCGGTTGGGGTCGCGGCAGGCGTTGCGCTAAAACGCGGTGCCGGCGCGGGCTGTCGGATACCGGCGATGTCGATCATTACCGCTCGCGCCGCTAGGTGCGGGTCGTCGGCGACCTCGGTCCGCTCTAGAACCGGGGTGACACAGGCATCGCTATCGGCGAACGCAGCCGCCCATGCGTCGCGCGTCCGCGTACGAAACGCCGCCGCGAAACGCTCGCGCAAAGCGGGCCACGACGCTCGATCGTTCTGATCCGGCAACGTCGCCGGATCGAGCCCCAATCCGTCGAGCAACTGCGCATAGAACTTCGCCTCGATCGCCCCGACCGCGACGTAGCCGCCATCGCTGGTTTCGTAGGTGTCGTAGAACGGCGCGCCGCCATCCAACAGGTTTTCGCCTCGCCCACCAGGCCACTGACCGGCCGCCGCGAGGGCATGAAACATGGTCATCAATTGCGCCGCGCCGTCGACCATCGCCGTATCGACCACCTGCCCGACGCCGGTTGTCCTCGCCGACAAGATCGCGGCCAACATCCCGACCGCCAGGTACATGGCGCCACCACCGTAATCGCCGATCAGGTTCAGCGGCGGCACGGGCGATGCACCAGGTCGGCCGATCCCGCTCAGCGCACCGGCCACTGCGATGTAGTTGATGTCGTGCCCCGCGGTCGCTGCCCGCGGCCCATCCTGGCCCCACCCGGTCACGCGCCCGTAGGCCAAGCGCGGGTTGCGCGCCAAACAGACATCCGGGCCAAGGCCCAAGCGTTCCATGACCCCCGGTCGCATCCCCTCGATGAGGCCGTCGGCGTCGTCCAACAACCGTAAGACAACCTCGGCCGCGCCGGGTTTCTTGAGATCGACGGCGATCGACGGCCGCCCGCGGTTCAATAGCTCCAACGATGGCGGGATCGGCACCCCCAGATCGGAACCGCCGGGCCGGTCGACACGAACAATGGTTGCACCCAGGTCGGCCAGAACCATCGCGCAATAGGGTGCCGGGCCGATGCCGGCAACCTCGATGATACGTATCCCTGCGAGCGGACCCATAACGCCGAGAGTCACCTGTCACGCAGGTAAGCGCAAGCCGATGTATGAAGGAAACGCCGCCTCAGGCAGCGCGGGGTGGTCGCCGATCAGGAGTCTTCGGTAGGCTTCAGCATGTCTTCCAAGGGCTTGGTCGTCCGCAAGCCGTCGAGTTCTTCGAGGTGGTAGTCCCAGCCCTTGACCATCTGCCCGATCGCCAGCGCCTGTTGCGTGGCCTCGGCGCGACCGTCTTCGGGCGCATCCGCGGCGACCTCGACGCTCACCCGCGCCCAGCGCGGCGGTTCGTCGAAACGACTGGCGTCTTCAGGCTTGGGCAGGGTCAACACCTCGAACGTTACGACCAAACCGTTGAAGAACTCGTACGTCGTCACGTGCTTGGGTACGTCGGTACGCTCGAAATCTTGATGCGGTGCCGGCTCGACATCGGCAAATTCGAAACGCTCGACCACCAGCGCCAAGCGATCCGCCTCATTGTCGGTCTTATATTCGCGATCATCCGGCAGACCGACGATTTCGACTTTCTCGCCGGCCGTTACCCGCTCGCCAATCACCTCGTCGCCGTTGGGGTGCCTGATGGTGTATCGCTTGACCTGTTTGGGATCGAGTTCGAAAACTTGACGATCCAGCCAGTCCGACGGGATACGTCCGAAATTGACCTCGCCTTCGGCAAGCCAGGCGCGGGCTTCACCTTCGCGCCGTAGGTAGGTCCCGCCGCGACCGTCCACATAAAGGAAGAACTTGCGCCGTCCGATCACGCCGGCCCCCAAGAGTTCGCCGTCGTCGGCCAGGATTCGAATCCCACGGGACTGCGACTCCTCGGCTTCCGGGTCTTCGACCTGCAGGTGGGTGTAGCGATCGGGAATCGCCGTTTTGCCTTCGACCAAGCGCAAGTTTGCGATCTCGAGAACGAAGTTTCGAACCGTCTCGCGTTTGACCGCATAGCCGTTCTTTTCTTCGATGCCCCAGTCGTCGCCCTCTCCGGTCACCGTAAAGCGGTGGGCGCCCGTCGTGATTTCGATCGCCCCGACATCGTTGATCCGCTTGACGAGCTCCGGAAAGGCCGGCTCGCGATCGCCGACCACGGTCGCGGGCGTCGAGTCCCAGGCCAACACGAAAATCGCGGCGACCAGGGCAACGCCCGTCAATCCCGCCAAGACGAGGAAAGATCGCATCGTCATCATGATTCGCGCCCTCCGGTCACCGCCAGTTCGCCGCGCGTACTGCGGATCCGGTGGCCAAACCGAACGCGCCGCGCGAAGAACAGCACGAGGGCCACCAATGCGATCAAAAGCGGGATCGCGCCAATGTTGATCACCTTGAGCGTCGCATCGAGGCGGTCGATATCTTCTTGCAAGGCATGCTGAACCTCGCGCAGTTCGGCCCGCTTGCGGACGATGTCGCGCCGCAGGTCGCTGATCGTCTTTTGTTGTTCGGCGGACAGAATGAACTGCCCTTCGTCCGTTTGCTGAAGGTCTGCGATGCGGCGCTGGCTGTCTTCGATGTTCTGCAATAGGTCGCGTTCCTTGGACCGGAACTGCAGTTCGGAGTCGCGACGAATATCGTCAACCAGCGTGAAGGGCCGCGTCGACAAACCACGACCGCGCAACCCGATGAGGCTTGCCGACCCCGCGAGGTTGTCCAGCATGTTGACGAAAAGATCGCCGTTCTGCGCCACCGGGACCGCCTGACTGCCGCCGCCACCCTGCATCCAGATCTGATCGGCAAGAAGGTCCGCATCCGCAACGACGATCGCGTTGATCGGGCCATCGGACTCGCCAAGGTGTTCGGCGACGAGCTCGGGGTCAGGGCCGGTTTCGGTCCGACTGTCCTCGCGCGGGGGCGGGCCGTCGGGGAAGGCCGATTTCGCCGGTCCGGTGAACCGACCCGCCATGGTCAGCACCTCGCCCGAGGCCTGGAAGTCGGTCAGGATTTGGATGGGGTTCGGGTTAGGCCGAATGGCCTCCAGATCGAGCACTTGCGATTGTTCGCTGGAGAACAGCAGCGGCGTCATCGTCAACGACGCCCCCTCTTTCACCCCGACCCGCCCGGCCGCGATCAGATTGATGCGTTCGAGATCGCGCGTCACCACATCTTCGCGATTGATGCTCACCGGCCCCAACGACATCCATGGCAGGTACTCGGTGACGACACGACGTCCACCGGACAATGCCGCAACGCGTTGCGCCGAAATGCGATCGCCGACAACGCCATCCGGACTAGCCTCGATGCCCCAGGCATCAAGCAGGGGACCCAGCGCGTGGCCGCGCGGCGGCGTATAGGGCTGGCCCTGCTGTTGCTGCGGCGGCGGGTTCACCTCGACATGCGGGTCCGCAAAGATCAAAGCTTTGCCGCCGCGCATCACGAACTGGTCGATGGCATACATCGTGGTCTGGCTCAACGACGTCGGCTGCACCAAGAGAACCAAATCGGTTTCGTCACTGATCCGCTTGACGTTGCCGCCAATGATCCGGATGTCGAAGAACTGCTGCGCCTGTTCGTAGGCCACCCAGGGGGCGAACCGCCGTGCCTGATCGGCCGCAATGGGAAGCGACGAAATCATCGCCACCACTGTCTTGCCGGGTTTGGATAGGTTGAATACCAGCTTCGAAAGGTCGTATTCGAGAAACGCTTCGCGGCTCGGTGTGAAGAACGGGATGATGTCTTCGTCGTCGGTCGAATTAGTGCCGGCCAAGCCGAAATACATCACCTCGCCCGCGGCGCTGACCGGAACGCCCTGAATGCCGAATCCGACAGCCTGATCCTCTTCGACCGAGAACTGCTCGGGCGCGAATTTCTCCAGCTTGACCTTATCGCCGGCCAGATCCGCGTAGCGTTCCAACAACTCCTCGACCCGCGTGGCATAGGCCGCAAGAGTCGGGATCTGCTGCACCAACTCCGAGCGATAGAACTTCAGCGTGACCGGCTCGTCCAACGAACTGAGGATTTCCCGCGTACCGTCGGACACCGTAAACAATGCGTCTTGCGTCAGATCGAGCTGCGCGCTGCGGAACACCGCATTGGAGATGATGTTGATCGACAAGAACAGCACAATCGCCAGAACGATCGAAACGATCGCGATCGTGCTGCGGTCCAACCGAAATGCGGATTTGCTTTCGTTCGACATAGTCAGGCCGACTTCTTGAGATCGACGATGGCGGTATTGGCAAACAGGAAAATGCCAATCATGGAAACGAAGAACACGATCTCGCGCAGATCGATCACGCCCTTGGAGATGAGTTGGAAGTTGGTGAGAAAACTCAGCGACGCCACGACGTCGACAACCCAATCCGGCGCCCACGCGCGAAACGCGCCGAGCACGATGTCGAGCCCCGCCATCAAGAACAGAAAACTCACCGCCGAACCGACGATAAACGCAATGATCTGATTCTTGGTCAGCGCCGAAAGACATGCGACCAGCGCCAGGAACGCGCCCGCCATCAGCCAAGACCCGACGTAGCTCGCCACCACGACCCCGTTGTCGGGATCGCCCAAAACATTCACCGTGATCCAAATCGGAAAGGTCAGCAATAGGGCGAGCAGCGTGAACAACCAGGCCGCCAAGAACTTGCCGAACACGACCTGGAAGGTCGACACCGGCAGCGTCAGCAACAGCTCGATCGTCCCGGTCTTGCGCTCTTCGGCCCAGAGCCGCATCCCGATCGCCGGGATCAAGAACAGGTAGAGCCAGGGGTGAAAGCTGAAGAAGGGTTGCAAATCCGCCTGGCCCCGCGAGAAGAAGGCCCCGAGGTAGAACGTAAAAGCGCCGATCGCCGCGAGGAAGATCACCAGAAAAACGTACGCGACCGGGGTCGAGAAATAGGCGCCGAGTTCGCGCTTGGTCACGATCAGGGTATTTCGCATGTTACCGCCTCTGTCCCTGCGTGATCTCACGGAAGACATCGTCCAGGCTGCCCGGGATCGCCAGAACGGGTTCCGCGCCGGCGTCCTCAGCCTTGAGCAATTCGGCGACCCGCGCCGTCACATCGTCGTCGCCCTCCGGCGCGACCGTCAGATGGGCTAGGCCATCGACCTTGCCGACGATTTCGACAAACCCGACACCCAGCATCGCCCGCAGCTTGCCGCGAATGTGCTCGGCCTGCGCCACGGAAACCCGCACCGACAAACTATTGGGCGCCGTCGACTGGGCGCGCAGTTCTTCCGGCGTCCCGTCGGCCAAAAGTTTGCCGTGGGCAATAATCAGCGCACGGCTACACACCGCGTCGACCTCTTCCAAGATATGCGTCGAGATGACGATGGCCTTATCCGCCGACATTTTCTGCAGCAGCGTGCGGACCTCATGCTTTTGGTTGGGGTCTAATCCGTCTGTCGGCTCGTCGAGAATCAAGAGTTCCGGATCGTGCAGGATCGCCTGAGCCAACCCGACGCGGCGCTTGAAGCCTTTGGACAACGTCTCCACCGGTCGGAAGATCACTTCCTCGAGGTGCACTTGCTCGATCACCTCTTCAATCCGTCGCTTGCGTTCGGGTTTCGACATGCCGCGGATTTCGGCGACGAAATTGAGCAACGCGCGGGCGGTCATGTCGCCGTACAGTGGCGCCCCTTCGGGCAAGTAGCCGATGTGGCTCTTGACCGCGATCGGGTCTTCGGCGACATCCGCCCCGTTGACCACCGCGGTCCCCTCGGTCGGCGACAGGAAACCGGTGATCATTTTCATCGTCGTCGATTTGCCGGCGCCGTTCGGGCCCAGAAAACCGAGAACCTCGCCCTTGCGCACCTTGAACGACACGCGATCGACCGCCGTCAGCGGGCCAAACCGCTTCGTCAAATTCTGAACGTCTAAAACTTCATCAGCCATAGCGATTCAATGTCGCGCTGCCATCCCGCACGTGGACCGGCGATGCTGGCGTACCCTCCCGGATGGTGGCGCAATTTAGGGGCCCTGCCGCCAAGGTTCAACAGGGAACCGCGAGCCCTCACAGAGATTTGGCGATATTTCCTGCGACAGTGGGCGAACCGGCCTTTCGGGGATATCTCGGCCCGCCCCCACCGTGTAGGCTGCCGTCGCATGGACCAAGGGGATCGCAAACCGGGGGCAAGCGCCCAGACCGATAGTGGACCGGACCATCCGGCCCGCCGAATGCAGGTGCCGGCCAAGGAAACCTTGTTCTTGGAGGGCGACGAGGCCCTCAATCTGTTTCAGGTCGTTTCCGGCGTCGGCAAGATCTACAAAATGATGCCGGACGGGCGCGCCATCATCACCGGTTTCGTCTATGGCGGCAGCCTGTTGGGGATCGCGCGCACCGGGCGCTACTTCTACAACGTCGACGCCGTAACCGACATGACCCTCGATGCCTACCCCAAGGCCCATATCGAGGCCCGTCTCCACGAGGACCCCGACTACCTGCAGCACCTTTTCGAAGAGGTGAACGACGAGCTTGCCCAGGCTCAGGAACGCATCCTCCTATTGGGGCAGAAAACGCCGGTCGAAAAAGTCACCTCGTTCCTGCGCCGCTTACGGTATTGGCAGGACGAAGACCGCCACGTTCACGTCCCCATGACCCGGCACGACATTGCGGACTTTCTCGGGCTCACCACCGAAACCGTCAGCCGATCCTTCACCCAGCTCCGCGACCAGGGCGTCATCCGCTCGATCAATCAGCACGACATCGAAATCCTCGACCTCCCACAGCTCAAGCGACTGTCGGAAGCTTAGTCCCCGTCGACGTGCAGCGTGATGGGCGCGTCCAAGGTGTGCCAGTCTTCGTCGCTCGGCCCGCCATCCATGTACATCAATAGGCCAAAGGTCGCGGGCCGGTCCAAACTCGTCAGCGGAAAGTGCCAGGTCCCCGCCGTGTAGTTGATCCCGGCATGCCCCGGCACCACGAAGGCGCGGAGCGTCGTGAGATCGGGCGGGCCGTCCTCGCCCTGCGGCTTCGCCACGATCACCAAGTACCGGTCGCAATCGAGCGGCATGAAAGACTGCGACGACAAGGGATGCCGCTCCATCTTTGTAACTTCGATCGGCAGCGCTTTGGGCGGCATCGCGCGGACCACGCCCAGATTGGGCGGCAGGCTCGGGCGGCCATTGCTGAGTTTGGCCACATAATCGGTCCGATTGTCCGGACCAGGGTCCGACAAGACTTGGCCGTAGGGTTCGAAGGCCGCCGCATCGATCAGTTGTGCTGTTATTTCTCTCATCACTTGGCTCCTAAGCGCGTTCGACAAGCTCGATCCACTCGCCCGCGCTGCCAACGATCGTGGCGGCACGGCGGCCCTGATAGAGCGGCCCGTCGCGCTGGATGATGTCGCCGCGAAACGGCAACTTCACGTTGTCCAGCGAATCGACGATCAAAGACAACAAGGCGATCCCAGGTGGGATTTCGCCGTCGCGTACCTCGCGGTGTTTCGCGGCCTTGGGAAAATCATCCAGTTCAAGCGTCGCCTTTTCCGCCAGTCGGATCGTCGACAGCTTGTGCTTGGTCTCGATGTCGAGATCGAAGGCGACGTTCAATCCGGTGACACGCATGTCGTGCACCTCACCCAGCGTGACATCGAAGTGGTCGCTGTAGAACTTGCGGCTCCCTTCGAAATCGTCGCTCCCGAGAATGGTAATGAACAGGTGGTCCACCAAGGTCTTGGCCTTTGGCAGATAGTCGGTCTCCGGCGCTTCATTGATTTGCGTCAGATAGACCATCTCCTTGGCCACGGCGAGGGTCTGCATCGCGCGGATGGAACCCGAGGGATAGAGATCGCGTGGCATCCCGATGATCTTGAAGGGCGACCCCTCAAGCTTGGCCGGGAGACTGTCGACATCGGTCGTGAGAATTTCGAGCGCGTTCCATCCGTAGGTCGTGAACGGTGCGTACGAACCTAACGGCGTACCTTCAACAAACCTCAAGATGGCGCCGTTGCCCGATTCGCTTCGTACCGAGACAACGCGGCGTCCCGCCATGGCGGGCGCGCCCCAACTGGCCGCTATGTCGTTCGGCACCTGTGTCGCGATGACCTCCTGGTAGCCCAGATGGTTCACATAGGCCGCGGCGGCGACCGTCGGATCGGGCGCCATCACGGTGGCGCCGGCGAAGGGGCCAAGTATCGCTTTCGTCATCGGTGTCTCTCCCTTTCTCAGCTCGTTCCGGGCCGGCAGCGCCGCCAAGTCTGAAGCTCGGTCGCGCCCTCCCCGATTGTCAGCCGAACGGTGTTGTCGTCGACCAGCACCATGCGCACCTGCTTGCCGGCGTCAGGCTCCGCGTCCGGCACCGTATAGATGAACCCGTGTCGGTCGTAGAGACCTTCGAGTTGACGGCCCCCGAGCGTGTGGACCCGTGGCCCGTCGATCGAAATCGTTTCGCCGCGCACCGAACACCAGTGCCCGTCGATCGCGTCGGCATGGGCCACCCCAAAAGGAACGACAGCCAAAGCAAACGCAGCCAAAACCAGGAATCGTCTCATGCGGCCCCCTTTCATCAATGGCGCCAAGCATACAGGAGCCAAAGCCGACGGCACCAATCCCATCGTTTTAACCACCCCCGGGGCATGCCAAGATCGGGCGCACAGATCGGGGGAAAGACCATGGCAGAAATCGTTGCACCCGAAGGCAGCCCGCTCAGCGTCGCCGTTCTCGGCACCGGCGATATGGATGCTTCGCTGCGGCTCTATCGAGACATGATCGGGCTCGACCTTGTCGAACGGCGCGACTGGCGCGGCACCGGGTTGGAAAAACACTGGGGCCTACCGGCCGGCACCACCGCCGATGCAGCCTTTCTCCAAGCGGGCGACAGCCAAGTCGGTCGAATCCTGCTAATCGACTGCCCGGGGACCGAACGAAAAGTGGTGCGCGCCAACAAAGAGCCCTGGCACTACGGATTGTCGAACCTCAATTTCTATACCGCCGATATTCACGCCGCGGCCGAAAAGTTCGCGGCGGCGGGATTCCAATTTTGGAGCGAGCCCAAAGCGCACGCCATGACGCCGGACGTCGGCACCCCGATCGAGGTCGTCTTCGAAGGCCCGGATGGCGTGTTGATCAACTTGGTCGAACTCGCGACCACCGCCCCCAAGACCCGGATCGGCCAAATGCGCGCCTACGTAGAAAAGCATGGTCGCACGCGCACCGGATTCACGCCGGTCGTGACGACCAATCACGTGCTGCAATCTCGCGAGCGCGGCAAACGTTTCTACGAAGACGTGCTTTTGATGCGGCCGCTGATCGACGAAGAACTCTCCAGCGCCGAGGCCCGGCATTTCCTGCGCCTCGGCGAGCACCGGATCTGGACATTGTTCATGCAGGGCAACCACATGTTCGGCAAGATCGCGACGTCGACGCCGCTCGACTTCACGCCGCCGAACACCACGCCCCGCGCCGTGCCGCCCAACCGGGGCTATCTCGCGCAGACGTTCGTCGTCGCGGATTTCGACCGCGCGGCTGCGACGTGCCGCGAACTCGGCGTCGAGGAGTTTTCGCCCGAGATGACGACGGATCTGCCGGGCTTCGGCCCGCGCCGCACAATGGTGGTGCGAAACCCCGGATCGGGCGCGCTACAGGAGTTGGTGGCCGCCGCCTAAGCGGCCTTTTGCGCTCCCATCGCCCACCACCGGGCGCCGCTGGGAATCTTGAAATACTTTTCCCAGGCCGCCTCACGCGCAAATCCGCCTTTGATCATGGGATCGATGACGTCCATGTCATGCAGCTTTCCCCAAAACGGTTCGGCGTTGTAGTGCGTGCTCCAGTCCCGATAAAACTGAAAATACAAGTCGTCGACGTCCTTGTGACGCAGCGCGACCTCTAGGTGCGCCATAACGCCGCCGGGTGACAGCAGTCGATGGCTTTCACGACACATGTTGTACATCGCTTTGTATGACATCTCGTGCAAAAGGGTCCCCGATACGACGAGGTCGAAGTGGCCGTCGGGGAAATCAGTGTGCTCGCCGTTCTGGGTCGCGAAGTGAACCGGCACGCCCTGCATTTCCGCGCGCGCATGGGCGTAACGCATCAGCCCCGCCCCAATATCGATGCCGTGCACTTCCGCATCGGGAAAAAAGGTCTTGGCGGCCACCGCGCTGCCGCCAGTCCCGCAGCCGATATCGAGAATCCGGCGCGGCTTGAGATCCGGATAGGCTTCGCAAAGGTTCTCGAAGAGATAGTGGATCGCCTTGTTGCCTTTTGCCACGACGCCTTGCCCGCGCGCATAGATCCGTCCCGCGCCTTCGCAGAAGGCACCCGCCGTCACATCATCGTCGGATAAGTTCAGGTCGTAGCCGCCGGGCTGGCCATGAATATGGACATCCGAGACATAGCCCGGCGCCTCAAACGCCGGGTCGATGCGCAAACTGCCTTTGGCGGCACCTTTCACCTTGGCGGTCTCGCGCAAGTCTTCATCGAGCCGATCGATCTCGCCACCGATGGTGTCCCACATCAACTCCTGCGAGGTCGACCACAACGATGCCCAAGATTGCCAAGTCGGTTGAGCCACCATGGCTTTGCGAATTTCGTGACGGTCCTTCGCATCCCGCCCCAGGGCTTTGCGAATCTCCGGCACCGCCTTTTTCTCGTAAACACCGCGCAATTCCGGCCCAAGGCCGGTGTTGATGTGAAGCTTGAGATCGAGCACGAACGCCTCGCGCGAGATTTCGTCGTGGGCAAGATCAAGATTGAGAAAACCGGCCATCGTGAACCCCTTGTTGTGCTGTGGCTGCACTATACCGGGACAACGGTCGCAAAGGGACCGGTTCGTTCCGAGATGGGGAGCAGATCCTTAGGTGGGCGCAAGCGGGAGGCGCACGACAAATCGGCTGCCCGGATGCCCAGGCAGATACGCGATCGACCCTCCCTGTGCCTCAACCAGGTTACGCGAGAGTTAGAGCCCCAACCCTGTGCCACCGACGGAGCGGCCCCGTGCAAACCGGGTGAAGAGATTCGGCACCAGTTCGCCGTCAATCCCGGGGCCACGATCACTCACCACAAATTCGACCCAGCCCTCGTCGACGCAAGCTGACAATTCGATGTCGTTCTCGCCCGCAAACTTCGCGGCATTGGATAGTAGATTCGTCAGAACTTGCACCATGGCGTCCCGCGCACCGGTCACGACCGCACCATCCGTCCGGCGTACGAAGTTGGCCTGAGCATCAAGGCGTTCCAGGAAGGGTCGATTGACCGCCAAAGCCTCTTCCACGACGGCATCTGCACTGATTGGCGCCACCTCCAGCGAGAAGTCGCCGCTCTCGAAGGACTGCGCATCGAGAATATCGCTGACCAGGCGCACCAATCGTTCGCTGTTATTGGCGGCAATCTCAACCAATTCCCGCTGCTTCGCGGGGACCGGTCCGGCCATCCCGCTCGCGATCAGGCCAAGGGCGCCGCTAATCGAGGTCAGGGGCGTTCTCAGCTCGTGGCTGACCGTCGACACGAAGTCGTCTTTCATCTGTTCGATTCGGCGTTTTTCGGTGGCGTCGACCACGGCAACATGGACCGCGGGTTCGCCGCCCCACATCGCGTAACTTATGCGGCTTTCGATCCACACCCGTGTTCCGTCCTGTCGAATCAATGGGTGTTCGAACACCCTCGGCATGTCTTCTCCGGAAAGTCTTCGCTCATGCAGGTCGCGCACCCGGGCACGGTTTTCCGGTACGAAGAACGAAAGGATCGACTCCATGGCGAGCACTTCTTCCGGCGCCGCGAACCCAAGCAATGTCGCAAAGGCTTAGTTCGCGTAGAGCGCCTTTCCGTGGCGATGGACAACCACGCCAAGGATAGAGTCATCGACCAACGCCCGGAATTCCGAGTCGGCGCGTGTCCCGCCCGATCCCCCAGCCGACTGGATCATTGCGATCAGTTCTTGCTTTGTCAGTCGTCCGAGGTCGGCGCCGCCGTCGTGCAAGGGATTCGGTCCTTTCTTCTTTCCCTGTTTCTACCGCATTATGCCCAAAGCAATAACACCGCAGCCGAGAAACGAAGGCACCACAGGGAGACAGCAATGGACGAAAGCGCCATTTACAAGAAACAAGGCATGGGCAACCGGCTCGGGTTCGGACAAAAAGCCGCGCTCGTGGTGGTCGACTTCGTCAACGGGTTCAACGACCCGGACGTTTTCGGGGGCGGCAACATCCCCGACGCGATTGCCGCGACGAAAACCCTCCTCGATGCCGCGCGGCGCAACAACGTGCCGGTCGCCTTCACGCGAATCATCTACCAAAAAGACGGCAGCAACGCCGGCGTATTCGTCGAGAAAGCGCCCAAGCTCAAGACCTTGACCGAGGACAACCCGTTGAGCCAAGTCGTCCCCGAACTGGAGCCGATCGAGGGAGAACTAATCGTCGACAAGACCGACGCTTCATCCTTTCACGGCACCGGGCTAGACGCCTGGTTGAACTACCATCATGTCGACACCTTGATCGTAACCGGCGCCACGACCAGCGGCTGCGTTCGCGCCACGGTCGTCGATGCTTGCGCGCGCAACTACCGCCCCATCGTGCCGCGCGATTGTGTCGGCGATCGCGCCATCGGGCCGCACGACGCAAGCTTGTTCGACATGAACCAAAAGTACGGCGATGTGATTGCAAGCAACGAGGTCATCGCCGAAATAGAGCGGCTCAACAGCAACGCCTCCTAACCCGACGTGTCCCGCTTCCTTGTCGGACACGCCGCGGGGAAAGACTGGCGCGCCGCCAGCCGAGACGCGACGCGACAACTCGGCGCGTTGTCGGACGACCAAAACCTCGGTTTCGTTTACGTAACGCAAGAAGCCGGGACCAACCTCGGCGACATCGTGCGCAACCTCCAGTTCGAAACCGGCATCCGGGACTGGGTCGGCGCCTGCGGGATCGGCATTTGTGCCAGCAACACCGAGTATTTCGGCGTCCCGGCCGTTGCGCTCATGGTTGCGGCTTTGGACGGCGACGACGTAAAGCTGTTCGATACCGAAAAAGACGATCCCTCCGATTGGACCGCGCCGGGGACCAGCGATGCCCTCGGCGGCGGTTTCGCGATCATCCACGGCGACCCGGGCGGTCGAGATATGCTGCGCCTCCTGCCCTTCTTCGCCGAGGCGAGCGGCGCCTTCCTGTCAGGTGGCCTCACCGCGCCGGAAATCGATCCCTCGCAGGTCGCGGGCGGGGTCACCGGCGGTGGGTTTTCAGGTGCCCTGTTTGCGCCCGATGTCGCCGTTGCAACAGCGGTCTCGCAAGGCTGCGTGCCCACGGGCCCGCTACGCCATATCACCGAATGCGACCGCAACGTGGCGGTTACCATCGACGACGCACCGGCTCTCGACGCGCTGTTTGCCGATGCGGGAGAAGACTATCGCGGCAACCTTCAAAGCGCCGCAGGCACGGTGTTCGTGGCGTTTCCCGTCGAGGGCTCGGATCAAGCGGACTATGTCGTCCGCAATCTCGTCGGCGCAGACGAAGAGCGCGGGCTCTTGGGGATCGGCGCACCGTTATCGCGCGGACAACCCATTATGTTCTGCCGCCGCGATGCAGACACCGCGCGCGAAGACCTCCGAACCCGCCTGTCGCAATTGAAAAAGCGCCTCGGCGCGACGCCGCGGGGTGCGATCTACAGTTCGTGCGTGGCGCGGGGCCCGCACCTCTTCGAAACCAACGAAGAAGCGACCATGATCCAAGAAGTTCTCGGCGAAATTCCGTTGATCGGGTTTTTTGGATCGGGCGAGATTTCGAACGACCGCCTATATACGCAAACCGGCGTCCTCAGCGTTTTTCTTTAAGACGCCGAACGTTCCGCCGCCTGCGGCAAAACGAACATCGCCGCCTCGCGGATCACGTGCGCATCGGCACCGGGCCGGGTTGCATTCTCGGCCAGATACCGTCGCCACGCGCGCGCGCCGGGCACCCCCTGAAACAGACCGATCAGGTGTCGCGCCATGGTGTTGAGCCGCACCCCTTTGGCCAATTCGCGCTCGGCATAAGCGACATATTTCTCGATCGAGTCGGCAATGTCGTTTGGGGCGTTCGCCGAACCGAAAATCCGATGATCGACATCGCCCAACATCGACAGGTTTTGGTAGGCAGCACGACCCAACATGACCCCGTCGACATGTTGAAGATGGTCGACGCTCTCATCCAAGTTGGCGATCCCACCGTTGATGATGACCTCCAGTGCCGGGCGCTCGTTCTTCAATCGGTAGACGTAGTCGTACTTCAGCGGTGGAATTTCTCTATTCTCCTTCGGGCTGAGACCCGCGAGAATCGCTTTGCGCGCATGCACGATAAAGGTCTCGCATCCGCTTTCCCCGGCGACGCGGTCGACGAAAGCCAGAAACCCTTCGTAGTCGTCTTGGTCGTCGATTCCGATGCGGCATTTGACGGTGACCGGTATCTGCACGCGGTCCCGCATAGCGCGAACGCAGTCGGCGACCAGGTCGGGTTCGGCCATCAAGCAGGCACCAAAACGCGCGTTTTGCACGCGGTCGCTGGGACACCCGACATTAAGATTGATCTCGTCGTACCCATAGGCCGCACCGATATCCGCGCAGTCCGCCAAGGCGGCAGGATCGCTACCACCCAGTTGCAGCGCGACAGGGTGCTCGGTCGAGTCAAACGCGAGGTGTCGGTCTTGATCGCCGAACACGATCGCGCCGGTCGTGACCATCTCGGTATAGAGCAGCGTCTGCCACGTCAGCAACCGCATGAAGTATCGGCAGTGCCGATCCGTGCGCTCCATCATCGGCGCCACCGAAAAACGCCTATCGAGATGACGGTTCATCGGACACCTGCATAGATCGCCAAGGTCATGCTGATCTGAGAAAGAGGCAATCCGCTTTCCGCGTGCCATTGGTTGAACGCCTCCTGGGCGAGGCGGCGATCTTTCTTTCCCTTGAACGCGCTATCGGCGACCCCGAGCTCCTTCAGAACATGGACGACGTCGGGCGACAACATGAAGGTGTCCTTCCCGACCCAGCGCAGGAACATCGGTCCCGACATCCCGCCAAGCTGCGAAAAGTGCTTTTGTAGAGCATCCCACAATCCGACGATGTCCGTGACGGGCCAATCGGCCAACCAATCGGCAAAGCTGCCGTGTACCTTGGCGATCTCCATCATGGCGATGGCGTTGACGCGGGTCGCCGAGATCTTGCCCCAATGACGGATGATACGGCGGTCGTTCATCAAGCCTTCGAGCGCCTCGTCCGAAAACGAGGCAACACGCCCCGGGACAAATCCCGCGAAAACCTCTTCGAAGGCGGGCCATTTGTCTCGGACCATTTGATGGCGCAAACCGGCGGCAAAGATGCGCAGCGACATCGTCGAGAGATACCGGTCATCGCCGACCTTGCGCAACGCCGCCGCCGTCTCAACCTTCGGCAAACGGGTCTTCAGCGCCGCGGGACCACCCGCGTTCTGCGCTGCCTGGCTCGAAATATCGGCGAAAGATTTCACAATCCCACCATCGTCGCGCTGACATCCCAAAGCCTTTCCTGGGCGATCTCATCGTAACTCGCTTGGTTGGACTTCACCGCCTTGCATTCGTCGAAATAACATCCGCTCTGCTCGGCGACCTCCGGGGCGCTTGCCAGGAAGACGCTGGTTTGCGCCCCTTGCGCCACCGAAATGGCGTTCCCGAAGCGCATGGCCAGCGAAACCCCCAACCGTGCAAAGAAGCCGTTGTTTTGACCGAAATGCGTGCGCACGAAACCCGGATGCAGGCAGTTCGCGGTAACGCCACTGCCCGTCAAACGACGCGAGAGTGCATAGGTGAACATGACGTTGGCAAGCTTGGACCGGGAATAGGCCTTCATCGCGCGAAAACCGGTCTTGAGCTCAAGGTCGTCGAAATCGAGCCGCGCGCGCCGATGGGCGATGGAGGCGACATTTACAATGCGTGCGGGCCGGCTCTCCTTGAGCAGATCGAGGAGCTCATGGGTCAGTAAAAAGTAGCTCAGATGGTTGAGCCCGAAGGTCATCTCGATCCCGTCTTGGGTTTCCTCACGCCGGAACATCAGAACGCCGGCGTTGTTGAGCAAGACATCCAGCCGATCGCTCTTGGTCCTTGCCGTGCCGACCGGAAACCTACCACGACGCGTCGGCGATCCGTAGACGCGCCGCCGCAACCAGATCCGCGGTCGACCGCCGGACCGGACCCGGGCGCGCCGGATCGCGAATCGTCGTAAACCAATGGTCCGGCGGCTCTCGGCCCGCTGCGCGATTCCACGAGAGCGAGCGCAAGAAAGCCTCGGCCGGGCCGTCCAGCGTATCCGGGACGGCAAAGCCGTTTAGTCCTGCCCAGATGCCCGACCAGCATCGCGCTACGCTCCAAGGGTTGTAGCCACCGCCACCCACAATCAGCGTTCGCGGCACCAGCCCCGCAACTGAAGCGACGAAATCCCAAATCGCGTTGTTCGAAAGGTCGAGTTTCGAAAGAGGGTCTTCGGACAACGCATCCGCACCGGTTTGCAGGAACAAGACCTGTGGCCGGAAGGCGTCGACAACTGGGATGACGACGTCGTCGCGCAGCAGGGCCATCTCTGTATCGTTGAAGCCCGGTTCGACGGGCAAGTTGATCGCCGACCCGTCGGCGGTGTCATGGGCCGGACCGGTATTGGGCCAACGCCCCGCCTCGTGGATCGAAAGCGTCAGAACGCGCGGATCGCCGTGAAAAGCGTCTTGGACACCGTCGCAATGATGCGCATCGATGTCGACGTAGAGCACGCGGTCGAACCCGTGCTCCAAGAAGGCCAAGAGGCCGACGACCGGATCGTTGAGATAGCAAAACCCGCTGGCATGACCCGGTCGCCCATGATGGGTTCCCCCGGCCGGGCTGTAGACGATGCCGTCGCCGGCGCTCAGCATTTCCACCGCGGTCAACGTCGCGCCGCAAGCCGTCGCCGGACGACTGAAGATTTCACCGAAGATCGGATTGCCGTTTAGCCCGATGTTGAAACGTCGCCGCTCGTCACGCGACAACGTCTCGCCGCTTTCGGCGCGCACGAGGGCGTCGAGATAGTCGGCACGGTGAAACGTCAACAACTCGTCGCGGGTCGCCAACCGGCTATCGATATAGACGTCGTCGTCGAGCCAACCGAGGGAGCGACAAAGATCGATGACCGCCGACACCCGAGGGATCGCCAACGGATGCTTGTCGCCGTAGCGAGAGCGGCGATAGATATCGCTTCCGATAAACTTCGGCGCGGCCATCATGGCGACCGCTCCCACCGCCTAACCAATCCGCTCGCCCGCACGGATGGGGACCGCCAATCTGTTTTCGGGCGGCGGTAAAGGACACGTCCAACGGGGCGAGTACGAACACGACGGTTGATAGGCAAAATTGAAATCGACCACCAGCTTTTCGCCAACGCGTCCGAGGTCGGCCCCCTTGATGGTATCCAGCACATATCGTCCACCGCCGTAGGTTTCGCAGCCGTTGGTCGCGTCGCCGAACGGCAGGAACACGCCGCCCCCATACCCCTCCAACCAGAACACGGTCAGTTCGCTGCCGACCCCCTCACGCAGGCCGCGCGTCCGGCCGAACGGACGAAGCCGCAAAACGCCGTCCGCGCCCACGGGAACACCGGTCGGCCCGCCGCCGCGGGCGTCCTCCACGTCGACGAGGAAGCGCTGCGCGGGATCGTAAGGATAGGTTCGAAACTGCCAGGTTGCATGGTCGGGATCGTCACATAACGGTGACTGTGTGTGCTGCCGAAACAGCGCCTCGCGCCCTCTCCGCCAAGCCTCGTGCGCGGCGACTGGTTCCTGAGCGGCCCGTACCTCGGCATAAAGGGCGAATACGCATCGACGCCAATCCGCGATATCCAGCTCGGGTGAGGTCATTCGCGCCCTTTTTTGCCCCCATGATTCATGCCATAACGCGGCAACGAGAAAACGCCCCCAGGGAGAGAACCATGTCGACACCGGATGAGGTGCGCAAAGCACTCGAAGTTATTTTTGCAGCCGACTCAGAGATTTACCAGCAACGCGGCTTTCAGCGCCGCATCGGCTATGGCAAACGTCCGGCGCTTATTCACATCGATCTCGCCAACGGCTGGACCCGGCCGGGCAACCCGTTTTCCTGCGACGGCATGGATGTGATCATTCCCGCGGTGCAACGCCTCAACGAGGCCGCGCGGAAGAAACGCGTCCCCATCGTGTACACCACAACGGCCTACAACGTTACGGACACCACGAAAGCCACCGATATGGGCCTGTGGCACCTGAAAATTCCGGTCGAAGTGATGAACCTCTCCAAGAAAGAGGATGTCGCAATCGACGATCGCATTGCCCCCGAACCCGGCGATCAAGTCATCGTTAAGAAACGGGCTAGCGGCTTCCACGGGACCTATCTCTCGAGCTTCCTCAAGGCCAACGCCATCGATACGGTCATTATTACCGGCGTGACGATGGCGGGTTGCGTACGCCATACCACCGAAGACGCTATCGCCGAGGGCTTCCGTCCGATCGTCGTCCGCGAGGCCGTCGGCGACCGGGTGCCGGGTGTCGTGGAGTGGAACCTGTTCGATATCGATTCCAAGTTCGGCGATGTGGAATCGGTCGACGATGTCGTCGCCTACCTCGAAGGTATCGACCCCTATCCCATCCCCAATTCTTGAGCGGGTAGAAACGATGACAGTGACGATCTTGCACAATCCGCGGTGCAGCAAGTCACGCCAAACGCTGGCGCTGCTGCAAGAAAACGGAATAGAGCCTCAGGTCGTGGAGTATCTGAAAACCCCGCCGAGCGCCGCCGAACTGGACGACATTATTGTCAAACTCGGCAAGGAGCCGCGCGATCTGATGCGCAAGAAGGAAGCCCCTTATGCCGCGCTGGATCTCGCCGACGCGGGAAAGTCCCGCGCCGATTTGATCGCCGCAATGGTCGAGAACCCGGTGCTCATCGAGCGCCCCATCGTCCTAGCCAACGATAAAGCGGCAGTAGGACGACCGCCCGAAGACGTCCTTGCCATCCTCTAGCCACATAGACCGCGTACTCCGGCCTCGCTAGGGTTCCCGTTCAACCCGGTCTCGGGCCCTCGCGTCTCTGGAGGAAGAACGTGCCACCGCTTCTGGAAGTCGATGGCCTGCGCGTCGAGTTTCCGACGCGGCGCGGCATCTTGACGGCCGTCGACGACGTCTCTTTTTCCATCGGCGTTGGCGAGATCCTCGGCGTCGTCGGCGAATCCGGCGCCGGAAAGTCCATGACCGGATACGCCATCATCGGGCTTTTGGAGCAACCTGGGCGCATTGCCGGTGGGACCATCAAACTCGCCGGCGAACGCATTGATAATTTGCCGCCCGAAGCGTTGCGCCGCATCCGCGGCCGGCAAATCGGCGCGATTTTCCAAGACCCGCTCACCAGCCTGAATCCGCTGTTGCGGATCAGCGACCAAATCGTGGAAACCATCCGTACCCATCTCGACCTCACCGAAAAACAAGCGCGCGCCCGCGCCCTCGAACTCCTCAACGAGGTCGGTATTCCCGCCGCCAAAGAACGGATGGATCAGTATCCCCACCAATTCTCCGGCGGCATGCGGCAACGCATCGTGATTGCGCTTGCGCTATGCGCTGGGCCGAAGCTGATCGTCGCAGATGAGCCCACGACGGCCCTGGATGTATCGATTCAGGCGCAGATCATCGGTCTGTTGAAAAGGCTCTGTCGCGACCATGGCACGTCGGTCATGCTGATTACCCACGATATGGGCGTCATCGCAGAAACTGCGGATCGGGTGGCGGTGATGTATGCGGGCCGTATTGCCGAAATCGGTCCGGTGCGCGATGTCATCAAAAACGCTCGCCATCCCTACACGCACGGCCTCATGGCCTCGATCCCGTCGATCAGGGCGCGCCACGAGGAATTGGCGCAAATTCCCGGCGCCATGCCGCGGCTGTCGGAAATTCCACGCGGTTGCGCATTCAGCGCGCGATGCGGCGAGGTGATGGATCGATGTCGCCGCGACCGGCCCGAACTGGTCGCCAACGGCGCAACATCCACGGCTTGCTGGCTGTATGCCGAATCCGAAACCGAGCCGGTCCATGGATAACCAACTCGCCACCGATGGGGCCTTGGTCGAAGCGCACGACCTGTCGCGCTTCTTCGACGTCTCAGCGCCGCTCCTAAATCGAATATCGGAAGGAAAGCCTCGCCAAATTGTGCGTGCGGTCGATGGCGTCAGCTTCGCGATCAAGAAGGGTACGACCTTCTCGCTGGTGGGCGAATCTGGTTGCGGGAAATCGACCGTCGCGCGCTTGATGGTGGGTCTGTACGAACCGACCGGCGGGTCGATCGTCTATGACGGTGTCGACCTCGCGACGGTCCACGGGCGTGACGCACGTGCGATCCAAGGACGCATGCAGATGGTGTTCCAAGACCCGTACGCATCGCTCAACCCGCGTTGGCGCGTTGCGGATATTGTCGCCGAACCGATCCGTCACGGCAGATTGATGACGGGCGTCGACGTCAAAGATCGCGTCGGCGCGTTGTTACGCCAAGTCGGGCTTTCAGAAAAAGACGCCTCGAAATATCCGCATGAGTTCTCCGGCGGCCAACGCCAACGCATCTCGATCGCGCGCGCGCTTGCCGGCGATCCCGATTTCATCGTGTGCGACGAACCGACCTCGGCACTCGACGTTTCGGTGCAAGCGCAAATTCTGAACTTGATGCGCAAACTGCAGCGGGAACTCAACCTCACTTACCTGTTCATCTCGCACGACCTCGCGGTCGTCTATCACATCTCGACCGAAGTCGCGGTGATGTACCTCGGACGGATTTGCGAGCGCGCCGCAACCGAAACACTGTTTGCCAAGCCGCGCCACCCCTATACCCGGCTCCTTCTCGATACCATTCCCGACCTCGAAATGACCGGTGTGGAACGGCAACCGGTATCCGGCGAGGTCCCCAGCCCGATCAACCCGCAGTCGGGTTGCGCCTTTCACCCGCGCTGCCCCTTGGCCAACGATAGGTGCCGCACCGAAGCCCCGATCCTGCTCGCGGCGGATGACGCCATGGTGGCGTGCCATGCGGTCGAGGAAAACCGGCTGCCGGAACGCGGCGCGACGGCGCCCCCTCCTCTCACCACATGAGCCTGCTGTTTCATGGCGGTCTGACCTTCGACGGTGACGGCGGCTTGCACGAAGGCTTGGGCGTCTTGGTAGAGGGAGACACCATCAGCAACGTTGCGCCGGCGTCGGATTTCGCCGGATTTGCCGGCGAAGTTGTCGATACGACGGGCGGCACGCTTTTGCCGGGCCTTTTCGATTGCCACGTTCACCTTGTCTACGCCGGCGATCCGGATCCCTTCCAGCGCATGCGCGACATGAGCGATGCGGCGATCACGCTCCTCGCCTTGGAAAACGCCCAAGCAAGCCTCGCTGGCGGCATCACCTCGATCCGCGACTGTGGCGGCAAGGACTATCTCGAGTTCGCAGTGCGCGATGCGTGCAACAAAGGCGTCTTCGTTGGACCGACGATCGCCGCGGCCGGTCGCATGATCTGCATGACCGGCGGCCACGGCAATCGGGTTGGGCGGGTTGCCGACGGCGTCGATGAAGTCGTCAAAGCCGTGCGCGAGCAAGTCCATGCCGGGAGCGATCTGGTCAAGATCATGGCGACCGGTGGGGTCATGACGCCCGGCGTCAATCCTGAAGACGCGCATTACAGCCCCGAGGAGATGGCCGCCGGCATCGCCGAAGGCCATCGATTCCACAAGCCATGCGCCAGCCACGCCCAAGGGCGCGACGGGATCTTGAATGCTGTGCGCGGCTGGATCGACTCGATCGAACACGGCATCTTCATGGACGAGCGGTGCGTCAGCGAAATGATCGACCGCGGCACCTACTTGGTACCGACCATTTCGGCATTGAAGAACATCATGGCCAATGCCGATCGCGGGATTCCCGACTACGTCATCGAAAAGACCGCGCGCGTCGCCGAGACCCACAAGAACGGACTGGGGCTGTACTACCGCGCGGGCGGTAAACTGGCGATGGGTACCGATGCCGGAACACCGTTTAACCATCACGGCGCAAATGCAATGGAACTAGCCTACATGGTGGAATACGGCGTCTCTCCAACCGATGCGCTGACGGCAGCCACCGGGGCGGCCGCGGATCTCAACCGGCTCCGCGATCGCGGTCGGATTCACGTCGGCCACAAGGCCGACCTTCTCCTGGTTTCAGGCAACCCGACGCGCGACATCGACTGTGTCGCTAAACCGAATAACCACCGGCTGGTCGTGAAGGACGGCAAACAATTGACCTAGGAACAGGGCCCACCGGTCCGCGAGATTGGTGACGATCACACAATGTAGGCACGCAATCGCACCCTCGAGGATTGGCACCACACATCGGGTTTTGGACCATTCCGCCCGTCGCCCAAGAAAATGAAAACAAACCGGATTAGTAGAAATCAGGCGCATCCGGCAACCTACACAGGGACGCATCAAAATGCTCAAGACAACTCTCGTATCAGCGAGTGCAGCGCTGCTCCTTTCGGCAGCGGCGCATGCCGAAGAATTCCGGTTTGCATTCCAGGCCGACGCCAATTCGATGGATCCGTACAATGTCAATGAAAGCTTCACGCTGGGCTTTCAGGGCAACATTTATGAAGGATTGATCCGACGCGGTCCGGGCCTCGAGATCGAACCATCGCTCGCCACCGAATGGACGGTGATGGAGCCGACACGGTGGCGTTTCAAACTGCGCGAAGGTGTGAAGTTTCACGATGGGCGCGCATTCACCGCCGACGACGTCGTGTTCTCCGCCGAGCGCGTCCAGAAAGAAGGCTCGGACCTAAAGGCGCGACTTGCAGGTCCCGGCGTCGTCAGCGTCACCCGAGTTGACGATCACACCGTCGACGTCGTCACTGCGAAACCCAATCCCATCCTGCATGTCGAGTGGGAAACCTGGGCCATCATGTCGAAAGGGTGGGCCGAAGAATTCAATGCCACCGACCCGCAAGCGGTGACCGGCACCGAAGAGAACTATGCCACGCGCAACGCCAACGGCACGGGCGCCTACACGCTCGAAAGCCGTGACGTAGATGTGCGCACCGTGCTGGTAGAGAACCCCGATTGGTGGGATCGCGGTACGACGAACGGCAATGTCAGCAAGGTTGTGATGACCCCGATCAGCGCCGACGCCACGCGAGTCGCGGCCCTGCTGTCGGGCGAACTGGATATGGCATACCCCATTCCCGTCCAGGACATCGAGCGCGTCAATCGTTCGAACGGCGCGCGGGTTTTGGTCGGCCCCGAGTTGCGCACGATCTATTTTGGCCTCGACCAATTCCGCGACGAACTCTTGTACGCCGACGTCAAGGGCAAGAACCCGTTCAAGGACAAGCGGGTTCGGCAGGCCTTCTATCAGGCGATCGACATCGAAGCGATCAAGAGCAAAGTGATGCGCGGCCTCTCCAATCCCTCGGCCATGATGATCGGCCCCGGGATCAACGGCTTTGACGAAAACGTCGAGCGGCTTGCATTCGACCCCGAAGCATCCAAGCGCCTGTTGTCCGAAGCCGGCTATCCGAACGGCTTTTCGGTCACGCTGGACTGCCCCAACAATCGTTACGTCAACGACGAGGCGATTTGTCAGGCCGCGGTCTCGATGCTTGCCAAAGTCGGTGTGAAGGTCGACCTCAACGCGCAACCTCGCAGTCAGTATTTCGCCAAAATTCTTGCCCCGAAGATGGATACGAGCTTTTACCTCTTGGGGTGGACGCCCGGCAGTTACGATTCACACAACCCGCTGTTCCTTCTTCATGGATGCCAAGACGGGACCGGCAACGGTCAGTTCAACCTGGGCCGCTACTGCAACCCCGATGTCGATGCGCTGACGTCTTCCATTCTTAGCGAGACCGACGCCGCAAAGCGCGACGACCTCATTGCGCAGGCCTGGAAGAAAACCATGGACGACGTGGCCTACCTGCCGTTGCACCAGCAGGCGCTGGCTTGGGGCGTGACCGACAAGGTCAAGGAAATTGCACAACGCGGCGACAACGTGTTTCATATTCGCCACGTCGTCGTGAAGTAACCCAGTCGTTCCCACCAATTGTTTGGGGCGCGCGTCGGCTTCGACACGCGCCCCTTTTTTTGTTGAGGTAGCTCTTGATTGCACTCGTGATCCGCCGGCTTCTTCAGTCCGTATTGGTGATGCTGACGGTCGCGATGGTTGCATTCGTGCTGTTTCGTTTCGTGGGCGACCCTGTCGCCCAGATGGTCGGCCAGGAAACGCCACTTAGCGAACGCGAAGAAATCCGGGAACGCCTTGGGCTCAACGACCCCATCCCGCTGCAATTCGCGCGTTACGTCGGCGATACCGCACAAGGCAAGTTCGGAATTTCGTACCGGATCGGCCGCCCGGTCGACGATCTCCTGCGAGAACGGCTGCCGGCGACCCTCGAACTGAGCTTCGTTGCGGCATTATTCGCTCTCCTGGTCGGGCTTCCGATGGGGGTCTATACCGCGCTCCGCCCGGACCGCTGGCTCAGTCGAGTTTTCCTCACCGTTTCGTTGGTCGGCATCTCGTTGCCGACGTTCATGATCGGCATCCTACTCATCCTGGTTTTTGGCGTGATCTTGGGCTGGCTACCCACGTTTGGACGCGGCAGCGTCGTGGACCTCGGGTTTTGGACGACAGGGCTGCTGAGTTTGAGCGGGTGGAAGTCGATCGTCATGCCGGCCTTTACCTTGGGCATGTTCCAGCTCACGCTCATCATGCGATTGGTGCGCTCCGAAATGCTCGAGGTGCTTCGGACGGACTACATCAAGTTTGCCAAAGCCCGCGGCCTAAAGGCGCGGTCGGTGAATTTCCGCCACGCGCTAAAGAACACGATGGTACCGGTAATCACGATTACCGGACTGCAACTCGGTGCGATCATCGCCTTTGCGATCATCACGGAATCCGTCTTTCAGTGGCCCGGCATGGGCTTGCTGTTCCTGCAAGCCATCCAGTTCGCCGATATCCCGATCATGTCCAGCTACCTCGTGCTCATTTCGCTGTTCTTCGTCATCATCAATTTGATTGTTGATATCCTCTATCACGTCGTCGACCCGCGTTTGCGCGTGGAACGACGCGTCGCATTGGGGAACTGATGGCCCAGAGTTGGACAGCCACGCTTCGCGAACGACTGGACACAGACATCGCGTATAGCTTTCGGCGCTCACCGATCACCGTGGTCGCAACGGTCGTCACCCTTGCTTTTCTGTTGGCCGCGCTGTTCGCGCCGTGGATTTCGCCTCAGGACCCTTTCGACCCGGCAAGCCTCGACCTGCTCGATGCCTTCACCGCACCGGTGTGGGCCGACGGCGGCTCGTGGCGGTTCTGGCTCGGCACCGACGACCAGGGCCGCGACATCTTCTCGGCCATTCTTTTCGGATTGCGCATTTCGCTCTTTGTCGGATTTGCCTCCGTCCTTTTTTCCCTGGTGATCGGCGTCGCCCTCGGCCTCATGGCGGGCTACCTAGGTGGGATCGTCGACAGCATCATCATGCGGGTGGCCGACGTCCAACTCAGCTTCCCCAACATTCTCATCGCCCTTCTGATCAACGGTGTCGCGCGGGTTGTGTTGCCGCGGGCATCCGTCGAAGACTTGGCGGTGCCTGTCCTTGTCTTGTCGATCGGCCTATCGGGTTGGGTGAATTTCGCGCGCACCGTGCGCGGCTCGACAATGGTCGAGAAGGGCAAGGAATACGTACAAGCCGCGCGAGTCATCGGGCGGCCCACGCCGATGATCATGCTGCGCCACGTCCTACCCAATGTCATGGGCCCTGTCCTGGTCATCGCCACGATCAGCCTCGCGGTCGCCATCCTGGCGGAGGCAACCTTGTCGTTTCTTGGAGTGGGCGTGCCGCCAACGCAGCCTTCGCTCGGCACATTGGTGAACAGCGGCAACGACTATCTGTTTTCCGGCGAATGGTGGATCGTGATCTTTCCGGGCGCGACCCTCGCTTTGCTCGTGCTGGCGGTAAACCTTTTGGGTGATTGGCTGCGCGACGCGCTAAACCCGCGTCTTCGCTGAGCTAACGCCGTCCGATCATCGTTGCGGCCGTTGCCCCGCGAGGGCCGACCCGCACATCGATCACGCAAGCCCCGCCCTCGCGAAGAACGGCAACGCCTTCCATGATCGCGGTCGCCAATTGACCGGACGTCTGGATTGGGCCGATCCCGGTCAACCCCTGCGCCTCGGCGAGTTTGGCAAGATCGGGATCGGGGTCGGTGATTTTCTGTCCGATCCACCGGTTCTCGGGATTTCGTGAACGCGCCCGTGCCACCCGATCTTGGTGCATTTCGTCGTTAAAATAGGATTGGTTGTTGGCAACGATCGTTAGCAGCGGAATTTTATAATGCGCCGCGGTCCAAAACGCGTTCACGCCCATCAGAAAATCACCATCGCCGATCACCGCAACCGCAAGGCGCCCACTATCTTTCAACGCCAACGCGGAACCGACCGCCATGCCCGGTCCGGAACCGATCCCGCCACCGCCGTCGTAGCCGAAGAAGTCGAGCGGGCCGGTGAACGGCCACCGCGCACCGGGCCACCCGCCGGGCAAACGGACCAGCGAGACCGGCGTGTCGCCGACGGCACTCTTCAGCGCCTCGGCGACGTGATCGAGCGTGAGTTTGCCCTCCGAACTGGGTGCGCCCAGTTCGGCTTGTTCGGCAGCGGTGTAGGCAGGCTTTCCGCCGCCGATCCCCGCCGTTAACAGCGGCGCCACCTCGTCGGCCGGGCTTAGGAGATTGACGTCGACCGGCGGCAAACCCTGGTGATCCATGCTCCATCCGTTGTGGACGTATTGGTCGACCGACGCCTGGATGATCGATGCACTGACGTCCTTGTCGGGCCAAGCCTGGCTTAACGTGCCCGCCAAATCGATCCAATCGAGACTGAGGATGACGTCGCAGGCGCGCAACGCCTCTTTCTGCGCATCGCTGAGGAACTGAATGGAGCCGCCATGCTGCGGATGGTCGGTCGGAAACGTCGCGCCCGCCTTGAAGTCGGTGAACACCACGGCCCCGAGTTTTTCCGCAAGGGCAACCCGCGCATCCCAAGCGCCTTGCGTGCGAACAAAGCGCCCGGACAGGATCGCCGGTCGGCGCGCGCCGTCAAGCAACGCCACCGCCTCCCGTAATGCATCATCGCTTGGCCGCGACGCAGCCCCGGCGGCAAAGCGATGCGTCTTGGGTGGCACAACAGGCGTATCAAGCTTTTGTTCCTGCAAGTCCGCATCAAGACAGACATAGACCGGCCCCTGCGGTGCGGTCCGTGCGATTTGGTTGGCACGATAGATCGCTTCGACGGCCGCCTCGACCGACGCCGGTTGGTCATCCCACTTGATGAAATTGCGCACCAGCGCGCCTTGGTCTTGCGCGGTATGAATCCAATCGATCCACGGTCGGCGCTTGGCGGCATCGACCGGCCCTGTCGCGCCCAACACCATCACGGGCACCCGGTCGCAGAACGCGTTGAAAATGCCCATCGAACCATGCATTAGCCCGACGTTGCTGTGCAGAACGACGGCCATCGGCTCGCCTGCTGCTTTCGCATACCCGTGGGCGATCGCCACGGCATGATCTTCGTGGAGGCAAAGGATCATCTGAGGATCGCGATTGCCGAGATAATTGACCAGGCTGTCGTGAAAACCCCGAAAACTCGCGCCAGGGTTCAGCGCCACATACTTGTAGCCCAGGTTTCGCACGGCCAACGCCATGGTGTCGCTGCCCCATGCGGGCTCGGCGTTGCCGGTCAATCCTTCAGGGGCTTCGATGTCATCCATTGCAACCACTCAAAATGTGTCGAAAAAGCGCTGTCCGCGAAACTGCTCGATCATCCGTTCGCCAATATCGCATGGTGGCGGGACGTAGCCTTGCGCGCGATGAATGTTGTTCGGGATGCGACCGGCGATTTCCAGGATCAGTTTTCGCCGAATAGCGCTGCCGAAATCGGCGAACCCCTCCGCAACGACGACAAAGGCACCCGGCCCGGCGATCACGCAGTTCTCGAAGTAAACATCCAGGTCCTTCATCGGCGGAATGCCAAAGGGATTGGGCCGATCGTTGATAATCGCAAGACCGTTGACGGTGATCCCCGCAAGCCCCGCGATATCGCGCGCTTCTTCGACTAAGCGACCGCTGTTGTTTGGTCCGTCCGCTGAAATATCGATGACCTGGCGTTTTCCCTCGAACGTGTTCTCCTCGAACATCGGCAAGGCGAATTCGATGGCGCCGCTGATCGAGGTGTAACGCCCACGATGAAGCGACGCATCTTCTAATGCCGCAACAAAACGTTCTGCACTTGTCGGTCCGTCGATGACCATCCAGTCGACCGTATGAGAGCGGCTGAACGCCCCTGCCCATTCGACATAGGTCACGGCAATCCGCCCCAATGGTCCAGAGGCGATCGCACTCAAAACAACGGGATCCAGAAACGCCGCCATATAGCCTTGGCGCTGGAGGCGCGCTTCCTCGAAATCGATGCTTCCGGAGACATCGACGGCCAGAACGAGTTCCAGGTCGACCTGCTGTGCACGCGCCGGAAGGGCCGCCAATACGAGGACGAACGCAAGCAGGGGTATGACAACGTATCGCTTCATGCCGATGAATTACCGGCATCGGGAATGCCAGGGTGGGCGTAGTAATGCCATAGGAAGCGCGCCGCGGCGCTGCGATGAGGTCGCCAGGCTTCGGCAATTTTCCGCATGCGTTTTTCGTCCGGCCGCTTGCGGAGTTTCTTCAGCCGTTGAGCCGCGGCGCACACGGCAAGGTCGCCGGCCGGCATGATGTCGGGCCGCCCCAGCGCAAAGAGCAAATAAATCTCTGCGGTCCACCGGCCGATACCTTTGACCTCGGTTAGGGCGGCGATGACGTCCTCATCGTCCTGGCGATGCAACTTTCGGAAATTCAGCGCGCCGGAGATGACGGCGCCAGCCAAGGCGCGACCGTACCCGATCTTCTGGCGGCTCAAGCCCAGCGCGCGCAGCGATGCGTCACTTTGTGCATCGAATCGTATAGAGTCGCACCCGGTCGCCGCGTCTAAGCGCGCAATGATCGCGCGCGCTGCGTGAACCGACAGTTGTTGCGCCATGACGATCCGCAACAACCCATCAAACCCTTTCGGTTGGCGGCGACGCCGCGGCAAGCCGACGATCGGGTATGCCGAGGCAATATGACGGTCACGGCCGGCCAATTCTTCCAGGGCGGGGACAAGCTTGGTGTCGGGACGATCCGCAGGCATTCGGAACTTTAGCCCGGCCTTGCCGGTCGGCGCGAAGCCTTTATGCTGACCAACGCGTTCGCCCCATGACCCATTCTGTCTGCATCCTTGGCATCTTCGTGGCCGACCTCACCTTCGTCGCGCCCGGCGACTTGCCGCGTCCGGGCGAGACCGTTCTCGGCAAGGATTTTAGGATCGGACCCGGCGGCAAAGGCTCCAACCAGGCCGTCGCAGCACGACGGGCCGGCGCCGACGTGGCGCTGATTGCGAAGATCGGCGACGACACCTTCGGCGATATGGCCCACGAGCTTTATGCGCGGGAGGGCGTTTCCGAGGTTGCCCTGATCGAAAGTCGCACCCAACCCACCGGCGCGGCCGGGATCTACCTCAGCGAAACCAGTGGCGAGAACGCGATCATCGTGACCCCTGCCGCGGCCGGCGCGATCACCGTTTCCGAAATCGAAGCTGCCGCCGAACACATCGAAAGCGCCGCGGTCTTCCTCACCCAGTTCGAGGTTCCCCTTGCCGTCGCCGCGACCGGGTTGCGCCTTGCCAAGGCAGCCGGAAAACAGACCATCCTCAATCCGGCGCCCGCAGCGTCGGTCGACGCGACCATCTGGTCCGCCGTCGATATCGCCACGCCCAACGAGAGCGAAGCCGAGGCACTCAGCAAACAACCCGTGCGTGGGCCAGACGATGCCGCCACGGCCGCCAAATTCTTTCTCGATCACGGTGCCGGTGCGGTCGTCATAACCCTTGGCGCCAATGGCGCCTATCTGATGACCGACCACCATTCCGTCCACATCCCGGCGATGCGCGCCGGTCCCGTCGTCGAGACCACCGGTGCGGGCGATTCGTTTAACGGCGCGATGGCCGCCGCGCTCGCCGAGGGTCGGTCCCTCGAAGAGGCGGTACGGTTCGGCAATGCCGCCGGCGCGCTTTCCGTCACCCGCCCAGGCACGGCGCCCGCGATGCCGACGTGCGCCGAGATCGATCAACTTCTCCGGCAGACCTGACGTAGGAGCCGCCATGGCACGCAAGACCATCATCATCGACTGCGACCCCGGCCAAGACGACGCAGTCATGCTTTTGCTGGCCTTCGGCGCGCGCGACGAGCTGGACATCAAAGGGATCACGACGGTGGCCGGTAATGTGCCGCTCGCCAAGACCCAGCGAAACGCTCGGATCATCTGCGAGCTCGGCGGGGTGAGCGACATTCCCGTTTTCGCCGGGTGCGAACGGCCGATGATGCGCCACCTCGTGACGGCCGAAGAAGTACACGGAGGCGAAGGAATCGACGGCACCGATATCTACGATCCCAACCTGGCGCTACAGACCCAACATGCGGTGGATTACATCGTGGGGACCTTGATGGCGGCGGACGACGCCTCGATCACCCTCGTGCCCACCGGTCCCCTGACCAATATCGCTATGGCCATCGTGCGCGAACCGCGCATCCTGCCGAAGATCCGTGAAATTGTTCTGATGGGCGGCGCGATGCGAGAGGGTGGCAACACGACGCCGGCGGCCGAATTCAACATCTACGTCGATCCGCATGCTGCCGACATTGTTTTTCGGTGCGGCCGCCCCCTTATCGTGATGCCGCTCGACGTCACCCACCAGGTCGTTACCACGGCCAAAAGAACTGCAGCCTTTGGTGCGCTCGGCAACAAGGTCGGAAAATCGGTTCAAGCGATGATGGAGTTCTACAACCGCTTCGACGAGGAAAAGTACGGCACCGATGGCGGACCGCTGCATGATCCTTGCACGATCGCGTATCTTTTGGACCCGACGCTATTTCACGGCAAGACGGTAAACGTGACCGTCGAAACGCAATCGGAACTTACGATGGGTGCCACCGTCACCGACTATTGGGATGTGACCGACCGCGCGGCAAACGCGCTTTGGATCCACGGGGTCAACGCGGACGCCTTTTTCGAGCTGCTCAACGACCGATTGGCCCGCCTGCCCTGACTACCACTCGCCGACATTGGGCATCGAGGCCCAGGGCTCCGCCGGCGGCAACGCGTCACCTGACTGCAACAACTCGATGGATATATTGTCGGGCGAGCGCACAAAAGCCATACGACCGTCGCGCGGCGGTCGGTTGATCGTCACCCCACCGTCCACCAAACGCTGGCAGGCCTCGTAAATATTCTCGACCTGATACGCCAGGTGCCCGAAATTGCGCCCGCCGTCGTACTCTTCGGGGTCCCAATTGTAGGTCAGCTCGACTTGAGCCGACTCGTCGCCCGGCGCCGCCAAGAAAATGAGCGAGAAGCGACCCTTATCGTTGTCGATCCGACGCACCTCGCGAAGGCCGAGCTTGCCGTAGAAATCGAGGGAGGCGTCGACGTCGGTGACGCGGACCATGGTGTGCAAATACTTCACGTGTTCGGAACTCCAGTGCGATGGAATGACGGCCCATTATGGCGTTGGATTGCCGAACCGCAAAAGTCAGGCACCCAGATCGCGAAACTTGCGCTGTAATTCGAACTCGCTCGACGTGACATGCGCTTCCATGTTGCCAAGGCGCCGCTCGATTTCGCGAAACTTATGCCGGAGGTCGTGCGCCGTGCCACTGGGCTCGCGGCGCACGTCTTTCCAAAATCGCTCTTCCTCCGTGGACACGGGCTCTTCTTCGACCGGCGTTTCCTCGAGGATCCACGCCGCGAGGAAATACACAACAAGCGACGGGAGCCAAAACGGCGTGATGAGACTAACCGCGAAGATCACCCGAAATGGAGTCGCGCTGACGCCCAGGTAATCGGCGATGCCGGCACAGACGCCGGACACCTTGCCCTTGCGCCGATTCTTGTAGAGACGAGTGCGGCTGACACGTTCCTGTTCAGTCATCACGCCCCCTCCGCCAGTTCGGCGAGTCGGCATCGAGAATCTTTTCCAGGCTTCCGAGGCGCTTTTCGATCTTATCGGCACTTTGCCAAAGATCTTGCAGCAACTTTTCGTCTTCGCCGGAGATCGTCTTGGTGGCCCGCCACCGCGTCAGATAGTGGAAGACGATCCACGTCGGCGCGACAACGCCCAAAGAAAGAATGACGGCGATACTTCCGGTATCCATTACCCCTCCAGATTCACTGACCGACCGACCCGTTCGGGAACACGCCTAAGACTTAGGGATGTTACCGACGCGAGCTTTAAGGGCTTCGAGCTCTTTTTCAATGGAACTCTCGGCCTCCAGCTCCGCGATCTCGTCGGACAAGGACTTCCGCTTACCGAGATCATAAGACTCGATCTCACCTTCCGTCGCGTCGATTCGCTTTTCGATTTTTTCGAACCGGGCAAACGCGTCGTCCACGCGCGGATCATGCAGCTGGCGCCGAACCTTAAGCCGCGAATCGGCGGTCTCTTTGCGCGACCGAATGGTCTTTTGCTTGGCCTTGGCTTCGGTCAGCTTGCTTTCCAAACGGGCGACATCCTGGTCGTTCTTGGCCAACGACTCGTCCAGCAAGGAAAGTTCGTCCTCCAACGCCTTCGCCGCATCCGCAACCTTCGATTTCTCGAGCAAAGCGCCTTTGGCCAGGTCTTCCCGACCGCGCGAGATTGCGAACTCCGCCTTTCGCTCCCACTCGCCGACCGTATCGGCAAGGCGATCCAGCTGGCGATTGATACCTTTTTTCTCGGCGATGGTGCGCGCCGCAGACGAACGAACTTCGACCAGCGTGTCTTCCATTTCTTGAATGATGAGACGGATCATCTTTTCCGGGTCTTCGGCGCGATCGAGCATCGCCGTCAGGTTGGAGTTGATGATATCGGTCAGACGCGAAAAAACGCCCATGTTGGTTCTCCTCTTCGTGATTGTTGTTAGGCCAGGATGGCGCCGATCAGAGCGCCGGCGAAAAACATGATCCATTGGTCGGCGGTCCGCGTTCGAACGAACCGAACGAAGCGGCGACGCAATCGATCCCAATTGCTGTCATCGGTCGAGCGGTGACGTGCGCTCACATCACCCTCCGGGATTCGACCTAGAACCGGGTCAAGCCCATCCGGTCGAGGTCGCGACCGGTCACGCAATGAAGCGCACGCCGCGTTCTCGCTCGGCGGATACGCGCCGCGATCTGCAACGCCATCCAGCATTGGACCTCGTTTTCGCGGCCCTCAGGCGAATTCGGCACCGCTTCCTCGGCTGTGGGGTTGGATAGATGGTTCATCGTTTACTCCTCCACTTACACCCCCCTAAGAGCAGGATACGTGCCAACGCCGGGATTTACGTTAAGCCACTGTTTTTAAACAATTAAACGCAGCCATCACCACCAACTGCCCTACTTTCAATATGATGATACTTATGATTTTCCAACGATTAGTGGTATTCATCACTACATGGCTGAAGCGACCGACCTTCCCCCGTTAATCGGCCAATCCGCCGCTTTCCTCGCTTTGGGAGAGGAGATCTCCCGCCTCGCCGCCCTGGATCGTCCGATCCTCGTGATCGGCGAGCGCGGTACCGGCAAAGAGCTAGTCGCGGCCCGACTGCACTTTCTCTCGCCGCGTTGGGACCGGCCCTACGCGAAACTCAATTGCGCCGCCCTCGCAGAAGGTGTCCTGGAGAGCGAGCTTTTCGGCCACGAGGCCGGCGCGTTCACCGGCGCCACGCGCCGTCGGGCCGGACGATTCGAACTGGCGAACGGCGGTAGCTTGTTTTTGGACGAGATCGCCAACGCGACGATGTCGGTTCAAGAGAAGATTCTCAGAACGGTCGAATACGGCGAGTTCGAGCGCGTCGGCGGCAGTGCGACGATCGACGTCGACGTGCGCGTGATCGGAGCAACCAACGTCGACCTACCCGCCGCCGCCGACGCTGGACTGTTTCGCCACGACCTGCTCGATCGACTGAGCGTCGCGGTGGTGACCATTCCACCGCTCCGCGCGCGCGTGGAAGACATACCGCTGCTTGCGCAACATTTCGGCCGCGGTCTGGCGCAAGAGATCGGGTGGGAGACGTTCCCAGGATTCAGTCGCGCCGCCCTCAAGGCCCTTCGCGGCTACGCATGGCCGGGCAACGTGCGCGAACTCAAGAACGTCGTCGAGCGTGCCGTGTTCAACACCGAACCCGATCAAGCCGTCGAGACGATCGTGTTCGACCCCTTCGCCTCCCCCTACCGCCCGCGACCGCCGCGCGGTCCGGAAAAAAGAAAAGATGCCGGCGCCGAAGCGCCGACGTTGCCGTCGTCACCACCGGAGGCCACCCCGCAGAACCTGCGCGCCACGGTGGCGGCCTACGAAAAGAAGCTGATCGAACGCGCTTTGACGGAACACCGGCACAACCAGCGCACCACGGCCGACGCGCTGGGCCTGACCTACAACCAACTCCGCAACGATCTCCGCAAACACGGATTGCTCGGCGGCGGGTCGACCTAGAGGCGGAACGACACCGCCATCTCGTCCCGCTCGGATTCGCTCTGACGCGTATTCGTACCGGCTTGCCGATTATTTCTCGTAGGCGGCGAACTCGATCAAACCGGTATTGCCGCCGCTGCTCTCGATCACGTCGAGGCGCAACGACGTTGCCTCGAGATCGACTTCAAATCGATAAGGCTTGGTGGCATCCGGCAGTTCGAAGGGGCCAACGGTGCGTCCCTCGTCCGTCGTCACCGTGAATTTGTAGGTCTGCGCGGTGCCGTCGCTCATCGTTCGCGTCCATACCTCGATCTCGCCGATGGCGGCACGTCTGGGCAGTTCAACCACGATAAAAGCGCCGTCGCCATCTCCATCCGAGGACCAAGCCGACCCACGTTGCCCGTCGATCGCATTGTTGGCACCCCAGGATCCGTCATTGGCTTGATTGGACCAGTTGCTCGAAACGTCGACGACCTGGGCGCCCGCGGATAGCGAAGCGAGATTCAGGCGCTCGGTCTTCGGCGCGGCCGGCGTTCTGAATGTTTGCGTCTCGCCGACAAAAACGCGGCCGTCCGCCGCGACGCCCTGGACGCGAAAATGATAGGTGGTGTCGGGCTTGAGGCCGGTCAGTAAGGGGTGATGGTCGCTATGCGCTCCGCCGTTCATATCCTGGTCCACGGCGATCGAGCCGAAACCGGTGGTCTCGCCATAGACCACCGAGCAAGCCAAAGGAATGTTGGATCGGAACCGAAGCACCGCGTCGGTATGCGAGATTTCCGTCATTCGGGGCATCGTGCCGTCGGCGACCTGGGCGATTGATCCCACTGTAAAGGACCGTTCTTGTGCGAACGCGTTCGCTCCCCCGACAACGAGGATCAGAATCGCGGCAAGGAGCGTACCGAAACGCGCCATGGGAGCCTCCTTTGGGTGACGGCGACTTTCGATACGAACCGCACCCATACTTTGCAAGACAAGGTCGCAGAAGGCATGTTCAACTTCCCTTGAGCCATCGGGACATCGCCATGACAGATCTGGGCCTCATCAACATTGCGACCGCGGTCATCACGCTTGCGGCCCTCTTCGGCTACATCAATTACCGATGGCTCAAACTTCCCTCGACGATCGGACTTGTGGTGATCGCCCTCGCCTCGTCCCTGGGTGTCATCGCGATTGACGCCGCAGTGCCGGACCTGAACCTCAGGGACACGGCGCGCGCGGCGTTCCTGCAAATCGATTTCCACGAAACGCTGATGGAGGGGCTGCTCAGCTTCCTGCTGTTCGCCGGCGCGCTTCACGTCAATTTGGATGAGCTCCTTGCCCGGAAATGGGCGATCGGTTCGCTCGCAACGATCGGGGTCTTAATTTCGACCGCGCTCAATGCGATCGGTATTTTCTATCTCGCTCAGCTGCTGGGCATCGACCTACCGTTCGTCTGGGCGCTGGTGTTCGGCGCGCTGATCTCTCCTACCGATCCCGTTGCAGTGCTCGGCATTCTCAAGAACGTGCCCGGCGTCCCGCCCAGCCTACGCGCCAAGATCGCCGGCGAGAGCCTGTTCAACGACGGCGTTGGGGTCGTGGTCTTTGCCATACTTGTGGCGATCGCGGTTGGCGGCGGTCATGGCGGCGAGGCGATCGGTGCGCTCGATGTGGCCGAGCTTTTCGTCGTCGAGGCATTGGGCGGCGCTTTGCTGGGGCTCGTCACCGGCCTGGTGGCGTTCTACGCCATGAAGTCGATCGACGAATACAACCTGGAGATTCTCATCACGTTGTCGCTGGTGATGGTGACCTACGGCATCGCGTCCCAGCTTCACGTTTCCGGCCCGATTGCAGTGGTCATTGCCGGCTTGCTTATGGGCAACCATGGGACTCGCCTTGCCATGAGCGATAAGACGCAACAGCACGTCGAAACGTTTTGGAATCTGCTGGACGAGATTCTTAACGCCGCCCTATTCCTGTTGATTGGCTTCGAAGTGATCGCCCTATCGTTCACAGCGCCGGAGGTGTTGGGCATGTTGGTTGCCATCCCAATCGCCCTTGCCGCGCGGTTTATCGCCGTCTCCTTGCCCATCACGGTACTTGGGCTGCGACAGGAATTCACCAAAGGCGCCATTCCGGTACTAACGTGGGGCGGCCTGAAAGGCGGGATTTCGGTGGCGCTGGCACTCTCTTTACCCGACGTGGCGGCGCGCGAACCGATCCTGGCGATCACCTATGGCGTCGTTGTTTTCTCGATCATCGTTCAGGGGCTGACGATACGTCGGGTTGTCGAGCGGACGGTGCGCTGATCCCGAACTCCAGGCAAGCATGGGCCGTGCGGAGCGAGCGTTCCACCGCTTCCGGGGTTGGGCCGCGCGCGAGAATAAAGCCGAGATAGCGATTGCCTTCCGGTAATGGCACCAGGGTTTCCCCCCGTGCGACACTGATCGTGACCTCATGGATGCCCTCGGCGAACTGCGCCTCGGCGACTCCGTCGACATAGTCGAGGCGACCGGCCTTCGGAATGGGGATCATCATCACGCCCGCCGCTTGTTCTTCCCGCATGGCCTCGATGTCTTGGCCCAAGGCCTGGCGAACGATGAGCTCTTCCAACGTGAGTCCGGTGCCGAACCGAAGCGTTCGCCCGCACAACCCGCCAATCGAACGCGCGGCGACTTCGAGAACATAGGCGTTAGTCCCATCCAAGCGCACCTCGGCGTGGATCGGTCCGGTGCGCAGCCCGACCGCCGCAACCGCGCCGGCAACCGCGCGCTTCACCGCCTCCTGCTGGGCGATGTCGAGGCGGGAGGGCGTGACGTAAATGGTCTCTTCGAAAAACGGGCCGTCCAACGGATCGGGTTTGTCGAAGATCGCTAGCGTTGTAAGCGACCCGCCATCGAGGAGTCCTTCGAGCGCAACCTCGACACCGGGCAAAAACGACTCGACGAGGATGGAACGTGATGCCGGATGGCGGAGCCCGGGATCCTCGGCGCGGATGATCCCCGCCACGCGATCGAAGTTCGCCCGAAACGCGTCTTCGTCGTCGGCACGGATCACGCCCCGACTTGCCGACATCGACAACGGTTTCACCACGCACGGATAGCCGACCCGATTTCGCGCGGGCCCTTCAATGGGGAGGACGTCGAAACGCGCCTGGGGCAATCCCGCTGCCGTGAGGACTTCGCGCAGGCGCTGCTTGTTCCCCGCGGTTTCGATCGATTCCGGTCGGTTATACGGCAGACCCAGTGCCTGGCTGCCCCGCGCGGCCAAAAGTGTGGGTCCTTCATCGACCGCGATAATCGCATCGAGCGGATGTTGTGCGGCGTAGTCGGCAATCTGGGTGACGCCGAGATTGTGATTGGCGAAATCCAACGCCAGCGTCCGCGCACCCGGCAACGGGGTGCCCGGTCCGTCACCGACGCCGACGACGACTTCCGCGCCGGTTGCGCGTGCCGCCTCCAAGAAATCACCGATGCGGTAGGACGATGTCGGCACCAACAGTAAGAGCCGGGCCATCGAATTAGATCGCGTTGCGTTGCAGGTCCGTGGGCTCCGCGCAGCAGTACCAGGGCTCGCTCATGTGCGGGATAGGCGCCAGCTGTGCCAACTGAGGAAGTGGTCGATTCGTTCCCGCCGCTGCTTGGGCCAATGACCAGACATGCGCGAAGGTCTGTTGTCGCGTTTCGCCGGCGCCTTCGGAGTCCTCAACGACGCGCTGCACGTCCTTTTGCAACGCATCGACACGCGGATCGGGATGACGCCACTGGTAACTGAGCCCTTCGGCGTCAAACGCACCAAGCGCATCTGTCATCGCGGGATGCCCAATCAATAAGGACCCTTGCGGCACCAGCAACCGGATCGCCAACTGCACCGGCGCCACGTTGCCGATCAGATCGAGCGCCGCTAGATCTTCAAGGAGCGCCGCATAACCAGAGAGCGACGTCCAAGGCGCAAACGGGACGAACGTCGGTGACAGCGTGAGACCCGCCTGACGGGCCAACGCGATGGCTTCGATGAAGTCGGCGCGCGTATGTCCTTTGTCCAGTATCTCGAGGCTGTCGTCATCCATGGCCTCGACCGCGGTCGTGACGAACAAACAACCGGTCTTGGTGAGGTCGGGCAGCAGCGTTCGGTGGCGCAACAAGTGCTCGACCTTGATCGTTACATCGTAGGTGAGGTCGGGAAAGCGTTCATGAAGGCCCGCGACCACGGCCATTGCATGGCGTGGGCCGTTCAGGAAATCGGGATCGCCAAATGTAATATGGCGCGCCCCGGCGGCGACCTGTTGTGCGATATCGTTTAGGACGATGTCGCGTTGCACGATACGGAAAGCGCCGTCGTAAACCGGCACGACCGGACAATGCCGGCATCGATGTTTGCATCCGCGACTTGCCTCGGTGTAGCCGGCGACAATTTCACCACCATCCGCCATGCGCAGCTTGCCGTACTCGTCGACACTCGGAAGACCCGTGCGATCTGGCAACCGAAACTGCAACTTATCCATATGGACCGTGGCGCCATTGCGGACGACATCGCGCCCTGCCGCCAAATCCTCATAGACGCCCACCAAGGCCGCCTCGTATTCGCCGCCGATGATCGACGCAACGCCCAGAGAACGGAGATAGTCTTCGTTGACGGATGCATAAAGACCATAGGCTGCGAGGTGCACATCGGGGTTTAGGGCGCGCACCTTGGGCATGATCTCCGCCGCCAACCGGGTCGCGGTATGCATGGGCACGTGAAAGGCGACCAAAGACGCGGATCTGACCGCTTCTTCGTCGAGCCTGTCGAGGGAAAGATCCAGGCAGCGAACCGTCGCCCCGGCATCGCGCAACCATGCGGCGGGCGACGACAGCCCGAGCGGCTGATGTCCGAGGTCGTAAGTCGAGGCTAGAACGACGTGCATCACGCAACCGGCTCTGCGGCGCCCTAGTAAGCTTCCATGCCCCCTTTGCCGGGCGCGAAATAGGGGTTCTCGCCACCGGCATGATCGGTGGAGTCCAGCACCGCGTTGATCGACGGGACCGCTTGCTTGATGGCCACTTCGACACCTTGTTTGAGCGTGACATCGGCCATGCCGCATCCTTGGCACCCGCCTTCGAGGCGAATGAAGACCGTATCGCCCTGCACGTCGACCAGCGCGATATGCCCGCCGTGCATTGCGACGGAGGGGTTGATCTGTTCGTCCAACACTTGCTTGACGGCGCGACCCTCCGGCGTGTCGAGACCGGGTTTGGGAATCGCATCGAGATGATCGACGACCCGTTCAACTTCGGGAACGAAGTGCCGGATCATGTTTTCGATCCCGCCGATGAGGCTGCGTGCCGAGCCTTTGAGTTCCAAGACGACATCGCCGTCGTTGAACTCGACGAAAATAACCTCGCCGCCGTCGCGACTGACGACCGGCATGATGCGTTCATCGATGATGTCACGGATCTTGTTGTTCAGCGGGTCGTCGTCTTGTTTGGTTGCCGCGGCGGTCGATGGCGCATCTGAGGTGAGAATGGGGTGGCCATGGGTCAGGTGATCCATGATCGCGACCAGCACCGCCGGCTTGAGCTCGGTCCAATCGGCATCGGCGTGTTTCTCGACGACGACGGCGGCCTGCATCAGCGTGACCCCGGTGACGTTCCCCGCTTCGAACAACCGAGCCGCCAAGGGCGATGCCGCTTGGGCCTCCGCGGCGTCGGCAAAGTGCCGCTCGCCACCGTCCGCCAAGATCTCCTGGCCCGGGTTGAACCGGAGTTGCGCGGGATCGGCCAATTGTTCGGTTTGGATGAACATTTTTAATCCTGACTAATTCAGCCGATTATTCGGCAATGTACGCATTTGCGATCCGCAATCAAGGGCCAAGCCCAAGACTCAGAGGCGACTTTCACAACTTGGCGACCCGACAACACCGCCGTTGAATTCCAGTGCCAGCGCCCCTAGGTTATTGCCGATTCGCAACGGCAGCCTGTTTTTCAAAGTCATATTCACCGTTGTTTATTATTATCACCAAACGTGACGGGTTGGAACGTTGGGTGATGGGGCTGCCCGTCAGGGGGGATTATCCCTAGAACGTCACCAGCGCCGGCTGAAATGACCGACCGCGAGGCGCTCGCGGCGCGGTACCGTCGGTGTCGTGCGCTGACCGAGGAACTGGCGGGGCACCTCGAACCCGAGGATCAGGTCCCGCAATCGATGCCTGACGCGAGCCCGACGAAATGGCATCGCGCGCACACCTCTTGGTTCTTCGACACATTCTTGCTGCAACCCCATCTCCCGGGCTACGCCCCGCCCGACCCAACCTATGGGTTCTTGTTCAATTCCTACTACGAAGCCGTCGGTGCGCGTCACCCACGGCCGCAACGAGGCCTGGTAACCCGCCCCACCGTGTCGGAGGTGACCGACTATCGCGACCACGTCGACGCGGCCATGGACCGGTTGTTCGAAACGGCCGACCAAACGCAATGGGCCACGGTCGCACCTCTCATCGAACTTGGCATCGCCCATGAAGAACAGCACGACGAATTGCTGTTGATAGACATCTTGAACTTGTTTTCGCACAACGCCCTGCGCCCGTCTTTCGCCCCCTACCGCCCTTCGGCGGTAGGCCAGACCACCGACCTCGAGTGGATCGCATTTGACGGCGGCATCGTCGAGATCGGTCACGACGGCAAGGGCTTTGCGTTCGATTGCGAAGGTCCGCGCCATAACGCCTTGGTGCACCCATTCCGATTGGCATCGCGGCCGGTGACCAATGGCGAGTGGAAAGCGTTCATCGCGGACGGGGGTTATCGGCGAACCGACCTATGGTTGTCCGACGGTTGGATGACGGTGAATCAAAACGGCTGGGACGCGCCGCTCTATTGGGAACAGATCGACGGCGACTGGCACGCGATGGGGCTTTCGGGCTTGCAGCCGGTCGAGGATGCCGCGCCGGTGTGTCACGTCAGCCATTACGAAGCCGATGCTTTTGCAACCTGGGCCGGCAAACGACTACCTACCGAACAGGAATGGGAACATGCCGCCGGCGCATTGGCACCAGAGGGCAACACGCTGGGCAGCGGCTATTTCCGTCCGACGCCGACGCAAGGCGCTGGCCTGCAGCAGATGTTCGGCGACGTATGGGAATGGACGCAGACCCCCTACGTCGCCTATCCGGGGTTTCGTCCCGCAGCAGGTGCGGTCGGCGAATACAACGGCAAGTTCATGAGCAACCAAATCGTGCTGCGCGGTGGCTGTTGCGCAACGCCGGACGGCCACATGCGCGCCACCTACCGCAACTTCTACTACCCCGATACTCGTTGGATGTTCGCCGGCTTGCGACTCGCGGAGGAAGCATGAACAAAGCGTTGTCACCACGCGAACTCGGCGCGCTGCACGACTTCCACGACTTCGACCCGGCGGAAGACGACTTCCGCTCGGCGGTGCTGTCGGGCCTCACCCAGCCGCAGAAGGTCCTCTCCAGCAAGTTTTTTTACGATCGTCGGGGTTCCGAGCTGTTCGACGAAATCACCGAACTCGAGGCGTATTACCCGACCCGTACCGAGATAGGCTTGCTTGAACGATTTGGCGCCGACATCGCGGTCGCGGTCGGGCCGCAACCGACCGTCGTCGAGTACGGTGCGGGATCGGTTCAGAAGATTCGGCTGCTGCTAGACGCCGTCCACGCACCGGTGTTCGTGCCCATCGATATTTCCCGCGACCACCTCATTCGATCGGCGAAGGACCTCGCGATGGATTATCCGCATACACAGGTGGTCGCAATCTGCGCCGACTTCACCCAGGACGTGGTCCTGCCGGACGACCTGCCGGCCCGCAACCGGCTCGGCTTCTTCCCCGGCTCAACGCTCGGCAATTTCACCCGCGACGATGCCCAGCGCTTTCTCGCTCAGACCCGCGAAACACTAGGTCCCGGCAGTGCGTTTCTGATCGGGATCGATCTGCGTAAAGACCCCACCGTTCTCCAAACCGCCTATAATGATCCAGCTGGCGTCACGGCCGCGTTCAATTTGAACCTGCTGCGTCGGATCAACCGGGAGTTGGATGCCACCTTTGACCTCACGGCGTTCCGTCACGATGCGCCATGGGTCGAGGACCAGGGACGCATCGAAATGCGGCTTTACAGCACCATTGCGCAAACCGTGAGGGTTGCCGGCACGGATATTCACTTTGACGAGGGTGAGTACATCCATACTGAGAACTCGCACAAATACGACGTTGCCGAGTTCCAGAATCTGGCGCGCCAAGCCGGCTACGAGCCGGCCAACACGTGGGTTGACGATGACGACCTGTTTAGTCTGCACTACCTCAAGGGTTAGACGATCTTGGAACGCAAGGCGCTCATGGTCGATGTAAAATCATTGGCCTGCACGACGGAGCCCTTGATGAGTTCGTCGAAATGCCGCGTCAAAACGCGCACATGTTCGCGGGTGTTGAACACGAAGTAGACCTGCCCGACATAAAGCGCCGCCCGGATCGGGCCGAAAATCGTGTAGGGCACCGAGTAGTGCGTGAGACCGTCGTAAAGGTAAATCCGCAACGACGGATAGAGTTCGTCGTAGAGCTCGATCAAACGATCGACTTGGGCAAGGCGAGCGTCTGTGGAAAGCCCCTCCCAAATGCCCACGCCCTCCGCAAACGCCTGGAGATCTTGCACGCGCATACAAATCTCGAGATCCGCTTCGGGCATGCGGGAGGACTCTAGCTTGTCGCTGCCCGCCAGAATCGCATCGTCGGGATCGCGCCCGGCAAAATCGCGATACTCGTAGCGCAGGACCTCGTCGGTCTTGGCGAGGTCGGGGAGCGAGGCCGGGACGTGCCTGATCTTGTACCCCGCCGCCTCCTGCTGCCACTGCACCAATTGCGCATCGACCGGCGTCTGGGCGCTGGCGGCAACCGTCATCGACTCATGAAGAATGTCGGCGCCACGGCGGGCTTCGCTGGTCAGCCCCATGAGCCAGTCGAGACTCACTTGAAGCTCGGCCGCCATGGCCGCAACCGTATCGGCCTGCGGCAACCGGTCGTTGTCGCCGGAAAGAAGCTGGGAGAGAGTCGAACGATCGACGCCGATTTTCGCGGCCAACCCCGCTGCTTTGAGATTCGAGCGCGCCATCGCCTGGCCTAACCGTTCGCGAAAAACGCGAGCAACCTCGCGGCGTTTGGCGGTGCGTTGTGCTCTGTCCACCATGATGTTGTACTTTATCAAGCACGTTTCGGATAGAAGCGAAGAGGGATCACGATCATGACCAAAGCGATCACCGGCATCGACCATCTGGGAGTCGTCGGCCAAGACATGGCGGCCAACCAAGCCGCATACGAGCGTCTCGGGTTCCTGGTCACCGAGCCTCGCCCCTTGATGGGCAAAGATGCCGCGGGCAACGACATCGAGCTTGGTCAGCACAGTCAGCACTTCGTGTTCGGCAGCACCTATGTCGAGCTCACCGGCATCGTCGATCCCAGCAAGGGCAGCCATGTCGAAGCGTTTCTCAAACGCTATGAGGGGCTGCACATTCTTTGCCTCGCCGCGGCGGATGCCGAGGCCGCAGCGACGGCGCTTCGCGCCGAGGGCATTGCCGCACCCGAGGTCATGGAATCCGCGCGTTTCGTTTATTACGGCGACACCGGCACGGCGCGGTTTCGCTGGTTCCCAATCCCCAACGACGCGACGCCGGAAGGTCTGATTTGCGTGGTCCAACACGTCAATCCGGAACTGGTTTTTCAAGACGTGGTGCGCAACCACCCCAATGGCGCCCAAGCCTTGACCGAAGTCACGCTGTGTAGCGAGACGCCTGACCAAACCGTCGCGACCTATCGGAAGATTCTTCAGGTCCCACCGACCGATGGCTCCTTCGGTCAAGTCTTGGATTGCGGCGAGGCACGCCTAACCATCGTCGACCCGGACGGCTTGGCGGTGATGTACCCCGGCACCAAGCCGCCGGCGCTACCGTGCCTTCCGGCTTTCACAGTGGGTGTCGCCGACATCGCGCACACTGCGATGTATTTGCGCGGCGCGGGCATCCCCTTCCATGAAGAGACCAACCGATTGTGGGTCGAACCGGCATTTGCCGGCGGCACCGTTGTGGCGTTCGACGCTCTAAGCTGAGGCCGACCCGCTGGACGCGACAAGGTGGCAGCGCGCGGTTTGCCCCGACGCCACCTCGGTCATGACGGGTTCGATCGTGCGACACTGTTCGGTGGCTTGCGGACAACGCGGATGGAACGGACAGCCGCTCGGAATATTGAGCGCACTGGCCACCTCGCCGCGGGCACGGTGGTGATCGTCGCCAAGAACGCGTTTCGCATCGCCGACGCGGGGGATCGCCGAAAACAACGCTTGGGTATAGGGATGCGCCGGCGCATCGTAGAGCTGCGCGGTACTCCCGGTTTCCACGATCTGACCGAGATACATCACCGCGACCCGATCGGCGGCATGGCGTATGACGCCAAGGTTGTGCGAAATCATTACCTGCGCGATGCCGAGGCGTTCTTGAAGTTCTCCGAGCAATTCGAGGACCCGTGCCTGCACCGAGACGTCAAGCGAGGCGGTGGGTTCGTCGAGCAAGAGCAGTTGCGGTTCGATCGCCAGAGCACGCGCAATCCCGACACGTTGGCGTTGACCGCCCGAAAGTTGCCCCGGTCGTGCATCGAGGAAGCGTTGCGGCAAGCCGACGCTATCGAGTAGCGCGCGGACCCGTTGGCTGCGCGACGCGGCATTGCCGATGCCCTGGGCGCGCAAAGGCAACGCGATGATGTCTTTGATCCGTTTGCGCGGGTTCAACGATGACATCGGGTCTTGGAAAACCATTTGCACATTGCGATGGATGAACGCGCGATCTTCGCGACTGTGCGTGGTGACATCTCGATCGAGGATACGCACGGTACCCGTGCTTGCCCGCGTCAATCCGAGGGCAATCCTGGCGAGCGTCGTCTTACCCGAACCCGACTCGCCGACGACGCCAAGACGTTCGCCTTTTTCGATCGCTAGCGAGACATCGCGCAACGCACGCACGGGGTGCGCGGCGCTGCCGAAGTTGCGAGAGACGTTGGCAAGATCGAGCACGCTCATGACGCAAGCTCGAGTTCGCGGGAACGGATACAGGCCGCGCGGTGCCCGGCGCCAACCTCGTCCAGCGGCAGCACTGCCGCGGCGCAAGCGTCGGTCACATACGGGCAGCGCCAGCGAAAGGCGCATCCCTCTCCGATCGCCTTGGGGTCGGGCAACGTGCCGCGTATCCCCGAGAACGGCTCGTCCGTGACCTTGGGAACCGCTTTGATGAGCCCGGCGGTATAAGGATGCTTGGGTGCGGAGAACACGCGCGCGGTCGGCCCCTCTTCCACCACGCGGCCGGCGTACATGACGTAAACCCGGTCGGCAAGTTGGCTGGCGATACCCAAGTCGTGGGTGATGTAGATCATCGAGGTATGCCGCGCCTGAACCCGTTCCAGCAACAAGTCGTTGATCTGCGCTTCGATAGTGACGTCCAGCGCGGTACCGGGTTCGTCGGCAATAACGATCTTGGGATCGCCCAGCAACGCCAGCGCAATCAAGACGCGCTGGCTTTGTCCGCCAGACAGTTGTAGCGGGTAGCGGTCCACCAATTCTTCCGGACTGGGTAAGCTGACTTCCCGCAGCGCCGCGATCGTGCGTTCACGGATTTCGCGACGCCGGGCGAGATTCAGGCGCGGACGCCAGTAATCGATCACACCAACCCGGGTTCGACCCTGGAACGCGATCAAGTCGAAAAACTGGGCGCCCACCGTAAAGACCGGATTGAGCGAGCTGAGCGGGTGTTGCGGCACCAACGTAAATGCGCGTCCCCGCATCGCCTGATATCCGGCTTCGTCGAGGTCGAGCAAGTTCTTGTCTTCGCATTGGATGCTGCCACCACGCACATCCAGATTTTCAGGCAAGACGCCGAGGATCGCCTTGGCCGTGACCGACTTGCCGCAGCCACTCTCGCCGACCAACGAGATGATCTCGCCGCGATCGAGCGAAAGCGATACGCCGCGTAGCAGCGTCACGTCCGCGCCATCGGCGTCGCGATAGCCGATCTCGAGATTTTCGACCGACAACACCGCGCTCATTGCCGCGCACCCAAGATGTCGTTCAGCCCGTCGCCGAGCAGGTTGAACCCAATCACCGTGATGAAGATCGCGAGGCCAGGGAACGTCGTCAGCCACCATGCATCTGGCAACTGGTCGCGGCCCTCGGCCACCATGATGCCCCACTCGGGATCGGGCGCCTGCACCCCCAAGCCAAGGAACCCCAGCGCCGCGCCCAACAGAATGACATAGCCGATATCCAACGTGATCTTGACGATCAATACGCTGGTCAGGTTGGGCAGGATCTCCCCGAACGCAATCCGAAGCCCGCCGGCGCCGGAGACTTGAGCGGCTTCGACGAACTGCTCTTCTTTGATGTGCAGGGCTTCGCCGTAGGCTAGCCGGGCAAACCAAGTCCACCAGGCCAAGCCAATCGCCGCAATGACCACCGGCAAGCTGGGACCAAGAAGTGCCGCCACCGCAAGAACGAAGACCAAACTGGGGATCGCCAAGAAGACTTCGTTGATCCGCATCAGGACATTACCGAGCCAGCCGCCCCAATAGGCCGCGATAATGCCGATGGGCACGCCGATCAACACCGCCAGCACGATGACGAAGAATGCGATGATCATCGATATTCGCGCGCCCACGATGACGCGACTGAGTACATCGCGCCCGACGATATCGGTGCCGAACCAATGTTTCGCGCTGGGCGGCTGCAACCGCTCGGCAAAGTTCACCGTCGCGCCAACGTCGTCCGGAAACGGTACGATCCATGGGCCGAAGATCGCCATCACCAGGACGGCCACGACAATGAACAGGCCGACAAGCGACAGCGGGCTTTTGCGCAAGATCTCAGCGGCGACGCGCCACGACGAGACCTCGACACTCACGGGGCCGTCTTCAAGGCCCCCGGCGACCGATTTATCGTTTTGGGTTTTGTCGCTCATCCCTAGCGGCGCCCCAAGCGCAAGCGCGGATCAAGCCACCCATAGAGCACGGTAACCACCGTGTTTGCCGCGGCGTAGGCCATGCCCACCAACAACGTGACGGCAATGATCGCATTGAAGTCTTTGAATTGCAGCGCACGGACTCCATAGCGTCCGATGCCGGGCCAGCTGAACACGGTTTCGACAATGAACGCGCCGCCGATGAAGAATCCGAACAGCAGTCCGATGATCGTCAATGTCGCCGAGAACGCGTTGCGCAGCATGTACTTATGGACCAATAGATTGCGCGGCATCCCGTTGGCGCGGGCCGTCAGCACGTAATCCTTGCCCATCTCGTCGATCATGCTGGCACGCAGCAACCGAAGGATCATCGCCATGGGCGATGCCGCGAGCACCAACGCCGGCAAGATAAGAAACGACAGCACGTGAAAGAAAAGACCGATATCGAGCGCGATCAAACTGTCGATAAGGAACGAGCCTGTGACGTCGGGCGGCGGTGTGACGTCGGCATCGATTCGACCGAGCGGCGGCAAGATGCGCCATTCGAACGCGAACAATGTTTGCACCAACAGGGCGAACCAGAAGACCGGCAACGCCACACCGGAAAACGCCAGCGCGCGACCGATGTAGTCGCGAGAGCGGTTGCGATGGACGGCCGTCATCACGCCGAGCGGCACGCCGATGACGATCGCCAATCCCATGCCGAAAAGCGCAAGTTCGAGCGAGGCCGGCAGAAAGGTTGCCAGATCGCCGGCGATCGGCCGGAAGGTGGAAAGCGAAACGCCGAGATCGCCCTGAAACAGCCCTTTGATAAGGCGCCAGTATTGAACGATCAGCGGCTGGTCGAGGCCCATCTCGCGCGACAACTGCTCGATTTGCTCCTCGGTGGCCTGCGGACCCAGGGCAAAGCGCACCGGGTCGCCGGGCAACACACGGCTGATCACGAAGATCAGTACCGATAGCCCGAACATCACCACGGTCAGTTCAATCAGTCGTCGTATGACGAAACGCACGCGTTCAGCCTCCCCGCGCGGACTCTACGCGCCCCTGCCCACAGAGCAAGATGCGCAAAAGAAAGGGGCGGCCGAAGCCGCCCCGATCCATCTTCATCACACCCTACGGATTAGTGGCGCAGGTTGTAGACGTTGAGATCAAACGCCATCAGGCCCTTGTTCTCGTAGTTCTTGACGCTTTCACGCAACGCAACACGGTGGATGGTGTAGCCCACCCACAACGAAGCGGCGTCATCAACGATCATCTTGGTGGCCTTGCCATACTTTTCGTTCCGCATGGCGGCGTCCGGGGTCGCCCGCGCTTCTTCAAGAAGCTTGGAGATCTCGGGATCGCTGAAATGCGCGGATGCCTGCCACTGGCCGTGGTTGACCGGGTGGTACATGGCATAGGTGAACGCATCCGGGGTCGGATACTTCGCCGTGTTGTAGACGGGGAAGAAATGCGGCGCGGTATCGGCCTTGGCCGCGTTCTTCGACAGGGTCGGCCATTGCTCGGCCGTGATCTTCATATCGACCCCAATCGCTTTGAGGTTCGATTGAAGCAACAGCCCCATCTCTTCATGGGCACCGGCCTTGATGTAATCCCAAGCCAGGGTGATCTCGCCGGGCTTGTACTTCGACTTGGCGAGAAAGGCCTTGGCCTTTTCGACATCGTAGTCATACCCGCCGATAGAGGCGTCATGACCCGGCATCGCGCTCGGCACCGGACCGTTTGCTTTGAGCGCCCCGCCGAGAATGATCTCATTAGCGGTCTTGTAATCAAAAGCGTGCAACACGGCTTTGCGGAAGTTCACGTCGTCGAACGGCGGACGCGTCGTGTTCATCTGAATGACGTAGAGCTTGTTGTCCGGGTCTTCGTCAACATGAATGCCGTCTTCGTCGCGCAGGTTCTTGTAGAAATCCAGCGGCTGCCACTGATCGACGAAGTCGACGTCGCCAGACGTCAACAACGAACGCGCCGTGGCGGTTTCGCCGACGATCTCGATGACGATGCGTTTGAAGTGCGCATCGGTCCAACCACCGCGATAGTCGCCGTGGGCGACGAGCACACGCCGACGATCGGGCACGAACGAGTCCAACTTGTAGGGGCCCGAACCGGCGTCATGGTCGAGTAGGTAGGCGGTGCCGTAGTCGCCGTTGTCACCAAAATCACCCGGCTTTTGATTGGCCTTCAGCAATTCGCTGTTGACGACGTAGAACTGCACCAACACGTCGACAAACGGACCGAACGACGAATTCAACGTGAACTGCACGGTGTGATCGTCGAGCGCTTTTGTGTTGCCGACATCGAGGATGCCTTTGAGCAAGGACGAATAGCCTTTGCCGAGGGTCAAGAAGCGGTCCATCGAATAGACCACGTCCTTTGCCGTCAGGTCGGCGCCATCGTGAAACTTGACGCCCTTCAGCAACTTGAAGGTCCAGACCTTGCCGTCGGGGCTGGCTTCCCAGGACTCGGCGAGTTGACCGGTCGGCGGCTTGCCTTTGACCGGTGCGACGAGACCTTCGTACATATTCAAGATATTGACGGCATCGAATTCTGCGAAATGGAACGCAGGATCGAATTTGGAATCGGTCAGGCGGGTCGCGATCCGAAACGTATCGCTCCCATGACCGGCAAGAGCGGCACCCGCCGGCACAACCAGAGCGGCCACAACGGTGGCAGCAAAAATCGTGCGGACGGACCGCAGCATACGGACTAGCATTCGTTCCTCCCTTGATGCATAGCTTGGCTGGACTTCTAGACGGCTCCTGGCCAAAAATCAAAGGCAGTTTAACATACGGACGGCCGTAGAATGACCCCCGAAAAACGGCTCGATTGAAGGAGTTCGGAACGCCCATGGCCCGCCCCCATATCCTGTTTATCCAGGCCCAAAACATCCCCTGGCGCCGTGGCCTTTACGGCGGCGGTCGGCCCGACGTGCGCTCCAAGATACTCTCGATCGATCCTAAGGATCCGGCCGATTCGACCTGCATCGTGCGCTATCCCAAAGGCTGGCAGCGACGCGACCGGCATTTTGTCGGCGCCCATGAGGAGTTTCTGGTGCTGGAGGGATCGATCCGCATCAACGGGATCGATTACGGCATCCACTCGTACGGCTTTCTGCCGGCCGGTTACCAGCGCACGAACATGTCGTCGAAGGATGGCGCGGTGTTGTTGACGACCTTTTCCGACAAACCCGTTCACCAACGCGGCACGCCGCCGCGCGGGCTTTACGACAAGAGACTGTTGATCGACTACATCGACACCTTGGCGATGACCTGGGACGCCTCGCTGGCCGATCCGGTTTTCGCTGCGGGGGTCGCGATCAAACCGTTGCGGACCGATCCCGATACCGGGGAAACCTCGTTTCTTTACACCTCGCCCGCCCATCGCGTCCCCAAAGGCATGCTGAAGCCCAAGTGGACGCATTCGATGATCGAAGAGATCTACTGCATCGACGGCGAATATGTCTGGGGCGACTGCGGCGTCATGGGGCCGGGCGGATACGTTTGGTGGCGCGAAGGCGTTTGGCATGGCCCCGCCGGCACGGTGGCGGGGTACAACTTATGGGTCCGAACCGTGAACGGTCCGCTCGACAACATCGTCGGCACGAAGCCCCAACGCATGACGTGGAACCCGACGTACCGGCCCAAGCTACCGGCCCACCTCAAGAAACTTGCCAAACCCTACAAACGACCTGCGAATTACTGATCCCATGAGCGATACACACAAAAGGATTCTGCTCGCCGCCTATCCCGACGGCATGCCGCGCGAGTCCGATTTTCGTCTCGAAGAAGGCCCGGTGCCGACGCCCGGCGACGACGAGTTCCTCGCCCGCGCCTTGTACCTATCCGTCGATCCTTTCCTGCGCATGCTGATGAACCCGTCGAGCGAAGCGAACGCCGCGTCACGAAAGGAAGGGCCGATCACCGACGTCGGACGCGTGATGGCGGGCGGGTTCCTCGGCGAGGTCGTGGAGAGCAACAACCCGAAGTACCCGCGCGGGGCCATTATTGAGGGCATCTTGGGGTGGCAGAACTACGCCGTCTCCAACGGCTGGGTGAACAAGCGACACAACCCGGGCGGCGTCGTGGTGTGCGAAACCGGTTTGGACGTCCCCGTTTCGTTATTTGCAAGCGTCTTGGGCCGCGCCGGCCTGACACCCTATTTCTGCATGACCCGCGAGTTGAAACCGCAAGCGGGCGAGACGGCGGTCATTACCTCCGCCGCCGGCGCCGGCGGCTCGATCGCGGGACAGATCGCCAAACGCGCCGGCTGTCATGTCGTGGGCGTCTGCGGCAGCGACGAAAAGGTCGATTGGATCACCCGCGAACTCGGCTTCGATGTGGGGATCAACTACAAGACCACGCCCGATATCGCCGCGGCGCTACGTGACGCCTGCCCGCGCGGCGTCGACGTGCATTACGACAATGTCGGCGGCCCGATCATGGAAGCGATTGCGGCGTTGCACACGCCGGGTCATCGCTATCGCCTTGTGGGGATCGCCTCGGCATACAACACCGTGCCCGAGGGCCAAACACATTGGTCGTGGCCCTACGAAAAACCGATGTTCGTGGTCCACGACTACACCGCCGAATACCCCGACGGCATTCGCGAAATGGCGGGTTGGATCAAAGAAGGCACGTTGAAGTATCGCGAAGACATCGTCGAAGGGATCGAGAACACGCCGCAGGCCTTTATCGGGGTGCTGACCGGCGACAACATCGGCAAGCGACTGGTGAAGGTCGCCGATTAGGGCCTAGCCCGCGATCGCCATGCCTTTTTGCACAGCGGGTCGCGCACCGACAACCTCGGCCCAACGCGTGATGTTCGGGTACGCCTCATGCCCACCGTCAAGCCGCTGCACCGACGTCGCCATGAGCGGATACGTCAAGACGTCGGCGTACGAATAGCTGTCGCCCGCCAAGTAGGGCGCCTCGCCGAGCCGGTTGTCGAGGGCGATCAAGAAGCGGTCGATCTCGCTCAAGACCCATTCGGTTGCCTCGCGCACATCGGTCTCGGCGCGTAGCGTCAGGAAATACTGTGTCGCCATCGCCGGGGTGAGGTCGCTCGCCGCCAGCGCGGCCCACTGGTGTGCGGCAGCGCGGCTTTTTGGCTCCTTTGGCACCAACGCGTCCGCTTTCTCCGTGAGATAGAGGGCGATCGCGAGGGTTTCGAATACCGCCAAGGGCGCATCGTCGACATCGGGGTCGACCAAGGTCGGGTATTTGCCCATCGGGTTGAGCGCAAGATACGCGGCCAACGGCTCGTCGCCGACAGTCCGAACGATTCGGTGCGCCCGGTAGGGTAGCGCCAGTTCCTCTAGGAGGATCGCTACTTTCTGCCCGTTCGCGGTTGGGACTAGGTAGACCTCAAGCATCGCCCCCCTCACGTGCCCGTCGCGGCGCCGCAACCGCGCCCTGATGCGCCCCCCCCTGACTGCCCCACCCCAGCCGCCGTGGGCTTTAGGCGCTGATCGTCGGCTGCTTATCGGGTTGGCGAATCTTGCCGAGGATGTGGTCGCTCCGATCGATGACATGACTACTCGACCCGACGATAAGGGGATCGGGCCCGGTGACGATGTTCTCGTCTTTGTCGGGATAAGGCAGCGACGACAGGAAGTGCTGCATGCAGTTCAGTCGGGCGCGCTTCTTGTCGTTGGACTTCACGATGATCCATGGCGCATCGGCGGTGTCGGTATAGAAAAACATCGCCTCTTTCGCCTCTGTGTAGTCGTCCCACTTATCCAAGGACGCACGATCGATCGGTGAGAGCTTCCACTGTTTGAGCGGATCGGTCTTGCGCGATTTAAAGCGGCGACGTTGCTCGCCCCGGGTCACCGAGAACCAATACTTGAACAAGCGAATGCCGCTACGCACCAACATGCGCTCGAGGTCCGGCGCTTGCCGCATGAACTCCAAGTACTCGTTCGGGGTACAGAACCCCATGACCCGCTCGACGCCAGCGCGGTTGTACCAAGAGCGATCGAAGAACACCATTTCGCCGGCGGCCGGCAGATGTTCGATATAGCGCTGGAAAAACCACTGCGTGCGTTGCCGCTCGCCGGGTTTGGACAGCGCAACGACGCGCGCGGCGCGCGGGTTTAGGTGCTCCATGAACCGTTTGATGGTGCCGCCCTTCCCGGCGGCATCGCGGCCTTCGAACAGCACGACGACTTTTTGACCGGTTTCCTCGACCCACTTTTGGGCTTTCAGCAATTCGACCTGAAGCTGCGCTTTACGTTCTTCGTATTCCGCACGCTTGATTTTTTTCTTGTAGGGAAAAGCGCCAGTCTCGAAAGCATGCCGGATCGCGTCCCAGTCGCGCCGGTTCTCGGCCCGCGCGGGCACATCCTCGACCGCGGCGACAATCGCCGCACCGTTGCCATTGGCATAGCGGGCGGCGCCGTTTGACCGGCCGGAACCGTTCGTGGCGGCGGCTTTCGCCGTTTTTTTGGGGGATTGGCGCCGCTTGGCACCCTTGTCTGCCTTGGCGGCGCTTGCCCCGCGCCCCTTGCTGTCGTTGCTCTTGGCCACAATACGCCCTTTCTAACGGATCGACCCCATGTCGACCGCTCTTACTAAGCCCCGCAAAATGCTGAAAGAATAGTGTACAATACAGCTGATTATTGCGCCAGAGAAGGCCAGGGAGACATGCCATGAAGACCGACGACCTTGGAGGCCAGACCCGCCACGACATGATGGCCGATCCGGACCACGACTCGTTCGCTCGGGAGCGTTTCGTTCAAGAGTACATTTGGCAGATCAATGGGACCTATCACCAGGGCAACTACGCGCTCTACGACAAGAAACTGAAGCCGCGGGACGGCCGCGAAATGAGCGTTCAGGATCAGCGCAAGGCGGTCCTCGCGGAGCCTCAAGGACAGATGTGGAGCAGCTTGCGGCGCTTGGCGCGCGAGTGGACCTGCGAAGCGGTCGGCCCGACGGTCGAGCGGCAACTCGATACGTTGATCGCGAAATCGAACGCGTATCGCCAGAACAATCGCAAACTCGGTTCCCTGATGCTCGACCCCAGCGTCAAGGTGCCCGGCTATGTCGACGTCGACATCCACCTTAAGCCCGGCGGGTACCACACAGAACTGACCCGCGACGACGTCTTTGCCGGCGCCGAGTACGAACGCACGACTTACATGAACACCAACGGCCTGCTCGGCCCCAAAATGGACAAGCTGGGCAAACAGGTGGCGGACTGGGTGAAGTTCACCTATCCCGACATGAAGCCCAAGCGGATCCTAGAAATGGGCTGCACCATCGGGCAGTCGACGGTCGGTTGGAAGGAGGCTTTCCCGGACGCCGAGGTCTATGGCGTCGACGTCGCGTCGACCTCCCTGCGCTACGGCCACGCTCGTGCCGAGGCTTTGGGACATGCGATTCACTTCAGCCAACAAGATGCCGAACACACCAACTTTCCGGACGGGTTTTTCGACATCATCGCCTCGCACGCAATGATCCACGAAACCTCGCGCGCGGCGCTGCGCGGTATCTTCGCGGAATCCTATCGCCTGCTAAAACCCGGCGGGTTGATGTTGCATAACGACGGCACGCCGTTTCGAGATATGGATCATCCCATCGACCGGCTGATTCCGGATTGGGACACGCACTACAATGCCGAGCCGTTCATCACCCAGATGCGGTCGATGGACCTAGCCGAGTTTGCGGTCGAGGCCGGCTGGCCCAAGGGATCGACGCGCAATGCCTTTGCCGACGAAGCCATCGGTGCCGAGGCGGCGCGTACCGTATCGGGCGGCGCGTGCTACTTCGTGTTGGGCCGAAAGTAGTCTAAAGGGCGGCAACCAAGTTCAAGGCATCGTTCGTCGCCGCCCAAATGGAGCGCGGCGCGACGCAGTCGCCAACCGCCAGCGCATCGTCGGGGATCGGGCGAGACGACGTCCCCGTCGACAGTACGATCGTGTCAAACCGACCAAGTCGGGGACCATCGCCGAAAACCGCGATGCCTTCGCCGACATGCGTTGTCGTGACTCCCGGCACGATCCTAACGCCCGCGTCGTTGAGGCGCGCCATGACCTCGGGGAGTTCGCGGGTGACCGAAAGTTCCGCCAGGCCGAGTTGATATTCGGTCGTCGCCACGGTGACCGATGAGACCTGGATTTGTGCCGCGAGCGTTTCGACCAGAGAGACCGCCGGCCATCCTCCTTCTTCGTCGATGACCAGAACCCGGCCCGACGCTTCGCGCTTGCCGGCCATGATCTCGCGACCAAAGGGCAGTCCCGTAGCGCCGGGGATGCCATTGAATAATGCCGGGCGCAGCTTGCCGACGGCGCTTTGCGACGATGACGCACCGGTCGCCCAGATGACGGTGTCGGCGTCGAGAGGATCGCCCGCGGAGACGGTGTGACCGAGAACGACGGTCACCCCCAGCCGTTCGAGTTCGGATGTCCACCAGTCGACTAACAATCCCAACTCGGCGCGATGCGGGGCCGCCGCGGCCCACGCCAACTGCCCGCCTAGTGCGGTCGATGCTTCGTACAAGGCAACCTCGTGGCCACGCGTTGCCGCGAGTCGGGCGGCTTCCATCCCGCCGGGGCCGCCACCGATGACGGCGATTCGGCGGGTGGTTGCAGTTTTCGCGCGCGGTGGAAACTCGACTTCGCGACCGGCCATCGGATTGCCGATACAAGACACGCGAAGGCCCCGCGCCAGGAAACCTTGGCAGGCCTGGCTACAGGAAACACAAGGGCGGACGCGGGCGTCCTCCCCGTCGTGGTATTTCCGCGCCCAATCGGGATCGGCGATCCACGTGCGCGCCATGGCCACCGCTTGCGCAGCGCCACTGTCGATGATTGTTTCAGCTTCCGCGGCGGTCCGAATGCGGTTGGCAACAAGGACGGGAATATCGAGGGTCTCGGCGAACGCACGCGCCGGCTCGGCAAGGGGCGTGCGCGCTTGGGCCATGGTGGGTATCGTGAGCGCTGCGGCCCGGTACGAGCCCGACATCAGCGAGACATAGTCGAGCAGCCCGTCGCGTTGCAGCGCCTGCACGGTCTTGAGCGAGGACGCCGCATCGTAGTCTTCGCCGGCGCCGGGCATGTGATGCGCGATCGAGGTGCGCATGCCGACCGCGAGGCTGTCGCCCGCGGCGGCGCGCACCGACTCCAACACCGCACGCACAATGCGCAGGCGATTGTCGAACGAGCCCCCGTAGTCGTCGGTCCGCCGATTGATGACCGGCGAGAGAAACGCACCCAACAAGTAATCGGTCGAGGTTTGCACCTCCAGGACATCGACTCCGGCATCGCGGCAGCGCGACGCGGCGGCACCGTAGGCGGCGACGAGTTCTTCGATTTCGGCAACGCTCAGCGCTTTCGGCACCTGCCCCATCGAGTTGGCCACCGCCGACGGGCCGACCGCGGCGCGCCCGGCAAGCCAGGTGACGTTGTAGCCGCCGTGCCAAAGCGTGACCGCGAGCTTGGCGCCCGCCGCATGAACCGCCTCGGCGGTTGCAGTAAGGCTTGGCAGCAGATCGTCGCCGGCGGTGCGAATTTGGAGGCCGGCAAAGGTTTGACTGGTCGGATGCACCGGGAGCGACGATGCGCTGACCAGCGATGCGCCGCCCTCGGCCCGGGCCACGATGTAGGCGCGATGGCGCGGGCTAATGACACCGGTATCGTCGCCCAAACGCATCCCATGCGCCGCCATCGTCGCGCGGTTTTTCAGCGTGACCGGACCAAGGCGGAGGGGGCTGAACAACGATGGATAGCGTGGGTGCGGCGGCATGGAGGGCTCCTTGGGGCCGCATCATAGCGAAGGTTGCCGCCCTGAGCGCCACATGCCCCCTTTCCCCCCACCCCTCGCCGGGGATGTCCCGTTCGGTTGGTTGTGGTGTCACGATGCCTTTGGCACACTTTCCGATAGGGCTAGGAGGTTCTTATGGCGGTGAAGCAAGCGCAGCATGGTGTGCTCCCCGAAGCCAGCCACGACGAGGCGGCGCGACAGGGTTTTGTCTTTGGGTTCTCAAAGCACGTTCTGCGTTCGGTCGTCCCCGGCAACCGGGCAGCCTACGAACAGCGCGTGGGCCCTGCTTTCGAGAAAGCCGAAGGCCGCGCGCCGCGCGACCGGCACGAGCTTCGCCACGCCATGGCGCGCGATCCCCAGTACCAAGTTTCCAGCGCGCTGCAACGCACGACCCAGGAAATGCTGTGGGACTCTGTAGGAGAAAGCATCGAGCGCCAATGGGACAGCCTGCGCGACAACGCCAAGAACCTGACGCGCGGGAGGACGCGCGGCACGCTGACACTCGATCCCGAGATGCCTATGCCGAACTACATCGGCCACAACGATCACCATGCCATGCCGGGCGGTTATGCGACCGATCTGGCCGACGGCGACATCTTTTCCGGCGCGCTCTACGACCGAGGCGCGTTCATCTATACCGACGGCTTGCTGGGCCCGCACATGGAAGGATCGGGTTTGTCGGTCCTACGGTTCCTTCAAACCCAGTTTCCCGACCTGAAGCCGCGCCGCATTCTAGAATTGGGCTGCGCGACGGGGGCGACGGCCTCGGTACTGAGCCGCGGTTATCCCGACGCCGAGATTCATGCCGTCGACGTCGGTGCGGCGTTGTTGCGGTACGCCCACGCCCGCGCCGAGGCCCTTGGCGCGACGATCCATTTCAGTCAGCAGAACGCCGAGCGGACGAAATTCGAGGACGGCTCGTTCGATCTCGTGGTGACCAACGCGCTGCTGCATGAAACCGCCTACCGCGCGATCCACAATATCATCGGCGAATGCCATCGCGTGTTGCGCCCGGGCGGCGTGATGGTGCATGCCGAGCAACCGCAGTTCGAGGGTATGGACCTGTTTAAAGCCTTCACCAACGACTGGGATTCCTACAACAACAACGAACCGTTCTGGGGCACCGTTCACGACCTCGATCTCGAAGACCTCGCGGTCGGTGCCGGATTTTCGCGCGGCAACGTGTTCCAGACCTTTGCGCCGGGCGCTGCCGCCTCCGCCGGGACGAGCGACCATGTCGCCGTCGATCCCAAGAAAATCATGGGGTCGGATCGCGGCGGCGGACTGAAATTCTATTACGGCGCGACGAAGCAGCCCTACGATTCAAGACCGATCGCGAAAAGCGACGACGCTGCGAATGCCCGTGAGCTAGGATCGCGGGCCTAAGGGAGGCCAGCGATGACCAACGCCAAGGATCAATACCCCAACCTATTTTCACCCTTCGACCTGGGACCGACGCGGCTGCGCAACCGCACCGTGATCCCCGGTCACAGCATGGGTTTGTCGCACTACGAACCCGGTGTGTCGGACCGCTATCGCGCCTATTTGGTGGCGCGTGCCAAGGGCGGTGCGGGGCTGGTGGGCATCGAGTCCGCCCCGATGCACGAAACCACGTTGAACGCGTTTTCTTCGGCCTCGGTACTCTCCGATGCAGCGACACCTGCGCTCGCCAAAGCCGCCGAGGAGGTACATGCGGCAGGCGCCGCATTGTCGATTATCTTATGGCACGGCGGGCATAACGTGCAGCACCGGGGCGGCTCGCCGTTCGCGGTAGCGCCCTCCCCCATTCCGTCGTTTCGATCCCGCGAGACACCGAAAATTCTGACCGCGAAGGACATCGCCGACATCGTGCGGGGCTACGGCGAGGCCGCGCGACGGTGCCGCGAGGCGGGGGTCGACGTGATCGAGGTGCAAACCGCGACCGATTATTTGCTGGGCAACTTCATGTCGCACCGCATCAACTGGCGCGACGACGAATATGGCGGCAGCCTGGAAAACCGTATGCGAATCGTCGTTCAGGCGCTGGAAGCCGTACGCGAAGCCGCCGGCGACAAAGTGACGGTGGGGGTGCGGACGTCCGTCGCGCATCAAATTCCGACCGACCCCGAGGATTTCGATATCGAGGACTCGACGGCGTGCATGCAGTACCTCGCCGAGCGCGGGCTGGTGGACTACGTGAGCCTCATCACCGGGTCGCATTGGTCGATGGGCGGCTCCATTCCGCCGATGACACACCCGCGTCCGCAGCTCGCGGACGAAGGCGCGGTCTTTAAGAAGCACCTCGACGTGCCCGTCATCGTGGCGGGCCGCATTCGCACCGCCGCCGAAGCGGAAGCGATGCTGGCGTCGGGCCAAGCCGACCTGATCGCAATGGCGCGCACGTGGATCGCGGAACCGGAGTGGATGAAGAAGCTCGAGGAAGATCGCGAAGACGAAATCCGCCCGTGCATGACGTGCAATCAAGGCTGCCTTGGTTTTGTGACACGCGGGCAGCCCGGCACGTGCATCATCAACCCGGTGGCGGGCCGCGAGACCGAGACGGCGGCCATCGAACCGGCCGCGATTCCACAGCACATCGCCGTGGTCGGCGGCGGACCGGCGGGCATGGAAATGGCGCGAGTCGCCGCGCTGCGCGGGCATCGTGTCGAGCTTTTCGAAGCGTCATCGCGGCTGGGCGGGCAGATGCGTTGGGCCGCCGAAGCGCCGCATCGCACCGAGATGATGCCGGCCATCACCTGGTGGGAGAACGAACTCCAGCGCCTTCAGGTGCGCGTACATCTGAACAAGGCGGTGGACGCCGCCACGCCGCCGCAGGCCGACAAAGTGGTGTGGGCGATCGGCGGCGAATCCGGACCGACGCAGATTTGGCGCATCCGGCCGCATATGCGCGACGGCATTCCGGGCACGGACGGACTGCCGCATGGCCGCGAGATATTGGCGGGCATGGCGGCCGTATCGGGCAACGTCTTGGTGATCGACGAGGAAGGGAGTTGGCCCGCCGTTTCGTTGGCCGAGACCCTGGCGGCATCGGCCGACGTTAAGGCGGTGACCGTGGCCACATCGGAAGTCGCCTTGGGGTCGCCCGATCTCGATCTTTATGTCGAGTCTTTCGACGTGGCGGCCCGCATTCGAGACGCCGGGATCACGGTGCATGCGAGTACGTTGGTCGACTCGGTGGCCGACGGCGTCGCGACGTTGCGCGGCGGCGGGACGCTCGGGCCGTTCGACGCCATCGTGATGGCGACCGGCACCCGCGCCCGCACCATCCCCGACGATGCGTTGGCGGTGGGCGACTGCGTGGCGCCGCGCACGATCTGGGCGGCGACGCGCGACGCGGCGGTGCTGGCACGAACGATCTAGCCCCCAACCGTAGGTCGTAGAGACCGCCGGAAGACACCCCGCGGCAGGCGTTGAGAGGCTGGCGCGGACCCCGGGGACAACCCAAAATTGTTGTTTCGAATCAACGACTAACGGCGTTTTTCGGCGCAATTTTCGAGCATGACGAAGAAGGGCGCCATTGCCGCAGAGCCACTTGCGACGATCGCAAGGGGTGGCGTCCACCGGCATGGTGGCGTGGCCCCGAAACGCTGGTTGCGCTGTTTTGGCTGGTGGTCGTATCTGCCGCTCTTGCCTATGGCGCGACCGTGGCGAACCTGGTTCTGACCGGCGGCGTTCAGCTCTCACTAAACATCAGCGTCACGCCGACCCCGGCGGCGAGCAACTTGGACCTGTCCCTCAACCAAGTCATTTTGAAGGTGGCCGACGTGAACGTGGTGACGAACACCGCGGCGGGATATCGCGTCACGGTGCGCTCGAACAACGTCGCGAACGGCGATTGCACGGCACCGTGCTTCTACAGCACGACGACCGCCGATAGCCTGAACTTCACCTTCTATCGCAACGGCACGCCGATCGGCTTCGCGGGCGACACCGGCACCTTCGTCCAGACCACAGCCTACTCGGGTGTCGGCGGCGAAGACTATACCGCCGATGTGTCCTACGACGGCACGTCGACCTTGCTGGGTGCGGCGAGCAACTACGGCGAAATCCTGACCTTCACGGTAAGCACTAACTAGCCGAGGTATCCGGCACGCGGGTCAGCAGCGAGGCGGTCAGGCTGACCACGGCAAAGCCGGCGATGCACCAATAGGGCAATGTCGGCGCGACCTGGTACAGGCCCCCGCCGATCAGGGGCCCGATGGTGAAGCCCAACCCTTGAACGGTGCCGTTCAACCCCAGCACCGCGCCCTGCTCGCCCGGTTCGGCGGAGAGCGTCAAGGCGGCGGTATAGGCCGGGTTCATCATCCCGAAGGCTGCGCCGAGCGAACCGACGCCGACCACGATCAAGGGGTAGGATTCGGTGACGGCGAGCAGCAAACCGCCCGCCAGCGCCGCAATCGCCCCGACCACCAGCAACCGCTTGGGTGGCCATTTAAGCCATTGGATGAGCCCGGCTTGCATCGACACGGCGAGGACCGAGGACACCGCCAATGCGATGCCGACGAAGGTCGCGGTATCGGCGGCGTCGAGCGCCTGGGTGTCTTGCACCCGAAAGCCGGTGGCTTGCTGCATCGCGGCTAAGGTGGCGTAGATCATCGCGCCGATCAGCAACAACGGGAACATGCGCGCCGGCGGACGGATGAAGAAGCGCCGGCCGGCGTTGGCGACCTTGTCCGGCTTGGTGCGGTCGATCGTGCGCCACACCAAGACCAACACGCCTACCACCAACCCGGCCGCGACGTAGAACGGCAGGATGAGGCTAATGCGCCCGAGGAACGCGGCGGCGGCCGGGCCGATGATCGTGCCCAACCCCATCGCCGCGCCGAGGATGGCGTAGCCGTGCGTGCGGGTGGCACGCGAGGTTTTGTCGGCGACGTAGGCGAAAATCACCGGGAACATCGAGGCCGCCGTGGTGGCGAACAGCACCCGGAACAGGACCATAAGGCCGAAGGCCGCCCCGGCGCTGAGGAAGCCCGCAAGGCCCGCCTGCGCGACCGCCCCGATCAGCGTGGTGAACAGGACGTAGCAGATCAGCCCGAACAGAATGATCGGCCGCCGGCCCCAGAAATCGCTGAGCCGGCCCCAGATCGGCGCAGCAAAGACATAGGCCAGCGAGGCAAAGGAAATGACCGCGCCGATTTGCAATTCGCTGAACGTGAGCTCGCGCCCCAGCGGCGGCATGATCGCGAAGTAAAAGGTTTGCCCGGCGCCGGTGACGACGATAGTGAGCATCACGGCGCGAAAGTCGGGCCGCGCCATGAGGCGTTCGGGCGGGGCGGCGGCGGCGGCGGTCATCGCGCGTCGGCCAGGCACACGCAAACACCCGCCGGTGCGCGACTGAGTGAGCGCATGACGGCGCGCCCTACCGTGACGCCATCAATTTACCGACGTCGTGTTCGACCACGGTGCCTTTGAAGAAGTCGGGGTTCATCGAGGCGTGGAGCTCGGCGGTGTTGGTGAAGGTGAAATCGCGGAAGTCGTCTTGGCTGATGAGTTCGTGTTCGACGAGTTCATACGCTTCGGCCAACACTTGGGTCATGTCGGGCACGTCGAAGTGGCCGACATCGGAACCGAACATGGCCTTGAGACGCGCATCGAAATGGTTGAGACGCTGGTTGAACGCGGTGGCGGCCATGCGGTCGTCGGCCTCGCAGCCGAAATAGAAGTTGGGCACGAATCGATCGTAGATATCGCGGCCCTTCGAGATGCCGCAAGCGGCGAACTCGTCCGAGGGTTCGGGTTCTTCGCCGGTCGGCGCCATCAAGGGGTGGTCGTAGCCCTTTTCGATTTCGGCGGCGTAACCTTGGTATTGCGCGTTGCCGTATTCTTCGAACAAGGCGCGCATTTGCGCGCGATCCACCGCGCCGGGATCGAGGTTCGCGCGCAAGGCCGCCATGTTGCGCTTTTCCCAATGTTCGCAAAGGTCGTTGTAGAGATTGGCGGCCCAGCCGACGCCGCCCTCGAGAAAGCAAAACTTGAGATCAGGGAAGCGGTGGGTGACGCCGCCCAAGAACAAGGCCTTAGCGAAGGCCTCGCCGGCGGCGGCAAAGTGGCCGATGTGGTTGTAGACGAAGTTCGAGCCCGAGCGGCGCATCCCCCACCCCATCGTGTTGTTGTGGGTGGACGGGGCGACACCGAGTTCGGCGAACTTGGCCCACACGGGGTCGTAGTCGTAGGCGGAATCGAGCGCGAGCGGGTCGACCCAGAAGGCATGCGCGCCCAATTCGGGCGCGATCTTTTCGACGGCCCGTAACGGGCGCTGCACCGTGCCCGCGATCATCGCGGCCTTGAGGCCGAGCGTCCCGCAAGCGAAGTCGAGCTCTTCGAGCGCTTCTTCGGGGGTGTGCGTCGGGATCGCGGCGGCGGGTGCGATGCGGTCTTTGTGCTCGGCAAAGACGTCGGCGTACATCAGGTTGATGGCGCGACACATCCCACGACGCAGATCGTCTTCGATGGCGCCCGAAATGAACGGGATCGCGACGGTGGGAAACACGACCATGAAGTCGACGCCGAAATCGTCAAGCCGGGCGCGCAGCAGGTTGGGCAACAACGCCGTGGCGCGGTCGTAGGTGTGCGCCGGCATCGCCCAAAACGGTGGGCGGATGACGCCGCGTTCCTGGCGTTCCTCGGGCGTGAGCGTCGACCACGTGCCCCAGGCGCCCTTCTTCATGCGCGCGAGGTAATCGTCGGCCAAGCTTTGGCCACCGGCTTGTTTCAGGTAGTCGAGCAGCACCGGCGGGGTTTCGACCAAGTGGCCGTCGCCGTCGATAACGGGGTGATCGAGCGTCTCGCGGACTTTGGTTGAGGGGGAGGTGGTCATGTTTGCCCTCCTATTCGGGCGACAAGGTTATTCCAGGTTGGCGACAACCCCCTCCCTGCCCTCCCCCTCGGCGAGGGGGAGGAGTTTGGAATGGAGCTCCTTGCCACTAGGACCACAGGACCATGTCGCCGCCGGGGAGGCGGCCGATGAAGGAGCCGATTTGGAGGCGATCGCCGCCGCCGGGGACGCCGGCGGAGACGTTGTGCGGGTTGCGGCTGTTGAACAGGACGACGTCGCCGGTGACGGGCGCGTAGGACACGCTTTCGGCGCCTTCGACGTGGCTGTCGTCGAGGCCGTAGCTCATCGGCGGGTCTTTGCCTTCTTCGGGGGTGACGTCCCAGGGTCGATTGTGGATGGTGGTGACGCCGCCCTCGCTGGGCGATTCGACGAACAGGTTCCAGCCGAGTTGGCCGTCGATCGCGGCGATCGCGTAGTCGGGCGTATTGATCGGCGCATAGTCGACGTGGCGACCGATGCCGTTCGAGGCTTTGCGAATGATGCCGGAGAACAGTTTGCCGTGCCCGGGTTCTTCGGCGATGCGCGCATCGTGCCCCGAGATATCGCGCAAGGTTTGCATCAAGCGTTCTTGTGGATCCCACGTACGGGCGATGACTTTGCGCCAGTCTTCCCAGGCCTGTTTGACGGCGACGAAATACGCGTCGCGTTCGTGGCCCCAGCGGTATTCGACCTGCGCGGTGCCGATGTAGCCGACCCGCGGTTTGACCGAGTAGTAGCGCATGATGTCGTTGTCGATGGCCCACTGAATGGCGGCGGCGAAGTCGGCGCATTCGTCCGGGGTGGCGAAGTTCTTGATCCGAATGACGGGAATTTCGTTGTCGAACACCGCGCGCAGGGTTTCTTCGGTCAGCGGATGTTCGTCGTGATCTTGCCAGGTCGCGGGTTGGCCCATTGATTTCTTATTCCCCTGTCGCAATGTGGATATCGACATAGTGCCCCCTCGCCCCGGCCCGGGCTATGGGGTGCGGGCGAAATTACCAAACGAAGCCAAAAAACCTTTTGAAAACAACGCACGCCCGGTTTGGCATGACGAACGAAGCCAAATTGGCCCGGGCGGTCAAACGGTTAGCTCTCGTCGGGCTTGTCGGCCCAATCCTGTAGGCGTTGCACGGCGGCGCGCAGCAGCGGGGTATCGATCACGTTGCGGTCGGGCGTGATGTGGGCCTCCATGATGTCGGTATCGTTGAGGACTTTCTTTTCTTCCTCGCTGGCTTCGCCGGTGGCCGGACCGTGGGGCATGATCGACGAGACCGACCCCCAGGGGCGCGACCGGCTGAGCCGGGTGTCGACGCCGTCGAGAATATCGCCGACCTCGGGGCAGGCCTCGCCCGAGACATGGGCGCGGCGCGCGGCCTGAATATCTTTGAGCAGGGCGATGCCGTCGCGCACCTCGCGCGTCAGGCTGCGTTCGTAACGCGACAACGCCAGCACCGGATTGTTCGACGTGCCGGGCACGAAGCCCGACAGCAACGCGGTGGCGGCGGGATCCTCGGCCTGCATGATGTCGGGCCCTTCCAGCGCCACGATGTTGCCGACGATCGTCACGGTCTCGGCCCGCGCGGCGCGCGCGCCGCGCCACATCGCCAACGCGATGCGGGTGCAGACCGCCTGTTCGGGCGCGGTGACGGCGGTGAGGGTGCGCATCAGTTGAACGCGCAATTGCTCGAAGGCATCGGCGTCCTCGCCCTTGGGCACCAACGTGCGCCCGCGCAAGCCGTGCTTGACCGCGTTGTAGCGGGTGCGCCGCTTGCCCGCAGCGCTGCGCGGCCCGGTACTGCGTTTTGCGTTGGCCCGGTTGGCCGTGATTTTCGCATCTGACGTAGATTTTTCGGGCTTATCCATGAGAGTTGGTCCCTGATTGGCCATTTTTACGTGTAATACGTTGCATATTTCGATGGGAAACACAATTTGCGTAGGGGCGCTGGCATTTTGCGGCCTGGCGCGGCGTGTCCGGTCGAGGTACCTAGGCGGCGTCGTTGTCGTTCCAGGAGGCTTGCCATGACCCACAAAATTGCCGACCACCCGATCCACCTCGGCCTGGGGGCGACGGCGGTGGTGGAGTCGCCGTTCGATGGGGCGATGGATTGGTATGCGCGGTATAGCGACCGCCATGCCGACGACGGCGCCGAGGGACGGCTGGTGAGCATGTATACCTTCACGACGTCGTGGGACGTGTGGGAAATGCACCCGCAGGGCAGCGAGGTGGTGTTGTGCACGGCGGGGGCGATCACGTTGGTTCAAGAAGCGCCCGACGGCGCCGTGACGAAGGTCACGTTGGGGCCGGGCGAATATGCGATCAACGAACGGGCGTGTGGCACACGGCCGATGTGGCCGAGAGCGCCACGGCGGTGTTCATCACGGCGGGCATGGGCACCGAGCACCGGCCGCGCCCTTCGACTCGGACGGCGATGCCGTCCGGCTCAGGATGACGTTCCTTTTTTCGCCGCGCCCTTCGGGACGCATCGCTTCGCGATGCTCCTCAGGATGACGGTTCTAATTGCTTTGGCGGGATCAACCTCCTCCACCTGCTTGCAGGGGGAGGATTGAGGAGGGGGTTGGTGGTGCCTCGCGTTTTGTTGGCGGCGACCCCCTCCCTGCCCTCCCCCTGGCGCGCAGGGGGAGGAGGTGGTGCGGCATGCTGTGCGATGCGCGCGGCGTCCGCGAAGCGGACGCCTTGCGGGGAGACATCAGAATTGAGTTGCAGGCCCTTCGACTCGGGTGCCTCGCACCTTTAGTGCCAGGCACCCGGCTCAGGATGACCGGGTGGTGG
>JAYONB010000003.1:0-293299 GCA_038121105.1 Alphaproteobacteria bacterium | reverse complement strand
CTCAAACGGGATAAATCTATCCCAGTGGGTGGACCACTTCAGTGGGGGCACTCCAATCATGGCAACTGGAACGATTGTAAGTGTCCAGAACATCTTCGCCGCCCTCGCATTTCTCGGTGACCCACACTACCAAGTCGCTGCGGGGCCCACACGTGAATGAAGGTTAGCGGCACTGCTTAGGTGGGTACGCATCATTATTGCTTGCGACGCTCCTCCGCTCGTGCCTGGATCTCATGGATGCGTGTGCTCCAAGTGCTTTTGATAAACGAGATCACGGCCCATATTTCTTTGTCGCTCAAGGCTCCGCCAAAGGCCGGCATATCTGTTTGATAGTCTGATCCGAGGAGCGATTGTGGCCCGTTCTTGGTCACGTTGAACAAGTCGAGGTCGCGGTGGTGCCATGTGTGCCCGGTATCATCGTGCGGTGGTGCCGGCAATCGCCCGTCGCTTTGACGTTGTCGCCAGTTGGGCTTTCCTTCCAGTCCTACACCGTGACAGCCTGAACAGTAGTCGGCGTAGATAGTTCGACCCAAGGCAATCTGAGCCGGATTCTTCAAATCCACCTGACTTTGGTCGGAAAGATTGGTTGGCCATAAGAAGAACGCGCCGAAGACCGCGATAGCAAGAAGTCCTACCAGGACTCCGAGGAAGAATATGCGTCGCGGAATACTCATTCGATTCGCCTCCACCGAAGCGGGGACTGCTCAGTGGCGCATTTGGCCCCGAGCGGTACCAAGGTGGTGCGTCTGATGATGATTCCCGATCGCCATCAAGCCGTGGAAACCAAGGGCACGGATCTGTGCTTCGTCTTTTGAAGAGACGATGGTCCAAACGAGGCCGTGATCGGTTTGCTCGGAAATGCTGCTTTGCCAACCGGTTTCGCTGGCGAGGACTGGCGCGTGAGCCGGGACCATGCGCCGTGCAGCAGCGCCCCCGGATTTGGTAAACGAGACTTCGACTGAGAGCCCGCCCGGCACCGAATTTGTGATCGTTTCTGTTTCCAGCACCAAACGATCCATGTCTCTCAGATGATCCCGCAGGGCACTGATGTTCACGCGTGACCAGTCGGTGCTTGGGTCGTTTCGCAGCATCGCGACGATCTCGGCAATGGCGGCGAAAGCAGCTTGTCCCGGTTCGCTCGGGATCTGATTTGCAGCTTGAGTTGCTGTCTTGGGGTTCGAGGTGCCGGAAGGATGTGTCATCCCATCGCGGTGATCGTGACGCACCTCAGCCAGTGCCAATGTGGGCAGAAACATGGTGGAGATGACAAATGCAGTCCAAAGCGATTTCATGGGCAGCCTTTCATGGTGCGTAACGTCGGTGTTACCTGTCTAAACGAAATTGTGGCTTTCATCCAAACGCCGTGTAGTCTAAACAACGAATCTCGTTCTTCTGTGAATGTTTTTTGAATGCGCTTTTTTTTGGTCTTGGTGATTTTGATTGGGAGCCTTGCTCCGAATGCAAACGTTGCGTCTGCATCACCTTCGCATTCAACGGACGCCTCCGTGATGTCGGGGGGGTCTATCGAAAGTGTTGGCGACGTCTGGCGCTTTTTGACCAACGGATCGGGTCAAGCCGAACATCATCCGCACGAAAAAGGTGATCACGAGGCCCATTGTGCGTTCTCGTGCACCGCGATGATTATTGATTCCCGCAAGGCCGACGCTACGACGGACCTTTCGAAGGCCTTCGAGCCAAGAGAGCTTGCCGGAACAAAAGAAACCGACGTCGGCCCCCTACGTCGCCCTCCCAGACACCTCTCCATCTGACCTAGCTTCTGCGGCGTAGCCGTAGCCAAGTTCTCTGTCTGCCCGATTTCGTTGCTGAAAGCAGCGTGTCGCGCGATGCGCAGTGTGCTGGTGGGCCGCCGCTCCAATCAAACAAGATGATCAAGAGGAATTCGTCCAATGACGATGCTTATCCGTTCCACAATTTTTACTGCCCTAGTCCTGCTTATCGCCGGTACCTTGCATTTCACGCCCGCTTTTGCTGCTGGCGAGCACAAGGACGAACACGCCGATACCCCTGCCACCCACGATGACTCCGGAAGCCCCGGCCACGGTCATGGAGGGCCGACCGGCTCCCCGGGTGCAGTCGCAAATGTGACGCGCACGGTTGCGATCTCCATGGGAGACAATTTCTTCGAGCCAGAGAAGCTGACCTTCGCGCCAGGAGAGACCATTCGCTTCTTGGTCACGAACAACGGTGAGTTCGTTCACGAGTTCAATATCGGTACGGCCGATATGCATACCGAGCACCAAAAAGAAATGATGATGATGGTTGAACAGAACGTGCTTCTGCCCGAGCGCATCGACATGAAGGCGGCGGCGAAAATGCAAGAGACAATGGGTCACGGCATGCACAAAGACCCCAACAGCGTCCTGCTCGAGCCGGGTCAATCGGGTGAAATTATCTGGACCTTCCCTGACGAGAGCGAAGACGACGTCGTGATCGAATTCGGCTGCAACGTTCCCGGTCACTATGAAGCGGGCATGGTTGGCACGTTCGTCTTTGGCGCCTGAGGGAATCTTGGACATGCATCGTTTCAAGTCGTTCGTTTTGGTTCTAGGTACCGTCGCGCTCTTGCCCACGGTCTCTGCGTTCGCTGGGGAGTACGCATTGAGCGTCGACCGAGTCACCATCGACACCGGTGCGTTTCAACGCACCGGTGTCGGCTACAACGGCGCGAGCCCGGGTCCGGTCTTGCGTTTTGAGGAAGGCGAGGATGTTGTCATTAACGTGACAAACAACCTCAGCGAATCAACGTCGGTTCATTGGCACGGCCTCATCCTTCCGTTCGAACAGGATGGTGTGCCCGAGCTCAGTTACCAGGGTATCGCTCCGGGTGAGACCTTCACGTATCGCTTCCCGATCGTGCAGAGCGGCACCTACTGGTATCACAGCCACTCTGGGTTTCAGGAGCCTGACGGTGCCTATGGCGCCATCGTTATCAAGCCGAAGGGGCGAGAACCCTACCGCTACGACCGAGACTATGTCGTGCAACTGGCGGACGCGCATCCGCACAAAGGCGCGCGCATCATGCGCAATCTCAAGATGTCGTCGGACTACTACAACCAGCAACAACGGACGTTGTTCGACTTCGTGGCCGATGCCCGGAAGATGGGGGTTGGTTCGGCGCTCGATGAACGCGCGATGTGGGGCGAGATGCGCATGATGCCCACTGATATTGAGGATCTTCAGGGGTTCACCGCGCTGATAAACGGGCAAAGCACGCAACAGAACTGGACGGGAATCTTCAAGCCAGGTGAACGCATTCGACTGAGGTTCGTCAATTCGTCGGCTATGGCCTACTTCGACATCCGCATTCCGGGGTTGAAAATGACCGTCGTGCAGGCGGATGGAAACAACGTCCAACCGGTGACGGTCGATGAACTGCGAATCGCCGTCGCCGAAACCTACGACGTCATTGTGCGCCCGACGAAAGACGTGGCCTACGCGATCGTTGCTGAGTCGATGGGCCGTAGTGCCATGGTGAGAGGCACTCTCGCGCCGCGCGAAGGCATGGTCGCCGACGTGCCGACCGCCCGTCCGCCTGGTCTTCTGACAATGGCGGATATGAGCGGTATGGATATGAGTGGAATGGACATGGGCGGTATGTCGCATGGTGACATGGGCCGTGTCGGCATGGTCATGGACGATATGTCCCAGGATGGCATGACCAAGAGCGGTGACCGCAAGGCGGTCGAAACGGCCGGCGCCTCGCACAAGATGCCCGACGGCACTGCGATGTCAGGAACGGATCACGGCGACGCGGCTGCTGACGCACCGATGGCTGGGATGGATCACGGCGCTCATGGCGGGTTGGGGGCCGCTGGTGCCACCGACCCGTTTTATGCGCCGGGAAGCGGGCTCACGCCCGTGGCCGCGAATGGCGGCAAGTTTCTGTCCTATGCCGACCTCAAAGCCCAAAAACCGCTTTACCCCGATCGGCCCGCGACGCGCGAGGTTGAAATCCGTCTAACCGGGAACATGGAGCGCTACATCTGGTCGATCAACGGAACCAAATACGCCGATGCCGAGCCGATCAAACTGCAGTACGGAGAGCGGGTACGCTTCAAGTTCGTCAACGAGACGATGATGAGCCACCCGATGCATCTGCATGGCATGTGGTCCATTCTCGACAATGATAACGATGGGCTGAACCCAGCAAAACATGTGATCAGCGTGGCGCCCGGCACCACGGTTTATATGGAAACCGAGGTCGATGCGCCGGGCCGCTGGGCATTTCATTGCCACCTCTCGTATCACATGGATGCCGGTATGTTCCGCGAGGTCGTGGTGGAAGGTGGACCGGAGCAGCAAGCTGCCTTGCCCACGTCACATCATGGTGGGTGACGTGATGAAACATTTAACCCTGTCCTCTGTCGGACTCGCTTCGCTTGTCTTGGCGGCGTTCCCGGTGTCGGCTGAGCCGCTGATCTGGGGCGTCCAAGCTGAACAGATCGAAGTCCGGCGTGGCGAAAGCAACGAGAACCTTTTCGTCTGGGACTTCGATGCCCTTGTGGGTAATGACGAGATCAAACTCGTCTGGCGCAGCGAGGCAGAACTCAACACCGGCACGCGCCGGTTCGAGTCTCTCGAAAATCAACTTCGTGTTCAAAAGCCGATTTCGAGATTCTTCGATGTGGCGGCGGGGCTTCGGGTCGACACGCCCTACGGCCGCGACCGCACCTATGGTGTGGTCGCCATTACCGGTCTCGCGCCGCAGTGGTTCGAGATCGACGCCGCCCTCTACATCGCGGATCGCTCTGTATTCAGCTTCGAAGCGGAGTACGAAGCTCTCATTACCAACCGGCTCATCCTGACGCCGAGCTTTGAGGCCGTTCTACCACTCGGCGACGATTCCGCGGTCGGTCTCGGGGCTTGGGGGCCCACGGCCGAAATCGGTGCGCGGTTAAGCTACGATGTAAGGGACCGACTTATCTCGCCGTATTTAGGCGTGCATTACGAACGCGCGTTCGGCGAGACATCGACATTACGAAAAGCTGAAGGTGAAGATGACGACGCGTTCTTCTTCGTGATCGGCACGCGGATATTGTTCTGATATCCGTGGCGGGGTGTTTGGTCGACCGGCAGCCCGCGCGGCAGCTAGCGATGGCATCTCCTGCTGTCTTCTTCCGTGCCTGCCACCTAAAAGGCAGTCACAAGAAGAACAGCGTGAGGAGCGCCGCCAGTTCTCACAGGGCATGGACAACATTCATCGGCCCGAGGCAACCGGTTCAACGGCGCTGCGCGGATAGCGTCGCGTCGAAGGAGAAAGATGAAGCGCTCCGACAACAACCGATCAGCGCACTGAGCTGCTGACCGATTCGGAGTGCAGTCTTGGCAATTTTTTTTGAGGTGAGAACATGACGGTTCAACGGGCACTATGGAGCTTTTCGCTAATCGGGCTTCTTCTTATTTGGAACCTGCCATCGGCGCATGCTGATACACCGTTTGAAACGGGAGAAGACATTAGGATCGAAGCCCCCACCGCTACTGTGGCGCGGCAGGGTGAGATATCACGCATCCATTTTCGGCTCGTGAACGGCAGTTCTTCGAGAATCCACATGATAGGTCTCGAAACAGCGTTGGCTCGTGAGGCACAGCTGGTAGTCCGTACCGGAGGGGGCGAGTACACCACTCTCGGATCCTATGGTGTCCCGGCCGGTGAAACGCTCGATCTCACGACCTCACATCTTTGGTACGAAACCGGCCCCGTCCTCCGAGACTCGCGAAAGGGAGAGAGTTTCCCCATGACGGTCAAATTTACCAACGGGTCACTTACGATTCCGGTTCATGTCTACTAGACCCGCCGAGAACCGCCAATGCCTGCGGACTGTGGCTGCACTGTTTGCAATGAGGCGTCGTTGATCTTGGGAGTGCTGAATTCACTAAGATTGCGGACGATAAGAGTGTGACTGTCGGTCTGGGCCCCTGCCTGCCATCAGCAAAGGAACCTAGAAGTGACCCCACTATCAAGACGCGAATTTGCAAAGGTGCTAGTTGGCGGCGTGGCCGCAAGTGCTGTCCTGCCGAGGCTCGGCAGGGCTGTGCAGATCGCCCCTCTGGTGGCGCAGGAGGGATTGGCTCAATTAGCCCCAACGACCTATCGGGAAACAGCGATTTGGGGTTTTGAGGGAACTGTGCCCGGACCGGTCCTTCGGGTCGACCAAGGCGCCTCCTTTAGTCGTCGCTTCGTCAACAAGCTGTCGCAAGCTTCAAGTATTCATTGGCATGGCATGCGCATTGACAACGCGATGGATGGCGTTCCTGGGCTAACGCAAGAGGCCGTTCGTCCTGGGGACGAGTTTCTTTACCGGTTTACAGCTCCTGATGCAGGAACCTACTGGTATCACCCGCACAACAGAACGTGGGAGCAAATGGCGCGGGGCCTTTACGGCGCCATTATCGTGGAAGAAAAAGACGGGGCGCCAGAGGTCGATGTCGATGAGGTGCTGTTGATTGATGACTGGCGCCTGACACAAGACGCCCAAATTGCTGGTGGACTTGGCAACATGCATGACTGGTCTCATGCAGGACGAATCGGCAATTGGGTTACCGTAAATGGTCAAGCCTCCTGGGCGCGCGACACGCGCTACCTGTCACGTCTAAGGCTGCGGCTCGTGAACACTGCAAATGCGAGGATTTTCAATCTCGCATTGGCTGGCCTAGAGGGATGGGTGGTTGCGCTGGACGGCATGCCCTTAGACAAACCAGAGCCCCTGGAAAATCTTACCCTCGCGCCGGCCCAACGCGCTGATCTTGTCGTTGATGTGACCGCCGAAGAGGGCGGGCAGGCCTTTATTGTCAGTTATGAAAGAGACAAAGGCTATGCAATCGCCGCCTTTTCAGTGCGGGGCACGGAGCGTGCGGCCCGAATGCCCGCGCCCGACCCGTTGCCCCGTAGCAACGTTCCGGACTTGACTGATCTTGCCACTGCACGGTCAGCGCGGCTTCTAATGGAGGGCGGGGCCATGGGCCGCATGCGCGGTGCAATGATGAATGGACGAATGAGCGAAATGAGGGAGATGGTTTCTGCCGGAAAAGCCTGGGCCTTCAACGGTGTGGCGGACATGCCGGACAGGCCCCTCATTGACGTTGCGCGTGGCGAGACCGTTCGGGTCACCATGAGCAATGACACGGCTTGGCCTCATGCGATGCATCTTCACGGCCACCACTTCCGGCAAGTCGCATCGGACGCGCCGTTGGGACCGTTGCGAGATACCTTGCTCTTGGATCGTGGCGAGACCGTCGAGATCGCCTTTGTTGCTGATAACCCAGGAGACTGGCTACTTCACTGTCACATGCTCGAACACGCGCCGTCGGGAATGATGACGTGGCTACGCGTGTCCTGAAGAACTGGCGGGGCTCACCCGGAAGGGCGAGAGTTACCCCATGACGGTCAGATTTGCCGACGGTCACTTGCGACCCCGGTTCATGTCCACTAGATCCACCAATGCCTGCGGACTTGACCTTCCAGCAGCGGGAGGCTCCACACTTGGCCTATCACAATAACATTGGGCGAGGGGTGCTATGACGAAGACCTATCGAGTGAATGGCATGAGCTGCAGCGGCTGCGTGACATCTGTGACCAATGCCATAACTGGACAGTATCCCAAGGTTGCGGTGGACGTTGCGCTTGAGACTGGCACCGTTCGAATTGACGGCGAGGTAGATGATTCGCGGATTGCCACGTTGGTCGAGGATGCAGGCTTCGAGTTCGGTGGCGAGGCTTAAGGCACTTAAGTGATCGTGTAGCCGGAGACTATTCGGCCGCGGCAGCTTTGGGTGGTTCCGCGCCACCGCCGGCCGCGCGGAGCCCGATCATCGTCTTCTTGAAGGTCTCGCGCGAATGCACCGGCGTGTCGAAAGCAATCCGCATCGTATGCCCGCCGCGCGCGACGTCGATGCCTTCGGGGTCAGCGCCGGTCATGACCCAGTCGTCTGCGCCGAGTCCGCGATGTGACAAGATGGCGTGAATTGTATCGGGATGTCCGCCATTGACGTGTTCAACGATGCCAGCCTCGGCTTCCTGAAGATCGCCGGTTGGCAGATCCATTAGGTAGTTCTCGACCGACCGGCAGTTGCCATCGTCGGTTTCGAGATAAGCGCTATTCACTGATAGTCGGAAGACACTGACACTTGCATCAGTTGCCTCTGCTTCCGTATGGCGGCGGAAGAAGCGGTCGACCTCTTGTTCGTCGGCCATGATGAGAGAGCCCTGAACGCCGACAGACAGGCCCGCGACTTCATTGGTCGCAAGCAGCGTGACCGGTTCCGACGATCCTCCTTTGTCAAATTGCAGCAATGGCGAGCCGTCGTGACAACAAGCCGTACGAACCCGTCTCGTTGCGGGCGCGGCGCCAGGCACGTTCTGAATCAGGAACGCCTCTGTGGTGCCACGCAATGTTATGCGCGCAAGTCGGGCGACCTGTTGGGGTTCAAGCTTCACGGCCGCCGGGTTCACAAGCATATGCATGATAAAGCCCCCTGAATGCCCAGATCGGGCGTTTTCTCCATTGACAGCGTTGACCTTCCAGGGGGGGGAGGGTCAACAATCAAATTGATACCTGAGCAACAAACGAGACAGGGGAGGCCACGATGATCGCAACTCGCACATTGGCCGGCGTACTCGCGTTGGGTTTAGCTATTGGTTCCACGGAGGTGCTGGCTGACGGCGACATCCTCCGAATCGCGCACTACGATCTGCCCGCCCAATACGGCATGCCGTACGGCACGTACGGGTCAAACGGCGCGTTGCCGCTGCATACGGTTTTCGATGCCATGGTTTATGTCGACAATGATGGGCAAGCGCGGCCCGGGTTGGCCCTTTCATGGGAAGCGCGAGGTGTTGACACCTGGGTTCTCAAGCTGCGAGACGGTGTCAAGTTTCACAATGGCAAGCCATTCGATGCGGCGGCGGTCGCGGCCAATGTCGATGCGCTCGTTAACGACGAAACGATCAAGACCCAACAGGTCACCCGGCAACTCGCCGGAATTGTTGGCGCCAAAGTCGTTGATCGGCTAACCGTCGAGTTCAAATTGGCATTTCCTGATCCAATCTTGCCACGACGTATTGCGATCATGAGGCCTCATGAGCCGAGTGCCTGGAAAGACATGGGGCCGGAAGGATTCGGGCGGCAACCCGTCGGCACAGGCGCCTACAAGATCGACGAATGGACGAGACAGTCGGTGAAGGGGACGGCGTTTAACGAAGGTTGGCGCAAAACGAAGATCCCTAAACTTGAGATACTTTCCCTTCCAGAGACTGCTGCGCGTGTGCAGGCGTTGAATTCCGGCCAGGTCGATATTGCCTGGTCGTTGCAACCCGACTCGATCGGGCCGATCGAGTCTGCGGGCAACAAGATTGTTCGCTCACCGAGCAACAACACACTTAACCTGATGCTCTTACACGCGAAGGATGGTAGCCCCGTTAGCGATGTGAGAGTGCGCCGTGCGCTCAACTACGCATACGATAAAGAATCGTTCATCAAGAATGTGTTGCGCGGTACAACCGTCGCGGCAAGCCAGCCTTCCGCACCGGGGATGACAGGCCATTTTCCAGACATCAAGCCATACCCGTACAACCCTGCCAAAGCAAAACAGCTCCTTGCCGAGGCTGGCTATGCAGACGGCTTAGACTTGAAGGCAGAAATCGTGGTTTCGGTGGGAGAGTTCAAGGACACGATGGAGGCCATAGCCAACGACCTGAAACAGGTCGGTGTGAACCTTGAGCTTCAGGTCCTGACCATTCCGGATTTCGTCAAACGGGTCATCGGCATCGTGCCGTGGCAGGGCGACGCCTTTAGCATGATGTACGAAGGCTACCCGTCGTCCGACATGGCCCGCGTCATGAACACGCACTCTTGTTTGATCATTAGGCCTCGCCGCAAGGCGCCGGCACACACGTGTTTCGAAGAGATTATGCCTGAGGTGCGGGCCATGAACACATCCTTTGATCCGGTCAAGCGCAGCGGGCACGCCCGCAAGGTGGCAGAGTTTTATCACGATCAAGCCACCGCAGTGTTTAGCCATGTGCGGGTCGACATCGATGGCCTGTCACCGAAATTGCGGAACTACAGCCTCGTGAACCGCGTAATCCCGTTTCACGACCTCGAGTTTGTCGAGTAGAGGAGGTTCCGACATGTCTGACGGCAATCGTATCCTCGTTGCCGGCGCTGGATCGGGTGTTGGCCTGGAAGTCGTGAGGGTCTTGCGCGCGGGCGGAAGGCCCGTTACGGGGCTGATCCGCAATCCGGACTATGAGGAACGACTTCAAAGCTTCGGCGCGGAGACGGTCCGGGGCGACGCGTTCGATCCTGATGCTACTAGGATCGCCGTAGGTGCTTCGGATGCGGATGCCATCGTCTGCACCCTCGGCGGCAAGCCGGAGGACGGCCGCCGCATCGACCACGTGGGCGTTGAAAACCTGATCGCCGCCGCAAAAGCGGCTGGTATCGCACGTTTCGTTCTCGTGACGTCGTTTGGCTGCGGCGACTCCCGCATAGCGGTCCCGCCGCCGCTGCTCGAAAAAATCGGTGCGGCGCTTTCCGAAAAAGACAAGGCTGAAGAAAGCCTACGCTCGAGCGATCTCGCGTATACGATTCTCCGTCCAGGCGGCCTGAGCGACGGCCCGAGCACCGGGTGCGGCGTTCTAACCGACTCGAATGATGTCCTCGGCGGTATCACCCGCGCCGATGTCGCGATAGGTGTGGTCGACTGTCTCGATAGCGATAAGTCCGTTGGGCAGACGCTGGGATTGATCGATCGCGATCAGGTGCGTGCCGGGACGTTGCGCGAGGTCACGCTCGGCTGAGCCTCGCTGGTCGACGGAACCGGCTAAAACGGCGGCCACGACCCTATCGGTGTGAATAGAAGTTCCTACTAAGTGACTTGACCAGTTACCCTTGAAGGTTTCATCCAGATTCCGCTTGCTCGTTGACCGTTATTTCTTGCGGATGGTTCCCTCGAATACGTCGGAAAACTTGAACGTTCACAATCCATTGCTCCGGTTCGTTTCGCTCGGCCCGCCACTCTTGTTCACACGGTCCCGTTTCGGACGAACCGGTAGAACGTGAAAGCCTGATGCGCACCCGACGGGGTGATGTGATCTTCCGACCCTGAGCCTTCTAGCCGAAGGAGACCGTCGAAGACCTTTGCGATGGTGTCCTCGTCGTATCGCACGACCGGCAGGCCGCTACACTGTTCCGGACCGTCCGGACCAAAAGTGGCTATTATGACATGGCCGTCCGATGCCAAACCTTTTGCGAGCGTCTTTCGGTAGGCCTTGCGGTCGCCCTCGGCCGTGAGGAAGTGAAAGACCGCTCGATCATGCCATAGCGCGTAGCGCCGGCGGGGCGTCCATTCCGTAACATCAGCGACGATCCAATCGACCGAGTCCTGGAAACGGCCCAGGCGTTCCTGGGCGAGGGCGACAGCGCGCTTCGATATGTCGAGGACGGTGGTGTCGGCATAACCCTGCTCGATGAGGGCGTCGATCAGTCGCGAAGCGCCACCCCCGACATCAACGACCGGTGCGGCCTTGTTGATTCCAATCTGAGCGATCAGCTCCAGCGAACGCCGTGGGTTTTCTTGAAACCAACTGACCTCATCCTCGCCCTTTGAGGCGTAGACGTTGTCCCAATGATCTCGGCGTTCAGCCATGTCGATACTATAGTCCGCCGGGCGGCGATCGCGCATCGGCTCGCGGAATTCCCGTCTGCATTCCCGCATTCCCTGCGCTTCATGCGCTTCCCCGCTTCCCTGTTACCCAAAGTTTGTTTCCCTGATTTTGAGGGGAAATTCCCTGTTCCCTGAGTAGGGAATTGGCCTGAAACACCCTGGTATCGTGCCCGTGTTCGGATCAAAGTTCGGTCAGTGGCGCACTGATTCAGCAATATTCCCTGTATTTTCCCTGTTAATCAGGGAAATCTGACGGAGACGGGTTCGATCAGGACTGCCAGCACCACCACGCGCGTTCCGAGATATGACCGGTGCGAACGATCTCTCGGTTGTGATGGATGTCGCGCGGCGTACGTGAAACGCCGGAACGTATTGGGCTAGGTCCCGTTCTCCTCGCGCCCTTCTAGCGCGACGAGGTCGATGGCCTGGGGGTCAATTTTCCGCGCGCGGATCCATTGGGCTTGCCACGGGCGCCGCGCGCAGCATGACGACAAAATCTTCGCGTGCGTCTTCGCTCACCGGACCGCGTCTACGCATCCGATAAAGCGCATATCCGATCAAAAGCAAATGCGCGGCGGCTGTGAGGAGGAACAAGCCCCTTGGGCCCGTCATCGACATCAGCGCGGCCGCGACCAAGGGGCCGCTGACGGCGCCCGCGGCGTAGTACAGCAGTAGCCCGCTGCTCACGGCGACGAAGTCTTTCTGGTCGACGTGGTCGTTGGTGTGGGCGACGCACAGGGAATAGACCACCAGCATGAACGCGCCTGTCGCACCGCCAAGAACGATGAGCAACCAAAGCTCCGGTCGTGGCCAAAATGCGAGTAACAAGCCTCCCAAAGCCGCGAAGGCGCTTGTCAGCACGATCACCTTGCGCCGATCCCAGACATCGGAAAGCCGACCGAGCGGTATCTGTCCCACCGCGCCTCCCAGGACGAAAGCGCTGACGAAGATTGCGGCGCCTGCATTCGAGCCGAGTTGCGCGCTGCCATAGACCGTACCCAGCGACCAATAGGAACCGTTGGCGACGCCGACAAGCAGGCAACCCACTGTCCCCAATGGAGAAATTCGAAACAAAGATTTGAGCCCTAGGGCGGGAGTCGGATCGGCGGCTGGAGCCGTCGCCTTCGACAAGGCAACTGGAACAAGCGAAAGACAAACCGCGAGACAAGTCACCAAGAAAGGTGTGACGCTGCCGACCTCCATCGTTGCCAGGAGTAGCTGTCCCGTCATTAACGCGATGAAGTTGATCGCCATGTAGATGGCGAACAGCCGACCGCGGGTCTCGTTCACGGCCTGTTGATTGAGCCAGCTCTCGATCACTACATAGAGGCCCGCGACCGAAAACCCGGTAACGGCGCGGGCAACGATCCAGACGGGAAGATTGATCGCTAGGGCGTGGATAAGGACCGTCGCAGCTGTGATCGCTGCGAGCGAAGCGAAAAGGCGTATGTGACCAACACGCTCGACAAGCCGCTGCGTTTGGAGGCAACCGACAATGAATCCGAAGAAGTAGGCGGCACCAACAGCAGCGACGCCGAGGGTCGAAAACCCTTCCGCCACGCCGCGGAGCGGAAGCAACACCCCAAGAAGGCCGGTGCCCAAGACTAGGCCCGATACTCCAAGGAGGAGTGCCGTGATTGGATAAACGGTGGCGACCATCGCTTGCAGGGTTCCTTGGTAGGGAGCGCTCTTCTTACCGGCGTTCCAAAAGTTAAGTCCTTCGGAAGGCGAACAGCGCTCGCATCGCCCATAATAAATGGGTTCGCTTAAGACCTAACTCCTGCCGGTTATTCTGTCTACGTGGGCGGCGGCATCCCCATGCTTTTCGCTTGGCGGCGTTCGAAATCCTTACAGGTCTCGTCGTGCTGATGACCGCGGATGCCGCCGCGCACCGTGCCGGGTTCGGTTGTTCGGAAAAAATCCGCCCACGAGTCCGGTAGGCGCACCGAATTGGGCGGCGCTATCCAAATGCGATAGAGGAGGCGTTGGCGGTCGGGGTCGTCGCCATCTTCGAAGCGCGTCCGAGAATGCAACATCGTGTGGTTGTTGAGGAACTGCAGGTCGCCCGGCTCGAGCCACATGGTGAACATCACCTCGGGCCGTCGCAGAATCTCGTCGAGAACGTCGGTGCATTCCTTTTGCGCTTCGCTCAGTCTGGGCACGCCCTTGAGTTCCTGCGCGGTGCGCATCCGGTTGCGGTTCCATTTGCCGAACAATCGCCCGTCGGCAAAATCGAACAGCGGTTGGGTGTAGTAGGGGCCCTCGTCCGGCGCTTCTTCCTGATTGCGCCCAAAGTGGAAGGCCTGCCGGGCCACTTCCGCAAGGTCGGGTCGTTCGTCCGACAGAATCTGCCACGCCGTCACGCTGCTCGAGATCCGACTTTGCCCGCCGCTTTTGGCCTTGTTGTAGCAAGCAAGGCCGACGAGGTCGCACCCGTCGGTGTGAAAGTCCAACTCCGCATTCGAGTTGTATCCGCGACCGGCGGCCGAGCGGTAGTTCATCCCGGCGGCACGCACTTCCGATACGTATTGCGAGGCGACACCTTGGGGCCGCGGCACCCCCAAATGGAGGCCGATAGCCCACGCCAAAATCTTATATTCCGCCGGGCTCAAGAGGTCTCGCGGCAAGCCCTTCACCAACGAAAAGCCGCCGCCGAAATAGGCTTTATGCGCCGCCGCATCGACCACCGCAAAACCTGGTCCGAGGTCGAAGTCGTCCTTTGAATAGTCGAACAACGGGCGGGCCGGGTCGAAAGCCTGTTTGATGCTGTGCGCCATTTGCGCGCGCGCCGCCTCGTCGATCGGGAACACCCAGTGCCGATCCGCCATCAGGTCGGGCACTCGCCAAGCGGCGGACGTATCGAAATCGTCGGACATCTCCTGAACCCGTTTGTTGCCGGTCGGTGCCCTGGCGCACCGTGCGCTTAGACGAATATAAGCCGGGAAAGCGAGGCGGCAATTCGTCATCCTCAGGGGCGCTTGGGAAACGCCAGATTTCTCTACTTTATCGGGGGTCGGGACGGAGGCGCCCAAAGTGCGTTACGCTACGTCAAAAGAACGAGATATGGACGATAGGGAGGCAGGTCCATGTACGATCCGGCGCAAGACTGGCGCGATACCTACGAAATTTCCGATCCCGACGGCCGCCTCGTCGAGGAGTTCCGCAACTACAAAGTACCGGGCCAGGGTATTCTTCTCGAACAAAAATAAGCGCAGGGCGGGTTGTGAGAGGAAAGGGCGCCATGAAAGCCTACGAGATTCGAAACTTCGCCGAGACAGGGCGGCTGACCTTGGTCGACCGGCCGGTGCCCGAGCCCAAAGCGGGCGAGGCCTTGATCAAAATACGTGCGACCGGCCTCAACGCGCGCGACCTGTCGATCATGCAAGGCGACCAGTTCGGTCGAAAGATTCCACCGACCCTCATTCCATTGTCCGACAACGCCGGCGATGTCGTGGCCGTCGGGTCGGGCGTGACGAACGTTGCGCCCGGCGACCGCGTCACGATGACCCATTATTGGCGCTGGCTCGACGGCGCGTGGCACGAATCCATGCGTGAAGAAGACTACGCCATGACGCGGGACGGGTTCTTGGTCGAACAGGCCGTCGTCCCCGCCGCGGCGCTAATCAAAATCCCCGACAGCATCTCCTACGAAGAAGCCAGTACGCTGCAAAGCGCCGGCCTCACCGCATGGCATGCCGTGATCGAAGCGGGCAAAGCCAAACCAGGCGACACCGTGGTGACGATCGGCACCGGCGGGGTCTCGGTCTACGCGATGCAATGGGCCAAGATGGTCGGCGCGCGCGCGATCGTCACCTCCTCCAGCGACGCCAAACTCGCCCGCATGAAAGAACTCGGTGCGGATGACGGAATCAACTACGCCACCAACCCCGAATGGGCCGACGAGGTCATGGCGCTCACGGGCGGAAAGGGGGCCGATTTGGTGGTCAACAACGTCGGCCTCGCGGCGCTCGATCAGTGCCTCTCGGCCTGCGGGTCCGGCGGCATGATTGCCCACATCGGCGCCAACCCAGTGTCGAAGGACCGACAGCCGGTCGCGCCCGAACCGCCCAAGCGCCTGGGGCTCCTGATCATGCGCTATCTTACGATCCAGGGGATCATCGTCGGCAGCCGCGAAATGTTCGTCACGCTGCTGGACGAAATGGCCAAGCACCAAATCAAACCCGTCATCGACCGGGTCTATCCCTTCGACGAGGTCAACGCGGCGATTGCCTACATGGCCGGTGCCGACAAGATCGGCAAGGTCGTCATCCGCGTGGCCTAGGACTCAGACGAACGCCCAAGGCGCTATTTTGTCGCGCGTTTGCCGTGGGCCAGCCAGCCCACAATCGCGCCGACGCAGAACAGCGAGAAAAGAAGAATCACGCGCGGCGCGGAGAACGTCCAAACCAGGAACCTGAGGTCGACGGTCTCGACGTTTTGGACCGACACGATGACCACAAGGCCCAGCAGAGTGAGGGCGGCGAAATGTCGTATCTGTTGCATCGTCAACAGATACAGGAACGCCGTGCCCACAGCCAGCGAACACACCAATGCAAGGGCCCCGGCTGTCGCGGACTTGGCCACGCTCCGCCGCGCGAGAACTCAGTTCGGGTCGAGACGTAGGGCGCTGCGAAAAGCCAAAAAAAGCCCCTTGAATTAGTTTAGAAACATTCTAAATAAGGGCTCGGAACCTAAACGCACAGAAAAAAGTGGAGAGAGCCCGATGCGTGTCCCTGACGTAACCTTCAAAACCCGCGTGCGCGACGAGACGGTGGAGGGGCCCAACCCCTACCGCTGGCAAGATCGCACCACTGACGAAATCTTCTCCGGCCGCAAGGTTGTGGTCTTCGCGCTGCCGGGCGCCTTCACCCCGACGTGCAGTTCGACCCATTTGCCCGGCTACGAAGACAACTTCCAGGCCTTCAAAGACCTCGGCATCGACGAAGTGATCTGCCTCTCGGTCAACGACGCCTTCGTAATGTTCCAGTGGGGCAAGGCGCAAGGCGTCGAGAAAATCACCATGCTGCCCGACGGTTCCGGCGAGTTCACCCGCAAGATGGGCATGCTGGTCGACAAGGACAATTTGGGTTTCGGATATCGCAGCTGGCGGTATTCGATGCTGGTCGAAGACGGCGAGGTCGTGAAGCTCTTTGCCGAGCCCGGTTACGCCGACAATTGCCCGGACGACCCGTTCGAGGTTTCCGATGCGCAGACCATGCTCGACTACATCAAGAGCCGGTAGACCAACGCCCAGCATTCAAAGAGGGCGGGCCCGGCGGCAAGTCGGTCCCGCCTTCTTATTTGCGATCGACCCGCGAGGGTGAGGCGTCCCTCAGACCGTGTTCGCCCCGTCGGAGACCGTCGCACGGTGAAGATCGCGCCCCCACCGCAAGTCGTCGTAGGGCGTGGCGCGGTGCATGGTGCATCGATTGTCCCACAGAACCAGATCGCCGACCCGCCAGCGGTGCCGATAGGTAAACGCCGGTTGCGTCGCATGGGTGATCAACTCGTCCACCAAATGCATCGCGTCGTCCGCCGCCATGCCGTCGACGCTCTCCATATGCGACGCGAGATAGAGCGTCTCACGCCCCGTTTCGGGCAACGTGCGCACGATGCGCTGCGGCACCGCCTGCATCGCTTTGGTTTCCTCCGGCGTGAAATCGTCAAAGCCCATACGGCGGCGCGAGGCCATCAACGTGTGCCGCGCGATTAGCGGTTTGAGGGCGGCCTGCCGCTCTTCTGACAAAGCGTCGTATGCCGCACGTCCGTCGGCAAATTCGGTGCACCCGCCGATCGGCGGGACGACGCGGGCATACAAACAAGACGCCAGCGCCGGCACGTGCTTGAACGAACTATCGGTGTGCCACAACTGATTGGCCACCTGGAGGTGCCGCACGCGGCTGTCCTGGCGCCAAATCCGTCCGTCGTCGTCGATATTGGACACGTCCGTAATGTCCTCGCGCATCCGCTGTCGCGCATCGTCGTGGTAGATCGCCGACGGCGCGGCCTCGAGGGGCCCAAACCGCGCCGCAAAGGCGGCCTGGTCTTCTTGGCTCAGCTCTTGTTCGGGAAACACCAATACGGCGTAGCGCGAAAACGCCTCGCGGATCGTCGCAAACGCCGCGTCATCGAGCGCCCGCAAATCGACATCCGCCACCTCGGCGCCGAAATTTTCCCTGATCGGTTCGACAATCAAAGCCATGCCCCTTTTTGCGGTTTTTGCGCGGCCCCAGCGCTCTGTCCGTCGACGCCTCCCGACGACTATATTGTCAAAATTAGTGCCCCGGTGCGCGGGGCGTTGTGACCGAGCTGCGTATCGGGCGGCAAAGAAGAGCAAGGAAGTCGGGGGAGAGACCATGGCCGAAATGAACGTGATCGAAATGAACGGCCGCGGGGCGGCCGAGGTCATGCAATTGGCCCGGCGTCCCGTCCCGCAGCCGGCTGCCGGCGAGGTGTTGATCCGCACCCACGCGATCGGCGTCAACCGCGTCGATATTCTGCAGCGCACCGGCCAATACACGCCGCCCTACGGGATCACCGACGTTCCCGGCGTCGAACTGTCCGGCGAAGTCGCGGCATTAGGCGCGGGCGCCACCGGGTTTTCCGTCGGCGACGCGGTGTGCGGGTTGGTCGTGGGCGGCGCCTATGCGGAATACGTTGCCGTCCCGCAGGAACAGGTTCTGCGGCTGCCCCATGGCTACGATCACATCCAAGGTGCGGCGCTGCCCGAAGTCCACTTCACGGTATGGACCGCGCTGATGCAGCACGGGCGGTACAAGGGCGGCGAATCGCTCCTCATTCATGGTGGCTCGAGCGGCATCGGCACCACGGCCATCATGCTGGCGCGCGCCCTGGGCGACGGCGAAATCTACGCCACGGCGGGCAACGACGAGAAATGCCGCGCCTGCGAATCGCTCGGCGCCACGCACTGCATCAATTACAACGCGGCCGACTTCGTCGAGGCGATCCGCGACCGTCGTGGCGACGCGGGCCTTGATGTCATTCTCGATATGGTCGTCGGCCCCTACGTGCCGAAGAATCAATCGCTTCTCGCGCCGGAGGGCCGCCTCGTGTTCATCGGGTTGATGAGCGATCAACGCGAATCGCAAATCAGCACCACCGCTGTCATGCTCAATCGGCAGGTCATCACCGGCGTCTCGCTGCGCGGTCAGACCATCGCGCAAAAGGCGACGATTCGAAACGAAATGGAATCCGTCGTGTGGCCGCTCCTCGATGCCGGCAAGATGCGCCCCGTCATCGACTCGGTCTACCCGATGGCCGACGCCATCGCGGCCCACCACCGCCTCGAGACCAGCCAGCATATCGGCCAGATCGTCCTCACCGTCGAGGCGTAACTCCAAATGCCGTCCGTAGCGGTTGGCTGAAGCATGTTTCCCGCAATCGCGATACGCTGTCACCTCACCCTCTTCGAATTCGCAGGACCACAATGAGCGATAGCGATACCACCCGATCCGAGATGCTGGGCCGCGCCAAGGAACTCCGCCAGGAGTTCGCCGCCACCGCGGCCGAGGTCGATCAGGCCGGCACGCTGCCGACCGCCAATTTGCAGCGCCTACTCGACAGCGGCCTGGCGCGGCTTTCGGTGCCGCCGCGGTTGGGCGGCTTGGCAAGCGACGATTGCACCGCGGCCGATCTCGACATCTTGTCGGAAACGCTCGTCGAACTCAGCGCCGGCGAAAGCTCCACCGCGCAGATCTGGAGCATTCACAGCGTCGTCTCGCGCCTCGTCTTCGGCACGCAGCTCGAAATCGACCCCGATTTTCAACAGCAGCTGGCGACCGAGGTGGCCGAAGGTCGCGTTCGGCTGTCCAACGCCTCGGCCGAGGGCGGCGCACGGCGCGGCGAATTCGCCACCACCGCCACGCGTCAAGGCGATCACTACATTCTCGAGGGCACCAAGATCTTCGCCACCGGCAGCGAAGGATCGGACTATGCCATCGTGCCGGCCCTCTCGGACGGCGTGCCGGGCGGCGGGCTCGCTTATTTGCTCGTGCCCATGGACCTCGACGGCATTCGCCAACACAACGATTGGGACAACATGGGGCAGCGCGCCACCGCCAGCGGCGCGATTTCCTTCGACCAGGTCCACGTGCCGGCGCGCTACCATCTCTCGATCAAGGGCGGCGCGGAGGCCATGTTCGGGCCCTCCAGCGTCTTCGGCTTGGTTTTCCAGACCGGGATCAACTCGGTGATCCTCGGCATGGGGGTCGGCGCGTTCGACATCACCTGCGAGTTCGTTCGCAAGTTCGCGCGGGCCAACCTGCCCAGCATCGACACCGCGGCAGACGATCCGGTCAACCAATGGCATGTCGGGCGCTTGTCCACCCAACTTGCCGGGGCCCGCGCGTTATTGCGTGAATCGACGCGCTCGATTTGGGATTTCGAGCGCCACGGCGGCGAACGCGGCTCCACTTCGGTGCACATGATGCGCGCCAAATACGCCGCGAACGAAGCCGTCCTAGAGGCGACCGGTCAACTCCACCGGTTGGCGGGCGGCCGGGCCACCGGCAACAAATATCGCCTCGACCGGTTTTGGCGCAACGCCCGCACTCTCACCGTGCACGATTCGATCGACGCCAAATTGCGTCAAATAGGCGCCTTCGAGATATCCGGCGAAGCGCCGCCGCCCACCATTATCAGTTAGGCGTCGCAACAAAGATGTCCCGCCCCACTCGACATGGACGCGGGCGCGCCCTACCTACAACATGATGGGAACGCAGCCGCGCGTGTCCTGGGGCAGGGCAGATCGGGCGGCGACGACGGGAAGGACGACCAAGGCTTGACCGCACGAGTAGAACGCCGTTTGGCGGCAGTGTTGAGTGCAGACGTCGTGGGCTATACCCGCCTCATGCGCCACGACTAAGAAGGCACGCTGGCGCGTCTGCAAGATCACCGCACGGCCTGCGTCGATCCTAGGATCGCCGAATACCGCGGCCGCATCGTCAAGGAAATGGGCGACGGCCTATTGGTCGAGTTCTCCAGCGTCGTCGACGCCGTCCGGTGCGCGATCGACATTCAACGCGGCATGTCGGTGCGCGCCGCCGCCGCACCCGATAACGAAAAAATCATCTACCGGATCGGCATCAATCTCGGCGACGTGATCGTCGACGGCGAGGATATCCAGGGCGACGGCGTGAACATCGCCACCCGTATGCAGGAGATTGCACCGCCGGGCGGCGTGTCGGTGTCCGGCATCGTTTTCGACAGCGTCAAGGACAAGCTCGCGCCGCACTTCGAAGATCTCGGGCCGCAGCAGGTCAAGAACGTCGGCGAAACCGTGCGGGCCTATCGCATCGTTCTCGATCCGGAAGACGCCCGCAAAGACGGCGAACCTCCGAGGTCGGCGACCGCCACCATCGATCCGTCACCGGCGTCCGACAACGCCGCATCACCCCATGCCCCCAGGGTTGCCCGCGCCGCACCTTCCGGGCGGATCATGTCGTTCCTCAGCGGGGTCCAGCGCAAGGGTACATGGGCGGTCCCGCAGCGCCTCAAGATCACCGCCTTTATGGGCGCGGTCGAACTCGATTTCCGCGAAGCGTTGCTCGGGCCGGGCGTCAGCGAGATCGAGATCACTGCTATTATGGGTGCCGTCTCGATCACCATTCCCCCGACGCTGCGCGTCGAATGCAACGGCACCGGCATCATGGGCGTGTTCGAAGCGATCAGCCTCAACGGCCCGAGGGGCGGGCCCGAAGACCCCGTCCTGCGCATCTGTGGTTCAGCCGTCATGGGGGCGGTCGAGGTCGCAACGGAATAATCCTCGCTTCATCTTTTTTCGATCGCTCGCGCGGCTCAGCGCGACAACAAAAAGGACTCGCCATGCTCTCTTCGTTCGACATCACCAAGAAATGGCCGCCAACCAACCCCAAAGCCATCCAGCTTTATTCGCTGCCGACGCCCAACGGCGTCAAAGTCTCCGTCATGCTCGAAGAAACCGGGCTCGACTATGAGGCGCACCGGGTCGACTTCTCGACAGACGACCAGATGTCCCCGGAGTTCTTGTCACTCAACCCCAACAACAAGATTCCCGCCATCATCGATCCGGACGGCCCGTCGGGTGAGCCCCTTGGGCTCTGGGAAACCGGTGCGATCCTCATCTACCTTGCGGAAAAGACCGGGCGTCTTCTCCCGCAAGATCCGGCGGCGCGTTACGAAACCATCCAGTGGGTGATGTGGCAGATGGGCGGCATTGGACCGATGTTCGGCCAGTTCGGCTTCTTCTATCGGATGGGCGGCAAGGACATCGAAGACAAGCGCCCGCTCGAACGCTACACCAACGAATCCAAACGTTTGCTCGGCGTCCTAGACGACCGTCTCGACGGGCGCAATTTCATCATGGGCGAAGATTACACAATCGCCGATGTCGCGGTGTGGCCCTGGGTCACGGTCCTAGATGGGTTCTACGACGCCGCGGCGCATCTCGATCTCGCCGCCTATCCCCATGTCGCACGCTGGCTCGCGGCCGCGAAAGCCCGCCCGGCCAGCGAGGCCGGCCAGAACGTGCCACCCATGTCGGAGGCTTAGATCGGGACCCGATTTCGAGTGTCCCGCCGCCGGCAAAGACGGCACATGCTATAGTCCGCGCCTAGGCCGTTCGCCCAGCTCATTTCTGAAACAAGACAGCGCAGCGGCCGTCGCCGGTGCCGCCCACCGACCGCCTGCCGTCACTCAAAGGGGAGTACGATCATGACCGAAACGTCCGAATACGAGCCGCCAAAAGTTTGGAAATGGAATAAAGACCACGGCGGGCGTTTTGCCTCGGTCAACCGACCGACCGCCGGCGCGCAACACGAAAAAGAACTCCCCATCGGGGAGCACCCGTTGCAGCTCTACTCGCTCGGCACGCCCAACGGGGTCAAGGTCACCATCTTGCTGGAAGAACTCCTGGCGTTGGGCCATAGCGGCGCGGAATACGACGCCTGGTACGTCAGCATCGACAAGGGCGATCAGTTCGGCAGCGGTTTCGTCGCGGTCAATCCGAACTCCAAGATCCCCGCGCTGATGGATCACAGCACCAGCCCGCCGACCCGCGTCTTCGAGTCCGGTGCCATCCTGCTCTACCTCGCCGAGAAGTTCGGCGCCTTCCTCCCCAGCGATCCGGCCAAGCGCGCCGAGCTCCTGTCGTGGTTGTTCTGGCAAATGGGTAGCGCGCCCTATCTCGGCGGCGGCTTCGGGCACTTCTACGCCTACGCGCCGATCAAGATCGAGTACTGCATCGATCGCTACGCGATGGAGGTCAAACGCCAGCTCGACGTGCTCGACCAGCACCTGGCCAACAACGAATATATGTGCGGCGATGAGTACACCATTGCCGACATCGCGATTTGGCCTTGGTATGGCGCGGTGATCCTCAACAACGCCTATAGCGCAGCGGAGTTCCTCAGCGCCCACGAATACAAAAACATGGCGCGTTGGACCAATCAGATCCTTGAACGCCCTGCCGTGCAGCGCGGCCGCTTGGTCAATAAGCCGGGCGAGGACTCAAAAGGCGGTCTGCGCGAACGCCACAGCGCCAGCGACTTCGACAACATCGAATAGGGCAGGGGCCGCGGGTGCCGCGGCGCCCCGTTCTCAGCTGGCGAGATGGGCGCCGTAGACCGCCCAGGGCTTGCCCTTCTTGCCGTCGCCGCCCCGGAACGTCACCTTCTTGTCGCGATTGAGGGTGTCGTTCGGCACGTAGCCGTCGAAATAGCGATCGGACTCGAACCCGCACTGGGTGAACAGCGTGCGCATGTCGGTATCGCGCATGTGCCCCATAAAGGGTTCGTTGTTGTTGTAGGTATCCCAGTCCGGGATCGCGAGGTCGAACGCATCGCCTTCGCGCTGCGGCACGTCGCAATGCGCCATCACGCCACCCGGTGCCAGCAACCGGCGGCACTCGCGAATGATGCGGGGCAGGGCGGCACCCGAGGTTTCGTGCATCAACACATGACTGACGATCAGGTCGAAGTATCCGTCGGGAAAATTGGTTTGCTCGGCGTTTTGTTGCGAGAAATGAACCGTCGCGCCCAACGATTCGGCCCGCGCATGGGCATAGCGCAGGCTCGCCGCACCGACGTCGATGCCGTGTACCTCGGCGCCGGGATAGGCGCGCGCGAACGGCACCGTCGAATGGCCCACCGTGCATCCCATATCGAGGATGCGGCGCGGCTTAAGGTCGGGAAAATGCTGCTTCAGGTAAGCAATGCAGCCACGCCCGATGTCTTGGTTGGAATCGCCCAAGCCGCCCATCGCGTAGATGTACAGGCCCTTGTCGTAGATCGCGCCGGCCGTCAGATCGTCGTCGCAGAGGTCGCTGTGGTAGCTGCCCGGCATCACGTGGATGTCCGTCGCGGTTTGGTAACGCGGCACGGTCAACTTGGGGTCAAGTCGCAAACTGCCGCCGGCGCGGGTCTTGGCGGCTTTGTTGCGCGCGATCAGGTCGTCCAACTGACGTTCGATCGGGCTGCCGACCGATTCCCACATCATTTCCTGCGTCGTACGCAGCAGCGCCCCCCACGTCTGATGAAACGGCTCGCGGTTCATTTCGCGGCGTACCTCGTGGCGATCCTCTGGTGCGCGACCGTGCGCGAGTCGGAATTGCGGCACGACCTTAGTGTCGTACAGCGGTCGGTTGCCCGACGACACATCGCGCATCACATGGACGCGAAGGCCGGCGACAAAATCTTGCCGGGCGGCTTCGTCGTGGGTCGCGGTCGGTAGGACGGCATGTTGCTTCTGATTGCGGATCATCGGCTTGCTCTCCCCAAATGCGGCCCCCAGTATAGCAGCTCTGCCGCCCATCAAGGTCCACCCCACCATGCCCATCGTCCACAGCGACAAAGCCGATCTTTATTACGACGTGGCGGGCGAGGGGCCGGCGGTCATTCTGGCGCACGGCGCCGAAGGCAACGCGCTCAGCTGGTACCAACAGGTTCCGGTCTTTGCCCGCCGGCACCGCACCGTGGTGTTCGACCATCGCGGTTTCGGGCGCTCGGCCTGCGCACCGGACGATCTGCAACCCGACAAATTCGGTGCCGATATCCTTGCCGTGATGGATGCGCTCGATCTCGATCAAGCGGCCATCGTCGGCCAATCGATGGCAGGCTGGGGCGCGATGCAGGCGGCGCTTGCCGCACCCGAGCGCATCTCGGCGGTGGTCTTGGTCGCGACCTCAGGTGGGCTCGCACCGCCGTCGGGCAGCGACGCCCCGCCCGAACCCAATGCCGCACCGCTTGCCGGGCGCCTCTCGGGCCTAGCCCTCGCGCCGGGTTTCGCCGACCGCGACCCGGCCGCCGCGTGGCTGTTCGATCAGATTTCCCTAATGAACGACAACATCGAGCTCTTGGCCGGACGACTCGGCGAGCCCGCCAATCTGACCGGTCCTCCTGATCTCAAGGGATATCGCACGCCCACCCTCGTCGTCGCCCCGGCCTTGGATGCGTTCTTTCCGCCCGCGATGCTCCGCGAGGTGAGCGCCCTGTTTCCCGGCGTGCGGGTCGTCGAGATGCCCGACAGTGGCCACGCGCCCTACTGGGAAGTCCCCGACGCCTTCAACCCATTGGTGCTCGCGTTTCTCGCCGATGCAGGAGGTGCGGCGTCGGGCTAGTAGTCTCCACCCGCCCCGCCATCGCCCCCACCTTCGTTGTTTTCGGCGGCTTCGTTCATTACCTCGACCGGATCCTCAACCTCGACCCGCGCGCCAAGATCGATCGCGCCGCTGGTCCCGACCAGTGCAGTGGCCCCGGCTGCCACGATCACCGGATCGCCGCCACCGATGTTGGGTGTGATGACAACCTCGCCCTCTTCGACCACGACGCCTGTCGTGCCGTTCTCTTCCACGACCACCAAAAAGTCCGTGCCGCGAATGCCGATCAACGCCGTTGGCGTTCGGATCGCGACACCGCTCTTGATCAGCTTGCCGCTGACGAACCGAAACGTGCCCTTCGACAACCGGATGGCCATCTTCCCGGCCGAGGTGTCGGGGTCGTAAACGAACTCGTCCAGCATCACGATGCTTTGCGAGCCCAAGTGAAAATCGGTGTTGTCGAGGAACCGGAGGTGCAGCCCGCCGCCGTCGACCGTTTCGATCCGTTCGTTGGCGGTCACCCTCGTGCGGCCATACAGCGGTCGCCGGTCCTTCGCTTCGGGGGTGCCGTAGGCATCCAACACCACCTGCCGCACCCGACCGATCTCTTGGGCCGAGGCCGGCAATGACATCACCAAGACGAGGGGCAGAAAGAGCAGGCGTCGCATGATCGGGTCTCCTTGTGGGCGGATCGGGAGTTCAATGCGTCCCAGCGGCTTTGGCCAGGATCGCAATCGTTTGTTCCAACGTGCGGGTGCGGTCCAACGTTTCGCGCGTTTCGTCGCCCAGCGGGGTGGCCGCCAATTTGCGAAACAAATCCGCTGCCCCACGGTGAAATCCGTCCGGCATGCCGACCGCGTCGTAGGTCGCCGCAATCTCTTCCATTTCGCCGGTCCATCGGTCGGCGTCTGCGGCAAGCCACGGCACCGCGCGATTCATGGCTTGCCATATCGCGGGCGCACGGCCCTCGATTTCCTGCGCAAGCTCGGGACCCAACCCATATCGCGCCGCCGCGATCAACGCGGTGGCATAAAGCGCATTGGTGCCCTTGGTGATCGAGGCAAAGCACATCTTCAATGCCGACGCATCGCCAATGCGATCGGACAACACGGTCACCGCCATCCCGTTGTCGTCCAGGACCTTCAGGCGCATCGCCTCGGCGCCGGTGGCATAGAACTGGGTCTTGCTGTCGACGCCCGGTGCGCGCCCGATAATCCCCGCATCGACAAACGGGATGTCGGCGGCGGCAAAGTCCTCGGCCATCGCCATGACCGTCATCGGCGAAATCGCGTTGCAATCGGCATAGGGGATGGTCTTGCCGGTCCGCTACATTGCGGCGATCGCGTTGCGCGCGATGTCTGGTGCGGCGGTCGGTGGCGCGATCGAAAAAAAGAAGTCCGCCGCCTCGACAACGGCATCGAGGCTGCCCAGGTCCGTGACGTTACCGGCGATCGCCAACCCCTGGCTGCGGGCGCTCCGTCCCGTGAGGTCGGTCACCACGCGATGGCCATGTTCCCCCAGGGCGCGGCCGACCGCATGCCCCATGTCCCCGGTCGCGACGATCGCAATGGTCTCGTTCATGGTCGCAGTATAGCCGGTTTGGGCGTGGCCCGAACAGGTCTTGCCTCGCTTTCCCGTCAGGTTGTTGTTTTTTCAACCTTCGCCATGTTCGCGTCATAGTTGGATGCTTTCATCTTGATCGTTCCAATTGTAGGGATTAGCCCTCTCCGATAGGAAATGAGGGAAGGTTCCATCAGTCTAGAGTTGTATCCGTTCGAGCCCGTGTCGGGGCGCCGAATCAAGATCAAGAACCGTGAGACGGCATCGGATGTAAGAGGCGTGGGCTGCAATTGGGGCGGCCCAACGGTTCTCGCGGGTAAAGCAGGGACGCCGCGATAGCCAACGTCGACAAAAAATGCGTCGCGGGTCACGCGACCGACATCGCCATCAGGATCCGACCATTCGGTCCCGCCATCGGGCGTGCATGCGGCACGTCGTGACGCCGATGCCGCACGACGTGGTTGGGAGACCGGATGGACGACTTCGGAAAACCCCCACGCGGTGGTCGTGGCACGGCTGCGACCTATCGTGTCCCCATCGATCACGACTCCGGGACCCCGTTTGCCGGGAGCGACATCACGGTTGCCGGCGATCCCCAAGACCTTGTGCACGATGCACATTATCTCGTGCGGTCGAACGGGCGCGCGACGATCCGCCGCTACTGCGGCGACACCGATACCCTTCGCCACCCCACTGGTCTCACAGATCCGCTCTCGCCGCCGTTCGACATCGTGGGCCGTATCGTTCGCTTGGTCCGACCGCTCTGAAAAAGCGCCGCCGAGATCGCGCGCAATCTCGTCCCAGGGTGCGTAGAATGGTGCGATGACCCCTAGTACTTCGGTTTGGTTCGCATGAAGGACGTTGAGTTGCGTCTTGCGCTGGTCTGTTACGGCGGCGTCTCGCTCGCCGTCTACATGCACGGCGTGACCAAGGAATTTCACAAGCTGGTCCGCGCGAGCCGCGCCTACCACGGGCTCCCCAAGGGGGCGGCCCGCGCCGATGCCGACTATCTCGGTGCCGAGCACAGTCCCGACGAGGAGATCGATACCGAGAACGTCTATTTCGACCTCGTGCGCGAGATCGGCAAATCGGTCGACCTCCGTATCGTGATCGACGTCATCACGGGGGCCTCCGCCGGCGGCATCAACGGCGTGATCCTGGCGCGCGCCCTGGCGCACGACCTTTCGCTCAGTCCCTTGCGCGATGTGTGGCTCAAGGAGGCCGATGTCAACGAATTGCTGGCCGAAGATCGTGCGGCACGGGCTTGGTCCAAATGGTTCCTTCGCCCGTTCGTCTTCGGCTACATCCGTCGCAGCAACGAAGACGATCCCGAAATGCGCGAAAAGCTCTCGCGCTTCTTGCGGTCTCGCTGGTTTCGCCCGCCGTTCGACGGCGAACACCTTGCCGGCGTGTTGCACGACGCGATGCGCGAGATGGGCGAGCCTGCCTATCCCGGCGCATCGCTTATCCCGGTGGCGCAGCGGCTCGACCTCGTCGTCACCGTCACCGACTTCTATGGGTACCCGCAGCGGGTGCCGATGTACGACCCGTCTTTCGTCACCGAACGCGAACATCGCCACGTCCTCGGGTTCACCTACCAGCGTTATCACGGCGGCGAGGAACGCAGCGAGTTCACCACCGCCGATACGCCGAGCTTGGCTTTCGCGGCGCGGGCCACGTCGTCCTTTCCGGGCGCGTTCCCGCCGGCGCAGATCGGTGAGATCGACCGCATTTGCGCGGCGCAAGGGATGACCTGGACCACCCGCGACACATTTCTCGAACGCAATTTCAACCGTTATGTCCAGGCCGGTGCCGACCCGATGCGGACGTCGTTCGTCGACGGCGCGGTGCTGAACAACAAACCCATCGCCCAGGCGATGGAGGCGATCCGCGGTCGCTCGGCCCACCGCCAAGTCGATCGCCGCGTCGTCTACGTCGATCCCGATCCCGGCAACGAACCGCCCCCACCCGACGGGCGGCGGCCCGGCTGGTTCGGCACCTTGAAGGGCGCGCTATCGGACCTGCCGCGCAACGAACCGGTGTTCGATGATCTCAGTTGGGTTCGTCGCTACAACCGGCGCGTCCGACGGGTTCGCGCCGGCGTCGAAGCCGCCCGCCCGCAGATTTCCGAAAAAGTCCGTCAGCTTGCGCGCCGGTCGTTGGAGCGCGTCGCCAAGCCCGGCGATCTCGCAAAATTGCGCGAGGCCGCCAATGCCGAGGCGGCGCACGAAGGCGGCTTCGCCTACGAGGCATACGTCCGCCAAAAAATGGAGTCGGTCGTCGATTTCGTCGCCGACCTCCTTGCCGACCTCGCCGGCTTCCAACCCGAAAGCCCCGAGGCCGACGCAGTGGCCGATTTGCTCGACCGATGGTGCCGGGCCAACGACGTCCTGATCGCCGACGGACCGCTTCCGGTGGCCGACAACGTCTTGCGCCACACGCCGCCGCCATGGGTGCGCTTCATGTTGCAGTTCGATCTACCGTTTCGGTCGCGCCGCCTGTTGTTCGTCATTCGTCAACTCAACATGACCTACGCGTCGCTCGATCAAACCCAGGACGGCCCGACGGCGGCCGACTTCAACGCCCTCAAGGGATCGCTCTACGACGTCTCCGAAATTATGCGTCACCGCTCCACGGCAGCTTTTGCCAGCGTCGATTTGATCGCCGCCATTCGCAATGTCTTCGGGGTCAATCCGGCTGCCGCATCCGTGGACGATCTCGATGCGTTGATCGCCGGTCTGGCCCAGGAGATCGATCTGAAGAACCTCAATGGGCGTATCGACGACGTGCTTTCGGCCTTACCGCGATCGTGGAAAACCGTGCGCGGCGATCTGCTGACGGCCTATATCGGCTTTGCCTATTGGGACCCCCTCACGTTCTCGTCCGCCAATTGGCGCGAGGCAGAGGAATACGACGAGATTCGGGTCCACCGCATCAGCCCCGAGGACGCCGACACCATTCGCAAAGGCGGCGCTCGCGCCACGCTCAAAGGGCTCGACTTCGGCCACTTCGGCGCCTTCTTCAGCCGCAAGCGGCGCGAAAACGACTACCTCTGGGGGCGGCTCCATGCCGCCGACCGTTTGGTCGATCTGGTGATGGATGCGGCGGCCAAGCAGGGTGCCGCGCCCGATCTTGACGTCACTGCGCTCAAGAAGCGGCTCTTTGAGTCGATCCTCGCCTGCGAAACCGAAAACCTGACGAAGATTCCCGACATCCTCGCTCAGATCCGCAAAGAGGTGGCGGCGCTGGCCTAGCGACCGTTAGGCGGCGGTCGGCTCTTCCAACTTCATCCCGCGGGTGTTGGCGCCCTTCATATCGGCGCCGGTCAGGTCGGCAAAGCGCGTGTAGCCCGCGTCTTCGCCGTCCAGGCCGCGGACCCGCATCGAGCGAAGGTCGGCGCCCGATAGGTTGATCCGACGCAGATTCGCCTCGCGCAACTTGATCCCGCGCAAGTCGGCGCCCGCCAATATGGCGCCCTCAAGATCGCATGCGCTCAGGTCGGCCAGTTCCTAGACCGCGCCGCGTAGGTTGGCGCCCGCCAAGTTGCAGCCGGTAATTCGTGCGCCGCTGAGGTAGGCGCCGGGCAACTCGATCCCCGAAAGGTCCTCGTCTTCCAACGTGAGGCGCGCACCCCGTTCGCCGTTCGACGTGGCCCAGGACGCGTGATCGCGCAACGCGGTTTGCAAATCCGGGGGCAGCGCCAAGATGCCGCGCAGGGCTTCGTCGCCGGCGCCGCCGTCGACCGACGCGCCGGCTAAGACGGCGCCGCGGAACCGCGATCCCAGCATGCTGGCGCGCTCCAGGTTGGCCCCCGAGAGGTTGGCCGCGGTGAGGTCGGCCGAATCGAGTCGGGCGCCTGAAAGGTTGGCCATCGACAGGTCGGCTTCCTCAAAGTCGACGCTTTCGAAATCGGTGCCCGTCGCATCCACGTTCTTGAGGTTAGCGCGCGTCAGGTTGGCGAACAGCATGCGGGCCTTGCGCAACACGGAGCCTTCGAGATTGGCGCCGCTCAAATCGGTCTTGCTCTCTTTGGCATCGAGGCTGGCTTTGCCCGGTCGCATATCGGCGCCGGCCAGGTTGGCGCCTTTGAGGGTCGCACCGGCGAATTTCGCGCCGCGTAGGTCGGCGCCTTCGAAATTCGTGCGCGTCAGGTTCGCGCCGGCAAAATCGACGCCGAACAAATCGGCTTCGCTCAAGTCCGCCGTCGCCAGATCGATTTTCGATAGGTTGGCGCCGGTCAGCTTGGCTTCTCGCAAGTTGATCCCCGGCAGCCGCAACCCCGAGAGGTCGATATCGTGGAGGTCGGCGCGCCGTCCACCGGGCCGTCGCTCGGCAAAACGTGCATGTTCGCGCAGGATTTTCACCAGCGCTTTCGAATCGATTTCGGCCGTCATGTTCTCCCCTCTGTATCGCGGGGCGATGTTAGGGGAATCGCCGTTGGCCGTGCGAAGTATCGATTCGGATTTTCCTCGAATTTGAGTGGATTTCGCGCCGTCGCCCGGCCAGGTTCATGGTTGTTCGTGGCCGATGTTTGGCAGGTGGGGATGCTCAACGTATTTTGGTGCCATGGCTACCCAACCTGAACGCGTGGCGCTCGCCGATGGGCTCGAGGTGTCGCGACTCACCCGAGGCAATTGGCAACTCGCCGCCAAGCATGGTCCGACCGTTCCCGAGGACGTTGCGATATCCGGCATGCGGCGCTTTGTCGAAGCCGGGATCACTAACTTCGATTGCGCCGATCACTATACCGGCGTGGAAGAATTGATTGGCGCCTTCCGCCAGCAATATCCGGACCTTGCCGCCCGTCTGACCGTGCAAACCAAGATCGTGCCGGATCGCGCGGTCCTGGCGGGGATCACGCGGGCCGATATCGAGAAGATCGTCGATCGCGCCCGCGATCGGTTGGGCGTTACCACTCTCGACCTTGTCCAGTTCCATTGGTGGGATTACGACACGCCAGGCTACGTCGACAGCATGCTGTGGCTGGCCGAGATGCAGGCCGAGGGCAAGATTGCCCACCTCGGCGTCACCAATTTCGATTGCGTCCGGCTGGAGGAACTCCTCGCCACGGGCGTGCCGATCGTTAGCCACCAAGTTCAGTATTCCGCACTCGATCACCGGCCGGAAAACGGGATGGGTGCATTGTGTCGCGACAACGGTATCGCGCTGCAGTGTTACGGCGCGTTGGCGGGTGGCTTTTTATCGGATCGCTGGCTTGGTGCGCCGCCGCAGACGCAAGCCGCCGATCGTTCACAACAAAAGTACCGTCTAATGATCGATGAATTCGGTGGCTGGGGCGCCTATCAGTCGCTTCTCACCGTTCTGGCTTCGGTGGCTGCGGCGCATGGGGTGAGCCTGGCGGCAATCGCAATCCGATACGTCCTGGACCGGCCCGGTGTCGCTACCGCGATTGTCGGCGCGCGGACTGATGCTCATTTAGCCGACGTTCTTTCCGTGACCGACATCCGGCTGACGCCAACCGATATTGCAGCGATCGACGCGGTCGCCGAGGGCGCACCTGGGCCGGCGGGCGACTGCTATACGCTGGAGCGTGACCCCGAGGGCCCCCACACGCTAATGAACTGGAAGAACCAGAACCTGGGTGGCGCCGGCGCGCCGTAGGAGACGCCTGATGAACGACACCTTCGAGCTATACGACTTGGCCATCGAGGTGATTCACCACGATCCGGCCAGGCCGCTGGTCTGCCAGCACACCGTGGGGGACGTGTTTTATGTCAAAGGCAGCGTCATCGAAATTCCGCCCGGCAAGACCTTCGGGCTTTATGCGATGTTGGCGGTGTTGCCGTTTGTCCCGGCGAAACAGCGCCCCACCCGGGATACCGATTGGATGAGCACCGACGGCGTTATCGGTTGCACCGACCCCCATTGCGGTGCCGGGTTCCGCATAACCCGGCTTGAAGCCAAATCCTATGCTCACGCCGACCATAGCGCCGAGCCGCTCGCCTGATCTTGGCGGCGGGGTGGGCAGGCTGAACGCTCTGGTTATGCCACCTATCCGACCGGTCTACTTCTTTTTGGGGCCGTTAGGTCAGGTTGGAAATGTGCAAAAAATGCGAAGCCTGCCGTGACGGTCGAGCCCTCGGGTTCGACCTTTCGATCGACCCGTTCCAAGGGTTCTATTTTGCCAATCCCCGTTTCGAGCGACTGACTCACGCCGACGAGCTTGTGAACCCGCCGTCAGCCTAGGCCGGGCCGTAGTTCACGTAGACCAGCGCCTTCTTGGCCGTGGCAAAGGACGGTCGGGCGACGTCCGGCGGGCAGAACGCATAGGCGCCCTTGGCGAAGGTCTGTCCATCCGCGGTCGTTAGGCTGCCGTCGAGGACGTAGATCTCTTCGTAGAACACCTCGGGCACCGAGAGGTTGATCTTGTCGCCGTCGAAACGCATCAGTTTCGAGCCTTCGCCGCGCGAATCCTCGCCCAGCACCTTGACGTTGCCCTCCCAGCCGTCCGCCGCGGCGTCGGGTAGCGCCGCCCACGCGCGATCCGGCATCTTGCCGGTCAGCGGGTAGTATTCGCGCTTGGCCGGTTCGGGCACGTTGTGGGTGCACATCTTCTTGGAGTGCCGCGACAGGAACATGGTCTCCTCGGGCACGTCGCTCTTAAAGCCGTGCACGGTTTCGGGCGGATGAAAGCAATACCCCCTGGCCCCGAGATAGGTCTTGCTGTCGAACGACAGCTTGCCGCCCAACACCAGAATCTCTTCCGCCGAATGGTGATAGTGGGGCACCGACGGCGCGGTATAGCCCTCGGCCGGCACCAACCGCTGAATGGCGGTGCGCGCGCCATTGTCCGGATCGACACTCAAGACTTTCGAGTAAAGACCGGGTATGGGCGACGTCCAATCCATGGATTCGGTGTCCAAGTGGGGAATGTGCGGGCGCATGGCGCGATCCTCCAATGCTGATCTCGTCATTCTAGGTCGACCCGGCGGTATGCCGACGATCACAAACCAAGACCGCCCGCGATCCGGTCAGCGGCGTCCGTCGTGGGGCCCGCGAAACAGCCAGATCGCCAACCACGTCGCGAGCACCGCGCCCACCAGTTGGGCCGCGATAAAGCCCGGTGCGTCGACGGGTCGAATGCCCGAAAACGTGTCGGTCAGTGTGCGCCCGATCGTCACCGCCGGATTGGCGAACGACGTCGAGGCCGTGAACCAATAGCCCGCCGTGATATAGAGCCCGACCGCCGCCGCCACCGCGTGCGGGCGAAACCGCACGCAGCCGTAGATCGTCAGCAACAACCCGAACGTCGCCACGCCCTCGGCCAACCATTGCGCGCCCCCCGTCCTGGCCTGGCTCGCCGCCTGCACCAGCGGCAGCGCGAACATGGCATGGGCCAACATCGCGCCGAGAATGCCGCCGGCAACTTGGGCGCCGATGTAGCTCGCAGCATGCGGCCAACGCAGCTCGCGCCGGATCACGAAGCCGACGGTGACGGCGGGATTAAAGTGCGCTCCGGAAATGCCCGCGAAGATCGTAATCAGCACGAACAAGATCGCGCCGGTCGCAATGGTGTTGCCGAGCAGCGCGATCGCGTCGTTCCCATCCGCCAGGGTCTCGGCCATCACGCCCGAACCCACGACGGTCGCCACCAGAAGCCCGGTGCCGAGCGCCTCGGCGGTTAATCGTTGGGCGAGCGAAAAAGGGCGGATCACCGACAAGATACTCCTGCTGAAACACTCTTCTTATGACACGGATATGACGGCACCAAGACAGTCCTTAACCCGCGCCCGCGCATTGGATGCACAACGGGACCGTCGGATCGGCCTCCAGGCGTTTCGCTTCGATGTCCTCGTCGCACTGCACGCAATAGCCGAAGTCGCCCGACTCGATGCGGGCCAGGGCCGTCTCCACGCGGCGCAGCCGTGCCAACCGGCGTTCTTGTTCCGCCTTGGCCATCGCCTGCACTTGCAAGGCATCCATGCGGGAGAGCCGCCCGACGCTCTGCTGATCGAGCTGTACCGGTGCCCGCTCTGCGGCCGATCGATCGGCGGCGTCCTGCAATTCTCGCGCTTCGCCACGCAAGCGGGCGCGAAATGAGTCAAGATCGAGCGTCATTGCGCCACGTCCAAGGGTGGTCGGGGTGTCGGTAAAGGCTGCGCCATCAGGGAGGACATCATGGCTGTCGAATCACGGGCGAAATGGGGCTTGATCATTCCGTCGAAGAATACCGTGTGCGAAACCGAGATGCACCGAATCGTCCCGCCAGGGATTTCGATCAACACTGCCCGCGCCGTGCGCAAAGGTCCGGCCGTGTGGGGCAGCGACGAGGCCATGAAAAAAATGGCCCGCGCCATTCGCGACGCCGAACCCGATGCGATCAGGGCGGTGATGACCTGCGAACCCGATTACTTGCTGATGGGGGAGGGCGGCTTTTCGTTTCCCCGCGAAGAGCTCGAAGCCTTCGATCGCAAATACGAAGAAATATCGGGTCTTCGGGTCGCCTCGTCGGCGCGCGCGTTCTTGCGCGCTCTTGAGGTGATGAAGGCGCGCAAGGTTGCGGTCCTGACGCCGCGACTTCCCGACAGCGGCGTCGTGTCGGGCGGCCTATGGGAGGCCTGCGGCTACGAGGTCGCCGCCGCTAAAGGCTTGGGCTGCACCTCGATCCACGACATCGACGCCCTGACCGACGACACCTTGCGCGACGGCCTGGCCGAACTCGCCCGCAGCGACGCGGATGTCATTCTCGCGACCGGCAGCGAAATCGCGCTGATGGACATGATCGAAGAAGCCGAATTTTGGATCGGCAAGCCGGTCCTTCACCTCAACGCCGTGCTGGTCTGGTACGCCTTGCGCGACTCCGGCTTCGACGACCGCATCGAGAACCGCGGCACATTGTTACGCGACTATTAAACCAACAGGCGCGCGAACTCGGCCACGTTGTCGAAGCTGTCCAGCGAATCGATCGCCTGCATCACCTCTTCGGCGCGTTTGTCGTCCATGACGGTGCCCGCCAATTCGCGGAACTTCTTCTCGATGTCGGCGCGGCCCATCGGCGGTTGATCGCTCGGCCATTCGACGTCGCGCTTCACCGTGTTGCCGTCCTTCAGGGTCAGCTCGACACCAAAGCGCATCTTCTGGTCGGTAAAGAAGTCGTCGTCGGCCTTGGGGTCGTGCGTCATGCTGACCTTCGACAACAGATCGCGCACCACCGGGTCGGCGAGCTTTTCGTCGCTATACATCGCCGGTAGCAACGGCTCGCCCATGATCGTGGTCACCACCGTGTAGGGCAGCGAGAATTGCGCATCCACCGCGCCTTGCGGATTGGTGTCGCCGATCAGGTTCAGCGCCATGCCCGTGATGTGAATTTTCTCCACTTGGTCGGGCGTGATGCTGTGGTCCTTCACCAGCGTGCGGGTGGCGTCGAAGCCCGGATGGTTCCACGCGATCGACGGATGGATCTTGTATTCGGTCACGTCGATCGCCCAGCTCTTGCCGAGATCGCGAACGATCTGGTCGTGGTCGCACCGGTCCGATCCGGCCATGACGTGAAAGCCTTGCTCGCCGTCCAGAACGCCGTGCCCGCCCCGAAAACCACGCTGCGCGGATTGCGCCGCCACCGTGCCGGCCATGCTCATCCAGCCCCAGCCCAGCTTCACTTCGCGCATGGGCCGCGTTTCCTCCACCACGCCGAAATACTTGTAGACCGACGGCACCGTCGCATAGGTCCCGGCAATGCCGAACGCCACGTCCAATGTTTCGGCGTCCTGTCCGAACAACTTGCCCGCCGTCGTCGCCGAGGCAAACGGATGGTACTGCTCGCCCCAAACCTGTTTGCCGCGTTCCGGCGTGGGTTGCATGGCGGCGCCGATGCGCGCCACCACTTCGAACCCCAACGCGATGCTTAGGATCAAATCTTTGCCCGACGATCCCAGCATCTCGCCGATCGCCAAGCCTGACGACATCGTGATGTAGCCGGGGTGGCTGATGTACAGAACCGTGTCCTCGTAATCCAACGCGAACCCGAAGTTGCCGTTCGCGTAGGCCGCCAGCGGCGCCGAAACCTTCGCGCCGTCGCCGATGATCGTCGATTGCTCGCGCCCGCCACCCATGTCCTTGGCCATGTCGGTGTGCAACTGGCCGATGCGGGTTTGATAGCCGGCCAGCATGCAGCCCACGATATTCAACACCGCAAGTTTGGTCGCATCGACCGTCTTTTGCGGGAGGTCTTTGTACGATGTGTTGGCAACGAAATTGGTCAGGTCTCGGGTCGTGCCCATGCCGGTCTCCTCGGTTTCTTGTCGTTTGATCGTGGTTAGGCGTTGTCGCCGCGCAGGCGAGCGAGTTCGTGTGTGGCGTCGCGCAATCGCGCGACCAAGATCGTGACCATCCGCCGCAACACCGCATCGGTGCTGGCCAGTCGGCTTTCGAAATCGGCGCGGCTCAACCGGAAGGCTTTAGTATCGGTCAGCGCCACGGCATCGGCCGACCGCACGTCGCCGCCGAACAGCGCCATCTCGCCCAACACGTCGCCGTTGCCCAGCGTCGCCATCACCTTGTGGCCGTCGTCGGTGCGCTTCCGCACTTCGACGTTGCCCTCCAAAACCAGAAACGCCGCATCGGCGTCCTGGCCTTCGTGGAAAATCTCGGTGCCGGCCGCGAACTCGATACGGTTCTGCGGGCTAAACCCACCGCCATTCGACATACAAAACGCTCCTCGAAAAGACGAAGCCTAGGGGCCAAGCCCTGTCCGGACAAGCCACCCCACAAACCGGCGCACGCGCTTGAGACCGCTCTAGTCGGCGCCAACCGTCCGGCGCAAGGACTCTGCCTCTGCGTACGCCGCGCCGGGCGCAAGCCCTCTACCCGGCCAGCAAACCCAAAGCATTACGCACCAAGCGGTGCCCCGCGTCCTCGCGCATCGAGAGGATCGACTCCGGGTGAAACTGCACCGCCGCAATCGGCAACTTCGCGTGTTGAACCGCCATCACGACGTCGTCGTCGGTCCAGGCGACCTTGCGCAGCACCTCAGGAAAGGTTTCGTTCACCGCCGCCAAGGAATGATACGCCCCCACCGTGCAGGGGTTGGGCAATCCGGCGAACAACGCGCTCGCGTCGTGCGTCACCGCCCAGCGCTTGCCGTGGCGGGGCAGGGGCATCACCGCGAGCGACCCGCCGAACGCCTCGAAAATCCCTTGCAGGCCGAGGCACACGCCGAACTGCGCCACGCCCTTTTCCGCCAGGGCGTGCACCAGATCCGGCACGCCGTATTCGGCAGGCGTGCCCGGCCCCGGCGAATGCACCACAAGGTCGGGCGAATCGCGCAGCAAACGATCGACCGGTGCGCCGGCGCGCAACGTCTGCACCGTCGCGCCGGTCTGTCGGATGTAGTCCGCCAGCGTGTGGACGAAGGAATCCTCGTTATCGACCATCACGACCGACAGCCCGTCAAACGAGGCCGCCCGCGGTTTCGCTTTCGGCGCAGCTGCCGCGTCGCCGCCCAGCACGCGAAAGAACGAAGTCGCCTTGGTCTTGGTCTCCGCGGCTTCCTCGGCGCCGACCGAATCGAACACCAGCGTCGCGCCCGCGCGATAGTCCGCGCGGCCTTCTTTCAGGTGCACCGTGCGGATCGTGATCCCGGTATTCACGCTGCCGTTCATCAACATGCCGCCGATCGCGCCGCCGTACCACCGCCGTGCGCTGGTCTCCATATTTTCGACCAGCTGGACCGCGCGCTTCTTCGGCGCGCCGGTCAGCGTCACCGCCCACATATGCGAGAGAAACGCGTCGATCCCCGTAAAGCCTGCGCGCAGCGTGCCCTCGACGTGGTCCACCGTGTGGAACAGTCCGGCATAGCGTTCGATCATCCGCCGCCCCAACAGCCGCACCGAGCCGGGTTCGCAGATGCGCGCTTTGTCGTTGCGGTCGACGTCGGTGCACATCGTCAACTCGACTTCGTCCTTGTCCGAGTTGTAGAGCGCGCGAATATTGTCGGCGTCTTCCATCGGGTTGTCGCCGCGCCGCACCGTGCCCGAAATCGGCGAGGATTCGACACGGCGCCCTTCGACACGCACGAACATTTCGGGCGACGCCCCGACCAGCTGCTCCTCGCCCATCTGGATTAAAAACTCGTAGGGGCTCGGGTTCACCGCTTGCATCTTGCGGAACAGGTCCGACGGTTTGCCGGTGTAATCGGCGCTGAACTTGCGCGACAGCACCACCTCGAACACGTTGCCGACGCGAATTTCCTCGCGTGCCTTGTCGACCATATCGGCATAGCCGGCATCGCTGTGATCGGTCTCGATGGTGGGCGGCGTATCGGCCGCGGCATCGCGCACCGCGATCGGGGCCGCCTCGCGGTCCAACCCGGCGGTCGCGACGTCGCCACGCGCGAACTCATAGTCGTAGCGAAACGCGGTTTCCTTGCGCCGGTCGACCATGAAGAACTGGTCGGGCAAAAACAGATGGAGATCCGAATCCGCGCGTGCGCGTGGCAAGCGTTGCGCGATCGGCTCGAACTGGAACAACAAGTCATAGCCGAAGGCGCCGTAAAGCCCGAGCGAGGTATCCGCGATCCCCGCGAAATCCGTCAGCAACGTGCGCAGCGGTGTGAACACCGTGGGCTGCAAACTGCGTTCTTCTTCGGGGAAAGCCTCATCGCTCGACGCGACATCGAGAATCAGCGTCGTCGCGTCCTTTCGCGTGGCCGTCGCCCCGTCGCGTGTCAGCACGTCGCCGAACAGATCGAGCAGGGCCGAGCCGCGGGCATTCAATGCGCGCACCTCCAGGCGTCGACCGAACCCGACGAACTCCAGCGGCGGCGCGGCGAACCCCATCTCCCAGCGCGAATAGCGATCCGGATATTCGAACCCGGAAGAAAACAGCGCGCCGCGTTCGCGATCCAGGCGGCCGACCAGTGTCTTGAGGCCGTCCTCGAACGGTAGCGCCGTGGCGGTTCTCGTGACGAGAACCCCCGAATGGGTGGTGAATTGGTAGGTCATGGTGGGTTCCTGTGGCGGGCGAGGCCCGCGCCGACGTGTAGAACTAGAGAGCGTGAAAGCGCAGATCGGCTGCGCGCCGGATTACCGGCTTCGCCAGAGGAACGTCGTGGATTTAGTCACGTGGGCTTTCACGGCGCCGAGCATATGGGAGGGCCCGATACGGTTCAACCGATGCCGCCGCCCACGGGGCAGGCGTTTGCCATCGTGCCCCCCGCCCTCGATGCGGGCCTTCGTAGCATTCGCCCGCCGGGCGGACCGAAAATGGCGCATTTTCCCCCCAATAGTGGCCGATTCAGCACGATAATCGGCCCTTTTGGCGGGATTCGCGGGTGGACCGCGCACGCTTGCGAAGGGTACAGTCGCCCAAATTGATCCAGGGCCAACCTGGAACCCGCGAACCTGTGCTTTTGTTGGAGGAATTCATGGCCAAGTCACCCCGCTTTCTAGCGGTTATTTCCGTGCCGCTCTTTTTGGCGGCTTGTTCAGGCATGCAATTGGGCAAAGCCGAAAAGATCGAGCCGATCGGCACGCTCTACCAAGTCTCGCTCTACAAGGGCTATCTCGAACAAGCACGGACAGAGTTCGCCGAAGCCGACTACGCCGATTCGGATCGCTTCGCCGAGCGCGCCATGTTCGTTGGTGCGGGCAACAACATCGGGCCCGAGGGCTTGAATAGCCGTGATATTCCAGCGTCCGCCCGGGCCGACCTGAGCGACGCCCGCATCCGCCTGACGGCGCTGATGGGTCAGGGCGCGATCAATCACATTCCGGCCTTGATGGCGCGCGCGCAAGTTGCGTTTGATTGCTGGATGCAAGAGCAAGAAGAGAACTTCCAGCCGCGTGACATCGCGGCCTGTCGCGGCCAGTTCTTCGGCGCATTGACCTCGGCCGAAGAGTTCATGGATCGTCTTCGCCGTCCGGCGGCGATGGTTGCCGAGGCCGAACCGGCGCCCAAGCCCGCACCGGCACCGGCAGCCCCCAAGCCTGTCGAGTTCACGATCTACTTCGAGACCAACAGCGATCGTCTGACCCCGGCTAATGCGGCCACCGTGCGCAAAGCGGCCGGTCAGGCCAAGGCGCGCGGCGCGACCAAGATCATGGTCGTCGGTCACACCGACCGGGCCGGCGATATCCGCTCCAACATCAAACTCTCCGATCGTCGCGCCGCGGCGGTCAAGCGAGCCCTGATGGAAGCGGGCATTTCCGACCGCGCGATCACGGCCCAATCCTACGGTGAAGCGCAACCCGCGCAGCCGACTCAGGACGGCGTCGCATCGGTCTTCAACCGGCGTGTGGTGATTTCGTTCTAGTCCGCCGGTTTCAAGAAACCTGATGATCGGCCGGGGGCGACCCCGGCCGATTTTCGTTTAGGGGTAGACCGCCGGCGTCCCGTCGGTGATTTCGCCGGCAAGATAGCGAAACAACGCGACCGCGCGGTTGCCGTAAGACTTGCGCCCGGCACGGGCGACGAGGCGGGGCCCGCTGCCGCTACGCATCAGGCCGTACAACGTCCAGCCGCCGTCCTCGCGACGATCGAAACGATAAAAGAACGCGTGATGGCCCGGCGGTACGCGTTCGAACAGACCGGCCCGGGCCGCCAAGGCGTTGCTGATCTCGATTGCCACGGTGTCGGTGTCGGCCCGGCGTACAGTCATTCGATAGGTCACCGCGTCCAACGGGGTGTTTTCTTCCTGCCAAAAGAACACCGGCCCTGCGCGAAGATCCGCGGCGGTGAAATCGCCGCGCCGCTGCGCCGGATCGGGTGCCGCCAGCGCTGCGGCCTCGGGGATCAACGCACGCCATCGGTCCCGCGTCGTCGACCAATAGCGGATGGTGGTCAGATCGCTGATCCGCGCCAGCCGCCCAAGAATCTCGTCGGCATCGCCGGTCAAATGGGTCCGCCCCGCCGTCTCCACCAGCACCGTAAACGGCTGCGCGGCCCAGCCGGTGCACTGAGGCGGCATCCAATTCGCAAGTTCGTCGCCGAACCAAATGCCGACATGCGGCTGCGCGGCGCCCGCGTCCGGCGCGGCGGCGCCGCAATCAGTGCGGGGCAGGGGGGCGGCGCCGGCGCTTGCGACGCCCAGCAGCAGCGCGGCGACGGCGGCGATCGCCCAAGACGACCTCATGTCAGCGGCCGATCCAAGGCTGCCGCCAAGGCATCCGCCAGCGGCGTCGGCACCGACAACTCGCGACTCGTCCGGGCGATCAACCGCGCCGAGTTGGCGAACGGGTTGATGGCCGGCGCGTCGCTGCCTTGTGCGGCCAGCACCTCGCCGAAGCGTTGGTAGAACGATGTGGGAAACAAGGCGGTCGTCACGATGTCGACGAATTGCTGCCGTTCGCCGCCTGCGGCGTCGGCCAACTCCAAGGCTTCGCGCAGGCTTTGCACGGCGGAGGCCATCAGGAAATTGCCCGCCATCTTGATGGCGTTGGCGGTACCCGGATCGGTGCCGACTTCGGCGACCTGGCCGCAACAGGCAAGGGCCGCGCGGCAGCGGTCTATCGCGGCCGCGGCGCCGCCCACCGCGATCACGGCGCTGCCGTCGCGCACGTTGTCGGGACGGCCGAACACCGGGGCCGAAACGAACGCCTGACCCCGCGCAGCGTGGCGTTGCGCCAGGTCGCGCACGACCGGAATGCCGATCGTGCTCACCGAAACATGGACCGCCGCTGTCCCTTCGAAGGGGTCGTTTTCCCACAGCACCGCACGTGCGGCGGCATCGTCCAAGAGCACGCTGAACACGATATCGGCCGTGCACGCCGCGGCGGCGCTATCGACGGGTTGAAGTCCGCGCGGGGCCAACGCGGTCGCCTTTTGCGGCGTGCGGTTGAACCCCACCACCGCGTGGCCGGCCGCCAAGAGGCATTCGGCCATGGCCGTGCCGAGGGCGCCCAGCCCGATTATCCCGATTTTTGCCATGAATCCTCTCGTTTTGGGGAATTGTTCAAAATTACAACAAAATTATAGATTGTTTTTACTAAACACTAAACCCGTTAAAGTAGCAATCTCGGGCGCGCGGTCCTATATTTGTGAAAACGACACAGTTCTTTTTCTGGGGAGAACGCAGCATGTCCATCCGCCGAAAGAAACAGCAGCGCCTGCGCCGCGCGATTTCAGGTCTCGCCGCGGCCTCGGTTCTCGCCCTCATCACGTCTCAAGTCGTCGCGCAGAGCCAAGCGCAGTCTTGCGGCGCGGGTCATGGCACCTTCGCGGCAGCGTCCTCCCAACAATATGAAGCCGCCGTTTCGGCCGCCCGCGCCGGTAATCCCAGCGCCATGGTTGAGGTCGCGCAGATGTATCGCGACGGTCTTGGCGTCGCGCGCAATCTCGTTCTCGCCCAAGCGTGGTCCGACCTCGCGACGCAAAAGGGTGCCGCGGCGACTCATGTCAGCCAGACCATCTCGGGTTGTCTGACCCAGGCCGAACTGCGTTTGGCCAATGCCAAAGTTCTGGCGCTGTTGCAAGACGACGAGGAGGAGCAAGAGAGTTGGTAGCACCCGTTCGGGTCCGAACGTCGACCGCCGCACCTCTCCGGCGCTTCACCGGCGCGTGTATTTTTGTTCTTGCTCTCCTTCCGACTTCGGCCCACGCGGCCTCCCCGTCATGCGACGTTCCGGCTGCAACGGTCAGCACGAAAAAGAATGACGTCGCCCACTTCGAAGTGACCAAATCCGCAGCCCTGGCGGCCAGCGTGCCGGCCCAGGTGGAACTGGCCAATCTCTATCGGCGGGGCCGGGGCGTATCGCCCGATCTGACCCGTGCCTATGCTTGGCTCAACGTCGCCGCGGCCAAAAGCACCGTCGCCGCCGACCAACGCGACGAGGTTGCGACCTGCTTGGACCTCAACCAGCGGCTCGAAGGCCAACTTTTGTCGGTCCAACTCCTCACCCGGGTGAGCGCCCGTTAGTCACCGGTAGACCGCCGAGCGCGGATCACTATAATGTCCGTACATTTAATCAGTGACGGGTGCCCGCTCGAGGTGGGTGGGGGTGATTCATGGCGTTGGGCGTCAAACCGATCAAAGAAACATTTGTGGGCGAAGTCGAGCCGATCGATCTGCGCAAGGTCGACGATGCGACGCTCGCCGAACTGACCAAGGCGTGGAACGAATACCAGGTTCTGGTTTTCCACGGCCTCAAAATGGACGAGGCCGACCTGGTTGCCTTCAGCAAACGGTTCGGCGAACTCGAGATCCACGTGCGGACGGAATATCTGTCCCGCGAACACCCCGAAATCCTCTACATCTCGAACATGAAAGACGAGACCGGCCGGGACATCGGCATCTTGTCGCAAGGCGAGGTGGGTTGGCATTACGACCAGATCTATCTGGCCAGACCGGCCCTTGGCTCGTTCTTGATGGCGCATACCTTGCCCAAGGAAAAAGGCGAGACTTCCTTTGCCGACATGTCGCGTGCCTACGAAATGTTGCCCGAAAAGACCAAGGCGCTCGTCGACGGCCGCAAGGCGGTGCAGTCCTACGCGGCCTTCAATAAGACCTACTCGGTACCGACCGACAAAAAGCAGACCAAACAGACGCCTGACGTCGAACACCCGCTGGTTCGGACCCATCCCATCACGGGGCGCAAAGCGCTCTATATTTGTCCCGGCATGACGACCCAGATCGTCGGGATGCCGACCGACGAGAGCGATGCGCTGCTAGAAGAGCTGTTCGAGTGGACGGTACGCCCGGAATTCGTCTACACCCACAAGTGGCAGGCGGGTGACGGCGTGATGTGGGACAATGCCAGCACCATGCACCGGCGCGAGCCGTTCGACGAAGGCCAGCAGCGTTTGATGAAGCGCACCACGATCTTGCCGCCGCCTGATTTGGCGGTGCCGTTCTAGAAAAGCCCGAAAGGCGAAACACGATGTTGATGACCGCCGAAGCCTACCGCGAATCGCTGCGCCGCTATCGGCCGAAGGTGTTCGTCAACGGCGACCGCGTCGACTCGGTGGCCGACGAGGCCCGCTTCATGCCGGGCATCAATGCGATCGGCGTTACCTACGATACAGCGTTGGCCGAACGCAGCCGTTTCTTGATGGCGCCGACCGAGGCGCGCAACGGCAAAACCGTCAATCGCTTCCTGCACATGAACACCACCACCACCGACTTGCTGCACAAGCTCGAGGCGGTGCGGCTGGTCTGTCAGGAATCGGGATGCGCCCAACGGTATCTCACGCAAGACGCCCTCAATGCGATCTTCCAGGCCACTTGGCGGATCGATCAAGACGGCAATGCGGGCGTGCACGACCGCTTCTTGTCGTATCTCGACAAAGTGCAGGACGACGATCTCACCCTTGGTGTCGCCATGACCGACGCCAAAGGAGATCGTTCCAAGCGGCCCCACGAACAAGCCAATCCCAATACCTATTTGCACATCACCCAACGTCGGCCCGACGGCATCGTCATCCGCGGCACCAAAGCGATCGTGACCGCCGCGCCCTACGTGCACGAATTCCTCGTCATGCCGTGCCGCAACATGACCGAAGCCGACAAGGACTTTGCCGTGTGTTGCGCGGTGCCGGTCGATGCCGAAGGCGTCACCATCATTGCTCGCCCCGCCGGTCGGCCCGGCGTCGAGGCCGCCAAGTTCAGCAACAAATACGGTCAATCCACCGGCGTCGTCGTGTTCGAGGACGTATTCGTACCGTGGGAGCGTGTCTTCCTGGCCGGCGAATGGCAGCACAGCCAGTTCCTCACCACGTCCTATGCCGCGCATCACCGGCATTCCTGCATCGGCGCGCGCGCCGGCTTCGGCGATCTCTTGATCGGCGCCGGAATGCTGATGACCGAAGCCAACGGACTGGATGTCGCGCGTGTGCCCCACTTGCGCGCCCGTATGGTCGATCTCATCAAGATCGTCGAAGGGTTTTACGCCTGCGGGGTCGCGTGTTCGACCTACGGCCAGCTCGACCCCTCGGGCATCGTCGAACCCGAGCGCATCTACGCCAACATCGGCAAGCTTCTCATGTCGACGCAGATATACGATATGCATCGCGTGGCGCACGAAGTGTCCGGCGGTCTGGTCGTTGCCCTGCCGGGTCCTGACGAAGACCACAATCCGGAGACCGCGGGCATGCTGTCCGACGTGTTGCGTGGACGCGACGATATTCCCTACGACAAGCGCATGGATGTCGCGCGCATGATCGAAGATCTCACCGCTTCCGGTCAGGCCGGGTGGTACTCCATCATCTCGTTGCACGGCGGCGGCTCGCCCGAAGCCATGGGCCTTGAGATATTCCGTAGCTATCCGTTACAAGACAAAGTCGATTTGGTTGAACGCCTGCTTGATCGTGGCGCGCTAGCCGATGAAACCGGTTCGCCCTCCCGCGACAAACAACCGGGCCGCTGTTGCGTCACCGGTTGTGAAACCCCAGAAGAGGCCGGCACGCCCCCGGCCCAGCAGGTACGCTCATAATGCAAGGTCCGCTCCGCACGCTTCTTTTCGCGCCCGGCAACCATCCGCGCAAAGTCGAAAAGGTGTTTCACGCCGGTACCGACGTCGTCATCCTCGACCTCGAGGATGCCGTGGCGATCAGCGAAAAAGTCGCCACCCGCGCCACCGTTGTCGAAGCGCTCAAACAACCGCGTCCCAACCTCGGCTATGCCCGAGTCAACGCCTTCGACACCGAATATTGCTTCGGCGATATCCATGCCGTCGTCGGTGATTGGCTCGACGGCATCGTATTGCCCAAGGTCGAATCCGCCGCCCAACTCGAAGCCGCCGATTGGATGATGCGCGCGCTCGAACGCGAGCGCGGTCTCGAAGAAGGCAAGATCGACCTCCTGCCCATCATCGAAACCGGTCTTGGCCTGGACCGGATCGACGAAATCGCGCGCGCGGAAACGCGCGTCAAACGGCTTTCGTTTGGCGCGGGCGACTTCACGCGCGACATGGGGTTCCTATGGACGCCCGACGAGCCCGAGCTCTACTACGCGCGCGCCCGTTTCGCCGTGGCCTCGCGGGCCGCGCGGCTTGAACCGCCGATCGACACGGTCTTCATCGACCTGCGCGACATCGAGCATTTCGAAAAAGCCGCCACCACCGCGATGCAGATGGGTTTCCAGGGCAAGCTGTGCATTCACCCGAGCCAAATCGATATCGCGAACACGGTGTTCACCCCGACCGAAGAACAGATCGTCGAGGCCAAGAAACACATCGAGGCGTTCAAGCAGGCCGAAGCCGAAGGCTCGGCCTCGATCCAGGTTGACGGCTACTTCATCGACTATCCGATCATCGAAAAGGCCGAACGCATCCTCGCCCTCGCCGACGCGATTTCCGCCCGCGGCTAGGACGCGCTATTTGGTCAGCGCAGCCGCCAGCGCGTCGAGGTTGGGCGCCTTGTCCAGGCCCATCACCGCGTCGATCACCTGATCGGTTTTCGCCGCATCGAATACCCGGCCCGCGTTGTCGCGGAACTTGGCGAGAATGTCGGCGGTGGCCAGCGGGTTCTTGTCCGACCCGCGATTGTGTTCCTCGCGGTGGCGCAGTTCGCGCCCGTCTTTCGTCCGCACCACCACCTCGCCGCCGTAATAGCGCGGGAAGGGCGAGGTCGGGTCGACCTCGTAACGCGCTTTGCTGCACAGATCGAGAATCGTCGGATCGCGCAGCGCGTCGTCTTCCAACTCGTCCAGCGTGAATTTGCCGCGCACGATCGACGCCGCCATCGTGTAATGCACCGAGAACTTGGCGTCGTAGGAATTGGCGGGCACCTTCTTGTTGCGCTCGGGTTCGCACACGACCGGCACCTGCCGTTCGTGAATGAGCGCAACCAGTTCCTCGACGTCGTCGGGCTTTAGGTCGTGTTCCGCCCGAAGCGCCAGCGCCGAATCGGCGAAGGCATGATTGAAGTGGCAGGCCGGGAACGGCTTGAACGCAATGTTCATCAGTTCCCAATCCGTATTCAGATTGGCGGTCGCTTTGGCGGGCTCGGTCGTCACGTCGTGCGCGGCGAATACCTTGTACAGCCCATAGCGTCCTTCGTAGGCGCGCGACGGCCCGACATACCCGGCTTGCGCCATATAGGCTGCGGTGATCGCACCGACCCCGGCCCATGCCGGATGCATCCGCTTGGTCCAGGCGCCGTCTTCGAGAAACTCCATTGCGCCCGAGGTCGTGCTCAGCGTGATCCCCTGGGCCATCATCAGTTGTTCTTCGCTTAGGCCCATCAGGCGTCCGGCGGCCAGCGCCGCGCCGAACGCGCCGACCAAGCCCGTCGGGTGATAGCCTTGTTTGTGGAATCCGCCATTGGCGCCCATGCCGATCCGGGCATCCGCTTCGACGCCGGCCAAATAGGCGGCCATCGTTTCCGCGCCGCTCGCGTTGTTCTTGAGCCCCATCGCCAGCACCACCGGCAGGGCGGAGGCCGAGCAATGGACCACGCTATCGGCGTGGGTGTCGTCGTAGTCGAGCCCGTGGATCAACGTGCCGTTGACCAGCACTGCGTCGCGCAGCGGCAAGCGAACGTCGCTCCCGAGAATGGGCGAATCGCCGTCGCCGCTCAACGCGCGCACGCCATTCAATGTAACCGGGCCGAAATCGAAGGTCGTCGAGGCGAGGCCGACCCCGAAACAGTCGAGAATGTTCAGCTTCGCGCGCGCCACCACCTCGGCGGGCACCTCGTCCAGGTCGAGATCCAGCGCGAACCGAGCCAGCGTCTTGGAAATCAGGTCGGGCGCGCCGGCGGCAGGCGCCTCATCTTCGAAATTTTCGGCAACGGCAGTCATCGGCAGGCATCCTTGTTGGGAGCGGCGAAGGAACGGCGAATTGTACGGACATTGACCCCACGGGGCCAGGGGGGCTATTCGCGGCGCAATTCCGCGGAATAGGTAAAGCGATCTTGCGGGTGGACGCTGACCGACACCTCGAAAACGCGCCCTTTGTGGCCGGTATAGCGGCGCGCCACCACGAGGGCCGGGGTGCCCGCCGCGACCTGCAGCTTCGCCGCCATGTGCTCGGGCACACCCTCGGCGAAGAGTTCCAGTTTGACCGCGGTCACCTGTTCGCCGAACAGCGATTCGACCACGCGGTACACCGGCATCGGGTTTTTGCCGATCTCTTCGGCGACGCGGGCGTATTCGGGGATGACATACACATCGGTCCAGCAGATCGGCGTGTCTTGGCCCCGTAGGGCGCGCAGACCGCTGATCTTGATCCACTCGGTGCCGACTTTGGCATCCAGCGTTTTCACCAGCTCAGGTGTCGCGGTAATCGGCTCGCTATTCTCCACGGTCAGCGTCGTTTCCTCCGGATAGCGCAGCAGCGCGTCCAGCGATTCGATCGACTGCGTATAGGTGCCGCGCGCTTCCGTGGCTTTCACGACTGTGCCCAGTCCCGCCTGCCGGGTCAGCAATCCCAATTCGCCCAATTGGCGGATCGCTTCGCGCACCGTATGGCGGCTCACGCCGAAGCGTTCGCGCAGTTCCATCTCGGTCGGCATCATCGTGCCGACCGGCACCTTGCCGCTGCGGATGTCGTCCAGCAGGGCGTCGGCGATCTCTTGATAAAGCGGTTGGCTGCGCTGCGTCATGGCCCCGCAGTATAGCGCTTTGTCCGGACCTATTTCGCACCGGGCGCAAAAATCGCTACGCTGCCCGCAGAGGGGACGACCATGCACCAAGATGCTCAGGGGCTGACGGTCTCGACCGAGCGGCCCGAAACCGTTGCCGCGATCGACCGCTTGCTCGACCGCCAAGCCAACCAACGCCTCGACGGCGCCGAACGCGCCGCGTTGATCGCCGCCGCCGATCAGGATCCCGCCACGATGCCCAACGCGATTGCCGCGATCCTCAACATTCATGCGGGCGATCCAAAGCAGGCCGGGCGCTACATTGCCCGCGCCCGTGCCGCATCGTCGCCGACCGACCGCGAGCACCTGTTCGTCGCCGCGGCGGCGGCTTGGGCCGAGGGCGATGTCGACGCCGCGATCTCCAAATTCGAAGAGATCGCCGAGCGGTGGCCGCGCGACATGTACGCCGTGCGCATGTGTTGCACGCTCAAGTTCTATGTCCGTAAGGATGCCGAGGGGTCGCTCGCCTTGGTGCGGCGCGTGATCGACCAAATAGACGATCGCGGCCAAGCCTATGCGTTGCTGTCGTTTATGGAAGAAGAGGCGGGGCTTTTCGCCGACGCCGAAGCCTCGGCCCGGGCCGCGGTCGAGATCGACCGCACGCTTATTCTCGGTCAACACACCGTGGCGCATGTCATGGAAGCCCAGGGCCGCGATGCCGAAGGGGTCGCCTGGCTCGAGCAGTTCCCCGATACCTGGGACGACCTCAACGAATCTTTCAATCCGCATATGTGGATGCATTTCGGGTTGCATTATCTCGGCGCCGGGCAAGGCACGCAGGCGCTACGCCTGTTCGACGACGAAATCGCTACGCGCTATCTCGACAAGGGCCCGGCGCAACTCTATGGCGCCAACCTCTTGGCGCGGGCCGAATTGGCCGGTTTCGACGTCGGCGACCGGTTTGCGACGATCGCCGACAAAATCGATGTCGCAACCCATCGTCACACCGACCCGCTCACCGATTTGCATCATGTCTACGTCTTGTCGCGTGCCGGTGGCGATGTCGAAAGCCTCGTCGCGGGCATGACCCGCCATGCCGAAGGCATGCATCCCGGCATGCAGCCGACCTGGCAAGAAGTCGTCCTGCCCACCGCCCGGGCTATTTCGCGCTACCTGGCGGGCGATGCCGCCGGCGCGGCGGCGGAGCTCGAACCGGCTCAGCCGCGTTTCATCGAAATCGGTGGCAGCGCCGTCGAACGCGGCGTGTTCGAGAACCTCTGGCTCCACGCCCTGATTGGATGCGGTCGCAAAGACGAGGCGGTGGTTGCGCTAGACGATTTGCGCGCCCGCAAAGGGGCCGACCACTTTCTGGTCCGGCGCTTTGAGGGTCTGCTCGCCGCCTAGGTCTTCCAGAAATGCTGCGCCCCGTTGTCGATACCGAGCATTTGCCGGCCCGCGGGCGCCATGTTGCGGTCCCATCCGATGCCGAACTGCGCCGACATCGCTGAGAGGTCGCGAAAGAACCGCTGCACGGGATTGGAATCGTAAAGCCCCGATGCGCCCATTTGCTGGACCAGGCGATGCACCGCGGTAACGCACAGGCGCGTCGCAAAGGCGCGGTCGCGGCCGAAGTCGATTTGCAGTTCGGACGGCACCGGCTCGCGTGTGGCGACATGGTCGCGCAACGTGTCCATCTGCGATTCGATCAACACCTGGGCGGCTCTGATCTCCGCCGCACTTTCCGCCAACCGCAATTGCACAGATAGCGAATCCGCCGGCTTGTCGCCGAACATTGCCCCGATGCGGGCTTTGGTCGATTCGGTATAGGCGGCCAGCGCCCCCTCGGCGGCGCCCAAGACCGGGCCCATCAAGGTGGTCGCCACGAAGGGCGCGTACTCGACCCAAAAAAGTTCACTCTCGCTATGCGCCGCACCGGGCGGGTTGGGCACGACGAGGTCGCGCGTCTTGATGAACAGGTGCGGCGGCACATAGGCGTCCTTGACCACCATGTCCTTGGTGCCGGTGCCGCGCATTCCGGCAACGTGCCAGGTGTCGGCGATCTCGAAATCGCGGCGCGGGACCAAACAGGTCACCGCATCGCCGTCGTCTTCGACGGTGCCGATCACGAAGCCCCAAGGCGCGTGGTCGATGCCGCTGGCAAAGCCGAACTGCCCCTCGACGCGCAGCCCATCGCCGTCGCGCCGAATGGTGCCGCCGCGCGACACCGTTGCGCCGGCCATGATTGCGCCCTTGCCGTCGGCCCAGACCTCTTCTTGGGCCTCCAAAGGAAACCGCCCGATATAGGCCGAATGCGGGCCGACGATGCTCACCAGCCAGGCCGTCGAGGGGCAGGCCGCGGCGAGGATGCGCCCCAAATCCACCGGCGCATCCCAACTCAGTTCATAGCCGCCGAACCGCGCCGGCTGGCAAATCCGGGTCAAACCCGCGTCGTGCAGGGCCGCGACGGTTTCGGGGATCACCGACCGGTTGGCCTCGGTGGCACCGGCTTGATCGCGCAACATCGGCACTAGGCTGCGGGCGCGGTCCTTGAGGGTCTCTAGCGAAGGGGGCGGGGCGGCTGGGGCGGTCATTTAGCTGCTCGTCGTTGTCCCAAAAGGTGGCCGGACTCTACTATACTGTCCGCAGGGCGCTACTGCCCGGTGCATCTCATGCGCCGCCTGAGCGGTATTACTGTCAACGCCCAAAAGAAAAGAGATTTTCGTGAAAAAACTTCTGATCGGTCTGGTCGCGCTCGTCGTCATCCTCGTGGTCGTCGTCCTCGTTCTCCCGTCGTTGGTGCCCAAAGAAACCTTGCGCGCGCAGATCGAAAACCAGATGGAAAGCGCCACCGGGCGTGAGGTCACCATTGCGGGCGATGTCGACGTGTCGATCATCCCGTCGGTCGAACTCACGCTCGAACAGGTCACCATCGCCAACGCGCCCGGCGCGGTCGATGCCAACATGATCGAACTCGGCGCCCTGCGCCTTAAGGTGGCGCTGTTCCCGCTCCTCGGGGGCGAGCTTGCGGTCGATGAATTCGTCCTCGACACCCCGACCATTCGCCTCGAAGTCGATGCGGCCGGCAAACCCAATTGGGAATTCGAGACCGCCGAGGCCGGCGCGTCCGACGGCACTTCCGACAGCGGCAGCGGCGGATCGGGCGGCGGCGCCGGCTTCTTGAACGAGGTCCGTTTGGGCGATGTCGCCATCACCAACGGCACCGTTATTTACGCGGACCGCCAAGCCGGCACCGAAGAACGTCTCGACGACGTCAATGTCCGGCTGTCCCTGCCCAACCTCGATTCGCCGTTCAATCTCGACGGCGGCATCACTTGGCACGGCGAAGCGATCGATCTGACCGTCGACATCGCGCGTCCCCATGCGTTGCTCGACAACCAAAACACCGATCTGACCGCGAAGGTCGATACCAAGCATCTCACGCTGTCGTTCGACGGGCAGGCCACCGGCGGCACGCCGATGCGCATCGAGGGCAAAACCGAACTCGACACGCCCTCGGTCCGTGCGCTTGCCGATTGGGCGGGATCGCCGATCGATATGGAAGGCGACGTACTCGGGCCGTTCAGCGTCGCGGGCACCGTGCGCGTGGCCCAACCGGTGGTCGCGTTTACCGATGCGACGATTGCCATCGACGCCATTCGCGCGACGGGCAACGTCGAACTCAACACCGGCGGCGCGGTGCCGCGCGTCAAAGGCAATCTCGATGTCGCGGCTCTCGACACCAACCCCTACCTTCGCGGCGGCGGTGGCGGTGAAAGCGGCGGCGGTGCCTCGGGCGGCGGCGCGGCTCAAGGAAGCGACGATTGGAGCGACGAACCGATCGATCTATCGGCGCTCAAATCGATCAACGCCGACTTCACGTTGCGCGTCGAATCGATTCTGGTGCAAAGCATCAAGATCGGAAAAAGCGCGCTGCGTCTGACCGTCGAAGGCGGGCTGATGACCGCCGATCTCACCGAAATGGCGCTCTACGAGGGGCAAGGCAAAGCCAAGATCGTGGCCAATGGCGCCCGTGCGGTCCCTGCCGTGGCGCTCGATTTCGATCTCAGCGGCATGCAGGCCGAACCGCTTCTTACCGATGCGGCCGGGTTCGATCGCGTCTCCGGCACCGCACGCGGCAACATGTCGGTGCGCGGTAGCGGCCGCAGCCAGCGCGAGATCGTCGGCAACCTCAACGGCACCGGCGCGATCGGCTTTACCGACGGTGCGGTCAGCGGCATCAACCTCGGCGCCATGCTGCGCAACGTGGCCTCGGCCTTCTTGGACGCCTCGGCCGGCACGCCGCAGAAGACCGACTTCACCGAGATTACCGGCACCTTCACTATCACCAACGGCATTCTCGACAACCAAGACCTGCAACTCCTGTCGCCGCTGCTGCGCGTCGGCGGGGCGGGGACGGTCGAACTGCCGCCGCGCACGGTGAACTACCGCATCACGCCCAAGCTCGTCGCCAGCGGCGAAGGGCAGGGCGGTCAAGCCCAAGCGGCCGGCCTATCGGTCCCGGTGATCGTCAGTGGTCCGTGGTCGGATCTGTCGTTCAAGCCCGACCTGGCCGGCGCTTTGCAGGAAACCCTCAAGGATCCCGGCAAGGCCAAAGAAGCGGTGCAGGAAACCATCAAGAGCATCACCGAAGGCGACGGCGAAAAGAAAGATCCCATCGGCACGGTACGCGGCTTGCTCCGCGGTCGTGGCAACTAGGCGACCGTGATGCGTTCATCGGCTCTCGTCCTTGTCGTCGCGGTGTGCGCCATCGGCGTGACGGCGGCGCAGGCCCAATCGCGCTATAGCCCGATCGATCGGGGCGGCAGCGGCCAAGTCCAAGAACTGATCGACGAGCTCCGCCGGCTCACCGACGAGGCCGACCGCGCCCGCGCGGCCGATCCGGTCTTCCTGCGCGACCTCAGGTCCTTGGCGGCACGCTACGATAATCCGTGGCGTCAGCGGTTGGTCGAAGACGACTTTCGCGACGGCGAGTTCCGCGCCAACCCGGCTTGGACCGTTGCGTCAGGCGAGTTCTTCGTCAGCCAGTCCGGCCTCGAAAGCCGCGCCACGGCGCCCGTCGCCCGGCAATCCGGCAACGCGTCGAACGAATCGCCGTCGACCGAAGAAGTCGTGGTCGGCGTCATCGCCAACCTGCTGACCAAACGCCTTGCCGACAACGACGGCAACAACAACCGCCAAGCCGCGCCGCCGCCGGCCACCGACGCGCAGATATTCCTGCCTGCGAAAATCTCCAACCCGTTTTCGCTCGCGGCCGAGATTTACCAGCGCCGGCCCGGCACTTCGCTCGAACTGCTGATCTACCAAGGGGCCGCCCGCGCCACCGGCTACAGCGTCTTGTTGGAACCGGGCAAGAATGCGCTGCTTATCCGTCGCGGCAGTCGCGGGGCATCCGTCGTGCAAGAAAGCGAAGCGCCGGTCGGCTTCACGCCCAACACCATCCAAGTCCTGCAATGGACCCGTAGTGCCGATGGTTTCATGACGCTCCGACTCGACGGCAATCCCGTCCTGGAGGCCGTCGATCGCGGGTTTCGCGATGCGTTTGACGGCTTTTCGCTGATCAATCGCGGCGGCGAATACGGATTGGCCTCAATTCGCATCGACGGCACCGGCTGACCTCGACACAATACGTTGCTTGGCGGTCGCGCAGGCGCTCGCCCGTCATCATATCGAGGGAGGTTGGCCCATGGCCTTGCATACCGTCGTCACCGAGATCGAACGCGCCGACGCGGGGCTGGTTGCCCGCGCGTACGACACCTATGGCTGCATCGCCGGCAGCGTCGCCGGTCGCCGCCACGTCATGGACGCCGGCATCCGTCCGCTGCGTCGCGATTGGCGGATCGCCGGACCGGCGGTGACCGTCGCCGCGGAAGATCCGTCCGATACTCTGGCCAGCCAGGTCGCCACCCAGTTGCTTCAACCCGGCGATATCATCGTGGTCGAAGGGGCCGGGCGCACGGACCGTGCCGCGTGGGGCGCCACCATGGCGTGGGCCGCCAAAGAAGCTGGCTGCGCCGGCATCATCGTCGACGGCGCCGTGCTCACCACCGAATTGCTGATCGATCACGAAGGCCTGCCGATCTTCGCGCGGGGGTCGGTCCCGGGCCACAACCGCAACACCGGCACAGGCTCGATCAACGTGCCGATCGTCTGTGGCGGGATCATCGTCAACCCGGGCGACTTGATCATCGCCGACGAAGACGGCGTCGTGTCGTTGCCGCGGGCGCACGCCGCCGAACTCCTCGATGCGGCCGGTCAGCAACGCCCCGATCCGTACCCGCCGGCCGGTCGGTCGAAACCCTATAGCGAGCGGGGTTTCGTCGAGGCGCTGCGCGGCATGGACGGCGTTACCTGGAAATAACCTGCCGTGCTAAGGTGCGGCAAATCAGGAGGTCCAGATGTTTGAACTCGCCCCGCATGCGATCCTTGCGCGCGCCGATCATGACGAGACCGCGCGCGAACATTTCATCCTCAGCTTCCGCCGCGAGGTTGTTCGTCAGGCCCGCGTCGACAACAAGCAGGTCTACGAAAAGCGGATTCTGCCGGCCTTCAAAAAAGCCAAGGGCCGCGCCCCCAAAGATCGCCACGAAATCCGCAAGGCGCTGTTGGAGGACGACTTGGGGCGCACCACCAGCGCGCTGCGCCTGATGCAGCAAGAAATGAAGTGGGATGCGGTGGGCGATACCGTGGCGCGCCAGTACGACGACCTGAAACGCGTGTCCCAACCTAAACGCGCCCGCGGTACTTTGCGCCTCGATCCCAGTTTGCCGTTGCCGCGCTACCTCACCGCGGTCGATATTCACGGCATGCCGGGCAACTACACCACGGACTTGGTCGAGGAAGATATTTTCGCCGGCGCGATCTACGACCGGGGCGCTTATCTGCGCGGGATGGGGCTTGGCGGGCCGCTCAACGATTCGTTCGGCCGCGCCATCGTCGCGCACCTTCTCAAGGATCATCCGGATTTTCGGCCCCGTCGCATTCTCGACGTCGGCTGCTCGATCGGCCACTCCACCTTGCCGTTTTGCGAGGCCTATCCCGAGGCCGAAGTCCACGCCATCGATCTCGGCGCGCCGATGCTGCGCTACGGCCATGCCCGCGCCGAAGCGCTCGGCTACACGGTGCATTTCTCGCAACAAAACGCGGAAGCCACCGATTTCCCCGACAACCATTTCGACCTCATCGTCGGCATGGCGATGTTGCACGAAACCTCGACCAAGGCGATCGCCGCGGTGCTGCGCGAAAACTATCGGCTGCTCTCCCCGGGCGGCATGTTGTTGCACTTCGAAGGCCCGCCGTGGGAACGGATTGGCGACTTCGCCGCCGCCGTGCATGACTGGGATACCCACTTCAACGCCGAACCGTTCATCGGCAAGATGCACGACCTCGATCCCGAGGCGTTGATCGTCGACGCGGGCTTCCAGCGCAAGAACTACATCGACACCCACGTGCCCGCGGGCTTCGAGGGCACCACGGGCAGCATCGCCGGCGATATTTGGTTGTTCGGCGGCGTCAAATAGCCGCCGGCGCCTAACAGCTCGGCTTCGCGGTCACCAGACCGAAGCCGAATACCGGGTCTTTGCCCGGCGCCCCGAGGTCGGCCGACTGTTTGGCCAGCCCGACGCGCACGGCGCGCGTATCGATGTTGCTCTTCTGCACGGCCAGTCCGACCAGCACTGCAACGAAGGGTGTGGCGAACGACGTACCCGATTGGAACTTGCCGCCGCCCGGCACCGCGGTCCAAATCTTCACCCCCGGTGCGGCGAAATCGATATAGGGCCCGCTATTGGCTTGCGAGTAGACCAACCGATCTTCGCCCACCGCCGTCACCGCGACCACGTCGTCGAACGCCGCCGGGAAGGCCGGTCGGTCGGCGCGGCCCCAGTTGCCGGCTGCGGCAATGATCACCGTTTTGCTCAGGGCGGCTTTCTTGATCGCCAGTTCCAAGACCTTATTGGAGCCCCCGGCGATCGACATGTTGATCACATGCACCCGCTCGCCGACCATCCAGTCCAACGCCTTGACCATTGCCACGGCGTTGCCCGACACCTTGCCGTCTTTTTCCTCGAACATATTGCCGGCGAACAACTCGGCCCCCGGGAGCAGACCGCCCCAACCTTTGTTGCCGGGCTTGCCCACCATCAGCGCCGCCACCGCGGTGCCGTGGCTATGCGCAGCCGGCTTGCGGCCGTCTTTGTGGAACGACTTGTATTGGATTTTGGCGCCTTTGAGGGCGACGTGGCTGGTATCGAGCGCGCCGTCGATCATGCCCAATCGCACGCCCCGCCCACAGGTCGGGTTGGTTTGCTCCCAGCCCGCGGTCCACCGCGCCAAGCTGCCGCTGCGCAAGCTTGCCGGCGGCGTGGCCGAGGGTTCGTACAAATGATTGGCGTCGGCAATGATGCCGGGGAATTCCCGGGACAAGGTTTGCCGCGCATCGGGCACCGACGTATCGGGCGGGATTCGCAGGCGAATGATCTCAAGCCCGAGATTGCCCAGCCGGGTCGCATCGATGATGCGAAAACCCATAGCGCGGGCGTTGTCGGCGAAATCCGGCGGTGCATTGGCCACCACCACTTCGCCGGCTTCGTATCGGTTCGCCGGGTTGGATGCGTTGGGACCGCCGCCGCGGTCGCTTCGGCTGCGTGCCGTACTCCCGCGTTGCCGGGTTCCCGACTCGCGAGAGCTTTCCGACCCGATCACCCGACCGTCCTTGTCGTATTTCAGGATCGTGGTTTTGGACTGGGCCAGTGCCGGCGAAACCGAAATCCCGGACACCAGGGCGATCGATGCAAAAACCGCGACGAGAACCAGCAGAGCGCGCATAGCGAAAACCACAGACATGAATACCGTAAGGATCAGAATACCACGCTTCGTCGACCGATAAATGTAGCCGCCATCACGTCCCCGCGCGGCGGTTTTCATCGCATTTGACTAAAATACGACACCGCACCGTGGATCGCCTTTGACCCCGCGAATCCGGCGGCATATCGTCGGGCAAGAACACCGCACACCTGTGCACCAGGGAGGAAAAGCACTATGTCACGAACCCGCAAATTGGCCGGGGGCGCCGTCGCGCTCGCATTGGGGGCAGCACTTGCCCTCCCGGCGCACGCCCAAATGCAAGACAAGACCCTGCGCATCGGCGCATGGGATCTCGCGCCCTCGCAGGGCAACCCCTACAACGGCATCGGTACGCCCAGCGTCTTTTCCTGGACGCCGATGTTCGACACCCTGACCTTTGTCGAAACCGACGGCGCACCGAAACCGGCGCTCGCGGTCAGTTGGGAAAACATCGACGCCACGACCTGGCGCTTCAAACTGCGCCCCAACATCACCTTCCACAACGGCGAGGCGTTCACCGCCGAAGCCGTGGTCAACGCGTTCAAATGGCTGCAAACCGACGAGGGCAAGGCCAAGGGGCCGTCTGCGTCCAGCCGCACCAAGTTCATCTCGTCGATCACCGCGGTCGATCCGCTGACCGTCGAGATCAAGACCGCCAAGCCCAACCCCATCACCGCCGCCGAAATGTCGGTCATGATGATCGTCGCGCCCAAAGCCTGGGCCGATATGGGCGTCGATGGGTTCGCGCAGAATCCGTCCGGCACCGGTTCCTACAAGCTGGTCAGCTGGCAGGACGACGCCAAAGCCGTTTACGAGGCCGTCGAAGACACCTGGCGGCCGGCCAAGATCAAGCATCTCGAGGTATTCGATTTGCGCGACCGTCAACCGCGCATGCAAGCGCTGCTGTCGGGCCAGCTCGACGTCGCGCTCGGGGCGACCCCCGATAATCTGCCGACGCTCGAAGGCGCAGGCATGGTGGTCGACATCACGCCGGGCTCGCAGGTGCTGACCTGGGGCATCACCCAGACAAACGCGGCCGATGGGGTGAACATCACGCCCTTCCAAGACAAGCGTGTTCGTCAGGCCCTCAACTATGCGGTCGACAAACAGGCGATGGCCGATGGCCTGCTCGGCGGCGTCGGCGGCGATGCCACCGGCACCGGCGTCGCGCCGATCGCGTTCGGCTACAACCCGGCCGTCAAGCCTTATCCCTACGATCCCGACAAAGCCCGGTCGTTGCTGAAAGCGGCGAACTTCCCGTTCGATCAGGAAATCGTCATCAACGTCGTGCCCGGCGCGTTCCCGGCCGACAAGGAAATCTTCCAGCAAACCGCTGCCGATCTCGAAAAAGTCGGGCTCAACGTCAAGGTCGAGGTCATCACCTTCGGCGACTGGATCAAGAAGTTCTTCCCGGTCGCCTGGCCGTCGGCCATGTGGCACAACCTGTGGAACGCCGCCCCGGTGATGGACGCCACCACGTCGATCCTCAACCAGTCGTGCGGCAAGGGCGGTAAGCCCTATCTCTGCGACGACAAGCAACAAGCGATGATCGACGCGGCGAACGCTGAGTTCGATCCGGAGAAACGCAAGAAGATCCTGCAAGATCTCATCGCGTTGCAATACGAAGAGGCGTCGAACCTCTATCTCATCGCCTACAACAACCTGCACGCCTATCACCCCAACGTGCAGGGCTTCCGCAACGTGAACCAGGTCATCATGTACCACGAGATGTCCTTCAAATAAGCGTCACGTGAAAGACCTAACGACCAAAGCCCTCCCCGCAAGGGGAGGGCTTTTTCTTTGCCTGTCCCGCCGGGGCGCGGAATGCACGCCCCCCGCTGTGCCGGGGGGAGGGCCGGGAGGGGGGCGCGATCCAAGTCGCCTCATCCCGAGGCGCCGGAAAGGGTCCAAGGACGCCAAGGGCGAAAGGCCATTGCCTCTCCCTACCGTCGCGCCGACAATGCCCATGGAGGCCTGCGAAAGACCGCCATGATCCAACTGATCTACGTCAGCTCATCGACCGGCCAATTGTCCGACGACGAGATCGCCACGTTCCTGGCGACCAACCGCCGCCGCAACGAACAGCGCGGGATCACCGGGATCGTCGTCCATCACGAAGGCTCGTTCCTCCAAGTGCTCGAGGGCGAGGGCCAGATGGTCTCCAGTCTGTTCGAGACCATCCGGCAAGACCCTCGCCACGCCGCGGTCACGCTCCTCAGCCGCAAATCGATCACCCCACGCGAATTCGGCGACGCCTCGATGGCCTTCGTCGACACCTCGGGCAAGGCGCACGACCTCGACGGCTTCGTCGACTACGAACAAGACTTCGCCGACCTAACCCTCGGCGACACCCAGGCCCGCAAAATCCTCGGTATGTTCCTCAAGGGCAAGTGGCACCAGCACTTATCCGAGTAAGCACACCTTTGCGCCGTCATCCCCACGCGCCGCTCAGGCGGGGCAGGGAGGGGGTCGCCACCAACACGACGAGGCCACTACACTGGGCGCAACAGGGGAGGCACCATGTACACCATCGTCACCGATTTCGAACGGCCCGATCCCGCGCTCGTCGAACGCGCCAAGAACGTCTATGTCTGTTTGGCGGGGATCGAGGTCGGCCCACGCCAGTGCGTCGATAGCGCGATCAAGCCGCTACGCCACGATTGGAAAATCGCCGGGCCGGCCTTCACCGTGCGGCCCGAATACACCGATGATTCGTTGATGAGCCGGGTCGCCACGGCGCACGTCAAACCGGGCGACGTGTTGGTGATCGACGCCGGCGGGCGCACCGATTGTTCCAACTTCGGCGCCAGCATGGCGGCCGGCGCGTTGGAGAACGGCTGCGCCGGCGTGGTGCTCGACGGCGTCGTGTTGACGGGGCAAATGCTGCGCGAAGAAGAAGGTCTGCCGATCTTCTGTCGCGGCACCGTCGCGCGCAATGGGGGCGGGGCCAAACCGGGCTGGCTCAACAGCCCGGTGATTTGCGGCGGCGTTATCGTCAATCCCGGCGATCTCGTCTTGGCCGATGACGACGGCGTCGTCGTCGTCCCTAAAGATCGCGCCGAAGACATCGTCTCCCGTGCCGAAGCCGCGGGCCAAAAAAGCCGCGACGGCCGGCAAAGCGGCACCTCCTACCACGTCCGTTCCGGCGCCGAAGAAAAACTCCGCGCCATCCCCGGCGTCGTCTGGCAAGACTGAGAAAGCTGACCCCACCAACACCCCGCATCCTGAGGCGCCGCCGTCCGGCGGCGTCTCGGCGGGCGCGCATGCTGAACGATGGGGACAGAGAAGTTGATTCGCCGTCCGCGCCCCTGCGCGGTAGACTCCGAAACCGCAAAAGATCGATCGCTAGATTCACATCGCCCGCCGGAATATCTAGCGCCTTGAAAAACCGATACAGTTTGGCTTCGTTCGTTGCTCGAAAAACCTAGTACATTGTTTTTAAAACGTTTTTTGGCTTCGTTTGGCAATTTCGCAAAGGCCGTGGGTCTGCTCGACATCAGGGGTGCGCCATGACCGTCAAACGCCGTTTCGCCGATATCGACGAGGGCCAGCTTCTGGCGCGCGTCGCCAATCCCGATGCGTCCGGCACGCCGCTCGTCATGTTGTCGGTCGCGCCCGGCACCTCGCTTGGGCTCGTCCCGCTGATGGAGCACCTCGCCGTCAATCGGCCGGTCTATGCGATCGACATGCCCGGCACCGGCGAATCGGTTGCCCCCACGCATGCCGACGGCGAAGAGCCGCCCCTCACGGTGTTCGCCGATATGCTGCTGCGGGGTGCCACCGCACTGGGGCTCGACCGGATCGATCTCTACGGCAACCGCGTTGGCGCGCACACCGCCATGGAAATCGCGCTCGCCGCGCCGAGCCGCGTCGGCAAGCTCATCATCGACGGCTTGTTCATCTTCCCGTGGCCGACCGACAAGGTGCCATGGAAGCAATCTTATGACCCGCCCTCGCTCGAATCGTTGCGGAACAACTACACCCCCAAGATCGAACTCGACGACATGGGCAGCCAACTCACCCAGACCTGGCAGTTCATGCGCGATACCTCGTTGTTTTGGCCGTGGTTCGTGCGCGACGGCGCGCATGCGCGCAACGTCGGCCTGCCGCCCGCCGAGGCACTGCACGATAAGACGGTCGAGGTTCTGCGCGCCGCGCGGACCCAACACCTCGTGGTGCGGGCGTCGTTCGATCAGGACTGGCGCGCCCGGTGCGGCGAGATCGAAAAGCTGGACTTGCCGGTGATGGCCGACAAGAACACCGCGCCGTTCATCCCACGCGCCGCCCTCAAATCCTCCGGTCGCTACGATGCTTGGTACACCGTGGGCGACAAACTCAACGCCCTCGGCGACGAACTCGACGGCTTTTTGAGGGGCTAAGCTCGGGCGGTCACCAGCCAGACGCCCGCGCCCAGACGCACCGCGTCGTCATCGGCATGGTGCGCCAAGGCTTCGGTCAGATCCTCGCGAATGCGCTGCTGCACGTCCTCAGGCGCATCGTGGATCGCGCGTGACAGCGGGCCTTGATCGGTCACCGCATGGACTGCGGCTTCGACCGAGCCGCCGCCGCCCATCGTCACCTCGGTGTCGTGTGCCTCGACCGCGATGTCGCGAAAACCCGCGTCGCGCAGCAAGCCGGCGGCACGGCCTTCGGGCCCGAACGCAAACGGGCCCGGCGCGGTCGGATCGGTGGGCCCTTCTAGGGCGATGTGCTTGGCGACGATATCGCGCGGCACATGCACCCAACCGTTGCGCTCGACGCTCTGCCAACAGGCAAACGCGAGTCGACCTTCGGGCTTCAGCGCCCGTCGCAGATTGGCGAACGCCGCCACGCTGTCTTCGAAGAACATCACGCCAAAGCGCGAGAACACCAGATCGAACGCGGCCTCCTCGAAGGCATGCAATTGGGCGTCGGCGGCGTGAAACGTCACCGGCACGTCGTGGTCTTGGTTGAACCGCCGCGCTTCGGCCAGCATCAGTTCGGAGATGTCGAGCCCGGTCACCGAGCCGCCCGGTGCGACGTGGCGGGCGAGGTCGCCCGTCGTCTCGCCCGTCCCGCAGCCGACATCCAACACATGCTCGCCGGCTTGCGGGGCAGCACGCGCGATGGCCGCCAGACCGATGGGGCGCAGCATGGTGTTGAAGCGATCGCGTTGCGTGGTCCAGGTCTCGCCGCCGGGGCCGTTCCAGAATTCGGCCTGATCGGTATTCGGGCGCGCTTGCTCGGTCATGACGTCTTCTCCACTTCGCGACGCGGATCGGCGACCCCGCGGAACGCAATCTTTAGAACCACCGTCGCCGCCAGCGTGTAGGCCAGGCACGCCCCGGCGATGGTCTCGACAGTGACCCCGATATCGAACAGCTCGCCGAAAATGAACGGCGACATCGCGCTGATCGCCACCATCAATGCCTGCACAAGCGAGCGTATCGCGCCGAGATGGGCGGTGCCGTACACCTCGGCCCACATCGACATCACCAGCGTGTGTCCGGCGCCGATGCTCATCCCGGCCAGGACCATATAGATCAAAGCCGAGGCCGGATGATTGAACAGCACCAGCGTCAGCATCGCCAGTCCGAGCGGCGGCAGGTAGTAGGGCAATAGGCGTGAGGCACGAAACCGATCGACCATCGGCCCGGTCAGCATCGACGTCGCCACCACCGAGATCGCGTAGCCCAGGAACGTCGTCGCCAGCCACGGCAGCGACCATCCTTTGGCGTCGGCCAGATGGACTTGGTGGAAGAACAAACCCGTCATCACAAAGCCCGGCGTCAGGGCCGCGGCGGCGACGAACCAAAACCGCGTGTCGCGGACCACCTCGCCCAAGCGCCATTGGCGTTGCCCATGCCCTTCGTCCGAAGCGATCTGCGCTTTTTCGGTTTCCTTGGCCCAGGCGTCGTGGCGCGCCGTGTGTCCGCGCAGCAACAATAGAGTCGCCGGCACCAGTACCACGACGATAAAGGCGGTGGTCGTCAGCCAAGTGCCGCGCCAGCCGATCGCCGCGACCAACGTCACCACGATGATCGGCAGGAACGCTTCGCCCACCGGCAAACCCATCGCCGCAATGCTGATGGCCTTGCCGCGGTCGCGGTCGAAGTACCGCGCCATGCTGGTCACCCCGATGTGGCTCAGCAAACCTTGGCCTGTCAGGCGCAAGAGGTAGAACGCGATGAACAGAAAGCCACCCGCCGGGATCAGCGCGATGAACACCGTGGCGAAGATCATGCCGGCGCAGGTCGCCAGGGAATAGAACCGCAAGTCGTGCTGGTCGATCTTGCGCCCTAGCCAGATCAGCGTCATGCCGCTGGCGAACGTCGCCACCGAGTACATCAGGCCGACGTCGCCGTGGCTCAGCCCGAACTCGGCACGCAACTCGGCCCCGAACAGGCTAATGAAATACGTCTGGCCGAAGCTCGACGAGAACATCATCAGCATCCCGAAGCCGAGAAAGCCGCGGTTGCGCGCAACAAAAAGGAGGTAGTTCACAAAGACCTACTTGAAGGTTGCCCGGACTGTGCCCGCGTTCGCCGCCCAGGGCAACGCTTGCGATGGGTTTCGCCATCCGCTACAAGCCCGCCAATCCTCACAAACGTGCGCGAGCCATGGCAGTCCAATACGTCTACACGATGATCGGCCTGAGCAAGACCTATCCGGGCGGTCGACAGGTCCTGAAGGACATTTCTCTCTCGTTTCTGCCCGGCGCCAAGATCGGCGTGCTGGGCCTCAACGGAGCCGGGAAATCCACCCTGCTGCGTATCATGGCGGGCCAGGAAACCGAATTCGTCGGCGAGGCTTGGGCGGCTGACGGGCTGCGGGTCGGTTATCTCGAACAGGAGCCCCAACTCGATTCTAGCAAGGACGTGCTTGCCAACGTCCTCGACGGCGTGGGCGAAACCGCCGCGATGCTCAAACGCTTCGAGGAGATCGGTGAAAAGTTCGCCGAGCCGATGGAAGACGATGAGATGAACGCGCTTCTCGCCGAACAAGGCGAATTGCAGGAAAAGATCGACGCGGCGAACGGCTGGGAGATCGAGCGCACCGCCGAGATCGCCATGGATGCGCTGCGTTGTCCCGCCGGGGATGCCGACATCGCCAAACTCTCGGGCGGCGAACGTCGCCGCGTCGCGTTGTGTCGCTTGTTGCTCGAGCGGCCCGATATGCTGTTGCTCGACGAGCCGACCAACCACCTCGACGCCGAATCCGTGGCTTGGCTCGAACGCTTTCTCGCCGACTACGAGGGCACGGTCGTCGCCGTCACCCATGATCGCTATTTCCTCGACAACGTCGCGGGGTGGATCTTGGAACTCGACCGTGGCCACGGCATTCCTTGGGAAGGCAATTATTCGTCGTGGCTCGAACAAAAAGAAAAGCGCCTCGTCCAAGAAGGTCGTCAGGAAGAGGCACGCCAGCGTACGCTGAAGCACGAGCTCGAATGGATCCGCCAAACGCCCAAGGCACGCCAAGCCAAAGGCCGCGCCCGTATCAACGCCTACGAAGATTTGTTGCGCCAAGAACAAGAACGCGCGATGGGCACCGCGCAGATCCTCATTCCGCCGCCGCCGCGCCTGGGCGATCTGGTGATCGAAATCGAGCACCTAAAGAAAGGTTTCGGCGATCAGCTCTTGATCGACGACCTCTCGCTCAAGGTGCCGCCGGGCGCCATCGTCGGCATCATCGGACCCAACGGCGCCGGCAAGACGACGTTCTTCCGCATGCTCACCGAACAGGAAGCGCCCGACGGCGGCAGCTTGCGTCTGGGTGAGACGGTCAAGCTCGGCTACGTCGATCAAAGTCGCGATACGCTTTCCCCCGACAAGACGGTCTGGGAAGAAATCTCCGAAGGCAACGACGAGATCGATCTCGGCAAGCGCAAGATTCAAAGCCGCGCCTATGTCGGTGCCTTCAACTTCAAGGGTGCCGACCAGCAAAAGAAAGTCGGTCAGCTATCGGGTGGGGAGCGCAACCGCGTCCATCTCGCCAAGATGCTGAAGTCGGGCGCCAACGTGTTGCTGCTCGACGAGCCGACCAACGACCTCGATGTCGATACTTTGCGGGCGCTCGAAGACGCGCTTGATGCGTTTTCCGGCTGCGTCTTGGTCATCAGTCATGACCGTTGGTTCCTCGACCGCATCGCGACGCACATCCTCGCCTTCGAGGGCGATAGCCATGTCGAGTGGTTCGCCGGCAACTACCAAGACTACGAGGCCGATTTCAAACGCCGCTTCGGCGAGTCCGCCAGCCAACCGCATCGCATCAAGTACAAACAATTCCCGAGAGACTGACCGGATGACGCTCGGCCTGCCCGGCACCCAAGGCCGCCGCCGCATCTATCTGATGCGCCACGGCGAGGTCGACTACAAATTCGCCGGCAAGGGCGTGGCCGATCCCGATGCGGTGGAACTCACCGAAAAAGGCCGCCGCCAAGCGGCCTTGATGGGCGAGGCGTTGGCCGATATTTCCTTCGATCTGGCCGGACACACCGGCTTGCTGCGGACCAAGCAAACTCTCGAGGCGGCGCTAGGCGGTCGAGACGTGCCCATCGACGAGATCGGCGCCCTGCGGGAAATCAAAACGGGCCATTTTGCCGACCTCACGCCCGAGCGCATCGAAGCCGAGTTCGTCTATGGCTTCGAGACCGCCCATCAACCCGGCGCGTGCTTTGCCGGGGGCGAGGAATTCGCGGCGTTCTATCGCCGCATCGCCGACGCCACCGAAGCGCTCTTGGCGCGCAACGATTGGACGACGGCGCTGCTGGTCTGCCACGGCGGCACCAACCGCGCGGTGCTCAGTTGGGTGACCCACGGCGGCCCCGAGGGTATGGCGTCGTTCGAACAAGACACCGGTTGTCTCAACGTCATCGATGCCGATGTGGTCGATGGCGAAATCATTCGCCGTTTCGTGCGGACGCTCAACTTCACGCCCTACGATCCGATCAAGACCGGCAAATACCTGACCAACATGGAATTGTACCGGCTCGGCCGGTCGGGTTAGGCGTTACTCGCCGTCGCCGCTCTTCTCGCGCAGCCGTGCGAGCAGCCCTTCGACATTGCCGCCCGAGCGCTGGATCACCGAGGCGAACTCGTCGCGCTGGGTCAGCAACATGCTGACGCCTTCGACGACGACATCGATGATCTTGAGTTGCTCGTCGCCGTTCCGCACGCGCCAATCGACCCGGATCGGCGGGCGGCCGTCGCGCACGATCTCCGAATGTACGATGGTGTCCTGATCGTCGGGGCGCGAGCTCACTACCTTGAGCGTTTCGCCGCTGTACTCGCTAAGCCGCGCGACATAGGTCTCGACAATGAAGTCTTCAAACAGCTTGGCGTATTCGGCGCGTTGTTCTTTGGTGGCGCGGCGCCAATAACGGCCCAGCGCGTAACGACTGATCAAGCGCAGGTCGAACCCTTCGCTCAACAATCCGCGAAAGGCATCTTCGCGTTCGGCTTCGCTCTGCGAGTCGACCACCAGCACCTGCAAGGCGCGGTCACCCAGGCTGGCAATGAACTTTTCGGTATCCGCTTGGGCCTGTTGCGCCACCGCGTTGATCGAGAACGCCGCGGCTAGGACAAGCGCCAGTAGGAACGGGCGAAGTCTCATCATCGTGCTTGCCTCAGTCTTCCAGCGAGGCCGTGCGGTCTTCTTCGGTGTCGCCGGTCAAGTCGAGCTTGGGCAGCGACGGTGCGGATCCGTTGCGAATGTCGCTCTGGCGGCGCTGGTGATAAAGGCTGCGGATCGTCGCGTAGAAGTCGATCGAGGTGCGCTCGATCTCGTCCAGCGTCTCAATCGTCCGGGCGCGGGCGTCGATACCACGAATGCCGGCCCGCAAAACCGTAAGGTGGCCGCGATCGGTGTTGTCGGCGTAGTAGTTCAGTGGGTCGAAGTAGTAATCGACGACATTGCCCGCGGCGTCGCGCAAGCTTGACGGGCCTAGGATCGGTAGAACGAGATAGATCCCGGGACCAACCCCGTAGGTGCCCAGCGTTTGCCCGAAGTCCTCGTCGCGTCGCGGGAGGCCCATGTCCGTGGCGGGGTCGAAAAGGCCCAGAACGCCAAGGGTCGTATTGATGAAAAACCGCTTCGTCGTAACCCCAGCGGCGTCCAGATCGCGCTGGAGGACATCGTTGGCCAGGATCACAGGCGATTCCAGATTGCGCAGGAAGTTACGCACGCTGTCGCGCGCCGGATCGGGCACGAAATCGCGGTATAACGTCGCGACCGGCTCGATCACGGTGGTGTCCACCGCGAGGTTGGCCGCAAAGATGTAGCGATTGACCGGTTCCAATGGGTCGGCGATTTGGCCGGGTTCGTTGCCCGGCGTGGCGCAGGCGGCCACGACAAAGAGCGCCGCCGAAGCCAAAACCGCCCGGGGTGAAACTTTAGACAATGGGTTCAACGCTCAAACCTATTCAGGAAAACAGACCACTTAATCCTAGACATGAGCCCCCTCCGATAACCACGCGAAGCCAAACAAGAGCGCGGCCAAACGGGTCATCATCCCAGGCCAAAAACGCGGGCTCTTGAGTAGCACAGGGCCCCTACCAAAACCAGCAAGCTGAAGACGCCGACGCGGCTTTCAGGCCACCAGTGTTGCGTCATTGTCGCACCTCGTTTCGCTCATGTAGTAGCAACCCGCCGAGAAGGCACAAGGAGGCGGGGTCTCGCACAACAAACACTTTGACAAACATAAACATATCTTTATATCTCGGGCATGGCGGTTTCCTTGGATATTCTCTTAGGCGGCTTGCGGGCGGCCGGCGAGCCGACCCGGCTGCGGATTCTGGGCCTGTTGTCCCGTGCCGAACTGACGGTGAGCGAACTGACCCAGATATTGGGGCAGAGCCAGCCCCGGGTATCCCGCCACCTCAAACTGCTGGACGATGCCGGCCTCATTGAACGTTTCCGAGAGGGGACATGGGTTTTTTGCCGACTCGCCAGTCACGGCGAAGCCGGCGATCTGTCTGCCCGCCTCGTCGAGCTCCTGCCGGACGATTCCGGGGATGAGGACGGAGATTTGGCGCGCCTGGAGGCGGTCCGTCGCCACCGAGCCGACGCGGCGACCGCCTACTTCCGGGCCAACGCCGAGCATTGGAACGAGGTGCGCCAGATGCACGTGCCGGAGTCCAATGTCGAGTCGGTGATGCAGCGCCTGTTCCAAGGACGGCCGGTGGGCACCTTGGTCGATGTCGGGACCGGTGCCGGGCGCATGCTTGAACTGCTGGGTCCGGCGGCCGATGAGGCCATCGGCGTTGACCTGTCTCATGAGATGCTGGGTCTAGCGCGGGCCAATATCGACCGACCCGACCTCAAGCATTGTCGGGTGCGGCATGCCGACATGCACAGCCTCCCGTTTCCCGAAAGATCGGTCGATACGGTGACCTATCATCAAGTTCTGCATTTCGCCGACGAGCCGGCCGGCGTGTTGGCCGAGGGTGAGCGGGTGCTCCGACCCGGCGGGATCATGGTCGTCGCCGACTTTGCACCCCACGATGTCGAGTCGCTGCGGGAGGAACATGCGCACCGGCGGCTTGGGTTTCCCGATGCCGAGGTCACCGGGTGGATGCAGGCGACCGGCCTCATTGCCGGCGCGCCGGTGCATCTCGATGGAGATCCACTGACCGTTACGGTGTGGCATGGCGAAAAACCCCTTGCGGAAGAGGCGCGCGCGTCATGAACGCATTCCACGGCCTGATTACCCACGAGAACACCAGTGCGCCGCCGCAGGTGTCGTTCGAGTTCTTTCCGCCCAAGACGGACAAGATGAGCGAGATTCTATGGGGGTCGATCAAACGTCTCGAACCGCTTGGTCCGAGGTTTGTTTCGGTGACCTACGGCGCCGGCGGGAGTACGCGCGAGCGAACCCATGCCACGGTGGTGCGTCTTCTCAAGGACACCGCGCTGATCCCTGCGGCGCACCTGACCTGCGTCGGCGCCAGCCGGGCCGAAATCGACGAGGTCGCCGCGGGGTATTGGGAAGCGGGTGTGCGCCACATCGTCGCGCTTCGTGGCGATCCGCCGCAGAACGATCCCTCCTTCGTGCCCCACGAGGACGGCTATGGAAATGCGGCCGAGCTCGTAGCCGGGCTCAAGAAGGTGGCCGATTTCGAAATTAGTGTTGCGGCCTATCCGGAAGTTCATGTCGATGCCGCGAGCCCCGAGGCCGACATCGACTATCTCAAGCGCAAGATCGATGCCGGTGCGTCGCGCGCCATCACCCAGGTGTTTTTCGACCCGGATGTCTATCTGCGCTGGCTCGAGAAGGTCCGAGCGGCCGGGATCGAGGTGCCGGTGGTTCCCGGCATCATGCCGGTGTCGAACTTCGAAGGGACGGTTCGGTTTTGCGGCATGTGCGGCGCGGACGTGCCGCACTGGATGCATCGGTTGTTTGACGGCACCGAAAAAGACAGTGAGACCCGCAAGCTCGTCGGTGCAACCATTGCCGCAGAGCAATGCCGTCGTCTACAAGCAGCCGGGATCAACGAGTTTCATTTTTACACGCTTAACCGCGCCGATTTGACCTACGCGATTTGCCACATCCTTGGCTTGCGCGCGGCGCCGGCAGGAGACGTTTTATGAATCGGCAAGCCCGATTGGCCAAGCTCAACGAAGCGATTCAGCAACGCATCTTGGTCCTCGACGGTGCGATGGGCACGATGATCCAATCCTATAGCCTGGACGAAGCGGGCTATCGTGGTGAACGCTTTGCCGATTACGACCGTGACGTGAAGGGCAACAACGACCTGTTGAACCTCACTCAGCCCCAGATCGTGCGCGAGATTCACGATGCCTATCTCGAAGCCGGCGCCGACGTAATTCAAACCAATACGTTCAATTCCACGACGATCTCCCAGGCCGACTACGGCATGGAAGACCTCGTCCCTGAACTTAATCGTGAGGGCGCGCGGATCGCGCGGGAAGCAGCGGACGCCGCCACCGAAAAGAACCCCGACAAACCGCGTTTCGTCGCCGGGTCGCTCGGTCCGACCAATAGGACGGCATCGCTATCGCCCGACGTCAATCGTCCGGGCTATCGCAATACGACGTTCGATGAGTTGCGCACGGCATATCGCGACGCCACCGCGGCTCTGGTCGAAGGCGGAGTCGACCTTGTGTTGATCGAAACCATTTTCGATACGCTCAACGCCAAAGCCGCGATCTTCGGCGTGGAAGAACTGTTCGACGAGCTCGGCGAACGCTTGCCTCTAATGATTTCCGGCACGTTGACCGATCTGTCGGGGCGCAATTTGTCGGGTCAAACGATCGAAGCGTTTTGGCATTCGGTGCGCCATGCGCGACCCTTTACCATCGGGATCAATTGCGCATTCGGGGCCGAACAAATCCGCCCCCATCTCGCCTCGCTATCGCGTGTCGCAGATACCTGGATTTGCGGCTATCCCAATGCGGGCTTGCCCAATGCGATGGGTGAATACGACGAAACGCCCGAGACAACCTCGGCGTTTATCAAGGAGTGGGCCGAATCGGGTCTCATCAATATCGTGGGCGGCTGCTGCGGCACCAGCCCGGGCCACATCGCGGCCATCGCCAAAGCCGTGGCGGGCATCGCGCCGCGACAACTGCCGGAGGTGGCGCCCGCGATGCGTCTCTCCGGTCTCGAAGCAGTCTCGATCAGCGCATGACCACGGCTAATTTCGTCAATATCGGTGAGCGTACCAACGTCACCGGTTCCGCCAAGTTCCGTAAACTGATCGTCAACGGCGACTACGATGCCGCGCTTGAGGTGGCCCGCGGGCAGGTCGAAGGCGGTGCTCAGATCATCGACATCAACATGGACGAGGGCATGCTCGACTCCGAGGAGGCGATGGTCACCTTCCTCAATCTCGTCGCGTCCGAACCCGAGATCAGTCGCGTACCGGTCATGATCGATTCGTCGAAGTGGTCGGTAATCGAAGCAGGGTTGAAATGCGTCCAAGGCAAGGCGGTCGTCAATTCGATCAGCTTGAAAGAAGGCGAGGGGCCCTTCATCGAGCAAGCCAGAAAGATTCGCCGCTACGGCGCGGCCGTCGTCGTGATGGCCTTCGACGAAGACGGCCAAGCCGATACCGCCGACCGCAAATTCGAGATCTGCAAACGCAGCTACGACATCCTGGTGGGCGAGGTTGGTTTCCCGGCCGAGGACATCATCTTCGACCCCAACATCTTCGCCGTGGCCACTGGGATCGAAGAGCACAACAATTACGGAATCGAGTTCATCGAAGCGGCCAAGCGCATTCGGGCCGAATTGCCGCACGCCCACGTTTCCGGTGGCGTATCGAACGTGTCGTTCTCCTTTCGCGGCAACAACGCCGTCCGGGAGGCCATGCACTCGGTCTTCCTGTATCACGCGATTGCTGCGGGCATGGATATGGGGATCGTTAACGCCGGCCAGCTCGAGGTCTATGAGGAGATCCCCAAAGATCTGCGCGATGCGGTGGAAGACGTCATCCTCAACCGCCGCGACGACGCAACGGATCGCCTGCTCACCATCGCCGAGGAATATCGGTCAAAGGGCGGCAAGGTTCAGGTTGCCGATCTGTCGTGGCGGGAGGCGCCGGTCCGCGAACGACTGACGCACGCGCTCGTCAAAGGCATCGCCGATTTCATCGTCGAAGATACCGAAGAAGCCCGCCAGGAGTTCGATCGACCCATTCAAGTCATCGAAGGGCCGTTGATGGATGGGATGAACGTGGTCGGCGATCTGTTCGGGTCGGGCAAGATGTTCTTGCCTCAGGTGGTCAAAAGCGCTCGGGTAATGAAAAAAGCCGTCGCGCACCTGCTGCCGTTCATCGAGGCCGAGAAGGAAGTCGGCGCCGAGGCCAAGGGCAAGATTCTGATGGCGACCGTCAAAGGCGATGTGCACGACATCGGCAAAAACATCGTCGGCGTGGTTCTGCAATGCAACAACTTCGAGGTCATCGATCTCGGCGTCATGGTGCCCTACCAGACCATCCTTGAAACGGCGCGCAAGGAGAACGTCGACATCATCGGCCTATCGGGCCTGATCACGCCGTCGTTGGACGAGATGGTCACGGTAGCTCATGAAATGGAGCGCGAAGGGTTCGACATCCCCCTTCTGATCGGCGGGGCGACCACGTCCAAGGTCCATGCCGCGGTCAAGATCGCGCCGGGCTACAAACGCGGTGCGGCAATTCATGTGCTCGATGCCTCCCGCGCGGTGGCGGTGGCCAGCAACCTGACCAGCGAGACCCGCAAAGACGACTACGTCAACGACATCGCGGCCGAATACGAATCCGTTCGCGAGCGCTATCGCAACCGAGATTCGGGCGCCAACCAACACCCCATCGCCGCGGCGCGGGAAAACCGCTTCGCCGCAGATTGGTCGAACTACGTGCCGCCCAAGCCCAACGTACTGGGCGTCCATGCGCTAGAGAACTACGACCTCGCCGAATTGACCTCGCACATCGACTGGACGCCGTTCTTCCGCACCTGGGAGCTCGCCGGCACTTATCCGAAGATCCTCGATGACGAGGTGATCGGGTCCGCCGCCCGAGACCTTTACAAAGACGCTCAGTCGATGCTGCAGCGTCTCGTTGGCGAGCAGTGGCTGTCGGCGCGAGCGGTATACGGCTTCTTCCCGGCCAATGCGGTGGGCGATGACGTCGAGATCTATACCGACGAAAGCCGCACCGAGGTGCTGCGAACGGTCCATTTCCTGCGCCAGCAAATGAGCAAGTCCGCGGGGCGCACGAATTTCTGTCTGGCGGACTTCATCGCCCCCAAAGACAGTGGCGTTGCGGACTACATCGGCGGCTTTGCCGTCACTGCCGGGTTGGGCATCGACGAAAAGCTCGCCGAGTTCAAGGCGGGGCATGACGACTATAGCGGCATCATGTTGCAGGCATTGGCCGACCGGCTCGCAGAGTCGTTTGCCGAACGATTGCACGAACGGGTGCGCAAAGAATTCTGGGGCTACGCGCCCGACGAAGATCTCGACAACGACGCGTTGATCGGCGAAGCCTATCGCGGTATTCGCCCGGCGCCGGGCTACCCGGCCTGTCCCGACCACAGCGAAAAGCCTGCGCTGTTCGAATTGCTCGACGCCACCAACAACGCCGGGATCACGCTAACCGAAAACTTCGCCATGCTGCCCGGCGCTTCGGTGTCGGGCTATTACTTCTCCCACCCGGACTCGCAGTATTTCGGCCTTGGCCGCATCGGGCGCGACCAAGTCGAAGACTACGCCGACCGCCGCGGTGTTTCCGTCGAGCAGGCCGAGCGCTGGCTCGCCCCCAACCTCGGCTACGATCGGGCCTGATCCGCGCGCGTATTCGCGTTAAGCTTCGCCCAAGGGGAGGATTAACGCATGACAGCAACCAGCGACTATCCACGCGATCTCTACGGCTACGGGCCCAATCCGCCGGATCCGCAATGGCCCGGCGGCGCCCGCGTCGCGCTCAATCTCGTCATCAACTACGAGGAAGGCGCGGAGCACACCATCATGGATGGCGATGCGCATTCCGAAGGTCTGATGACCGACGTGCCGGGGCATCCGACGTTCCAAGCGTTGGAGGGCAAGCGGAACCTCCTGGTCGAATCGATTTACGAGTACGGCTCGCGTGCCGGCATTTGGCGCATTTTGCGGCTGCTCGAACGGTATGACGCGCGCTGCACGGTCTATGCTTGCGGCCAAGCGATGGAACGCAATCCGGTGGCTGCCAAGGCGATGGCCGATGCCGGCCACGAGATTGCGACGCATGGCTATCGTTGGATCGACCATGGCGCGCTGACCGAAGCCGAGGAACGCGACCACATGCGGCGCGCCATCGAAGCCATCACCAACACGACCGGCAAACGCCCGGTGGGCTGGTTCGCGGGACGCATGAGCATGATCTCGCGGCGCTTGGCGGCGGAGGAGGGCGGCTTTATCTACGATTCGGATTCCTACGCCGACGATTTGCCGTATTGGGTCGAAGACTCAAGCTATCCCGTGTTGATCCTGCCGTACTCGCTCGAGGTCAACGACATGCGCTTCACCGTGCCCGGCGGCTTCACCGAAGGCACCCAGTTCTTCAACTACATGCGCGACACCTTCGACTATTTCTACGAAGAAGGGGCCGAGCATCCCCGCATGATGTCGGTCGGTCTTCATCCGCGCGTTATCGGTCGACCCGGCCGTGCGCGCGCCCTGCAGAAGTTCCTGGAGCACGTTCGGCAACACAAAGACGTTTGGGTCTGCACCCGCGAGGACATCGCCCGCCACTGGCGCGAGAAGTTCCCTTTCGAGGGAGGCGCCACCTAGCCGTTAAGAAGCGCCGGCCACGTCGAGCGTAAACGCCCGGACCGGTTGGGCGCGGCCCTTTACGATGATGTCGCCGATGGGGTTGAAGGCAAACTCGTCGCCGGCCAGTCGTGCGGTTTCCTCCGACACCATGATCAAGGAGCCGTAGTTCTTGTTGAGCTGCTCGAGGCGCGCGGCGAGGTTCACCGCGTCGCCCAGGATCGTGTAGCCGAGCCGGTCCGAGCCGCCGACCGCGCCGGCCACGACATCGCCGGTGTTGATCCCTATTCGGGTACGCATCGTCAAACCCGCGCCGAATGTCCGCCCCGCCAAGGCGCGTTCGATCCCGCGCGCCGCGCGTACCGCATTGGCTGCGTGGTCCGGGTCGGGTTCGGGCACGTTGAACACCGCGAGCAACGAATCGCCGGTGAAATTGGTAATGACCCCGCCGTATCGGCTCACCGGTTCCATCACCACCTCGAAGTATTCGTTGAGCAAGTCGATGGTCTCGGTCGGCGCCATCGGCTCGGTCAATGTGGTGAAGGCTTCGATGTCGGTGAACAGGACCGTCGCGACGGACACTTCGCCGCCCAATCGCTCGGGATGCTCCAAAATGGTTTTGGCTACCGTCGGGTTCACAAACCTGCCGAACGTCTCACGCACCAGTTCGCGTTCGCGCAAACCGTCGATCATGTCGTTATAGGCTTCTGCAAGCTTGCCCAGTTCGTCGTCGGTCTGGGCCGGGGTTTTCGCGGTCAAATCGCCTTTCTCAAGCGCGCCGACCGCGGCGGTCATCTTGCCGATCGGGTTCTGAATGGTGCGCGCGATCACCGGGAACGTGACGACGAAGATCATCAGCGTGACGAATAGGTCGCTCCCCAAAATCAAATAGGGTTCGATTCCTAGGGTTGCGGCCAACGTTTCAAGGCCGAGCGAATCGATGAACATCACGACGCCCGGCAGCAAGGCCGAGACGCTGAACGCGACCGCGAGCCGCGCCAAGACATGGCCTTGTCGCGCCGGCACCACGATCCCGCGGGTTTCGAACAGCGCCAAGCGCAAATTGGCGGTGAAGTTCATCACCAGGAAATAGACGAAGTACGGCATCAGGACGCACCAGATCGCCACCCGCGTCAGAATGGTTGCAATAGGTATCAACGCGAAGTCGTCGGGGAAGAACACCATTGGAATGGCGATCACGTTGATCGTCATCGTCGGGACGGCCAACGCGAAGACGAACCACGATGCGCGAACCGGCAGGTCTTGGATGCGTCCAATCGCTTTATCAAGCGAACCCGATCCCTCGATAAAATCGGCGATCGGACGATAGATGATGCCGGCGCCCACAAGGTTCACGCCCAGGAACATGATCGCCTGCAACGGTACGTTGCTCAGCACGATGAGCCAGCGCTGGGTGACCAACCCGAAAAACACATGAAACGCCACGTCCATCGCGAGCAAAAGCAGCATGGTGCGCAAATAGCGCCCGCGAAACGCCGTAAGGTCACCGCCCCCAGGGGCGGTTTCCCGCTCTCCTACCAGGGCACGTCCTCGCCGTTCCAGGCGATGAACCGGCCGCTATCGGCGGGGGTCAGGTTCTTTACCACCTCGACCATTCCGCCCACGCTTTCGTCGATCGTCAGCGCCGCCGAAGGCCCGCCCATGTCGGTTTGCGTCCAGCCCGGATGCTGGGACATCACGGTGATGCCCCGATCCTTCAGATCTGCAGCGAGGCTGCGCATCACCATGTTCAAGGCCGTCTTGGAGGTGGCGTAGTGGTACCACCGACCGGTTTGGTTGCTCCCGATGCTGCCGACGATGCTCGACATCATCAGCATTTGTTTGCGTTCGCTCGCCGCGACGTTGTCGACGAAGACCTCGCACATGCGCATCGGCGCCATGGTGTTGACGCGGATTACCTCCATCCATTCGTCTTCGTCCAGCGTGTCGAACATTTGGTTGGTGTGGTCGAGCGACAGCGTGCGTTGGATGGTCTCCATGATGCCGGCATTGTTGAACAGCACGTCGATGGGCTCTTTGCCCAGCGTCTTCTTCAATGCGTCGATCTGCGCGAAATCGGAGACATCCAGCGCGTGGATCGTCACATCGTGCGTATCGGCCAAGGCTTGGAGATCGGTCGCTTTGGCGGGGTTTCTGCAACAGGCGTGAATACGCCACCCCTCGGGCGCGAGCCGCCGCACGAAGTCCAATCCAAGTCCGCGATTGGCACCGGTGATCAACATGCTGGTCATGGCGTCACCACGGTAATGTCTCGCCGGTCCAATTGAAGAACTTGCCGCTCGCGTTCGCGTCGGCATTCTCGATCGCCTTCTTGATACCGGCGGCGCTGTCCTCGGGCGAAACCGCGGCGCTCGGGCCGCCCATGTCGGTCCGCACCCAGCCCGGATGAATGCTGAAGACGATGATGTTATCGGACGCGAGGTCACCCGACAGCGCTTTGGTCACCATGTTGAGGGCGGCTTTGGTCGAGCGATAGGGCACATGGTCGCCGCTGGTATCCTCGATCGAGCCCATGATGCTGGAAACGTTGGTGACGGTCTTGAGGTCCGATCGTCGCAGATGATCGTGAAACGCTTCGATCATCTTGAACGGCGCCAACGTATTCACCGCGAACAAATCCGCCCATCGGTCATAGTCCATGCTGCCGAACGTGATTCGAGGTCGTGGGCTTTGGCCTGCGTTGTTCAGCAGCACATCGATGGGGTCGGAAATTGCCGTCGCGAGACGGTCGACGGAAGCCATATCGGTCACATCAAGGGCGTGGACGGTCACGCCGTCGATGGCGGCTAACTCGGTTGCCGCCTCGGGTTTACGGCAACAGCCCAGCACGGTCCAACCGTCGGCGGCGAATTGCCGTGCGCATTCCAAACCGATCCCGCGGTTGGCGCCGGTGATCAATATGGTCGGCATATCCGCCTCGACGTCACCACGGGTACTCGTCCCCCGTATAGAAGTAATACCGGCCCGTATCGGCGACAGTGCGCGCCGCCAGCACGTTGCGCACCGCGCCGATGCTTTCTTCGGGCATCAGCTGTGCGGTTGGGCCGCCCATGTCGGTTTGAACGTGTCCCGGGCCCATGGCGACGACCGTGATGCCGCGCTCCTTCAGATCGGCCGCCAGCTTACTTACCAACATGTTGAGACCGGCTTTGCTCGATCGGTACATGTAAAGCTTGCCTGCCGGATTGCGGGCGCCGTCGCGATTGTCGGCGAGGCTACCCAGGCCGGATGTCATCATGGCGATCAACCGGCGCGCGCTTTTTTCCACATGCGGCGCAAAGGCGTGAGAGACCCAGGCCGGCCCGAACAGGTTGGTGCGCAGTATGCGATCCCATTTGTCGTAGTCGATGGCGCCGAACCCTTCGTCCCAGCCTTCCATCTGCCCGGCATTGTTGATCAAGATATCGATGGGTTCGTCGATGGTAGAGGCCAGCGCCTGCACACCCGCGCGATCCGCCACATCGATTGCATGCAGCGTGGTTTTGCCGTTGGACGCGTCGGCGATTTCGTTCAGCGCGGTGGCTTGATCGGGCGCGCGGCAGCCGGCCAGCACCCGCCAGCCGTCGGCGCTGTATTGGCGCACGAACTCCAACCCTAGGCCACGATTGGCGCCGGTGACGAAAACGCTCGGCAACGCTCACTCCCCTGTCATTGGCGTAGCGCGCTGGCCTCGATACGATGACCGCGCGCGCAAGCAACGATAGGGCAACAGTATGAAACTCGACGGCAGCTGTCACTGCGGCAAGGTCCGCTTTTCGGTGGAGTCCCATGGGCCCGTGCCCTACATGCGGTGCTATTGCTCGGTCTGTCGCAAGACCGCGGGCTCGGGCGGCTATGGCATCAACTTGTCGGGCCAGTTCGATACCTTACGGATTCACGGCGGCGAACACGCCAAGTCGTACCAAGTCGAAAAGCGACTCACCGAACGCGGTGCGGGCGCGCCCGAGGGCGAGCCGAGCTCCGCGTTGCGCGCCTATTGCGTGGCCTGCGGCACCGCCCTTTGGGTCTACAGCCCGGAATGGCCGGAACTGGTGCATCCCTTTGCCGGGGTCATCGATACGCCGCTGCCGACGCCGCCCGAAACGGTGCACATCATGTTGGATTACAAGGCGCCCTGGGTCGAAGTGCCGTCTGGCGTGGGCCATACCCATTTTCCCGGTTACCCCGACGAATCGCTGGAAGAGTGGCACCGCCGGCACGGCCTGTGGGAGGGCGGCGAATGAGCGCCTACCTGATTGCCGAAATCGAGGTCCAGAACGCCGAGGCTTATGCCGAATACACCGCGCAGACCCCAGGGTTGGTCGCGCGCCACGGCGGCAAATTCATTATCCGGGGCGGCGCCACCAAGGCGCTTGAGGGCGAATGGGCTGGCCGCCTTGCCGTGATGGAATTCCCGGACATGGACGCCCTTGAATCCTTCTGGAACGATCCCGACTATCGAAGGATCGTCGGCATTCGGCATAAACATTCGACCGGTCGGGTGGTCGGCGTCGAGGGCGTTCCACCCGGCGCATAAAGGAGACTGATTCGTCATGGCGTTGACCGAAAAAACCTGCGTGCCGTGCCGCGGCGGCATTCCCCCGCTCACCGAAAACGAAGCGCATGTTTTCGCGCGCGAAGTCCCCGAATGGACCCTCACGCATAGCGCGACCCGAATCGAACGCGCCTTCCGGTTCGGCGACTTTGTCGCGGCGTTGGATTTCGTCAACAAGGTGGGTGCGCTCGCGGAAGAAGAGGGGCATCACCCCGACATCGCGTTCGGTTGGGGCTATGCCACCGTCGAGCTGTACACCCACAAGATCAAGGGCCTGCACGAAAACGATTTCATCATGGCGGCCAAGATCGATGCGATCGCCTCGGCGGCCTAGCGCGTTAGCTGCTCTTCGATAAACGCATCGACGCGTGCCCACCACGGGTCGCGGAAGTCGTCCCGTTCCATCCACACCTCGTGCTTGGCATCTGGAATGGGAAACAGTTCGCAAGCTTGCATCAACGGACAGGCTCGGTCGTGCGCCTCGGGCAGCACGATTTGATCGTTGCGCGGCGAGGCGATCAGCACCGGCGTCTCGATCGCGCTTAGATAGCTTTCTTCGTTCAGTTCGGCGATCTCGCGAAAGGCGTTGCGGATCCACCCGTAGGTCGCACTACCCAATCTCAGGTTCGGGTTCAGCCGCATGTATTCCTGGCCCACCCGATAGCGCGCGGGGTCTTGCGATACCGAACTGTCTTCGACCGCAAAATCCGGATCGTACGCCCACGGGGTGCCGCCGATGATATACGCCTCGGCATTGACGATGTTGCCGCCCCAGGCCAGCGGCTTGGCTACCCACTTGGGAATCCCGCCGGTGTTGATGCGCAGCATCGGCGCCGTCATCACCGCGAAATCAAACGTGCCTGCATGGTTTCGCAGGTAGCGCAGCGCGATGTGCCCGCCCATCGAATGGGCGACCACGAAGGTCGGTACGCCGTCGCGGCGCTCGACGATCTCGGTTGCGAATTGCTGCAGGTCGTCGGCGTCCCGATCGTAACCCTGGTACCAGGTCTTTTCGGTATCGGGCAGGTAGTGGTCCGATCCCCCCTGGCCACGCCAATCCATCTGCCACACGTCGAAGCCGCGTTCGTGCAGGTCGCGCACCACCTCGAAGTATTTTTCGCCGAATTCGCGGAAGCCCGTCACCACCACCGCCACGGCGCGCGGGTTGTCGGCCCGCAAATAGCCGAACCGGATGGCCGCGCCTTCGGCGTTTGTGAATCGTCCCCATTGCCAGCCCTCGGGCTGTGTGAATCGCTCGGGGATTCCGTCTTGGGCACTCGCGACCGGGCCAAGAACGACCGCGACGACGACAAAAGCCAAGACCAAGACTTGCTGAAGCGTCCTCATCCCACGATCATCATGCGGTGTCGTCCCAATCACAAGCCTCGAATTTCGCCCAACATGATGCGCAGCTGCGCGCGGTCCTCGGGTGGCTCGCGGAAACGCCACCCACGGCGGACCCGGCGGTCGCCGATCGCGCGCGGCTCTTGCTGCTCGATACCTTGGGCTGTGCGCTTGCGGGCTTAGGGCGCGATGAAGTGGGCGCGTACGTCATGCGCCTCGCGTCGGGACAAGCCCCGCCCTGTCCCGGTTTCCCACCCGGGCTGTCGGCTAGTCATCTGGGCCAGGCGATGGCGCTTGCGGCGTGTTGGGACGAAGCCTGCGAGGGACTGGCCTCGGCGCATGGCCGCCCCGGGCTTCATGCCGTGCCGGCCGCCGTGGCCGTCGCCCTCGAGACCGACGCCCGTTTGGTCGATGCCCTGGATTCGCTGGTCGTCGGGTACGAGGTCGGCGCGCGGCTTGGTGCGGCTTGGCGGATTCGTGCCGGGATGCATGTCGACGGGACCTGGGGCACGGTGGTCGCCGCCGCCGCGGCCGCCGCCGTGCTGCATGCCCGCGACCGAGACCACCTCGCGACGGCTGTGGAGGCGGCCGCCTGCCTCATCCCGGCGAGCCTGTATGCGCCGGCGCGCGAGGGCGCGACCACCCGCAATCTTTACGCGGCGCAAGCCGTGTCGCGTGGCATCGAAGCGGCACTGGCGTTGGCAGCCGGCGTCACCGCACCCCAACAGGCGCTCGGCGAGGCCGCGGCGCTTACCTTCGATCCGACAAAGGCCGTGGCGTTGACGCCGCCCGGTATTTGGCTCGTATTGCAGGGCTACTTCAAAGCGTTCGCCGCCGTGCGTCACGTCCACTACGGCGCCCAAGCCGCGCTGGATTGGCGCGCGGAATTCGGGACCGACACCGAAGCGATCACCGCGATCGGGTTGCAAACCTATCCCGAGGCGATGACATATTGCGGCAATCGCGCGCCCACCACCGCGATCCAAGCGCAGTTCAGTCTGACTTACGGGCTTGCGCATGCCTTGGCGCGTGGCGGCCTTGGTCCGGAAGCCTATGACGCCGCCGCCCTGTGCGATCCCGAGATCAACCGCCTCGAAGCGCTGATCGTTGTGGAAGAAACCGGCGCGTTCGACACCGGTCGCGGGGCGACGTTGACCATTGTCAGAAACGGACAAGAAACCAACCTGTCGGTCGACCGCGTCGAGGGCGACCCGGATCAACCGATGGGGCGCGATGCCCTGATGGCCAAGTTCCTGCAATTGGCCACCCCTCGGCTTGGTGCCGGGGCCGCGTCCGATTTGGCGCGCCGAATTCTGGATGCGCCCCTCAGCCGTCCGCTATCGCGCGTCCTTAGCGGCGACTAGCGGACGCCAACCTTGTCGGCCAGGAACTGATCGAGCGTCGCCAACAGCGGTTCGCGAATCGCGTCGGTCTCCATCCAAATATCGTGCTTGGCGTCGGCGTAGTGCGTCACGGCGCAGTCCGGCAAATAGCGCGCGGCGCGCGCATGTGCGCGATTGTCGACGATCACGTCCCGGCCGGCCGAGGCGATATGGATCGGCGTGCGGATTTCCCGCAAGACACGCGGGCGTTTCAACTTATCGATCGACCTGAAGGACTCGTGCAACCATCGCCAGGTGCCGCCGCCGATCCGCAAACTGGGCTCGAGCCGGTAGTAGAGTTGCGCCACGCGGTAACGCACTGCGTCCTGCGATAGTCGGCTTTCTTCGACCGCGTAGTGCTCGCGAAACCACCAGTCCTCGTGGCCTAACAGGTAGCGCTCGCCGAAACCCAAGGCGGTCATCAAACGCGCCACCTGAGCCACCACGGCGGGCGGCGCCTTTTCGGCGTGGATGGCCAGCATCGGAGCCGTCAGGAACGCCCCCGCCACGGCATCGGGCCGTTCGGACAAATAGCGCATCGCGATATGCGCGCCCATCGAATGGGCCAATAAAAACACCGGGCGGTCGTGGTTCACCTCGATGAATTGATCGATGAAGGCATGAAGGTCGCGTACGTCGCGTCCGTACCCTAGCGAATGCATCTTGTGGCTGTTGTCGAGGTAACGGTCCGAACCACCCTGACCGTTCCAATCGAGATGCCGGATGGCGATGCCACGATCGAGCAGGTCGGTGAACAACTCGAACCACTGTTCGGCGAAGCCGCCAAAGCCGGGCAGGGTAATCGCGGTGGCGCGCACGGTCGAACGCGGCCTCGGGTCGGCCCAACCGGTGCGCAGACGCTTGCCGTCGGCGTTGGTGAAATATCCCCAGCGCCAGTCCTCGTGCTGTAGGAAACGATCCTGCAGCGGCACCGGCAGGACGGATAGGTCGTACACGGTTTACTCGGCGGCCTCGGCGCGTTTGGCAACCGGTCCGAAGCCTCCACCGGTCGGGGTTTGGATGACAAAAACATCTTCGGCGTTCATCTCGACTTCCCAGCGCCCGGACTGACTTTCGTCGCGCGTGCCGTCGGCGCGCTCGACCCAGTTGCGTCCGCATTGGCCGGGCTCGCCGCCGGCCGCGCCGAACGGCGGCACCACGCGATGGCTGGCGAGAACGCCTGCGGTCATCGGCTCGAGGAAACGAATGCGCCGGATCGTGCCGTCGCCGCCGGTCCACTGCCCGGGGCCGCCCGAGCCGCGCCGGATGCGGTGGCTGTCCAGCATTACCGGGTAGCGCCATTCGAGAACCTCCGGGTCGGTCAGCCGGGTGTTGGTCATGTGCACCTGTACCGCGGCCGTACCGTCGAACCCCGGCCCCGCGCCGGAGCCGCCGGAGACGGTTTCGTAATATTGGTAACGGGCGTTGCCGAACGTGAAGTTGTTCATCGTTCCTTGCGCTGCGCCCATCACGCCCAGCGCGCCGATCAACGTATCGGTCAGGTTTTGCGAGGTCTCGACATTGCCCGCCACGACCGCTGCCGGATAACTGGAGTCCAGCATCGAGCCGTCGGGAATAATGATCTCGATCGGCTTCAGACAACCCTGGTTCAGCGGGATGTCGTCGTCGACCAACATGCGAAACACGTACAGCACCGCCGCCATGGTTACCGCGCGCGGCGCGTTGTAGTTGCCGGGGTGCTGCCCGGAGGTGCCGGTGAAGTCGATCTTTAGCGATCGCGCCTCATGGTTGACCGTGATCGACACGCGCAACTCGAACCCATCGTCGAACGGATAGACGAAGCGCCCGTCGTGCAGCCGGTCGATGACGCGGCGCACGGATTCTTCGGCGTTGTCCTGCACATGGCCCATATAGGCCTGCACCACATCGAGTCCGAAGTGATCGACCATCCGCCGCAGTTCCTGGACGCCTTTTTCGCAAGCCGCGACCTGGGCCTTCAGGTCGGCCATGTTCTGGGCCGGGTTGCGCGCGGGGTAGGGGCCGGATTTCAGCAGATCGAGCATTTCGGCTTCGCGCAGGTGGCCGCCGTCCACCAGCGTGAAGTTGTCGATTAGAATGCCTTCTTGATCGATCGTCGTGGAATCGGGTGGCATCGATCCCGGCGAGATGCCGCCGATGTCGGCTTGGTGCCCGCGGCTGCCGGTAAAGAACAGCAAGGCGCCGGTGTCTTCGTCGAATACCGGCGTAATCACCGTTACGTCCGGCAAATGGGTGCCGCCGTTGTAGGGGGCGTTCAGCACGTAGACGTCGCCTCGCTTGATGGTATCGCCGCGCTCTCGGATCACTGTCTTAATACTCTCGCTCATCGAGCCGAGATGCACCGGCATGTGCGGCGCGTTGGCGACGAGGTTGCCGGTCGCATCGAACACGGCGCAGGAAAAGTCCAATCGCTCCTTGATGTTCACCGACGACGCGGTGTTCTGCAGCGTCGATCCCATCTGCTCGGCGATCGACATAAACAGGTTGTTGAAGATCTCAAGCATCACCGGGTCGACCGCCGTACCGATCGCATGCGCGCGTTCTTTGGCGACGACACGGGTCAGCAACAACTCGGCCCGGTCGTTCAACACCGCTTGCCAGCCCGGTTCGATCACGATGGTCGAATTGGGTTCGGTGATGATGGCCGGCCCCGGCACCGGCGTATCGGCGGGCACGTGCGCGCGCTCATAGATCGGGGTATCGAGCGTGCCTTCGGTGGTGTGTACGGTCACGGTGCTGCCGGGCGCGGGAAGGGGGCCTGCCTCGGCCACCGCATCTTGCAAGAACGCCTTGCTGTCTTCGGCGCGGCCGCGCCCCTCGACGGCCACAGCTTCGACGATCAGCGGCTTGTCCGGCGCGGCAAAGCCAAAGCGCTGGCGATGGACCGTTTCGAACTGGGCGCGCATCCCGGCGGCATCGTCGAAATCGACGATCAGTGGCGTATCGCTGCCCTCGTAGCGCAAATGCACTTTGCGCAGCACATCGATGCGATCGGCAGCAATGGCCTGGCCGGCGAGTTCGGCCAAGGCTTCTTTTTCGAGTTCGGCGACGGTCGTGCCCAGAGCAGCGACTTGGTCGTCGTCGAGTACCGCCTCGACGGCGCGTTCGCGCATCGTCGTCGTATCCGCGAGGCCCATGCCGTAGGCCGACAGCAAACCTGCGAGCGGGTGAATGATCACCTTGGTCATGCCCAGGGCGTCGGCTACGAGGCAGGCATGCTGCGCACCGGCGCCGCCAAAACAGCACAACGTGTAATCGGTCACGTCATAGCCGCGTTGGATGGAGATCTTCTTGATCGCATTGGCCATGTTTTCGACCGCGATCGCGATGAATCCGTTCGCGACTTCTTGGGCCGAGCGTTTGTCGCCGGTCGCCGCTTCGATTTCCTTTGCCAAGTCTTCGAAACGCTGGCGGACGACCTCGGCGTCGAGGGGTTGGTCCGCATTCGGGCCGAACACTGCGGGGAACGAATCGGGCTGCAGCTTGCCGACGCAGACATTGGCGTCGGTCACCGTCAGGGGCCCGCCGCGGCGATAACACGCCGGGCCGGGATTGGCGCCGGCCGAATCCGGCCCCACGCGATAGCGCGAGCCGTCGAAATGCAGGATCGAACCGCCGCCCGCGGCTACGGTATGGATCGCCATCATCGGCGCCCGCATGCGGACCCCGGCGACCTCGGTCTCGAAGGCGCGTTCGAATTCGCCGTCGTAGTGCGACACGTCGGTCGAGGTTCCACCCATGTCGAAGCCGATGATGCGTGGCAATCCGGCACGCTCGCTGGTGCGCACCGCACCGACCACGCCACCGGCCGGACCCGACAGGATCGAGTCCTTGCCTTGAAAAAAGTCCGCACGCGCCAACCCGCCGCTCGACTGCATGAACATCAACCGCGTGCCGCCAAGTTCGCCGGCGAGACCATCGATGTAGCGCCGAAGGATCGGCGACAGATAAGCGTCCACCACCGTGGTGTCGCCGCGGCTCACCAGTTTCATCAACGGACTGACCTCGTGCGAGACCGATACCTGCGTAAAGCCGATCTCGCGGGCGATGGCGCCGATGCGCGCTTCGTGCGCGGGGTAGCGATAGCCGTGCATCAAAATCACGGCGGCCGCGCGAATGCCCGCGTCGAACGCCGCCTGCAGATCGCGGTGCACTGTCTCCTCGTCGAGTTCCTTGCGAACGGTCCCGTCGGCGAGCAAACGCTCCGGTGCTTCGATCACGCGCTCGTACAGCATTTCCGGGAGTTCAATGTGCCGTACGAACAGCTTGGGCCGGTTCTGGTAGCCGATGCGCAGCGCATCCCCCAACCCTTCGGTGATGACCAGCACGGTGCGGTCGCCCTTGCGCTCCAGCAGCGCGTTGGTCGCCACTGTCGTGCCCATTTTCACCGAAGCGATGCGCTCGGCCGGTATCGGATCGTTGGTCTCCACGCCGAGCGTCTCGCGAATGCCCTGAAGGGCGGCGTCGCGGTAGTGCTCGGGGTTCTCGGACAGCAGCTTACGGGCTTGCAAAGACCCGTCGGGCGCGCGCGCCACGACGTCGGTGAACGTGCCGCCACGGTCGATCCAGAACTGCCACCCCGCATCCATGGCGGTTTCGATAACATATCGTTCCGCATCGGCCTAGCGAGGCAACTTGGGGGGCATGACTGGTACAACCCCGGTCCGCGCGGTAGGTTCGCCACGGAGCCAGTTCATGAGCATTTGGGGCAAAATCATCGGGGCAACCACCGGGTTCGCGGTGGGCGGGCCTATTGGTGCGTTGGTCGGCGGGCTGGCCGGCCATGTCTACGACCGACACCGGGCCCGGGGCGACGAGGAGGGCGGTGACGCCACCAAGCAGATCGCCTTTACCATCGGGGTCATTGCCCTGGGCGCCAAAATGGCGAAGGCCGACGGCCAGGTCACCGCCGACGAAGTACAGGCCTTCAAAGAAGTCTTTCAAATCCCGCCGGACGAAATGAAGAACGTCGCGCGGGTGTTCGATCTCGCCCGCAAGGATGCCCGAGGCTACGAGATATACGCCCACCAAATCGCTGGGCTCTTCAAAGAAAACCCCCGGGTCCTCGAGGATCTGGTCGACGGCTTGTTTCACATCGCCAAGGCCGACAACATCATGCACCCGGCCGAACTCGAGTACCTCGAAAACGTCTCGCGAATTTTCGGGTTCGACGCGAACGAGTTCGCGCGGATCAAAGAAGCCCATCTCGGGCCGGACCAGGCCGACCCTTATCAGGTGCTCGGCATTTCGCGCGACGCGTCCAACGACGATATTAAGAAAGTCTATCGCCGACTCATTCGCGAGCATCATCCCGACGCCCTCATCGCGCAAGGCGTGCCGGAGGAGTTCGTGCAAGTGGCCAACGACAAGCTAGCCGCGATCAACGTCGCCTACGACCGCATCGAAAAAGAGCGTGGCTTGGCGTAGACCGCGATGCGCCCCCAACATCTCCTTTTTGCCCTGACGATGGCGGCAGCGGCCGGTACGAACTGGGTCGCTTCTAAGATCGCCGTCGATACCCTGCCGCCGTTTCTCACGGTGGCGATGCGCTTTGCGATCTTGTCCGTCGCGCTGGCGCCGTTCGCGCGTGTGTTCAAAGGGCAAATGCTCAACGTATTTCTGGTCGCGGTCACGCTCGGCGTGATGCAATTCGGCTTCATGTTCAAGTCGCTGAGCATCTCCGAGGACGTCTCAACGATGGCGATCACCAACCAGCTTTACGTACCGTTCTCGACCATTCTCGGGATCATCTTTCTCGGCGAACGGATCGGTTGGGTTCGCAGCGTCGCCATTGCTATCGCCTTTGGTGGCGTGGTCGTGATGGGGTTCGATCCCGCGGCCTTCCGGCAGCTCGACGCGATGATGTTCGTCACGTTGTCGGCGATGTCGTTGTCGGTCTCGTCGTTGTTCATGCGCAAACTCAACGGCATCACGGTTTTTCAACTTCAGTTCTGGCTGTCCTTCCTTGCCGCTCCCCAGATGCTCGCGTTGTCTCTCATCTTCGAATTCGATCGCTGGGCGGACGTCCCCGATGCCAGTGCGTTGGCCTGGTACGGCTTCGTCTACACGATCTTCGTCGGCACGCTGTTCCACGCCGGCTGGTACTACCTGTTGCGGCGTTATCCCGTCAGTACCGTGGCCCCGCTCATGCTTTTGTTGCCGGTGTTCGGGATCGGCTCGGGCATCGTCGTCTACGGCGATGTGCTGTCCTCGCAAATCGCGTTGGGCGGGGCGCTGACGTTGATCGGCGTGGCCATTATTGTGTTCCGCACCCGAGAGGGCGAAGGCGGCGAGGTCGACTTCGACAAGAAATCCGAGACCGAACGCGACACCGCGTCGCCATGAAGCCGCAACATCTCGGGCTAGCCCTATTGATCACCCTGTTATGGGGGTTCAATTTTGTTGCAGCCAAGACCGCGCTCGATCATTTCCCGACATTCGAAATGCTGCTCCTACGTTTCGTCTTGCTGGCGGTTCTTCTGTTTCCGTTTCTGCGGGTGCCGCGTGACAAGATCGGACCGGTGGTCGCCGTCGGCTTCATGGTCGGCGTCTTGCATTTTTCGCTGAACTTCTCCGGACTTGGGATGTCCGGCGATGTTTCCTCGGCCGCCATCGCCACCCAGCTTTTCATTCCGTTCGGCGCCATTCTCGCGGTGATCTTTCTCGGCGAGCGCATCGGCCTGTGGCGAACGGTGGCCATCGCGGTGGCGTTCGCCGGGACCGTCGTCATTTCGTTCGACCCGGTGGTCGTCAACCACCTCGACGCGCTCTTGGTTGTGGTGATCAGTACCGTGCCGATGGCGATTACGACGATCATGTTGCGCCGGTTGACCGGCGTGGGGCCCATGCAGGTGCAGGCGTGGACCGCGGTGGTCGGCATCCCGGCCTATTTTATCCTCACCATTCTGTTCGAAAGCGGTCAGATCGAAGCGATCCGCACCGCCACGCTGGGGCCGGTCGCCGGCATCGTTTATGCCGCCGTCGCAGGATCGATCGTCGGCCACGGGGGGCTTTACTTTTTGCTCAAGCGCTACCCGGTGACGTGGGTCAATCCGTTGTTCCTTCTTGCCCCGGTTTTTGCCGTCTTCTTCGGCGTTACCGTTTACGGCGATCAACCGACACTGCAAATTGTTGTCGGTGGTTTCATGACGATCGCCGGTGTCGCCATCATCGCCATTCGCTCGGCCCGTAAGGGGAGGCCGATACCGGAGAAGGCCGCACCATGAGTTTACCGGCGACAAAACGACCGTCCCCCAATCACGACGCCCGTCGTGCCCCGGTCGACATGATCGTTCTGCATTACACCGGCATGGAAGATTGCGCGGGCGCGCTCGACCGGTTGTGCGATCCCGCCGCGAAAGTCAGCGCGCATTATCTGATCGACGAAGACGGCACGCTGTATGCGCTGGTCGACGAAGATCGTCGCGCCTGGCACGCGGGGGTCGCATCGTGGCACGGCGAAACCGATATCAACGGATGTTCCATCGGTATCGAACTGGTCAACCCGGGGCACGAGTTCGGCTACCGCGCGTTTCCCGAGGCTCAAATGACCGCACTCGAAACGCTGTGCCGCGATGTCATGGAGCGTCACGACGTCTCGGCCGCACGCGTGTTGGGTCATGCCGATGTCGCCCCGGCGCGCAAACAAGATCCTGGCGAATTGTTCGATTGGCCGCGGTTGGCCAAATCGGGCCTTGCCCTGTGGCCCGATCCTCATCCCGCCGCTTCGGACACGCTCCGAGAGGGCGATGCCAACGACGATGTTCTCCATTTGCAGGCCGACCTCGGCGCCGTCGGCTACGGGATCGTCGTCGACGGTCACTACGGTCCGGCGACCGCCGCGGTGGTCACGGCGCTTCAGCGCCACTATCGCCCCGCCCGGGTGGATGGGGCGGCCGATGCCGAGACCCGCGCCATGTTGGCCGGTCTCATCGCGCTCTTTGTTGACGTCTGAGGGCGACGGCGTAGGCTAGGTGGGCTAGGCGGCCGGATGACCGCTGTCGGCCTTTCGGGGTCGGTAGAGGAAAGTCCGGGCTCCACGGGAAAACGGTGCCGGGTAACACCCGGCGGGGGCGACCCCAGGGAAAGTGTCACAGAAAGCAAACCGCCCGGGCTTCGGCCGGGGTAAGGGTGAAAGGGTGCGGTAAGAGCGCACCGCGTCGGCGGCAACGGCGACGGCAGGACAAACCCCACCGGGAGCAAGACCAAATAGAGGTGGCGCGCCGGTTCGCCGGCAGGGTCGGTTCCTGGACCCGTCACCTGGGTCGGTTGCTTGAGGCGTCCGGTAACGGGCGTCCCAGAGGAATGGTCATCCCCCGAAAGGGGACAGAACCCGGCTTATAGGCCGCCTGGCGCTTTTTCCCATCGCAAATAAGAACAAACCAGGAACAAGTAATCGCTGGCGATTACCATGGCCCGGCGGAGTAAAAATCGGTTAGTCTCCAAAATGCGAACATACCACGAACATATTGTCGCCCGATTCAATTGGTAGAGAGATCGTCGATCACGAATAGCCACATGTGGTTCCTCGAATCGGTTCAGGTTCGAGGCACGGAGTACTTCCTAAGGCACCGGAATTACTTGAAATTCCATTGACGCCCATAGGATGGCATGATATCCCACGATGTCCCATGGCCGGTCTGCGGCCGACTTGAGGCAGGGCTAGTCGGGACATTGGGAGTGGTTTTTCGTGGAGGCAGCCTTGGCGCTGTTCCTATCCACCTTCGTGAACAAGGTAGATCGCAAGGGTCGCGTTTCGGTCCCGGCGACGTTTCGCGCTGTGCTGTCCCAACAGACCTTTTCCGGCGTGGTTGCCATTCCGTCGTTGGTGTCGGCCGCCATCGAAGGAAGCGGAATCGACCGGTTTGAGCGGTTGGCCGAGGGCATCGACGACTTCAACCCGTTCAGCGACGAGCACGACGATTTCTCGAAGGCCATTTTCGGCAAGGCCCATCAGCTGCCGTTCGACGGTGAGGGCCGGATCATCATCCCCGAAAACCTTCTGGCCCACGCCGGCATTACCGAACACGCGGCATTCGTCGGCCAGGGTCGCAGTTTTCAAATCTGGGAGCCCGAGGCCTTGGCCCAACGCGAGGCCGAGGCGGTGGATCGTGCCAAGCGCGATCGCGCCAACCTCAAAATACCCTCACCCCCAAGTGGCGAGGGCGCATCCTGATGGAGCAGCAACGGGCCACTTTTTCGCATGTGCCCGTGATGGTCTCCGAAGTTTGTGCTGCCATCACGCCGACCGACGGCGAAACCTATGTTGACGGTACCTTCGGCGCCGGCGGTTACGCACGGGCCTTTCTCGATGCCGCGGAATGCCGGGTTTTTGGAATCGATCGCGATCCGCGCGCCATCGAACGGGGGCGCGCGCTCGAATCCCAATACGACGGTCGGCTCACGCTGATCGAGGGCCGCTTTTCCGAGATGGACGGCCTCTTGGCCGCCCATGGCGTCGACGCCGTCGAGGGCGTCGCACTCGATCTCGGGGTCTCATCGATGCAAATCGACGATCCAGCGCGGGGCTTTTCGTTTATGGCCGACGGCCCGTTGGACATGCGGATGGGCGGCGACGGACCCACCGCCGCCGATGTCGTCAACCAAGAAGAAGAATCCACGCTCGCCGACATCATCTACCGCTTTGGCGAAGAACGACGATCGCGCCGCATCGCCCATGCCATCGTCGATCAGCGGCGCGAATCGCCCATCGAGACCACTGGTCGCCTGGCAGAAATCGTCGCGCGCGCGGTGCCGCCGTCGCGCGCCCGCATTCACCCCGCAACCCGAACGTTTCAAGCGTTGCGAATCTACGTCAACGAGGAACTGGGTGAGGGCGGCGAGTTGGATCAAGGTCTCGCCGCGGCCGAACGCGTACTTGCGCCGGGTGGGCGGTTGGCCGTCGTGTCCTTTCACTCGCTCGAAGATCGCGCGGTCAAAGAGTTCTTTCGCGATCGCAGCGCGCAGGCCAATCGCAACGCCAACCGGCACATGCCGTCGAACGACGCAGTCGGGTCGGCGACCTTCGAGCCTGCCCGGCCGCGCAAGCCGTCCGACGAAGAGATCGCGCGCAACCCGCGCGCCCGTTCCGCTCGGCTGCGCGCCGGGGTGCGGACGCCCGAGGCCATCCAATGATGCGTCCCATGGTTATTGCGGGGTTGGTGTTGCTGGCCATCACCGTGACCGGCCTTTTCGAGTTGAAGTACGAAGTGCGCGCGCTCGACCAAGAAAAAGCGTCGCTTCATCGGCAGATCGCCGACGAGCAAGAGGCGCTGCGCGTTCTGCAAGCCGAATGGAGTTTCCTCAACCAGCCCGACCGTATCCAGGAATTGGTGCGGCGCTATCTCGATCTCGATACTCCGACCGCCGGGCAAGTCGGCGGCATCGAGCGCATTCCGTTTCGCGCGCCTGACGAAATGGCGCAGGCGGATACGAGGGTCGGGCAATGAGTCGCCGCAGCGAACATTACGACCGCAAGCGCGGGTTGCGGCGCCTGGTCCAGATCGAGGGCGTCGCCAAGCAAGCGCTCGACACCGGTCATGTGCGCCTGATTGCCGTCGCCGCCGGCTTCGCGTTGTGCTTCTTCGTGATCGCCGGACGTCTCGTCGGCCTCGCCGCTTTAGCGCCCAGCAACGATCAAGCCGCGATCCCAGCGGATGTTCGCCAGCCCCAAATCGAGCGCGCCGAGATCCTCGACCGAAATGGGGTCTTGCTTGCCGGCAACGTCCGCGCGGTGTCGCTGTTCGCGAACCCCCGCAAGATCATGGACGCTCAACAAGCGGCGACGCAGTTGCTTACGGTCTTGCCTGATCTCGATCGCGCGTCGGTTTTGCGTATTTTGTCGTCGGACCGGCGCTTTGCATGGGTCAAGCGGCACCTCAGTCCGCGCCAACAAGATGCCGTCAATCGGCTCGGGATTCCCGGTCTTGGGTTCGTCGACGAAGAACGCCGGGTCTATCCGCACGGGCCGTTGTCGGCGCATGTCGTCGGCTTCACCGGAGTCGATCGCGAAGGTCTCGCCGGCATCGAAAAAGGGCGTGATGACGTTTTGGCCGCCGGGCAAGACGTGACGCTCAGCATCGACATCCGTATCCAGCACGCCCTGCGAGCCGAGCTCCTGGCCAGTGTCGACGAGTTCCAAGCCATCGGCGCCGCCGGCATCGTGATGGACGCGCACACCGGCGAGGTCCTCGGCATGGTGTCGCTGCCCGACTTCAACCCCGGCGCCATGAAAAAGGCCGACGCGGACCGTCTGTTCAACCGGGCGACGCTGGGGGTCTATGAAATGGGGTCGACCTTCAAGGCCTTCACCACCGCTGCCGCATTGGAATACGGTGCGGCGACCCTGGAGGACACCTACGACGCCAGCAAGCCGCTCCGCGTCGCGCGCTTCACCATCAACGACGACCACGCCAAGAACCGTTGGCTCAATGTGGCCGAGATTTTTCAGTACTCGTCCAACATTGGCAGCGCCCGGATGGCGCTCGACATCGGTACCGAGCGCCAACAGCAGTTTCTCAAAACGCTCGGCTTGCTGGACCGTCCGTCGATCGAAATTCCCGAGGTCGGTACGCCGATGGTGCCGCAGCCGTGGCGCGAGATCAGCACGATGACGATCGCCTACGGTCATGGCATCGCGGTGAGCCCGCTGCAAATGGTCCGTGCTTACGGCACCGTTGTGAACGGTGGTCATTCCGTTGCCCCAACCCTGCTTGCCCGCCAGAACGGCGAAGGTCCTGCGCCGACTCGCGTCCTCTCGGAACACACCTCGCAGACCATGCGCGCCTTGCTCGGTCTCGTCGTTGCCGACGGCACCGGACGGCAAGCCCAAGCGCAAGGCTATTTGGTCGGGGGCAAAACCGGGACCGCAGAAAAAGCCGGCGCGGGCGGCTACCGCCGCAAGGCGCTGTTGTCGTCGTTTGTCGCGGCGTTCCCGATCAACGATCCGCGCTATGTCGTGTTCGTCGCACTGGACGAACCCAAAGGCACCGAGCGCACGTTCAACTTCGCCAGTGCCGGTTGGACCGCCGCGCCGACCACCAGCCGAATTGTCGGGCGCATCGCGCCGCTGCTCGGCGTCGCGCCGGCGACGAACGATCCGGCGGCAACCGATTCCATCCTCGTTTCGGTACGGAAGGGTCGGTGATGCGGCTTTCCGAACTTACCGGCTCGAACGATCGCGCCTCCGGTATCGAAATCGCCGGCATCACCGCCGACAGCCGCGCCGTAATGCCCGGTTACGTGTTCGCGGCGTTGCGCGGTTTGCAAACCGATGGCACGCGCTTCATCCCCGACGCGATCGAGCAAGGCGCCGTCGCGGTGCTTGCGCCGTCCGACGTCACGGTTAAGAGCGCCGACGTCTTTGTGGTGTCCGACGACAATCCCCGTCGCCGGCTCGCGTTGATGGCGGCACGTTTCTATCCCAACCAGCCCGAAACCATCGTCGCGGTGACAGGCACGAACGGCAAGACATCGACAGCCGACTTCGCGGCGCAGATTTGGGCGCACATCGGTGTCAACGGCGGAAGCCTCGGGACGCTGGGGTTGCGTACCGCGGGCGGCGGCGCCGGCGCGACCCTCACCACACCCGATCCGGTGACGTTGCATCAAACCCTGGACCGGCTCGCCGGCGACGGCGTTCAGCACCTTGCCATGGAGGCTTCGAGCCACGGGCTCGATCAATACCGGCTCGATGGCGTACGCGTCTCGGCGGCGGCCTTTACCAACATCAGCCACGATCATCTCGATTATCACTGCTCCGCAGATGCCTATCTCGCGGCCAAGCTGCGCCTCTTCGCCGAGGTCATGCCCGAAGGCGGGATCGCGGTCCTCAACATCGATATTCCCGAGTTCGAAAAGGTGCGCGCCGTGTGCGCCGCACGTCGCCAACTCGTCATCACCTACGGCACCGATCCCAACGCCGATTTTCGCCTGGTTTCGGCCGAGCCAGGACCGTGTGGTCAAACCGTCGAGATCGCCGTGAACGGCGCGAGCTACAAAGTTCTGTTGCCGCTCTTCGGCGCGTTCCAGGCCGAGAATGCGCTTGCGGCGCTGGCGCTGGTGATCGCGACCGGCGCCGATCGGGCGGCGGCCGTGCATGCGTTGGGTCATCTGCGCGGAGTCCTGGGACGCGCGCAACTCGTCGCCGAGCTCAGCAACCGGGCCAAGGTCTTCGTGGATTACGCCCACACCCCCGATGCCCTCAGCCATGTGCTGAGGGCCCTGCGGCCCCACACCAAGGGCCGCCTGGTTGTGGCGTTCGGGTGCGGCGGCAATCGCGATCGCACGAAGCGGCCGGAAATGGGCGCCATCGCCGCCGACCTGGCCGATCACGTCATCATCACCGACGACAATCCACGCGACGAAGATCCCGCCGCGATTCGCCGTGAAATTCTCGCCACGTGTCCGGATGCCGAAGAGATCGGCAATCGGGGCAAGGCAATCGCCCGCGGCATCGAGGTCTTGCAACCAGGCGATCTCTTGGTCGTCGCGGGCAAAGGCCACGAGACCGGACAAATCGTTCGCGGCGACGTACGGCCGTTCGACGATACCGCCGTCATTCGCAAAGCGGCCCTGGGCCAGGGGAGGTACGGCTGATGACCAACGTATCTCCTCGCGTTCTCTGGACCGCCGACGAAGTGCGCGCCGCGACCGGCGGTGCCGTGACGGGTGATGCCGCCTGGCAAGCCACAGGCGTCGCGATCGACAGCCGCACAATTGATCCGGGCGATCTCTTTGTTGCGATCGCGGGGCCCAATCACGACGGCCACCGGTTCGTCGCCGAGGCGATCGCCGCAGGCGCCGTTGCGGCGATCGTCGCCGACGCCTTCGAGGCGCCCCCCGCCGATCTGCCTTTGGTGCGGGTCGCCGATCCCTTGGAGGCGTTGCGCAAGCTCGGGCAAGCCGCCCGGGAGCGCATGCAGGGCACGGTCATCGCCGTCACCGGCAGCGTCGGAAAGACCGGTACCAAAGAAGCGCTGCGCAGCGCGCTGGACAGGTTTCGACCGACCCACGCCAGCGTCGGTAGCTTCAACAACCATTGGGGCGTACCGCTTAGTCTGGCGCGTTTGCCGCGCGATGCCGGATTCGCGGTGTTCGAGATCGGCATGAACCATGCGGGCGAGATCGGGCCGCTGTCACGGCTGGTGCGCCCGCACGCCGCCATCATTACGACCGTCGAGCCGGTGCATCTCGAGTTCTTCGATTCGGTCACCGATATTGCCGATGCCAAAGCCGAAATCTTCGAGGGCCTCGAGCCCAACGGGATCGCCATTCTCAATCGCGACAATGCGTACTACGACCGGCTTGCCGATGCCGCGTGCAATGCCGGGGCTTCGCGGATCATCGGTTTTGGTGAATCGCAAGCGGCCGAAGCGCGCCTGATCAAAGCCGCGCTCAACGAAACATGCACCTGCATCTCGGCCGACATCTGCGGTCAGGCGATGACCTATAAGATCGGCGCCCCCGGGCGCCACTGGGTCATGAACAGTCTTGCCGTGCTCGCCGCCGTGCGCGCGGTCGACGCCGACCTTGGACTGGCGGGCCTCGCGCTGGCCGATCTCTCGCCGCCCGAAGGGCGCGGGCAGCGCACCACCGTCACCACGCGCGACGGCGCATTTCTGGTCATCGACGAAAGCTACAACGCCAACCCTGCATCGATGCGTGCCGCCATCGAACTCCTCGGCGCTCAGTTGGTTGCGCGGACCGGCCGGCGCATCGCGGTGTTGGGCGACATGTTGGAGATGGGCGACGAAAGCCCGGCCTTTCACAAGGCGCTCGCCGCCATCGTCGACGCGGCCGACGTCGATCTGGTGTTCTGCTGCGGCCCGCACATGAAATCGCTGGCCGACGCGTTGTCGCCGACCGTGTTGGGCGCCTGGACCGAAGATTCCGCATCCCTCGTCCGCGCCGTCGTGGCCGAGGCGCGCCCCGACGATGTCTTCATGATCAAAGGCTCGCTGGGTAGCCGTATGGCCCCCATCGTCCAGGCACTGAAAGCCCTGGACCGCCAGCCCCAACGTGCAAACGGGGGCTAGGCATGTTGTTCAATCTTCTGGCGCCGCTCGGCGACGACTTCGCACTCTTCAATCTGTTCCGGTTTCTCACCTTCCGGACCGGCGGCGCGGTGATGACGGCCATGATCCTGAGCTTCATCCTCGGGCCGCCTTTGATCCGCTGGTTGCGCTCGATGCAGTCCAACGGCCAACCCATTCGCGACGACGGTCCCGGTAGTCATCTGATTACCAAAAAGGGCACGCCGACGATGGGCGGTTTTCTTATCCTGCTCAGCTTCGGTGTTTCGACATTGCTGTGGGCCGACCTCACCAACGGGTTCGTATGGGCGGCGTTACTCGTGACCTTGGGTTTCGGTGCGATCGGTTTCGTCGACGACTATTTGAAAGTCACGCGCGATAGCCATCGCGGCTTCCCGGGCCGGGTCAAGTTCTTGGCCGAAATCGTGATCGCGTTGATCGCCACCGTCTGGATCATGAGCCTGATGGGCGCGCCGCTCGATACCGGCCTCGCGGTGCCGTTCTTCAAGGATGTCCTGATCAATCTCGGTTGGCTGTTCGCGCCCTTCGCCATCCTCGTCATGGTCGGCGCCGGCAACGCCGTCAATCTGACCGACGGGCTCGATGGTCTAGCCATCGTGCCGGTGATGGTGGCTGCCGCATCCTACGCGTTGATCGCCTACCTGGTCGGTAACGCGGTGTTCTCCAACTATCTCCAGATCCACGGCGTCCCCGGAGCGGGTGAGCTTGCGGTTTTCGCCGGCGCGTTGGTCGGCGCTGGGCTCGGCTTCCTATGGTTCAACGCGCCGCCTGCCAGTGTTTTCATGGGCGACACCGGCAGTTTGTCGATGGGTGGCGCGCTCGGCGTCGTTGCCGTCGTCACCAAACATGAACTCGTGCTCGGCGTGATCGGCGGGCTGTTCGTTCTGGAAACCGTCTCGGTGATGGTTCAGGTCGCCTCGTTCAAGCTGACCGGCCGCCGCGTCTTTCGCATGGCGCCGCTGCATCATCATTACGAGGAAAAAGGCTGGGCGGAACCGACCATCGTCATTCGGTTTTGGATCATCGCCGTCATCCTCGCTCTCATTGGTCTGTCCACGTTGAAGCTCAGATGATCGCCCTGCCGACATATGCCGGTCGCACCGTTGCTGTCTTGGGGCTCGCCCGGACCGGCGCGGCGGCCGTGCGTGCGCTCCAGGCGGCCGGCGCCAACGTCATCGCCTGGGACGACAACGCAGACAGGCGCACCGAACACGCCGGGGCTGGTGTCCAGCTTACGAATCTCAATCAATGTCGTTTTGACAACGTAGATGCATTGGTTCTCAGCCCCGGCGTGCCTCTGACCCATCCCGAACCGCACGACGTGGTCAAGAAGGCGCAAGCCGCCAACGTGCCCGTCGTCGGCGATGTCGAGCTTTTTGCCACGTCGAGCCCGGCCGCCAAGGTCGTGGGCATCACCGGCACCAACGGCAAGTCGACGACCACGGCACTCCTCGGGCACCTTCTGAAAGCCTCGGGCCGCGAGGTCGAGGTCGGCGGCAACATCGGTCGCCCCGTGCTGGACTTTCCGCCGCTGTCCGCCAACGGCGCCTACGTCGTCGAGCTTTCGTCCTACCAACTCGATCTTGCGCCCTCGCTGATCTGCGACGTCGCCGTGCTGATCAACATCAGCCGCGACCACCTCGATCGTCACGGCGATATGGCCGGGTACGTCGCGGTCAAGCGGCGCATCTTTAGCGGTCAACGGGGCGCCAACGCCGCGGTCGTCGGTGTGGACGACGATCATTCCCGCGCCACCTATCAGTGGCTCAAGGATCAAGGCCACGCCAACCTCATTCCCATCGCCGTCGGGCAGGCTCTCGAGCACGGCGTCTATGTCGCGGACGGCGTGTTGCACGACCGCATGACCGATACGCCGGCCAACGTGGCGCTGGACGGCATCAAGACGCTTCGCGGTGCGCACAATTGGCAGAATGTCGCGGCGGCCTATGCCGCCGCGCGTTGCCTAGGCCTTACGGCCGACGATATCGCGACGGCGCTGCCGGCCTTTCCGGGTCTGGCGCACCGCGCCGAAAGTCTCGCCGTGATCGACGGCGTCGAATACGTCAACGACAGCAAAGCAACCAATGCCGATGCCGCGGCACGCGCTCTGGCGACCTTCGACGATATCTATTGGATCGCCGGCGGCCGCGCTAAGGACGGTGGCTATGCCGCGTTGGATCCACACCTCGACCATGTACGCCATGCATATCTGATCGGGGAGGCTGCCCCCGACCTTGCCGCGGCACTTGCCGGGAAGGTCGATACAACCCGATCGGACACGCTGGGCTCTGCGGTGGCGGCCGCAACCCAAGACGCGCGTCGGGCAGGGGGGCATGCAGTCGTCCTGCTCTCGCCGGCCTGCGCTTCGTTCGACCAGTTCCCCGATTTCGCCGCGCGCGGCGAGGCGTTTCGGGCGCTGGTCGCCGACCTCGAAAACGGCGGGGCGGCATGATCGAATTCGGACGCACCGATCGCAGCATCGTCGGCCGTTGGTGGTGGACGGTCGACCGATGGACGCTGGCGATTTGCCTGCTGACCATGGCGGTCGGCGTCGTGCTCATCATGGCCGCTAGCCCGGCCGTAGCCGACCGCATCGGCTTGCCGTCGTTCCATTTCGTTTGGCGCCAAATGATCTTTCTCGTCCCGGCGCTCGTTGTGCTGTTCGGGATGTCGCTGCTGCCCGTGGTCTGGGTGCGCCGGATCGCGGTGATCGGGTTCTTGATGTCGCTGGTGTTGCTGGTCGGCACGTTACTCGGCGGGGAAAGCATTAAGGGCGCGCGCCGCTGGATCGATTTCGGCGGCTTCCTGCTGCAGCCCTCCGAGTTCGCCAAACCGACCTTCGCGGTGTTCGCCGCGTGGATGCTTTCCCATCGCGTAACCCAGCCCGGCTTTCCGGGCTACACGCTGGCTTCGGGCGCCGCGGTTCTCGTGCTCGCCTTGCTGTTGTTGCAACCCGATGTCGGCATGACCTTGGTCGTGGCCAGCGTTTGGGTCACCCAGATGTTCCTGGCCGGCATCCCGATGGTGGTGGTCGCGGTGATTGCGGTCGCCGGGGCCGCCGGCGCGGTCGGCGCGTACGTTCTGTTTCCCCATGTCGCCGCGCGTATCGACCGGTTCCTGGATCCGTCCAGCGGCGACACCTTTCAAATCGACGCTTCGCTCAATGCCTTCGGCAACGGCGGCCTGTTCGGCACCGGGCCGGGCGAGGGTATCGTCAAAACCATCCTGCCCGACGCCCACGCCGATTTCATCTTTGCCGTGGCCGGCGAAGAGCTCGGCCTATTCGCCTCGTTGGCGATCGTGGCCTTGTTCGCCGTCCTCGTGCTGCGTGGCCTCATTCGTTTGTTGCGCGAAACCGACCTGTTCGTCGTGCTGGCGAGCGGCGGCATTCTCGTGCAAATCGGCTTGCAAGCCGTGATCAACATGGGGGTCAACGTCCGCCTATTGCCGGCCAAGGGTATGACCTTGCCGTTCATCAGCTATGGCGGATCAAGTCTGCTCGCGCTCGCGATCGGGATGGGTTTCGTCTTGGCCCTCACCCGTCAACGACCGGGAGTCGTGTCCCCCACGGCCCGAGCTCGCACGATGCCGCGCGCGCCTGCGCCGGTCGCCGCATCATCCGGAGGTGCCGCATGAGCGCGCGCACCATCGTCCTCGCCGCCGGTGGGACCGGCGGTCATCTGTTTCCTGCCGAAGCCTTGGCGCAGGAACTCCAAGAACGTGGTCATCGTCTCGTTCTCGTCACCGATCGACGGGGCGCCGGCCACAGCCACACGCTCGCCAATCTCGAAACCCACACCATTCGCGCCGGTACGCTTGCCGGCGGTGCGGGTAGAAAGGTCGGCGGGCTTATGAATGTCGTAGCGGGGGTCTTTCAAGCGCGAGCCCTCCTCCCTCGGCTGCAGCCACATGTTGTAGTCGGTTTCGGCGGCTATCCCTCCCTGCCAACCATGTTAGCCGCTGCGCGTTTGGGAACCCCCGCTGCGATACACGAGCAAAATGCCGTGCTCGGTCGCGTCAATCGATTGTTGGCGCGTCGCGTCGATGCCGTCGCCTTGAGCTTTGCGCAAACCGAACGTCTCGAACGCGATGCCCGCAAAGAGGTCGTCGTCACCGGGACGCCGGTGCGCCCCGAGGTGCTTGCCCATCGCGACCAGCCTTACCGTGGACCCGAAGCAACCGGGCCGATCAAAATCCTGGTCTTCGGTGGCAGCCAAGGCGCCAGCGTTTTTTCCGCCGTCGTGCCCGCGGCCTTGGCCGAACTCGATCCCGATCAACGTGCGCGCCTCCAGGTTGTCCAGCAGTGCCGTCGCGAAGACCTCGATGCCGTGCGCAAGGCCTACGCGGATGCTGAGATCACCGCCGAGCTCGCCACCTTTTATGACCATATGCCAGCGCGCATGGCCGACGCGCATCTTGTGATCGCGCGGGCCGGCGCGTCGACGATTTTCGAGCTTGCCGCGATGGGACGCCCGGCGTTGTTGGTGCCATACCCTCATGCTACCGACGACCACCAAACGGCCAACGCCAACGCGTTCAGCGAGACCGGCGCGGGGTGGACGATCACCCAATCGGCGTTCACGCCTATCGACCTTCTCGGCCGCCTCAATGCGTTGCTTTCGGTGCCGCATTACCTCGAACAGGCCGCCGCTGCGGCGCGCCGGTTTGCGATCTCGGATGCCGCGGCGCGGTTGGCCGACCTGGTCGAGCGAATGGCCGGCAGCAACGGCGATCGAGTCGAGCAGGGGGCGGCGGCATGAAGCAGCTCCCCCTCGATATCGGCATCATCCATTTCGTCGGCATCGGCGGTATCGGCATGAGCGGCATCGCCGAGGTGATGCATAGCCTGGGCTACCAAGTCCAGGGGAGCGACGTTGCCGAAAGCGCCAACGTCTTGCGATTGCGCGACCTCGGTATCCCCGTCCTCAAGGGCCATAAAGCGGACAACTTGGGCGAGGCGCGCGTCGTCGTGGTGTCGTCCGCGGTCAAGGCCGACAATCCCGAAGTCGTGGCCGCGCGACATGCCTTCATCCCGGTCGTGCGCCGCGCCGAAATGCTTGCCGAGCTGATGCGGTTCAAATGGTCCATTGCGGTCGGCGGCACGCACGGAAAAACCACCACCACTTCGTTGATCGCAGCGATGCTGGATGCCGCGGCCTTCGATCCTACGGTGATCAACGGCGGCATCATCAACGCCTACAACACCAATGCGCGTTTGGGCGACGGCGAATGGATGGTGGTCGAGGCCGACGAGTCCGACGGCACCTTCGTCAAACTGCCGGCGACGGTCGCGGTCGTTACCAATATCGACCCCGAGCATCTCGACTTCTACGGCGACTTCGATACGGAACGTGACGCCTTCCAAACCTTTGTCGAAAACATTCCCTTCTACGGCTTCGCCGCGATGTGCGTCGATCACCCCGAGGTGCAAGCCTTGTGTGGCCGAATCAGCGATCGCCGTGTCATCACCTATGGCCTCAGCCCGCTGGCTGACGTGCGGGCCGAAAAGATCACCTTTTCCGATCTCGGCGCGACCTTCGATGTCGTCATCGCCGATCGCGCGCACGACCAAGAACGCCGCATTCGAGACGTCCGCCTCAACATGCCGGGCGCGCATAACGTCCAAAACGCGCTGTCGGCCTTTGTGGTCGCCAACGAAATGGGCATCGCCGACGATATCGCGCGCAGCGCGTTGCAGGACTTCGGGGGCGTCAAGCGGCGTTTCACCATCACCGGGACCGGCGGCGGCGTAACCGTGGTCGACGACTACGCCCATCATCCGGTGGAGATCGCCGCGGTGCTCAAAGCGGCGCGCGATATGGGACGCGAACGTGTGGTCACCGTGGTGCAGCCGCATCGCTATACACGGTTGCGCGACCTGTTCGAGGACTTCTGCACCTGCTTCAACAATGCCGACACCGTCCTCGTTGCCGATGTCTATACCGCCGGCGAAGCGCCGATCGAAGGCTTTGATCGCGATGCGCTGGTGGAAGGGTTGCGGCGTCATGGCCATCGGCACGCCGAGGCGCTACCGGCAGACGTGCCGCTAGCCGATGTCGTGGCCGAGCATGTTCGGCCCGGCGACCTCGTTATTTGCATGGGGGCCGGGAGCATTACCGGATGGGCCCAAAGCCTGCCCGAAGAACTCGCCGCACGCTTGCCCGAACCCGGATTGCGCGAGGTCGGGGCATGAGCGCGGCAATCAAATCGGTGGCGCTCTTCGACCGCTTGCCGCCAGTGCGCGGGACCTACCAGGCCGCCTATCCGCTGTCGCGCATTACATGGTTCAAAGTGGGCGGCGTCGCCGACGTGCTGTTCCGCCCTTCCGACGTCGACGATCTCGCGGCCTTTCTTGCGGGCTGCCCCGACGACATCCCGGTCACCGTTTTGGGCGTCGGTTCCAACGTGTTGGTTCGTGACGGCGGCATTCGTGGCGTCGTGATTCGTCTCGGGCGCGGGTTGACCGATATTGCGGTGGACGGCTCGCGCGTCGTCGCCGGCGGGGGCGCACTCGACATCAATGTGGCGCGCTTGGCTGCCGATGCCGGTCTCGCGGGTCTTGAGTTTCTGTCCGGCATTCCCGGTACCATCGGTGGGGCCGTACGGATGAATGCCGGCGCCTACGGCGGAGACATTGGCGCGATCTTGGATTCGGTGACGTTGCTCGATCGTGCCGGGCGGACGAGCACCTTGGCGCGGGACGATCTCAGCTTTGCCTATCGCCAATCGCGGTTGCCGCCGCACAGCATTGTCGTGGGTTGCACGTTGATCGGAACCCCGGACGACAGCGCGGCCATTCGCGCGCGCATGGCAAAGATCAAACAGGCGCGCGAGGCCACTCAACCGGTGCGGACCCGAACCGGCGGCAGCACCTTCCGCAACCCGGGTGGGCCGGACGGCGATGCGCCACGCGCGTGGCAGCTGATCGATGACGCGGGATGTCGCGGCTTGACGCGCGGTGGCGCGATGGTCTCGCCGGTGCATTGCAACTTTTTGGAAAATACCGGCCAAGCCACCGCGGCGGATCTCGAGGCGTTGGGCGAAGAGGTTCGCCAGCGCGTCGCCGAGCACAGCGGCGTCCACCTGCAATGGGAAATCGAACGCCTCGGCGAACCCGCGCGGGGGGCGTCATGAGCAAGCATGTCGCGGTCCTTATGGGTGGGTGGTCGGCAGAACGCGCCGTCTCGCTGGTCAGCGGCGCCTCGGTGGCGGAAGCCTTGCGCACGCGGGGACACCGCGTCACCGAAATCGACGTCGACCGCGACGTCGTGCAACAGCTCCAAACCGCGCAGCCCGATGTCGTGTTCAATGCGCTCCATGGCCGGATCGGCGAAGACGGTGCCATCCAAGGGCTGCTGGAGGTCCTGGGCCTGCCTTACACCCATTCCGGTGTTCTCGCCTCGGCCTTGGCGATGGACAAGCCCACCGCCAAAACGATCTTCGAACGTGCCGGTATTCGCTGCACCGAAGGCCGGGTCATGAACCGCACTGATTTCCGCAACGGCAACGCGCCGACGCCGCCCTATGTCCTCAAACCGCTCAACGAAGGGTCCAGCGTCGGTGTCCGGCTCGTCACCGAAGGCGACAACGCGCCGCCGATTGACGACACCTGGGACTTCGGCGATTCGGTGCTGGTCGAAAACTACGTGCCTGGCCGCGAGATCACCGTCGCCGTTCTCGGAGATCGCGCGTTGGGCGTGACCGAGATCAGCTCCGATCACCGTTTCTTCGACTACCAAGCGAAATACGAAAAGGGCGAGGCGGTGCACCTGCTACCGGCGCCGCTCCCCGAAGCCAAATACGCGGAGGCGCTGGACACCGCGTTGGCCGCGCATACCTCGCTGGGCTGCCGCGGCTTGTCTCGCGCCGACTTCCGCTATGACGACACGGAGGGCAAGGCCGACCTCTACCTGATGGAGGTCAACACCCAGCCCGGCCTGACGCCGGTGTCCTTGGCGCCCGAAATTGCCGCCCATGCCGGGATCGATTTCGGCGACCTCGTCGAATGGCTGGTAGACGATGCGGGGTGCGACCGATGACGGCACAGCGTAGCCCGCGCAGCACGCGGCCGGGTTGGCTTGCCTTCTGCCAGCGCCATCGCAGGCGCTTGGTGCGTGGGAGCATGGTCGGTGCCGTCGTCCTCGCGGTCGCAGCGCCGGCCATCTGGCTTACGTTGCTGGGCGGTGCCGAGACCGTCGCACGCACCACCAACGACGTCTTTGTGTCGGCCTCGCAGGCCACCGGCCTCGCGGTGCAGGAGATCCGTCTTTCCGGGCGTCGCAACGCCGAGCGCCCCGCATTGATGACGGCCATCGGCGTGGCCCGCGATACCCCGATCTTCGCCGTCGACCTCAAACGCCTCCAGGCCCGCATTGAAAACCTGGGTTGGGTCGAACAAGCGCGCGTGTCGCGTCACCTCCCCAACGTCATCGCGATTCACATCGACGAGCGGACGCCCTTTGCGCGTTGGCAGCACGACGGTCGACTGGTGGTGATCGACCGTGCCGGCGTCGTGATCACCGCCCACCAGCCCGAAGCATACGTCGCCTTGCCGCTGGTTGTCGGGCCCGATGCCGCCACCGAGGCGGTAACGCTGATCGACATGATGGCCAGCGCCCCCGGTCTGCAAGCAAGGGTCGCGGCCGCCGTGCGGGTCGGCAATCGGCGTTGGAACCTCAAACTCGACAACGGCATCGAGGTGCTGTTGCCCGAAGCGGCGACCGACGATGCCTGGAAGCGGCTCGGCGCGCTGCACCGTCAGGACAAGATTCTCGAACGCGACATCAACGTGATCGATTTACGGGTCGAAGACCGCGTCTATCTCAAGCTGCCGCCCGAAACGGCCGCGCAGGTCCGCGACCCCGGGGAAAGTACCTAAGCTATGGCCAACGGACGAAGTCAAGTGATCGCCGCCTTGGACCTCGGAAGTTCCAAGGTCTGTTGCTTCATCGCCCGCGTCATGCCGGACGACACCACCCGGGTCGTCGGCATCGGGCATCAGCTCTCGCGCGGCGTCAAAGCCGGCGCGGTTGTCGATATGGATCGTGCCGAGGAATCGGTCCGTGCCGCGGTCGAAGCGGCCGAGCGTATGGCCGGCGAAACCGTTCGCGAGGTTCATCTCGCGATGTCGGCCGGACGCCCGGCGTCGCACACCGTGGGCGTGGAGGTCGCCGTTGCCGGCCACGCCATTGGCGACAACGATTTGCGCCGCGTTCTGCAACAGGGTCGGCCGGAAGACGATGATCCCGAGCGCGAGGTGCTGCATTCCCTGCCGCTCGGCTTCACCATCGACGGCTCGTCCGGCGTGCGCGACCCGCGCGGCATGTACGGCGCGCGCCTTGGCGTCGACATCAATGTCGTCACCGTGGCCAGCGGGCCTCTCCGCAACCTCTCGCTGTGCGTCGAACGTGGCCACCTTCAAACGGCCGGGATCGCCTTGGCGCCCTATGCGTCGGGAATTGCCTGTCTCGTCGAGGACGAAATGCGCTTGGGCGTGACCGTCATCGATATGGGGGCCGGCACGACTTCGATGGCGGTGTTCAAGGACGGCGAGATGGTCTTTGCCGATTCGATCCCGCTCGGTGGCCGTCACGTCACCAACGACGTCGCGCGCGGCCTGGCCACGCCGACGGTTCACGCCGAGCGGCTCAAGACTCTCTTCGCCAGCGTCATTCCCGGTCCTTCGGACGACCGCGACACCATCGACGTGCCGATCGTCGGCGAAACCGAAGACGGTGCGATGTCGCAAGTTTCGCGCTCCATGCTGGTCGGCATCGTCCGGCCGCGCATCGAGGAAACCCTTGAACTCGTCCGCGACCGTTTGCAGGCCTCGGGCATCGCCCGCGCCGCCGGTCGCCGCGTCGTGTTGACCGGCGGGGCGAGCCAACTTCAGGGCGTCCGCGAACTCGCGGCGCGCGTCCTCGACAAACAAGTCCGGCTCGGCCGCCCCATTCGGGTCGGCGGTCTTGCCGAAGCTACCGGCGGCCCCGCGTTCTCGACCTGCGCCGGGTTGCTCAGTCTGGCCGTGCGGCAGCAGCTGCCGGCTTTCGAGAATGTCGTTTCTGTTGAACCTGCCGTCGCCGGGGGCGCGTTTTCGCGCATCGGCCGATGGCTGGCGACCAATTTCTGACCGGCCATAGAAGTCGGCAGGAAAACCAGAGGTAGGGATGGATCTCAGGAGGAGAAAAACATGAAGGTCAGTAACCGTGGAGGGTGAGAATGACCATTAATTTAAGTGTTCCCGCTATGACCGAGCTACAGCCTCGGATCATCGTCGTCGGTGTTGGCGGCGCCGGTGGCAATGCCGTAAACAACATGATCAACGCCGAACTTGAAGGCGTCGACTTCATCGTGGCCAACACCGACGCGCAATCGCTTGCGCAGTCGCGGTCCGAACGGCGTATCCAACTGGGTATCAACGTCACCCAAGGTTTGGGTGCAGGGTCCAATCCCGATGTCGGTCGTCGCGCCGCCGAGGAATCGCTTCCCGAATTGATGGAAGCCTTGGCTGGCTCTCATATGGCCTTCATCACCGCCGGAATGGGGGGCGGCACCGGGACCGGTGCGGCGCCGATCATCGCGCATGCCGCGCGCGAAGCCGGCATTCTGACCGTGGGCGTCGTGACCAAGCCGTTCCAATTCGAGGGCGGTCACCGCATGACGCTTGCCGATCAAGGCATCGAAGAGCTCGAACGCTATGTCGACACCCTGATCATTATTCCCAACCAAAACCTGTTCCGTGTGGCCAACGAAAAGACCACCTTTGCGGATGCCTTCAAGATGGCCGACGACGTCCTCTATTCGGGCGTGCGGGGCGTGACCGATCTCATGGTCATGCCGGGCCTGATCAACCTCGACTTTGCCGATGTGCGGGCTGTCATGGCCGAAATGGGCAAGGCGATGATGGGCACGGGCGAAGCCGACGGCGAGGGCCGGGCGATCGATGCCGCGGAGGCCGCGATCTCCAATCCGTTACTCGATGAAGTGTCGATGAAGGGCGCCCGCGGCGTGCTGATCAACATTTCGGGTGGTCCGGATATGACCCTCTACGAAGTCGACGAGGCGGCCAACCGCATTCGCGACGAGGTCGATCCCGAGGCCAACATCATTTTCGGCTCCATTTTCGACGAAAGCCTCGAGGGCAGCGTCCGCGTATCGGTGGTCGCCACCGGGATCGACGCCGAAGAACAGGCCAACCCCAGTCTCCATACGCTCTACCCCGAGCCTGCGGTTGCCAGCCGCACCATCGAAGACGACCGGTCGTTCGAACCGGTCCCGACGCCGCAACCGGCCCTGGCCTTCAATCGGCCCAATGCCGCGCCGGCCATGGCGCGTCCGTTGGTCGTCCCGCAAGAGGCCGCCCCTGTCGCACCGGCGGTCGCATCTGGCGGCGCTGCCACCGCGGCCGCGCTCGCGATGCCGGAACCCCAACCCGCGGTCAGTCAACCCGCACCGGCGCCTGCCGCAAAGGCACCGACGCCGGCACCCCGGCCGATCGAAGTGCGGGCGGAGATGGAGAGATCGCCCATCGCCAAAGCCCCCGTCGCCAAACCGCCGGTCGACGAAAAGGCGCCGACGGCAACCGCGGCACCGGTCGCCGAGCCTGCACCCAAGGCCGAAGCGGCGCCGGCACGGGAGCCGTTCATTCCGCCGCGTGCCGCGGCGCCGGTTCGCCGGGAGCCCTTGGCCAAGCCTGATCCGTTTGCCGAGGCGGCCCTCACCAATGCCGGTGCGGCCGAGCCCAAAAAGCCGCGGCGCGGCCCCAGCTTGTTCGAACGGATGACCGGCGGCCGCAAAAACAGGGAAGCGGAACCGGCGGACGATAAGGTTTGGGATGCGGTGCTCGCCAAGGAAGCGGGCAGCGACGCGAAAGCCAAGCGGACCGAACCGCGCCTCGATACGACAACCGCCAAGCCCGCGATGACCGCGGCGAAACCGGCCGTGACCTCACCTGCCGGCCCCGCACCTGCGGCCGAGAAGAAAGCGTTCGAGAAGGAAGCCCCGGTTGCGACCGAGGCGACCCCGGCGCCACAAGGGTTGGCACCGGAACCGGAGGAGGATCTGCTCGAAATTCCGGCCTTCCTCCGCCGCCAGGCCAACTAGATGAGTCGTGGGACCGGCGCGCCCTCCACCGCGCCGGTCCCGCGTAACATTGTGTAACAATCGTTGAATTGTCTGGTGCCCCGGACGTTGTTAGAAAAAGATCGCAGAGTTCGTACATAAACAGTTGTTTTTTTCAGTATTTTCTAATGCCGGCCAGATGGTCGGCAGCGCCCCGGGGGGGCTTTCGTGACCCATCAGCAGACTCTTCGTAACCGGATTTCATGCAGCGGCGTCGGCCTTCATGGTGGCGCCAAGGTGTCGCTGACCCTGCATCCGGCGGCCCCCAATACCGGAATCATCTTTTATCGCGCCGACATCGACGAGGGCGAGCCGCGGGTTGCGGCATCCTACGAGAACGTCGTCGCCAGCGATTTGTGCACCACCGTCGCCAACCGCGACGGCGTCAAGGTCTCCACGATTGAGCATCTGATGGCCGCGCTCTATGGCTGCGGCATCGACAACGCGCTCATCGAAGTCGACGGTCCCGAAGTGCCCATCATGGACGGCAGCGCGGCGCCGTTCGTCTTTCTCATCGAATGCGCCGGCATTGTCGACCAGGGCACGCCGCGCGAGGTCATTCGGATTCTGCGCCCCATCGAAGTGCGCGCGGGTGACGCCCGGGCGACGCTGTCGCCGGGCGACGGGTTCTCGGTGGCGTTCGAGATCGACTACGATTCGCCGGTCATCGGCAACCAGCAATGCGCCATGGCGTTGCACGAGGGCGGCTTTAAATCCGAGATTTGTCGTGCCCGCACTTTCGGTTTCGCCCACGAGGTCGACGCGCTGCGCGCCCGGGGCCTGGCGCAAGGCGGGTCGCTGGAGAACGCCGTCGTGGTCACCGACGATGGGGTCATGAACGACGGCGGGTTGCGCTACGGCGACGAATTCGTGCGCCACAAAGTGCTCGATTCGATCGGCGACTTGTTCCTTGCCGGGGCCCGTCTTGTCGGGCGGTTCGAAGGGATCCGTTCGGGTCACGCCCTGAACCACAAATTGCTGGCCGAAGTATTCGCCGATCGGTCGGCGTGGCGGCGCGAGACGCTCGCCGACGCGGTGCAGCCCGAAGTGGCCCGCGATTGGTCGCCCGAGGCCGTTCCGGCCGCGGCCATGGCCTAATCAGTCCGGTTCGGCGCTTAGGTCCTTCACCAGTCCGACGACGGCCGACCGCACCGCGGCATCGCCGATCCCGCTGAAACTACGCACCAGTTCAACCGTCGACCGAGTTTTGCCGCCATGTTCGACCGGCGTCACCGCCAGCGAGGGGTCCAACCCTTCGAAGAAAAAGCCAATTTCGGTATCCAATTTCGCGGCAATTTCGTAGAGCCGTCCGGCGCTCACGCGGTTCGCCGCAGTCTCGTATTTTTGAACTTGCTGATATGATATGCCTAGGGCATCGGCGAGCTGCTCTTGGGTCAGGCCCAGCAGATTGCGTCGTTTGCGAATCTGGCGGCCGACGTGGTCGTCGATCTTCTTGGCGAGGTCACTCATGCGGATTTCCGTCATGGCTCTGCAACCCAAAAGGATCGCGGCATCGCAATCCCAACGGGCAAAATGGACGAACATGATACCACTTTCGGACGAGCGAGCATCCTTGAATCGCAATCGCAGCGGGTTTCGGCCATGAGGCGGTCGCATCGTGCAGGCTGGGCGGTGGCCTTGCTGGCGCTCGTCGTGGCGGGCTGCAACACCGGACGGGAGGAGGTCGCCTATGTCGAGCGCCCCGTCGAACAGCTCTACAACGAAGGTATGGATAACCTGATCGCGGGCCGCTACGAAGAGGCGGCGGCGAGCTTCGACGAGGTCGAACGCCAGCATCCCTATTCGATCTGGGCGACTCGCGCGCAGCTGATGACCGCGTTTTCCCACTACCAAGACAACGAATTCGACGACGCGATCATTTCCGCGCAGCGCTACATCCAGTTGCACCCTGGTTCTGAGGATGTGCCCTACGCGTATTACCTGATCGGCGTGTCGTACTACGAACAGATCGTCGACGTCGGGCGCGACCAGAAGTTGACCGAATTGGCGCTTAACGGCTTGGACGAAGTGATCCGTCGCTTTCCCGACAGCGAATATGCGCGGGATGCCCGTCTAAAGATCGATTTGACGCGCGATCATTTGGCCGGCAAGGAAATGGAAATCGGGCGCTACTACCAGCGACGGGGCGAAGACCTGGCGGCGCTCAACCGCTTCAAGCAGGTCATCGTCGATTTCCAGACCACCACCCACGTACCCGAGGCGCTCCACCGCCTTACCGAGACCTATTTGGCGCTGGGGCTCCAAAAAGAAGCGCAATCGGCTGCCGCCGTACTGGGTTTCAACTATCCCGGTAGCGAGTGGTATGTCGATGCCTACCGATTGCTGCAGGGCGAAGACCTCGAACCGGTCGAAGACGAAGGATCATTTATCTCCCGTACGTTCCGTCGGGTGTTCTGACGTCCATGTTGCTCACGCTGTCCATCAAGGATGTCGTGATCGTCGAACGTCTGACCATCGGGTTTCACTCCGGGCTCAATGTTCTTACAGGCGAAACCGGCGCCGGCAAATCGATCTTGCTGGATGCCCTTGGGCTTGCCTTGGGCGCGCGGGCCGATTCCGGCCTGGTTCGAGCCGACAAACCCCAAGCGACGGTAAGCGCCGTATTCGAGATCGAAGCCGAGGCGCCCGTGCGCGCGTTGGCCGCCGATCGCGGGATCGAGATCGAGGATACGGTCGTCCTTCGCCGCACGTTGTCGGCGGATGGGCGCAGCCGCGCTTTCGTCAACGACGAGCCCGTTAGCGTCGGTTTCCTCCGCGAGGTGGGCGAATCGCTGGTCGAAATACAGGTGCAAAGCGAAAGCCATGCGCTCCTGTCGGCGGCAAACCACCGCCGTCTCCTCGATCTTTATGGCGGGCTACAAAGCCCGCTCGACAAAATCGCCAAGCGCTACGCGACCTGGCAATCGGCGGCCGACCTGTTGGCCGACACCGAGGCCGGACTTGCCAAAGCCCGCGCCGAGGAGGAGTTCCTCCGCCATGCGCTCGACGAACTCAACGCCCTGGCGCCGCGGGCCGGAGAAGAAGACGAACTCAACGATCGCCGCACCGTCCTCAAACATGCCGAGAAATTGGCCGAAGCGCTGACCGCCGCCCAAGCCGAATTGGCCGACGAATCGAGCGTGTCGGATCGGCTGCGCGTCGCCCAGCGCATTCTCGAACGGGTCTCCAAGGATGCCGCTGGGGCGCTCGACCGCGCCGTCGACGCCTTGCAGCGCGCGGCGATCGAGGTCGACGAAGCCGTCGAAGCGCTCGACCAAGCCGCGACGACCCTCGATCTCGAGGGCGGTACCCTGGAAACCCTCGAAGATCGACTCTTCGCCCTGCGCGCGGTAGCGCGCAAGCATGGCTGCGAAATCGGCGCGCTGGCCGGCTTGCGCGACGACTTCGAAACCCAATTGCAGTCGATCCAGCAAGGCGATGCCCGCATCGATCAGTTCCGCCAGGCCGCCGCCGAGGCGCGCCAGGCCTTCGAGGCCGAGGCCGATGCGGTATCGAAAAAGCGTGCCAAAGCCGGAGCCGCCCTGGAAAAAGCTATCGCCAAGGAGCTCGCGCCGCTCAAGCTCGATGGCGCAGAGTTCAAGGTCGTCCTGCGCGAAAAGCCGACGGGAGATTGGTCCCAGGACGGCAAGGACGACATTGCCTTCGAAGCCGTCACCAATAAGGGCCAGCCGTTTGCGCCGCTGGCGCGAATCGCCTCCGGCGGCGAGCTCAGCCGGTTCATGCTGGCGCTGCAAGTCGTGCTCGCCGGGCAGGACAGCATTTCCACCCTGGTATTCGACGAGGCGGATTCGGGCATCGGCGGCGCCACCGCGGCGGCCGTCGGCGATCGATTGTTGGCGCTGGCCGAGGACCACCAAGTCCTGGTGGTCACCCATTCGCCCCAGGTCGCGGCGCGCGGCCAGGTGCATTGGCGCATCGCCAAGGGGGCGGGGGGGAACGGCGCCAAGATGACCACGGTGGCGGTTGAAGAATTGGAGCCCGAGCGACGCCGCGAAGAAATCGCACGCATGCTGTCGGGCGAAGAAGTCACCGAAGAGGCGCGCGCCCAGGCGGCGCGGCTGATCGAACAAGCCGGCCGCTAACCCATGGCCGCATCTCCATCTGCCGACGTTGCGGTAGCCGACCTCGACGAGAAACAGGCCAAGGCCGAACTCAAGCGATTGGCGACCGAGATCGCCGAACACGATCGCCTCTACCACGAAAAAGACGCGCCCAAGATCAGCGATGCCGCCTACGACGCCTTGCGACGGCGTAACGAGGACATCGAGACCCGCTTCCCCAAACTGGTGCGCAAGGACAGCCCGTCGTTGCGCGTCGGCGCCGCGCCCGCTACCCAGTTCGCCAAGGTCGTGCATCGTCGGCCCATGCTGTCGCTCAACAATGCCTTCGCCGACGAGGACATAGCCGATTTTGCCGAGCGTATTCGCCGTTTCCTCAGCCTCGACGCTTCTGCTGAGTTGGCGATCGTCGCCGAACCCAAAATCGACGGGCTGTCCGCCTCCCTGCGCTACGAAAAGGGGGTGTTGGTCCAGGCGGCGACGCGGGGTGACGGAACCGAAGGCGAGGACATCACGCGCAACATCATGACGCTGAAGGACGTCCCCCATCGCCTAAAGGGCAAGAACGTTCCCGAGGTGCTCGAAGTGCGTGGTGAGGTCTACATGCGGCGCGACGACTTCATCGCCCTCAACCAAGCGCAAGAGGCCGTCGGAAAGCCGCTCTACGCCAACCCGCGCAATTCCGCTGCCGGCAGTCTTCGGCAACTCGATTCGACCGTCACGGCATCGCGCAACCTCCGCTTTTTCGGGTATGCCTGGGGCGAGATTTCCGAACCGCTCGGCGAGACGCTGTGTGCCGCACGCGACCGTCTGGCCGCGATGGGGTTCACGCTCAACGAGCCGACGAAGCGCTGTCTGACCATCGAAGAAGTCTTGGCGCACTATCGACACCTCGATGCGACGCGCGCCGACCTGCCGTTCGATATCGACGGCGTCGTCTACAAGGTCGACCGTCTCGATTGGCAAGAACGATTGGGACAAGTGACGCGCAGCCCGCGTTGGGCGATCGCCCATAAATTTGCGGCCGAGCAGGCGCAAACCGAACTGCGCGATATCGAGATTCAGGTTGGCCGCACCGGCGCGTTGACCCCCGTCGCGCGCCTCGAACCGGTGACCGTAGGCGGCGTGGTCGTCACCAACGCCACGTTGCACAACGAAGAAGAGATCAAACGCAAGGACGTCCGGGTCGGCGATACCGTGGTGGTGCAGCGTGCCGGCGACGTGATCCCGCAAATCTTTTCGGTCGTCGCCGAAAAACGGCCCAAAAAAGCCGAAGCGTTCGTGTTTCCCGACACATGCCCGCGCTGCGGCAGCGCGGCGGTACGCGAACAGCTCGAGTCCGGCGAACTTGAAAAGGTCAAGCGCTGCACCGGCGGTTTGATTTGCCCGGCACAGGCCGTCGAACGGCTCAAGCACTTCGTGTCGCGCGATGCCTTCGATATCGAAGGTCTGGGTGAAAAGCAGATCACGGCGTTTTGGGAAGAGGGGCGCATCAAATCCCCCGGCGATATCTTTCGCCTTGCCGCGCAAGACGGCCAAGAACATGGCGCGTTGGCCGAAAAAGAAGGGTGGGGCGCGCAGTCCGTCGCCAAGTTGTTCGATGCGATCGACGTCCGGCGAACGATCGGGCTTGACCGCTTTATCTACGCGCTCGGCATCCGCCACATCGGACAGGCGAATGCGAAGCTTCTGGCGCGCCACTACGACAGCCTGGACGCCTTGATCGACGCGTTGATCGCGGCTCAAGACCGCGATGGCGCGGCGTGGACCGATTTGATGGACATCGACGGCATCGGGACCAAGGTTGCGGGTGCGCTGGTCGATTTCTTCGCCGAACCCCACAACCTCGAGGTCGTCCGCGACCTGCAACGCGAACTCGCTGCCATCGAGCCCCTGGCGCAGACCCAAACCGATTCGCCGGTTGCGGGCAAGACGGTGGTCTTTACCGGCACGCTGGAAACCATGAGCCGGGGCGAAGCCAAGGCCCAGGCCGAAGCGCTCGGCGCCAAGGTCGCGGGCTCGGTATCGGCCAAGACCGACATCGTCGTGGCCGGGCCGGGCGCCGGTTCGAAACGTAAAAAGGCCGAAGAACTCGGCCTCGACATCTACGACGAGGCCGCTTGGCGATCTTTGATCGGGTCCTAGAAGTCGGGATCGACGAGCGCCCGCATCGCCTGGCGCATTTGCACCATCCCGGCGACCGGCGCTTCGACATAGTGAAAGATGCGCCAGCCCTCGGGCTTGCGGCGCAGCATGATGCTGACGCGGTTGTCGCCCGCCATCATCTCGCCGCCGAACAATCCACCGGGCGCCACCTCGGCATTCCAATGCATGTCGTACAGGACGATCGCGATATCGGGGCTGGCCGCTTTGATGAGCCGGTTGGACGTGCGGTGCGACACCCGCACCAGCACCCCCGCGGTATGCGTCCAATAGCGGTCGATTTCGGCCCAGCTCGTGAAAGGCTTTTCCGCCTCCTCGGCGATGTAGATCGGTTGCGGATCGTCGGTATCCCACAATGCTTTGACAGCCCCGAAGTCGTGCGCCTTCCAGGCCGCTTCTAGCGCCTCGATAACGGCGGTGACTTCGGTTTCTAGGCTCATTGCGATGCACCGATGGGGGCGGTCGCCTCCTTCAACCACAACGCCGTGGCGTCGTCGACCCGCGGCGACAGCGTCTCGCGCACGCGTGCATGGTAGGCGTTGAGCCAGGCCAACTCATCGACGTTCATGATCGACGGCTCGATCAGCGCGCGGTCGATCGGCGCCAAGGTCAGGGTTTCGAATTCCAGCCGCGTGCGCTCCTGGCCCTCGATCGCCACCGCCTCGCGGACCGCCACCAGGTTTTCGATGCGAATCCCGTAGCCGTCTTCCTTGTAGTAGCCCGGTTCGTTGGAGACGATCATGCCCGGCCGCAACGCTTCGCGGTTCGGCATTTTGGAGATCCGGTGAGGCCCTTCGTGCACGTTCAAGTACGCCCCGACCCCATGGCCGGTGCCGTGGTCGAAATCCAATCCCGCCGCCCACAGCGGCGCACGCGCCAGAATGTCGATCTGGCTCCCGCTGGTGCCCTCGACGAACGTTGCAGTCGCCAACGCAATGTGTCCCTTCAAGACTCGGGTGAACCGGTCGCGCTGTTCGTCGCTCGGGGTGCCCAACGCAATGGTGCGGGTCACGTCGGTGGTGCCGTCTGTGTACTGCGCCCCGGAATCGACCAAGAACAACATGCCCTCGGCAAGCGTGGCCGCCGTCTCCGGCATCGCCCGGTAATGCACGATCGCGCCGTTCGCCCCGGCGCCGGCAATGGTCGGAAAGCTCAATCCGGTCAGCAACGCGTCTTCGCGGCGAAACGCCTCCAGGCGGTCGGCGGCGGTCACCTCGGTCACCCCGCCCTGGGCGACGGCACCCGGCAGCCACGCCAGGAAGCGGGTCAATGCGGCCCCGTCGCGCACGTGGGCCGCGCGCATCCCGGCAATCTCGACCTCGTTTTTGCACGCCTTGGGCAGCGCGCAGGGATCGGGTGCGCGCGACACCTCGGCGCCGGCGGTGCGCAACGTCGTGTCGATCCAGCTTGCCGTGCTCGACGGATCGATTTGAACTCGCCGATGATGGGCCCCCAAGAACGATAGGGCAGGGCCCAGCTCGCCCGGCGGCATCACGATCACCTCGTTGCCCAAGTGGGCCCTTAGGTCGTCATCGACCTTGTCGAGATCGACAAACCAGTCGACCCGCCCGTCGGCATGGATCATGGCAAACGACAAGGTCACCGGGGTGTATTCCAAATCGGCGCCGCGAATGTTGAGCAGCCACGCGATCGAGTCCGGTGCGGTGATGACCGCGGCGTCAACCTTGGTGTCGCTCAAGGCGCGCGCGACCCGCTCGCGTTTCGAGGCGGAGGTCTCGCCAGCATAGCGCGTATCGTAAGCCCTCGCCGGCTGGCTGGGTGGGGCCGGGCGGTCGGGCCACACCGCGTCCAGCGGATTGGCTTCGCAGGCGACCAATGTGGCGCCTGCCTCGGTACATGCCTTGTCGAAGCGTTCGACGTCGGTGGGGGTGTGCAACCACGGATCGTAGCCCAGTCGTCGCTTGCCGAGGTGCGCGGCGATCCACGCCGTGGGCGGATCGTCCATCAAATGGTGCGGGACGAAGGCCGCGACATCGACCTGCTGGCGGACCTGCAAGGTGTAACGCCCGTCGACGAATATCGCCGCCTGGTCGGAAAGCACGATCGCGACGCCGGCCGAGCCGGTGAACCCCGTCAGCCAAGCCAAGCGTTGGGCATGGGGGGGAATCCACTCTCCCTGGTGCTCGTCCTGCAGGGGCACCAGGAAGCCGTCCAGTTTTTGTCGGGTCAACTCGGCGCGCAAAGCCGCCAACCGCGCCGCATGAAGATCGCTCATCGCGCCATTATGCCTACGTGCGGATCGTTGGCCATGCGCTTTCTGCATCGCAGCATTGCAACATCAGCGCTTCTAAATACCTGCAAAAGCATTGAAATTCCGCTCCCGCATCGAAACATAGCTTGTCAACAATCAACCTGTTTAGTTTGGAGTAACGAAAGTGACCATCAGTACCGCCCAACGCAACCCCAGTGGGGAGACCGCCGAGCAAATCGTCGCAACGGCGCGGGCGCTGCGTACCCAATACCTTGTTTCCCTGATCCAGGCCGCCGGCCGGCGGATCGCTGCCGCTGTCGCCGCCGTTCGGGCCGCCCAGGCCCGCCGCGAGGCGCTGCAAGCCATCAACACGCTCGACCGGCACACCCTGGTCGATGTCGGGCTTGACCGCTTTGTCGGCAACGTCGGGGTGCCGGCCAACGAAAACCGCCCCCGTAACGTCGCATAACCCTGCGTCAACCGGAACGTGATGAAACCGCCGGCCCTTGGGTCGGCGGTTTTGATTCGAAACCGATCGCTCACATCTGTGCGATGGGTTGCGCCACGCATTGAACCCGTCACGAACGTCCCAACATTGAGTCCAAGAGCAGTCGAACGATTCATCAAGGGAACAACCACCATGACACGCGATCAAGCCGCTGCCGCTAACCAAAAAAATTGGCTGGCAGATGTTGCGCGTTTGCCGGGCGCACCGTTACGCCTGTTGCGGGGCAGCCGACGGCGTTTCCGTCGCTTTCTCGCGTTCTCCGCAATCGACGCACACACGTTGGATGACATCGGCGTACGTCGGAGCATCTTCACGGCGGCGCCGAGCGACGACGGCTTTCCCGGCATGGCGGCCTGCTCGCGCCACTAAGGGCGCGTCGTGCGGCGAAAGGCGAGGGTGATCCAGTCGCCCAAGATGATGGCGTCGGTCCGGTAAAGGCCGGCGGCGCGATAGGCCGCCGCAACCTGCGCTGCCTGCGTGGTCAAAATGCCCGACAGTATGATCCACGCCCCCGGTGCCGCGTGTCGCGCGACATCCGGCGCAAGGGCGGCCAGGGGTCTCGCCAGAATATTGGCGATGATGAGATCGAACGGTCCGGCGGCCGCGGTGGCCCGGCCCTCGGTCCCGCGCGCCCGGGCGCAGCGCACCCAAGTCGATACTTGATTGGCCTCTACCACGTGCCGAGCCACCCGCACGGCGTCGGCGTCGATATCGGTCGCGAGCACCGGTTTGCGCCACACCTTCGCCGCAGCGACCGCAAGAATGCCGGTCCCGGTCCCGATATCCAATGTGCGGCGGGGGCGCAGGTGCCGGCCCAGACGGTCCAACATCAATAGACATCCTTCGGTCGATTCGTGATGGCCCGTGCCGAACGCCAGCGCGGCATCGACGAGGATCGGGATGGTGGCCGGCGGGGCGGTCGTCTCGACGTGACTGCCGCGCACCCAAAACCGCCCGGCCGTGATCGGCGGCATATCGCGTTGCAATTTTTCGACCCAATCGATCTCCGGCACCTTGGCCGGCCCGACCACCGTTTCGTCGCTTTGCAGCGTCAGGCGCAGGCGGTCCAGCAGGTCGTCGTCGGGCTCGCTGGCGGTAAGGGCGGTTAGCCGCCAGGCCTTGCCGTCTTCGAACCGGCTCAGCGCGAGCAGCATGTCGCCGAAGATCTCCTCCAGCACCGCCTCTACGGCGGCGCAGCGTGCCGCCTCGGTCGGCACCGACGTTTCCCAGGTGGACATCAGGCTAAAACGGACAGGAGATCATGCGGGTCGCACGAAGGAGTCGATTACCTTCTTGGTACCCGCCTTGTCGAACTCGATTTCCAGCCGATTGCCGTCGATCGATTCGATCCGGCCATAGCCGAACTTTTGATGGAAGATCCGGTCGCCCTCCGAGAACGAGGCCGAGGGTCGTTCGTCGAAATCGACCAACTCGGCGCGCGCCTCGATCAATTGCCCGTCGCGCGTGACGCCGCGATTGCTGCGGCGACGCATGCGGCGCCGGCCGGGGCTGTCCCATGGCTTTTCAACCGGTTCTCCGTGGGTTTCGTCGTCGTCCTGGCCATAGGCCTGTCCCCAAACCGACGCCTCGGCCGCGACCTCGACGTTATCCACCGGCAGTTCGTCGATGAAACGCGAGGGGATGGCGCTTTGCCATTCGGCAAAGGTACGTCGGCTCTGGGCAAAGGAAATACGCAGCATCTTACGGGCCCGCGTCATCCCGACATGAGCCAGGCGTCGTTCCTCTTCCAGCGCCGAGGTGCCGCCTTCGTCGAGCGAGCGTTGGTTGGGAAACAAACCTTCTTCCCAGCCCGGCAGAAAGACCGTATCGAATTCCAATCCCTTTGCGGCATGGAGGGTCATGATATTGACCATGTCTTCGTCGGGTGCGTTGTCGTGATCCATCACCAGGCTGACGTGATCGAGAAAATCGGTCAGCGATTCGTACTCCTCGACCGAATGCACCAGTTCGCGCAGGTTATCCAGCCGGCCCGGCGCGTCGATCGACTTGTCGCGCTGCCACATTTCGGTATACCCGGACTCGTCCAGCACCGTCTCGACCAGTTCGGGTAACGGCAGTTGGTCCCTCATGGCCCGCCAGCGCGCGAAGCTTTCCAACAGGTTGCCCAGCGAGGTGCGCGCCTGGGCCCGCAGGTCGTCGGTACCGATCAACGATTGCGCCGCTTGGAGCAAGGCCAGTTGGCCGGCACGCGCCACCTTATGCATCGCCTGTATGGTCACCTCGCCGAGCCCGCGCTTGGGCACGTTGACGATGCGCTCGAAGGCGATCCCGTCCTCGGGCTGGCTGATCACCCGCAAATAAGCGATGGCGTCGCGGATCTCGCGCCGTTCGTAGAACCGTGGCCCGCCGATCACCCGATAGGGCACACCGATGGTCAGAAAACGATCTTCGAACTCGCGTGTCTGATACCCCGCGCGCACCAAAATCGCGATCTCGTCCAACTTATGGCCGTGGCGCTGCAAGTCCTCGACGTCCTCGGCGATCGACCGCGCTTCTTCTTCGCCGTCCCAAAACCCGCGCACCCTGACCTTTTCGCCCTCGGTGGCATCGGTCCACAGCGTTTTGCCCAGGCGTCCCTCGTTATGCGCGATCAGCGCCGACGCTGCCGCCAGGATGTGCGGCGTCGAGCGATAGTTGCGCTCCAGTCGAATCACCTTCGCACCGGGAAAGTCTTCTTCGTAGCGCAAGATGTTACCCACCTCGGCGCCGCGCCACCCGTAGATCGATTGATCGTCGTCGCCCACGCAACAGATGTTCTTTTGGCCTTGCGCCAACAGCCGCAGCCATAGGTACTGCGCCACGTTGGTGTCTTGGTATTCGTCCACCAGGATGTAGCGGAACCGCTGGTGATAGATGTCGAGGATATCCTTGTGCTCGGTGAACAAGGTTAGGCAGTGCAACAGCAAATCGCCGAAGTCGGCGGCGTTCTGGGTCAGGAGGCGCTGTTGATACTCGCGGTAGAGCGCCGTCGTCTTGCCCATCGCGAACTCGCCGGCGTCCTCGTGCTGCACCTGTTGCCAGGTCAAGCCGCGATCTTTCCACCGATCGATGATCCCGCCCAGCACCCGCGCCGGCCACCGCTTCTCGTCGATGTTCTCGGCTTGCAACAGTTGCTTGAGAACGCGCAATTGGTCGTCGCGGTCGATGATCGTGAAGTTGTTCTTGAGCCCGACCAATTCGGCATGCTGGCGCAGGATGCGCACGCCGATGGAATGGAACGTCCCAAGCCAAATCCCGTCCACCGCACCGCCGACCAGGCCGCCGACGCGCTCGCTCATTTCGCGCGCCGCGCGATTGGTAAAGGTCACCGACAGAATTTCCCACGGCTTCGCCAACCCCAAGTTCAAGATATGGGCGATCCGCGTCACCAAAACCCGGGTCTTGCCGGTCCCGGCACCGGCCAGTACCAGTACCGGACCGTCGGTCGTCACCACGGCCTCGGTTTGGCTCTCGTTCAGGGTCTTGAGATAGGGCGGTTCTGCCGGGGCCGCGGCGGCCATGGCGCGCGCGGCAATTCCCCCCGGCTGTGGCGCGGGCGCCGGGTCGTCGAAGGGAATATCGTCAAGGTCGAAGGGATCGGACATCGGTCCGGCCATTCATACCACAGCCGTTCTGGCCCTCCCAGAGACCTCGCTAAGGCCGGTGGGACTCTTCGTTGTGTTCTTCGGCGCGCGCCCGCAACAGGGCTTGGTTGTAGGCCATCAGCGCGGTCTTGTGGTGCAGGATACCCACGACCGTACGGCTTTCGCGGTCGGTGACCACCGGCAGACTGTCCTCGTGGTGGTGCTCCATCAACTTCAGCGCACCCTCCAGATCGTCTCCGGCGCACAGCATCGGCGGGTTGAGCCGGGCGATGTCCCGCGCATTGATCAACTGATCGAGTTCCGCGTCGAGCGACACCCCTCGGAGCGAGGAAAAGGAGAGCGAGCCGACCAACCGCGCATCCGCGTCGACCACGAAGAAATCGCCGTACCGCGCGTTTTCCATGGTATGGCGAATCTCGCTGGCGCGGGCGGTTTCCTCGACGATCTCGTATTGATCCGTCATCAGGTCGCCGACATGGGTCGCGGTCAACAACTGTTCGAAACGGCCCGCGCGAATCAAGATGCCGCGGCGTTTCAGAATGCCGTGGAACAACGATCGACCGACCACGGCATGCGAAATAGTCGTGGACAGCGTGATCGCCACCATCGCGGCGATCACCACGGAAAACTCGCCGGTCAATTCGAAGACGATCAGGATGGTCGAGACCGGGGCGCCGATCACCGGTGCCGCCACCGCGCCCATCCCGACCATGGCGTAGAACCCGGGCGAGGCGGCTAGGTCGGGGAAAATACTGCCGGCGATGATTCCGAACGAGCCGCCGACCATCGCGCCCACGAACAACGAGGGCGAAAACACCCCGCCGCCGAACCGGCTGCCCAGCGAGACCGCCGTGGTCGCGGTCTTCGCCACGATCAGTGCCAACATCAGCCACAGCGGCAGCGTGGCTTGCAGCGCAGCGTTCGTCGCGGCGTAGCCGACACCCAAAATATGCGGCAGGAAAATCGCCGTCGCGCCGATCGTGGCGCCGCCGATCATCGGCCGGATCCAAATCGGCCAGCCGATCTTATTGATGACATCCTCTGCCAGAAACATCGAACGGATGAACAAGATGGCCGCCACCGCACAGACCAAGCCCAGCAAGATGAACGCCGGAAACTCGAAGAACGACGCGATGTCGTAGGTCGGCACGACAAAGGCCGGAAACGCGCCTAGGTGAATCCGCGAAATCACCGTCCCGGCGACCGCCGAGATCACGATCGGCGCAAAGGTGTGCAGCGCGTAATGCCCAATCACCACCTCCAGCGCGAAGAAAACGCCCGCGATGGGGGCGTTGAACGAGGCGCCGATCGCCGAGGCCAATCCGCAGCCCAGCAAGGTCAGCGCCAATGACGGGTTCAGGTGCAGCTTTTGCGCCGCCCATGAGGCAAGTCCCGCGCCGAGATGGATCACCGGCCCCTCGCGACCGACCGACGCGCCGACGCCGAGCGAGCCCAGCGACAGCGCCGCCGCCTTGATCGTGGTGGCGGCATCGATGCGCCCCCCGTGCCGCGCGCCGGCTTCGATGACGTCGGCCACGCCGTGCGCGCGGCGCTCGGGCATCAGGTAGAAGACGAACAAGCCGATCGCCAGCCCGCCTAGCGTGGGCACCGCCACCACCAACCACCAGGGCAACTGCGCCACCAGATGAAATCCGTCATGGAGCGCAAAGCCGAAGGTCTGGCTCTGGATCGCCTCGATCCCCAAGCGAAAGCCCAGCGCGCCATACCCGACGCCGACCCCGATAATCAGCGCCAGGATCGACAGTTTGACTTGGTCGTTATGCCTGAATTTCTGCCACCGGGCGCGGACCAGTGCGGCGATCTCGCGCGAGGTCATGGGCTCAGGCGTCCACCGGTTGGGCGTTGGGCGTTACTTGCATTGCCCGATCGACTCCGGTGCGCAAACGGTCTCGCCGTCGGTCCATGTCGCGCCGGAAAAGTCGGCGTTCAACAGATCGGCCCCTTGCAGGCGCGCACCGCTAAAATTCGCGCCGCGAAGGATGGCGTCGAAGAACCGCGCCCGGCGGATATCTGCCCCCTCGAACGAGGCATCGGTCAGATCGGCCTTGGTGAAGTCGGTGCCCACCGCGCGGGCCCCGCTGAAATCCGCGCGCTGTAGGTTTGCGGTGACGAATTTCGCCCGATCCAGAGTCGCCCCGCTAAAGGTCGCATCGGCCAGGTTGCCGCGCATGAACCGCGCCCCGGCCAGCGCGCCGCCACTAACGTCGATGCCCACTAGGTTGCGGCCGCTAAAGTCGCAGCGCCGCCACACCACCCCTGGTCGCGCCGGGTCCACGCAGCTGGCATGCGCCGTCGACACAAGCGGCGGCGCCATTCCAAACGCGATGCCGAACCCGATGACCAGCAGGCCGAGGCGAACCAGGCGGGCAGCCGTCATTTGCGGCGGATCCCGATGGTCGTCCCGGCGTATTGCGGTGGCGGCAAGTCTTTCTGCGACGCGTGCACCGCGGCGAAAACGTCTTGCAGGTCTTGCGGAAAGGGGGCGGAGCGGCGCTCGGCCAAATTGATGTGCATGGTGACCATCTCATAGGTCGAAGCCAGATAGTCTTCCTGACCGCGATACATCTCCATATAGAAGTGCAGCCGTTTGGCGTCCCAGTCCAATAACCGGGTCGTGAAGCGCATCGGCTCGTCCAAGCGCATCTCGCGCAGCCAATGGGTGTGGCCCTCGAGCGAAAACGTCGTGTGGTTGGTGCGTTCGCGGTAGGGCTCGCCCAGACCCATGCGCTCGTAGACCACGTCCAGCGCCAAATCGAAGGCCAAGACGTAAAAGGCCACGTTCATGTGGCCGTTGTAGTCGATCCATTCCTTGCGGACCCTGCCGCCGTCGGCGACCAGAATGGGGGCTTCGAACTCCATGCGCGGCGATCATAGTCACCGCCACCCACCCTGTGAACCGCCGTTGCGGAAGATCGATCCGCACCGCTACACTCGGCCTCTCTCCAAAAGAGGTACGCCATGCACGATGCGCCCGATCGGACCACCCGGCCGGAAGATTTCGCCCCGGCCTTCGAGGCCCTGACCGCACTGCTCGGCGACCGCTTCTCGACCTCCGCGTCGGTCCGCGCCCATCACGGCAAGGACGAATCCTACCATCCTAATCGCGACCCCGACGGCGTCGCCTTCGTGCGTTCGACCGAAGAGGTCGCCGAGGTCGTCAAGATCTGCGCCGCGCACGACGTGCCAATTGTGCCGTTCGGCGCCGGCACCTCGCTCGAAGGCCATGTCGTCGCCATCCAAGGCGGCGTGTCGATCGACATGATGCAGATGAACGAGGTCTTGCAGGTCAACGCCGAAGATCTGGATTGCACGGTGCAGGCCGGCGTCACCCGCAAACAGCTCAACGCCCATTTGCGCGACACCGGCTTGTTCTTCCCCATCGATCCAGGCGCCGACGCCTCCTTGGGCGGAATGACCGCGACGCGTGCGTCGGGCACCAACGCGGTGCGCTACGGCACGATGCGCGAGAACGTCCTCGGCCTTACCGTGGTCATGCCCGACGGCCGCATCGTCAAAACCGCGCGCCGCGCCCGCAAGTCTTCCGCCGGGTACGACCTCACCCGTCTTTTTGTCGGCTCCGAAGGTACGCTCGGTGTCATCACCGAGGTCAGCGTCCGCCTCTACGGCATCCCCGAGGCGATCTCGGCCGCCAGTTGCCACTTCGACACCGTGCAAGGTGCGGTCGATGCCGTCATTCAAACCATCCAACTCGGCATTCCGGTGGCGCGCATCGAATTCGCCGACGAAGTGCAGATCGAGGCGACCAACCGGCACTTCGACATGGACCATCCCGTCAAACCGACGCTCTGGCTGGAATTCCACGGCACCAAAGCGGGCGTCAAAGAACAAGCCGAGATGGTCCAAGAAATCGCCAGCGACAATGGCGGCGGCGGGTTCAGCTGGGCCACCAACGAAGAAGACCGCGCCAAGTTATGGCACGCCCGCCACAACGCGGCCTATGCCGCCGCGGCGTTACGACCAGGCAGTAAGTTTTGGGCGACCGATGTCTGCGTGCCGATCTCCAGGTTGGCCGAATGCATCGTCGAGACCAAGGCCGAGCTCGACGCCTCGTTCCTCCCGGCCCCGATCGTCGGCCACGTCGGTGACGGCAATTTTCATGTGTCGTTCGTGTTGATGCCCGACGATCCCAAAGAAGTCGCCGAGGCCAGCCGCCTCAACGACAGCCTCGTCGCCCGCGCCTTGGCCATGGAGGGCACCTGCACCGGCGAACACGGCGTCGGTTACGGCAAGGTCGACTTCCTGGTCGCCGAACATGGCGACGCGTTGTCGGTCATGCGCACCCTCAAACACGCGCTGGACCCCAAAGGCATCATGAACCCCGGCAAGATCCTGCGGCTCTAGGTCCGCAAACCCAGCCCCGTCAGATCGATCGCTGGGGTCTTGCCGCCGATCAGGTCCGCCACCACGCGCCCCGAACCGCACGACAGCGTGAACACGAAACTGCCGTGGCCGGTGTTGAGCCACAGCCCGTCCACGTGTGTCGCCCCGAGAAGGGGCAAACTGTCGGCGGTCATCGGACGCAGGCCCGACCAGTAGTCGGGGTCGCCGCGCCACGTTGCGCCGGGCAGCAGATCGGGCAGCGCCGCCAACACCGTATCGGCCCGCCGCCGGTCGATCGTGCGGTCGCGCCCGGCGAGGTCGGCCTTGCCGGCGATCCGCAGCCGGCCGCCGAGCGGCGTCAACGTCACCTTACGAAAGGCGTCCTGCACGGCGTGGCGGGGAAGGGCGGCCCGGTCCGTCATTTCCAGCGTGATGGAATAGCCCTTCACCGGGACGATCGGTAGGCGCAGCCCAAACGGCGCCGCGAGATCGACGCTTTCGACCCCCGCCGCCAGGACCACCGCATCGGCTGACCGTTCATCGGTTGCGCCGTCCACGGCAAGACCCACGCCCCGCACACGGTTCCCTGAAACCCGTATCCCCGTCACCGTCGTCCCGAACTGAAACTCGACCCCGGCCGCGGTGGCGGCGCGCGCGACCCTTTGCGTAAACAGTCGGGCATCGCCGGTTTCGTCGCGGTCGTAGTGCAAGCCGCCGGCGAACGACACCCGGGCATCGGCGAGCGCCGGTTCGGTTTCGATCAGGGCCGCGCCCGCCAGCGGTTTGGGCCGCACCGCGGGGTCGTCCACGCCCATCGCCGCCGTCTTGGCGATCTCGAAACTCTTGACGGTCGGATAGAGATAGATGAACCCGTCGGTGCGCGCGTCGTAACGAAGGTCGTGCGCTGCGCGCATCTCTTGCAACAGCGCCAGGCTATAGCCCGACAAGCGGCGCAGGTGGGTCTTGATCTCGGCGGTGCGTGTCGCGGTGCAATTGCCGAAAAAGCGCACGAGCCACGCCGCCACCGCCGCATCGGGGCGCAAGCGCACGCGGTAGGCCGCGTCGTGGCGCCAAAAGTCGCGCAACACCGTCGCGGGGATGCCTGGCGCCGACCATTGCGACGCCGTCAACCCGTTCACCAAGCCTGCATTGGCGTAGGAGCAGCCCAATGCCGGCGCCGCCGCGCGGTCCACCACCGTCACGGTATGGCCGTCTTGCGCAAGGTAGTAGGCCGTGGCGACGCCGACCACGCCGGCGCTGATCACCACAATCTTCATGGCGCGCTCCCGGTCCGCCCGGGCCCCAGATCGCTAGATCGTAAAGGCGAGTTCGCCCAGACGTTTGGTCATCTTGCGGTTCTCCGCATAGTCGACCGGCACCGCGATCAATGCGGGCCCCGGCTGCGCAAAGGCCTCTTCCAACGCCGGTTTCAACTGATCCGCCGCGGTCAACGTCTTGCCCCACACCCCGAACGACTTGGCGAACAGCTCGAAGTCCGGATTGTTGAACGCCAGATCCGAGTGCTTGCCGTCGAACGAGTTCTGCTGCTTCCACTTGATCAGCCCGTACTCGCCATCCAGCCATATCATGGCCACGATGTTGGCCTTCATCCGGGCCGCCGTTTCGATGTCCTGCGCGTTCATCATGAACCCGGCATCGCCGTTGATCGACAGCACCTTGCGATCGGGAAAGGCCATCTTGGCGCCGATCGAACCGGGGAAGGCGAAGCCCATCGTGCAAAACCCGTTCGAGATCAAACAGGTGTTGGCTTCGTCGCACTGGTAATAGCGCGAGATCCACATCTTATGGGCGCCGACATCCGACAGCAGAATGTCGTCCGGTCCGAGAAACTCGCGCACGTCCCACAATATCTTTTGCGGCTTCATCGGGAAGGAGGTGTCGTCCTTCTCCATCGCGAAGTCGTCCAGGATCGTTTGCCGCAGCGGGCCGCGTGCGTTGATGTCGAACAGCGGCAACTTGCTCTCGAAGCGCTGGTTGATCATCTCGTTCATTTGCCACAGCGCGTCGGCCACGTCGGAGACGATGTCGACCGTCACCGGATAAGATTGATCCACCTCCGCCGGGAAAAAGTCGACATGGATGATCGTCTTGCCGCCGGTCTTGTTCCAATGTTCCGGCGAGTACTCCACGAGGTCGTAGCCCACGGCGATGATCACGTCGGCTTCGTCGAGGGCCGCGTTAATGTGATCGCGGCCCTGGAGACCTAGTGTGAACAAGCAATGCGGGTCGGTGCGCGGCACCGCGCCTTTGCCCATGAAGGTGTTGACCACCCCGATGCCGGTCTTGTGGGCCAGACGCTGGAGTTGTTTGGACGCGCGCTTCCGCACCGCGCCGTTGCCCGCCAGGATCAGCGGGTTCTTGGCGTCGACGATCAAATCGATGGCTTGTTTGATCGCTTTGTGATCGGCGGCGGCCCGGCGGGTCTTGTGCCGATCCATCGGCATCTGGTTGGTATCTTCCTCGGCCAGGTTCTCGGGCAGCTCGATGACGCACGCGCCGGGTTTTTCCGACTCGGCAATCTTGAAGGCCTTGCGCACCACTTCCGGAATATTGTGCGGGCTGGTGATCGACTGCGCCCATTTGGTAATTGGCGCGAACATGGCGATCGAATCCATGTTCTGGTGGCTCTCTTTATGCAGCCGCCGGGTCGATGCCTGCCCGATGATGGCGATGAGCGGCGCGCGATCCATATTGGCGTCGGCCACGCCGGTCACCAGGTTGGTCGCGCCGGGCCCGAGCGTGCCGAGGCATACCCCGGCTTTGCCGGTCAGCCGGCCGTAGGTGTCGGCCATAAACGCGGCGGCCTGTTCGTGGCGGCAAAGAACGAACTCGATCTTGCTATCCAACAGCGAGATCATGACGTCGGCGTTTTCCTCGCCGGGCACCCCAAAAATGTGGGTCACGCCCTCGTTTTCGAGGCATTGAACGAATAAATCAGAGGCTTTCATCAAGAATCCCCGCTATCAAAAAATAAAGCAGCCTAGACGCCGGGCATTCTAGCCACCACATCTCGCCGTGTCCCGGTCGCACGGCGATTGGGTCGGAATTACATGCGGGATCGGGCACTATACGCTTCCCGCGATGACGTCCTACCGACAGCGGGGGGCCGCCCCTCGGTCTTTTTTTTGGAGTTCGATTAGTGAAGCGCGTTCTCTTGATCCTTGCGGGTTTGATCGTCCTCCTCGTCGCGGTGGCGCTGATCGCGCCCAGTTTCATCGACTGGAACAAATACAAAAAAGAGATCGCCGAACCGATCGAACGGGCCACCGGGCGTACGTTGGCGATGAACGGCGATCTGTCGCTCTCGGTCCTGCCGACGCCGCGCGTCTCGGCAGCCGACGTACGGCTCTCCACCGCGGGCGGCGATGCCGATTTCCTGACCCTGCGCGCCCTCGACGTGCAGGTCGCCCTGTGGCCTCTGCTGCGCGGCGAAATTCAGGTGATTAGCGTGCGTTTGGTCGAGCCCGAATTTTTCCTCGAAGTTGCCGCCGACGGCACCGCCAACTGGCAGTTCGATACCGGCGCGTCGGCACCTGCCGACGAATCGAGCGCCGCGGCCCCGATCAGCGTCGAACGGGTCGTCATCGCCAACGGCGCCCTCAACTACACCGACGCGACAACCGGCCGTGTCGAACGAATCGAAGCCGTCACCGCAACCTTCACGGCGGATGATTTGGTGCAAGGACCCTATGCCGCGGAGGGGCGGTTCTCGGTCCGCGACCAAGCCGTCGGGTTCGATATTTCTCTCGGCGCGGCGCGGCAGGACGCCGCCATGCCGCTGCGCGCCAAACTCGAACTCGAACGGGGTGGGGCGGTCGTCGCGGTTCAAGGGAGCGTCTCGCCTTTCGCGGCCGACCCCTCGATCGATGCCAAATTCACGTTCGACGGTGGCGACCTTCGCGAAGCCCTCAGCATCGTCACCAAGATGGTCGACAGCGATGCCCCCTTGGTGATCCCCGGCGCGCAGACCTTTTCGATCACCGCTCAACTGACCGGCACTGCCGAGACTCTGGCGGTCAACGACCTTGTTCTGGCTGTCGGGGAAACCCGTGCGACCGGCGCGGTTGCGGCATCGCTCGGCGCGGCGCCGGGCCTCGACGTGACCTTGGCGGTGGGTCGGATCGATCTCGACGCCTGGGTCAACGCGGTGTCCACGCAAACGGCCGAAACCGCGCCGTCGCGATCGGGCATCGCGCCGTCGCCGCCGACAAATCCGCTCACCGCGCTCGGCGGCCTCACCGCGAGCGTGAACGTAACGGGCGAGGCGTTGACCTTTCGCGGCGGGTTGGTGCGTCAGTTTCGCCTCGCCGCCAGCGTCGCCGATGAATCGGTCGACCTCGCCGCGCTCAGCGCGATGCTGCCGGGCGGGGCGGACGTCAGCCTAACCGGCCGTGCCGCCACGGTTGACGGACAGCCGCGTTTCGATGGCCGACTTGAGTTGGCGGCGGCGGACTTCCGTGCGGCCGCCGAATGGCTCGGGGTGTCGCTCGACGGGGTCGCGCCGGGTCGGCTCCGTCAGTTCAGTTTGCAGAGTCAGGTGCGGGCGACGCCGGACCTCGGCCAGGCATTCGGCATCGACCTGCGCTTGGACTCCTCGCGGATCACCGGCGGGTTGGCTTATGCCTTTCGCGCCCGGCCCTCCTTCAGTGTCGATCTTGAAATCGATCGTCTCAACCTCGACGCCTATCTCGCGGACGATCCGTCGCCGTCCGCGACCGGCGATCGCGCGCCCAATGCCCCTACCGGAACCGGCGCGTTTGCCGTTCTCGATACCTTCGACACCAACACCAAGATCAAGATCGACTCGCTCACCTTCGGCGGTCGCCGGTTCGGCGGCGTTGCGCTGGACGCGTCACTGCTGGGCGGCGCGTTGACGCTGCGCGAGGCCGCGATCGCCGACGCCGGTGGAGCAGGGGTCGCGGTGTCGGGTTCGGCCGGCAATTTCGCGGCCGTCCCGGCCTTTGATACGCGCGTGGCGGTCAAGTCCCGCGATGTCGCCGCGCCGGCGCGCTTCTTTGGGGTCGACCTGCCGGTCGATGCGCGCGCCTTGGGAGCGATCGATCTCGGCGGCAGCGTCATCGGCACGGTCGAGGATCTCGCGGTCGACCTCACCAGCAAGATCGGCGACATGACCATCGCGGCGGATGGTCGGCTCGAACTGCTGGCGGCCGCACCACGGGTCGATATGCGGGTCACCCTCAACAGCCCCAGCTTCGTGCGCGCGGCGCAGCTTGCCGGCTTGACGCTCGCGCCGACCGAGCGCGCGCTGGACGGCGCTCTGACGGTGACGGCGGCGCTTCGCGGCAACCAAGACACCGTCAACCTCGAGGCCGATATCAACGCGGCTGCACTTGCCCTGGCGATCTCCGGCGCCCTCGATGATCCGTTGTCCGCACCGGCCTACAATCTCAGCTTGCAAGTCAACCACCCCGACATGACGCAACTATTGCGCACCGTCGGTGTCGACTATCGCCCTGCCGCGGTCAATCTCGGCGCTGTGCGTACGTTGGCCGATATCGCCGGCCAACCCGGTCGGATCACGATCTCCCGCATCGAAGGTGCGCTCGGCCCGGTCAATTACGTTGGCGACGCGGCGGCCGACTTCACGGGGCCGCGCCCACGCATCGAGGCCCGGCTCAACACCGGAGAAATTCTCGCCGACCTGTTTCTCCCCGTTTCGAACAGCGCCGGCGGCGGTGCCGCGTCCACCGGCACCGGACGATCTTCGGCGCAAGGCGGCGATCGCTGGTCGCAAGACCCGATCGACCTCACCGCGTTGCAAAGCTTCGACGGGCGCCTCGAACTTAATGCCCGCGGACTGATCTACGGCGACTACGTTCTTCAAGAGCCGACCCTCGTCGCCGCGCTCGAAGACGGTACGCTGACGGTCGATCCGCTCAGCGCCAACCTGTTCGAAGGTCGATCCGCAATCCGCGTGACGGCGGTTGCCGATCGCGTCGCGCGGGTCGGCGTCTCGCTCTCGCTCGACGGCGCCAATATCGAACAGGCGCTCCGAACCAGCGCGGGTCTCGACCGCGTCACCGGTCGGTTCGACATGCGCGGCGACTTCACGACCACCGGCCAAAGCCAATTCGATCTCGTCAACAATCTCGACGGCAACCTGTCGTTCGCCGCGCAGGACGGGGTGGTGCGCGGCATCGACCTGCGGTCGCTCAGCCAACGCTTGGGCAACCTGAACGAGGCGCTCGATTTTGCCGATTTGTTGGTGCGCACGTTCGAAGGGGGCGAGACCCGCTATACCGCCTTCCAGGGCACGTTTCGGGTCGAGGACGGGGTGGCCCGCAGCACCGATCTCACGGCAACCCTCGACGCCGCGGCCGGCACCGGCACCGCCGTCGTCGACCTTCCTCGCTGGCGGCTCGACATGCGCACCAGCGCGCGCCTTACCGACCATCCCGAATCGCCCGATGTCGGGCTTGACCTCACCGGCCCGCTCGACAACCCGCAGCGCAACATCCGTACCCAAGCGCTCGAGCAATATCTCACCCAACGTGTTGGCACGACGTTGATCCGCAAATTGCTCAAGGACGACGACCGGCCTACCACCACCCAGCCGGCCCCGGCGGCCGCCCCGTCGCAGGACAGCCGAATCCCGGCTCTCCCGGGACAGGGGACCCCAACCCAAGAGTCCAAGCCCGCCACCGGCGAGGATCTGGTTAAGGGTATTCTTCGTCGGCTGCAGGATCGCTAGCCGGTTCCGCCTTTACCGCCTGCAAGATATAAAGGCGCAGCGCACTCGATAGATTGCCGTTCCGCACCGCATCGATTTCGGCCACCAAGGTATTGAGCGAGATGCCGCGCCGCTTGGCGAGGCGCACCAACTCGTCCCAAAAGGCCGGTTCCAGCGACACGCTGGTGCGATGGCCGGAAACGACGACCGATCGTTTGGCGATCATCGCGCCTAGCCCCGTGGGCGCGTCATGGCGGCAGGGTCGACCCAGGCATCGTACTCTTCGGCGGTCACCGCACCCGAACCCAAGGCGGCTTCGCGTAGCGATTCGCCCTCTTCGTGCGCACGCTTTGCGATTTTCGCCGCGGCGTCATATCCGATGTGGGGAACCAGCGCCGTGACCAACATCAGCGAGCCGCGCATCAATGCATCAAGCCGTGCCGCATTCGGTTCGATACCCTGCACGCAACGTTCGCGGAAGCTCGTGGCGGCGTCGGCCAGCAGCGTGATCGATTGCAGCACGTTGTAGATGATCACAGGTTTGTAGGTGTTGAGCTCCAAATGCCCCCCGGCATTGGCGATCGTAACCGCGACATTGTTGCCCATCACCTGGGCGCAAACCTGCGTTAGCGCCTCGGCCTGCGTCGGGTTTACCTTGCCCGGCATGATCGACGAGCCCGGTTCGTTCGCGGGCAAGGTGATTTCTCCGAGGCCCGAACGCGGGCCCGATGCCAACAGCCGAAGGTCGTTGGCGATCTTCATCAAGACCGTTGCGGTGACGTTCATGGCGCCACTTGCCGCAGTCAGGGCATCGTGCGCGGCGATTGCGGCGAACTTGTTGGGGGCGCTGGCGAAGGGCATTTCCGTCCGCTCGGCGATTTCTCGTGCGACCGCCGCGTGGAATCCGGGCCGGGCGTTGAGGCCCGTCCCGACGGCGGTGCCTCCTTGGGCCAGCAAAAATATTGCCGGGAGCGTTTGTTTGACGTTGTCCAGGACAGCCGCGACTTGCCCGGCATAGCCGGAAAACTCCTGGCCCAACGTCATCGGTGTTGCGTCCTGCAGGTGGGTCCGCCCCAGTTTCAGTACCGCATCCCACGCCGCCGCTTTTTCCGACAGTGCTTTTTCCAGACCGGCCAGCGCGGGAATCAATCGTTCGGTTATCGCGCGCGCCGCCGCAATGTGCATGGCGGTGGGAAACGTATCGTTTGACGATTGTGCCATGTTGACGTGGTTGTTCGGGTGCACTGGGTCTTGCGTGCCCAGCGGTTGGCCCAGCAATTCGTTGGCGCGGTTGGCGATCACCTCGTTGGCGTTCATGTTGGTCTGGGTGCCCGAACCGGTTTGCCAAACGACCAAGGGGAAATGGTCGTCCAAGCTACCGCGCGCGACTTCGGTCGCGGCGGCCTGAATCGCCCCGGCGCGCGTCTTGTCGAGATCGCCTTGGGCGAGGTTGACGGTCGCGGCGGCGCGTTTGATCTCACCCAAAGCGTGGATGATCGCGACCGGCATCCGTTCGGTGCCGATGCGAAAATTCTCGAGGCTGCGCTGGGTTTGGGCGCCCCAATACCGGTCGTTGGGCACGTCGATCGCACCCATTGAATCGTTTTCGGTTCGCGTGCCGACCATCGCTCAGTCCTTGGCAATCCATTCGCTGATGTGGCGTTCCTCGACCGATCCGTCGTCGCCGTAGAACGTCACCTTGGGCACCTCGAACACCGCCGTCTTTGCGATCGTCGGAAACCGCGCGACTTCGCGCGGCGTGCGCTCGCCGCCTTGCAGAACCACCATGTCTTGCGTGCCGGTGTTTTTCAGATGGAGCACCGTGCCGTCGGTGGGAAAGCCGAGATAGTCGCCGGCCCCGATCTCCACTTCGTCGTCGCCAATCTGTGCGGTGCCGCTGCCCTCCAAAACGAACAGCCATTCTTCTTGCAGGGTGTGGGCGTGCGGCAGGTAGCTCTCTTTGCCGGCGGGAATGCGCGCGATGTTCATATGCATGCGCTCGATCCCGGCATGATCGCTGAGCCGGTGCACGAACACCTCGGACTTCGGGTTCATCGGGTGCTTGATGTGGGCCGCGTCTTCCGGCCGCAAGGCGGCGGTCCGGACGAGGTTCTTGGGGTCGTTGGTCATGGCGTACTCCTTAAGGGATCAGTCTATATCCCTAGCGCAGCCCTCCCGACAGCTTGCTGTCAGGAGACCTCAAAAAACGTGGTCGACCAGCAATCCCGCGGCAAACACGAACAGCACCGCGCTCGTGCTCCACGAGACGGCGCGTTGGACCGTCGGGCGGCCCAGCCACACGCGCGCGCGGTCCGCCACCAACATGATGCCCATCTGCCAGACCACGTTGACTACAAATAGCGCGACCCCCAGCGTGACAAGTTGCGGCCACACCCGGCGTGCCGGGTCGACGAAATTGGGCATCAGGGCGAGAAAAAGCACGATGACTTTGGGGTTGAACAGGTTGGTCAACAGCGCATCGCGCATCCCTGCAAACGGGCGCACGACGCGCCCGCCCGACATCGCATCGACATTGATCAGCCCCGACCGAAACCCCTGAATCCCGAGCCAGGCAAGATACGCCGCGCCGACCACCGCGATGCTCTTAAAGGCGATCGTGCTCGACGCGATCACCAGTGAGATTCCCAGCGCGGCCAGCGCGGTATGGCTGAACAGCCCCAGCTGGACGCCGATCACGGTCGCCGCGCCGGTGCGCGGGCCCGACGACATCGTGTAGCGGATGATGAGCAACGTATCGGGGCCGACCGACAGCACCAGCGCGAGAATGGTCGCGAGGAACGCGAGCAGGGTAGGGAGGTCGACCGGCATAACAGGGGCTTACGGGGTGGCACGCTTCGGCGCAACCCGGCTGGCGCTAGTCCTTCAGGCGCACCACGGCGATCCCCGACTGGGGTCGCATGCGCAACAATGGCCCCAGGTCGGGGGTCTTGGCGTAATCCGCGATCAAGTCGCGCGCCGCGCGATGCACGCCCAGGTCCACGGTCCATGACTTCGGCTTGCCGTGCCGGTGCCAGGTAATCTCTTCGCCGTCTTCCAGGGCGTCGTCGAAAATCATCGCCAACGTGGGCAGCGGGGGGTGGCCCGTGGCATGAAGATGGTGCGCGGCGAAGTCGTCGTCGAACAACAATGTGCGAAAGCCCCGCGCATGCGCCTCGATCACCCGTTGGGCGTGGCTGATGTGGTCGTCGAAATAACACAGCGCATGGCCCTGCGCGTCGAGATCGGCCGTCATCCAATCGTCTTCGTGGTAGGCCGCGTCCGCATCGCGCCACACCACGCTGCGAAAACTGACATCGAAGCAATGCATCGCGGCGCGCGGACTGCCCAACCGCAACAGCCAAGACGAATGCCCCCGGTGCACGCCGCTTTCCACGATCATCTCGGGGGCGATCAACCGGCCCAATGCATAAAGCCAGAACGAATCGGCGAACTTGGTGCCGCCTTCGTTGTCCTGCACCGGTCGTTCGGCGTAGGCGGCGAAGAAATCGTCCACCAAAGCGTCCAGGCCCAGCGCCTCGACGCCCAAAAACGCGCCGGGCCCGGTCAAGAAGGCCGTCGCGGTGTCTTCGACAATGCGTTTGAGGCGTCGGATCTGGCGGTCCGAGGTCATGCGCGAAGCAAACTCGCTCTCGTCGCGCTTCTTGCGCAGATCCAACCCGATGTCGTGATAAAGCCGACGGTTCAACGATACCCGCATGTCCTCGCGCGCTTCGGGCGTCAGGGCGTCAAGATCGGGATCTTCGCGTGTGAACACCCGGCGTTGCCGGACATGCTCGGCCAGTTCCTGCCACGGCGCGAGGTCCCAATGACCCGATGCGGCGCCCGACGTCGAGGGCAGCACGTAGATCGCCGTCTCGCCGATCGTTTCGGGTTGCCGACCGTAGTTCACGTCGCGACCGAAATAGGCCTTGGCCGCCCGCTTGCCGTTGAACGCCAAAAACCGCGGCGCGTGTTCGTCGATGATCGCCCGTAGCCGGTCGGGATCGTCGGCCGTTTTGTCCAAATCCCCGTCGCCGCCCGACTGGGTCTTGTTCATATCGGTCAAACCCACCCGATAGGTCAGCAGCAGCGGAAACTCCGCGGGCGCCAACGCCCGGTCTGTCAGGCCGACGGCGTGCAGCGTTTTCCAAAACTTGTTCCCCGGTCCCGCGTAATACGCGGCTTTCTGGGCCGAGACCGCACTTGCGGCGGAGCCGCAAAAGATCACGTCCAGTTCGCGCGTTACGACATCCGGCAAGACGCTCATGGCGCGCTATCTTCGGGTGTCCACTCGAAGCGCTGCTCCGACTTTGGCGTCCCCCACGTCGTGTTTTCTTTTTCGTCGACCAAGCGAAAACCGGCACGCTCGTAAAGACTGCGAGCTTTGTCCAAGCCGCGAAACGTACTGAGAAACACGAGCGGAAAGGCTTGCGCGCGACAGTGTTGCATCGCGGTGTCGAGCAACGCCCGGCCGATGCCTTGTCCGCGTGCTTTCTCGCTGAGAATGAACCAGCGCAGTCGCGCCGCGTTTGGGTTGTTGCCGTCGATCACGATGCCGCCGACATACGCGTCGTCGAGCTCGGCGGACCACCACCCGTTGCCGGGCCCCTCCAACGTCTCGAGAAAGGCGGCCATACCCGCGGCGATCTTCGCTTCGAAGAAGGCGCCGGGGAAACCCCACTCGGTCGCGTGATAGGCCACATTCGCCGTGGCCAATCGTCCCAGGTCGCCCGGTTCGTAAGGCCGGATTGTCGCGGCCATGTGTGCGTCCTAGGCCGCTTTCTCGACGGTGCCGACGAAAAAGTCGTTGCCCTTGTCGTCGATCACGATGAAGGCGGGGAAGTCTTCGACCTCGATGCGCCACACCGCTTCCATGCCCAACTCGGGGTACTCCAGCACCTCGACCTTCTTGATGCAGTCTTGCGCCAAAATCGCCGCCGGCCCCCCGATCGAGCCCAAATAGAACCCGCCGTGCTTGCCGCAGGCTTTGCGCACCATGGGAGAGCGGTTGCCTTTGGCAAGCGAGATCATGCTGCCGCCCGCCGCCATGAATTCGTCCACATACGAATCCATCCGGCCCGCCGTGGTCGGGCCGAACGAGCCCGAGGCGTAGCCTTCCGGCGTCTTCGCCGGCCCGGCGTAATAGACCATATGGTCTTTCATGTATTGCGGCATCCCGTCACCGGCGGCCAAGCGTTCCTTGATCTTGGCGTGCGCAATGTCGCGCGCCACGATCATCGGGCCGTGCAACGACAGGCGTGTGCGGATCGGATATTCGGAAAGCTGTTTCAAGATCTCGGCCATCGGTCGGTTCAGGTCGACGCGCACCACATCGCCGCCCAGTTCGCCCTCTTTGATCTCGGGCATGTATTTGGCCGGGTTGGTTTCGAGTTGTTCCAGGAACACGCCGTCGCGGGTGATCTTGCCGAGCGCTTGCCGGTCGGCGGAGCACGACACCCCGATCCCTATCGGCACGCTGGCGCCGTGCCGCGGCAGTCGGATCACGCGCACGTCGTGGCAAAAGTACTTGCCGCCGAACTGCGCGCCGATGCCCATCGTGCGCGTCAATTCGTGCACCTTGGCCTCTGTCTCCAGGTCGCGGAACGCTTGGCCGTGTTCGTTGCCTTCGGTCGGCAGCGCATCGAGGTAGCGCGTGCTTGCGAGCTTGACGGTCTTCAGGTTGATCTCCGCCGAGGTTCCGCCGACGACGATCGCCAAGTGATAGGGCGGGCACGCCGCCGTGCCGAGCGAGCGAATCTTCTCGTCCAGGAACGTCATCAGCCCGTCGGGGTTCAGCACCGCGCGGGTTTGCTGGTACAGAAAGGTCTTGTTGGCCGACCCACCGCCCTTGGCCATGAACAGGAATTTGTAGGCATCGCCGTCGGCGGCATAGAGGTCGATCTGCGCCGGCAGATTGCTGCCCGTGTTGACCTCGTCGTACATGTTCAAGGCCGCCATCTGCGAATAGCGCAAATAGGACTCGGTATAGGTGTTGAACACGCCGCGCGAGATCGCCTCGGCGTCGTTGCCCAGCGTCCAGATTCCCTGGCCCTTGTAGCCCATCACGATCGCAGTGCCGGTATCTTGGCAGCCCGGCAGGATCATGCCCGACGCGATGTTGGCGTTCTTCAGCAATTCATAGGCGACGTAGCGGTCGTTGTCCGACGCCTCGGGGTCGTCCAGAATGTTGGCCAACTGCTGCAGGTGCCCCGGGCGCAACAAATGGGCAATGTCGCGCATCGCTTCTTTGGTCAGGAACGTCAGTGCCTCGGGCGCCACCTTGACGATATCCGTGCCGTCGACCGACATCGGGGTGACGAATTCGTCCGTCACTTGGCGGTAGGGCGTCTCGTCGGGGCCGAGCGGAAACATGTCCTGATAGTGGAACGCAACCATGGGTACTCCTTTGGCGGCACGGGGCCGCGCACGAAAGGCTATTTCTTGCGGAACTGATCCAGTGCGACGACCTTTTCGCCGGCGGGTGTTTCCGGCGTCTCGGTCACGACGTCATCGTCGTGGAGGTCGTCGTCCGCATTGCTGCCGACCGAAATGACCGCGCCGCCCGGCGTCAGCTGCGCGGGCAAACCGGCGTCGTCCTCGCCGGGGCTTTCGATGCGGCTTCGATCGGGCTGGAACTGCAGGCCGAATTGGACGCTCGGGTCGGCAAATCCGGTCATCGCATCGAACGGAATGATCAACCGTTCGGGCACCTTGTTGAACGACAGCGTCAGGTCGAGCGTCTCGTCCGACACCTCGAGGTCCCAAAACTGGTGCTGCAGCACGATCGTCATCTCTTTGGGGTATTTCTCGCGCAGGTAGTCGGCGACCACCACGCCCGGAAAATGCGTCAAAAACGAAACATAAAGGTGGTGGTTGCCCCGCAAGCCCTCATCCCGCACCTGCTGCAACGCGGTGCGCACGACGCCGCGTAGCGCCGCATCGACCATCTTGGGGTAATTGAACTGATCGCGCATCGTGCCTCGACACTCCAATGAGGCCGCCATACTACCCGGCCCGCGTCGGAATCCAAGGGGTGGTCCGACGGTTCGGTCATACGAGGTGCTGGGTTGAAGTGGGGGGCTTCTGTTGCCCGGTAGCCCCCCGAACCGCGCTTACTTATGACTAAGCAGCGAGCGCCATTTCGTTATCATTGGCACTTGTAGAAATAGCCCGATGACGGTGGAACCATGCCGGGCAAAAACTTCACCTTTACTACGCGCGTCGATCCTGATTCGCCCCCATCAAAAACACATCTCAACTGGTCGCAGGCCGCTTCGGGCCGATGTGTTTATGGTGGAGGCGCCGGGTACTGCCCCCGGGTCCGCTACGCTTATTCCGTGAAGCGTTTATCGCCATAGCCGGTAAACCGGCACCCTCTATATAGGCCCTTTGGGGACCATTTTGAAGGCTAGTCCGCCTGTGCGGCGGTCGCGCAGGCCTCTTTCAGTGTGGCGCGGGCCTCGACGCGCAGCCCCAGGCGCGCCGCCGCGCTCGGTCAGCTGCGGTCGCGTGGCGCGGCGTTCAGACCGTCGGCCGCCAGGGCGGCGCCTGCCGCCAGCAACGCATCGACGGCCCGTTCCGGTAGGGTCCAACTCGTCGCCATGTCGCGGAACCGGAGACGACACGCGGGATCGTCGATGAAATCGAAGTCCACCGGCACCGTCAGGACGGCAAGCTCGGCCGCCGCATCGCAGTTCTGGCCCAGCCGCACCAGCTCCTTGGTGACCGTCTCCAACCGATCGAGCAACCCGTAGGTCGTGCCGTCGATCGCGCTGCTCGTCGAGCCGAAGATCGAGGCCACGATGCCCGGTGGTGAGGCGGAGCGGTCGAGATCGCTTTGTTTGTCCGCACGCGCATTCACCACCACAAAGAGAACGGTGCGAATGTCGCGCGCGCAAATCGCCTGGACCAAATTCTTGCGAACGCCGTCGCGGCCGCGCATCAACGCCTGGCCGTTGCTCGCCGATACCAGATAGAGCGCCTCGGAGAGCCCCAAATTGTCGGTGATGCCGCCATCCAACAAGTGAATGAACTGGCGGCGTTCGCTTGTCGGCAGCGCCCGCTGCCAATTCTTGCGCCGGGGCGGGCGGCTGTTGTCGATCCGCCCGTCGTCATCCAGATAGTCGTCGGGGTAGGCGCGGTTGAGATAGCCCCACTCGCGCGCCGCCCGGCGTCGCCCTTGCGGGTTGGCGTAGGCCGACGTACTGAGCGGATTGATGATCCGAAGCGGCGGATGGTCGGGCCACGCGGCATCCTGCGCGGCGTAGGGCGAATAGTTCGTCAAGGTCAACGCGCTCAGCGCCCCGGGGAACGCCGCCGAGGCCGCCACGGCCAGCGACAATTCCATCCTCGACAGATCGGAACAGATCAGGTCGAACCGATCTTGGGTAAACGGAAAGGGCGTTTCCGCCGTCACGTCGCCCGCGTTGAGGATCAGATAGGGGCGCGGCGCCGTTTCGTTCGACAACGCCTCGAACCGCTCCTCGGCGCCGAACAGTCGTTTGCGAAACGCCGCCACCAGCCAATCGATCCGCGCATAGGCCGGTGTCGGCAGTCGTGCCAAGTTGACGGGGTTCAAGCCCGCTTCGAACAAATCGCCGATGACGTTTTGGCGCAAGAAGGTCTCCTCCAACCTCGCCAGCCCGTCGTAGCCATGGCGCGCGAAATAGGCGGCCGTCACGCTGCCGCCCGACACCGACGACAAGATGTCGATCTCTGCGGTCAGCGGCGTCCCGTCGGCGAACGTCGCGGCATGCAGGCCGCGCAAGGCGCCCGTCGCCAACGACGCGGCCCGCGTCCCGCCGCCCGACATCGTCATCACCACCAACGTATCGTCGCGCGATCCATGGTTGATGGTGTGAAACCGGTAGCCGGCATCGACATCCAGCACAGCAAGTTCGGCATTGCGCGTCGGTGCCGCGCAGGCCGCCAAGATCATCGTCACCAAGACGGCGGCGAGGCGACCGGTCATGACAGGTCGACCGGGTCGTTATCGACCGGATTGATTTAGACATCCGTGTCACGGTGCAGCGTGCCGTCTGCGGCAAAGGCCTCGAACGTGGCCCAGCCGATATCGACCGGCACTTAAATGGCTGCGACCGACAACGCGCCGCGGTCGATCCCGTTGACCTTCAACAGATGCCCGTCCTGCCCGATGACCGTCACGATCGGCATGTGGTCCTCGCTGTGCTGGGAGCATTGCACCCAGTCGCGCGCGAGTTGTAAAGGTCTTGGCGATTCTACTACGCCGGGCAGGCGGGGCGTCAGATCACTTTGTCGGCGCGCAGCTGCGCAATGCGCGCCGCGTCATAACCCAGGTCGGCCAGGATCGCGTCGTTGTCCGCGCCCAGGGCCGGGGCGGCGCGGTGGGGGTAGGTTTCGCCGGTTACGTGGATCGGCGTCGCCAGCATGTCGACCGAACGCCCGTCCGGCGTGGCGGCGGCGGCGATACGGCCGCGGTCGCGCACGAACGGGTTCTCCAACGCCTGCGCGACATCGTTCAACGGGGCCGCCGGCACCTTGCCTTGCAAGATCTCAAGCCACTCGGCGGTGGTCTTGCCCGACAGCGCCTCGTCGACCAGCGGCGTCAACGCATCGCGGTGGGCAAGGCGCTCTTTGAACGTCAAGAAACGCGGATCGGTTTTCCACGCGGCCCGATCGATCAGATCGCACAGGATGCCGAAGAACTTCTCCTTGTTGCACATCAAGTAGATCCACCCGTCGCCGGTCTTGTAGAGCTGGCAGGGCACCAACGACGCATGGGCCGAGCGCGGCTCGCGTCCTTGGTTGTGCCCGGCGCCGAGATACCACTGCGCCAAATAATTGAGATTGAACAGCGCGGTATCGAACAGGTTCACATCGACGTCGCGCCCCACGCCGGTTTCGCGGGCCTGCATCACGCTAGAGACCAAGGCGAACGACATCGACAGGCCCGCCATCATGTCGATGATCGACAGGCCCATGCGCGCGGGCGGCCCGCCGGGCTCGCCGGTCACCGCGAAGTAGCCCGCCTCGGCTTGCATCAAAAAGTCGTAGCCCGGCCATGCGGCCCGTTCGTTGTCCCGCCCATAAGCCGACAGATGGGCACACACCAACGCGGGCTTCACCGCCTTTAGCGTCTCGTAGGTCAGTCCCAGCTTGGCCGGCACGTCGCCGCGCAGATTGTTGCAGACCGCATCCGCGGTCGCGGCGAGGTCGTGCAGCACGGCCTGGCCGTCCGCGCTCTTGAGGTCGAGCGTCACGCTGCGCTTGTTGCGGTTCAGCCCCTGATAAAACAAGCTCGCTGCGGTGTCCTCGGCCGCATCCGTCGCGCCGTCCATAAAGAACGGCCCGACCCCGCGCGACACGTCGCCCCCCTCGGGCGATTCGATCTTGATCACCTCGGCGCCGAGATCGGCCAGATACTGCGTCCCGAACGGTCCCGCGCCGTACTGTTCGACGGCGAGGACCCAAAGGCCGGTCAAAGGAAGCATGTAGCCGCGCTCCTCTACTTATCGTTTCATCAAAGTGGCGTGTTTGGTTTTGGCGGGCTTGATTACTCGGCGGCCACCGCGTCGGCCGCAGGCACCGGAAACGCGGGCCGGACATGATCGCGGAACAGTTCCATCGATCGCCGCACGCCCTCGTTGGGGATGTTGCCGATCTTCATGTTCATGTTGATCCAGCCGCACCCCAGTTCCTCGCGCACCCGCGCGATCTGCGTCACCACCTCGTCGGGCGTGCCGCACAGCGTGACCCCGGCGTCGATGGTTTCCTTAAGCGATCGTTCCTTCGCGTTTTGAATCCGGCCGACGAATTCTTTGCGCACCTCGTCGTCGGCAAAATAGCGCGACTTCTGCAGCACCAACTTCTGCGCCGTGCGCGGCCCGCCCAGCAACACCTTGCCGAAATAGGCCGACCCCTTGGCGAGTTCCTCTTGGGCGGCTTGGCTGGTTTCCGCGATGCATGTATTCAGCCCGACCAACACATGCTCGGGCGTGGGCTGCCAACCCGCCTCGTGCGCGGCCTCCATGTAGGTGTCGATCAATTGCTTGGCGATCTTCAAGTCGGGGATCAACGCAAGGCCCATGATCGCGCGATGGCGCGCCGCCGTGCGCGCCGAATCTTCGTTGCTCGCCGACATGATCATCGGCGGGTGCGGCAGTTGTCGGGGGCGCGGCCAAATCGAGACCGCCGGGAAGTTGTAATACGTCCCGTTCCACCCGAACGGCTCGCGCGCGGTCCAGGCCTTGACGATCAACGCGGCGGCTTCTTCCAGCCGGGCACGCGATTCGTCGGGCGGTACGTTATAGGCGACGTATTCGTGCGGAATGCCGCGCAATATCCCGGCCATCAATCGCCCGCCCGACATGACGTCCAGCATGGCGTATTCCTCGGCCACGCGGATCGGGTTCAACAGCGGCACCAGGCTGCCCACCATCGCCAGCTGGATCTTCTTGGTGCGTTGGATCAGCGCCGAACCGATCAGGTTGGGGTTCGACATCAACCCGAACGGCGAAAAGTGATGCTCGTTGCAGCCCACCGCATCGAAACCGCAATCTTCGGCATAGGCCATCGTATCGATATAGGTCTGGTAGACCTCGGTGCCTTTGACCGGGTCGAAGTCGCGATTGCTCACCGGCCATTCCGGGCCTTCCTTGGGAAAGCTGTCCCACGGCATCAGGTGGAAAAACAAGAACTTCATCGCTGTGCTCCGCGCAATGGAAAGGCCGTCTCGCGTCAGTCTAGCCGACCGGCCGGGTAGGGCTATGTCACGGCGCGCGCGGCCCAAGGTGCGGACAGGCCGCCCATACCCGTTGCGCCCCCTAGGGCCGCCCGCCACCATGCGCTCGTCATCTATCCGGAGGCTTTCCCATGGACGCCCAAGTCAAAACCCGCGTGATCGACGCCGATGCCCACGTCGTCGAGACCGACGCGACCTGGGACTACCTTTCCCCTTCGGAAGCCAAATATCGCCCAGTTCTCAGCCCGCCGCCTGGTGAGAATCCGGCCGAAGGCGGCTGGATGGTCGACGGCGTCCTGGGCCCGGCGTTCATCCGTCGTTTCACCGACGAGCAAATCAAAAAGATGTCCGAGACCGCGGGCCGCAACATGAACACCCGCAAAGAACTGCGCGAGATGACCGACATCCCCGGCCGCCTCGCGCACATGGACGAACTCGGCATCGACGTCCAAGTCCTGTTCCCCACGATGTGGCTCACCAGCCTGACCGAAGACGCCAAGGCTGAGGCCGCGCTCGCGCGGTCCTACAACAACTGGCTCATCGACATCTGGAAACAAGCGCCCGAGCGGCTGCGCTGGGTCGTCATCCCGCCCACGTTGGCGATGGACGAATCCATCGAAGAAATCCGCCGCGCCAAAAAGAACGGCGCCGTGGGCGTCTTCATGCGCGCCTTCGAAGGCGACCGGCTGCTCTCCGATCCGTACTTCCATCCGATGTACGAAGAGGCCGAACGCCTCGATATGCCGATGACCGTGCACATCGCCAACGGCAGCCAAAAGAACACGATTTTTCACATGGAAGCCCCGGGCCCGGTCTCGGTCAAAGGCTTCACCATCACGCGCGTGCCCGCCGTCGTCGGCTGCATGGCGTTGTTGATGAGCGACGTGCACAAGAACTTTCCCAAGCTACGCTGGGGCTTCATCGAATCCGCAGCCCAGTGGGTGCCGTGGGTGTACAACGAATACGCCCGCCGCGTGCACGCCGCCGGCGACAAAATGCCCGCCGACATCTTCGGCGATCGCAACATCCATCTGACCTGTCAAAGCGACGACGATCTCGCCTACGTCTTGAAGTATGCCGGCCCCAAGTCGCTCCTCATCGGCACCGACTACGGCCACACCGACCCCTCGGCCCAAATCGACGTCATTGACCTCCTCAACGCCCGCACCGACATCGACGCGGCCACCAAACAACACATCCTCTACGACAACCCCAAACGCCTTTACGGCTTGTAGATCACGCCGACCTCAAACATCGGCATCCTGAGGAGCGGTCCGTAGGACCGCGTCCCGAAGGGCCTGCGAACGAACCGTCGCGGTCACCGCAGGGCATTCGCTATGCGGATGCCATGCGCGCCGCACCAACCGCCCCACCACCTCCTCCCCCTGCGCCCCAGGGGGAGGGCAGGGAGGGGATCGCCGCCACCAACGCGCGGCGCCACCAACTCCCTCCTTTATCCTCGCCCTCCAAGTAGGGAGAGGCGGCGTCCCGCAACGAACGGCCCCGGTGAGGCCACGCCCGCAAGCCCTCTTCGCTGCGTTAAACTAACCGCGGCGGCATTCAGGAGTCGCCCCCACCCCCAAGATGTAGTATTTCTTCCCCGGTCCACCCCACATCATATAGCGTTCCGACACAGCCTATGCCCCACGTTTCGCCCGACCAACAACAGGAAATCGACGCCCAGCGGGCGGACTCCTTCCCCACCCGCCGCGCCACGGTGCCGGCCTTGGAAGAAGTGCTCTACCAGGCCACGCCGCTCCTCGATCACGGCTTCATCCGGGTGGTCGATTACATGGGCGACGACAACGCGGTGGTGCAGGCCGCGCGGGTGTCTTACGGCAAGGGCACCAAAAAGGTCTCGGAAGATCGTGGGCTCATTAACTACCTGATGCGCCATCGCCACACGACGCCGTTCGAAATGGCCGAGATCAAGTACCACGTCAAACTGCCGATCTTCGTCGCGCGTCAGTGGATTCGGCACCGCACCGCCAACGTCAACGAATACTCCGCGCGCTATTCGATCCTCGACAACGAGTTCTACATCCCGGCCCCCGATCAACTTGCCGCGCAAAGCGCGCAGAACCGCCAAGGCCGCGATGCGGTGCTCACCGGCGACGAAGCGACCGAAGTCTTCAAGCTGCTGCGCGAGGATTCGGAAAACAACTACGCGCACTACGAATACATGCTCAACGAAGGCCCCGACGGCGAGCCCAAAGATCCCGGTCGCAAGGGCTTAGCGCGTGAGCTGGCGCGCATGAACCTGTCGCTCAATTTCTATACGCAGTGGTATTGGAAAACGAACCTGCACAACCTGCTGCACTTCTTGTCGTTGCGCGCCGACCCGCACGCCCAATACGAAATCCGCGTCTACGCCGACGCCATGCTGGAGACGCTCAAACGCTGGGTCCCGCTCACCCACGATGCCTTCATGGACTACCGCATGGGCGGCGTGCACCTCTCGGCCAAGGGCGCCGCCGCAGTGAAGAAAATGCTCGCCGGCGAAAAAGTCGATCGCAAAGACACCGGCCTCTCGGCCCGCGAATGGCGCGAACTCAAAGCGTCCCTCGATCTGCCCGACGACGACTAAACGCCTGCTGCCCGCATTCTGAGGAGCCACCCGCCTGGGGCGCGTCTCGAAGGACCCGCGAAACGAGACAAGCAGTCACAACCCGGTGACCCCTGAATAAAGCCGCCGCGCCCCGTGTTAATGCCGCACAACCAATTCACGGGAGGCCACCATGATCTTGCGCACCATCGCCATCGCCCTTGCGGCGCTCTTTCTCGCCACCGCCGCCTATGCCCAGCAGGGCACGCGCGAAATCACCAAGATCGCAGGCGATCTCTACCGCTTCCAAAGCAGCTTCCACGTCGGCGTCTTTCTCGTCACGCCCGACGGCGTCATCGCCACCGATCCGATCAACGCGCCCGCGGCGACCTGGCTGAAGGATGAAATCGCCAAGCGCTTCAACATGCCCGTCAAGTACGTGGTCTACAGCCATCACCATCAGGATCACGCCTCGGGCGGCGAGGTTTATGGCGACGACGTCACCTTCGTTGGTCACGCCAATCTGCCCAAGAATCTTACCGGCGCGCACGCTGGCGTCCGCGCACCCGACATCACCTTCCAAGACCGCATGACCCTCACGCTGGGCGGCAAGTCGGTCGAGCTTATTTACGCCGGCCCCAATCATTCCGACGACATGATCGTCATGCACTTCCCCGATGAACGCGCGGTGTTCACGGTCGACTTCATCTCGGTCAAGCGTCTGCCGTTCCGCAATCTCGCCGGCGCCGCGATCCCGGGCTGGATCGACTCGATCAAGACCGTCGAAGCGATGGACTTCGACATCCTCATCCCCGGTCACGGCCCGGTTGGCACCAAGGCCGATGCCGCCGATCACCGGCAATACTTCGAAGACCTCGTTGCCGCGGTGCAATTGGGTATGGACGCCGGTAAATCGCTCGATACCCTCAAACAAGAGATCAGCTTGCCGAAGTATGCGTCGTGGGGCGCTTACGATTGGCTTCCGCTCAACGTCGAAGGCATCTACAACGCGTTGAACAGATAACGCGGCGTTCGCTCCAACAGATGCGTTGCGTCGTAGGAAAACCAGGAGGATCGATGCAACGAAAAATAATCGGCTTGCGGGCTGCCGCCGCGTTCGCTGTCGCAATGGCGCTCGGTTTCGGCGCGCTCGAGGTCAACGACGCAAGGGCGCATGACGAAAAGGATCCGCGCCACATGGCGATGGAGTCGCTGTCCAAGAACATGGAAGCGCTAAGTCGTTCGCTACGCCAAAACCCACCGGGCGACGCCGATCATGCTCGTGCTGCGGAACTCGTCGACGTTGCCAACCGCATGCCTGCGTTGTTCGAAACGCCGAATCCCGGCGAAAACCAGAACCGCGCCAAACCCGAAATCTGGAGCGACTGGGCCGGCTTCAGCGCCAAGATCGACGAATTCCGCGACGCCACCACAACCCTCGCAGCCGCGCTCAAGGCCGACGACCCCACCGCATGGTCCAGCGCCCTCCAAACGGTCGGCCGCTCTTGTGCCGACTGCCACCGCCCCTACCGTACCCCCCGCCGCTAATAACGACGCATCCCGCAGGACCGCCCAAGCCACTCCCACCCCGTCATTCTGAGGCGCGAGGACCCAGAGCGTATTTCCGAGAGCTCAAAAAGCGCGACCAAGGCGTCGATCCCACCGGCTTGGAAGACGAAGGCGACCTATTGGCCGAATTCTATCTCTCCCGCCCCAAGGCCGAGGCCGTTGCCGTTCCCATCGGACAGTTGTTCGCGGCCTGAGCGACCGCTCATCGGTGGCGCGACCTTCTCGGTCTCAGAATAGCGGCGGAAAAAGCAGGAAAAAGAACGAGATTGTCGACACCGAAATCACTGTGGTGACCAGCGTGACCGACGAGGTGCGCAGCACGTAGAGCCCGTAAGTCTGGGCCAAGACGAAGCCGCCGGTACCCGTGGGCAACGCGGCGATCAGCACGGCGACTGTGGCCCATAGCGGATCGGTGGGGAAGACGAGAAACACCATCGCGGCGGTGACCAGCGGGTGAACGACGAGCTTGGTCACCGTCATCGCGCCGACCTCGGCCTTGCCGTGGCTGAGCTGCTTGCCGACCATGAATAAGCCGATCGAGAACAGCGCGCACGGGCCCGCCGCGGCCCCCAGAAGACCGGTGAAACGCTCCAACGGCACCGGCAACGTCCACCCCATCGCCGCCCAAGCGATCCCGGCAAGGGGGGCCACAAGCAGCGGATTGCGGACTAAAGCGCGGACCAAGTGCCGCATCACACTGACCGGTCCGGCCTTATCGGCTCGGCCCCACTCGATCAGGACAACCGCGAGCGGAAACATCACCGCGGAATTCAGAACCACGATGATGATGGTCGGCACTGCGGCCGCCGGTCCGAAGGCGGCAAGAGCCAGCGGGATTCCCATGTACCCCGAATTGCCGTAGACGCCGTTCATGCCGTGCAGCGTCGCTTCGGGTTGGCCGCAGCCGAAGACCACGCGTGCGACCACAATGGCCACGGCCCAGATGATCACAACCCCGCCGAGAAAGCCCGCGATGAAGGGGCCATTGAGCACGACGGCGATGTCCACAGTGGCCATCGCGCGGAACAGAAACGCGGGCAACGCCACCCAATAGACAAAATCGTTGAGCGCCTCGCTGCTGGCGGGCCCCAGCAGGCCGCGACGGCCAAACAAATAGCCGGCGGCGATGATCGCGAAGACGGGGAAGACGACGGTAAGGATCGCTTGCATGGCCGCATCGAAAGGGTTGTCGCGGCCGCCACCGTGGCGTCCGAGGTGTATCCCGCTATTGGCAGATTCCGCCGAGCGGTGCAATCGCAAGGCGCCGCTTGTGCGCCGCCAACAACCCCATGATCGCCGCGCGGCACTCCCGTGCGGATGTCGTGGGGACCGCACGGCGTAACCCACCATCCCCCCTCCCGCGCGGGGGAGGAGACGCAATGCCGTTTCCAACCTCCGCCGGCGAGGCGTCAACTAAACGCTCATCCTGAGGGGCCGCCGTAGACGGTGGCCCGAAACGACGACGCGCCCACGAAAATAAGTGTCACTCCGCCCGGCCCGGCCCCCTACCTTTAGTCCAACAAAGGAGGCCGCCATGACCATCGAGCATCCCGATATCCCCGCCGCCCGCACCGCCGGCTATCTCTTCAAAGGCCAAGCGTTCCACCTCGTCGCCATCCTTGGGTTGTTCGCTGTGGCCTATGCGTTCGCCGCACCGGTTTTCACCGGCGGCACCTGGCTCGGCCTGACGGTCGAAGCATGGTTCTGGCTCAACGCCGCCCTCGTCGTGGTGCATCAGGTCGTCGTGTGGCTGGTGTTCCGCGGGCAACTCGGCTGGCAGGTCATGACCAAGATTTTCGGGCGCGCCGACATGGCGGTGTGGGGTCTCATCTTCATGCCGATGCTCTTGCTCCGCCCGGTCGCCGTCCTCGGCGTTGCCCTGGCCGATACCAGCACGCTCGCGCTGCCCGCATGGACCACGCTCGTCCTGGGTCTTGCGCTGTGCGTGCCCGCTGTCTTCGCGATGTACTCGGTCGCGCGCTACTTCGACATTCCGCGCGCCTTGGGCGGCGATCATTTCCGGGAACACTATCGCCGCATGCCGCTCGTCACCGGCGGGGCCTTCGCTACACCGGCAACGCGATGTACGGCCACATCTTCCTCGGGCTGTGGGCCATCGCATTGCTGGCCGGCTCGCAAGCAGCACTCGCCGCCGCGTTCTTCCAGCACACCTACATCTGGGTGCACTACGTCGCAACCGAAAAACCCGACATGGAGTTGCTGTACGGCGACGGCTAGCACCGCGCGGTGGGGACACCGATTGTGACCCCCGCACCACCTCGTTTCGGGGTATAATGCACCTCGTTGTTAGGCCCGCGGGCGGGGACACCCCGCCGATTTGGGTTAAGTCGTTCAAGCGCCACGCCGATTTGGCTTCGTTCGTCGCCCGATCTTCGCGGAGCATTGAAAACAAAGGATTTTTTGGCTTCGTTTGGTAATTTTCGCACCCCTCGTCGTTGCGGCGGGCGGCGTGCCACGCCACGCTGACATTTCATTTCCCCGGAGGCTGACATGCCCAATCCCCATCTCAAGCGCGTGCCTTACGAAAAGCTCAATCCCTACATGCAGGCGGCGCATGACAAAAACGTCGAGATTCACGGCGAGGCCGACCGGGTGGAGATCTACGGCAACGCGCCGCACGTGTTCGAGTTCTACCGCAAGGATTTCTACGAGCGCTTGTTCTACGCGGGCCAAGTCGATGTGCCGACTAAGGAGCTCTTGCGGTTGCGTCTCGCCGGCGTGCATGGCTGCGCGCATTGCAATCGCGGCGATCGTCTGGCGGCGGCTAAAGCGGGCATCGCGCAAGACAAGATCGACAACATCATGAAACCCGATGCGCCGTGCTTCGACGAAAAGGAACGCGCGATCATCGAGCTTGCCGATCAGATTTCGCTGCCCAACATGCACGGCGAACTCACCAAAGACCTCTACGATCGTTTGTCGAAGTACTATTCCGACGGCGATATCTACGAACTCGGCGTCGTCGGCGCGGTCCTCACCGGCATGGCGAAAATGCTGTTCGTCTACGACCTCGTCGAGCGCGAACCCAACTGCCCGATCGTCCCGCTCAGCGACGCCGCCGAATAAGATTTCTGCATGACGATCAAACGCCGCTTCGCCCGCATCGATCTCGGGCAGGTCCACTACTACACCGCCGGCGAAGCGCTGGCCGGCAACGGCAAGCGCCCCGCCGTGTTGATGCACGCCTCGCCCTTTGCCGCCCGCACGCTCAACTCGCTCACCGACGCCTTGGGGCAGGGGCGTTGGACTTTGGCGCCCGACAATCTAGGCCAGGGCGATTCCTGCGCGCCCGATACCGACGATCCCGACATCGGCTACTTCGGCGACGCCATGGTGCGTCTGTTGGACGCGCTCGACATCGATAAGGCCGATCTCTACGGCACCCACACCGGCGCGCACACCGCGATGGATGTGGCGATCCGACACCCCGACCGGGTCGGCAAACTCATCCTCGACGGTATCGGCCTGCCGCCGCGCGCGCTCAAAGACGACTACATCGCCCATCTGCGCGAAACCCCGCCCTACGACTATACGGGCTCGCAATACCTCTGGGCGTTCAACGTCATCAAAGACATGTTTATTTGGTTTCCCTATTACCGGCGCGACGCCGAACACCGGCGCGACCGCGACGTGCCCGATGCCGACGATCTGCACGACCGCACGCTCGATTTGCTGAAAAACATGTTCAGCTATCACAAGGCCTATATCGCGGCCTTCGACAACAACGAAGGCGGCAAACGCTTCCCCGACATTCCGGTGCCCACCTTGCTCACCGCCGCCGGCGGCGACATCTCCGGCGGCGCGATGGCCGAGGTCGCCGACATGATCCCCAACTGCACGCAGAAGAACTATCCCGTCGGGGTGCAACCCGGCGATGTCGGTCCGGTGGCGGCCATGTTCGTTGAATGGTTGGACGCGGCATGACCGAACCCGAACGCGGCTTTATCGATATCGACGAAGGCCAGGTGCACTACCGCATGGCGGGGCAGGGCGGGACGCCGCTCGTCATGTTCCACGGCTCGCCCGGGTCGTCGAAGATGCTCAACCGACTGATCCTGGCCTTGGGCAAAACCCGTCTGGTCATCGCGCTCGACACCATGGGGCAGGGAGACTCCTCGCCGCCCGCGCGCGACGACGTCGACATGGCTTACTTCGCCGAAGCGGCGCACCGCGCGCTCGATGCCCATGGCGGGTTCGACAAAGTGGACTTGTTCGGCACCCATACCGGCGCGCGCATCGCCACCGAGTTTGCGATTCATTACCCCGACCGTACCAACAAAGTGATCCTCGACGGCATGAGCGCCGCCGTGACGTCGCAAGGCCGCGATTACGCCAAGACGTTGGACAAGCGCCACTTGGTGGATCAGATGGGGACGCAGTTCTTCAACACCTGGACCAGCTTGCGCGACGGCTACCTGTTCTGGCCCGCCACCGCCAAGGATGCCGCGCACCGTCGGCCCACCGGCCTGCCGCCGCTCGACCGGTTGCACAGTCACGTCGTGGAAATCCTCAAGGGCTTTCGTACCAGCCATCACGCCTATATCGCCGCGGTGATGTATCCCTCGCCCGATCGGTTGCCGTTGATCGCCGCGCCGACGTTGGCGTGCTGCTCGCGCAACGACGTGCCTTACCCCAACCTCGATGCAGTGGCCGAGCTCGTGCCCAACTGCACGAAGATGGACCATCCGCACGACAACCCGGAAACCCTGGCGACCGACGAGGAAACCGTCGCGCTGGCCAAGATGCTCGCCGATTGGCTCGACGGTTGAGCGGCGACGTCGTCATCGATGCGCGGTACTGCGGCCCATCGGAGTCCGGCAACGGCGGCTATGTGTGTGGCGTATTCGCGGATCGGGTCGGCACCGACTGCGAGATCACACTGCGCAAACCGCCGCCCCTCGATCAACCGATGCGGATCGCGTCGGACGACAACGCGTGGCAACTCATGCATGACGAGGTGCTCGTGGCCGAGGCGCGCACCGTCGATCCCATCGCGGTCGACCTCATTGCCGCCCCTAGTCTCGACGAGGCAAGGCGCGCCAGCGAAGGCTATATCGGCTTCACCAAGCACCCCTTTCCGCGCTGCTACGTCTGCGGCCCGGAGCGGTCAGACGACGACGGCTTTCACATCTTCGCCGGTCCGCTCGGGCGCGACGACGCCGTCGCCAGTGCCTGGACGCCGAGGCCCGAAACCGTCGGCAGCGAAGCATCCGTACCGCTCGAGTTTGTTTGGGCGGCGCTGGATTGTCCCGGCGGTCTATCGGTGATCGACGATCAGTTCAGCGCGGTCGTGTTGGGTCGTTTCGCGGCCCGCCAGATCGCGCCTCCGAACGTCGGACAGACCTACGCCGCCGCCGGTTGGAAGGTCGCCCAAGATGGGCGCAAGTACTCGACCGCGTCGGCGCTCTTCGATTCCGACGGCGACGCCAAAGCAATTGCCCGCGCCACCTGGATCGCGCTTTAGCGACCTAGTAGATCGAAACCCCGGCGATGTAGGGGTGCACCCAGCCGAGAATCGCGTAGAGCACGACACCGATGATCACCGGCACGAGGTCGCGCGTGGCCGGCACCGGGTCGGGCTTCGCCCAGGCGCCGTCGCGACGGTTGATCGTCACCATCGAGACCAGCGCCCACACGCCCATCACTGCGAACAAGGTGACCGATCGCGAATCGCCGTTGGCCAATAAATGCCCGAGCGCCCAGAGCGCCACCCCGGTCAGTTGCGGGTGCCGAATGTAACGCTTGATGTTGGTCGGTAGCCGAGCCGACATGAACAGGATCAGCCCCACCAGCATCGTTGCCATGTTGACGATCCGGCCCCATTCGGGTTCGGCGTAAACGAAGCTCGGTTCCACCGCCCGCCACCCGAAGATGATCAGCAGCAGGGAGCCCACGATGGTCAACGCGAACAAGCCCTTGTAGGGCCCGGCGCCGATCGACATCAGGCGCCCGCGCAGACCCGGCGCCACGCTCGGCATCAAATGCGCCACGCACCACACCGCCAATCCCAAAACGAACATCGTCATCGCGCATACTCCCGCTCTCGTGTCAGATCGCCATCCTGCCTTGCCGCATCGTCCGCGCCAATGTTCTTCATCTCCGGCCCCGTTTCCGCGACTTCATGAAAGGTGGGTGTCGGCAAAGGCCGGCCATGCGGGATGCGCGCGTACGAATCGGTCGAACCAAGTCGGAAACGGTACGCTCGACGCCGCGCGATAGAACCGGACGACATACCCATAGTGGCCCGGCTCCTCCCAAAGGCCGTGGTCGTAGAGATGGCCGCGGCCCCATTTCGACCGTATGCGCCTGGCATCCAACGCCCGTCCCGCGTGGACCGGCTTGTCTACCGCGCCATACAGCGCCACGTCGTCGGGTTCGAGATCCCGGCGGCACACTGGGGTCAAGGCGCCGTCGCGCAACAATGCACCGGCAAAGGCGCTGCTGGCGAAGAAACGGCTTTCGCCGGCGCGATGCTCGGCCGCCGCAATGCGCACATACTCGGCTTGATTCGACAGACCGAAAGCGAAGGCAAAGCAGTTGAATCCCGGGGTGTGGTCGACCGGGTGCGCCACAATGGTGTGGGCGTGCCGTGCTTGAAGGGCGCCGATACGCGGCACGTGGTCCTTTAACAGCACCCGATCGCTGGTAATCGCGTCGAGCGCAGCGCGAAGGTCGGCCTTGGCCGGGCTCACTCGATAACGATGCGCGGGGCGGTCACGGCATCTTCCGCCAAGGCACGCTCGATCTTTTCCCCAAGCCGACCCGCGATTGCTTTGTAGGCCTTGGCATGTTCGCCGTCGGGGGCGGCCATGACGATCGGCGTGCCCGAATCGGTGTGTTCGCGAATAGATAGGTGGAGCGGAATTTCACCCAGGAAGTCCGTTTCCATTTCGCCTGCGGTTTCCTGCGCCCCGCCATGGCCGAATATCTCGGCGCGATGGCCGCAGCTCGGGCAAAGGAAATAGCTCATGTTCTCGATTACCCCGAACACCGGCACGTCGACCTTGCGAAACATGTTGAGCCCCTTGCGCACGTCCAACAGCGCCACGTCTTGCGGCGTCGAGACGACGACCGCGCCGGTGATCGGAACATGTTGGGCCATCGTGAGCTGCGCATCGCCGGTACCCGGCGGCAGATCGACCAGCAAGACATCGAGCTCGCCCCATACCACTTCATGCAGCAATTGCTGGATCGCGCTCATCACCATGGGCCCGCGCCAAATAATCGGCGTGTCCTCAGGCACCAAAAAGCCGATCGACATGCACTTCACGCCGAAGGCCTCTTTGGGCAACACCTTCTGGCCGTCGGACGTCGCATCTGGACGACCGGACAGGCCCATCATCTTGGGCACGCTTGGCCCGTAAATGTCGGCGTCCATCAGTCCGACCCGTAGGCCCGACTGGGCAAAGGCCATCGCCAGGTTCACCGCGGTAGTCGATTTGCCGACCCCGCCCTTGCCCGAGGCCACAGCCAGGATCGCCCGGACCCCAGGAATGGTCTTCTTTTGCTGCTGACCGGTATCAGCACCCCCCTGCATGCCCCCTTTGCCGCCTTCCATGCCGCCCTTGGCGCCGCCTTTTTGCGGTGCTGGGGCCTCTTGGTGGGCGGTGAGCACCGCCGTCACCGACAAGACGCCCGGCATATCGAAGACCGCGTCCTCGCATTGTTTGCGCAAGGGTTCGAAATGGGCGGCCCGCTCGGGATCCACCTCCACGGTGAAGGCGACATGGCCGTTGCGGACTTGCAAACCCTGGATCAGCCCGCGGCTAACGACATCTTGAGGATCGTCCTCGCCCCGAACGCCCCGCAATACTTCGATAATCGCCTGTTCGTTGACGTCCGACATCCTTGAACCCACCGTGGAAACACTCATATGAAGCGGGCGTCACGCGCGCGTGACGCCGCTAAGACGTGCTTGGTTTGCAGCCAAGCCCATTGGTGTCATATAACCCGTTGGACGGAAAAGACAAATGCGCGCACCGTTCATCCGAAATTAAACGAAGGAATTTCGATGCCTTGGAATAATCAGGGAGGCGGCTGGCAGGGTGGCGGACGCGGCCCATGGGGCCAAAGCGGCGGCGGCCCCTCAGGACGCCAGCCTCAATCGCCAGACCTCGAAGACCTTCTGCGCCGCGGCCAAGACCGCTTCCGGCGGTTCATGCCGGGCGGAACACGTAGCCCGCGCGCGATTCTTATTGCCGTGTTGGCGATTCTCGTCATCTGGCTGTTGACCGGTTTCTACCGCGTCGCGCCGGACGAGCAGGGGGTCGTGTTGCGCTTCGGCGAGTGGGTCAACACCACCGCACCGGGCCTGCACTATCACCTGCCGAGCCCGATCGAATCGGTCGAAACGCCCCAAGTCACGCGCGTTCAACGCGTCGAAGTGGGGTTCCGCACCGGCGAAGGCCGGCGCAGCACGCTCGGTGATCTACCTGAAGAAAGCCTGATGCTGACCGGCGACGAAAACATCGTCGATATCGATCTCACGGTATTTTGGGTTATCAACGATGCTGGCCGCTTCCTCTTCAATATCGAGGATCCCGCGGGCACGGTAAAAAACGCTGCCGAAAGCGCGGTGCGTGAAACCATCGGGAAATCCGAATTCCAGTTCGCGGTCGCCGAAGGCCGTGCCTCGATCGAGCAGCAAACGCGCGATCAAATTCAGCGCATCCTCGATTCCTACCAAGCCGGAATCAGCGTGAACGAGGTCAAACTGCAAAAGGTCGATCCGCCGGGCGCGGTGATCGATGCGTTCCGCGACGTACAGCGTGCGCGAGCCGACTTGGAAACCCAGCGCAACGAAGCCGAAACCTACGCCAACGACATCCTGCCGCGTGCTCGCGGTGAAGCCGTCCGGCTGACCCAGGAGGCCGAAGCCTATCGGGAGGAGGTCGTACAAACGGCCGAAGGTGATGCGCAACGCTTCTTGTCGATCTACGGCGAATACAAGAACGCCAAAGAAATCACCGCCCGGCGCATGTATCTCGAAACGATGGAACTCGTGCTTAGCCGCATGACGAAGGTCATCATCGACTCCAACCAAGGACAGGGGAGCGGCGTGGTGCCTTATCTGCCCCTCAACGAACTGACGCGGCCTTCTAGCAACACCGGAGGCTCCCAATGAGACGCAGTACGCTCATCGTCCTCGGCATCGCGCTCCTCATCATCGTGATCGGCGCGGCATCGTCCCTGTTCACCGTCCATCAGGCGCAGCAAGCGATCGTCTTGCAGTTCGGCGACCCGAAACGGGTGATCACAGAACCCGGTCTGAACGTGAAGATTCCCTTCGTGCAAAACATCGAGGTGTTGGACAAGCGAATCCTCAACTACGACGGTCCCGCCGAGGAGATCATTGCCGCCGACCAGAAACGGCTGGTGGTCGATACCTTCACCCGTTATCGCATCGTCGATCCGCTCAAGTTTTTCATCTCGGTGCAGACCCAAGCCGTTGCGGAAACGCGCCTCGGCCCGATCGTCAACTCGAGCTTGCGTCGTGTTTTGGGTGAGGTGCCGCTGTCGTCGGTCCTCACCGATGAACGCCCTGCGTTGATGGCCGAGATCACCCGGCTTGTCGGTCAGCAGACCGAAAACCTCGGGATCGAAGTGGTCGACGTGCGGATCAAGCGCGCCGATCTGCCGTCGGAAAACAGCCAAGCGATTTTCCGTCGCATGCAACGCGAACGTGAGCGTGAAGCGGCAGAGTTCCGTGCCCAGGGCGCCGAGCAAGCCCAGCGGATTCGCGCCATCGCCGATCGCGAGCGGGTTGTTATTTTGGCCCAGGCCCAGCGCGATGCGCAGATCCTGCGTGGTGAGGGCGATGCCCAGCGAAACAAGATCTTCGCCGAGGCGTTTGGTCAGGACCCCGCGTTCTTCTCGTTCTACCGCTCCATGCTCGCCTACGAGAACACCCTGGCAAGCGAGGACACCTCGATGGTTCTATCCCCGCAGAGCGAATTCTTCCGCTACTTCCAGGATTTCGAAAGCTCGCTGTTCCCGGACGGAACGCCCTAGTAAGGCCAGGCTTGCCCTGCAAAGACCGCACGGGCGATAAAAAAGCGGTGATATTCCGTGCGGAGGGCCGAGGATGGATGACCTCTTTGTCGGTATCGGCATTGCGCTGGTCCTTGAGGGTGCGCTCTATACGCTGATGCCGGACGGCATGAAACGGCTGATGGCGGCGGCAATCCAGCAAAGTAGCGGTGCCTTGCGAACCGTGGGGCTGGTGCTGGCGGTCGTGGGGCTCGGGGTCGTGGCGTTGGTCCGCGCCTAATACGCGAAATTGGCTCTCTTGTCGGTGCCCTCGCGCAGCATATATTGGGTGCCATAGAAGCGCCGGATTTAGGGCGCACCGTCCGTGTTCTAAGGGTGCGACCTGACCGGCGTCGGTAGGTCCAACCGCTATTGGGAGTTACAAATGTCGAAACCTGATCGGATCGGATCCTCGATCGCGACGGCGCCCGTCGCCCGTGCGCAAGACCGGACCAAACTTTGGCTTTGGATGCTGGGGATCGCAACTGCGATGGTTGCGCTGGTCCTCGCGACCAATGCGCAAGCTGCTGATCGACCCGAAAGTTTTGCCGATCTTGCAGCGAAGCTAAAACCCGCCGTCGTGAACGTCTCGACGTCGCAATCGGTTCGCCCGAGCACGTCGTCGCGGGGTCCGGGTGGGCAACGACCACAGGCCCCGCCGGGCTCGCCGTTTGAAGATTTCTTCAAAGACTTTTTCGACCAGCAAGACCGCCAGGGGGGGCAGGCGCCGCGCCGTCGGGCGCAGTCGCTTGGATCGGGCTTTATTATCGACAAGTCCGGGATCGTCGTGACCAACTATCACGTCATCGCCGAAGCCGACGAAATCACCGTCATCATGGACGACAACACGTCCTATCCGGCGGAAATCGTCGGGCGCGACCAAAAGACCGACCTGGCCGTGTTGCGCGTCAAAGCCGAAAAAGACTTGCCGTCCGTTCCCTGGGGTGATTCCGAGGCATCGCGCGTCGGCGATTGGGTGTTGGCGATCGGCAACCCCTTTGGGTTGGGCGGTTCGGTCACGGCCGGGATCATTTCCGCGCGTGGCCGCAACATCAACGCCGGGCCCTACGACAACTTCATTCAGACCGACGCCTCGATCAATCGGGGCAATTCGGGCGGGCCCATGTTCAATCTCGACGGAGAAGTCGTCGGCATCAATACCGCGATCTTCTCGCCCTCCGGAGGGTCGGTCGGCATCGGCTTCGCCATTCCCGCCAATCTTGCCAAGCGCGTCGTCTCGCAATTGATCGATTTCGGTCGGACCAAACGCGGTTGGCTGGGCGTTCAAATCCAAACCGTGAATGACGAGATTGCCGAAAGCCTCGGGCTCGACAAACCGCGTGGCGCCCTCGTGTCCAAGGTCAACGAAGAGGGGCCTGCGGATAGCGGCGGCATCGAGGCCGGCGACGTGATTTTGGAGTTCGCGGGTCGTGACGTTGAAGAAATGCGCGCCCTCCCGCGGATCGTGGCCGACACCGAGATCGGTGAAACGGTCAACGTGGTGGTGTGGCGCAAAGGCAAGGAGAAGAAGCTGCGTGTTACCGTCGGCGAGCTGGAGGAGGTCCAAGAAGCGGCCTTCACCCCCGGCGGACCCACGCCGGGCCGCAGCGAGGTCCTTGGTATGACGCTCTCCCCGCTCACGCCCGACACGCGGTCCGAGTTCCAACTCGGTGACGAGTCCAAGGGCGTTGTCGTCACCGGTGTCGGTGGGGACAGCACAGCAGCCGAGCGCGGCATTCGACCTGGCGATGTGATCGTCGAGGTCAACCAAGAGCCGGTGACCTCGCCGCAAGAGGTCGCCGAAAAAATCCAAGACGTTCAGGGATCTGGTCGCAAGTCGGTTCTGCTTCTTGTCGAACGCGCGGGCGATCTCCGCTTCGTTGCGGTCCGGCTCGACCAGGGATAGTTCCCCTCGATACATGCGACGGACGAGGCGCTGCGGCGCCTCGTTTCGTTTCAGGAGGTGGCTACGAATTCGTCGTCGCGATAACCCTGCAAATACAGCAGCGCCGTGAGGTCGCCGTGGCGGATCTCGACATCGGCTTGGGCGGCGACCGCAGGCTTGGCGTGAAACGCCACTCCCAGTCCGGCGGCCTCGATCATCGCCAAGTCGTTGGCCCCGTCGCCTACCGCGAGGGTGTCGGCCAGCGCCAATCCGCGTTGTGCCGCCAGGTTGTTGAGCGCTTCTAGCTTGGCTGCGCGGCCCAGGATCGGTTCGGCAACTAGGCCACTCAAACGATCGTTTTCGTCGATCAATAATGTGTTCGCTTGGTCGACATCGAAGCCCGCGCGTTGGCGCACCCGCCCGGTGAAGAAGGTAAACCCGCCGGACACCAAAGCCGTCAACGCACCATGGGCACGCATGGTGGCAACCAATGTTTCGGCGCCGGGCGTCAGCTTGATGCGCTCTTGATACACGCTCTCCATCGCGCCGGCATCGAGCCCGGCCAACATCTTGGCGCGTGCGCGAAGGGCGTCGTCGAACTCGAGCTCGCCGCGCATCGCGCGTTCGGTGATCGCCGATACGGTGTCGCGCAGGCCCATCGCGTCCGCCAATTCGTCGATGCATTCTTGCTGGATGATCGTCGAGTCCATGTCCGCGATGAGAAGGCGTTTGCGGCGGTGGGCGTTGGCCTGCACGCCGATGTCGATGGGTAGGTCGTTGAGGACGTTGGCTACAGGCGTCCTTACGGCGGCGTGTTCGTCGCCCTGCACCTCGAACTCGACGGCCTTGCCGTCGCTCAACCACGTCGGGTCGGATGTCGCCAAGCCTTCGCTCGTAAGGCACGAGGCGATACGGGCTACGAGCGCGTCATCGAGGCGTGGTCCGGCAGGGCCGGCGATCAACGAAAGAATGAGGGTCATGTCCGGCGGTCCGGTGTGACAAAGAGGAGAACAAACTGGTAAGGCTTCGGCACAACTTACCAACGCAATGCAGATGGAACAGCCCGTTGTCTTATTGACCGGACCGACGGCCAGCGGCAAGTCGGCGCTGGCACTGGAATTGGCGCGCCACCTCGAACCTTCCGGCGGCGCATTGATTATCAATGCCGACAGTATGCAGGTCTATCACGAGCTGCGCATCGTCACCGCCCGTCCGACCGACGTCGATGAAGCACAGGTGCCGCACCGCCTGTATGGCATCTTGCCCGCCACCGAAGCATGGTCGGCCGCCGCGTTCTGTGCCCAGGCGCATGACGCCATCGCCGAGGCACGTGCCCAGGGGCGAACCGCCCTCGTGGTTGGCGGCACCGGCCTCTATCTGCGCGCCTTGCTCGAGGGCCTTGCGCCCATCCCTACGATCTCCGCCGCCGTTCGCGAGGAAGCGCGGGCTCTCATGGACCGCCTCGGGCCCGAGGCGTTTCACCGACTCCTGACGGAAAAAGACCCCGAGACCGCCGCGATGCTGGGCACCACCGATCGCCAGCGGCAAACCCGGGCGTGGGAGGTGTTCACCGAAACCGGGCGTTCTCTGGCCGACTGGCAACGCCAGCCCCCCGAGGGCGGGATCAAGGGCCCAACGGTGCGGGCCGTAGTCGAAAGGCCGCGCGACGCCCTTTACGCGCGGATCGATGCGCGTTTCGCCGCGATGTTCGAGCATGGGGGCCTTGCGGAAGTCGAGGCTTTCTTGGCCACCGATCCGCCATTGGATGCGCCGGCGCGGCGTGCCGTGGGGGTTCGCGAAATAGCAGGATTTCTGTCTGGCGCCCATAATAGAGCCGACGCCATCGCCCTCGGGCAACAAGCGACCCGCCGATTGGCGAAGCGGCAGATGACCTGGTTTCGCAATCAAATTACGAACTGGGATCGAATTGAGCAAGATTCGGAAACATCTGTTAACGAATTCTTTGCAAAAATTCGCGTATAGTTGTTGACGGTCCTCGGTGGAGGGGCTAGGTTCCCGCAAATTATTAAGGATTCCGGGGCTTCTGGGGCCTCCGATCATGACATGTAAACCGCCTGGGTCCCCTTGACCGCGTTCGGTCAGGGAGCGGGGCGGTTTCTCTATTCGGCGTCCCAGCCCGGTGAGTAGGTAGAGCGATGGCTAAGGATCAAATGAACGGCGCTGAGATGATCATCCGCGCGCTGGTGGATCAGGGCGTCGAGGTTGTCTTCGGCTATCCCGGCGGCGCGGTGTTGCCGATTTACGATGCGATCTTCGGACAGAACAAGCTGCGCCACATCCTCGTCCGTCACGAACAAGGTGCCGTTCATGCGGCAGAGGGCTACGCCCGTTCAACCGGTAAGGTTGGCGCCGTGTTGGTGACCTCGGGCCCTGGCGCTACCAACGCGGTCACCGGTTTGACCGACGCACTGATGGATTCCATTCCCATCGTTTGCATCACCGGTCAGGTCGCCACGCATTTGATCGGGAACGACGCGTTCCAAGAAGCCGACACGACCGGCATTACCCGCCCGTGCACCAAGCACAACTATCTCATCAAGAGCCCCGATGACGTCGCGCGGGTTGTCCATGAGGCATTTTACGTCGCGCGTAGCGGTCGGCCTGGCCCGGTCGTCATCGACATGCCGAAGGACGTGCAACTCGGAAAGGGCGACTATGTCGGTCCGGAAAGAGTCACCCATCGGACCTACCAGCCGCGGATCAAAGGCGATACCTCGGCGATCGAACGGGCCGTCAAACTGATCGCTGGCGCGAAACGTCCGATCTTCTATACAGGCGGTGGCATCATCAACTCGGGGCCGGATGCCTCGGCGCGCCTGATCGAATTCGCGCGTATGACCGGCGTGCCGGTGACCAATACGCTGATGGGCTTGGGGGCCTTCCCGGGTTCGGACCCGCAATTCTTGGGCATGCTCGGCATGCACGGGACCTACGAGGCCAACAAGGCGATGCACGATTGCGACGTCATGGTCTGTCTCGGCGCGCGTTTCGACGATCGAATCACGGGCCGGCTTGACGCGTTCAGTCCGCACTCGAAGAAAATTCATGTCGATATCGATCCGTCATCGATCAACAAGAACGTTTCGGTCGACGTGCCGATTGTCGGCGACGTCGGGGCCGTGCTCGTGGACATGATCGAGACCTGGAAACGTGACGGGCTCAAGACCGATCAACAAGCGCTCAAGGACTGGTGGAAGACGATCGACGAGTGGCGTTCGATCAAGTGCCTGTCATACAACCAGGGCGACGAGACGATCAAACCGCAATACGCGATCGAGCGTCTTTACGAACTAACGAAAGACCGCGAGACCTTCATCACGACCGAGGTCGGCCAGCATCAAATGTGGGCTGCCCAGTTCTACAAATTCGAATCGCCGAACCGTTGGATGACTTCCGGCGGACTGGGCACGATGGGTTACGGCATGCCCGCGGCGATCGGCGTCCAACTTGCTCATCCCGACGCGCTAGTCGTCGATATTGCGGGCGAGGCGTCGATCTTGATGTGTATTCAGGAACTCTCGACGGCCGTGCAGTACAAATTGCCGATCAAGGTCTTCGTGCTGAACAACGAATACATGGGTATGGTGCGCCAGTGGCAGGAATTGCTTCACGGCGGTCGCTATTCGGAAAGCTATTCCGAGGCGCTGCCGGATTTCGTCAAGCTCGCCGAAGCGTTCGGCATCAAGGGCTTGCGCGCCGACCGCCCCGACCAAGTCGATGGATTGATCGAGGAGATGGTCGCGACCGAGGGCCCGGTTCTGGCCGATGTCCTTGTCGATAAGGTCGAGAACTGCTTCCCGATGATCCCGTCGGGGTCGGCCCATGACGACATGATCTTGGGGCCCGTGGATCGCGAAAAGCGTGAGGTTTCCGACGCCGGCAAGGCCCTGGTCTAGACGCATATGGTTGAAGTGGAGAAACGTTCGCGGCGGCACACGATTGCCGCACTGGTCGACAACGAAGCGGGCGTCTTGGCGCGCGTAATTGGGTTGTTTTCCGGTCGCGGTTACAACATCGAAAGTCTGACCGTCGCCGAGACAAATCCTTCTGACAAGATTTCCCGAATCACCATCGTGACCTCCGGGACCCCGATGGTGATCGAGCAGATCAAGGCGCAACTTGGTCGCCTTGTCCCGGTCCACAAAGTCAGCGACCTAACCATCGAAGGGCCGCATGTCGAACGCGAGTTGGCTCTGATCAAGGTTGCCGGCAAAGGCGAGCCGCGTGTCGAGAGCTTGCGGATTGCGGATATCTTTCGTGCCCGTGTGGTCGACAGCACCAATGACTCTTTTGTCTTCGAACTGACAGGTGCGAGCGCAAAGCTCGATGCCTTTGTTGAATTGATGAAGCCCCTGGGGTTGGTCGATGTCTCGCGAACGGGCATCGTCGCCATCAGCCGGGGCGCGGACTCGCTTTAAAGAACAATAACGCCAAGGGGATAGCCATGCGTGTTTATTACGACCGCGATGCGGATGTGAATTTGATCAAATCGAAGAAGGTCGTGATCGTCGGCTACGGCAGTCAGGGCCATGCGCACGCGATCAACCTGCGCGAATCCGGCGCCAAGGAGGTGGCCGTTGCGCTCCGGCCCGATTCGAGCAGCCGGGCCAAAGCCGAAGCCGAGGGGATTCCCGTGATGGATGTCGCCGAGGCGGCAAAATGGGCCGATGTCGTCATGATGCTGACGCCGGACGAACTCCAGCGTCACATCTATCGCGATCACCTCCACGAGAACATGAAGGAGAACGCCGCTCTGGCGTTTGCCCATGGCCTCAATGTTCATTTCAAGTTGATCGAACCGCGCAGCGATTTGGATGTCTTCATGGTTGCGCCCAAGGGTCCGGGCCATACCGTTCGCTCCGAATACCAGCGTGGCGGCGGCGTGCCCTGCCTCATCGCGGTGGCGCAAGATGCTACCGGGAACGCCCAAGATATCGGGTTGTCCTATGCCGCGGGGATCGGCGGTGGCCGGGCCGGCATCATCGAAACGACGTTTCGCGAAGAGTGCGAAACCGATCTGTTTGGCGAACAGGTTGTCTTGTGCGGCGGCCTCACCAGCCTCATTCAGGCCGGCTACGAGACGCTTGTCGAAGCCGGTTACGCCCCCGAGATGGCGTATTTCGAATGCCTGCACGAAGTCAAACTGATCGTCGATCTGATCTATGAAGGCGGCATCGCCAATATGCGGTATTCGATTTCCAACACCGCCGAATACGGCGATTACACGCGCGGCCCGCGGATCATCACCAGCAAGACCAAAGCTGAGATGAAGCGTGTCCTCAACGAAATTCAAACCGGTCAGTTCACGCGCGACTGGATGCTCGAGAACCAGGTCGGGCAAACCAGCTTCAAGACCGTCCGCGCCCGTGAAGCGCAGCATCCCATTGAAGAAGTTGGCGAGCGACTTCGCGCCATGATGCCGTGGATTGCGCAGAACAAACTGGTCGACAAAGAAAAGAACTAAGAACGGTCCCTTCACCGGGCTGTGACAGGGCCGGCCTCGCGCCGGCCCTTTTTTTTACTCTCTAATGACCGCTTGCGGTGCGAGGGTTTTTCCGGTGGGGCAAGAAAGATCAGAGGCGGATGCAGCGCGCCGTCGTGCGCTGCGGTTGATACATCGACTCATCGTCACGGTCGTCGTCCTCGCGTTGGTGGCCTTCCTGACAATGCGTTTTGTCTTGCCGCTGTTGCCCTCGCTGCGCGAAATGGACCTTTCCACCGAAGCCTTCGCTCAGTTCATGCGGGACGCCGGCGGGTGGGGCGTCGCGGGGTCCATTGGGCTCATGGTCGTTCACTCGTTCATCCCGTTCCCGGCGGAGTTCGTGGCCTTCGCCAACGGGCTGGTCTATGGCCCGTTCTGGGGCGCCGTTATCACCTGGTTCGGGGCGATGCTCGGCGCATTCGTGGCGTTCGGATTAGCGCGATGGTTGGGACGTCCGTTCGTCGAGACCCTCGTGCCCGACCGGCACCGTGCGCGCCTTGACCGGTGGGCGGCGCGCAGCGGTTGGCAGGCGGTGTTCGTAAGCCGATTTCTACCTGTGATTTCCTTCAACCTCGTGAACTACGCGGCGGGTCTCACCACGGTCAGCCTCTTCGCGTTCACTCTGGCGACCGGTCTGGGTATTTTACCGGTCACCATTGTCATGGTCGTACTCCGCCACAACATGTACACCGCATCGTGGGGAACCTGGGGGGTCCTTGCGCTGGGAGGGCTTATCGTGTGGGCTGTGTTGCATTGGGCGAGCCGCCGGCACCGCCGTAGGCAACACGAGAAAGAAGAGGCATGACCAAGGTCGACCCGCAAGACGTATTGGATTTTTGGTTTAGCGATCGTGACGATGCCGGTGAAGCGGTTTTTCGCCGTGCGTAGTTCGAAAAAGACGCGAACTTCGACGCGGCAATTCGTGATCGGTTCAGCGCGACCTACGACCAAGGGGCGGCGCGCCAGCTTGAGTAATGGCGAGCGCAACCCAAAGCTGCGCTCGCCCTGGTGGTCACGCTCGATCAGTTTTCGCGCAACATGTTTCGCGATAGTCCGAAGATGTACGCCGCGGATGGCTATGCCGCCGAGGTGGCCAAGGATGCACTTGCGAAGGGCTTCGACATGGAATTCGGCATCGTCGAGGGCTGGTTCTTCTATATGCCGCTGATGCACAGCGAAGCGCTCGCCGATCAAGATGCCTGCGTGGCGCTCTTCGAGAAGCTACCGCAGAACGAAACGGTACAGCGCGGCCTGGACTCGGCCCGCCAACACCGTGAGATCGTGGCCCGATTTGGCCGTTTTCCGCACCGCAACAAGATCCTCGGGCGTCCCTCGACCCCGGAAGAGGAGGCCTTTCTGTTGGAGCCCAACTCCTCGTTCTAGGGGGGCGCCGCCGAAAAGTGTTGCGAACAGGTCACAAAAAGGCTTAAAACCAACAATTGTCAGCTTTCGCGAGTACTCTTACGTAGGTTTTGCGAGTATTCACTATAAGGCACTACGGTAACGCACTGATTCATTGCAAAGAATCCAATGACTAGAATGTCTCAAACAAATGATATTCGGCGGTCCGCCCGGATCGGTTGTGCGTTCGCGTATCGCTGCGACCTCGTCCTTCGACTTACGCGCCCCTGAGCGGGAACGTATGTGGATACGGGCTCGTTCAGGGGTGTTGAACTAGTCCGCTAATCCCAGTTTCCGAAGGACCGAGACCATGAACACAATTCCCGAATCCGACCGAGTAATCATCTTCGACACCACGTTGCGCGACGGCGAACAATCGCCCGGCGCGTCCATGAACCTCGAAGAAAAGTTGCGTATCGCCGAAGCGCTCGAGGCGATGGGCATCGACGTCATCGAGGCCGGTTTTCCGATTGCCTCGAACGGCGACTTCGAAGCCGTCAACGAAGTTGCCAAAGTCATCAAGGAGTCGACGGTCTGTGGTCTCGCGCGGGCCGGAATCAAAGATATCGACCGTGCCGCCGAGGCGCTGCGTCCGGCCGAGCGCAAACGCATTCACACCTTCATCGCGACCAGCCCGTTGCACATGAAGTTCAAACTGCAAATGTCGCCCGAAGATGTGCACCAAGCGGTGCAAGACTCGGTCGCCCGCGCGCGCGGCCATGTCGAGGATGTCGAGTGGTCATGCGAAGACGGCACCCGGTCGGAACGTGACTTTCTCTGCCGCGTCATCGAAACCGCGATCGCTGCCGGGGCCTCGACGATCAATATTCCCGATACCGTCGGCTACACCATCCCGTCGGAATACACCTCGCTCATCGAGGAAATTCGCAACCGCGTGCCCAACATCGACAAGGCCCGGATCTCGGTCCACTGCCACAACGATCTAGGCTTGGCCGTCGCGAACTCGTTGGCCGGCGTGGCCGCCGGTGCTCGGCAGGTCGAATGCACGATCAACGGTTTGGGCGAACGCGCCGGCAATGCGGCCCTCGAAGAAATCGTCATGGCGTTGCGGACACGGAGCGATGTCATGCCCTATGACACCGGCGTCCGGACCGAGAACATCACCAAGGCCTCGCGCCTTGTTTCGACGATCACCGGATTCGCCGTGCAGCCCAACAAGGCCATCGTCGGCGCGAATGCCTTCGCCCACGAATCGGGCATCCATCAAGACGGCATGCTCAAGAACGCCGAAACCTACGAAATCATGACGCCGGAGTCGGTCGGTCTGACGCAGTCCAGCTTGGTGTTGGGCAAGCATTCCGGGCGCCACGCGTTCCGCAAAAAGCTGAACGAATTGGGCTTCGACCTGGGCGACAATGCCGTGCAGGATGTCTTTGTTCGTTTCAAGGATCTCGCCGATAAAAAGAAAGAGGTCTACGACGAAGACATCGTCGCTTTGGTCGACGATGAGGTCCGGGTCAACGATCGTATTCGCTTCGTGTCCCTTCAGGTCGTTGCCGGCTCGAAAGGTCCGCAAACCGCCGACCTGGAACTCGAGATCGATGGCGAAGAAAAAGCCACGCATGCATCGGGCGACGGTCCGGTGGATGCAACTTTCAACGCGATCAAGGCGCTGTTCCCCCACGGGGCGAGGCTGCAGCTCTATCAGGTGCATGCCGTCACCGAGGGGACCGATGCCCAAGCCGAAGTGACTGTTCGGCTTGAAGAAGACGGCAAGACCGTAAACGGGCAGGGCGCCGACACCGATACGTTGGTGGCGAGTGCGCGGGCCTACGTGAATGCGCTCAACAAGTTGTTGGTGAAGCGCGAAAAAACCGCCCCTGCAGCGATGTCAGCCTGACATGGCCGCAGTTTTTTCATTGACCGCCGGGGAACGAGGCTTGGCACATGTTTTCTAATTTGTTCGGGATAATGTCGGCCGATATGGCCATCGATCTTGGGACGGCCAATACCTTGGTCTACGTCAAAGGGCGGGGCATTGTCCTGAACGAACCCTCGGTCGTGGCGATCATCAATCAGCGCGGCAAGAAACAAGTTCTTGCGGTCGGTGATGAGGCCAAAATGATGCTGGGGCGTACGCCGGGCAACATAGAGGCGATCCGGCCGTTGCGTGACGGGGTCATTGCCGACTTCGAAATCGCCGAAGAGATGATCAAGCACTTTATCAGCAAGGTGCATAACCGGCGCAGCTTTGCCAGTCCGCAGGTCATTATCGCGGTGCCCTCGGGATCTACCGCGGTCGAACGTCGAGCGATTCAAGAATCGGCTGAAAGTGCCGGTGCCCGCCGTGTTTACTTGATCGAAGAACCGATGGCGGCCGCGATCGGTGCCGGTCTCCCGGTGACCGAACCCACGGGCTCCATGGTCGTCGACATCGGCGGCGGCACGACGGAGGTCGCGGTCCTTTCGCTGGGCGGTATCGTTTATGCGCGCTCGGTCCGGGTTGGCGGCGACAAGATGGACGAGGCAATCATCGCCTACATCCGTCGCAACCATAACCTTCTCGTCGGCGAGTCCAGCGCCGAGCGCATCAAGCAGCAGATCGGCACGGCCTGTCCGCCGGAAGACGGCAACGGCGATTCGATGCAGATCAAGGGCCGTGATCTGATGAACGGCGTCCCGAAGGAACTCATTATCAACCAGCGGCAGATCGCGGAAAGCCTTGCGGAGCCTGTCGGGGCCATTATCGAAGCCGTGAAGGTCGCGCTCGAACACACGGCGCCGGAATTGGCTGCCGACATTGTCGACAAAGGTATCGTGCTCACCGGCGGTGGCGCGTTGCTCGGCAACCTCGATATGGTGTTGCGCAACGCCACCGGGTTGCCGGTTTCAATTGCCGACGAGCCGCTTAGTTGTGTCGCGCTTGGCACTGGCCGAGCGTTAGAAGAACTAAAATCGCTGAAAGGCGTGTTGTACCAGCAGTACTAGGTCGTTCATCGCGCGTTGGGGAGGCGTGCGGTCGAATAGTCTTGGGGGTTTTGAGCGTTGAGAACGCCACAAGGAAACGTCCTTAAGGTAGCGGTTCCATTGCGGAACTTGTTGCAGCGCTTTGCTTTCGTTCTGCTGATCGGTTCCGCTTTCGCACTCATGTTGCTGGGGCGGTTCGACAATGCTGCGGTGGAGCGTGCCCGACTCGGTATTGTGGACGCCTTCACGCCCATCATGGATGTGGTCTCGCGCCCGGTGAGTGCCGTTAACGCTTTGGTGCGGGATTTTCGTGAGGTCGTGGAGCTTCGTTCAGAGGTGGCCCGTCTAACCGAAGAAAACGACCGATTGTTGCAATGGCAGACCGTCGCACGCCGTCTCGAAGCCGAAAATGCGGCATTTCGCGACCTGCTTGATGCCAAGACAGAGACCTCTTCCTTTGTGATCGCCGCGCGGGTCGTTGCCGACGCCGGCGGGCCCTTCGTGCGCACCGTCTTGCTGAACGCCGGTCGCCAGGACGGCGTTGCCAAAGGGCAGGCGGTCGTCAATGCGAATGGCATGGTCGGGCGCATAGCCGAGGTCGGAGAGCGGGCCGCTCGGGTGCTCCTCCTCAGCGACCTGAACTCGCGGGTGCCGGTGGTCAACGAACGCTCGGGTCAGCGCGGCGTTCTGGCTGGCGACAACTCGGAGTGGCCTCAGCTTATTTTCCTGCCCAACCAAGCGCAGGTTCAGCCGGGCGATCGCATCGTGACGTCGGGTCACGGTGGCTTGTTGCCGCCGGGTTTGCCGATCGGCGTTGTGGCGGCGACCGGTGACGGGGTGGTGCGGGTTCAGCCGCTGGTCGATTGGCACCGGCTGGAATTTGTCCGTGTCGTCCAGTACGACCTGCCGAAATTGGGTGGTGCCGCCGATGGTGAGCGCTGACATGTCCGAGACCGTTGGCGATCGGCTAACGCAGGTCGCGCGCAACGGAACGCCGGGTCTTCTTGCGCTCATCTTGGTTCTGTTTAGCCTAGCGCCGTACAACTTTCCCGGAAGCGCGCAATTGGTGCCGCCCTTGGCGCTGATGGCGGTCTTCCATTGGGGCATCTACCGGCCCGACCTATTGCCCGGCCCGTTGGCGTTCGTTCTCGGCCTCCTTCAAGACGTGCTCAGCGGTGGGCCGTTAGGGATGTGGGCGGCAGTCTTCCTTCTGGTGCTCGTCGTGACGGCATCGCAGCGCCGCTTTTTCCTGGGCAAGATGTTCGTCGTGGAATGGCTTGGCTTTGCTCTTGTCGTGCCGGTTGTGTTCCTGGCGAATTGGATCATTGGGTCGATCTATATCGGAGCCATCGTCGATCCTGGCTCATTGTTGATCCAAGGTGTGCTGGCGGTGGCGTTCTATCCGGGCCTAAGCTGGGTCATGAGCATCGTGCGCCGCATGGTGGGACGGATCTGATGAAGCGCGACGGCGACACGCAGCGAACGTTCAGCCGCCGCGCGCTTATTCTCGGCGGTGGGCAAGCCTTCCTGATGACGGCGCTTGCTGCGCGGATGTACTACCTGCAAATCGTCGAGTCCGAGCAATACAAGCTGCTCGCCGATGAGAATCGGATCAACATGCGTCTGCTGTCGCCGCCGCGGGGCCGAGTCCTCGATCGACGTGGCGTCGAATTGGCTAACAATCAACAAAACTACCGCGTGGTCCTCATCGCGGAACAGACCGAGGATGTCGCAAAAACGCTCGACGCGCTGGCCGAGATCATCCCGATCGATTCATACGAACGCGCAAAAGTGCTTCGTGAAGTCAACCGGCGCCGATCCTTCGTTCCCGTCACCGTGGCGGAAAACCTCACGTGGGAAGAGTTCGCCCGGGTCAATGTCTTTGCGCCTGATCTTTCCGGCATTCAGCCCGATATCGGCGAATCGCGTGCTTATCCGTTTGGCGAAAAACTTGCACACGTGATCGGCTACGTCGGCGCCGTGAGCGAAAAGGATCTGACCGGCGACCCGCTCCTAGAGTTGCCGGGGTTTCGCGTCGGCAAGAGTGGGGTCGAACGAACGCGAGAGGACCTCTTGCGGGGCAAGGCGGGGGTGAGCCGGGTCGAAGTCAACGCCTATGGCCGGGTCATCCGAGAACTTAACCGCCGCGAAGGTCAGCCGGGCGGCGAGGTGCGTCTTTCGCTCGACGCCGAGTTGCAGTCCTACACAATCGAATTGCTGGCCGACGAAAGCGCTGCGGCAGTCGTCATGGATATCCACTCGGGCGACATTCTGGCTTTGGCCTCGACTCCGGGGTTCGATCCGCAGGGGTTCAATATCGGACTCACCCAGCAAGCATGGGCCGACCTGACCAACGATCCGCGTAACCCCCTCCTTAACAAGGCGATCGCCGGCCAATATCCGCCCGGTTCGACGTTCAAGATGATCGTCGCGATGGCAGCGCTCGATGCCGGCGTCATTTCTCCGGACCAAAGGGTGTTCTGTGAGGGTCATGTCGAACTGGGCAACCAGCGGTTCCATTGTTGGAAGCGAACGGGGCACGGCAACGTGTCCTTGGTCGAGGCGATCGAACAATCCTGCGATGTCTATTTCTACGACATCGCCAAGCGTGTCGGGATCGATCGCATCGCGCAAACGGCGCTGCATTTTGGCCTCGGGAGCGCGACCGGTATCGAGATTCCGGCCGAAGCAAAGGGCTTGATGCCGACGCGGGCCTGGAAAAAGGCACGGATCGGCGAATCTTGGCAGCAGGGCGAAACCCTTGTTGCCGGTATCGGCCAGGGGTTTGTCCTGACCACACCGATCCAACTCGCGGTGATGACAGCGCGGATTGCCAATGGCGGTTTTGCTGTAAAGCCGCGCCTGATTCTGGACGACACGGAGGTCCCGGGCGTCCCGAGTGGCGACCCGGAACGGCTCCCCGTCGGGCGTGCTGGATTGGAGGTCGTCGCGGAAGGTATGCGGCGGGTTTCGAACGTGCCGACCGGTACGGCGTTCGGCGCCCGAATCAATGACCGCGAGATCGCCTTGGCGGGCAAAACCGGCACCTCGCAGGTGCGGCGTATCAGCCGCGCCGAACGCGAAGTTCGCGTCTTGCGCAACGAAGAGCTGCCTTGGGAGGAGCGCGACCACGCATTGTTTGTGGCTTTCGCCCCGATCGATGCGCCCCGCTACGCGCTCTCGGTCGTGGTCGAGCATGGTGGATCGGGGTCGCGCGCCGCCGCGCCATTGGCACGCGACATCATGATCAAGGTCCAGCAAATCGAACGGGCGCTTCGAAAGCCGGTGGCGGATCGTAACACCCTTCGTCGCAACGAGAGCGGGTGACGCTATGGCCCTCGTAGACGATCGCCGCCATGAAATGACCTTCTTTCAGAAGGTCAGAAACACGAATTGGTTCCTAATTGTTCTGATCGGCCTGACGGCGGGCTTCGGACTTGCCATGCTTTATTCAGTCGCGGGCGGCAAGATGGATCCCTGGGCGTCGCGTCAGGCCGTGCGCTTCGCCGTCGGCGTCTCGTTGATGTTGTTCGTGGCTTTCGTCGATATTCGGATCTGGTTGCGGATGGCCTATCCGCTCTATGCCGTTGGATTGGTCCTGCTCTTGATCGTCGAGATCATGGGCGAAGTAGGGATGGGCGCGCAGCGTTGGATCGACCTGGGTTTCTTCAACCTTCAACCCTCGGAAGTCATGAAGATCGCGCTCGTTCTGGCGCTGGCGCGTTACTTTCATGGCCTAACCGGTGAGGACGTCCAGCGTTTTCGTTGGCTCGTGGTCCCGATCCTGATGGTGATGGTGCCCGCCGGTCTTGTTCTTGTGGAGCCCGATCTCGGTACCGCGGTCCTCCTGATCATGGGCGCCGGTGCGCTGTTTTTTGCGGCGGGTGTGTTGTGGTGGAAATTCGCCCTGGTTTTCCTTGCCGTATTGGGGTCCATCCCTTTCGCCTGGGATCGGCTCCATTTATACCAGCGCGAACGCGTTCTGACGCTGTTCAATCCCGAGCGCGATCCGCTCGGTGCCGGGTATCAGATCATGCAGTCGAAGATTGCGTTGGGTTCCGGCGGCCTTTGGGGCAAGGGGTTCTTGCTCGGCACGCAGAGCCATCTCAATTTCCTGCCGGAAAAGCACTCGGACTTCATTTTCACGACGCTCGGCGAAGAATTCGGCCTAGTGGGGGGGCTTATCCTGCTCGGGCTCTATGCCGCCATCATGATCTATGGCTTTGCCGTTGCGTTCCGCGCGCGCAGTCAGTTCGGAAGGCTTCTGGCCGTCGGCATTACCAGCACGTTCTTTCTATATGTTTTCATCAACATTGCCATGGTGATGGGATTGATCCCTGTCGTCGGAGTTCCCTTACCGCTCATCTCGTGGGGCGGCAGCGCCATGGTGTCGATCTTGATCGGCTTTGGTTTGTTGCTCAGTGTGTATATCCATCGCGACATCCCCATTCCGCGGCGACCGGGTCTCGATCCGACTTAGTCGGAGTCACCCCCTTCAGCGGCTTCCAGCTCGGCCTGGAGGCGTAGCCAGGCACCTTCTTCGGTCGCCATATCGTCTTTGATGGCGGCGAGACGTTTGTTGATTTCGACCACCCGATCGGGTTGCTCTTGATAGAGTTCCGGTTTGCCGAGGTCGGTTTCCAAGGCGTTTTGTTCGGCCTGAAGATCGGCGACGCGCTTTTCCGTGGCCCGAATCTTCTTGCGCAAGGGTGCAATGAGCCGGCGCTCTTCTGCGCGGTGCCGTCGGCGGGCCTGTTTTGTAGAGCCTGGCTTGGCCGCTCCGACCTCCTCAGGGTCGCCCTGACCGAGGACGCGATCACGGTAGTCGCCGATATCGCCGTCAAAAGTCTGAATACGCCCCTTCTCGACCAACCATAATCGGTCGGCCGTGGTTTCGATCAGATGCGGGTCGTGACTCACGACGATGACGGCACCGGGATAATCGTTCAACGCCTCGACCAACAGTTCGCGCGCCACAACATCCAAGTGGTTGGTCGGTTCGTCGAGGAGCAGGAGGTGGGGACGATCGCACGACATGAGCGATAGCAGTAGCCGCGCCTTCTCGCCGCCCGAAAGCGCGGCCACCGGCGTTTCGCTCTTTTCCTGGCTGAATCCGAAGCCGCCGAGCAGGTTGCGTACCTGCTGGGGCGTGTCCTTTGGTCGGCGGCGGGACAGCTCTAAGAACGGGGTGGCGTCCATATCCAATTCGTCGACTTGGTGCTGCGCGAAATAACCTACACGCAGCTTCTTTGGCCGGGTCTGGGTACCGGTCAGTGGGGCCAAGCGCCCGGCAAGAAACCGAATAAAAGTCGACTTGCCGTTACCGTTGGCGCCCAGCAACGCTATGCGGTCATCCGGATCCAATCGGAGATTGAGGTCTTCAAGAACGATGTTCTCGCCATAGCCAAGGTCGACCTCCTCGCACGAGAACAACGGCGGTGCCAATTCGTCGGGCGCCGGGAAGGTGATTGGCGTACGCTCTTCGCCGGGCAGATCTGCCACGGGCTGCATGCGCGCCAACATCTTAAGTCGCGATTGGGCTTGCCGTGCCTTCGTCGCCTTGTAGCGAAATCGATCGACGAACTTCTGAATGCGGGCTTGTTCGGCTAATTGCCGTGTCCGGGCCTTGGCGTCCTGAGCCGCGCGTTCGCGTCGCGCGTTTTCAAATTGCTCGTACGTGCCGGCATACAGCGTGAGTTTGCCCTGGTCGAGGTGGAGGATTTCCGTGACGGCTCGGTTTAGCAGATTGCGGTCGTGGCTCACGATCAGCACGGTGCCGCGATAACGCTTCAGATAATCTTCCAGCCACAGCGTGGCTTCGAGATCGAGGTGGTTCGTGGGTTCATCGAGCAGCAAGATATCTGGTTGCGAAAACAACAACGCTGCTAGGGCGACACGCATCCGCCAGCCACCCGAGTATTCGCTACACGGTCGCTGCTGCGCGGCGTGATCGAAGCCCAGACCTGCCAGAATACGTGCCGCGCGCGCCTCGGCGGCATAGCCGTCGATTTGGGCGAGGCGGGTGTGAATCTGACCGATCATGTCGGGATTGGTTTCGATCTCGGCGGCTCGGCGCAGGCGCACTAACTCTTCGTCCGCTGCGAGCACCGTTTCGACGAGGCTCTCCGGACCACCGGGCGCTTCTTGCTGTGTAATCCCCAGCCGTGCCTTTGCGGGCAGGCGCACGGCGCCCTGGTCGGGCTCGATATCGCCGGTAATCAGGCGGAGCAGGGTCGTTTTGCCGGCGCCGTTGCTACCGACAAGCCCCACCCGGTGACCCGAGTCGATCGACGCGCTGGCGCCTTCCAGAATGGAGCGGCCGGCAATTCGATAGCTCAGATTGTCAATGTGGATCAAATCGGCAGCTTTCGGCGTCGAGGATGCCCGGGGTGTATCGCGCCTCATGCGAGGGAGCAAGCGCGCAATGCGGATCAAGGCACGTCGGAGTCACCTCGCGGGACGCACCACCCACCGCAGAAGAACGACCGGGACCTTACACGAACGCAACATTTCCGAAGTCGTCGAACCGATGATCATATTGCGGATTCGCGAGTGGCCGTAGGCACCCATGACCAGGAGGTCGATCTCCAGGGCGTCGACAGCTGCGGCGATCACCGTATCGACTTGGCCTGAAACCAGCGAGGTCTCGACTGTCGTGCCGGCGCCATTTAGCGCCGCCGCAGCTTTGTCGAGCGCTTTTCTGTTTTTGTCGGAGTCGGGTGCGGCCATCAAGATATGGCCTTCAGTATCGGAAAACAGCGGACTACTGGCGACGTAGTCGAGGGCCCGGAGGCTGCTGGGACCGCCGTCGAAGGCAATCAGGAAGCGTTTTATCGGTCGAAAGGCGCGGGCGGCAACGAACAGTGGTTTAGGCCACGTGCGCGCGACGCGTTCTAGGTTGGATCCGAGGTGGAGTTTGGCGAAATCCGCGGCCTCGCCGCGCTTTCCGATGACGATCATATCGGCATCATGCTCAGCGACTGCTTCCAAGAGGTCGCCCAGGCGAAGACGTGTCGTTGCGGTGACGCCCGCCTCGGCGAGGTGAGCCTGCGCGTCCTCGAGAATAGCGCGGCCGTGGCGCTGGGCGAGCTTCGCCGCTTGTTCGTCATGCGCGGCGAGTTCCTCCAGCAGCGCAGAACGCGCGCCGAGGGAGATGCTGCCGCTGAGGTTGGTCGGTCCGGCGGGGTGTCGTCGGCCGAGGACATGCATGAGTTCGACATCCGCGCCGCTCCGGTGCGCGATCCATGCGGCGTTGTCGCAAACGCTTCGCGAATAGAGTGAGCCGTCTACCAGGGCAGCGATCTTGGGCATGGATGTTCTCCCCACTAATGTCCCATGAGGCGTTCGAGGGCACCGGGTTTGTCGTGAATGGCGAGGCGATCCACGATCGTCTCGCTCGCTCGGTTGATGCCGACAATATCGACGGTGGCTCCCTCGCGACGGAACTTGAGAACGACGGTGTCGAGCGCGGCAACGCTCGAAATATCCCAGATGTGGGCATGGGTGAGGTCGAGTGTGACGTGTTCCAATGCCTCGCGGAAGTCGAAGGCCGCACTAAATACATCGGCCGAAGCGAAGAAGATCTGGCCTTCAATCAAGTAGGTCCGGGACCGGCCGTCGGCTGACAGAGTCGAGGTGACGCGGAAAATCTGCGCGATCTTCCACGAGAAGAAGATACCCGATAGCAACACGCCGGTAAGCACGCCCAGCGCGAGGTTGTGGGTGATGACCACCACCACGACCGTGGCGATCATCACGATCGACGAGCTGCGCGGGTGGGTGCGTAGGTTCTTGATCGACGACCAGCTGAACGTTCCGATCGAGACCATGATCATAATGGCGACGAGCGCCGCCATCGGGATTTGCGCCACCCAGTCGCCCAGCACGACCAACATGAAGAGCAAAAACACACCGGCCGAAAAGGTTGATAGGCGGCCACGACCGCCGGATTTTACGTTGATCATGGACTGACCGATCATCGCGCAGCCCGCCATTCCCCCGATGAAGCCCGTCGCGGTGTTGGCGATGCCTTGGCCGACGCACTCGCGGTTTTTGTCGCTCGGTGTGTCGGTGAGCTCATCGACGATCGACGCCGTCATCAACGATTCAAGCAGCCCGACCGCCGCCACCCCGGCCGAGTAAGGCAGGATGATCAAAAGGGTTTCCCAGGTCAGCGGGATTTGCGGGATCAAAAAGACCGGGAGCGTCGAGGGCAAATCGCCCAGGTCGGAAACAGTACGGACGTCGAGGCCAAAGATCAGAGCCGCGCTGGTCAGGACGAGGATGGCGATCAGCGGCGAGGGGATGGCCCGGGTCAGCCGCGGAAATAAGTAGATGATGGCCAACCCGGCGGCGACCATCACGTAGGTCAACCACGGTACGCCCACCAGCTCGGGCAACTGAGCGAGAAAGATGAGAATGGCCAGCGCGTTGACGAAGCCGGTCATGACCGAACGCGAAACGAAGCGCATCAGTGTGCCGAGCCGCAGCAATCCGGCAACGATCTGCAACAGCCCAGCCAGGACCGTCGCCGCGAGCAAATACTGCAGGCCGTAATCTTTGACCAGCGTCACCATGAGGACGGCGGTTGCGGCAGTGGCCGCGGAGATCATCCCAGGCCGACCGCCGGTGATCGCCACCAGGACGGCGATGGAGAAGGACGCATAGAGCCCTACCTTGGGATCAACGCCGGCGATGACGGAAAAGGCGATGGCTTCAGGGATAAGAGCAAGGGCTACAACAAGGCCGGCGAGCACGTCGCCCCGGATATTGCCGAGCCACTGCACGCGGTAAGCGGAAAAAGAAGACAAAAAGAACTCCAGCTTGCGCGCCAGATCGAGCGATCGAACCGCAAGGTCAGTAATCGGTTAGGAAATCGTGAGGAGACCAAGGCTACCGGCCGAAACTGGCGCCGGGCAGACCTCGGCGATCAAGGCCGGGCACCATACGACCGGCTATGCTGCGATGCAACATAAGGATCCAGCCCCAGAGGGGGGCCACTAGGGGTGGCAAATTGACGGTCCACTCTCGAGTTACGTCACCCTGATGGTATAGGTTCGTTTCCCCAATATTCCCAATTCGCCTTGACCCCCCAACCGGCAAACCCTAGAAAAACTGCCCTGGGGCGATTAGCTCAGTTGGTAGAGCAGGTGACTCTTAATCACCGGGTCCGGGGTTCGAGTCCCCGATCGCCCTCCAGTCATTGTCCGTTGCGGTGCGCAAATCCGGCACCGTCCGGCCATCAGAGCCCGGGACCCCCGTTTGACAGATCCGACCGAATCCGAGAGCCCCGAAAAGCACGATTTCATCCGCGAGATCGTTCGCCGCGACCTTGCTGACGGCGTTCATGACTCGGTCGTGACGCGCTTTCCGCCCGAGCCCAACGGTTACCTGCATATCGGTCATGCCAAGTCGATCTGCCTAAACTTCCAAATCGCGGCGGAATTCGGTGGGCGCTGCCATTTGCGCTTCGACGATACCAACCCTGCCAAAGAAGAAGAGGAATACATCGCTGCGATACAGCGCGACGTGCGGTGGCTTGGGTTCGACTGGGGGGATCATCTTCACCTGACGTCGGATTACTTTGAACAGCTTTTCGATTGGGCGGTACGTTTGATCGAGGCCGGCAAGGCCTATGTCGACGACCTCACCGCCGAGGAAATCCGTGCCTATCGCGGGACGTTGACGGAGCCTGGTCGAAACAGTCCGCATCGAGACCGACCGATCGCCGAAAATCTCGATCTGTTCCAACGCATGCGCGCCGGAGAATTTGGCGACGGAGAGCGGGTCTTGCGCGCAAAGATCGATATGGCGTCGGGCAATATCAATATGCGCGATCCGGTGCTTTACCGGGTGATTCATGTGCCGCATCCGCGCACCGGATCGACTTGGTGCATCTACCCGACCTACGACTTTGCCCATGGCCAGTCCGATGCCATTGAGCGCATTACCCATTCGCTATGCACATTGGAGTTCGAGGATCACCGGCCGCTTTACGATTGGTTCCTCGACAACCTCCCGGTCGACGCACGGCCACGGCAGTACGAATTTGCCCGTCTCAACCTCAGCTACACCGTTCTTTCGAAGCGCCTGCTGATCCAGCTTGTTCAAGAAGGTCATGTCGACGGCTGGGACGATCCGCGCATGCCGACGCTTGCGGGGTTGCGCCGTCGCGGGGTGCCCCCCGAGGCGCTCCGAAAGTTCATAGCCAGTATCGGGATCGCCAAAGCGAACAGCGTGGTCGATATCGCGATGTTCAATCATGCGCTCCGCGAGGTCTTGAACAAATCCGCATTGCGTCGGATGGCGGTGATGCGGCCGCTCAAGGTGGTGATTGAAAATTTCCCCGAGGGCGAGACAGACTTGCTGGAGGCGGTCAACAACCCGGAAGACCCGACCGCCGGAACCCGCGAGGTGCCGTTCTCCCGTGAGATCTATGTCGAGCGCGACGATTTCATGGAAGACCCCCCGAAGAAATTCTTTCGGCTGTCGCCGGGCCGTGAGGTGCGGTTGCGCTACGCTTTTTTCGTGACCTGCACGGATGTCATCAAGGATGAGTCCGGCGAGGTGATCGAGTTGCGCTGCACCTATGATCCGGCCACGCGCGGGGGCGATTCCCCCGATGGGCGCAAGGTCAAGGCCACCCTCCATTGGGTATCGGTGGCCCACGCCAGAACGGTTGAAGCTCGGCTTTACGATCACCTGTTTACCCGGCCGGACCCGGGCGCAGAGGGGCCCATTCTCGATGACCTCAACCCGAATGCGCTTGAGGTCGTGCGCAACTGCCAGGCCGAACCCGCGGTCGCGGAAACCGCGACCGGTCAGCCCATTCAGTTCGAGAGACTAGGGTACTTCTTTCCCGATTCGGACAGCACGCCGGACGCGCCGGTTTTCAATCGAACCGTCGGTTTGCGGGACGGCTGGGCACGGGCGCAAGCGAAGGAAAAGGGCGCTCGCTAACGCTGGCCGATGCGCGGTTTACCCGCCGTGGAGGCCCCGAACGACCGTTCCAGCGTCTTGGTGCTGTCGGTTGCGAGATCGACAGCTTCGGTCAGTAGGCTCAAGATGCGAATGTTGTTGTTCAACACGTGGCGCGCTTCCGGCCTGTCGTCGTCGACGATCTTGGTCGCGCGCTTGACCAAGTCGCCCCGGATCAGCGCCAAAATATCTCCGAGCTTGTAGCCGTCCGGCTTGTCTTCGGTTGCGAGAAAATGCGTCATATAGAGGTTCCAACAATCAGATCATCGTGGCGGGTGGTTCAAGCCCTAGAGCTTGTTGACCGAAGGGGGTCATTCCTCGGTCGTAATTGACGGCGATTTGCATGGCGGCGGCGTTCAGGTCGCGAAGCTGCCGTTGAACGGGGTTGTCGTTGAAGATTCCCATGGCACCCATCGAACCCGCAAGTCGTTCGAGGGCATTCTGGCACATTCGGGTGGCAAAGGCGCGGTCGCGGTTCATCGCGCGGACGACTTCGGGGTCGGCGCTCTCGCCTGCTTCGCCGAGGCGGCGAAGCGTGTGGATTTGGTCTTTGAGGACCCTGCGTGCCGTGTCGATCTCCGCCATTGATTCGGCCAGCCGCAGTTGAACCGTTGGTTGGCCGGCAACCGTCTCGCCGGTCATGACGCCTACCCGGGCGCCGGTAATGTCGATATAGGCATTGAGGCCGCCTTCGGCGATCCCGACGATCGGGCCTAGCAAGCTGGTGCCGAAGTAACCGCCAAGCGGAAGGCGCCATATAAATGGACCACCGGGTTCACCCCCCGGTGGGTTGTCGCCCCAAAAAACTTCTATCGGCAAGGTGCGGTGGGCGGGGACAAAGGCGCCGTCGACGAAGATGTCTTTGCTGCCGGTGCCGCGCATCCCCGATACGAACCACGTGTCCTCCACGATCCAGTCGCGGGCCGGGACCAGCATGAACTGGCGCGCCTCCGTCGGGCTGCCGTCGGCCGTCGACAAGGTGCCGGCAATCAATATCCAGTCAGCGTGGTCGATCCCGCTGGCGAACTTCCATCGCCCCGACAGGCGGTATCCATCGCCGTCAGGCACGATCTGAACGTCTTTTTGGACCGAGGCGTTGGCTACCAGTACATCCGGTCCGTCCCCGAAGATTTCTTCTTGGACGGTTGAGGGGAAGCGGCAAGCATAACAGTTGTTGGCGGCCACAACGGTGGCGATCCACGAGGTCGAGGGGCATCCTTGCGCCAAGACCCGACCGATATCGAACTGAAGACCCCACGGCGCTCCGTCCCCGCCGTACCGTTCGGGTTGGAAGTGTCGCAACAGCATCTCTCGATACAGTGCCTGCATCGCCTCGTCACGGACTTGACGGGCGGCTGCGGTCTCCGCGGCCTGGCGCGCCAGTTCGACGGCCAGGGTCGTGGCCCGCTCGATCGTCGGCGCCCAGTCGCGTTCGACGCCGGCATCGTCTTGGACGGTCGTCACCGCGACTCCGCCAGACTGATCTTACCGTTCCCCGACAGCAGCACCGCGATAGGGCGGGTCTTCTCGAAATGAGCAAAGACAATCATGCCGATGACGGTAATCGGGACGCACAGGATCGCGCCCACGATGCCCCAGAGACTGCCCCAAATTACCAGGGACAGGATGACGACCAGCGGGCTTAGGTTCAACGTGCTGCCCATTACACGTGGCTCGATGAAGTTCCCGATCGTCATTTGGGTCACGCCAAGCGCGGCGGTGACGATGATAAATGGGATCGGCGAGCCGAACTGCACCAAGGTGAGCAACGCCGGAAAGATCACGCCGAGCAACGAGCCGATCGTCGGGATGTAGTTGAGCAAGAAGATTCCAAAGGCCCAGAACGCCGCAAAGTCGACGCCGACCGCTAGCAGGATGGCGTAGCTGATCGCGCCGGTCATGAGGCTCATCAGGGTTTTGATCCAGAGATAGGACTGAATTTGCGTCTGCATATGATGGAGCAGCGTGCGAAATTCCTCCTCGCGGCGATCGTTGTCGAACATCGCCTTCATTTTCTGATCGAAACTGCGTTGCTCGATCATCAAGAAAAGAACGTAAATGATGATGATGCCAGCGTTCCCGACGATCCCGGTGGCCGCGGCAGCGAAATTCGACGCCAGTTGGCGGAGGTCGATCTCGCCTAATAGCTGACTAAGCTGGGGTACTTGGCCAAAGCCGAAAAACGCCGCGATGTCGGCGGCGAGGCGTTCGAAGTTCGCTTGATAGCCTGGTGCGGCCTCGATGACCTGGGCGATATTCTCGCCGATCATGTTTCCGATCGCGAATAGGAACACCAGAATGGTGATCAGTGCTGCCGGCAGGTTGACCCAACCCGGCAGTCGCCAAGATCCGATCCGGACGCGCCCAAATAGGCGGACCAGTGCGTCGAGCAGGTACCAGATCATCACCGAGATCGCGAGCGGGATCAGAATATCGCGCCCGGTGATCAGGAGGACCGTCGACAGCGCGACGATGCCGACCGAAACACCAAAAGCCATTAGGTTCGCTGGGGATTGCATAGCTCATTTCTCGCGTTGAACGGGCATTTTAGCATGTCGTCGATGCTAATGCTGCGGTCCTGCCGGTTATACTCGGGGCTGACATGAAAAGGAGGCGCCGGTGGCCACACGCACTGCCCAGACGATGATTGATACGATCGACCGCTATTTCGATACCGTCGACAACGGCGACATCCCCGGTACGTTGGCTGAATTGACGCCGGATTGCACGATTTCGGTGATCACGGACGGGATCTCCCACGAAGGACTCGACGCCATCAAGGCGATGTTCGAGCGGCGCCTGGAGACCGTGGACGAGGCCTGGCACGGCAACCGGCGCTACGTGGCCGACCCGGATACTGGCCTGGCATCGACGCGTTTCGACGTACGGCGCACCAGCACGGATGGCGGCAAGATCGCCATGGACAACATCAATTTCTTCGAGTTCGAGGGCAACAAGCTGCGCCGCATTTCGATCTGGATGAGCGGCGAGAACACCCTGCGCTAGGTCGCGCTGCGGGCGGTAAAGCCGCCGTCGACAAGGATTTCCGTCGCGGTGACGTATTTGGCTTCGTCGGACGCAAGGTAGAGCGCCGCGTAGGCCACATCCCAAGCATCGCCCATATGTCCCATTGGGCACATCGCGTTGCGACGTTCGACGGTTTTGTCGAGATCGCCGCCATGATATTGGCCGGCAATTCGATGCGCCACCAATGGCGTGTACATCAGGCCGGGGATCACCGTGTTGGCCCGAATGCCGCGCCGGATGTACTGCATTGCGACGCCTCGGGTGAACTGCACGAGGCCGGCCTTTGAGGCGCGATAGGCGATTAGGTCGCTACCGTAGTAGGTCATGCCGGCGATCGAGGCGACGTTGATGATCACGCCTTTGCCTTGGGCCTCCATGATCGGCAGCGCGCTCTTGCAGGTGAGGAACACGCTCTTCAGGTTGAGATCGATGTTGTCGTCCCAGTCGGCCTCGGCCATTTCAACCGGACCGCCCGGGACCGAGCCGCCGACGTTATTGTGCAGAATGTCGATCCGCCCGAAGGTCGACGAACAAGCATCGATCATTTCCTGAACGGCGACTGCGTCGGTGACATCGGCGGCGTGAGCGATGCACGTTCCGCCCTCTTCTTCGACGAGGCGGCGGGTTTCCTCGGCGGCCTCTTGGTTGATATCCGCGGCGAGAATTTTGGCACCCTCACGGGCGAACAAGACCGCGGTCGCTTTGCCGTTGCCCCAACCTTCGGCAACCGATCCGGCGCCTGTAATCAGCGCAACTTTGTCCTGTAGTCGACCGGCCACGCCAATCTCCTTTGTTTGTTCTGCTGTCGGGAAGGGTGATCTTGTCGCGCTGCCGCTAGTCCGCGCCTACTTTCTGGCGCCGTAGACCATCCATGGCACGGCGCCGGCGGCGGAGTTGTCCAAAATGACTTTGTCGGCTGCAAACCCGGCTTTTTCCGCGGGCGCCTGCAAGTCCATATCGTGCAACGTTCCCCAGAAAGGTTCCCCGTTGTAGTGGGTGCTCCAATCGCGGGTGAATGCGGTGAAGGGGTCGGCCTTCTGGTTGAAGAACGGCACATCGCCATGCAGGACCAAACCACCGGGGCGCAGGAGTCTGTGGCATTCGCGCATGATGGTATGGAGCGCCTTATGCGAGGTCTCGTGCAGCAAGATGTGCGACACGATCAAATCGAAGGACCCGTCCTCGAAGTCTGTTGCTTCGGCGTTTTGCTGTGAAAAATGGATCGCTCGGCCAAGGCTTTCGGCGCGCGCCTGCGCATAGCGCAAGACCGGCGCGCCGACATCGATCGCGTGGATCTCGGCGTTCGGAAAAGCCTCGGCATAGGGCAAGGTGCAGTGTCCCACAGCACAACCCATGTCGAGAATCCGTTTCGGTTTGAAGTCGGGGTGGTTTTCCTTGATCCACTTGATAACGGAAAGGCCCATGTCTTCGTTGTAGGGGCCCATGCTGCCCATCGCGAACATGAAGACGCCAGGGTCATAGATCGCGCCGGCTGTGACGTCGTCATCAGCACGATCGGTGTAATAACTGCCCGGCATGAGGTGGATGTCGATTTCGGATTGATAGCGCGGAATTGGTAAAGACGGATTGAGCTTCAGCGTCGCGTACTTCGGTTTGGAGCGAAGCGTACGGGCGAGGGCGCTTAGTTCTTCATGGCGGCGGTAGGCGACCGACTCGCCGACTTCCTGTTTGAGCTCTTGGTACAAACGCGACAGCGATCCCGACATTTGCCAATAGGGGTCGTGCTTGATCGAGCGGTGGACTTCATGCCGGTTCTTCGGCGCGCGCCCTAGGTTGCGTTCGATCTGTGGTTCGACCCGATGCTCAAAGATCGGCTTGGTCCCCGGCGCGACATCATGCGTGACGTGTTCCTTGAAGCTGAACACGAACTCCATCCGGGCTGTCTCGTCATGATCAGTTTTGGGAAGCATGGCGTGGGGGCCGGGTTGAGGCATCACATCTCTCCTGAAGGATTCCAGGAATATACCGTTAGGGGGCCTAGGTGGCCACGGTCCGGCGGTCTTTGGCGGCCGCGTTGAGCTCGGCGCCGAATATGAAGAGGACCGCACTCACGTGGAAGTAGACCAGCGTCAGAACAACGCCGCCCAGACTGCCGTAGGTGACGTTGAAGTCGGTGAGATTGCTCAAATAGACCGAAAACCCGGTGGCGAGGACGATCCACGCGACCGCCGTCAAAGCGGCGCCGCGCCACACGTCTCGCAATCGCTGCCGACGGCACGGTAACGTCGCATGAAGGACGGCAAGGATCGCAAATAGAATTGCCGCCGCGATCACGTCGCCTGCAGTCCCCGCGACGGCCTCGGCGGCAACCGGCAATGCCAGCGTCGAGGTCAGCACTGCCCATATTGCGGGGCCGAGAATCACACTCAGGGAGAGCGCTAACGTGAGCGTGCCCCCGGTAACCACGACAAATAGGCTTTCGATGCGCCGGCGCCAGAAGGGTCGAACCTCGACGACCCCGTAGGCGCGGTTGAGAACGTGCCGAACGGCCTCGACGCCGCTGGAGGCAATCCAGAGCGCGCCCACGAGACTGAACGTTAGCAGGCCCCCGCGTTGGGTTGTCAGTACCTCGTCGACTGCGGGGTGAAGCGCATCGCCCACCCGATCCGGCACCAGTTCGAAAATGCGATCGATGAAGCTCTGGGCCGTTTGGGGTTCGCCGACAAAGCCGGCCAAGGCCGTAAGGAAGATCAGGAAAGGGAAGAACGACAACATCGCCGTAAAGGCCATATGGCCGGCGAACAGCACGCCACCGTTGCGGTAGGTGCGGCCGAGCCCGTCCACGATAACTGCCAAGAACCCCGGCATTCTGATGGCTATTCCTCTCATCGACCCAGCTTGACTCCCCTTTGCGCATTCAACAACGTAGGGCCGGTTTAGGGAACGCTCGTTTCGGGCGGCTTTGTTGGGGTTCACATGAAATCGTTATCCGCTTTGGCGGCATTATTGTTGGTGCTCGTCGTTGGAATCGCGACCTTCGGCCGCGCGGATGCGGCGGGGTACAAGATTGGCCAGGAGAGTGTTTCTGGCGCCGGCGTGGCGCACGCGGGCGGCGCCGCGTCCGCCGGCGATGCCTCCACGGTCTATGCCAATCCAGCGGGCATGACCCAGTTGGATGGGCGCCAACTCGTGGTCGGCGGACACCTGCTGCGGCCCGACGCCAAGTTCGCCAATCAAGGCTCGATCGACGCCACCGGCGCGGCGATCACGGGCGGCGAGGGCGGCCAGGGGGGGAATCGGCGCTTTCGTTCCGAACCTTTACGGTGTCTGGAGTCTGCCGAACGATCTCAAATTCGGTCTGGGCATCAACGCGCCATACGGTCTCGCCGTGGACTACGATGACGATTGGGTGGGGCGCTACAACGAGTTGGGCGCGTCGCTGACCATGGTCAACGTCAATCCGGCCTTGGCCTACCGTGTGAACGACAAGGTTAGCGTCGGCGGTGGTCTCAACGCGATGTATAGCCGAGCTCGCCTCACCCAGGCGATCGATTTTGGGCGTGCGCTCGGGGGCAACGCGCAGTCCCTCGACGGCAGCAGCGACTTCTCCGGAACCGACTGGGCTTTCGGGTTCAATGTCGGTGCGCTGTTTACAGTCAGCCCCAACACGCGATTTGGGGTTCAGTACCGGTCGGGGATGGAGTTCCACTACGACGGGGAGGTTGATTTCTCGGTTCCTGCCGCGGCGCGTACCGGACTCAACAACAACGGCCAACCCAATGCCTTCACCGACGGCAACATGAAGGCGGACTTACCGATCCCCGACACAGCCTCCATTAGCGTGTTTCACGATGTGCCGAATTCAAAATGGGCCGTGATGGCCGACCTTTCATGGACTCGATGGGAGGTGTTCGACCGACTCGTCTTGACGCCCGAGGAACCAACGACCTCGACCGGTGTCATCAACACGTTTTGGGACAATAAGTTCCGGGTCTCGACGGGCGCGACCTACGATTAGTCTTCGGACCTTCAACTACGGGGCGGCGTGGCGTTCGATGATAGCCCGATCAAGACCGTTTTCCGCGGCGCCGGTGTGCCGGACTCCGACCGCATTATCGTCGCGATCGGAGGCGGCTACGCGCTTCGGGAAAATTTGGATATCGATTTTTCCTATCAGCACTTTTTCTTCAAAGAGGGGCGGGTCATCAACCGCGTCGCAACGGCATCACGGCTGATCGGTGCCTTCGATGTCAGCGCCGATTGGTTTGCTCTGGGCGTGACGCTTCGGTTCTAGCGCCTATTTTGTATCCATCACCCAAACCCCGTCCCAGTCGGCCGGCGGCGGGTTGTCCCGATAGTGAAGGACGCGGTCGCGTTGGAGAATCGATGGCCGATCCGCGGGATTAATCGCAAGAACAGCTTCGAAGCCTGCAAGTGCGGTGTTCCAATCTCGTTGCTTCACGGCGGCGAAGGCCTCGCCATAGGCGCGAAGCGCGTTCTTGAGGCCGGGAAATGTCGTTTCTGTATGATGCGCCATGGCCTCGAAGATGGTTACCGGCTTGTTCTTGCCCTTGACCCGCATCAGATCGACCTCGCGCAACAGATGATCCTGTTTGAGATCGGCGACGGTGAATTCCGATAAGAGGACGTGTGCCCCGTAGTATTTGGTCGCGCTTTCGAGCCGGGCGGCAAGGTTTACCGAATCGCCGATGACCGTGTACTCCATACGGCGTGTCGACCCGATATTACCGACAACGACATCGCCAGTCGAAATACCGATGCCGATGTCCACGGGATCCATGCCACGGCCCGCGCGACGTTCGTTCAAGACGCGCAGCGCTGTGAACATGCCGTTGGCGGTATTCACGGCGTTGTCGGCGTCTTGCTCGCCGTTGAACGGGACTCCGTAGAGGGCCATGATCGCGTCGCCGATGAACTTGTCCAAGACGCCGGCGTTCTGGAAGATGACCTCCACCATCTCCTCGAAATATTCGTTCAGCATCGACACCGTGTCGCGCGCGCCGAGGGTTTCGGACACCGTCGTGAACCCCCGCAGATCCGAAAATAAGATGCTGACGTGCTGGTTCTGCCCGCCTAGTTGAGCTTCTCCGCTGGCCAGGAGCTGTTCCACGACCTCGGCCGACATATAGCGCGACATCGTCGACTTGACGCGCTTCTCCGAGGTGATGTCCTCGATCATCATCATCGACCCGATGGTTTCCTCGGCCGAATCGACCAGCGGCATCACCGACATGTTGACCGATACAGTCTCGCCATCCGGCAATGCAAGTTCGGCGTCGACATGGGAGTCCTGCTGGCCGGTTTGCTCGACTCGCGCCAAGCTGGCCATGACCCAGCGGTTCCTCGCGCCGAAGACGGCTTCAACCGAGTTGCCGATCAATGTATCGCGGTCGGCTTGCAGAATGGAAAACGCCATCTCGTTGGCCACGAGAATTTTGTGATCTTCGTCGAGCGTGAGAACGCCGTTGCTGGTGCTCTTGAGAATGGAGTCGTTGTAGTTCTTCTCGTTGAGAACGTCTTCGAACAAACGTGCGTTCTCCAGTGCTACGGCGATTTGTGCGGTAAAAGCCGCGAGGCGCTGTTCGTCGCGAGACCGGAAGTGATCGCCGCGCTTGTTTAGTACCTGCGTGACGCCGAGCTTTTCTCCGGCCTTATTCACGATCGGCATGCACAGAATGCTGCGGGTCTTGAAGCCGGTCTGTTGGTCGGTTGCCTTGTTGAAACGTGGGTCGGCGTAGGGATCGGAAATATTTTCAGTGACGCCGCTGGTAAAGACCGCGCCGGCAATGCCCTGATCCGACGGGAGGCGTATTTCTCGTGTCTCCAGTCCCTCGGCGACGCGCGACCACAATTCGTTGGCCCGAGCGTCATACAGCAGCAATGACGAGCGTTCAGCATCAAGCACTTCGGTTGTGGCGCCGATGATCCGGGCGAGCAAACGGTCGAGGTCAAGCTCGCCTGCCAGATCGTGCGACAACTCGAGGATCTGCACCTCTTCGCGCATACTCTCGGTCATCAAATTGAATCCGCGGTAGAGCTCGGCGTACTCGTCCGTGCCGGCGATTTTCAGCCGATTATCCAACTCGCCGTTCTCCACGGCTTTCATCGCATCGATCAGGCGCGCGGCCGATCGCGAAACCTCGGAGGCCGTGAGGATCGACATCGCCAGCGCGCCCCCCATGCAGACCAAGACGACGCTCGAGACCCAAAGCAGTAACGGGCTCATCTGCGTCAGCGAGATCTCGTATCCCAGATCGTTGAAGAGAAGATCGACCTTGGGGACGATCGACGCGGCAAAGAAGAGCAGCGGGAGCGCGGCAACGAAGATTGAAAGATAGAGGAGCTTGTTGCGCAGGTTGATCGAAATGAGTTCGCGCCGGTGCGCGACCTCGACGTGGTCGCAGAAATCCCAAAGGCGTTCCACCACCGGCGTGACGGCACGCGCGATAATGAAGAATTCGATGATCGCGTGCGTGGGCGAGGCGAAGAAAAGAACGGTCGCGGCGAACGCCGCCAACTGCCAATCCGCGCAGCCGATATCGGCGTAAACGTTACCGAGCCAGAGTGCCAAAGTAACTAGGCCGGCCGCCGCGGGTCCGTGGATGAACGTAACCCGGACGAACGATAGGAAAGGCAGGTTTAGGGCGCGGACGAGTGCTCGCGAGGCCGACCAGTTGTCCGGCGTTTGCCCGCGGTCGAGGATGTCGAGGGTATCGCCCAGCGGTCGGTAGTGCCGTCGAATGACGTATACGTCGACGAGGAGGTAGAGCGGCACGACCCAGAGCACCGACAACAAAAGGTAAATCCACTGGCCGAGGGTGAACTCCAAGCCAACGAGGGCAAGGAACAGGGTGATCACGACCGCGCCGCCGGAACCCGCGAGATAGAACCCGATCAGGTGCAGGAGGAGCCGCCGGGCCGTTATCGGGGTGGCGGCATGTTCACCTTCCGCAGGTGTTTGCTGATTCGGAAGCGCAACCAAAGCTCGATGTCCCCAACTTCGCTCAGGACCGCAAATTCGGTCCCACACGATTGGGGTAATCTAGCCTCCGCGCGGAGATGTATCCACGTCCGTATGCGGAGGCAAAGGGCTGAAAATAAGCATTTGTGCCCCATCCGACCGGATCGTGTGGGGCTCAAGAACTATTGTCCGTCGGGCCGAGGCCTCGCATAATCGTTTGATACGAAAAAGGAGATGCCAATGGCCGTCGCTGAAACCGAACTTGAGCGCAGAATTCTCAAGCCAAAACTGGCGACGCCGGAGTCTGTCGCCGGCTACGGCTACATAATTGGCGGGAGCAAAAGCAAGAGTTCGGACACTCCCGGCTATTACGGTGCGGCGGTTACGACGAGCAAACCCGCCCCTTTTGTCTCCAACGACGATACCTCGTTATCGCTGGCGACGATCAATCCGCGCCCGATGGAGGTGCGGTGGATGGAGTATCACAACAAACATACCCAGACGTTTATTCCGCTTGAGGGCAAGCCGATCGTCGCGGTTCTCGGCAAGCCGACCTGCCGGCGACCGGACGGGTCGTGGGATGACTCGCAGGATCAGGCCCCCGACATCGATAGCGTCGAGGCGTTCTACTTCGATGGAGCCGCAGGTTTCGTGATGAATATCGGCACCTGGCACGAATTTCCGTTTGCGGTCGAACCCGACACCAATGTCATCGTGATCTTGACCAACGAGACCACCGCAAACCTACAGAACGTCGTTGATGGGGAGGCCCATGGCGACGACCTGTGCAAGCGCGATCTTCAAAAGCGCTTTGGCGTTCTCTTTGAGGTCGAGCTTTAGGCGCTATTTGACGCGCACCACGCGGAACGTGCGCAACTCGCCATCGTGTTCGGTCACGCTTAGGTATTCGTTCTCGACGATCGAGTGGCGGTCGAGTTTGAATAGTGGCTCGTCGTCATCGACATCATGGCCGTCGTAGTGAAAATGCCAGCCGCGTCCAACGTGGCGTAGCGTGCCTTCTTCGTCGAGCTCATGTTCCCAGAACCGACGCACCCTGCATTTATCTTTGTTGCCGCGCCATTCCTCGGCGTCCAGATGGCCGTCTTCGGTCAACGGCGCAACAAATTCATAGCCGCGCAGTGCACTGCCATTCGGAAAGTCGTGATCGCGGGCGAGTTCTAGTCGGACGTGCCGCAAAGCCATGGGGAAGCTCCGTTTCTTGTACTTGCGTATTTTCTTGCCGAACCGCAGAAGGTGCGTTGACCTCGCTCAACGCACCGACGCCTAGGCTTCGGTCGACGCCTCTAGCGTCGTGATGTCGGGAATCGAAATGCGATGGGTCGTGGGCAGCCCGATGAGGCCTTCTTCGCGCAACGCCGTAAAGGTGCGACTGACCGTTTCGATGGTCAGGCCAAGATAGTCGGCGATGTCGCTGCGACTCATCGGGAGGTCGAACTCGGCGTCACCGTCGCCACATCCCGCGCCGTGGCGCAGTTGGGAGATCAGAAAGGAGGCAACCCTTTCTTTTGCGGTCTTACGACCGAGACAGAGCATTTGTTCCTGAGCCGCCGCGAGTTCGTCGTTGGCAATTTCATAGAGCCGCTCGCGGACTTGGGGCATTTCTTCCAGCAAAGTCTCGAGTTCCCCGACTTTGAAGCGGCAAAGATCCGCTTCGGTGATCGCTTCAGCGGAGTAGGCATAGGTCTGCCGCGCAGCGAGCCCGAGGAAGTCACCTGGTGCCAAAAATCCGGTTATTTGTCGGCGGCCGTCCTGGAGCAATTTGAAGAGCCGAACGTGGCCGCGGGAGACGTTGTAGACGAACTTGGCTTCGTCGCCTTCCTCGAAGACGGTTTGACCGGGCCGAATCTGGATATGAGATACGAGCCGGTCGAGAACCTCCATGCGATCCACCTCGATCGCGGAGCACATAGCCTTGTGCCGCACGCTGCACTGCGCGCATCGCCGGGACAGGCGAAGACACGGTGTCTCACCATGGCTCAAGGACATACTGATTCGAACCCCGTACTTCTTTGTCCGAGTTGATACACCGCAAATACCCAGTCGTACAGGCCGGGCCATGATGGGCCATGGCACAGCTCGCGGTAACGGTGGCCCCCTTAGGGAAAACGGAGGTCGATTTGGCCTATCCCTTGGTTTCGTTGGGCGACGTTCCCATGTCGCTCGAGGCCTGGCGTTCGTTGGCCCAACAAGTCCTAGAACGGCAAGAAATGGGACATTCCTGCGGTGTCATGACAGCGCGACGACGGGGCCAGATCCGCGGTCTTTTTACCTACGAAGTATCGACAACGGTGGCGCCGCCAATCTTGTGTATCGGCCACCTCAGCCTGGGCGAGCAGCTGGACAGCCTGGTTCCCTGGGACCGCCTGTTATGGTCGATCGTCGAGCTGGGACAGCAAAACGCCTGTGCCGCGGTCCATATCGGGTTGCCGCCGGACCGATCGTGGCTGCTGGAGCGTTGGCCGGACCCCAAGGCGCAGACCAATCCGATCGCGGTTGCCTGCACGATTACGCCAACGGCCAACCAAGCTACCCCGACCCAATAGCCCAACGCGTTGTTTCAAAGACGACGATCGCGGTGCTGGCGATAAAGCCGAGCACGGGCACGAGGAGGGGGACCGAAAACGAGTGGGACGGACTGCCTTCTCGGCGTTTGATCACGACCAACGCCAAATTCACGACGGCAAACACGATGAGGATGGCTACCGATGCGACCTTGGCCAATGTGATGAGGGGGAGGGCGGTGGTGAAAAGCGCGACGGCAAGGACAACGATGAAGGTCGCCAATAGCGGCGTCCGCGTCCGACGGTTGACCGTGGCAAGGACTTTGGGCAATTGCGCGGTTCGTCCAAGGCCGTAGAGGATGCGCGACGCCATGATCATCTGAATCAGGGCGCCGTTGGCGACGGCGACAAGACTGATAGCGCTGATGATCTGCGGCGCGCCACTGAATCCGCGCTCCAGGACCTGGGCAAGTGGGGCATCCGACCCGGCGAGTTCGCTCATCGGCACGACAAGAACCGCGATCACCGAGATCAGCACGTAAAGGGTAGTCGTGACGACCAGTGTCGTCACGATGGCAATCGGCATGTTGCGCGGTGCGTTTTTCACTTCTTCGGCGACGTTGACCATGTCTTCGAAGCCGATAAACGCGAAGAAGGCGATGACACCACCGGCAACCACGGCAACGATGGGGGCGGCCTCCCAGGTCGGGATCATGGTGGGTAACGCCGTCGGCACTTCGACGAGGGCCGGGGCGCCGACCCAAATCACCAATGCCAGGCCACCAAGCTCGATCAGCGTGAGCAAGGCTGCGGCGCTCACCGCCTCGAGGATGCCCCACGCGGCGGTCAAGCCAAGCATGGCCGTGAGGAGCAGTAGTGTCGGGACGAGGGGAAGGTCGACGAACACGCCGATGTAGCCGGTTGCGCCGTGGATCACGGTCGCGGCCGATATCACCCCCGCGGCAATTACGAGCAGGCCAACCGCGGTCGAAAGACCGGCCTTGCCGAAGGCGGTTCGGACGTAAAGCGCTTCGCCGGCGCTTCTGGGGTAGCGCCCACAAAGCTCGGCGAAACTGAACGCACTAAGTCCGGCAAGGACCGCGGCAACCAAGAAACTGAACGGTGCCGTAGGGCCAGCCAGCGCGGCAACCTCGCCAACTAGAACGTAAATCCCGGCACCGACGGTCGTGCCGACCCCGTAAAGAATGATCAGTGGTAACGACAGGGCACGCCGCAGGCCGACCTCGGACGCCGCACCAGCTGTGGAGTCGTCCAAGACGCTAGTGCGACATGAGGACCGGCATTGTCATATGCCGTAGAATGTCTCGCGTCGCACCGCCGAAGACCATTTCATTCAACCGGCTGTGGCCATAGGCGCCCATAACGATCAGGTCGCTGCCGGCCTCGTTGGCGGTGTTGATCAGGACCTCGCCAATCGGCAGGTCCTTAACGTGAACATCCTTGGTTTCGACTTTGATCCCATGACGCGCAAGGTGTGTGCCGATGTCCATCGATGACGTGTTGTTCTGCAGATTGGCCGATACCACGAGGATTTCGTCGGCGGTTGCGAGAAGAGGTAGGGCATCGGCGGTGGCGCGCGCGGCTTCGCGGCTACCGTTCCACGCGAGGGTAATCTTTCGACCGATGACCGGGTAGTCGCCGACGCAAGGGATCGTGAGAACCGGGCGGCCCGACGCCAGCGTCAGGTCCCCGGGCAGTCCTTCTGCGCCACGTGGCACACCGCCATCCGACGCGGGCTGTCCGACGATCGCCAGGTCGGCATAGAACGCATGGGCCATCAAGATGTCTCGGGCAAAACCACGTTCCATGCGCCATTCGGCCGAGACACCTTCTTTGCGCACGGTGTCGTCGAAGGCTTGTCTCGCTTCGGCGGCCTTGGCTTCAGAATCGGCCTCATAATCGGCATAGACTTGCGCCGGCAGTTCCGCGCCCACATAACCGGGAACGACGAGCGGCGGCACCGTGTAAAGGGCGACGAGATGCGCGTCGTGTTTCTCCGCAAGGGCGACGGCCGCAGCCGTGCGGGCGGCGTTGCGAGGGTCTTCGGCGAGGTGAAGTAGAATTGTCTTTATGGTCACGACGGATCTCCCTTGCTGTCCTTGTTCCAGATTAGGGTACCCATGGCCCAACCTCGTTGAGCGGCGTCAACGATGAGACCGAATCCATGCGCTGGCTTCCGCCTGCGCCGAGGCGACTTCTTGAGGGGAAAGGGCGTTTCCGACGCGATCGCGGCTTTCGCGTGCCGCGGGGTACCCGGCATGTGCTGCGATATCGAACTATCGGTAGGCCGAAACGAGGTCCAACGTCACGTCTTCGGGCGGATTGGCCAACAACCCTGCGACTTCGTACTGAGCGGCCACATAGTCCTGTTCGGCGGCCAGCAACAACCAGCCTAAGGCCTGCAGCACGTCTTTCCCGACGCCGCTGCCGTCGCGCAACATTCGTCCCGCGTAATACTGCGCCGCTGCAATCCCCGCGCGTGCTGCGTCTAGGATTTGTGGCGCCGCGGCGACGAAGTCTTCGCGTTGGATGAGATCGAAACCCAGGACGAATTTGGCGAGGCCGTGGCCTTGTACCGCAGCCTTGCGCAACCAGAAGGCCGCTTCCTCGGCATCGCGTTCGGTGCCGAAGCCATGCCGATACATCGTGCCGACATAGAACTGCGCCGTTGCGTCGCCTTCGGTCGCGGCGGGCAAGAGCTCCCGCCAGGCGATGATGCGGTTGCCCTCGAGAAAGGCGTCGACGCCCTGTGCGACATCGGCGCGTGCGCCGAGAGACATCGACACGGCGAGAACCGGCAGTAACAGCCAGGGAACCAAAGCGCGTTTGACTAAGTATGTCATGCCAATTCCTCCCTTTGTTTGCCGCGCTGAACCGTCGGGCGCCGTTCCTTTTTCCTTACATCGTCAGGACGGCGGCGCCGTTGATGGGGCCATGGCGTAGATCGTCGAGTGCTTGATTGGCTTTTGCTAAATCATATCGCGTCACCGACGTCTTGATCGGAATCTTTGCGGCCAATGGAAGAAATGCGACCCCATCTTCACGCGTCAGGTTCGCGACCGAGACGATCTCGCGCTCCTGCCAAAGCAGTTGATAAGGAAAGCTGGGAATGTCGCTCATATGAATTCCGGCGCAAACGACCCGTCCACCCGCCTTTACCGCTTTGAGCGCAAGTGGCACCAATGCCCCGACCGGGGCAAAGAGGATCGCGGCGTCGAGCGGTTCGGGCGGGGCGGTGTCCGAATCGCCCGCCCACTGCGCGCCGAGCGATCGCGCGAAGTCTTGGGCGGCACGGTCGCCCGGTCGGGTGAACGCGAATACCGCTCGCCCCTCGTAACGGGCGATTTGGGCGACGATGTGCGCTGCTGCACCGAACCCGTACAGCCCAAGCCGCGCGGGGTCGCCGGCCTTTCGGAGAGATCGGTATCCGATCAGACCGGCGCACAGAAGCGGCGCGGTTTCGGCGTCGTCGAAAGCCCCCTCGATGGGAAAGCAGTAACGGGCGTCGGCGACCATCGTCTCGGTGTAGCCCCCGTCCAGCGTGTAGCCGGTAAAGCCTGCTTGAATGCAGAGGTTCTCCTGGCCGGCCTGGCAAAACGCGCATGTACCGCAAGTGCTGCCCAACCAAGGGACGCCGACGCGTTGGCCGACAGCGAGGGTATCCACACCCGGGCCCACCGCACGAACCCGCCCCACGACTTCATGGCCCGGGACGATCGGCAAGTGCGGCTCTTCAAGCTCTCCATCGACCACGTGAAGATCGGTCCGGCATACGCCACAAGCGTGAACGTCGATCACAACTTGCCCGCGTCCTGGGTCGGGTATTGGGCGTTCGACAAGCGTGAGGGGGGTACGGGGTGCCCGCAGCACCATAGCCCGCGTATTTGTGACCCCGGTCATAGTGAAAATTTCGTATGTCTAGTTTGATAAGGCCTTGATTGCCGTCAACGTGGGGCCAATTGTGCAGCTGAGGTGGCCGACCCCCCTTATTGGTCTGTAGGAGGCGAATGTGATTGGTAGGTTCAGGAAATTTGGTCTGGTGGTGCCGGTGGTCGTCGTGGGCGTCGCAGTTGGCTCCAGCGCCGGCGCGTTTGACGCCAAGCAGGTCGGGCAGTTGAACGACACCAACGCTTGTCCACGGTGCGACTTGGCTGAGGCCAAGCTGAAAGATTTAGACCTCCAAGGGGCCGATCTATCCCGCGCCGATCTCGTCGATGCCGATCTAAAGGGCACCAACTTGACTGGGGCCAATCTGTCGGGCGCGGATCTTCGCAGAGCGGACCTTGAAAAGACCACCCTCAAAAACGCTAATTTCGTCGGGGCCAACGGGGCAGGGGTGGATATGGAGAAATCCGTAGCCGACGGCATCGATATGTCGGGGGCGGATTTTCGCAATGCGGATATTGGTGAGTCGTCATTGGTCGACGCGAAGTTTGTCGAGGCGGATCTGGGCGGAGCCGATCTCAAGCGGTCTAATCTGACCGGCGCCGATATGCATGCGGCGCAGCTTGAGCGCGCCAATCTCGAACGCGCCGTGATGCGCAATGTTAATCTTTCGCAGGCGGATCTAACCAGGGCAGAGCTAGATCGCGCCGATCTTAGCGGCGCCGACTTGTCGTCCGCCGTCCTGAAGAATACGCAACTCAAGCGCGCCAACCTCACCGGCGCCAATCTCACGGAAGCCGACCTTTCCGGGGCGACCCTCAAGCGCGCGAACCTCAGCGGCGCCAACCTCGAAGGAGTGCGCGGCCTCAAGGCGCGGCAGCTCGAAGATGCTTGCGGCGACGAAAATACCAAGCTCCCGGACGACGAGTTCGTTCTCGCGACCTGCCGCTAAGTCTCGCCCGACCCTGGCGGGGGCTCGGCATGCTTGAAGTTGAACGCTCCCTTGCAAGGCCCGAATAGGCGAATCTGTTCCAGCCGGACCAAAGCTTCGGCCACCGTGGGGGTCGAACCGGCGGGATGCCACCACAACACAAGGTCGCGGGTCTTCGAGGGCTCGAACCAGTCCTTGCGCGCCGCAAAGAGAAAACGGTGGTCGCTTTTGTAGGTGTACGCGTACAAGGCTTCGACGGACTCCCACAACGACATATTGATCAGCACCGTATCGCCCACCGGGCGCATGTCCGTCGAGTCGCCCGATTCGTCCTGCAAACGCCAGACAAAACCGGGGGAGACATCGGCGAGCCGGTTGATCCGATCTAGAGCGTCAACAAAGCCCCTCATTTCAGGGTGATCGAGCGGGTAGCGCATCGTCGCAACGTTGAACTGTGCGAGATGATATTCGTTCATTGGCGTTAGCCGGAGAAGTGCCCGCAGGTCACGAGGATCTTGCCGTCGCGATCGCCGCCGCGCCGGTTCGCATGGTCCAGTGCCTCGGTCACGTTCTCAAGCGGATAGACCGCCGCGACTTTTGCGGTAAGCGCTCCCTTGCCGACGAGGTCGGCAACTTCCTCGCGAATCGTGCGTTCGCGTTCGGGGCCGTACAAAGTCTTGAAGGTGCGCGACATCATGAAGCCCTGGAACCTTAGGCCGCGACCGAGGGAGAGCTCCTTTGGGATCACCGGATCTTCGCCGCTCATAAGGCCGTAGTTGACGATCAACCCCAGCTCGCCGAGGCAGCGCGCGATCCACGCGGTCCCTTGGCCACCCGCGACATCGAATCCCAGCTTGATATCAGCGCCGCCGGTTACCTCGGCCACTTGCTCGTGAAGATCGGGTCCGTCCTTCACGACGGCATCGGCGCCGATGGCTTGCAGTTCCGGGATGACGCTGTCGCGTCGGACCGCCGAAACGGTGCGCAAGCCCATTTCCCGTGCCAATTCGATCGCGTACCGCCCGCAGGCCGAATTGCCGCCGTTCTGGACGATCCAGTCCCCTGGCTTGTGTTCGACAAAGGCGTTGATGAGAAGCCAACTCGTCACCGGGTTCACGGTTGCCATCGCGAGCTGGAGCGCATCTCCCTCGGGGCGCACCTTGATCAGATCGCTCTCCGGGAGGCGCATTTCATCACGACAGGTGCTGGACGAAAGCGGCGGGATCGCCCGGTCACCGATCTTGAACCTCGTCACCGCCTCGCCGACGGCGAGGACCTTGCCGACGCCTTCGGCACCTGGGGTGCCGCCGGGACTGGGCCCGGAAAAGGGGCGAACCCCGGTGATCCTGTAAATATCGGCAATGTGGAGGCAGGCCGCTTCCATGCCCAAGAGAACGTCGCTTGGTCCCATTTGACCGGAATCTTCATCGACGATCTTGACGACCTCGCGGGGGTCGCCGAATGCGTCGTAACGCGCTACTCGCGGCATGGATCCTCCTCAATTGAACGCGCCAGCTTAGCGCGTTGCCTTGATGAGGCGAAGACCGTGTGGTTGATTGAAGGCCTCTACCGCGTGGCATGACTACGGGACCGTCCATTGAGTACTGGAGATCAGTCCGAGGAACACAGCCTTAGTCCCATCGAAGGTGGACTGCTTGAGCGTTTTCCGGATCCTGTGGTGGTTGTTAACTCCGGACGACTGGTTGTCGCCGCGAATGAAGCGGCCCGAGAGCTTTTACCGACCAATTACTTTGGTCGTGACCTGTCGCTGTCGTTGCGACATCCCGAGATATTGGCGGCCGTTGCCGGTGCATTCTTGACGGGTGGTGACGAGGAGCGGGAGATCACCCTGCCGGGCACCGTCCCTCGGGTGTTCGACCTACGGGTTTTCGTTTTGCGGAACGATGCTTCGGACCGCCCAGAGGCCGTGCTCGTTTTTCGCGACGTGACCTCGGCCAAGCGGTCCGACCAGATGCGCGCGGATTTCGTTGCCAATGTCAGCCATGAACTACGCTCGCCGCTTTCGGCGATGATCGGCTTCATCGAAACGCTGCGGGGCCCGGCGAAGGAAGATCAAGAGGCACGCGAGCGGTTCCTCGCCATCATGCAAGGTGAAGCCCAGCGAATGGGTCACCTGATCGAAGACCTGTTATCGCTCTCGCGGGTCGAAGTGAACGAACACATCGCGCCGACCAATGCTGCCGACATCCGCGCGATCCTTGACAGCTTGAAAGAGATGTTGTCGCCGCGGGCCGCCGAGCGCGGCATGACTATTGATCTGAATATTGTCGACGACCTTCCCGTGGCGATCGGGGATCCAGATCAGCTGCACCAGGTGTTTCGCAACTTGGTGGACAACGCGATCAGCTATGGACGCGAAGGAACGACCATCACGATCGGCGCTCGGACACTCGATCGGATGCCGCGGATCGGAGGTTTGGGCGTTGCCGTCACGGTCCGCGACGAAGGTGAGGGCATTCCGGAAGAACAGATCCCTCGGCTCACCGAACGGTTCTACCGGGTCGATAAGGGACGGTCCCGTAGCATGGGTGGTACGGGCCTTGGGCTTGCCATCGTCAAACACATCGTCAGCCGGCACCGCGGTGCGCTGACCGTCGAAAGCACGCTGGGCAAGGGATCGGCGTTCACGGTGACGGTGCCGGCCAAGCCCTGATCGGCCTATAAACCTGCGTTTTCAGCCAAATTCGGCTGTCACAAAACCGAAATATAGACGTCATATAAGAGTCGCCAGCCGACACTAGGGTCCGGTCGTGCCGCGCAAATGGTTGGCCGCGGCTTGGACAATTAAACAAAGGTTTATCTCATGATCGGAAGATCTCTCGTACTCGCAATGGCCGCCAGCGCAATGGTCGCCGGTGCGGCAGAGGCACGCGACCAAATTCGGATTGTCGGTTCCTCCACCGTATTCCCGTTCTCCACCGCGGTTGCCGAGCAGTTCGGCAAAACCACATCGTTCAAGACGCCGGTTGTCGAAAGCACCGGGAGCGGTGGCGGTATGAAGCTGTTCTGCGCCGGGATTGGCGAAGGTCACCCCGACATCACCAACGCTTCGCGCCGGATTAAGGCCTCGGAGTTCAAGAAGTGCGCCGAGAACGGCATCGGCATCACCGAGGTGAAGGTGGGATTTGATGGCATCGTGCTCGCGAATTCCAAAAAGGGGCCTGAGCTCAGCCTAACTCTGGGGCAGATTTGGCTCGCGTTGGCGAAAGAAGTCCCGGTCGACGGCAAGCTTGTTGCCAATCCTTACAAGACCTGGAGCGATATCGATTCTTCGCTGCCCAATGCGAAGATCGAGGTGCTGGGTCCGCCGCCGACCAGCGGCACACGCGATGCCTTCGTCGAGCTCGCGATGGAAGGCGGTGCCAAGCAGATCAAGATGCTTGCCGACATGCGTAAGGCCGATAAGAAGGCTTTCGAGAAAGTGGCCCACACAATCCGTGAAGACGGCGCCTTCATCGACGCAGGCGAAAACGACAACCTGATCGTCCAGAAGCTGGTAGCCAACCCGGCGGCGGTGGGCGTTTTCGGCTTCAGCTTCTTGGATCAAAACGCTGACAAGATTCAGGGTGCCTCGGTTGGCGGGGTTGCACCTGAATTCGAGAAGATCGCCGCGGGCGACTACAAGATTTCCCGTTCGCTCTTCTTCTATGTCAAACAGCAACACGTTGGGGTCATTCCTGGCATCGAAGAATTCGTCCGCGAATTCACCAGCGAACGGGCTTGGGGTCCGGACGGATACCTAGTCGACAAGGGTCTTATTCCGTTGCCCGACGCCGATCGGCGCAGCATTGCGCAACAAGCGCAGGCGCTTGCACCGCTTAGCATGTAGTTTGGTTTACCGATGGTGGTCGCCCGTTCTTGGGCGGCCGCCATCTTTTTTTCTCAAGCCACTGAGCCTGAAACATGAGCGCAGTTCTCCTGGTCGTTGTCTTGTTAGCGCTGTCGACGATCGCGTTTCAGGCGGGTCGCACGAAAGCGTTGCGGGCGACCGGCGGTCAGATTGCGCCGCTTCACTCGCTGCCAACCTACTACGGCTCCTACGTCGCCCTCTGGGTCGGCGTTCCGGCGCTTATCGTCATCGCGTTGTGGCTCGTTTTCGAGCCGCAGATCATCAATGCGCTTTTGGTGGCGGCGCTGCCGGACGACATTCGCAACCTAAACCCCGCCGAGCTTGGGCTTAGAATTAACGACATCAAGAACCATGCCGCAGGCGGGATTACCAGCACCGAACTGAGTCCTCGCATGCAGGAGGTTGCCGAGTACTACGGCGCGCTGCGAGGGGTTGGGTTCTTCGGCATGGGTGTTGCGGCGGTTGCGGCCGGCCTGGGCGGACTCATCGTCGGCTGGCGTCAGGTCGCGCCGTCCTTCCGCGCGCGCAATCACGTCGAGCGAACAATTCAAGTCGTCCTGATCATCGCCTCGTCGATCGCCATTTTGACCACGGTCGGTATCGTCCTTTCGCTCCTCTTCGAATCGATCCGTTTTTTCGCGCAAGTGTCGCCCCTGGAATTCCTGTTCGGCCTGCAATGGAGTCCTCAGACCGCTTTGCGCGCCGACCAAGTGGGGCAGTCCGGGGCATTTGGCGCGGTGCCGGTTTTTGCCGGCACGTTGATGATCACCATTATTGCGATGTCGGTCGCAGTGCCGATCGGGTTGTTCTCCGCGATCTATATGGCCGAGTACGCGAGCCCGCGCTTTCGATCGGTGATCAAGCCGGTTCTCGAGGTTCTGGCCGGCATTCCGACGGTCGTTTACGGCTTTTTTGCTGCGCTGACGGTCGCCCCGGCGATTCGTGGGTTTGGAGAGGGCTTTGGTTTGGATGTCGCCTCCGAAAGCGCGCTCGCGGCGGGCTTGGTGATGGGGGTGATGATCATTCCGTTCATCTCGTCCCTGTCGGATGACGTAATCAACGCCGTCCCACAAAGCCTGCGCGACGGGTCTTTCGCCATGGGCGCGACCAAGTCCGAAACGATCCGCCAAGTCATACTCCCGGCCGCGCTTCCCGGGATTGTCGGCAGCATCCTCTTGGCGGTGAGCCGAGCGATCGGCGAAACCATGATCGTCGTAATGGCGGCCGGCCTTGCGGCCAACCTAACGGGCAATCCCTTCGAGGCGGTCACCACCGTCACCGTGCAAATCGTCACCCTGCTGACCGGCGATCAAGAATTCGACAGTGCCAAGACGTTGGCCGCTTTTGCGCTTGGCCTTGTGCTTTTCATCATCACGCTCGGGCTCAACGTGATTGCGCTGCGAGTGGTCCGACGCTACCGAGAAAAATATGACTGATCTATTGGCAGGCCGCGTTCTCACCGATGCTGCGGCGACGCAGCGTCTCGCCCGCCGCCACCGTGCCGAACGGCGATTCAAGCTCTACGGGCTTGCGGCCATTGTTGCGGCCCTGAGCATTCTTGCGGTTCTGCTGATCACGATTGTCAGCAATGGTTTGTCGGCGTTCCAGCAAACGCACATCCAACTCACCGTCGAGTTGCGTGAAGAGGTGATCGATCCCCAAGGCACCCGGACCGAGGCGAACCTTCGCTTGGCCAATTACAAGACCCTCGTGCGCGATGGTTTGCTCGAAATCTTTCCTGAGGCGAGTGGGCGGCGAGATCGTCGCGAATTGGCGCGAATGATCAGTTCGGGCGCCGACATTCGGCTTCTTAATATGGTGTTGAACGACCCTAGTCTGATTGGGTCGACCCAGACCATTTGGTTCAAGGCGGCGGCCGACATCGATAGCTTTGCCAAGGGTCAGATTCCACGTGACGTGCCGCAAGACGAACGCAAAGTCAGCGACAAACAAATCGGCTGGTTCGATCAACTCGACGCCCAGGGTCTCGTTGATAAGAAGTTCAATGTTGGCTTCTTCACCACGGCCGATAGCCGCGAACCCGAGCAAGCTGGCATTTTGGGTGCGGTGATGGGGTCGCTATTGACCCTCATCGTCACCTTGGTCTTGTCGTTCCCGATCGCGGTGATGGCCGCCGTGTATCTTGAGGAATTCGCGCCCAAGAACCGACTGACCGATTTCATCGAAATCAACATCAACAATTTGGCGGCGGTTCCTTCGATCGTCTTCGGTCTGCTGGGGCTGGCCGTTTTCCTCAATTTCTTTGGCCTGCCACGATCGGCGCCGCTGGTCGGCGGCATGGTCCTGGCGCTCATGACCCTGCCGACGATCATTATTGCTGCCCGCGCGGCGCTCAAGGCAGTGCCGCCGTCAATCCGCGAGGCGGCCCTGGGGATGGGCGCGTCGCCGGTGCAGACCGTGCTGCATCACGTTCTACCGCTTGCGATGCCGGGCATCTTGACCGGCACGATCATCGGTATGGCGCAGGCATTAGGCGAATCGGCACCGCTTCTAATGATCGGCATGGTGGCGTTTATCGTCGACGTGCCGGGATCGTTTACCGATGCCGCCACAGTGCTGCCGGTCCAGGTTTTCCTTTGGGCCGATGCCCCCGAGCGCGGTTTCGTTGAGCGGACCTCCGCAGCGATTATGGCCCTCCTGGCATTCTTGATTGCAATGAACATATTGGCCGTCGTTCTGCGGCGACGCTTCGAGCGCAGGTGGTAGCGATGGCTTTACAAGAGGCGATGGATATGGCGGTGATGCCGGTACAAGAAGATGTGGCGAAAGAAGGGGGCATCGCGGTGCCAGATAAGATTAGAACCCAACACGTCTCGGTTCACTACGGCGACAAGCGGGCGATCAACGATGTGTCGATCGACATCGAATCAAACCGTGTTACCGCGTTCATCGGACCTTCAGGCTGCGGCAAGTCGACCTTCCTGCGTTGCATCAATCGGATGAACGACACGATCGATAGCTGCCGCGTAAGTGGGTCGATCAGCCTCGACGATACCGACATCTACGATCCGCAAATCGACGTTGTGCAGCTGCGCGCTCGGGTCGGCATGGTGTTCCAGAAACCCAATCCGTTTCCGAAGTCGATCTATGACAATGTCGCCTATGGGCCGCGGATCCACGGTTTGGTGTCCGGTCGCGCGGATACGGATCAAGTCGTCGAAGCCAGCCTTCGCCGCGCCGGTCTTTGGGAGGAGGTCAAGGACCGGCTCATGGATCCGGGCACTGGGCTTTCCGGTGGCCAGCAACAAAGACTGTGCATCGCGCGCACCATCTCGGTTCAGCCCGAAGTCATTTTGATGGATGAACCTTGCTCGGCGCTGGACCCGATCGCCACAGCACGGATCGAAGAACTGATCGACGAGCTGCGCGAGAATTACACCATCATCATCGTGACCCACTCCATGCAGCAAGCGGCGCGGGTCTCCCAACGCACCGCGTTCTTCCACCTCGGAGACCTGGTGGAATATGGCGATACCGAGCATGTCTTCACCAACCCTGAGGAACAAAAAACTCAGGATTACATCACCGGTCGGTTCGGGTAACAGGAGGCACACGCATGACGGACGATCATATCGTCAAGTCTTTTGGTGATGAACTTGAGCGCATCGACCAACTGATCGTTGAGATGGGGGGATTGGCCGAGACCCAATTGGCGTCAGCGATTCGGGCCTTGGTGCGTCGGGATACCGACCTCGCCGATGAAGTCCGTGCGAGCGATGTCCGCATGGACGACTTAGAGCGCGAAATCAACGATCGAATCATTCGCATTCTCGCGCTCCGTCAACCGATGGCGGCCGACCTTCGTGTCGCAATCGCCGCTTTGAAGATCTCCAACGAACTGGAGCGCATCGGCGACTATGCGAAGAACGTCGCCAAGCGCTCCCTCGTTCTCGTCCAGTCGCCGGCCATGTCGCCGACGCTGACGATTTCGCGGATGGGTACGCTGGTGCAAAGCATGATCAAAAACGTTCTCGACGCCTATGTCGCACGAGACGCCGCGGGCGCTGAAGAGGTGCGACTTGCCGATCAGGAAGTCGATCAGCTGCACACCAGCATGTTCCGCGAGCTACTCACTTACATGATGGAAGATCCGCACACGATTACGCCCTGCACGCACCTCTTGTTCATCGCAAAAAACATTGAGCGGATCGGCGACCACACCACCAATATCGCCGAGCAGGTCCACTTCCTGGTGGTCGGACAGGATCCCGAAGACGCGCGACCCAAGGGTGACAAATCCAGTACCACCGTCGTCAAGCTGACAACACCCGAGGAGGCTCCTGAGGAGGCCGGCGGCAAATGAAACCGCAGATTCTGGTGGTCGAAGACGAGCCGCCCTTGGTCGAGGTCTTGCGTTACAATCTCGAGAAAGAAGGCTATCTCGTTAGCGTGGCGGAAGATGGCGCCGCGGCGTTAGACAACGTCCATCGCGCAACGCCCGATCTCATCATCCTTGACTGGATGTTGCCCGAGTTGTCCGGCATCGAGGTGTGCCGTCAACTTCGTGAGGATCCAGATTCCAAAGATGTTCCCGTGATCATGCTGACGGCGCGCGGCGAAGAGGCCGATCGCGTCAAGGGTCTGGCGAGCGGCGCCGATGACTATGTCGTCAAACCGTTCTCGCCTGCGGAACTCTTGGCGCGGGTTCGCGCGGTGCTTCGTCGGTCGACGTCGAGCGCACCCGACGAGACGTTGTCCTACGGCGACCTCACGATGGACCTCGCTGCCCACAGAGTGACCCGTGGCGATAGGTTGGTGCACCTCGGTCCGACCGAATTCCGTTTGCTCCGCGTGCTTCTTAAACGCCCGGGCCGTGTCTTCTCTCGCGAGCAGCTTCTCGACCTTGCTTGGGGACGGGACATCTATCTCGAAGCGCGAACCGTGGACGTACACATTCGACGGTTGCGAAAGCAACTGAACGGACCGGGCGAGTCGGACCTCATTCGCACTGTTCGTGGTGCGGGCTATGCCTTGGACGAGGAAGGATAGTGTCTAGGAAGGACCCGACGCCTTTGCCATAGTGGGCCTCACCACCAGGGAGGATCACATGCGCCGAGGCTACGTCGATACACCGGACGGCCAGATTCACTATCGCATCGCAGGAGAGTCCGGTCCGACCGTGATCTGTCTTCACGAATCGCCCGTGTCGTCCTGGGAGTTCGAAAAGGCTCTGCCGCTGTTGGGGGCGCGATGTCGCGCGATCGCGCTGGACACGCCGGGTTACGGGCAATCCGACCCGCCTGCGGAGCCTCTCGACATGGCGGGGTACGCCGAGCGCCTCCTGCCGGCCATTGAACATTTCACTTCAGGCGGGGCATTTGCTTTTGCCACGGTTCACACCGGGACCTCCATCGCTCTCGAACTCATTACCGAGCACCTTGCCGATCGTACGACGCATGCGGTCTTCTCGGGCGTACCGATGTTCACGCCCGAGCAAGCCAAGATGTTCGGCACCCGGATCACCGAACCCTCGATGGATGCCGACGGCGATTTTCTCAAATCGATGTGGGCGACCCGGCGCAAGAATTGGGGCGAAGACACTGATATCGAAACGATCCATGCTGCGATTGCCCAGCACCTGATGATCTACCCGCGTTACCACTGGGCCTTCAAGGCGGTCTTCTCCTACGACGCGAAGGCTGCGCTGCAGAAGCTCACTTGTCCGCTCTACGTGATCAACGCCGAAGGCGACAGCTTGGCGCAGATCGATAAAGAAGCCGCTGCGGTGGTGCCGGGTGCGAAGTTCAAACTGGTGCCTGGTGTCGGGGGCCAATTGCCTTACCGGGCCCCCGAGGTCTATGCCCGGGAAGTCCTCAACTTCATCGGCGCCTAGTTTTCGTACAATCGTCGATTGAATACCCCTGGCGGCAAACTCTCCCATTTGTTGGTAGGACTCTCTCGATCCCATCAGTTAGACTGTGACTTGGGATCGAATTCGAACAACACCGTTCCGAAATGGTACAGAAGATACTCATCGTCGAGGATGACCCGGCGCAGTTGCGCTACCTCGATACGATCGTCGCGAATCTCGGCTACGAGACTATCACCGCGCCGGATGGCGAGGCGGCCGTCGATCTGTTGATTCGCCAGGACCGCAGTGGCGTCGATCTGGTTCTTCTCGACCTTGTTCTTCCTAAGCTTGATGGGTTTGGCGTGTTGCAGCGGGTCGACCCCGTTCATCCCGACCTTCAAATCATCGTCCTGACGATGAGTGGCGGTGTCGGCACCGTGGTGCAGGCGATGCGGCACGGGGCGACCGATTTTCTGGTCAAGCCCGTTAGTCCCGAACGGCTGCAAATCTCGATCGAGAACGCGCTCAAAATCTCAACGTTGACCGGCGAACTCTCGCGGATCACCCGCAAGGTAAATGGCGAGATGACGTTCGATGACCTGGTCGCCGTCGCGCCCGCCATGCGCAACGCCGTCGACCTTGCCAAGCGTGCGGCGGCCTCGAACATTGCGGTTCTCCTTGAGGGCGAGAGTGGGGTGGGCAAAGAAATGATTGCCCGGGCGGTTCAGGGCAGCAGCGATCGGGCCGGTCGACCTTTCGTTACGGTCAACTGCAGCGCTATCCCGGAGAACCTTGTCGAAAGCATTCTGTTCGGGCACGAGCGAGGGGCGTTTACCGGCGCTCAACAAAAACACATCGGCAAGTTTCAAGAAGCCAACGGCGGCACCCTATTTTTGGATGAGATCGGGGAGCTTACGCCCGACATACAGGTCAAACTGCTGCGTGCGCTGCAAGACGGCGAGATCGATCCCGTCGGTAGCAAACGCCCGGTCAACGTCGACATCCGACTGATTTCGGCCACCAACCGCGACCTCCAGCAATTGGTCGAGGAAGAGCGTTTTCGCGAGGATCTGTTCTATCGGCTCAACATATTCCCCATCAACGTGCCGCCCCTGCGCGAACGACGGGAGGACATTCCCGAATTGGTGCGCGCGTTCATCCAACGGTTTGCGGCGTCCGAAGGCAAAGCAGTCTCCGGGGTCGACGACGGCGTCATGGATTTACTCGTGTCCTATCCTTGGCCGGGCAACGTCCGACAGCTTGAAAATGCCGTGTTCCGCGCCGTCGTGATGGCCGACGGGGAAACGCTAAAGTTGGACGATTTTGGACAGATTGCGGGCCGTCTTGCCCAGGCCGCCCAAGACACGGCAAGCGCGTCGCCCTTCCCCCCAAAGAGCTACACCCCACAAGGCGTCGGGCTGGGGGTATCGCCCACCGGCATGGCCATCCCGGCGGTTGACCAGCAAGGGTCCATGCGCGCTCTTCGCGACATCGAGGATGACGCCATCCGCATCGCGCTTGATCGTTACAATGGGCAGATGTCCGAAGTCGCGCGACGGCTTGGGATCGGGCGCTCCACGCTTTATCGGAAGACTCGAGACCTGGGAATCAACGTAGACCGCGCTTAACGACCAGCCTGGGCCGCGGTCAATGCGGTCGCCAAGTCCTGGTAAAGCCGCGCGGCCTCGCCCCGCGCTTCGGGCGACTGCTGCGGGCTAGACACAATGCCGTGCAGATGGCCGTTCAAGGCCCGGGCCGCTACGCCGAGGTCGGAAAACCCAAATGTTTCAGCGGCCCCCGCCAAACTGTGAACGAGGTGGTAAGCGGCGTTGAGATCCTCTGGGTTCCACTCGTTTTGGTCGAGCGCGTCCCACGCTGCGGATAGCGCCGTCTGGCGATCCGGTAGCGACGCTGCGAAATCCTCGCGCAGCGCGGCGAGCGCTTGTTCCAAGCCGCCGGAGGATGATTTAGCCAGCGTGTTCTTCCCAGATTTCTTTCACCGTCGCGCCAAGGGTGCGCGGGTCGAAAGGTTTCGGAATGACACTTGCCGCACCGAGCGCGAGGTAACGCGACACTTCTGCCGACTGGACTTTTGCGGTCATTAAGACGATCGGGATGCTGGCGGTTTCCTCGAGTTGTCGTAGCGCTTCCATAGTGGCCAGCCCGTCCATGCCCGGCATCATGACGTCAAGGAGAATGATGTCGGGTTTGAAAGACCCCACGATCGACAACGCTTCGGCGCCGGATTCGCAAATCTTGACCTCGTAGTCGCCGGAATATTCCAGCGCAAAACGGGCGACCTCGCGGATATCGGGTTCGTCCTCAACGTACAAAACGCGACTAAGAGTTCTTTCAGGCATATACAATGTCCGGTGGGTCGTCGTGATCAGGGCGCCACACTAGCGCCCGGTCGAACCAACACCAAGCCAGCCGATAGACAGGAAGCTATTGGCATATTTCTTGTGTGACTCATTCATTCGCAGGGGTGGGGCTCTTTTTCTGTCTGGCACTGGGACAAGTGTTCTTTTTCTGCATGCCTATTGTTCCGATCTGGGACATTGCTAGAATCTGCCGGGGAGGTGGATCTTAGGTGCTTACGTCGGCTGATTTCGTCCAGGTATTAAAACGTCACGAGCGATTTGCGCGGGGCGTCAAGGGCGGAGTGCGGGCGGACCTGAAGCACGTCAATCTCGTTGGCTTGCGCCTCATGAACCTGAACCTCCAAGGCGCCATACTGGCCGGGAGCGACTTCAGCGGCTGCACGCTGGTCGGGACAAATTTCAGTTTTGCCGATCTTTTTGGTGCGCGCTTCGTCAAGGCCGACGCCTCCGGCGCAAATTTTGCGCGGGCGGACCTGCGCGGCGCCAACTTCGCCGGCGCCAGCCTCCGCGACACCAACTTCAACGAAGCCGACATGCGGCCGGGCGTCATGGTGGCCGAAGACCGACCGCTTCGCGCGCTCGAGGGATCGGCAATGACCTCCGCGCTCTCGCGTGGCAGCGCGGCGAATGTCGATATGCACGGCGCGGACATGGCGCACGCCAATCTGGAAATGGCGCAGCTCCGTCACGCAAATCTTAGTGGGGCTAATCTCGAGGGGGCCAACCTGGCGCGGGCGAAAGTCCAAGGCGCCAACTTCCGTGGAGCGGTCTTGGCTGGAGTCGACCTCACCGCGGTCGATCTGCAGGAGGCCCATGTCAGTCCCGGTACAAGCGAGCTTCCCACCGACGTACAGCGGATTCTCCGCGAACACTCGCTTTGGGTCGATTCCTTCGGCGTCGACGGAAAGCGGGCCGTCCTTTCGGGGATGAGTTTTGCGGGTGCCGATCTCGGCGGAATCTACTTGAGTGGTGCGGACCTTCGCGATTGCGATTTTTCCGGTGCAAAACTCGGTCATGCATTGTTCGTCCTTGCGGATATGCGCGGTGCGAACTTCGCCGGTGCGGACTTGCGCAATGCGGAGCTCATGGGCGGCAACATGGCCGAGGCCAACCTGCGGGGCGCGCGGCTCAACTCGGTTTCGGCAGACGCGATTGAAATCAAAACCGCCGAGGGCAAGAAGACCGGTCATGCCCAGGCGGCAAACTTTGCGAAGTGCAACTTTGAGCGAGCGACCCTCTCGGACGGCAGCTTCACCGGCGGCAAATTCATGCATGCCGAGATGCGTGGGGTAACGGCGGAGCGCACGAATTTCAACGGCGCCGATCTGACCCGGGCCAACCTGTGCGGTGCGCAGCTGCGCGGCGCCGATTTTTCCGAGTCGACAATGGATTACGTCCGACTAGCCGGCGCGGCCATGCCGTTTGCCAAACTCCGTTTCGCACAAATGGAAGAGATCGATATCGAGGATGTCGACCTCACGGGCGCCGATATCACCGGCACGGCACTCGAAGATTTGCGTAAAGACGTCGCCAGGTCACGATCGGCTAAGGCCGGCTGACCTGCGACCGGCGAGTCAGTCGTCGTAAAATCCTCGGGCCATCTTAGCGGCGCCGATGGGATCGACCTCCAGAAACCAATGTCCCCAGTCGAGCCGCTCGAGGTAGCGGCCGTTCTTGATGACCGATTTCGCGCGCCGCGTCGGGCCCTCGATGTCGTCTTTGGCGCACAGCAGGAGAACTTCATGCTCAAGGCTTCCCAGCCGCGCTGCCATGTCGTGTTCGAACACCGCATGATGGGCCCACCAATGGCGCTCGAAGTCCTGAACCGAATCGGCTGCGTAGCGACCGATCATGTCGTCGGTGACGCCGGGCCACCGCCACGACGCCCATCCCGTCCACCGCGAGGCCATGTGACTGCCGTCGGCCTGGATCGGTTTGGGGCGCGCAAAGGATTCTTTCTGTTTCTCTCGTTCGTCGGCGGTGTAGATCGCGGCCCCGAAAAGGATGAGGCGATGGATCTTCTCAGGGCGCAGGTGCGCCACTTCGACAGCTAGCCGCGATCCCGTATGGGCGCCGAACAAGTCGACCTTTTCCAACTCAAGGCTGTCCAGCACCGTCGCCAAGGCCGCGGCGTAGGCTTCAAGGCTGGTCGGGGCTGGCGGCGGGTCCGACCCACCGTAACCCGGGGTATCGACCGCCACCGCCAATCTGTCCGAAGCCATTTCCTCCAGGAAGGGGCGATACATGCGACCGCTACCTGGGCTGAGATGGAAGCACAAGAGGGGGCGCCGCGCCGAGGGACCGGTCGGAGCCGCAACATGAAGGTGGATTTGCCCCCAGGGCCCCGGAACGTATTGACGGTGCATTGCGATCGATCAGGCCTGAGTGACGTATTGGCGCAAGGCGTCGGCTTCTGACTCGATCTCTGCAAGGCGGTGTTTGACGATGTCACCAATGCTGACGATACCGGCGAGTTTCCCGTTCTCAAGGACAGGCAAATGACGAATGCGCCGTTCGGTCATCAGGCCCATAAGCGACTCGATGGTGTCGCCAGGTGCGCAGGATACGACGTCGCGGCTCATCAGGGTCGCCGCATCTGCGTTTCCTATATCGTTCCCTTGTTCGGCGAGCGCCCGAACGATGTCGCGTTCGGACAGTATCCCGTCCACCGATTTGCCGTCCGCCGAGATGACAAGCACGCCGATCTTGTTCTCGGCGAGCAGGGCAACGGCTTTGTCGATTGTGGTGTTCGGCGCTGCGGTAATGACGTTTGCGCCTTTGTTCTCAAGCAACGCGGAAACATACATAGCGTATCTCCCTTGCTGTTGGAGAGCAGCTTACACCGATTCGATCGGGTTCGCAGCGCTGGTCGCGCGGCGAAGGCTACGCCGCTATGCGGGTCAACGCGTTGCGGGTGCCGGCGTTCGGGCCGCGCGCTGACGGGTAACCGGGGGAAGCGCGCGGCGCCATGCCTCGACGACATCGCGGCGCACCTGTTTCGCGTCCACAAGAGCTTGCGGTGCAACCAGGTTTCCGTTGTTGCTGCGGAGAACGACGCGCCCGTTTCGAAGCGCAGCCGGATCGGGATTCGAACCGACGACGGTGCTGCCGAACGCATCGGGGTGGGTTACCAAAAGCGCCGGCAACAAGTCCCACATAAAGAATCGACCGATCCCGCGGCTCGCGCCGTAAAGCGCCAACCAGCTACACAGGTGGCGGACGAACCGTCGGTCCAGCCCGCGCAGCATCGGCAAATCCCGCCACCCGAAGAAAAACTGCCGACACACCTCGGTGACAAAAAGCGAGACCGGGGCGCCGCTGTTTAGGACGGCATGTGCTGCGGCGGCATCTGCAGACAGGTTCAATTCACCCGCAGCCCGAAAGCCAATTTGCTGGGGCCCAAAAAAACCGCCCATGCAGTGAATTGCGCGTACGTTTCGAAAAAAATCGGGGTCGCGCGGCCGCGGCGGCAACGTTGGTTAGGGGGCCGGTGGCCACAATCACGACCTGTCCAGGATTGTCTGCCGCCTTGCGGGCCAAAAATGCAGCGGCAGGTGTCGCATAGTCGCCGGCCTCTTTTGCGCCCCTGACAAGCGGCGTGTCCTTGGCGTCGGCGCGGGACAACAGCTGGGCGGTTTGTTTAAGGACGCGCTCGATGCCGGTGTTCCCGAAGACGCAGGTCACGCCGGCCAAGGCGATATCCTCGCGCCCCAGCAAATAGGCAAGGGTCAGGGCGTCATCGATATCGCATCCCGCGACGCCGCAGGCATTGTCGCAATCCAGGATCACGGTCGTCGCCATGGCTACTGCGCCCAGTCCGGGGCGGGCGGCGAATCGGCAATTGACGCAGATCGTGAAATGATAGGACCGCGCATCGTCATTATCCTCCTCAATCGATGACGGTATAAAAATAAATCACCTTTACTATATTAGTCAATGAGGTTTACTACTCTAGTATGGCGGAACGCCCGAAAGACGCAGAAGAGAAGGAGCTGGAGGCGCTCGAGGCGGCTCAAGTCGACCATCTGGGTGTGCCGCTCTGGCGGGCCTCACGGGCCTATGTCGGTTTGATGATGGCTGGGTATCGTCGGCTCGGTTACCACGACCTCACCGAAAGCCATACCGGTCTACTGCCCCATCTAGATATCGGGGGCACCCGGATAACAACTTTGGCGGCGCGCGCGGGCCTGACCAAACAGGCAATCGGACAGATGGTGTCGGACCTAGAAACGCGAGGGTACGTTACGCGGGCGCCCGACCCGAACGACGCGCGCGCCAAAATCGTGCGCTACACCAAAAAAGGCCGCCGGTTCCTGCGCGACGGACAGGTCGTCAAACAAGAGTTACACGCGCGTTGTCGGGCGTTGGTTGGCGAGAAAAACTTTGCGGCGTTCGCCGACCAATTGGGGACATTGGCGGATCAACTGGAAAAGGCCGCGCTCGACTAGGCGGGCAGCGTATCGATGTTGGCGTCTACGACGTTGAACGATAGGGCGATCACGTCGAGGTTGTCGTCCCAGGCCGTTTCGCCATGCATGTCGATCCACTGCTGACGGAACAAATCCTTCATAGGCCCCGAGCCGCGTGCTGCCATTCCTTCGGCGGCGGCATCGCTGTCGCTGATCTCGCTGACGTATTCGCGGCGGACTGCCGTAACGACAAGGGTCATCCGCGACGCCCAGCGCGGCATGTGGAGACCCGGGCGCTAACGTCCGGGGCTAGCGTCGCCCTCGGTTCGGAAGGTGACTCTGCCATCTTCGATGCGATGCGCCTCGCGCACCCACAACCGGTCGCCGACCGCCGCTTTGGTCCACATCGTCGGTTTGCCGCTCCTGCCGACTGCGCGGCGGCGCGTCTGCGTCTTCCATCCTTCTATCAGCGCCCGCACCATCGTGGGCGTGAACATGATCGGTCGATCGACCACTCGGTCAGTCGATGTGAGAGGTGTGATTTTCGAGGTACCAAGTCGCGATTTCTTCGCGGGTCGTTATCCACACATCAGGTTTTTTCTGCGCATACGCGATGAAGTCGCGAAGCGCGCGGATGCGATAGGCCAATCCGCTGACATGGGGGTGTAGGCCGACATTCATCATGCGACCGGTTTTCGCGCCCTCGTCCCACAGTACGTCGAGTTGCTCTTTGTAGAGTTGCAACACCTCGTCGGTCGTGAAGCCACGGCGGTGAAAGTGGGTGAAGTCGTTGACTTCGTTCGTGTAGGGCGTGGAAACGATGGGGCCTGAGTCGGTTTCGATCAGATAAGGTTGGTCGTCGTTCATCAAGTCGCAATAGAAGATCAATCCTTGTTCGGCGATCAGGTCCGGCGTTCGCAAGGTGCCGCGTAGGCTGGACGACAACCAGCCCTTGGCCTTTTTGCCGACGACCTTCTCGTAGACATCCAACGTTTTCTGGATGACTTCACGCTCCTTGGCTTCGTCGTGCGCGTGTTTCCAAAGAAGCTCGCCCTGTTCGTAGTTGTGCGCCACGATTTCCCAGCCGCGATCAACGGCGTACTGCACCATTTGCGGCCGCTCAAGCGCGGTCTTGGCGTTGATCGTGCAGCTCGCCCTAGCGCCGAGTTCTTCGAAGACGTCGTACATTCGCCAAACGCCGATACGCTGCCCGTATTCGCGCCACGAGTAATTGGGCCAATCGACGACATTTCCGGGCATCGGATCGGGAAGGATCGGCGGGCCCCCGGCGTAATAGGGCTCGTCACTGTCTTTCACCATGTCCCAGTGTTCGAGATTGATCGTCAAGATCAACGCGACGCGGGCACCGTTTGGCCAACGCAGGGGTTTGCGGTCGGGAAGAGGGACGTAGTCGTATCTCATGACGTTTCCTTGTTGCCGTTTTGGAGTTGGCCTTTTTTTGTTGAGACCGGGATGGCGGTTGCCGTACCTAGCCGTACCTAGGGGAAGAGGTCAAACGACGTGTTGTTTGACCTCTTTGCACCCCAACCATACAGTCGAAAGAAACAGCCGACGGGAGGGAAAAATGGCGACAGACGATTCGACGCCGGTACCGGCGATTGGCCCTTGGGTAGCGTCGACGATCGCGGCACCTGATGTCGACGCCGTGGAAAAGACCTACGTCGACTGGTTGGGGTTTCGCGTCGTACAACGGGGTACGCTGGACGCCAGCGTCGCGGCCTCCTGGGGAGCCCCTAAGAATAGCGGCGCCGCCTATTCGATTCTAGAGCCCGAAAGCGGCAAGCAGAACTTCCTCCGAATCGTCCACAACCCCAAGGTTGAGGGATACAAGCCCCTGACGACCTTCGGCTGGGCTGCGTCCGAGATGGTGTGCCAGGATGTGGATGCGCTGCAAGAACGCCTGAAGGACTCGCCATTCGAGATCGTCGGGCCGGCCGCCGACCTTGAAATGATCCCGGAGATCAGGGCGATGCAGGTGCGCGGCCTCGCCGACGAGATCTTCTACCTCACGATGTTTAAGGTCGATATCCCGGAATACGATCTGCCGGTCGCTCATTCTTTTGTCGACCGCATGTTTATCGCTGTCCTTGCGACCAACTGCCCCGAAAAGGTCCAGGGCTGGTTCGAGAAGCATTGGGGCATTGCCCCCGGGGATATTGCCGATACCAGGTTGTCCTTGATTGATGATGCGTTTGGTGTGCCACCCCGCACGCTTGATTTGCGTCTGACCGTTACGACGATGCGGTCGCGAAGTTTGGTCGAGATCGATGGCTATCCGCCGCAGGCGACGGTCCGGCCCCAAGACGAGGGCTATCTGCCGCCGGGTAATGCGATGATGTCTGTTGCGGTCGATACCCTCGACGGGCTCGCGCTAGACACCATCACCAATCCCGTTCTGAGGCCCGAGGCGCCCTATTTCGGTCGACGCGCGGCGACCACAATCGGGGCGATGGGGGAACTGATCGAATTGGTCGAACGCGATCCATCATGATCGCGCAATGGGCAAAAGTCCGTACAAATAGCGGCTTTTCGGCGGATTAAGAGCCGCTTGACGGTTCTGAATTCGGGCTATAAACCAACGCTAACAAGGCGGAAAACCAGCAAAAATGCTGTACGATGATCCGCGAGGGAAGCAAGACGGGGCGCACAAACAAGCGCCCGCATCGGGAGGACGAGGGTTTGAATCTGACCCTGCCGCATCGCGCGGCGACTTCACGACATCCATTTTCGCCGGGGCGTTCCACGTCCTCGCATCTCTTCATCTGAGGAGCGTTTCGTGACGGATATTGCGGACAAAAACGAACCGGCCAGTCAGCCCATTGAGACGGAAAAGAACGACGCGGAGACTATTCCGGTCGCCAAGCAAACCGCTCAAACGCTTACGAAACGTATTCTGGAGCTCCTGTTTTTGCTGATGTTCATCAGCACGCTGCTCTTCTTCTTGTTGCGCCTGACCGGTGATCCTGCAGCCGTGCTGGCGGGCGAGACCGGCGACCAAGAACAGCTCGAACTGATCCGCAAACAATACGGCCTCGATAAGCCGTTGATCGTTCAGTACGGCGTGTTTCTCTACAAGCTCGTCCAACTCGACTTCGGAAGTTCGTTGGCGAACGCCCAAGATGCGTTGAGGCTCGTGTTCGAACGGCTTCCGACCAGCTTCACTTTGGTCATCATCGCCTTTACCGCCAATTTGATCGTTTCCATTCCGCTGGGGGCGTGGCTCGGGAGCCGCCCAGATCGAACGGGGCGAAAACTGGCGGCAACCGCGGTCTTCGTTGCGCAGGGCATACCCGGCTATATCACCGGGCTTTTGTTAATCCAGTTGTTCTCGGTGGAGTTGGGATGGCTCCCGTCCATCGGCAACCAGGGCATATTAAGTTGGATCATGCCGGCGACGACGTTGGCGGCATTTCAGGCACCTCAAGTCGTGCGGGTCATTTCAGCCAACGTCGCCGAGGCGATGCGCGAGGACTACATACGTACGGCACGAGCCAACGGGGCAGGGTTCAATACCTTGCTTTGGCGCCATGCGCTGAAGAACGCCATGCTTGGTGCAACGGCGTTGATTGGCGCGCAGGTTTCGTTCTTGGTCGGTGGCTCGATTATCACCGAAGTGATCTTCGCTTGGCCGGGTCTGGGGCGCCTGCTCGTAACCTCGGTTCAAACGCTCGACTTCCCGGTGGTGCAAGCGGCCGTGTTCATGATCGCAATTTTCGTCTATTTCGCGATCACTCTGACGGACATTGTCTTCCTCTTCATTGATCCTCGGCTCCGGAGGCAACGCGCATGACGACGGCGACCGCAACCGACAAACCGGCTCCGGCGTTTCGGTTCAATAAGCTCGGGACTGGATCGCTTCAGCTTGATCTGGGTCTCTTGCTGTTCGCGATCATCATCATCGCGCTCCTTGCGCAGTGGATCGTGCTCGACGAATCGGCTCTGGACGGCAACCTAAGGACTCGGCTCAAGCCAATGGGCTTTGTAGGTCCCGACGGCGTACGACATCTATTCGGCACCGATCAATTGGGTCGCGATTTGCTGTTCAGGGTGCTCGGCGGCCTTCCCTGGTCGCTCGGGATCTCCGGTGTTGCGGTGATTTGCGTTGCCGTCATCGGGACCTTCATTGGTCTTGTGGGCGCTTGGTACACCGGCATCGTTCGCACGATCGTGCTGCTGGGGATCGCCGCGATGATCGCCATGCCTTTCTTGGTCTTGGCGCTGGTCGTCGTGGCGGTGGTCGGGCGTGGATTCTGGCCGCTATCCCTAACCATGGGCTTCATCGCATGGACCGCGGTGTCGCGCGTGATTTATGCCGAATCCCGTGGGCTGCTCACGCGCGAATATGTGTTGGCGGCCCGCCTGTTCGGGGTCTCGAAATGGTCGATCTTGATCTTCCACGTGCTGCCCGGGTTGCGGCCAACGATCCTCGTGATGGCGGCGTTCTTCTTCGCGGTCTTGTTGATCATCGAAAGCGCTCTGTCGTTCCTCGGTCTTGGCGCGCCTCTCAATGCGCCGTCGTGGGGCAACATGCTTTCCGATAGCCGCCAGTACCTCACGATTGCACCGTGGATGATGTTCGCACCGGCAGGGGCGATCGTGTTGGCGGTGATATCCCTCAACCTCATCGGTGACGGGTTCGCCGAGCTATCGCGTAAACGCGCACGGGCGGTCGAAGTATGAGTGTGGCAACCGAAGGCGTCGCGGATGCGGCGCGTACCGCCGCGTCTGGCGAAACGATCCTGTCGGTCAACGACTTGGTGGTCGAGTTTCCGCGACCAGGCCAACCGACCAATTTCCGCGCCGTCAACGGTGTTTCGTTCGACTTGAGACAAGGCGAAACGCTCGGCCTCGTCGGCGAGTCCGGGTCGGGCAAAAGCATGACCGCCCTCAGCCTGCTGGGTATCGTCCCCGCGCCGGGCAAGATCATCGAGGGATCGATCAACCTCCGCGAACGTCGCATCGACAACCTGCCGATCAACGAATTGCGCAAGGTCCGTGGCAACGACATCGGTATGGTCTTCCAGGATCCGATGACCGGTTTGAATCCCGTTCGCTCTATTGGTTCCCAGCTCACGGAATCGGTGTTGCGCCACCAGAACGTCACCAAGCAAGAGGCGACCGAACTGGCGTTTCATGCCCTTGATGATGTCGGTATCCCCTCGGCACGCGAACGGCTCGAAGCTTTTCCGCATGAACTGTCCGGTGGCCTGCGTCAGCGGGTCATGATTGCGCTGGCCCTCATCAACCACCCCGAGGTGATTATCGCCGACGAGGCGACCACGGCGCTGGACGCGACGATTCAGGCGCAGATTCTCGATCTGCTGCGGGAACGTCTGTCTTCCGCGACTATGATCCTCATTACCCATGACATGGGCGTCGCGGCGGAAATCTGCGACCGGATTATGGTGATGTATGCGGGCCGGATCGTCGAAACCGGGACCATCGAAGAAGTTCTGACCAGCCCACGTCATCCCTATACGGTGGGCCTGCTGTCGGCTGTGCCGAAGTTCGATATCCGGCGACCCAAGTTGGTCCCCATCCCAGGGATCCCGCCGACCGCCGAAGATATCGTTCGGGGTTGCCCGTTTGCGCCACGTTGCCGTTTCGCGGAGCCCGACTGTGATCAACGTCCTCCGCTGGAATACGCCGAAGACCGATTGGTCGCCTGCTGGCATCCTCGTTCTCCCTCGGAGCGCTCCAAATGACCGAAACAACCGGTGCAACCGAACGCGTCGGCAACGACGAATTTCTCCTGGAGGCGGAAAGCCTCAAGGTGACTTTCCGCGCGCCGGGTGGGCGTAAGCTTCACGCGGTCGACGAAATCAGCCTCGGTGTACGGCCCCGCGAAACCGTGGGCCTCGTGGGCGAATCGGGGTCGGGGAAATCCACCGTCGCGCTCACGCTCATGCGGGCACACGAGCCAGAGGGCGGTCGGATCATCTTCGATGGTCAGGACATCACGCACCTCAATTACAAAGAGCTGATGCCGGTCCGTCGCCGCCTGCAAATGGTCTTTCAGGACCCTTATTCCAGTCTCGATCCGCGCTGGAGCATTCGTCGTGTGATCTCGGAACCGCTCAAGGCCCACAAGTTCGGAACGCGGCAACAGATCAATGACCGCGTGGCCGAATTGCTGGAGCAAGTCGGCTTGCCGCCGGATGCGGCAAATCGCGTGCCTTCGCAGTTCTCCGGTGGGCAACGCCAGCGTATCGCGGTCGCGCGATCGCTCGCGCTGCAGCCAAGCGCGTTGATCGCCGACGAACCGGTCTCGTCCCTCGACGTCTCGATCCAGGCGCAGATCATCAATTTGCTTCGCGACTTGCAGGATCGTCTGCACATCGCCCTGTTGATCATCGCGCACGATCTTGCATTGGTTCACCAGATTTCGGACCGCATCATCGTGATGTATTTGGGAGAGCCGGTGGAAGAGGGGCCGTCCGACGAAGTCGTGGGCCGTCCGCAACACCCCTATACCGTGGCGTTGTTGTCGGCGACGCCGGTGCCGGAACCCGGTGGCGACCGCAAACGGATCGTTTTGACCGGCGATCCGCCCTCGCCGATTTTCCGCCCCAACGGGTGTCGGTTCCATCCGCGCTGCCCGATCGCGCAAGATCGGTGCAAGGTCGAGAAGCCGCCGCTCAAGGAAATCGCGCCGGGCCGAAAGGTATCGTGCTGGTTCGCCGGGCAACTCGACGCGCCGCGTGATCTTTGGGCGCTCAAAGACGTACCTTTGCCGCCGGGTGTTGAAGCGGCTCGACGTCCGTCCGAGGGCGTCTAACCGACACACTTCGTCGCCCTAGCTGGACCGGCCGTCACCCGTCGCGAACGAGGGAGTTCATGGCACGTCCGCATATCGAGTTCATCCAAGTCCAGGCGCTGCCCTGGCAACGCGGCCTCTACGGCGGTGCGCGCGACGATATTGAGAGCAAGGTGCTCAGTGTCGACGACGAAACCGGTGCTTCCACAGTCATCTTACGCTATCCGCCTGGTTGGTCGCGGACCAAGCCCGAGTCGCTTGCCGCCGACGAGGAAATGTTCCTGCTCGACGGCGACCTGGCCATTAACGGCGTGGACTACCGGACGTACGGCTACGCCTATTTGCCGGCGGGACATGAGCGACGAACCGCGGCGAGCAAGAACGGTGCGGTCGTTCTGACCTTTTTCGAGGCCGAACCGCGTCTGGCGACCGGCGGCGACCGTTTTCGGGCAGATGGTGGGCTGATAGAGCACATCGACACCAATCTGCAGGCTTGGGAACTTGCGAACCACGATCCTAAGGTGCCACCGGGCATGGGCTCCAAAACCCAGCGCACCGATCCGGACACCGGTGACCGGACTTGGCTTAACGTCATACCCCCGGGTGGCGTCAAAGAAGGCTACATGGGGTCGCGCGAATACCATCCCGTGGTCGAGGAGATGTTCATCCTGTCCGGCGATCTATTCATGGAGCGCGGCAAGCTGCTGCCTGGCGCCTACTTCTGGCGGCCGCCCATGATTCATCATGGGCCGTTTGGTACTCGTTCGGGTTTGCTGATGATGGGTCGCTCCAAGGGTGGACCCTTAGTCAACTACTGGACCGAGGAGAAGTACAAGTTCACTTTCGATCCGCCGCATAAGCCAGACCTGCCGCCGGAGCTGGAGTCCTACGGGCGCGAACCGTACCGCGGGCTTGAGCCCTACTAGGGGGTGCTGGCGGTTTGCCCGATCAAAGCGGTCAGGCGTCGCGCTAATCCCGAGGTGACCTGAAATCGCTCCGCGCCCTGCAGCGCAACCGTGGCTTTCCCGGTCCAGACGATCTGCCGCGCGGTTCGGTCGATCAGGTCCATGGCAACTTCGTAATGCACGGTTCGAGTCGCCCGATCAGGGTCGGGCAGATCGACGCCCACCCGGAAATCGTCGAGTCCGACGCGATTGCCGCCCTCGCCGTAGAAGCGCAGGCGAAGTCCGCCGGTATCTGCTCGGCGAACAGTGGTGCGGAAATCAAGCAGCATTGACGGTCGGTTGCGAAGAACAAAGCCTTTCGCGATCAGGGCCCGTTCGATCTCCGCTGCGAGCCGGCTGTTGAGTTCCGTATTTTCACGATAGTCGACCCGAACGTCGCCGCTGCGAACGGGTGAGAACGAGCGTGCTTCGATCTGCGCCTCAAAGGTCGCCTGTGCCCGTGCGGCGCCATGTGTGGTTGCGAGAAATAGGCCCGTGGCGACGGCAAGTCTGAGGGGCGCGCGCGTGAGGCGCAGCAGCTTGGGCATAGGGCCTCCACAAGGGCACTGGCAGTATCGAGTGCACGGCTTCGACCGTAAAGCACCGGCTTGAGCTAAATCGGCGGCCTGCGGTCAGCGCCTAGAGATTGCGCTGTTTTTCGTAGGAAATCGCCGCTTCGCGAATTTGCGCGATGGCCGGTCCAAGCGTCGCGTCCTCGCGAATGCTGCCCCACCACCTGCCCAGCTTGGGGCGTCCGTCGAGACGCCCGGTCACCCCGTGGCGTCCCAATACCATAAGCGCCAGCGCTAGGCCGCCGTAGAGCGTACAATCCGCCAACGTGATGTTCTCACCGAACGCAAAGGGGCCTTCGCCCAAGAAATGCTCCAGGTGATTGAGGGCGTCTTGGGTTTCTCGTAATGGCGCGGCGATAACCTCGGCTGGCGCGGCCTTGGGGGCGACGAGTAACGCGATCGAGGCTGGAAACAGATAGAGGTCGGCGATACGGCACAACAGCAGCACCCGTGCCCGGCTGCCGGCATCAGAAGGCATCAATGGCGGTCCCGGCAAGACAGCGTCAAGATATTCGCAGATCACCGCCGACTCCGGCAGCACCACTTCTCCATCAACGAGGAGAGGCATTCGGCCCATTGGGTTGAGTGCGCGATAGGCGTCGCTCTTGATCCCGCCGGGAAACATCTCGAGGTCGACACCGCCGCCCTTGGCTGTCGCCGCAAGCCAGCACCGGCCGACGAAGGGCGAATACAACGAACCGAAAAGCTTCATGGGAACCATCGGCGCGCCCTCGCATGGGACCAGATGCTCATTTGGCTTCGGTGGCTGCCTTCTTGGCGGCTTCTTCCGCGCGCCGTTTGCGAAACGCGAGGACCGCCTCGTCGATCTGTCCGATCGCATCCTTCAACGAAGGATTTTCGACACACCCTTTCCACCAGCGGGAAAGCTTCGGGTGGCCGTCGAGTTTGTCTTTTGCGCCGTGCTTGGCCAAGACCAGAACCGCAAAGTTGACCGAGGGCTGCAACGTGCAGTCGGCGAGTGTCAGGCTGTCGCCGTAGGCCCGCCCGTTGCCACCGATGAAGTGCTCCAGGTAGGTGAATCCGGCATCGGCGGCGGCCACGGCGGCGGCGATCTGTTCGGCGTCGTCGTCCGGCGCCGCCCGCGACAACTGACTGCTGGGCCCCGAAAGATAAAGGTCCGCTATATGGGTCAGCAGCCGCACTTTGGCTTTTCCCCCTGGATCGCTCGGCATCAGTGCCGGTCCCGGCAAGGTCTCGTCGAGGTATTCGCATATGACGGTCGACTCCGGTAACGCGACTTCGCCGTCGACCAGAAGCGGCATCTTGCCCATCGGGTTCATTGCAAGGTAGCTGTCGCTCTTGATGCCGTCTTCGTAGAGTTCGAGATCGACGTTACTGGCTTTTGCGGCAGCTGCGAGCCAGCAACGAGCTACAAAGGGGGATGCAAGGGATCCGTAGAGTTTCATGATGCCTCCTGAATGAAGGCGTCGAGTATCGGGCGCAGGCTCGGGCCCGTCCAGCGTCAGGTGCGGATCAGTCCGCTCAGCGGTTGGGCGCTCCGGCTGTCGGGGAACACGCGCTCTTCTAGATGCGCGTCCGCGATGCCGAGATGGTCGCGCAGCATACCTTTGAGGACGCTGCGCAAATCGGTGGCGGGGGCCAAGTCGCGGCCATCGTAAAGGTGACGGGTGTCCAGGCCGGGCCAGGGCGTCACCACGCGCCCCCCGGCGACGGCCCCGCCCAGCAACAGGGCAACGCCGCCAGTGCCGTGATCGGTGCCCTTGGTCCCATTGATCGCCGCGGTGCGACCGAACTCCGTAATCACGATAACCGCTGTTCGCCGCCATGCGGCGCCGAGACCATCCTGCAGGCGAGTCAGTCCCTCACTAAGGTATCCGAGCTGGGTCGCCAGAGCGCCCTGTGTCTTGCCCTGAAACGCGTGGGTGTCCCAGCCGTCGGTGTCCAAGACGGCGATCCGAGGACCATGCGCATCGCCCAACAGTTTTCCCGCGGCGCTAAGAGCCTCGCGGTAGAACGCTGCGCCCCCACCGCGCCGGTTGCGGGCCATGCCCGCCGCCGACTTGCCGAGAACCTCCGTCTGCATCGATTGGGAGCGCATCGCCTTGTCCAATGTGGTCGCTAGCACCGGGTCTTGGCGGTACATGGCCTCAAGCCGCGTGACGAAGTCGGTGGTCAACGCCGGCAAAGCTTGCGGCGCATAGGTCGAATAACGCGCGGGGCCACGGATGATGAGCGGCACGTTGGCGCCAACCGATAGGCCGACCGGTGACTCGCCGCCGTCCAGGGCGGCGATCGCTCGATTAAGCCAGCCGTCTGGCCGGCTATGTGGAGTGTCGGTGCCGTTCTCCAGCACGTTCTGGGCGTCGAAGTGGGAGCGCTCGCGGTACTGTGTGCCGACCGCGTGTGCGATCGCGAGTTCGCCATTAGCAAACAGCGGGTGCAGCGGCGCCAGCGAAGGGTGTAGCCCGAAAAATCCGTCGAGATCGCGCAGCCCGTTCTCCTCGCTTGGCCCCGGCATCGCCAGATCGCCGCGCTGGCGCCGATAGGCCCGGTCGCCGTAGGGCGCGACCGCAGCGAGGCCGTCCATCCCGCCGCGCAGGATGACGACGACGAACCGGGCATCGCCGGGAACCGCGCCGAAGGCGCGTTGCATGGCTACCGGCGAGGCCGTGAGCGCTGTCGTTGCGGCAAGCCCTTTCAGAACGTGTCGTCTGGTCGCCATGATCACTTCCTCTGAAACTCGGGGCTGGCGAAAACCAGCGCGACCGATTCGCTTCGGCTTTGGGCTTGCGACACCGTGATGCGTGTGTCGTCGGAAAGCACCGGGCCGAGAAGGCCATCCGCCCATTGCAGGGTATTGGGAATCGGCGTGTGGTTGGCGACGGCGCGCAGCCACTCGATCCGCGTGAGGAGAGCCTCGGGTCCGAGCCAGTCCGTTGAGTTATCGGACCACCCGGCCGGCGAGGGCGCGGTGAAAGGCAATTGGTTCATCAGCGCCAACGGGCCGACCAGATCCTTGTCACGCAAGTCCGGTCCATCGAGTGCACGCAACGTCGAGATCACCAGGTCGTTCGGCGTCTTAACCTTGCCGAGGGGCGCTTCCCAGGGCTCGGGTGCGTCGATCAGCGCGCGCGAAAGCGCGGCCAGGTCGCCCCCGGTATCCATGAACTCCCGGGCCAACCGGGCCACAGTATCCGGTTGAGGGTCGTCGGCGATGAAATGGCGCGCCAGTTTCTCGGCGAGGAACCGCGCGGTCGCGGGGTGGCGGGCCAGATCGCGCAATGCGTCCTCGCCCTCGGTCACGCCGCCGCGGCGATAGGTCTTGCCGAGCAATGACTTGCCGCCGGGCTCATGGCCCGGTTCGCGGAAAAGAAAGCCGCCCGGTGTGCCGTTGCGACGGTCCTGCGGCCGCGCCACGCCCCAGCCGGTGATCAGTTTGGCGAGCGCGATGACGTCGTCCTGATGGTAACCGCCGTCGACACCGAGTGTGTGCAGTTCGAGGATCTCACGCGCTAGGTTTTCATTGAGACCGAAGTCGCGCTGGCGGCCGGCAGGGCTGTTCGGACCGAAAGAATACTGGTTGTCTAGGTAGATCAGCATCGCAGGGTGCTGCACGACAGCGATCAACATGTCCTCGAACTTGCCGAAGATGTGCGGGCGGATTGCTTCGCGTTCGAAGGCACCAGCAGACGACATGATCTGCACGCGCTTGACCGACACGGTGAAGTGATTGCTCCAGAAGTGCACCAGCCGCTCGCGAAACGGTGTGTCGGTTTGCGCCGCGGCGGTCGTGCGGCGGCCCACCTCGCGATCGAAGGCCGGTCGCGCTTCGGTCCGAACGTAGTCGGCAAAGCCAATCTGCTTGGTCTGTTCCTCGATCATCTTGGCGATCAGCCTTGCCGAGGGTGGTAGGTCCCGCAGCGGTGGCGGGATGTCCGTATTTCCGATCTGTGTGTCGAGCCAGCCGCGGGGGTCGCGGCCTATACGCTCCAGGTCGCCTGGTTTCGGTCCATAGCCGAAGCGCGTCGCCGCTATAAAGGCCGCTTCCGTCGCCATCAAAGCCTCCGCGGCAGCCGCCGCTAGTGGGTCTCCTATGGTATACGCACGCGCGGGCGATGCGGTTTCCGTCGCTCTAGGCGGCCTGTGCTTGCTGAATCGTCCGCCACACCCGCTCCGGCGTCGCCGGCATGTCGATATGGGTGACGCCGAGCGGTGCTAGCGCGTCCAAAATGGCATTCACCACGGCGGGCAGGGCGCCCAATGTGCCGGCTTCTCCAGCACCTTTAGCGCCCAACGGGTTGGTCCGGCAGAGGATTTCGTTGTAGCGGAAGTCGATGAACGGCAAGTCGTCGGCGCGCGGCATGCAGTAATCCATGAATGACCCCGAAATAAGTTGCCCGCTCTCGTCGTCGTAAACGGCGTGTTCGAACAGGGCTTGGCCGGCACCCTGGGCTATACCGCCATGAACCTGCCCGGCGACGATGAGCGGATTGATGACCTTGCCGAAGTCGTCCACCACCGTGTAGCGCGTGATCGCCACCTGACCTGTGTCCTCGTCTATTTCGACTTCGCAGACGTGTGCGCCGTTCGGAAACGTTGGGACTGGGTAGGTGAAGTCGCCTGTTTCGTCCAAGCCCGGTTCCACGCCGTCGGCAAGGTTGGCCTTGTCCTTTGCGGCCTTCGCCACGTCCATGATTGATACCGCCCGGTCCGTTCCAGCGATAGTGAAAACGCCATTGTCGAACTCGATGTCGGCCTCCGCTGCCTCCATCATGTGTGCGGCGATTTTTTTCGCCTTTTCGCGCACTTTTTCGGCCGTCGTCAGCACGGCGTTCCCGCCGATCACGAGCGATCGCGAGCCGGCTGTGCCGCCGCCCTGGGGAAGCAAACGGTTGTCGCCTTGACGGAAGTCGATCTTGTCGAACGGAATGCCGAGCGCTTCATGAACGAACTGGGCGAACGTCGTCGGATGGCCTTGTCCGGTGCCCAGTGTTCCCATATCGAGTAGCACCCGGCCGTCGTCTTTGAACGTGATCTTTGCCGTCTCCTTGGGGTCGGCACCGGTCGCCTCGATGTAGGTCGCAATCCCGAGGCCAAGGCGTTTGCCGCGATTCTGGGCCTCAGTCCGTCGCGCCGTCACATCGTCGGCTTCGGCAGCTTTCAACGCATCGCGCAAGTTGCGCGCGAAGTCACCCGAATCGTAACTCAAGCCCATCGCCGTCCGATATGGCATGTCACCGCTTTGCGGGTAGTTGCGTTCGCGCAGGATCCGAGCGTCGATATCGAGATCGCGCGCCGCCTGTTCGACAAGCCGCTCAATGACGTAGGCCGCTTCCGGCCGGCCGGCGCCGCGATAAGCGTCGGTCACGGTCGTATTGGTGAATACGCCGGTGACTTGGGCATGTGCGGCCGGGATCTTGTACAGCCCCGGCAGCATGCGGCTGTACAGCAGGGTCGGAACCAGCGGCCCAACTTGATTGGCGTAGGCGCCAAGGCTTGCCACCGTAAGAACGCGAAGTCCAAGAAAATCACCGTCTCTAGTTGTCGCCAATTCGGCATGGGTGACGTGGTCGCGTCCCATGGCGTCACTAACGAATGATTCACTGCGCCCGCCGTACCATTTCACCGGGCGCTCCAACTTGCGCGCCGCCCACAACATCAGGGTTTGTTCGGCGTAGATGTAACCTTTCATGCCGAAGCCGCCCCCGACATCGTCGGTCAGAACGGTGACTTGGCCCGGTTCGGCACCGAGGATGCCGGCGGCGACCTCGCCGAGCTGAAACACGTTTTGGCAGTTCGTGTGTAACGTGTAGGTATTGTTGGCGAAGAGGCCCGTGGCACCGCGGGGTTCCATCGAGGCGCATACCACGCGATTGTTGACCAGATCGACCTTGGCGACATGGTCCGCTTTGGCGAAGGCCGCGTCGGTTGCTTCGGCGTCGCCCATCGACCAGTCGAAGCAGATGTTTTTCGGCGCGTCGTCCCACACCTGGAGCACGCCGTCTTTAAGGGCTGCCGCCGTATCCGTTAACGAGGGCAGTATGTCGTAGTCGATGTCGACCAATTCGGCCGCATCGTACGCCTGCTGCAGCGTCTCGGCGACGACCATTACGACAGGATCCCCAACGTGCTTCACGGTCTCGGTGGCCAGTATCGGTCGTGGCGGGACGTAAGCCGCTGAACCGTCCCGACGTGTAAGTTGAAGGATTTCGACCGTGGGGCTTGGCATGTGTCCCACACCGTCGGCTGCCGCATCGGCGCCGGTTAAGACGGCGATTACGCCGGGAGCGGCCTTCGCCGCAGAAATGTCGATCGTACCCACGTTGGCGTGGGCGTGCGGCGAGCGCACCAACGCCGCATGGGCCTGCCCCTCGATGTTCAAATCGTCCTGAAAGCGACCGTTGCCGACAAGCAACCGATCGTCTTCCACTCGACGAACGCTTTTCCCAAACCCGAAATCGGACATTCCGCGTCTCCCTCTGTCGTGCGCCACCTATCGGCGCATTCTCAGGGAGAGGATACATGGGCGACGGATTGCCGTCGCCCATTGTTGGGCCTGTTGCTAGGCGGCCTTGGCGTCCTGGATGGCGCGCCAGACGCGCTGCGGTGTTGCTGGCATTTCGATGTGTTTGACTCCCGTCGGGGCCAACGCATCGAGCACGGCATTGATGACCGCACCGGTCGCACCGGTGGTGCCGGCTTCACCCGCGCCCTTCACTCCAAGCGAGTTGGTGGTGCAGGGTACCGCGTTCATGTCGATCTTGATCGAGGGCATGTTGAGGGCCCGGGGCATGCAATAGTCCATGAACGATCCGGTCAGAAGCTGGCCAGAGTCCTCGTCGTAAATCGTATCTTCGAAAAGCGCCTGTCCCACACCTTGGACGATTCCGCCGTGGATTTGACCGTGAACGATCATCGGGTTCAGCACCACGCCGAATTCGTCCACCACGGTGTAGTCCTCGATGGCGGTATGCCCGGTGTCTGGATCGATCTCGACTTCCACGATGTGACATCCGTTGGGAAAGCTCGACGCCTCCGACTTGTAGGTTGCATCCTCGCTCAAGCCGGGCTCCATGCCGTCCGGCAAGTTCGATGGATCGTTCGCCGCCTTGGCGACGTCGGTAAGACTCACGGAGCGGTCTGTGCCGGCGATCGTGAAGGTGCCGCCCTCGAACTCGATGTCGGCTTCGGCCGCTTCCAGCATGTGCGAGGCGATTTTACGCGCCTTGTCGATAACCTTCTCGACACCGGCCAATACGGCGCCACCGGCGCTATATCCCGACCGCGAACCGCCCGCGCCACCGCCTTGCGGCAGGACGTCAGAGTCGCCTTGGTGAACGGTGATGCGGTCGTAGTCCGTGCCGAGTTTGTCTGCGACGATTTGGGCAAAGGTCGTGGCATGCGCTTGGCCCTGCGTGAGCGAGCCCGAATAGGCGGTCACCGAGCCGTCGGTGCCCACCTCGATGCGCGCCGTTTCGGGCACACCGCCCGCTGTGGCCTCGATGTAAACCGACATGCCGATGCCGCGCAGGCGACCGCGCGTTGCGGCTTCTTTGCGGCGAGAGTCAAATCCATCCCAGTCGGCCGCTTTCAGGCAATCATCGAGGTTCTTGGCGAAATCGCCAGAGTCGTAAACCAAGCCGGTCGGTCCGCTGAACGGCATTTGTTCGGCCGCGATCAAATTGCGCCGCCGAATCTCAACCGGGCTGAGGTTCATCTCTCGGGCCGCGAGGTCCACTAGGCGTTCGATCACGTAACTGGCTTCCGGGCGGCCGGCGCCGCGATAGGCATCGGTGAAGACCTTGTTCGTGATGCTTACCTCGACCTCGGCATAGACTTGGGGAACGCGATAGACGCCGGGCAACAGACGCGTGCTGCCGACCGACAGAATCATCGGACCGAAGTTCGAGGCATAGGCGCCCATCGAACCGACCGATGTCGCGCGCACGGCCAGAAACCGACCTTCGGCATCTAGCGCCAATTCGGCATCGATCACCAAGTCGCGCCCCTGGGTGTCGCTCAGGAACGCTTCGCTGCGATCGGAATACCATTTCACCGGACGCCCCAATTGCTTAGCGGCGAACATCACGAGCGGTTGCTCTGGGTAGGGCATGCCCTTCATCCCGAAGGAGCCGCCAACGTCGGGGCAGGTGACGTGTACTTTGTTCTCGTCGATACCCAGCATTTCCGCGCAGATCGCCCTGTTGCGATAAACACTCTGGGTGTTGGTGTGCAGCGTGTAGCGGTCGGCGCCGGCGTCATAGACACCGATACACCCGCGTGGCTCCATCGAGGCCGCCACGATGCGTTGGTTGACGTGCTTGAATCGTACCGTCTTGTGGGCGCTCGCAAATGCGGCCTCGGCGGCCTTGGCATCGCCCATCGTGAAGAGGAAGGCGTCGTTGCCGTCGGTTTCGTCGGCGTAGATCACCGGTGCATTTGGCGCCAGTGTTGCCGCAGTATCGGTGACGCTGGGTAGGATTTCGTAGTCGACGAACACCGCTTCCGCGGCATCCTTCGCTTTGGATCGGCTCTCGGCAACCACGAACGCGACCGGATCGCCGACGTGGCGCACATGGCTGCGCGCCAACACATGGTGGGTCGGGAAAAAGCGCTTTTCGCCGTTTCGCCGTTTGAATTCGAACATGCCGTCAACAGCGCAGGGCAGGGGGGCAATGCTCTCAACATCCTTGCCCGTATAGATGGCGAGAACGCTGTCCATGGCGCTCGCATCCGCGATGTCGACCGAAAGTATTTTGGCGTTGGCATGGGGCGAGCGCAGCACGAACCCATGGGCTTGGTTCGGCTCATTCATGTCGTCGATGTATCGGCCCTTGCCGACGATCAGCGTGTCGTCTTCTTTTCGTTTGACCGCTTGGCCGATTCCAAACTCACCCATTGTGTGCCTCTCGTTATGTCTAACGGCAAATGGCCGCCGAAGGGCGGCCACCTGCGCATGGTCGCAATATCTTCTCGGGCTAGGCTGCTTTCGCCTCGTCCATCATCCGCCAAAGCCGCTCCGCAGTGGCGGGCATTTCAACGTGTTTAACGCCCATTTCCTGCATTGCGTTGACCAAAGCATTGGTCACGCAGCCCAGAGCGCCGACGGTCCCGGCTTCGCCTGCGCCCTTGATGCCCATCGGGTTGGTCTTGCAAAGCACTTCGTTGAAATCGAGGGTGAAGGTCGGGAAGTTGTCGGCCCGGGGCATGGCGTAGTCCATGTAAGATCCCGTAACCAGCTGGCCGGAGTCGTTGTCGTAGACGCAGTTTTCCATAAGCACCTGGCCAACACCTTGAACAATGCCGCCATGCACCTGGCCCGCGACCAACAACGGGTTGATGACCTTGCCGAAGTCGTCCACGACGACATAGTTGATCAGCGTGACGTTGCCGGTATCTCGATCGATTTCGAGCTCGCAGACATGACATCCGTTGGGGTAGGTGCCGGAGTCGACATCCGAGCCCGCGCGCGTGTCCAGCCCCGCATCCATGCCTGTCGGTAGGTTGGCCTGATCCTTTGCGGCCGCGGCCACCTCGCCGATTGTCAGCCGCCGGTCCGTACCCACGATGGAGAACGTCCCGTCGGCGAACTCAATGTCCGACTCCGCGGCCTCCAACATGTGGGCTGCGACCTTTTTGCCTTTTTCGATGATCGCTTCCGAGGCGTGCTTGAGCGCCGCGCCGCCGAGCATCATCGACTTGGATCCGCCGGTACCGCCACCGGTTTCCACTCGGTCGGTATCGCCCTGGACGACGTTAATCTTGTCGAACGGAAGTCCGAGCATTTCCTCAAGGACTTGCGAGTACGAGGTCGCATGTCCCTGGCCGTTCGTCAGCGTACCGATCAAGACCGTTACGGTCCCGTCGTCCTCAAAAATCACGTCGACGTTTTCATTCGGACCGCCGGCGGCGGCTTCCACGTAGCAGGCCATGCCGATGCCACGCAGTTTGCCAGCCTTGGCCGATTCGGAGCGTCGGGCGGCGAAGCCGTCCCAATCCGCCAGCTTCATGGCGTCGTCCATGTTTTTCACGAACTCGCCGGAATCGTAGTTCGGTCCGAGGGGCGCTTTGTACGGGAGCTTGTCCGACGGAATGAGGTTCCGCCGACGAATCTCAGCCGGGTCCAAACCTATTTCCTGCGCGGCCGTGTCAACCAGTCGTTCGATGATGTGGGATGCTTCCGGACGGCCGGCGCCGCGGTAGGCATCAATCGGGACGGTGTTGGTGAAAACACCGACCACGTTCACGTGGGCCGTGGGTATGTCATACAGGCCGGTCACCATGCCGGTGCCGGCCATCGTTGCGACCATCGGCGCGAAGTTCGAGAGGTAGGCGCCCATCGCCGAGATATTCTCGACTCGCAGCGCCAGGAACCGGCCGTCTTTGTCCATTGCTAACTCGGCATGGGTCACATGATCTCGGCCTTGCGTGTCGGTGACGAAGGCTTCGGTCCGTTCGCTGGTCCATTTCACCGGACGACCGGTCTTTTTTGCCAGCCAGGGCATCAAGCATTGCTCGGGATAGACAAAGACTTTCATGCCGAATCCACCCCCGACATCGGGCGAGACGACACGGACCTGATCGGCTTCGGCGCCTAAGGCACCGGCCACGATGTCGCGCATCATGTGGACGTTTTGACAGGGCGTGTGAAGCGTGTACCGACCACTCTTTTCGTCATATTGCCCGAGGGCGCCGCGGGGCTCCATAGAGGCCACGACGAGTCGATTGTTGACCAAATCGATCTTGGTGACGTGTTCGGCCTTGGCGAGCACCGCATCTACCGCTTCGCGGTCGCCGTTTTCCCAGTCGAAAACCTTATTGTTCGGCGCTTCGTCCCAAATCGTTGCATCGCTGCTCAACGCAGCGGCGGTATCGGTCACCGAGGGGAGGATGTCGTAGTCGACCATCACCAAATCGGCCGCGTCTTTTGCTTGTTTCGCCGTTTCGGCGACGACCACCGCTACGGCATCGCCAACCGTCCGGACCTTGTCGCTTGCCAGGAGATTATGGGGGGGTTGCGCCATTTTCGACCCGTCTCGGGACGTCAGCACGGCGAGGCAGGGAATGCCGCCCAGGCTATCCACCTCGACATCTTTGGCCGTGAAAACGCCGATGACGCCGGCCGACGCGGCGGCATCCGCTGAATCGATTCCGTTGACCTTGGCGTGGGCGTGGGGTGATCGCACGAAGTAGGCGTAACTCTGCCCCTCCACCGTCACGTCATCGAGATAGCGTCCGCCACCCGTCAGCAGCCGATTGTCTTCTTTGCGACGGACCGCCTGGCCCACACCGAATTGACCCATTCTTTACCTCTTCTGGTTGGCCGGTAAGCCCGGCCTCGTTTCCTCCGCAGGGCCTTACAATAGGCAATTGGCACGGACCCGACCAATGCCAATTTTCGACACGAAATGGCCCGTTTTGACGCTCTAGTCGACGGGCTTTCTGGACCCAAAGACGACCCGGTAGACCAATGCCCCGGTCAGCATCACCACCATCACCCGCAAGAAGTGCATCACCGTAACAAAAGCGGTGTCGGCGGCCAGGGCGAAGGCAATAAGGCTCATTTCCGCGAGGCCCCCAGGGGCGATCGATAGGAACAGAATGAACCCATCCATCCCTACTAGGCGCGAGAACAACGCGGCGACCCCGACGGCTAGGCCGATCATGGACACGCCGGTGAAAATCGCGATCCCGATCGTCCGGAGCATTTGCGCCGGACTCAGCCGGTCCACAAAACGACACCCCACCCCGGTACCGATGACCAAAAGGCTGAGCGACACCAGCCAAACCGGCACCGAGGCATCGGTAACACCGGTGGCGTGCAGCATTGCCGAAAGCACCATCGGACCGATGAGCGGCGCAGCGGGAATTCGCAAGCGACCCGCGACGGTATAGCCAACGACCGCACAGCCCACCAACAAAGCGATCTCAAGCGGGGTCGACGCAATGTTCGCCCCACTAGGCGGCGTGGTCGGAACGTCGAGGCGCTCGATGTAGCGGAAATAAAACGAAATCAACGTAACAACCAGGACGATGCGGACGCCATGGTTCAACGGAACGATCCGAGTGTCGCCGCCGAGTGCTTCGCTGACCAACGACATTTCCGAAAGTCCGCCCGGGGTCGACGAAAAATACGCCGTGGTGTGATCGTACTTTCCAAGGGTGCGGTAGATCGTGTAGCCCAGAGCGGTGGCCGCCGCCATGAAGGCGATTTGAATTAGCAGCGTGCCGCCAAAGCGTGCCGCCTGCTCCAGAAGTTCCGGCGTAAATGCACTCCCCAACAACACACCGATCACGGTGACGAAAACGGCGCGAACGGGATTGGGCATGCGGACCGGCGCACCGGCAAGGGCTGCCACCATCACGGCAATCATCGATCCCAACATCCAGGCCAAGGGCAGCGACAGCGCATAGAACACGGTGCCCCCGATCGCCCCGATGGGGAGGGCGATTGCCAATCCGCGCACGTTAGTTGGGCTCATAGGTATCGGCCGAACCGCACCGCCGTTTGGCCGCGCTTGGTATGCCGGGTCGGCATGATGAGGACGCAGTCGTCGTAAGGCGTCGTTACGATCCGGTTCCCGTCGCGCGCAATAGCCGTGCCGGCTTGCGGGATAACCTCGAGTCCCTGGTAGTCGTCGAGAAACAGAAAGTCGCGGGTTTGGACGGTGACCGCATTCGTCACCTCGACGGTGCATTGATCAACTGGCGTCGACGCGGCCAGCCGTGGGGCTGCCCAAGCCTCGGACACACATCCGAATGCGACGAGAAATCGTACAGCGGCATCGATCGCAACATCTCGGCTGTCGGTGCGCCAATGCTGACCGCACTCCACGAGTACGGCCGTCCGGGAATCGGTGGCGTCGGCAAAAGGTCCGTAATCACGCATCCGCACGCCGGCAGCGTGGCCCGCGTCGACCACGACATGCGCCGGAACACCGATCGCTTTGCACGTCGCGCGACATTTTTCCGTGACGCCGGCTAACGCCAACGCTGGGCTTGGGGTTTGCATCGAGTGCAAATCGAGGAGGTGATCGACATCGTCAATCAACGGGCGCAGCGCTTTTGCCCTTGCGTGTTCGCGCGAGCGCGCCGGTGCATCAAGGACATCGGCCGACCAAAGACGGTTGAAGTCTTCATCGAGATAACGCGACGCGCCTGGTTTGGTCGCATCGAACGACTCATAGGCCGCGACATTCGCAAAACTAAGGCTCAGTTTTCCACGCACGGGCGCAACGTCGTTTCGAAACAGGTAGTCGATGGCATGGGCCCCGCAGACTTCGTTGCCGTGGGTCAGCGCGTTGATGAGCACATGCGGCCCCGGATGCCCGCTGTCCAAAGTCGTGACGTAAGGGATCGCGGTGTTCCCCGTGTAGGCGGTGATGTCGACCGGCAGCAGATCGATCGGCTGCGCCGTTCGCTTGGTCGCAGGTCTCACGGAATGAATTGTTCGTTCAGGATACGTTCTTCGAGGTTGTGTTCCGGGTCGAACAGCATCCGCATCCGGCGTGACCTGTCTTCGCGCACTTCGACCCACGAGACGTCGCGTACCTCGGTATGGTCGGCCACCGCGCTCACCGGTCGTTTCTCCGGCTCCAAGATATCGAAGCGGACCAGCGCTCGTTGCGGCAACAACGCACCGCGCCACCGCCGTGGGCGAAACGCGCTGATCGGGGTGAGGGCCATGATGTCGGCGCCGATGGGAATGATCGGTCCATGGGCGGACAGGTTGTAGGCCGTGCTGCCGGCGGGCGTGGCCAACAAGATACCGTCGCAAATCAGTTCGGGAATGCGCACGACCCCGTCGACCGATATCTTGATCTTTGCCGCCTGCCGCGTTTCGCGCAGCAGGGAGACTTCGTTGATCGCGAGGGCGCGCTTGCGCCGTCCCTTTCGCATCGCGACCATCTCCAGCGGGCGGAGCGCCACTTCCTCCGCGTCGTTGATCCGCTCCAGCAGTTTTTCTTCGCGAAACTCGTTCATCAAGAAGCCGACCGTGCCCTTGTTCATACCGAAGATCGGCACATCGCGGTCCATGTAACGATGTAAGGTTTCCAAGACGAACCCGTCGCCCCCAAGAGCCACGATGACGTCGCTCTTGCTCGGCGGCACATGTTTGTAGCGACGTTTCAGGCGCGCCAAACCGTTCTGGGCGTCCTTTGCGCGGCTCGCAACGAAGCTCACGGTGATGCTGTCCGGCATGGCGGCGTTTTCCGGTTCTTTGGGGAAGGTGGATTAGTATAGCCGAAGGCTTGGCGTGCGCCAGCAAACCCGGGCGTTGCCTGGCGCTGCTCCGTCACGCATCATGGCCGCCCATTTTGGAGTTTGGCGATGCGTTTCGTTTTAGCGGCAGTCCTAGTGGTGATCGGCTCCGTCGCACTGTGGGCACACTCGGTCGTCGCACAAGACGCGGTGGATAGGCACGAAGGCTACTATTATCCCGAGACGGCCAGCCAAGAGACCTATGTTGCGCGCGCCGTGACGCTTCCGCAGGCGACGCGGGAGTCGCGGATCGGTTTTGTTACCGGGATGACGGCGCAACAGCTCAAGGCGCCGTTTCCACCGCAGTTCGCGATCTTTGCCAAGGGCGACGAGGCGCAGAAACTCATCATTGTCGCGCTTAACGATACCGCCATCGGCACGGTCTATCGCGCCCGCGCCTTGCTCGCGCAACTCACCGCCCAAGTTCGAACCACGCAGTTCTTCCAAGAGCTCGGCGTCGCCGACTTCTTCACCTTTTTCGATATGGCCAAAATGATGGGGTTCGAACAGATCACCATTTCGGATGGTGATCGCTTTTCGCATCAAGTATTGATCCGCTAAGCCAGGGCCATCTTAACCGCCGGTCACGCTCATGTGCCGGTTGACCGCAGGTCCGCGATTGGCCCGGTCGATAATGAAGTCGTGCCCCTTTGGTTTGCGGGCGATCGCAGCATCTATGGCGGCGTCGAGTTCCGCATCGGATTCGCTGGCGCGTAGCGGCGACCGTAGATCCGCCGAATCGGCTTGGCCGAGGCACATATACAGCGTGCCGGTACAGGTGATCCGAACCCGGTTGCACGATTCGCAGAAATTGTGGGTCAACGGCGTGATAAAGCCCAGGCGGCCGCCGGTTTCTTTAACCCGGACATACCGCGCCGGCCCACCGGTTTGGTAGTCGATGTCTTCAAGGTGCCAGCGCTTATCAAGATCAGCACGTACTGCCGACAGCGGCAAATAGTCTGCCGAGCGGTCGCCGTCGATATCGCCCATCGGCATCGTTTCGATCAGCGTTAGATCAAACCCTTGGTCGCCGCACCACGCGATCAACCGGTCGTACTCGCCGTCGTTGATGCCGTTCAACGCGACGGTGTTGATTTTGATCGCGAGGCCTGCCCGTTTCGCTGCGGCAATACCGCGCATCACGTTGTCGATGTTGCCCCACCGCGTGATGCTCTTGAACGTGCTGGGGTCGAGCGAGTCGAGGGACAAATTGATGCGGCGAACCCCGGCTGCATACAGTTCGTCGGCGTAACGATCGAGTTGGCTGCCGTTGGTGGTCAGCGTCAGCTCTTCGAGGGCGCCGGACTTCAGGTGCCGACCCAAACCGTCAAACAGCGTCATGATGTCCTTGCGGACCAAGGGCTCGCCGCCCGTCAAGCGCAGTTTGGTCACGCCTTTGCGCACGAAGGCCGAACAAAGCCGGTCGAGTTCCTCCAACGACAGGACGTCGCGCTTGGGTAGGAACGTCATGTGCTCCGACATGCAGTAGACGCAACGGAAGTCGCAACGGTCCGTTACGGATACCCGTAGGTAGGTTACTTCTCGGCCAAACGGGTCAATCATGGGAGGAACACTTTCCGGCGCTGCTTAGAGCGTTATATATGGCAGTATATAACCCTCTCAAGGTGGCCGGGTGCTTTTCTTTCGGCCACGAGGAAAGAAGTGACGCCATGCGTGAATTCGAGGTCGGACCTCGCCCAGATGACGAACGCCTGACCAGGCGGGTCGCGGGGCGGGACGAGTCCGGTGCAGAGATCGACACGACGGTCACCGTCGAGCGCCCGTTGACGGTCTATCTGAACAGCCAGGAAATCGTCACGATGATGACGATCGGCGACCATCCGAAGTGGCTCGCGGTTGGCTATTTGCTCAACCAGAACATGCTACGTCGAGACGACCGGATCGAGGGTATCGATTACGACGAAGAACTCGATGTCGTCGTCGTCCGAACCGAGCGCCCGACCAACTACGAAGCCAAGTTACGAAAGAAAACGCTGACCTCGGGGTGCGCCCAAGGCACTGCGTTCGGCGATCTCATGGAAACTTTTGAGGACGTCACACTTGCGACCGACGCGGTACTTCATACGGCGGCGCTTGCGGCGCTCCTGAAAAAGGTCAACACCCAGCCGAGTCTGTATCTAGAGGCCGGTGCGATTCACGGATGCGTGCTGGCTCACAACGACGTGCCTCTCCTCTACCTGGAGGATGTCGGGCGCCACAACGCGGTCGACAAGATCTTAGGCTACATGTTTCTCAACGACGTGCGGCCTGACGATAAGATCTTCTACACCACCGGTCGTCTGACGTCCGAAATGGTTATCAAGTGCGTCAACATGCGTATTCCCATCCTCGTCTCGCGGTCGGGGTTTACCGCGTGGGGCGTGGACCTCGCTCGGCAAGCCAATCTTACGCTCGTTGGCCGCGCGCGCGGGCGGCGTTTTATTGCGTTATCGGGTCATGAACGCATCGTCTATGACGCTGATGTTTCCACGTCGGAGGACGGCGGAACGCAAGAGGCCGCGCGATGAAGGCGCACCACCACGTTGTTGGGGTGCTTTTGGCCGGAGGCCAAGCGCGCCGTATGGGCGGTGGTGACAAGTGTCTCCAGCCCCTCGGCAGCGTGACATTGCTGGACCGGGCGATCCAGCGAGCGCGTCCGCAAGTCGATACGTTAATCCTCAATGCGAACGGCGATACTTCGCGCTTTGCGGCGTTTGATGTGCCGGTAGTATCGGATGTGATCGACGGTTTTGCTGGCCCTCTTGCCGGCGTGCTGACCGCCATGGAATGGACCGTAGCGAACGTGCCCGATCATGAGACCGTGGTCTCGTTCCCCACTGATGCGCCTTTTTTTCCGACGGACTTGGTCGATGCCATGCTTGAGGCCCGTCGGTTGGCCGGTGCGGCGTTGGCCTGTGCCGCTTCAAAAGGGCGCACCCATCCGGTCTTCGGGGTCTGGCCCGTCGGATTGCGGCACGAGTTGCGCACTGCGCTGGAAGGCGGCGAACGCAAGATCGATCGCTGGACGGAGCAATATCCCATCGTCACCGTCGATTTTGCCGCGGTAGGTATCGACCCGTTCTTCAACGCCAACACCCCGGAAGATTTGATTCAGGCGGAACGGTTTCTGAGCGAGGAGGGTGTATGACCAGGGCCCCCCATGGTGCGGTTCCCCAACTGCGCGTCTTGCTCGGGTCTGCAACGGCAATGGGACCGGGCAAAGCCGCACTTGTCGACGCCATCGAGCGTACCGGATCGATCTCGGCCGCAGCGCGCGAGATGGGGATGTCCTATCGGCGGGCGTGGGATTTGGTGGAGACCATGAACCGTTGTTTTCGCCAAGCCCTGGTCGAAACCGCTACCGGCGGCAAGGGCGGTGGTGGCGCAAAGGTCACGCCATTTGGTCGAGAGGTTGTGCGGCGCTATCGCGCTATGGAGGGAAAGGCCGCCCGCAGCGTGGCGGCCGACATGAAAGCGCTCGAAGACATGATGGCTTAGGCCCAACCACGAACCTAGAAGCGGCGGGTATTCTCGCGACGTTGGCTCTGCTGCAGCAATTCTTCGACGGCAACCAAGACTTCTTGCCAGATTCGTTGCCCGGCGTCGTCGCCCCGGCGCTCAAAGCGACCGATCGCATTCTGGGCGACCGACACAGCGTCCCGCCCATGTACGTCGATCAACTGATCGGCTGTCGCAAAGGTCAATTGGTCGTCCATTGCCGCACTCCTCGGCGCTATGGTCACCAACGAATACAAAAGACCCTACGCAGCGCGAGGCCGCCGGGCAGTGTGCACCGTCACAGTACTGTCGGAAAACGGGAGGCCGTATTCTTGGCGCAATTATAGGCTGTGGGCCGCGCGGACTAACGGGTTTGCCGTGTTACGAACTCAGAGCCTCGATTTTTGCCGCGCAGTATTTGAACTCGGGGATCTTTCCGAACGGATCCAACGCCGGGTTGGTCAGCAGATTGGCGGCTGCCTCGGCATAACAAAACGGCATGAACACCATACCCTCCGGCACCCCAGAATCGACGCGGATGGAAAGCTCTATTGTGCCGCGTCGCGTCGCGAGGCGTACCCTTTGGCCGGCCTCTAGACCTAAGGCCTCGACGTCGTTGGGCGCCAAATGGGCAAGCGCTTCCGGTTCCAGGTCATCGAGCACTAAGGTCCGGCGGGTCATTGCGCCGGTGTGCCAGTGTTCGAGTAGCCGCCCGGTACTCAGAACGAAAGGATAGTCCGCGTCCGTGGGTTCATCGGGCGCAATAATCGTCGCGGGCACGAAACGGCCCCGCTTTGTGGCGGTGGGAAACCCGTCACCAAAGATGATGGCATGTCCCTCGTGAGTTTCGTCAACACATGGGTAGGTCACAGCGCTTTCGCGTTCCAAACGCACCCAACTGATCCCGTTTATCGACGGCATGCAGGTGCGCATTTCGGCAAAGACGTCGCGCGGGTGGTCGTAGCGCCAGTCCAGGTCCAGTCGTCGCGCAACTTCCTGAATAATCCATAGGTCCTGTCGCGCATCGCCGGGCAGCGGGAGGGCGTGTCGACCCAATTGAACGCGGCGATCGGTGTTGGTGAACGTGCCGTCTTTTTCAGGAAAGGCCGATGCCGGTAGAATCACGTCTGCATAGGTCGCCGTCTCGGTTAGAAAAAGATCCTGCACCACTAGGTGCTCGAGTTTGGCGAGCGCGGCGCGGGTATGGTTGAGGTTGGGGTCCGACATGGCCGGGTTCTCTCCCATGACATACATTCCCGAAATCGTGCCGTCGTGGATCGCGTCGGTGATCTCGACCACCGTCAGACCCTTCTTGGGGTCGAGTGTCGCGTCCCACAGCGCTTCGAAACGGGTATGGGCGTCGGTGTCCTCGACGCTCGCATAATCCGGGTAGAACATGGGGATGAGGCCGACATCCGAGGCGCCCTGAACGTTGTTCTGGCCGCGTAAGGGGTGCAGGCCGGTGCCTGGACGGCCGACCTGACCGCACATCAAAGCAAGCGAAATGAGGCAGCGGGCGTTGTCCGTCCCATGGATGTGCTGGCTGATCCCCATGCCCCAAAAAATCATCGCCGTTTCCGCACGCCCATAGATGCGGGCGATTTCGCGCAACGTATCGGGCGGTACGCCGCAGACGGGCGCCATCGCTTCTGGCGAAAACGCCACCAAGTGCTCGCGCAACGCGTCGAAATCTTCGGTGAACTTCGCGATGTAGTCGTGATCGACGAGGTCTTCTTGGACGATCACATGCATGATGGCATTAAGGAGCGCCACGTCGGTGCCCGGCTTGAACTGAACCATGTGCGTCGCGTGTCGCCCCAGGGCTTCGCCCCGGGGGTCGAGCACGATCAGTTCGGTGCCGCTCTTGACCGCGTTCTTAAAGAAGGTTGCCGCAACGGGATGGTTGACCGATGTGTTGCTGCCGATCACCACGATCACGTCCGTGTTCGACACCTCGGCAAAGGGCACTGTGACCGCGCCCGATCCGATTGTTTCCATCAAGGCGGCGACGGAAGATGCGTGGCACAGGCGCGTGCAGTGGTCGACGTTGTTGGTGCCGAAGCCCGCGCGGATCAATTTCTGAAAAAGATAGGCCTCTTCGTTCGATCCCTTGGCGCTCCCGAATCCCGCCAAGGCCGATCCGCCACGCGTGTCCCGGATGGTGCGCAAGCCTTGTGCCGCCAGGTCGAGTGCTTCTTCCCACGTTGCTTCGCGAAAATGAGATAGCGGGTTGGCCGGGTCGATGTCGGGATGGTCCGCTTTGGGAATGCCCTCTTTGCGGATCAGCGGCGTCTTCAGCCGGTGGGGGTGACGTACATAGTCGAAACCGAATCGGCCTTTCACGCACAACCGGCCTTTGTTGGCAGGCCCCTCTCGGCCACTGACGTAGACCAGCGCGTCGTCTTTGATGTGATAGGTCAATTGGCAGCCGACGCCGCAATAGGGACAGACGCTGTCGACGGTGCGATCGATCTGGTCGCGCAGGACATCGTGGGCTGGGCTCAGCGCACCGGTCGGGCAAGCCTGCACGCATTCACCGCAACCAACGCATGTGCTTGCGCCCATCGGATCGTCGACGTCGAACACGATTTGGCTGAGGGGGCCCCGATGGGCCATCGCGATCACGTCGTTGACCTGCACCTCGCGGCAGGCGCGGACGCATAGACCGCAATGGATGCAGGCATCCAGACGGACGGTCATCGCGGGGTGGCTGGTATCGGGGTCCGGGCGCAGGCTTGCGGGATAGCGGCTGGCCGACGTGCCGGTCGCCGGTGCCATCTGCCAAAAGGTGCTGTTGGGGTCGTAAGCTTTTTCTTGAGACGGTTGATCGGCGATCAACAATTCCATGACGCTGCGTCGTGCCGATTCGGCCCTCGCACTGCTGCTGCGGACTGTCATCCCCTCCGCGGGCTTGCGTATGCAAGACGCGGCGAGCGTCCGTTCGCCCTCAATCTCGACCATGCAGGCGCGGCAATTACCGTCGGCCCTATATCCCGGTGTCGTTGCGTAACACAGATGGGGGATCTCTGTGCCTTCGCGTGCCGCGACCTGCCAAATCGTTTCGCCGTCCTCGGCCTCGACCGAGCGGCCGTCTAGCGTAAAGCGGACGGTCATCGGACCGCCTCCGGGAAATAGCGCATTAAGGTTTCGAATGCATTCGGGGCGGCCTGTCCCAGTCCGCAGATCGACGCATCGCGCATCACGTGGCCGAGATCGGTCAACAATGCGGAATCCCAGGTGGTGGCTTGCATCAGTGCGACGGCTTTCTCTGTTCCGACGCGACACGGCGTACATTGCCCACAGCTCTCATCGGCAAAAAACCGCATCACGTTCAAAGCGGCATTGCGAATGTCGTCTTGGTCGGAAAGAACGATGACGGCTGCCGAGCCGATGAATGCGCCATGCGGTTCCAAGGTTCCGAAGTCCAGCGGCACGTCGCCGAGATGCGCGGGCAAAATGCCGCCTGAGGCACCGCCCGGCAAATAGGCCGCGAAGCGGTGGCCGTCCAGCATCCCACCACAAAACTCATCGATCAGTCGACGTACGGTAATCCCGGCCGGGGCCAGTTTCACGCCCGGTTTTTTGACCCGACCCGACACCGAAAAACTGCGCGGTCCCTTGTGCCCCTCGGCGCCTTGATCGGCGAACCACGCCGCACCGTTTTCAAGAATGCGCGGTACCCAATAGAGCGTTTCGACGTTGTGCGCCAAGGTCGGCCGCCCGAACAAACCGACCTGGGCCGGAAACGGTGGGCGGTGTCGGGGCAGGGGTCGATTGCCCTCGATGCTTTCCAACATCGCCGATTCTTCGCCGCAAATGTAGGCCCCTGCACCGCGGCGGACGATGATGGGCGGCAGGTTCGGTTTGACGTCACGAAGCCTTGCGATTTCCTCGTCGAGGACGGCCCGCACCTGCGGGTATTCGTCCCGTAGATAGATGTAGATCGAATCGGCGTCGATCACGTGGGCGGCAATCATCGCACCTTCGAGGACATAACGCGGCGCAGACTCCAGGTAGTGGCGGTCCTTGAAGGTTCCGGGTTCCCCCTCATCGGCATTGACGACCAGGATGCGCGGCGTCGGTTCCGCCAAAACGAACCGCCATTTGCGTGCGGCGGGGAAACCTGCGCCGCCCAAGCCACGTAGCCCGGCATCGTCTAGCGTGGCCATGATCGACGGACCGCTAAGTGATCCGGCCAAGACCTTGTCCAACATCGTGTAGGAGGAGTCGTGTTGGGTCGTCGTCGCGGGTGCCGTTGGACTAGTCGTATTGTTCTCGACGGCGGTACGCACCGACTGCGCGGTGGCGCCGCAGAGGTGATTGCGCCCCACCTCGACGACCGGCGCTGTATCGCAGCGCCCCATGCAGGGCGCCCGAACCACGCGCGCGCCGGCGCCGGTATTGGCGCTAATCTCCGCAAAAAGCATGTCCGCACCGGCCATCTGGCACGACAGGCTCTCGCAAACGCGAATAGTAAGAGGTGGCGGGGCCTCTTCGTCCTCGCGGTGGACATCCAGGTGGGCGTAAAAGCTCGCGACTTCGTAAATTTCGGCCATCGACAGCCGCATGTGATGCGCGAGGGCGGCGATGTGTTGCGCCGATATGCAGGCGAAGCGATCTTGGATGCGGTGCAGGTATTCCAGGAGAAGCGTTCGTTCCGGGCGCGCAGTGCCTAGAACGTCGCCGATCTCGCGCAATGCGACAGCTGTCGGTTGCCGACCGCGCTCGGTCCGGCGCCCTTTGCGCCGGCCCTTTCCCGGGTGGCGCGCCTTGCCCGCGTTGTCCGTCATGTCGGGTCGTCGTCCAGGATCACCAATGCGATCACAGCGGTGTTGATCAACTGTTTGCCTGCGTTCTCGAAATTCACCGTCACTCGATTCCGAACTACCGTTTGAACTTGCCCGATCCCCCAGTCCGGGCGATCGGGGTGCCGCACATAGGCGCCCGGCTCCAGCACAAAAGTCACGAGTGATGCGCCCCTACTTCATTCATAGGCTATCCTAACAGACAGAGGATTGAATGAAGTCAATCGAGGAGCCCGAATGGACGAGATCGATTTTAGCGCTTTGCTTTGCGCGCGCCTGTGTCATGACGTGATCAGTCCAGTCAGTGCCGCCCGGAACGGCATTGCCATGGCCCAAGACGAGAACGATCCTGAAATGCGGGCCAAGGCCATCGCCTTAACCGCAGATGGCCTTTCCGACGCCGTCAACAAACTGAAAGTCTATCGAATCGCCTACGGCAAGGCGGGCCCCGGCACCACTCTGAGCGACGCCCGTGCCGCTGCGCAGGGCCTATTCGCCTCGGGCCGAGTGGGGATCGATTGGTCGGAAGGTGGGGCCGATCCGGGGCCCGAAGGGGTGCGCCTTTTGGTCAATCTCGTCTTACTTGGCGCCGATGCGGTCGCGCGGGGAGGGACGGTGCGGATTTTTTCGGAAGGGGAGAGCCTCGGGGTCGAGGCGACAGGCGGTCGCGCCCGGATTCCAGACGACATCCAGCCGGTTCTCGACGGCGCGGTTGATTCCGAAACACTCACCCCGCGGCAGATTCAAGCGGCGCTGACGCTCAAGCTGGCACGCCGACAGGGACATACGATCGTTCATGCGGTCGAGGAGGGCGCGGTCACTCTGAAGGCCGTCCCCACCTAAGAAAAAGGCCGCCCTCGGGGCGGCCTTTCAAGGTAGGGAGGACGTTCTAAAGCTTAAGCGGCGGAAACCTCGGCGACTTTTTCGCTTTCCTGGTCGCGCAGCACATAACCGCGGCCCCAGACGGTTTCGATGAAGTTGTTGCCGCCCGATGCGGTCGCAAGCTTCTTACGCAATTTGCAGACAAACACATCGATGATCTTGAGTTCGGGTTCGTCCATGCCGCCGTAAAGGTGGTTCAAGAACATTTCCTTGGTCAAGGTCGTGCCCTTGCGCAACGCGAGCAATTCGAGGATGCCGTATTCCTTGCCGGTCAGGTGAACGGACTGACCGGCCACCGAAACAGATTTGCCGTCGAGATCGATCTCCAAATCGCCGACCGTGATCGAAGACTGCGCATGACCGCGGGCGCGCCGCACCACCGCGTGGATGCGCGCAACCAATTCGCTCTTGTCGAACGGCTTGGTGAGGTAGTCGTCCGCACCGAAGACCAAGCCTTTTACCTTGTCGTCGGATTCGGACATCCCCGAAAGAATGAGAATGGGTGTTTCGATTTTCGCGTTACGTAACTTTTTCAGCACATCGTAGCCGTGCATGTCCGGCAAATTGAGGTCCAGGACAATAATGTCGTAGTCGTAGATCTTGCCGAGATCGAGGCCCTCTTCGCCCATATCGGTGGCGTAAACGTTAAAGCCCTCGCCGTTCAGCATCATTTCGATGCTGCGCGCCATCGCCAGATCGTCTTCTACCAGGAGTACCCGCATCGCTTTGCCCTCGTGTGGTAACTAGTTAACTCACACTGAATGAATATGGTTAACAGGACGTTAAAATAGTTAACAAATGGACTCCGTGGCCAGTGATGCCCATCACACCTGGCGGATTTGGCTGTTTTCCTGGGCATTAACCACCCTTTAAGGCGCCGCAGCCGAAGATAGGGGGTGGTCAGAATGACCCTATTTGGCACAGGTGCGGCAAGACTGTGAAAAGCGTTATTGAGGATATCGATCGTATTCCGGTCGTCACCCGCTACGGCCGGGTCAGCTCGGTTCAGGGCCTGCTGGTCGAAGTGGCGGGGATACAGAGCGAGGTTTCGATCGGGTCGCGGTGCGTGATCGAGACCCGGCGTAGCGTCGATGTTACCGCAGAAGTCGTGGGTTTCCGGGACGATCATGCCTTGCTTATGCCGTTCCGCGAGCTTGAGGGCGTCGGCCTCGGTTGTCGTGTCATCATTGGCGATGCCGAACCGGTGGTCTATCCCACCCGTGCGTGGCTCGGTCGGGTGGTCAACGCGTTCGGCGAGCCGATCGACGGTAAGGGGCCGATCCCTCGTGGGGTCGATTCGTACGCCCTGAAAGCGTCGCCGCCGCCCGCGCATAATCGCCACCGGGTCGGAGAGAAAATCGATCTCGGCGTTCGCGCCATCAATACCTTCATGACGTGCTGCCGCGGCCAGCGGATGGGTATCTTTTCCGGATCGGGCATCGGCAAATCTGTGCTGCTCTCGATGCTGTCGCGCTACACCCAGTCCGATGTCAACGTGATCGGCCTAGTCGGCGAACGCGGCCGCGAGGTCACCGAGTTCATTCAAGACAACCTCGGCGAAGAGGGGCTCAAGAAAAGTGTCGTCGTGGTTGCCACGTCCGACGAGTCCGCGCTTGCCCGCCGCCAGGCCGCGTATCTCACCCTTACTCTGTCAGAGTATTTCCGGGATCTCGACAACGACGTCTTGTGCTTGATGGACAGCGTCACGCGTTTTGCCATGGCGCAGCGGGAAATCGGCTTATCCGGCGGCGAACCTCCGGCAAGTCGCGGCTACACACCGACGGTTTTTGCCGAGCTGCCCAAACTGCTTGAGCGCGCCGGCCCGGGCGAAGGGCAGGGAACCATTACCGGTCTGTTCACTGTGCTTGTCGAAGGGGACGATCACAACGAACCGATCTCCGATGCCGTGCGCGCCATTCTCGATGGTCACATCATCATGGATCGCTCGATTGCCGAACGCGGTCGTTTCCCGCCAATCAATATCCTCCGTAGCGTGTCGCGCACGATGCCCAAGTGCAATGCGCCTGACGAGGCTGCGCAGATTGCCGAGGCCCGCACCTTGATCGCAACCTATGAAGGAATGGCCGAGATGATCCGGCTTGGTGCCTACCGGACCGGATCGGACCCGGCGGTGGATCGTGCCATCCAACTCTATCCATTGCTCGAAGGGTACCTCGCGCAAGATATCGAAGAGCCGGCGAATTTCGCGACCGCTTTTGCGCAACTGACTGACATCCTGGGACAGGCCGGCGCTGAAGAGGTCGCCGCATGAGCGCGCTCCCCACTCTGATCCGGGTCGCCAAGTGGACCATGGAGGAAAAACGACGCACGTTGGCCGGTCTCGAGACCCTGATGGCCAACCTGCGGGCCAATCGGCACCAACTCGAAACGGATCTAGAACGCGAACAACGATCCGCGCGCCATGACGACGAAGCGCTGGTTTTCTACGGCAACTACGCACGTGCCGTGATCGATCGGCGCGAAACGCTTGAGCGCTCCATGGCCGAGCTACAGGAAAAGATCGACGTCGCCCACCAAGAGGTGTCGGCAGCCTTTCAGGAAGTTCGTCGATACGAAATTGTCTGGGAGCGTCAACAAGAACGCGAAGCCGCGGAACAGCAGCGCAAGGATCAGCATACGATTGACGAAATGGCGGCCGACATGGTGCGGCGTCGCCGGACGGGTCAGCTACGCGACAATCGTGCCCGGCGTATGGCGGCCGCCCAATAAGTCATTAAACGGCGACACCGGAAACTCCTTCACCGTCTGAAAGCCGATCTGCCCACGGTAACCGATGGCGTCCAATCCACGATTGAAAATGCGTGTGATGTCCTCGCGTTGGCGCTCGCCGAGTTCGGTATGACTCCGCACCATCAGATCGAAGGTTTTCTGATGAAGCAGTCCATCGAACTGTAGGGCGCCGAGTGCGCTCATCTTCAGGTCGACGACAAAGCGAATGTCCTGATCGCCATCGGATTGATCGCGTCTTTGGCCCCGCACGAACATATGAATAGGCTCGATCTTGTCGCCTGACGCAAACGGAAACATGAGCAAGCGCCAGTCGTTTGCGCTGGTTTCATCGCCGAGGCGCCGGAGCTGACGAAAATCGTCGCCCAACCGTTCGACCAAACCGCGCTGGCCGGCGCGCTCCAGGCTCCGCATCATGTCACCGCCCAACCAACCGGCGACATCCCCGCTGCGCAGGACCGATAGAAAGAACATGATCTGCGCTGCCGCGCGTGCATTGGCTGCCGGGATCTTCCCCTCGACGAAACTTTGTGCGGTTGGCGGCGCGGCCGTGGCTGTATGTGCCGCAAGATCGCGCAACGCGGGCCAATCTTCTCCCAGCGTCATGAGGACCTGGTCCAACGGTCGGGTGGCGGTGGCGGTCGCAGCGGCAGGCGCTGCGGCGGCCGCTGCCAGTGCCGTGGCAGGCGTGTCGACCCGGGTGTCGATTGCCTCCAAGACCACTGTCGTCCCTTCCGGCCAATGTGTCGGTGCGGGTTGCGCCAGTACGATCGTTCCACGGGATGTCGTCACGACGGTTTGGTCGGGGCGGGGGGAGGCGGCGATCGTGCCGACCACTTGTGTCGGAGTCGGTGTGCTAGAGGGGCTCGTCACGGTTGGGGGCGTGGGGCCGCGCAGCGCGGCTCCGGTGCTTTGCGGCGGAGAAACGCCCTGCGATGGTGTCGGCGTGCGAGCCGAGGGCGAAGCTGCTGGGGCGCCCGTGTTCGACGGCCTTGCACCGGTTGTCACAGGTGCAGTGGGCCCTGACGATGTCACCGGTTTGGTCGTTGCCGCCGCCGTCGCTGCGTTGGCTGATTCTGTGCGACTTGCCGGATGGGCTGACGTTGGCGGCGTAGCAGCGATGACACGAAAGAAGGTCGCGGTGCTCGGTGGGAGTGTTGCACGTCCTCCGGGCGCGCTTGGTCCGCCGGATGCCGCTGCCGTGACCGTCGCAATCGGTGTCGGCGGTGCCGCCTGTGTCGCCACGACCGTGCCCACTTGCAGGGCCGGAGGTTGGGGCGAGGGTGGCGCATTCGGGATCGTCGTATCGGGCGTGTCCGCCGGGCTATTTGGAAAGGAAACCTGCACTACCCGTAGCCGGATCGCGTGCGGCGTTGGCGTGGGCTCGCCGTCGACGGCGGTGAGCTGCGCGCGCAAGTGATCGTGCGCAAGCCCGGTCACTCGAATGGTCGCGGTGGCAAGCGCCGGTAAGGGTTCGGGGTCTAGGGTGACGAGGACGCTTTGCGGCGCTTGGACGATTTGACGTCCGTCGGCGTCATGGCTCAAGACCGTGACGTTTACGGTTTCACCCTCGCTCAACCCGGCAAGCGATGGCGCCAGCGTAACGGCGGTATCCGGTGGCGCCTGTTGAGGTGTGGTCTGGGTTTGCGGCTCGCCTTGCGTCGGGGTCTGGTGTTGGCCGGTTTGGCCCGGCGTCACCGGCGCAGGCGAAACGCGGGGGGTCCCGCTAGGTGGTGGCGGCGCGGAGGATGAACCGGAGACGTTGCTCATGGGCCCTACTCGCGAAGGCGACGGCAGAGGTTCTCGACCGACACGCTCGCGGGTGTCGTCGGATGACGGGTCAAGATCGGAACCTGATGCACAATCGCCTCTCGGACATGCCGATCATTCAAAACGATGCCCGCCAAGGGCAAATCAATTTTCAGGAAGCTCCGACAGGCGCTGGCTAGCGTCGCATAGGTCCGTTTTCCGTCTTGCACCGTCGTTGCATTGTTGACCACCAGCCGAACATCGGCATTCGGGTATTTCATCCGCGCCACCTTGATAAAGGCATAGGCATCGGTCAGTGCCGTAGGTTCACCGTTCGTGACGGCTAGGATGGTGCCGTTGCCGCCCATCAACAAACGAACGGTTGCATCGATTCCGGCGCCGAGGTCGATAAGAACGCGGTCGTAGCGTCCCGCGATCTTTTGTATCGCTTGGCGTAGTCCAAGTAGTTTCTCGCGACTTGCCGTCGACAGCACGCCCGACCCCGAACGACCGGCCAAGATGTCGAAGCCACCGGCGTCATAGGGGAGAATGGCCTGGCTCAACCGCACACGCCCACTCAACACGGCGCTCAGGTCCCATTGCGGGGTCAGCCCTAGCTGCACATCGATATTCGCTAGTCCCAAGTCCCCGTCGACCAGCAATACGCGCTCTCCCTGCCGCGCGAATGCATGTGCGAGGGTTGTCGCAAACCAAGTCTTGCCGACCCCGCCCTTGCCGGACGCGATGGTGACAATGTTCTGGCCCCTCGCAGAGGGAAACTGGACTATTTTCCGTGCAGCATTGGCGTTCATGATGCCGCTCTTTCGATCGGTCGTTCCGCCAGCTTGAAGGCGGTCTCGTTCATCAGGCGCGCTAACGAGACGGGGTTCAGCGACGATAAGCCGTTGGCAATAAACGGCGTCGCGCTGGCTTCGGCGATCGGAAGATTGCCTGAAACCGCGGCTGAGACTATGCCGCCGTAGCGTCGCGCGCAGTCCAACCGGGTTACATGAAGCGCCATCGCGCCGGCGGCCGCAAATATCCTGGCGGCATCGGCAAAATCAGCGGCATCGACTCCGGCGCTCAGGACCAAAACCTGGCGCGCCGCAACAGCTGACGCGAAAGCTCGTAGATCGGCGACCTCGGCTGGTGCAAACGGATTGCAACCCGGCGTGTCGATCAACACCAAGTCGGCATCGTCGACCTCGGCCACGGCCGTTGCGAGTTCTTCGGGCGTTTCGGCACTGCGAAGCGGCACATTCATCATGGCCGTCATTGCAGCGAGTTGCTCGAACGCGCCGGAACGTACGGTATCTGTGGTCAACACGTGAACCCGGCGACCCTCAAGTACTGCTCGTGCGGCGATCTTCGTTACGGTCACGGTCTTACCGACCCCGGGAGGGCCAACCAACATAACCGGCGCCGTCCCATCGCTCGGGAGCGTCACAAAAGAAACGTGCGTGTCGAGTGCGCCGGCCAGGGCGAGGACCGTGTCGTCGCGCCCCAAGGATCGAGCCTCTGCCGCGATGCGGTGGGAGAGCGCATCGTCCAGCCGGTGAAACCGCAAAATTTGAGCAAACTCGTCGTCGGGCTCAGTGTGGTTTTCTTCGGTCGCAAGTTTTTGGGCGAGCGTGCCGTCGTCCTCTGATTCGTCCAAGGCAGCGGTGACTTGGGCGCCGCGCCCGCGACGCGACTGGTAGGTCGAGACGATGACGGCTTCCTCTCCGAGCTCCTCGCGGACTAGGGCGATCGCATCGTCTAGCGTCGGCGCTGTGAAGGTTCTCAGCCGCATGGTCACTCCCTAGATTTGCGCCAGTGTTTTGATTTTGGCTTTTGGGTGAATCTCGTTTTGCGACAAGACCACCGTTTGCGGCCGGAAGCGTTCCACGATCGACCGGACGTAGGGGCGAATGCCCGGGCTGGTCAGCAGAATCGGGGCCTCGCCCTCCTGTGCGAACCGCTCGTAGCTCTGGCGCAACGCCTGAATGAATTCTTGCAGGCGTGTCGGAGCCATCGAGAGCTGACGTTCGTCGCCCTGGCCGATGATCGATTCTGCGAAACTCTGTTCCCATTCCGGCGACAACGTCACCATGGGGACGTAACCGGAATCCGAGGTGTTGGCCGAGCTGATTTGTCGTGCCAACCGGGCCCGGACGTGCTCGGTGATAAGCGTGATGTTGTTGGTGTAACCGCTGGCCTCGGCGATACCTTCGAGAATTGTCGGCAGGTCGCGAATCGAAATACGTTCGGCGAGCAGGTTCTGCAACACGCGTTGCGTACCAGACATGCTGATCTGCGAAGGAATAAGATCGGTGACGAGCTTTTGCTGCTCTTTCGGTAGATCGTCCAACAGCTTCTGCGTCTCGGCATAGGACAGCAGGTCGGCCATGTTGTCTTTAATGACTTCGGTCAAATGCGTCGTGATCACGGTGGCCGGATCGACGACGGTATAGCCGCGGAACGAAGCTTCCTCGCGCAGCGACTCCTCGACCCACATCGCCGGCAACCCGAAGGTCGGCTCTGTCGTGTCTTCGCCGCTGAGGGTGATGGGTTCGCCGCGCGGATCCATAATCAGCAGGTGGTTGGGTCGAAGGTCCCCATACCCGGCTTCGGCTTCTTTGACGCGAACGACATACGTGTTGGCGGCCAACTGCATATTGTCGAGAATTCGAACCGAGGGCATGACGAAGCCCACTTCGCTTGCAAGCTGTCGCCGCAGGGCCTTGATCTGGTCGGTCAGACGGTAGCCGCGGGTATCGTTGATCAGCGGCAATAGGCCATAGCCCAGTTCGAGGCGTAGCTCGTCGAGTGCGAGGGCCGTTGCAATCGGCTCTTCCTCGGGTGCGGCTTCGACGGCGGTGCGTTCGCGTTCTTCCGTTTCCGCAGCGCGACGATCTGCGCCACGACGGGCGTAAAAGGCGAGGGCACCCGTGCCGGCCGCTAACATGAAGAACGGCAACATCGGCACGCCAGGCAGCAACGCGAGGGCAGCCATCAGGAACGACGCCATGCCTAGGGCTTTCGGGTAGCCACTGAGCTGGCCGAAAAAAGCCTTGTCGGTCGAGCCGGTTACGCCCGACTTGGAAACCAGCAAACCTGCGGCCGTCGAGACGATGAGCGCGGGGATTTGGCTTACCAGACCGTCGCCGATCGTCAGGGCGGTAAACGTCGCCGTGGCTTCGGCGAAAGACATATCCCGTTGACCGACGCCGATGATGATGCCGGCGATCAGGTTGATGAAGACGATCAATAGGCCGGCGATCGCATCGCCACGGACGAACTTCGACGCACCATCCATCGCACCGAAGAAGCTACTTTCGTCCTCGAGTTGTTTGCGTCGGGTCCGCGCTTCGCCCTCATCGATTAGTCCGCTCGAGAGGTCGGCATCGATTGCCATCTGCTTGCCAGGCATAGCGTCCAAGCTGAAGCGTGCGGCAACCTCGGCGATACGGCCTGAGCCGCGGGTGATCACGACGAAATTCACGATGACCAGGATCGCGAACACGATCAGGCCAATGATGAAGTTGTTGCCCATGATGAAGCCGCCGAAGGCTTCGATCACCCCGCCGGCCGCATCGGTACCCTCATGGCCATTCGTCAGGATAAGACGCGTCGATGCTAAGTTGAGCGCCAGCCGCAACATTGTCGCGACCAGCAAAATCGTTGGAAAGGAACTGAATTCAAGTGCGCGGCCGATGAACAACACATTCATCAAGACCAGCACGGAAAAAGTGATCGACAAGGCAAGCGAAACGTCGAGGAGCCATCGCGGCATCGGCAAGATCAGCGTCACCAGGATCAGCATGATCCCGAAGGCGAAGATCAGGTCGCCACGCATCAACCGCGTGGATAGGCCGCCGAAAAGGTCGCCTAAACCCGGGCCTGCGGTCGGAGCCTCGCCCGCATCGCCGGCCGTAGGGTCGAACGATTCGGTAACGGGCTCCCCACCGGTCGCGACCAGTGCGTCCTGCGTTTCGTCGGTCATCTAGGTTTGCCGCTTAGGCAGTCGCCGGCGCGCGGCCATGATCGCCGCCAGCGGATGGCGGCACCACGTCTAGTCCGTCCTCGTTGTACTGCTTCAGCTTATTGCGCAGAGTCCGAATCGATATCCCGAGGATCTTCGCCGCATGGGTGCGGTTGCCTAGGCAGTGATCCAGCGTATCGATGATGAGGTCGCGTTCGACCTCGGCCACCGTTTTGCCGACCATGGGGACACCCGCGGCGCTTGCTGCGGCTGCAACCGCACCTGTTCCAACCTCGCCTTGGCCGTTCGATAGCGAGTCGCCGTTTTGCAGCATGATGGCGTCGGTATCGATTTCATCGCCCGTGGCCAGAACGACTGCACGGTGGATGGTGTTCTCAAGTTCACGCACATTGCCGGGCCACGGGTGGCTCATCAAAGCTTGCATAGCCTGTTCTGAGATCGGGCGCGTTTCGACGCCATTGGCCTCGGAATAGCGATCGACGAAATGGTGACAGAGCGCCTCGAGGTCCGAGCGACGCTCGCGAAGCGGCGGGACGCGAATGTTCAAGACGTTCAGCCGGAACAACAAGTCTTCGCGGAAGTCGCCCTTTTTGACCGCTTCGTTAAGGTTGCGGTTGCTGGTGGCAAGCAGGCGAATATCCACTTTGATGGGGCGCGTCCCGCCCACGCGATCGATTTCGCGCTCCTGAATTGCGCGCAGCAACTTGGCTTGGAGGCGGGGGTGGAGTTCGCTAATTTCGTCGAGCAGTAATGTGCCGCCGTTGGCCTCTTCGAATTTCCCGATGCGCCGTGCGATGGCACCGGTGAACGAGCCCTTCTCGTGACCGAAGAGTTCGCTTTCCAGCAAGTTTTCCGGAATGGCTGCGCAGTTCAACGAGACAAACTGTTTTTCGGCGCGTTTGCTCTTGCGGTGGATGTAGCGGGCCAGAACCTCTTTGCCGGTGCCCGATTCGCCGGTGATGAGGACGCTGGCGTCGCTCGGCGCAATCTGATCCGCCAATTTGATGATGCGTTCCATCGAAGCATCGCCGTAGATCAGCGTATGGGATTCCTCGGAGACAGCCTCAAGAACGGCGGCAATCAGTTCGGCGTCGGGCGGTAGCGGGATGTATTCCTTCGCGCCGGCCCGAATCGCCTTGACGGCAATTTCGGCGTCGGTCCCGATGCCGTATGCGACCACCGGTGCATTGATGCGCTCTTGTCGCAATGCCGCGATGAATCCCGCGATGTCGAGTTCGGCGGCCAGCATTAGCAAGTCGGCGCCACGGCCCGATCGCAACATTCCTAGGGCGGTCTCGGTATCCGGAACGTGGGAGACTTTGGCGCCTCGATCCATGGCGATCTTGCTCGCCGCGCCGATCTGGCCATCCATCGTTCCGACAATTAGTAAGCGCATCTCAAATACTCCCTACGTTCCTACGAACGGTCCGTTTTAATGATTTCCGTCATCGTGACGCCCAAGCGTTCGTCGACGACGACGACCTCGCCGCGGGCCACCAGCCGGTTGTTGACATAAATATCGATCGCTTCGCCGACCTTGCGATCCAGCTCGACAACCGCGCCGCGCCCGAGCTTAAGCAACTGGCTGACCTCCATGCGGGTCTTGCCCAGTACGGCGGAAACCTGAACCGGCACGTCGTACACGGCCTCAAGGTCGGTCGCTGTCCGGATGATCTCTTCTTCGGCCTCTTTGTTGCCGAGAACCGGTTCTTCGTCCGAGGCGGTCGTGTCTGTCGCCTCGATCTCGTCAAGCTCAAGCTCTGCCTTTTCGGCGCCCTCATCAGCGAGGTGCGCTTCGGCATCTTCTTGTTCCGGTTCGTCGTCTGTCATCGTGTCGGTCATTACGACCTCCTGGTTAGCGCAGGCGTTGCGTCGTCGGTGTCGGGTGTTCAGTCATAGCGAACGCTCTTTGAGCCACCCACGGTTTTGACTTCCTCCTCGTCGGAGGGCGCATTCGTTTCCGTCGGATGTTCGGTTGCATTGTCCGAAGTCTCGGCGTCGTAGCGCACCGATTTCGAGCCGCCGACCGATTTGACGCCGTCTTCTTCCTGGTTGGGAGTAGTGACGTCTTCATCGTCGTAGCGGACCGTTTTCGAACCGCCTGTCGGTTTGATACCGTCGTCTTCGATCGCTGCGGTGGCCTCGATGTCGGGCGTTTCTTCTTCAACCGGCGCCTCGGGCGCCGCCGGCTCTTCAATCGCGGCAAGATAGCGGGCCACGGCATCGTCAATCCAAGTGTCGATATCGGCCATGACGCGTTCCGCACCGCCATGCGACCACTCCACCCGGCAATCGCCGGTCGCGAAATCCTCGACTCCGAGAACGATGGTTTGACCCGTGAATGCCGTTTTCTCGGCGATCGTCCCAATATGCGCCGTCAACGCGTCGACAAGGTCGGGACTGACGCGAATGGTGATCTTCGAATCGCGCAAGGCTTCGCTCATATGATTGAGCGTGTCGGTAATCATTTCTTCGGCGAACTCAAGTGGATGCCGGTCGATTAGGACGCCGGCCAGGCGACGCCCGACCGCAAGCGCCAAGCCGGTGGCTTCGTGCCGGGCCATATCGATATTGTTGGCTTCGGCGGCGGCAAGACGAGAGATTTGCTCGGCGATTTTGACGAGCTCTTGTGACGCGAAGCTCGCGATCTCGTTGCGCGCTTCGGTCAGTCCGGCAGCATGACCTTCGGAGCGACTTTCATCGCGGGCCTGTTGCAGGGCTGCTTGGAATTCGTTTTCGGAATAGCGTGGAATCGTATTGGGATCAGGGGCCCCCTCGACCTCTTCGCGGTCCCAATCCTCGTCGTCGACATCGAACTCGGTGTCGAAGAGGAATTTCTCCATTTTCGCCATGGCAGTCACGACCGGGTCCAGTCTACGCCGCTCGCCGGGCGGAGATCACGATATCGCCGCGGTCTGCGAGCGACTTGGCGCGCTCGAGAATCTCTTGCTGAGCCGCATCAACCGCGCGGAGTTTGGTTGGGCCAGCGCGTTCGATCTCTTGCCGCAAAATCTTAGCGGCACGGGGGGGCATATTGCTAACAATGAATTCCCGCACCGCGTCGCCGGCGCCCTTGAGGGCAGTGGCAACGGTTTCGGGGGCGATTCCATCGAAAAGCCGCTGCATGTCGCGGCTACCGAGATCGCATAGGTCGTCGAAACCCATTGCCGACGACTTGATGACCTGGGCGGCTTCCTTGTCGGTCGCCTGGGCGGCGCCAATGAACCGCTGACTCACCGGCTTGTCCATGTGCGCCATAATGTTCTTCAGATGCGCGGGGCCGGGTTCCATACCGTGCAATTCCAAGTCGGCGCCCAGCTCTTCTTTGAGGGTCTCTTCGAGGTGAGCCAAGACCTCACGCCGAATCGGTTCGGCTTGGGCGATCCGTGCGACGACTTCCCCGGCAAAATCCTCGGATAGGTGGCCCAGGACGCGCGCCGCCGCATCGGGAGGTAGTTTTCGCAGCACCACGGCGGCCGCCTGGGGATGCTCGTTGATGAGGTAACCGCCCAGGACCTGCGGTGAAACGCGTGCGAGCTTGTCCCAAATCGTGAGGGCGGGTGCCGCGGCTGGGGACGGCGGCGCGACACGCGGACCGGGCGGCGGTGCGGCAACCGGCGCGGCCTGTTGTGAAAAATCGGTGATCAGTGTTTCGACGACTTTTGCATCGACCTTGCCGATACCGGCCATGGCTTGGGTTAGAAGACCAAGTTCCTCCTCGCTCAATTGAGGTAGGATTTTGGCGCTGCGTTCTTCGCCCATCGTCAGCATGAGGATGGACGCTTTTTGCGGTCCGGAAAGGGCGCGCGGCGGCGTGGGAGCAGACATCGTTTGGGCCACGGATTATTCCTCGTAGATCCAAGTGCGGAGAATGGCGAGCGCTTCGTCGGGATGCTTGTCGATAATCTCACCGATCTTGCGCACCGAAGAGGCGCGGATTTGGCCTTCGACGGCGCCTAGGCTGATCATGGGATCTTCCTCTTCCACCGGCAGGGCAGGGCCCTGGGCGGTATCGGGTCCCTCGAGTGCACCGGCCCCACCTTCGACGCCGGGCAAGGCCGGCTCAGGCTGAGGCTGCATCGCGGCGATCGAGCGTCCCACCAGCGGGCGTAGGACAAGCAGGATCACCAGCACGGCGATGATCATGAACAGAAGGATTTCGGCAATCTGGAAGTAATCGGATTTCGACAGTCCCAGGAAACCGGTGTCGTCCTCGAACACCGGCGTTTCAACGTCGGCGAAGCGCATGTTGACGACCTCAACCTGGTCGCCACGGGTCTCGTCGAACCCGACCGCGTTGCGGACCAAGGCGGCCAATTGCTGAAGTTCTTCCTGCGTACGCGGTGTGTAGACCGGCACACCGTCTTCGCCGATGGTGCGGGCACCGTCCACAAGGACCGCCACGGTTAGGCGCTCGACCGCGCCGAACTCGCGTACCCGCGTGGTGATGCTCTTAGAGATTTCGAAATTGGTGGTTTCCTCGGTCCGGGAGGTTTGCGACGTGCTCGACGCCCCGGAAGTCTCCTGGTCGGCTTCAGCCTCGGGCAAGTTATTGGCCACCGTGACCGGGTCATCGTCGCGATCGACCGTCAGCGAGTTTTCATCGACCGTCTGGGTCGAACGCACGACCTGACCGTCGGGGTCGAAAACTTCGTCGTTTTCGGTAATGCGATCGTAGTTCAGATCGACGGACACCTCGGCGCGCACGAAGCCAATGCCAACCGTGCGTTCCAGGAGGCGTTCGATGCTGTTGCGGAGGCGGTTTTCTGCGGCGAGTCGGACCTCGGCAACCGTATCGTCGCTTGCGGTGCCGTCGGGGTTGTCGTCTTGGGCGCGCGCCAGCAGATTGCCGGCATCATCGACGACCGAAATGCGATTGATGGTCAATCCGTCGGTTGCCGACGCGACGAGATGTTGAATCGCCCGCACTTGGTTGGGCTCAACACGCCGGCCCCCGCGTGTTTTGATCACGACAGAGGCGCTCGGCTCGCGGGTTTCTCGGGTAAACAGTTCGCGGCGCGGTAAAACCAGATGGACGCGCGCGGCGTCGATATTGTCGAAGGACCGAATGGTGCGGGCGAGTTCGCCTTCGAGGGCCCGAACTAGGTTTACATTTTGGACGAAATTGGTTGTCCCCAGCGTGTCGCTTCGGTCGAAAATTTCGTAGCCCACGGAGCCGCCGACCGGTAGACCTTCTTGGGCGACCTGAACGCGAATGCGCTCGACATCGTTCGCCGGCACGAAAATCTGACTGCCGTTGCCGCGAACTTGAAAGGGAATATTGGCTTGTTCGAGCTGCGCCACGATCGCGCTCGAGTCGGAAATGTCGAGATTGCTATAGAGCAACCCCATTTGCGGCGTGGTGACCCGACCGATCAGAAAAACGAAGAACCCGATCATGACCACGCCGACCAGACCCATCACGATGAGTCGGGTTGCGCCGAGACGTTGAGCAATCTGAAGAAATGGGTTCACTGCGGCACCATTCTCTAACGGACGCCGAGAATGGCGCCCTTCGATGGCCGCAGATTACGCCGGTGAAGGTGAACAGAAGGTTAAATCCCGGCAAGTTTTGCCGAGTGGCGTGCAGAGGTGCGTTAGTGCGAGGTTTCCGGGCGGTTTGCGCGGTACTGCTGGACCCGGGTGGCGCGCAGTCCCCTTAGGCCGTGCTCTTCGATGGCACGCTGCCAGGAAAGAAATTCCTCGACCGAAAGCGAATAGCGCTCGCAAGCCTGCTCGAGCGAGATCGAGCCGTTCTCGACCGCGGAAACGACTTGCGCCTTGCGCCGGATCACCCACCGCTTGGTGTTGGGCGGCGGCAAAGCGTCGCTCGTCTGCATCTGCTGGCGCAGGGGCTGGGCGGGGTTTTCTTGGTAGTAGCTTGTTTCGGTCATGTTCGCTCTTGGCTTCGTGAGAAAAAATAGCGGCGGACTTTTAAGAAACCCCTAATCCAGAGGATAAGTTCGGCCGGACGGTTAACCCGCCCGGCCGAGCTTTGCGTTCGCGTTCTGCGAACTAACTACCGCTTGAGCCGGATCACTTCGTCGAGCATCTCGTCGCCCGTCGTGATGACCCGGCCGCTGGCGGCGAAGGCTTGTTGCACGATGATCATGTCGGTGAACTCTTCGGCGAGATCCACCGTCGAGGCCTCGATCGATGCAGGCGCGACCAATCCGGCCGTGCCGATACCGGCTTGCTGCAGATTGAACGTGCCCGAGCTCGTTGTTTGAATGAACGAGTTCCCAGTGCGCGGCTGCAACCCGTTGGGGTTCGAGAAGGTCGCGATCGGCAGCTCGTAAAGATCTTGACTGCTGCCGTTGTCGAACTGCGCGGTGACCGTGCCGGTTTCGTCGACCGTCACGCCAGCCAACTGACCGAACAGGGCGCCGTTCACGTCGAACCCGACCAACTGCGAAGCGCTGTCGAACTGGCTCAAACCGTTCGCCTGTCCGGCGGTGCCGAAGTCGATGGTCACGGTCTGCGCCGAAACGCCGAGAACCGGGGCCCAAGGTACGGTAATGGCGCTTGTTAGGGCGGCCGTCGTATTGGTGCTGTCGAACGTGCCGTCCGAATTGAACGCCGTCGTGCCCGAAGCGATAATGCCGTTTAGTGTAGTGACATCGCTCGAAGGTTCGATGTGCACTTCGGTGTACCACTGGTTCGCGACCTGAGACTTGAGGTAGGCAAAGGTCAGCGTCCGTGCGCCGCCCTTGGAGTCGAAGATCTGGACGCTGCGCTCGAAATCGGGCGTGACCGAATTCGACGCCATGTTCAAGGACGCGGAGGTCGGATCGTAAGTAGCCGGCGTTGTCGTCGAGGCGGCGCCAAACAGATTGGCGGCGCCGGTTCCCGCAACAGTCAGCGCATTGCCCGGGTCACCCGTCACGGTCAACGCGCCATTGCTTACGCTGGCGACCATGCCCGATGTCGCATTGATCAGCGAGGCCAACTGGTTGAGCGTGTTGAATTCGTTTGCGCCTGGTGTGCCGGTCGTGAACGTGAATGTGTTCACCGTCCCGATCGAGTTGATTGTTATCGTATCGCCGTTGGTGAGGGCGGGGGTTGCCGTAGAAAGATCGGTATCGCCGTTGGTCACCGTGGCGGTCGTGGTGTCTTGCGGCGCACTCGTCACGGCCTGAGAGGCCTGCAAGTTGGCTTGGATCGTAACGGTGGAGGTCGCCGAAGCGGTGCCGGTCACGCCCGTGATGTTCACCGTCTCGGTGGCCGACAAGTCGCTTTGGTTTGACGTGATGTTGCCGTTGGCGTCGATCGGCCAGCCGCGCAGGAAAAATCCAGCCGTATTCCGTAGATTGCCATCCTTGTCCGGCTCGAACTCACCCGCCCGGGTGTACTGAAAAGTGCCGCTCGTGCTGTTGGCATTGATAATGTCCGCCACCACGAAGAACCCCTGACCGACGATGCCGAGGTGGGTATTCGACTGCGATGCCTGCAGCAACCCCTGTCGGTCGATCAGATTCTGGATGGTCGATTGAACGCCGCCGGGCGTATAGAACGTCGCGGTCGCCGGCGTCGTGACAAAGGTCTTAAAGCGGGTCTCCGTCCGCTTATACCCGGTCGTGTTGACGTTTGAGATGTTGTCGGAAATCGTTCCCATGGCCTGCGCATTGGCATTGAGGCCGGAAACGCCCGAGAACAGCGCACCAAAGATACTCATCGTTGTCTCCCATCTGTCCGACCGGCTGCAGTGCCGTGTCGAGCGCGACTCATCATTCCTCTATGTCTTTGGCGCAGTTTCTCTACGCGTCTGTCTCTGCGATTACCGCGACGATGCTGCTGAGCGGCACCGTAAAACCGCCAACGTCGACTTTGTTGACGCCGTCTTCCGTCAAAACACCCTGGGCAGTCGCGATCAGGTTGGCGGAGCTGTCGATCGCGTTGTTCTGACTATCGGCTGCCGAGACCGCGAGCGTGTAAAGCCCATCCGGCATCGGGTTGCCCAAGAAATCGTTGCCGTCCCACTCGAACTCGTGCCGTCCAAGGCCAGTATTTCCCAAGGTTTGGAAAACCGTTTTGCCGGACTGGTCCAAGACTTTGATCGTCGTTGCCTCGGACGGAGAGTCGAGTTGGTAGGACCAACGCGCGGATCCTTTGTTCAACACGGATGTTGAGCCAGGAGCCTCGATCGCCTTACCGATAAAGCTGACGGCGGATGCCAGCTCGTTCGATTGATACAAGGCCAGGAGTTGTTCCAGGTTCTTGTTGGTTGCGATCGATTGTTCGACGTTGGTGAAGTTGACCAGCTGATCTGTGAACTGGTTCGGATCCAGCGGTTCTAGCGGGTCCTGGTGAGTCAGCTGGGCCGTCAACAGGGTCAAGAACGAATCGAAGGTGTCGGCAAGTTTGACAGCAGAATTCTCTGAAGCGCTGCTGCCCGGTACCGATGTGACTGGAGATACTTCCATCTTCAAACCTTCTCTAGACCCGTATGTCCAAGGCGCCGGTCGATCCAGCGACATTGGACCAGTGTGCTGCGAGCGCCGATTCGGATACTTCCGCTATGTCGGCGTCGCCACTGTTACCAATCGAGGTCCGGTTTTCGGACAAGCCGCGGCCGTTTTGGCCGCCACGAAGACTGAATTGCAAATTCTGAGAATCGGTCTTCAGTCCTGCGTCCTGCAAAGCGCGTTCCAACGCGCGCGAGTCGCGCTGCAATTGATCCACGGTCTCCTGTCTTTCGGCCGTCACCATGGCGCGAACCGCGCCCTCTCGGTTGACTTCGAGCTTCACTTCGACGCGCCCGAGCTCCGCCGGTTGGAGCTGCACGTTGAAACGGCTAATCCCATCGCCCACCGCCCGCACGATATGAACGGCAATCTGTGCCGTCGGTGGGGCAGTCTGTGCCGGTCGGGCGGGACGTTGTGCGGCGGCTTGCGCGGCACCGCGCGCCGACTGGCCGGCGGTCTCGGTCGCGGCCGCATTTAGCGTATTGCTAAACGACTGCCCACCGGCCGGATCGTTCGGCTTGCTATCGGTCGTCAGGGACGCTGCGGTCCGCAGTGCCGCTTTATCGTTGTTGGGGAGATGACTGTTCTGGTGCCCATCGGGGTTCCCAGACGGCAGGGCGCGCGGATCGACAGCCAGGCTCGCTGCCAGAACGGTCGGGTTCGGACCTTGGTTTGGGGATGTCTGGGACGGCGTAGAAGGCGCTGCGCTCGCGGATTGCCCCTGTCCCATCAAGCCCGGGCCCGAAATGCCGTTGACCCCCGCGACCGTCGCCAGCAAGTGATTGCCGTCGGGTGTGCCTGCGGCAGTTTGGGACACGAGCGGCGTGGGCTCTGGTGTCGGTACGATGACCGTGCCCGCGGCGTCGCGGGCTTGGGGAGCGAGATTGTTCTCGACGATCGTCTCTTCGCCGATCGCCTCGGCAACCAGAAGTGCGGCGCCGTTTGCAGCGGGTCGGTCGTTTACTTTGCCGGCGGCGACGTTCGATCCCGGTGGGGTCGCTGCCGCCGCCGTTATCTCGGTGGCCGGTGTCGCTGGGTTGATGGCAAGAGGAAGGCCCTCCGCGGGGGCCTCTTGGACCGTCATGAGGCTCGCCAATTCGTCGACGGCGGCCGGGGCAATTCCTTCGACTGGTGGTTGTTGCTGGAGCGTCATCGGCGTTGGCGCCGGTGTCATGACCGCGTCGAGCTCTTGCGCAAAGCCGGTGTCGACGCCGCCCTCGTGCGACGGACTTTTGGCTTCGCCGTCTGACGCTGGAGCTGGCTTCTTCGAGGCAACGCCTGGAAGCAAAAGATCGGGTCCGACGCTTGTCATCTACACATGCCGCATTGTTCCGCGCCAGACGAAGCAAGGGACAGGCCAAGAACGCACCCGAGCGCCTGTGCGGCAGATAAGCGTTAACGCGTGATCGCCGGGAAGCATCTGCCGGGGCGCCCCGGCACGAATTGCGCGTTTACCGCCCGTTAACGGAAAAAAGCACCCTATTGGCGCGCCCCAGCGCTCTGGGCGGGTTGGCCCGGTTCTCGCATTGGATCGGGGCAGCGATTTTCTGATAGGTTAAGAAGAAGGATTTCGGACATGCTTTCGCAGGGCGATGCCCCAATGTCATTTGAAGCTGGTGCAAAGGCATTTCACGCCGCCGATTTCGACACGGCACTCACCGAATGGACCAAGTCCGCCGGGGATGGCGACTCGGAGTCCTGCTACAACATCGGCCTGATGTATGCCAACGGTTCCGGCGTCGAGCGCGATTTCGAAAAGGCCGTTGAATGGTTTCAAAAAGCTGTCGAGCAAGGTCATGAAGAGGCCGAGTACAGCCTCGGCGTGATGTATCAGGTTGGCTTTGGGGTCGAGGAAGACGCCGCCGAAGCCGCGTACTGGTACACGCGCGCAGCCGAAAAAGGCAGCGCCCAAGCGCAGTGCAACCTCGCCGGGCTCTACGAAACCGGCACCGGGGTTACCCGCGACTATCTCAAGGCCGTCGAACTCTATAGCCAGTCGGCTCAATCCGGTTACATCGTCGCGATCTTCAATCTTGGCGTGATGTGCGAGAACGGCACCGGTCTAGAGCGTGATCTTGGGCGTGCGGTGAAATTCTACGAAATCGCCGCAGACGCGGGGCTCATGGCCGCGCAGTACAACCTTGGCGTTCTTTATGCCATGGGCAATGGCGTCGAGATGAACCACGAGCGTGCGCGCGAGCTCTTCGAAAAAGCCGCCGCACAAGGCCATGACCTGGCGACCGAAAACCTCCGCACCATGGAAGAGGCCGAGCAGGCCGCGTCAGCCGACGACAAATAGACGACCTCCCTTGGGTTGTCCCGTTTTGAAGAGGCGTCCGTTGCGGCGCCTTTTCTTTTTCGGTCTAAGCCCACGGTGGCCCCGCCCTTGCATTGATCAGGGGGAGAGTCCCGATGACCACACAGACACCTTGCGAAACCAACAATTCTGCGATGTCAGCGCCAACATTGGTGCGTGACACCAGGCAGGCTTTGCGAGTCGAGCGGAAACTTCTGCCTCATCCAACAAAGGGAGCGCGTCAGTGACAAGCCTAGATGCTGCCCTAAAAATCGGCGTGAGTGGTCTGACGTCCAACCAGTTCGCCTTGGCGACGACCGCGAACAACATCGCGAACGTCAATACCGAAGGTTACGTTCGCAAGGTCACGAATTTCGAGTCCAAGGTCATCGGCAACGATCAGGCCGGGGTTGCGATTTCGGGCATCAGCAGGTTCATCGACCAATTCTTGGTGCGCGAGGAACGCGTCGCCACCGCCCAGCAGAACCGCTTCGATGCGATGAAAGAACTGCACGATCAGCTGCAGAACCTGTTGGGCGCCCCGGACGACAACATCACGTTCAGCGGGCGTCTCGATCGCGTGTTTGAAGACATCGCCGATCTCGCACCGGATCCGAATTCGACCGTCCGCCGGGTCAGCGTCATCAACGAAATGGCGGTGTACGGCAACGAGGTGGGCCGGGTCAGTCGGGTCCTTCAGGATTTGCGTGGCGAGGCCGACCGCCGCATCAACGAGACGCTCACCACGATCAACACAGCGATCGATCGGATCAACGACCTCAATCCGAAGATTCGCCGCGCCTTGGCGCTCGGTGAAGACGCATCCGGTTTGCAGGAGCAACGCGAGCGCGCGGTCCGCGAGATCGGCGAGTTGATCGATTTGCGGACCTTTGATTTGCCCGGTGGTGGATTGGGGTTGGTCTCCGACAGTGGCGTCGTCTTGTTGGACGCGCTGGTCCGAAAACTGAACAAAGTTTCGGCCGGAACGGTCGGTACCAATACCGAGTTCGCGCAAATTTCGGTCGACAAGGTCAATCCGGACGGCTCGACCGAAACCATCACGGTGCTCGATCCGGTTGTCCGATCCGGCAAGTTGCGCGGCCTTCTCGATATGCGCGACATCCAATTGCCGGCAATGGCCGTCGAATTGGGCGAAATGTCCGCCAAGGTCATCGATCGCCTCAATGCGGCGCACAATGACAACTCCACGGTGCCGCCGCCCGCGTCAATGGTCGGTCGCAACGTCGGTATCCTCGGGACCGATGCGCACAATTTCACCGGCACCGTTACCTTCGGCATGGTCGACGCCACCAATACGTTGACCAATCGGGTCGAGGTCGATTTCACCGGCGGTACCGTCAGTCTTAACGGTGGGGCAAGCGTCGCGATCGGGGGGACGACCATCGGCGACGTGATCACCGCTGTGAATGCCCAGTTCGGCGGGACGGCGCTGACCCTGGTGAACGGCGTCATGACTTTCCAAGCCACCGGCGCTTCGACCGGCGTGGCCATGCTCCAGGACACCACCGCGGCCAGTGCACGTGCCGGTCGTGGTTTTGCCCACTTCTTCGGTCTCAACGACGTGATGCAGGCGCTTGAACCGTCTCACTTTCAGACCGGGCTATTGGGCACCGACGCTCACGGATTTGGTGCGACCGGCGACATTACGCTGCAACTCAAAGGCCCCCGCGGCCAAGTTGCCCAAGAATTTACGCTCGATTTTGCGACGGCCGGGGCGACAACGTTGTCCGACGTCGTGTCGGCGTTGAATACGGGTTTTGCCGGTTTTGCATCGTTTTCGCTCGACTCGAACGGCGAGCTCCAAGCTACGCCGGTGACCTCGCTCTCGGATTATCGAATTCTCATGACCAACGACACGACGGCGCGTGGCGTGACCGGGGTTAGTATGTCCGACCTGTTCGGGATCGGGCGGGTCTACCGGATGGATCAGGCCCATCAGGTCGCGGTGCGCTCGGACATCGTGCTGGATCCCAGCAAACTTGCCTTGGCGCAGCTCGATCTCAGCGCAACTGCGCTGGCCGGCACTGATCCAGCGCTAACCGTCGGCGACAACCGGGGTGTCGTCAAATTGCAGAACGCGGGCGTGGTCAACGTGTCTTTTCCGACAGCCGGCGATTTGTCGCCGACTACCACCACGATCACGGCCTATGCCGGTACGGTATTGTCGGACTTTGCGCTCAAGGCCGACGAGGTCGTCGAGCGCGAGTCGGATTCGCGGGCGCTCTCCGAGGAAATCACTGCTCGGATCGTCAGCCAGACCGGGGTCAACTTGGAGGAAGAGCTCGCCAACATGATTCTCTTCCAGAATGCCTTCAACGCCTCGGCGCGGCTCCTTCAGACGACGCGTGAGATGTTCGAAGAACTCCTGGCGATCAAACGATAGAACGGGGTGAGAGGTTGATATGGCACGCGTTTCGACAGCCGGACAAAACCAGCTCCTGATTGTCGACGTTCTGCGCCAGCAGGAACGTCTATTCGATACCCAGAAGCAGGTCACAAGCGGTACCAAATCACGCGAATACCAAGGCATTGCCGCCGACGTGGCGACGCTGGCCGGTGCTAAAACCGTCCGTTCGAGGGGCGAGCAGTTCCTCAAGACGAACCTCGAGCTTGAGCGAGTCACCGAGGTGCAGAATCTTTCGTTGCAGGGCATTGTCGATGTCGCAGACGATTTGCGCGAAAATCTGATCAAAGCAATGAACGTCGGCTCCGGGATCGGGCTACGCGATACGATCGACGCTCTCTTCGACGCTGCGGTGAACTTCCTCAATGTGCAGGAAAACGGTCGCTTCGTATTCGGTGGGACGCGCACCGACGTTGAACCCGTTACGGTGCGTCTCCCCGCCGATCTCGAAGCGCTTGGTGCGGGGAACGCCAACCAAGCTTTCATCAACAACCAGATCAAAGCGCAGGCCCGGGTCGACGAAAGCCTCACGGTGACTTATGGCGTCCTCGCCAATGAAGTTGCCGGGCCTCTGTTTCAGCTGTTCCAAGACCTCATGATTTACGCGTCAGGCACGCCAAGTGCGTTCAGCAACCCTCTGAGTACCGCAGATCGGACGTTCATTCTAAGCAAGATCCCCGAGGCGAACGCGGCCTTTGATGTCGCCAATACAGTGCAAGCTGAACATGGCGTGGCGATGCGTACCATCGAAGACGCGCAGGTTCGGCACGAGAACGAATTGGCGTTCATCAACCGCTTCATTGCCAACATCGAAGATACCGATATTGGCGAGGCGGTAACGAAGCTCAATCAAGACCAGCTCGCGCTGGAATCTTCGTTTCGGGTGTTTAGTCAGCTGAACAGGCTGAGCCTGCTGAACTTCATCTAGCCCTCCTGACGCGCGATCTCGCACGTCAGGACGGCATCAACCAGTTTCTTTGAGATCGATTAGTTGTGGCGGGAGGCCGGCTTCGTGCCGTTGCCAAATCGCCGTGTAAGCTCGCTCCAGATCGCGGACGTAACGCGGAAAGTCGAATAGCGGGGCGGTCTCGCGGTTTCGTTTCAACCGCTCGCGAACGGCCGACATCGCCGAGGGGTCTTCGGCCAGCGAGACGGCCTTGTCGACATAGGCTTCCAATGAAGGGGTCACCATGTCCGGCATCTCGATGCCGTTCAACAACGTGGCGCCAAGACGAGAAGACGGCGTGTCGCCGGCGACCGTCAGGACCGGCAACCCTGCCCACAAGGCATCGATCGTAGTGATCCCGCCGCCATGAAGCCGGTTGTCCACCGCCAGGTCGGCCTGGGTCAGTCGTCGGAGGTGATCGGCATGCTCGGCGATCGGCGCAAAGATCAGGCGTTCGCCCTCAATGCCACGAGCCGCAGCTTCGCGGCGGAGGTTGGCGGATGTTGCCTCGAACCAATGGCCGAACCACATCACTGCATTGGGCACACGCTGAAGAATGGACATCCACGCGTCGAATATGCCCGGTTCGAACTTGCAGGGATGGTTGAAGTTGGCGAGGACAAAGGCATCCTCGGGCAGATTCAATTCGGCGCGTCGGATGGATCCTGCGGCGACGGGTTGCGGCAATGCCGGCATAAACGAGTTCGGCATATAAACGGCCTTCTCGGTACCCATTTCCGCTTGGTCGCGCGGGATGTAAATCTCGTCGGTGATCAGATAGTCGATAAAACGCGCCCCGGTCGTAATCGAATAGCCCAGTAGGTGCGCTTGCACAGGCGCGGGGCGATAAGCGGCAATCGGTAGGCAACTGATCGATGTATGACCGCTGACTTCGATGAGAATATCGATGCCTGCGGCACCGATTCGAGCGGCCGCCTGTTTCGGCGAAAGGCCGACCAGATTGTGAAACTCGTCGAATGCCGCCTTGTAGGTTCGTTCGAATTCGTCCTCGCGCTTACCCGATTGCATCGTGAAGCCAACGACATCAAAGGAGCTCCGGTCATGCGCTTTTACGATATGTCGCAAGACCATCGGCAAGCTGTGAAACCACGTGTAGGGCAGTAGATAGCCCACGCGAATGCGCGCGCCTTTGGATGCAACGCGCGGCACCCAAAGGTCGGACTCGTTCGTTTCAAGACCGCGCTCGATAGCGCCGGATGCGACCCGTGCCGCCTTTGCGATCGCCGCGTAGTCGATGTCCAGGGCCTGCAGGTTGAAAATGTCCAGACCCGACGTGTCGATATGTCCGTCCAAGGCCGCCTGTAGCTCGCGAACCAGTCCTTCACGCTGGGCGAAGTCTCCCAACGAGAGGACGATATCGGTGCACCGCACTCTCGCTTTTCGATGATCTGGCTGCAGTTCCAGGACGCGGCGATAGTGCCGCAACGCCTCCTCGGGTCGGCTCGCGCTGTCGTTGAGCGTTCCCGCCACCATCAAGGCATCGATACTGTCCGGCGCAAGAGCAAGTGCTTTGCTGATGCACATCAGGGCATCTTCGTTCGAGGGGGCGGTTAGGGATCTCACGACATGGGCATGGACCAGGCCGGGATCGCGCGCGACGATTGCATCCGCAACCGGTCGGGCATCGCGCGCCCGGCCCACCATTTCCAGGACCGCCGCCAACGCATAGAGCGCTTTGTCGTCGTTGGGATCTTGCTCGACCGCACGACGCAGGTTGGCCTCGGCGGGTTCGAGATTGCCGACTTCGCGATGGGCGAGCCCGAGGGTGCGGTAAACGGCTGTCGGCGACGCACCCAGTTTCAGCGCCTGTTCAAGTAGGCTGATGGCTTCGGTGGCACCGGACAATCCCAACAGTGCCGATGCCAAATTGACATGCGCAATGTGGAATGTCGGATCGTTCGCGATCGTCTTGCGGAACATCTCGGCCGCTTCGGCGCGTTGGTCGAGGTCGAGCAGGACCGAACCCAAAGCGTTTAGAACCGCTGCCGTCTCGGGGTGCCTAGCCGCAGCCCGTCTGGCTACCGGCAGGGCTTTCTCCAGCCGGCCGGCTTCGCGGTAGGCCGAAACCAGATTGACCGACACATCAGCCGAGTCCGGCGCCAAAACCGCGGCGCGCTCGAGAAAATCGACTGCGTCGTTGGGTCTTTCGTCCTGAATGCGCACGAGGCCGGCAAGGAAGAGGGCGCCAGGATGGTTTGGCTGCGCCTCGATCACGTCGTCCAGGGTGATTTCGGCGCGGCCCAGATTGCCCACCCGATGCAGAAGGCCTGCGAGATAGACCTTCGCCTCGATATTGCGCGGTTCTTGGATCAAGGCGTCTTCCAGCGCGTCGATGGCGTCGTCCAGGCGGTCCAACCGTTCGAAGGCCGAGGCGAGATTCATACGCGGTTGAAGCCATCCAGGGTTGGCGGCCACGGCGCGTTCGAAGTGGAGCGCGGCACCTTTCACGTCATTGCGTGCCAGCACCACGTTGCCGATGCTGTTCAGTGCGTCGGCATCCGTTGGATCAAGAGCAAGGGCGCGCAGAAGAATGGGCTCGGCAGCCGCGTTTTCTCCAACGGCGGTCAAGATCGTTCCCAGCCGACTGAACCCCAGGGCGAACTTGGGGTCGACTGTGATGGATTCCTTTAGGTATTCGATCGCCTCTTGGTAGCGGTCTTGCGCAATGCGGAGGTTCGCCAGAATCAGCCGAGGTTCGGGCGATGTCGGGGCAAGGTCCAGTGCCCGTTTCGCCAACTCTTCCGCCGCAGCGCCTTTGCCTTCCATCAAATGGCTCGCCGCCAAACCGATGGTTGCTTCGATATCGCCATCGTCTTTCTCGAGCGCACGGGCGTACAAGCGGCTGGCCAGGGCATGCTCGCCCCGTCGCGTCGCACCTTTGGCAAGTTCTAGCAACGATTGCGCGCGCTGTTCGTCGAACAATGGCGCGCGCAGATCCGTTACTTTCGCGGATCGTTCCTGTGAAACCGGTCCCTGACGCCGTGCGGGTGGTGTGGTCATGGTCATACCTGCCTGGCCCGCGACGATAAGGTCGTACCGTCGCGATCGTTCATATCGTCAGACGACCCGAACCTCGGGTACCGGAATAATGAAACGCCCGCCGGCGGCCCGGTAATCGGCCTGCTGCGCCATGATCTCGTCGGCGAAGTTCCATGCCAACAATAGCATATAGTCCGGTTTGTCTTCCTGGATACGCGCCGGCGAAACCACTGGTATATGGGTGCCTGGCGTCACACGACCTTGTTTGAGCGGGCTTTTGTCCGCGATGTAGGGCACCGTGTCGGGCCCGATTCCGAAAAAGCTCAGTAAGGTAGAACCCTTTGCCGGGGCGCCGTAGGCGGCGATCTTTTGTCCGTCGGCGGCGAGGTCGTCGAGCAGGTTCCACAGGTCGCGTTTCAGATCCAGAACGCCGTCGCCGAATTGGGCAAACGTCTCGAAGCGGTTCAACCCGGCGGCGATTTCTTCTTCGACGAGCGCGGCGACCGCGGGGGCAGGCTTGGCGATGCCTTTGCGCTGGGCAAAGACGCGAATTTGGCCATGGTGGATCGGCAGTCTCGCCACGTCGATCACTTCCATATCGTAGCGTTCAAACAGCCGTATCATCGGCCGCAGTGCCCAGTACGACACATGCTCATGGTAAACCGTGTCGAACGCGCGGTGCGCCAAGAGGTCTTGCAAATAGTGCGCTTCAAGGACCAACACCCCGTCGTCCGCCAGCAGGGTTTTCACCCCGGCCATAAAGTCGTCCAGGAACGGTAGGTGGGGAAAGACATTGGTGAGCGTAATCGCCTGGGCCGGTCCGTGGGTGTCCAGAACGTTTTGTGCGGTCTTGGCGCCGAAATAGTCGTTGACGATTTCAACGCCGGCATCGCGCGACATGGCGGCGAGGTTGGCTGCGGGCTCAACGCCAAGCGTGGTCGCGCCATGAGTTTGAAATCCTTTGAGCAGCGTTCCGTCGTTGCAGCCGACATCGACCACAAGGTCGTCGGCGCTCAGGTCGAACCGGGTACTCACGGTGGCGGCCAAACCTTGAAGGTGGGCCACTAACGTGTCCGACATCGACGAGATATAGAGATAGTCGTCGAACATCGCCTGAGGCGGCACACGCTCCATAAGCTGTACGTGATTGCAGTCACGGCAGAACCCAACCCGTAGCGGGTAGGCAGTCTCGCCCTTGCCGGCCTCCTCGGGGCGCAAGAACTTGTTTGCCAAGGCGGTCTCGTTCAGATCGAGAAACGCGTCGACTGCCTCCGAATGGCATACCAAACAGGTCGTCATGTCGTCACTCCGTTAATCCAGTTGGGGGGCAAGGGCGGCGTGGGCCGAGAACCACGCAATGGTCTTTTCCAGGCCGGCCCGAAAGTCGTGCCGTGGGCGCCATCCCAATGCACGTCGAATCGCTTCCGCGTCGCCGGACATCTTTGAGATTTCGTCCTTGCGGGTGGTCCCGGTGCTTTCGATCGGTACACGGCTCTGCATCAATTCCAGGATCGTCTCAGCGGTGCTGCGCACCGATATGCCTTTTCCTGATGCGACATTGAAGGTGCCCACCGTGTCGTGTGTCGACGCCGCGATCAGCGCATCGCATACGTCCTCCAAGAAGACGAAGTCGCGCTCCGGTGTGTCGTCGCCGATGGTGACGGGTTGGTTCGCAAGGGCCGAAAGAATGACCGACGGAATGAGGCGTTGGGCGCGCTCCCACGGACCATACGGCGTGAAGAGCCGCAAATTGATCACCGAAAGGCCGCTCCTCGCGTAGGTCTCCCCAAGAAGGCTGCCGCAAAGCTTCGTGGCGCCGTACAGGTTTGCCGGTTGCGGAGATTGGGTCTCGCAAAACCGGGTACCCGACCCGTATTCCGCCGCCGAACCGGTCAACACCACCCTGGGGGCGTCGTGCTGGCGTGCGGCTTCGAGGACATTCAGCGTGCCGAGGGCGTTGATTGCCAGATGATCTTGCGCCGTTGTGCCGGGCGATCCAAAGCGCGAACTTACGAGATGAAAAATGGCGTCCGGCTTCGTTGCCGAAACGGCCATCGACACGGCCTCGGCGTTCTGGCAATCGACATCTAACTTCGTCACACGGTCGAGCCCGGCGAGGCGATTGGCGCGGGAGGCCCTGCGCGAGGCAACCGTTACCTCGCATCCGTCCGTTAGCAACCGACGCACCAAATTGGCGCCGACCGTGCCGCTGCCGCCGAAAACTAGTGTGCGCATGTCAATCGGCAACCGTGACCAATACGCTAGAGCCCTGAGGTTCGTAGCCGATGTCGACTTCGGTTAGGTCCGACAATGCATCCCGAATATGGTCGTGGCGGTCTTGTTCGGCGACGAATAACAGAAACCCGCCGCCTCCGGCACCGCACAGTTTGCCGCCGATAGCACCTGCTTCCTTGGCGCGACGATACCAACCCGAGATACGATCGTTGGTGATCGAAGAGGCAAGTTTCTGCTTTAGCGCCCAGCCCTCGTCGAGAATCGTCCCGAATTGTTTGATGCAAAACCCGTTGCTGACCACATCACGCAGCGACATCGCTTGGTCGCGCATGGCTTCCAGTTCGTCCGTACGGTCATCGACGTTTTGGCGCTGCTCGCAGAGGACTTCGCTGGAATCACGGTGCAAGCCTGTCCAGAATAGCAAGACATTGTCGAAGAGCTTGGCGACCTTGCCGGCATCTATGTTCTGCGGCTCGATCGACACACCGCCATCGTTGCGAAACCGGATGTAGTTCAGACCGCCGAACGCCGCGGCGAAGTGGTCTTGTTTGCCCATCGGGCGTTTCAACACTTCGATTTCGACATGCGCCGCTTCCTCGGCGATGTGACCGCTTGAAATGCGTTCGCCGCGATAAGCATGCAGCGCATGCAGCAGCCCAACGGCAAAGGTGCTCGACGAACCGAGACCGGAAAAAGCCGGCAAATCGGCAACCGTGCCGATGTAGATCGGGGGTTCGACATCGACAAGCCGCAAACACTCGCGTGCGATTGCGTTTTCGATATCGTCGATGCAGTCGGCTTGCTCGCTCTGCGAGTAGTTTAGGCGGTAGTTGGTCCCATAGATCGGGCTGAGCGGCTTCACCGTGACGTAGAGATGTTTGTCGATGGCGGTGGAAAAAACGGCGCCGTATCCCTTTTCGTAGAACTCAGGCAAATCGGTGCCGCCGCCGGCAAAACTGACGCGCAGGGGAGTTCGGGTCGTGATGAATTTGCCGTTAGGGGTCATGTTTCTACCCGTGTTTCAGCGACCAGTCGTAGGGGACATCGTTCTCGAAAGGATCGATGTAGATCAGTTCGTTACGGTCGTGCGGCATCGAGGCGCAATTGGCGAGGATCGCCATCTTGTCGCCGTAGGCCTTGTAGCCGTTGGTGATGCCGGGCGGGATCTGCACCAGGCAGTAGTTCTGCTCGCCGATGAAAAGCTCCATCAGTTCGCCCTTTGTCGGCGAGTCTTCGCGCCCGTCGTACAAGACGAGCTTCATCATGCCGACGACGCAGCAGTTGTTCAGCGTCATTTCTTTGTGGATGTGCCAGGCCTTCACGACCCCTGGATAGCCACACGAAAAGTAGATCTCGCCGAATTCGGTGAAGTGCGGGTCGCTGCTCTTCAGCATGTGCATGATCAGGCCGCGTTCGTCGGGAATGCGGCGCAGCGGAACCACTTTGACGTCATGAATTGTCATCTGTTTAGCCCTCGTCCGGCAGTTCTGCGTAGTAGTTGCCGAGCGTGAATTCCTTCCCGGCAGTGGCCGAGAAGGCGCCTTTGCTGTCGCGATAGATGCGCTTCGGGATCACCCGCAGGTCGAAGCTCATCCGCGTGTAGCCTTCTTCGTTGACGACGTTGCCGTGCATCAACCCGGAATCGAAGATCACCATTTGCCCATAGGGCACTTCGACAGGCGCGTAATCGTGCTTGCCGAAGTCGCTTTCGATCACCATCGACGCGGTGCCCCGCACTTCGGTGATCGGCACCCAGACGTTGATTTCTTCCGGCGGGTGGTTGTACTCGCGGTCGGTATGCATCACGCCGTAGGATGTTTTGTCGGGGTATTGGATGCGCAATGACGGCAGGCGCTGGTAGACGACCGGTTCGCCGATGATCTCATCCTGGATGAAGCGGACAAAGCGCTGGTAGGTTGCGATGAACCCGAGGTCTTGCGCCGGGATATAGCCGGCTTGACGGAACGCGGGGTCGATCGCGTAGAGCAGATCGTGCCCGTAGGTATGGGCCGTTCCCTCGATCGTGTCGCCTGGCATGTGCTCGGCAGGGATGAATTCGTGAAATCGGCGCGGGTCATCGCACCCGACCGCGCGCGCCAAGTGGGTGCGATAGTGGCCGATGAAATCGAAGGCGCCGGTGTCCCAGTCAAAAAACTGAATGAGCGCTTCGGGGTCGTATTTGGGTGTGGTGATGTCTGCTTCGGCCAGGGCCATGGCATTACCTCATTTCATTCTGACGATTTCACGGCGGGGTTCGCTCAGACGGGCGACGAACTCGTCGCTGAACCGCAGGTCGAGTTTTCCCCAGTCGGGCATGAAGCCGACGCTGTAGCAATAGAAGAGCGTTCGGCGCAGGACGCCTGATTTGTTGACCAAGGATCCATGCGCCAACGCCTCGGTGAACACGACGGCATCGCCCGGTTCGCAGACGATCGGGACCAGCGGCGGGTTGTCGTCGGGGTGGTCGCCGAAAGGTCGCTCGAAATTGCTTTTGTGCGACCCCGGAATGACCGCGAAACAGCCGTCTTCGACGTGGGTGCCGGCCAGCGGGAAGACCGCCTTGGTCAGGGTCGAACCGATTTGCCCGTTCTGGCAGACATACATGCCCTTGGGATGCACCGGTGTACCGCCCATGTGCATATAGGTGTACCCCTCGCCGTGCCTTGTGGTCAGGTTGGTGTGATTCAGCCGGAACTGCCAAGGCGACGTGCCGCGGACGATATCGACCACCGGTTCGAGATCGATCAGATCTTCGAACACCGGGCCGCCTTCCGCGATATTGGAAATATAGAGTTCGCCGTTCTCGACAGGCTTGCCCAGCGCGACGCCGCCCGGCAGCCGATCCGGTACGCCCGCTTCGATTTCGGCGCAGGCGGCGTTCAGTGCGGCGACTTGGTCGGTCGACAACACCCCGCGCAACACGAGATAGCCATGGAGGTCGAATAGGTACTTTTGTTGTGCGTCCATCTTCGGTTCTCGTTCGTTAGGCACTCAACAAGGAAATCCGGGGGCGGCTGAGCAGGCCAAGCGCGGCGAGTGTGGCGGCGCAATCGATCTCGAAGCGATCGGCTTGTGGCCGGAGAAGCGCCTCATCGAGTGACCGTCGGTGGTGAATAACATCGGTCACGCCCGCTGCCCGCGCTTCCAGCGCCAGAATATGGCCGGGGCTGCGCACGCTCTTGGTGTCGTCGAGAATGACAAGGCGTCCGGTTCTGGCGGCATCAGCGGTCACCGCCTGCCAATCGACTTCGCTCAAGCTGTTCGATGCAAAAAGAGATGCGCTGAGGTCGTATCCTTGCGCGGCGCGATACAGATTCACCGCCTGCTCGAAGGCAAAATTCAGCGCGACGATCGTTAGGTCATCGCCAAAGGCATAGCGGCTTACGGCGTTTGGAGCCGCCGGCTCGACAGATGACTCCCAACCCGGCATATCGCGTTTGAACAACCGCTGGCTGACGCTGATGATGCGGAAGCCCGGGGCAAACAGCTCGTTACCCACGACCGTATCGGCGTCGTGGGCGTTGGCGATGGCGTAGCCCTCGACGCGGGCAAGCGAGCACAGATCGGGCAGATTGTTGAGCGCGGATTGCGGTCCTTCGAAGCCGCTGTCGACCACGATTTGCACGATCGTGAACGACCCCGCGCCGGTATCTTGCCGTCGGACCAAGTTGTAGGTGTTGACGAGGTGGTCGACACCCAGCAGCAGAAAGTCTTGCTGCTTCATAAAAAACGCAGCCTGCACCCCGCTCAGCATCAGGCCGAACCCCGTTCCCACCAGGGTATTCTCCAAGTTCGGCGTATTGATGACTTGTGCAGCGGTATGATCGATGCCGCGGGTCAAGCCCGAAAGGCAGCTCCCCGCCGCCACGTTCTGACCGAAGACCACTGGGTTATCGGCCGTCGCGATCGCATCCCGGATCAAGCCGTTGAGGTGGCTGACATAGGTCATTGGGACACCTCCCCCAAAGAAGCCATTGCACGGGCTGCCAGCTCGGCGAGGTCCTCGGTGCTGAAACGTTGCATCAACACGTAGACCGGGTCGCCGATGTCTTCGGCGAGCAGGGGGCCTTTCTCCAGTTCGACCGTCGGGGCGATCCCGGCGTGGTAGTTGATCAGTTTTCCTTCGGGACGTTCGGGCGTCTCTTGTATCCAGTCGCCCAGCGTGTTGACGCAGACCTCCAGGAGTGCCGGCGTCCGGGCCTCGATCGCTTCATCGCGCAAGGCCGCAAGGTGTTCGGCATAGTCCAGAGGGTCGTTGCCGCGCAGCCGCTGGAAGGGAATATCTAGTGCGTTGGCCATTTGCTCCAGATCGATCGGCGTGCGGCGTTCGTGAATCTGAGTTGCCAACGACCAGCCGTTGTTTTCAACCACCACCACCATCGATGCGGCGACGGAGCGACCCATCAAGAGCGACTCGTAAAACGCGCCTTCTTCGATCGCGCCGTCGCCGGTCACGACGAAAGTGGCCACCCGCCGACCCAAGATCGCCTGTCCCAGTGCAATGCCGGGGGCCACGCTCAGGCTGTTGGCCAGAATGCTGGATGTGTAGGGAATGCCGGCCCCGGCATCGCTATAGTTCATGCAGCCCAACTGGCCGCTGGCGCCGCCGGTCGGGTCCAGGGCGAATTCGCGCAGCTTTTCGGCCAAACTCGGATTACGCGCCAAATTGTAGTGCACGTTGCGATGGGTCAGCAGCAGCTGGTCGCCGGTCTTCATGGCGTCCGACACAGCGACGGCGATCGCTTCATGGCCCAACGCCAAGTGGATCGGGACGCGAAAGGCTCCGGCTTTGTTGCGTTCGTTGATCACCATCTGGCCCAGACGGACGGCAAGCACCCGTTCGGCCAAAGCGGTTAAGCGATCTTCATGCATGAACGGCCTCTCTTTCCTGCACAATGCCTAGCCCTTCAGCAAATGCATCGAAGCGCGGCAGGCGACGATGCGCCGGCGACAAATGGGGAGGAGCGCCCAAATCGGGCCACTTGATCGCGACCGACGGATCGTCCCAGCGAAAGCCCGCGCCACCGTCGGCCCGGTGGGTCTGCGTCGACAGGATCAGCAACGTCACGTCACCCGTCAGCGATAGGCAGCCATGGGCGAATCCCGGCGCCGCGGCCAGTGCGGTGCCGTGGACGGCTTCTAAGGTTTCGCCGCGCCAGCGCCCGAACGTTGGACTGTCGGGGCGCACGTCGACGCTTGCCCAGTACATGCTGCCGGTCAGCGGCACCACGAGTTTGCCCTCGGCAAAAGGTGGCAACTGGTAGTGCATGCCGCGCAAGGTGTTCTTGGTGGCCGTAAAAGACGTGACGACCTGCGCCCAGCCTGCGAGATCGCCGATTTTCGGGGCCCACTCCAGGGCGTCGAACACACGCACAAGGTGGCCGCGCGCATCGTCGATGCGGTCAAGCTGCACGGTCTGAAGTCCTGCGAGCGTGGTTTCGATCATCTTCATGCCGGCACCGCCAGGAATTTGAGCGACTCGTGGCCGCGCACGCTGGTGCCACGTTCCTCGGCAACGGGCTCGAACCCGTTGGCCCACAACAACCGGCCAAGGTCGGCGGCAGAGAACATCCAGAGATGACACGCATTGAAGATGTCGTCATCGGCCGGCCGCGTCTCGAAACACGCGGCATCCGGCACTTCGACAAAGATCGCGCCGTCCTCGGCAACCAGTTTGCGCGCCGCTTGCAAGGCCTTGCCGGGATCGCGGAGGTGTTCCAGCACATAGGTCAACGTCACGAGGTCGTAACGCTGCCGGTCGATCGCGTCTTCCATCGCGGTGTGGGCGTAGGGAATGGCAAGCTCGGCACACAGCGCCTGACCTGCAGCGCTTGGATCCATCACATGGGGTTGCCAGCGGGTATCGCGAAACTCGTGGGCAAAGATGGCGTTAGCGCCGCCAACATCCAAAAACGTGCAGGGCGCGCCGTTCATATGGAATTGGCCGCTCTGTGTCAGGCTTTCCAAGTGTTTCTTGATCCAGCGAACGCGCTGTTTGGTTTCCGACCGGTCCAACGGCAGTTGCACGACCGCGTCGAAGGTCTCGCGCGGTGTCGCATTGCGCCAAGCAACATTCGTTGCGCGGTAAGCTTCGTCGTAGATGCGGTCTAGAACCGCCGGATCGCGGGAGTACTGCGAGTAGTGAAAGCCGCACCCCGCGCAGCGCACCCATGACCGTTCGAACCCGTCGGCTTCAACGCCGACCTCGGCCTCATAGCAATCAGGCGCGTCGTAAGTGAATACAGCCGTAGCATCGAACGAACCGCAGATCAGGCAACGCTTGGGGTGCATTAGGCGGCCCTCGCGGTGACTATGGATCCAAGCGAGGCAAGCCCGTCGGCGAGGGTGATCGTCGGGCGCCAGCCCGTCGCCTCGGTAAAGCGGGTGGCCTCGATGTTGCGAATGCTCGGTGCGGCAGAGTTGCTCTCGACGATGCGAGGTGCGCGTCCGAACTGTGCCGACGCGCCGGCGATCACGTCGCCTAGAGACGTCAACGTCGGCCCTTGAACGTTGAATACCTCGAACCCGGTCCGACCCAGCGCCGCCAGAATACCGCGCGCGATGTCGTCCACGTGAATAAAACGCCTTGCCGTCGCCAGGGCGCCGACACTCACTTCATCTTGCGTGCCGACAGCGTGGGCAAGGGCTTCCACGGCCGACCAATTGCTTGGGCGTGGTCCGTAAATAATGCCAAAGCGCAAAACCGTCGTGTCGCCGCCATGCGCAGCCGTCTCTTGGCGCAGCGCGGCTTCCGCCATCGCTTTAGACAACGCGTATTCGCTGGTCAGCGCACCGATATCGATCGGGCTTTCTTCGGTTCGCGCGGTGGGGAAGGGGCCATTGCCGTACACCCACTCGGATGAGGCGAAGATGACCTGCCGCACGCCACGCGCACGGGCGGCATAGACCACATTCAACGTGCCCATGACGTTCAAGCGCAGGCACTCGGCCAACCGGCCCTTGCAGTCAGCGTCGCGAGAGAGTGCCGCAAGGTGAACGACGGTGTCGGTGTGCGTCGGGATCGCATCCGCGAGGTTGGTGTCCAGAATGTCGCCGACGCTAACGTCGGGGTGCGAGGACGGTGCCAAATCGACCCCAGAGAACGCCACGTCCCCATCGGCGCAAGCCGTCTGCAAGGCGCGACCGACAAAGCTCTCGGCACCGGTCACGAAGATTTTCGCGTGCACCATCAGTCGCCTCCTGCGATGTCGATTAATTGCCCGGTGATGTAGTCGGCCTCGGGTGAGGCCAGGAACCCGACCAGTGCCGCCACTTCCTCGGTCCGACCGGCGCGCCCCACGGGGACCTGGGCCGCGCGTTTGGCGAATTGGGCGTCGGTGTAACCCGGCACGTTCAAATGCATCCCGCTATCGACGACGCCGCAGCGCACGCCGTTGACGCGGATTCCCGCGGCCGCGCCAGCCTTGGCGAACGCGACGGTCATCGCATCCAGTGCGCCTTTCGCGGCGACGTAGTGCACGCCGCTTGGGCTGCCGCCGTATTTCACCGCCGCTGTGCCGATGTTGATGATTCGGCCACGACCTTGCGCCGCCATGTGAGGCCACGCCTCGCCGATCAAGCGGAACGGCGCGAGCGCATTGATTTCAAATGTTTCCGTTAGGACGGCGTCGTCGATTTCGGAGAAATGTGCGTAGGACGGGACCGCGCCTGCGTTGTTGACCAGAACGTCGATCCCACCGGTCTCGCCAACGAACTGCGATAGGACGGCCCGTCGGGCAGCGTGATCGCATAGATCGGCCTTGATCGTCATCGCGGGGTTGCCGGCATCGAAGGACGGCACGTCGCCACGATGGTGGGCGCCGACAATGGCGCCTTCGGCCAAGAAGTGCTCCGCGATCGCATGGCCAATGCCGCTGCGCGCACCCGTCACCAGCACACGCAAGCCGGCCAAGGTGGCGCTTGGCGTCGTGATGGTTTGGGGGTGCACGGCGAGGTTCATGCCGCTTGCCGCGCGGGTTTGGTTGCGGCCTTCACGCGTCGCAAATAGCCACGCGGGTTTGACGTTACATGCAGCCGAGTGAAGTGATCGTCGACCACGAACTCGTCGGTAGCGGCGACGAAAGCCTCAAGCGCGGCTAGCGGATTGTCGTTCTTCCACGCTGCATTGCCGCGGGGGATGTCAAAGACTTGTCCCTGCGCCCCGTCCATCACCACGAGGTAGCTCCCCTCGTCGACCAGGGGTGCGTACGCAGCTAATTCAACGGCCACATGATCCGCGGCGTGGTTCGAATCGAGTACGACCATGACCGTGTCGGCGTCTGCCGCCCGCGCCGATACCTCTGCCACGATCGCGGGATCGATCGAGCTGCCCTGCAGCAGGTCGATACGATGGGTGAGGGGGTGCGCCTCGATGGCGACGCGATTGTGCGCGCGAATGTCGATATCCACACCCAGCACCCGGCCCTTGCCGAGCAGCTCAAGAATCGAAGCCGACAGGATCAACGAGCCGCCATGCGCAACGCCCGTCTCGATGATCAAGTCCGGTTTGACCCGCCAGATCAGTTCCTGCATTTGCACGATGTCGTGCGGCAGCTGGATGATCGGGCGTCCCAACCAAGTCGGTTCGTACATGATCTTGTACTCAGCCGAGAGCTTGAGCCACAAATCCGACACCAGCGCCAGCCCCTCTTCGGAATAGAGGTCCACCGTTTGGGTTCCATCAGCGCCGGCGAGGGTTAGTTTGGCGTCGGGGCCGGTGACGGGGGACGTACTCAAGGCGCCATCTCCATCGGCGGGATGTCTTGCGCTACCCGCCAACGCCAATAGTTCAGCGTATCGGACAAGATCTTCGCGAAAGAAAGTTTGGGCTCCCAGCCCGTCGCCTCCCGGAACTTCGAGGTATCGGCAATCAAGCGCGGCACCTGGGTCGGGCGCACATATTGGCTGTCGGTCTCGTACTTGATTGTCTTGACCGACGACATCTCGATCAGCATTTCCAATGCCTGACGGAAAGTAAAAACCCGGTCGTCGCCTTCTGAACCGATCAGGTAAAGCTCGCCCGGAGTGCATTTCTCGGTGGCCGTCCAATAGGCCTCGACCATGTCTTTGACGTGGGTGAAGTTCCGTCGATCGTCGATATGGCCAACCTTGACCAACGGCGCCTGCAAGCCTGCCTCGATGCGGGCCACCTGATAGGCGTACCAAGGAATGCCAAAAACGTATTCGCGCCGCGGCCCTTCGTGGTTGAACGCGCGCGTTCGGATCGTGTTGACTCCGTAAGACCGGTAGTAGACGTAGGAAATCAGATCCTGCGCCACCTTACTCACGGCATAGGGGTTGACCGGCCGCAGCACGGTTTCCTCGGTGATCGGCAACTCGTCTTCTTTGATGTCGCCGTATTCTTCGCCGGAGCCCGGCAAATGAATTTTCGCCTTGGAACCGAAGTATTTCAGGGCATCTAAAAGATTGACCGTCGCGTCGTAGTTCACCGTCATATAGCGGTGCGGATGCGCCCAAGACGGCGAGACGAAGCTCTCGGCCGCACAATGGAAAATTCGATCGGGGGCAACCTTTTCCATCATGTCGCGTACACCGACGGGGTCGGTCAGGTCGGAATCAACCCAATTGATCCGATCTTCGATGTGCTTGACGTGGTCGGGTCGCGACAAATGCCAACGCCGTGTCGCATAGATCTCGTAGTCGGAGCCCTTTGAAAGAACCAAGTCAGCCAAGTGCGACCCGACAAATCCGGTAACCCCGGTAATCAAAATACGCTCGGCCATGCTGTCCTTCCTAAGCGGCGTGATGGAGAAGTTCGTCGACCGCCTTGATCAGCGGGCGGTCTTCGGAAACGTGAATGAAATGGCATCCGGCGGCCTCGGCCGCCTGGCGATCCCGGTCGTCGTCCCCGATGAAGGTGTTGCGACTCAGATCGAGCGCGAAATCTTTTTGGGCCTGAAACAGCAGGCCCGGTGCGGGCTTTCGGCAATCGCAGTTTTCGTCCCAACCGTGCGGGCAGTGATAGATCGCCGCGACATCGCCGCCTGCAGCGCGTACATCGGCACGCATTCGCTCGTGGATGGCGTCGAGCGCGCTCGGTGTCAGATGTCCCCGAGCAATACCAGGCTGGTTCGTGGCCACGATCACGCGATACCCACGCGCATGGAGCCGGGCCACGGCATCCAACGCACCCGGTAGCCACTCCCACTGGGACCAGTCGCAGACGTATTCTGCGCGGCCCATTTTTCGGTTCAAGACACCGTCTCGGTCGAGCAACACCGTGGGGGGGCGTGCAAGAAACCGCGCGGTTTCGTCCAACCGCTCCAAGCTGCCGATCGAATAGTACCGGTGTTCGGTGACGAAGGCCGAAAGCGCCTTACGGTCGATTGCTCGGGGATAGGCGTGCGCTTCGAAAGAAATGTTGTCCTCAGGTAGATCGGTCACGACGGTGCGATCGACCAACGCAAAACCGATGTCCACGCCAGCCAGATCGGCTGCCGTGCGGCTCTTGCTATAGACCGCCACAAGGCCGTCTTCGGTCACCGAAAGGTTGTCGCGCGAACTCCCATCTCGGTTCGCATAGACCGTGATCTGTAGTGATGTGCCTAGGGCGTCTCGCTGGGCCCAAGCCTTCGCCAAATCAACGGGGCAATAGTTGTCGCAATACAGCAGCAAGAACGTATCGTCCAAGCGTGCGGCGGCGCGCTTCAATCGGCGACCGGTCTCGTCCTCAACCGGCGAGACTTGAAAATCGAGATGAAGGCCCTCGGGCGGGTTGGCGCGGTAGTGATCGATAACGCTATCGGCCTGGTAACCCAGCAATAGCAACACGCGCGCGATACCTTGCTCGTGCAGCAACTCGAACAAGTAGTCGAGGAACGGTCGCCCGTTAATCTCCACCATTGGTTTGGCGCAATGGTCGGTAAGCGGGCGTAGCCGCGTTCCCAGGCCGCCCGCCAAAATCACTGCTTGCCGTATCGGATGTGCCGGTTGTGACACGTGTCGTCCTCACAAAGTCCCGCAGCTTTCTGCCGCGAAGCCCTATGAAGGCACAGGTATTCTTAACAGTCTGTTAAACATGAAAGCACTAGGTTGATCTCCGAATTCAGGACGGAGGGGCCCGACGTGCATCGCCCAGCAATAAGCATTTGTATCCCGACGCGAAATCGTCGGCTCTGGTTGGCGCGCCACCTGCGCCATATCGCAACGTTCAAAGACCTCGACTACGAAGTCGTGGTTTCCGACAACTGCTCCGACGACGACACCGCCCAAGTCGTCGAGGCGTATCGGTCGGAACTCAAGTCCGTTGTTTACGTCCGGCAGCAAACGCCCCTGAGTTTCTTCGAGTCACAGATGGCCGCCATGAACAGTGCAGGCGGCCGATACGCTATTTGTACCTCCGACGACGATTTCGTTGTCGAAGAGGGGCTCCTCAAGGCAGTCCGTCGACTCGATGCCGATCCTACGATTTCGGCGGTCTACGGCGCCTGGGAGGGCTGGCTGCCGGACAGCGACGAGTGCAAATTCAGGGCCGTCGCGATCGAGCGCGAGACCCGTGTTAGCCAACGCGATCTCATCTACTGGTACCTCAATGCGGCTACCCCCGAATTGCCGATCGTTCGCACCGATATCTTGCATCGTTCGCACATGCCTTTTCAGAATCAATATGGGTTCGACTTTTACGGTGCGGCTCTTCTAACCAAGTACGGCGATCTCCTGATGATCGAAGACACGATGGTGCGGGTGACACTCCACGGCGACCAAGAATCGCAGAACCTCTATCGTGCCGATGTCTTGCAATGCTATCTCGCGGACTACGAACTGTTTTTCTCCCAGTTCGGACCGATGCGCTCCGGTGTTGGGGCGCAAATGGTCACGCACGTTTTGGCCAAGCAATATTTCGTTGCCGCCGACCGCGCGATTGGCCGGGGCGCCTATCTCATTGGTCGTGACCTATTGCTCCGCGCCCGGGTTTATCTGCCCGAAGAGGCCGAAAAGAAAATCGAGGAAGCGTGGTCGCAGCACCGCCTCAACTTCATCGCCGAAGGGGTGACGGCGTTGATCACCTCTATGAGCCCGATCGATCGCATCTTTATCGAAGCAGGTGAAGACGCGGGGGCGCTGCGCGAATTGGTCTCGGATTTGCGCCAAGACGACATCGTCGCCGTCGGTAGCCGGGCCGAAATCCTTGGCCTCAATCTAACCCTTGCCGACCTCGTGATTGGCAATGACGACAGCCTGCGTGAGGAGCTTTCCGAAAAAGCCGGGTTCTGGGTGCACAAATTCAGAACTTTCGAAGCGCTCGAAAATGCCGCGCGGTTTGCTCCGCTCGAGGGATTGTCCGTCGAAGACTATCTGGACGAAGCCGCACTTATCGAAACCGAGTCACCTCGTCGCGCCCAGGTCGCCGCTACTCACTAAAAGGGATTAACCCGATGACCGTTCACGCCCATTCCGACCCCCAGGATCTCGCCGTGGTCGACGCCGCCGAGGCGGTGAAAGACATCCCGGAGCAGTTGCTGCGCATTCGGCGTTTGCGCCAGATGGGTGTCGAGTTGACCACCACTTGCAACCTCGCATGCGTCTATTGTCATTTTGCGCCGCTGTCGCGACGCGGCAAAGACGCCAATCCGCTCTTGATCGAAGGCATCGTCGATTTCTTGCGCGACTTTCCGGTCGACTACGTGACCATGTCGGGCGACGCCGAAATCACGATGTTCACGGGCTGGACCGATGTCGCCCGCCGCATCCTCGCCATGGGTATCGACCTGCGGACGATCAGCAATTTCTCGAAAGGGATTTTCTCGGACGAAGAGGTCGACGTCTTCTCGCAGTTTCGACAGATACTGATCAGCCTCGATACCTCCGACGCGGCGCTGCTGAAAAAAATTCGGTATCGCGCCGATTTGCGGACCATCACGTTGAACATGCAATTGGTCCGCGCTCGGGCGATCGCAACCGGCCGCCCGATCCCGGAATTCGTCTGCAATGTCGTCCTTCACGACAAAAACTTCAGCCACGCCGACAAGACCGTGGCTTTCGCCATTGCCAACGGTTTCGCCCAAGTCTCGATGGTGCGTTACGTCGACCTTGAAGAGGTTTCGGGCGGCATTAACGATCTGCGCGACAATCCCAACGCGACTCAGGTCTACCAGATCCGAACTTTGGATGATGCCGGGCTTCATGCCGGCGTCCAGGCCCTGAGGGCCGCGGTATCACTTGCGGAGAACCGCATTAACCTGTCGATCCAGCCCGACATTCTCGAAGAGATCAATGCCGGTTTGAACGGCGGTGAAGACGCCAAGACGACGGCGCCGATCTACCCGCCAGGAACCCGCCGCACCAAGAGTTGCATGATGCCGTGGGACTTCTATTACGTCTTCTGGAACGGCGACGTGCCGCCGTGTTGCATAGTCAAGGACACGATGGTGGACAACGTTCTCGGCAAACCGATCACGGACTCGATCAACTCCGCCGAGATGATGGATTGGCGCCGCACGTTGTTGACCGGCGATCTCAAGCCGGAATGCGAGACCTGCACCTACGTGGCCGATACCGATACGCAGAGTCTGCGCTCGCAGGTCGAGCAGTATCTCACGCAATACGGCGATCTCGCCTCCTGATCCCGTCCTAATGCCATTCGCTGCACCTCAACCCACAGCGGATTCCGCGATGGCTGTTCGCATCGATACCACCGAGGCCACGTACCTATCCGCCGTGCTCCCCACTCTCACGCCGTGGTCCGGCCATCTTAACGCTGGGCGCGGGTGCAATTTTCTGGGCGTTCTCACGCCGTTTGACCCGGCCGGCAACCAGCCGCCCCGGTACGTTACGAAAAAGCTCCCGACGATCGCGGACGGCGAGGGTTTTGCCGAATGGGTTTCCACCAGTCGAGCCATCACCCGTGCGAAAGAACGCTTCACGATGGTGTCCCTCGGGGCGCACTACGGGGGCCCGTTGGTCAATGCAGTTCATCTGCTGCGCGCGATGCGGCCGATGCCTTATCGTCTGGTCGGCGTTGAGGGCGATCCTCATATGTGCGCCATGGTCGCCGAGCATTTCGCCGACAACGAGGTCGATATCGCCGATCTCACTTTGATCAACGCTGTTGTCGGCGGCGACAACAAACCGGTCATCTTCCCATGCGCGACCACCCGCACCGGCGCCAATGCGGCGATCAGTTCGGCACCGGCCATCGACATGTTGGTCGAGTCGATCAAAAACGCCGGCCACACCGAACAGGCCTTCGCATCGCTGCTACGCGACGGCACGACCGGGCTATTCGCCACGCTCAACAATACCGATGTTCAAGCTGAGCTTCGTCTTATGAGTTCGGTCACCCTGGGCGATATCCTCGGCCCGCTCGATCATGTGGACTATCTCGAGATCGATATTCAGTCGGCAGAGTACACGGCATTGCCACCCTTCATCGACCTGATGTCGCATCGGATTGGCTGGATCCACCTCGGCACCCACGGTCTAGATGTCCACGACGCCATGGGGGAGATGTTCCGCTCGCACGGTTTCAGGATTGAAATCGATTGGAGCCCGGAAACGGCTTTCGAGACGCCCGACGGATCGTTCGCCACCCAAGACGGCGTCCTCGCCGTGGCCAACCCCGCGTTCGACTGACGTCTAGCGCTTGACGGTCAGGCCTTGGCCGGTCGGCAATTCCAACACAAAATAGCCGCGTTCGTTCATGAAGCTGTCTGCCGCTTCCATTTGTTTGGCATAAGACAGCCAACCGTAATCGTCGAACACGATCACACCACCCGGCACGACGCGATCGAACAGAACCTCCAACGCGCCCTTCTCCGCACGCGGCGAATTCATATCGATGTGCAGGTAGGCAATGGTGTCTGGACTGTCCTCGTGCAGCACATCGGGTACGACGCCGCGGATCACTTTGGTGTTGGGGTAGGGGGCGAAGCGCTTCACGACGTCTTCGTAGAGTCCGTCACGGCCGTAAACCTTGTTGGCAAAGTCGTAAAAACCTGAGCCCGTCCCAAAGTCGTCAGGCTCTGAATATTTCGGCGAAAACCCTTCGAACGTATCGTACAGGTAGAACGTCCGCGACGTGTCGGCGAACCCGACATATTCGACGATTGTCTGCGACATGAACCCTTCGAACACACCGCACTCGACGAAATCGCCCTCAAGCTGCATCGCGATATCGGCGGCCCACGCCAGGGTGTGCATACGCCACGACCGGCTGCGGTCTTCGTCGTTCAGCGCGCATTTGTCGAAGGCACGCTTGAAGCGCTCGTTCTTGGTCAGGAAGGCCGTCGATTTGTCGAACGTGATCATCCGATCGTTGTAGAAGCAGGTCTTGTTGAGCTTCTCGTTGATCGTTTCGATCAGCGTCGCGATCGTGTCGTCGATGGCGGGGTCAATCCCGATCATGATTTCGGTCCTTAGTCGGCCGCGATGGGCTGTGGCGGGGCGGTGAGCGTCAGGGCGGCGTCACCGGACTCGGGCTGCCAAATCAGAATGATCTCGACCTCCCGTCGGGTCAGGTCCAGCGGATGGGTGTTGAACAATGCGCCGTCGAATCGTGCCGCGATGCCGTGGCGGCCGGCTGCGACCGGCGTCGAGATCATCGTTTGCATTTGTTCAGGATCGCCGTTGGCGCCGTCTCGGAAAAACGACCGCAAAAAAACCTTGGCGTGCAGCGTGCCGGCGCAAGGAGCGTCGATCGGCACCCCGATGCCCGCTAGACCGGGCGCGTCGAGGTTCGGAATCTCGAAGCTCAGTGGCGTGCCGTTCCCCAACCGGATTCGCGGCGTGCGCTGGAGCACCAGGAACTTGGTGTCCGGAATTGTCGGTCGCATCGTGTCGAACGGCGCGCTCGCGTCGAGATCGTCGAACACACCCGAGATTTCTTGCCAGTCGGCGTGGGCATCCAAGAAATGTTTGGCCGCCCAAAACACGCCGGGCTGGTCGTAATCGTCCAACACAACGACACCGCCCGGGGCGACCCATTTGGCGGCCGCGGCGAGATCGTAATAGGCAAACGCGTAGGCGTGATTGCCGTCGACAAAGGCCAGATCGACGGTTGTGCCCAACCGATCGAGCTGAACAAACAAATCCATCGAATTGACCGGCAGAAAGTTGACCAGTGCCGCCAGTGGTTCGGGCCACGCCTCAAGAATGCCGGGCAAGCGGTGGCCGCCGTAGGGGTCAATGGTCAGTATAAGACCGCCACCGTTGACGTGCATCGCCCTGGCCATCACTTCGGTCGTGCCCGCCCGATAGGTGCCGATCTCGATCGCAAACCGGGGTTTCAATGCGCGCACCAACTCGTACATGTAGGCCCGGCAGGCCGCTTTGGTCAGCGCATGCGCGGGGTAGCCGTCAAAATATGCAACGAGTTCGTCGAACCATGGCTGTTGGTGAAGGGCGGACAACGCGACTGCGCCCGTCTGGCCGCGCATTGCGTCGAACAACGGCTCAACCGCACGCATTTCCTCGTTAGGGTCGGATATCGCGGGGTCGGCAGTCATCAAGCTGCCAGTTTCAGCGCATTGCTGATGATCTCGTGGAAGGCGTGGCTGCGATGGCGTGCGGTATGTTCGTTCAACGTCCGCGCTTGACCGGCGCGCGCAATCGCTTGCCGCGTGTCGTCATGGTCACGCAAATATTGAATCTTCTCGACCGCTTCTTCCGCAGATTCATAGGTGACGATCTCGGTATCGGGTTCGAACAACTCCCGAACGTTGTCGCCCGCGTCGCTCACCATGCAGGCGCCCATCCCGGTGGCTTCGAAGGCGCGCATGTTGCCGAAGCTGGTGCCCATCGCGTCGGTATGACGGTTCACGGTAATGCGGGACTGGCTCAACGTTGCCAGCATATCGATCCCATAGACCGGTGCATGGCAGCGCTCGGGAAACAGACCGGCCAGCGGCAAGAACGGTTGATCGCTGCTCAAGGCTTCAGCCAAAGTATCACGCAGTGCTTGCACCGCGAGTGCCGCACCGTGTTGTGCAGCGCTGCTCGTCAGGCCATCGACCAGATTGGCCATTTGTGCCGGTTGAATCGCCTGGGCCGCGGCGCTTGTACGATCGTCCAGCCAGCACTCCAGCGGCTGTGCCAGCATCAGGTGCACCAGCTCCCAGTAACGGGTCGCGTGGGTAGGACCATGTCCAACCCCCGACGTGCCAGTAAACGACAGCCCATGTGGCCTGTCCTGCTCCGAATACCCGGGGCGCCACGCAGGGTCGCCGCCGATCCGCCCGAAGCTTCGTGGATCGAAGCTGTGATAGACCATATGCGCCGTGACACCCGATTTCGCGTAATAGTCCCGCAAGAACGGCATGCTGCCGATCACAGCATCGAGACCATCCAATTCCTCAAGCGGGCTGACAAACCCGGAGTGCCCGACCACCAAACGCACGAATGGAAATCGTTCGCGAAACTCACGTGTCGGTTGGAAGTTCTGCGGATCGGAACTCAATCCTTGGACGAAAACCACGTCGGGTCGGATTGCTTCGATCTGGGCATAGAGAATCTCGCGGATCCAATCGTCCGCGCCATAGGACGCACCATGCTCTTTGGCCCAAGTCTTTTGGATGTTCTCGGCGTTGGAGATCAGCTCCACGGCCTCGTTGCCCAGCGCGCGCATCGCGTCCGAGAAACTGTCCGAATAGACCAGGCTATTGTCGAAGAACGCTTGCAGTTGGGCGTCGTAGGACGCCTGCGATAGGGCAGGTTCGCGCAAATATAGGGACGCGAGCGCCGGCTCATACGCGATCCGGCTGATTCGACATATGCGATAGTTGGTCATGCGCCTGCGGAGCAAGGGTACATTGCGCGCACATACTCGGCCAGCGTGATTAACAGTCGGTTAAACAACTCGCGACGCGGGCATCGTTTGGACCTTATTAACG
>JAYONB010000002.1:0-331653 GCA_038121105.1 Alphaproteobacteria bacterium | reverse complement strand
CGGAGAAGGCGGCGGCGGAGAAGGCGGCGGCGGAGAAGGCGGCGGCGGAGAAGGCCGCGGCGGAGAAGGCGGCGGCGGAGAAGGCGGCGGCGGAGAAGGCGGCGGCGGAGAACGCGGCGGCGATGGTGGCGAACAGGCAGCTCGCGGCGGGCAAGCACCAACCGATCAAAATGTCGCCGACTCCGGGATTGGCGAATTGGGGTCGAGCAAAAACCCAGATGCCCTCGCGGGCGGCCCGCCCCCGCCGCCCCCGCCGCCCCCGACACTAACCGCCGGCGGCGCGCCGGATAGCGGCGTAGACGCGACAACAGAAGCCCAGCAAAACAACCAACTCCAGAGCAGCAACAATCTCGGAACAAGTATTGCCGGCAATTTCGTGGGCCGCATCACACACGCAACCCGCCTCTCCGGCCCCACATCACCTTTTGGCCTCGACCTTCAACAAAGCGGCCTCGACAAACCCTTTCAGACCGCTTCCGTCTCGGGTGACACGTTCACCGCGACATTGAGCTCGTCCAGCACATTCAGCGCACCGCTTAGCCCTGGCACGACGACCGGCATTACAGCCTTAACGAACCCCTTCGGGAGCGGCACCCTGACCGGCACCAGCGTATTGTTTCCCGACAACGAGTACATCCTCTATGAACTCACCGATAACGGTGACGGACACAGGGTTCTGGCTTTTGCGGGGATACCGACGACAACGTTCCCGACATCCGGCGCGACTTTTTATAAGGCCCGGGACGACTTTATTTTGGGATCAAAGGTGTTGGGAATCCCGGCTGCGGATGGCGGCAACCTCTCCATCTCCCAGACCGGTGCCGATGCCGCAATCTACTGGGACACATCGCAATCGACCACAGCGCAACGGCCATTTGCGGCGTTCTCCGGCGGCGTCAGCGGTACGGGCGCATCGCAGCAGATGGCGTTCTCCCTTTTCGTGGGTCAGGTTGTGGCCGAATCGAACGGAGAGAGAATCATCAAGGGAGGTTTCGGAGGTTTCTCGTTGCTGACCGGAGACGGCACCTCGCCGCGTTTGTTCGACGGTGTTTTTGGGTCTGCTTGCAACTGCGACGACACGGTTTCGACCGAAACCGAACACGACTTCTACGGTAAGGATGAACCCGACCATTTCATTATATTGAGTGGCAATGTTCCCAATTCCAGAACAGTCACGCCATTCGAACGCAACCGGGGTATTGAGGCCGTCCAGACCTACCACCCGGCGATCAACTTCAACAGGACGACTGAGACGCTTGGCACGCGAAGCGCTCATCTAGCTTCCACCACCGGGACAAGCTTCAATCGCCGACTTACCGGATGGGTGGCCGGCGCCGGTGTTTCGGTGAATCAGTCGTCCGGCGCTTTGGCGCCCTTTTCCTTCACCAACCAGACCATCAGTCCGAATAACGTGAAGATCCAAACCGACCCAAATTCGAACAAGGTGGCTGCGACTTTCGACATGACGAAGTCGAGCGGCGGCGGTGATCTATTGTTTGTGACACTTGGCGACAAAGACTCCGCGTTCGGGACGTCACCCGCAACAAACGGCCACAGCGCTTTCATAGACGACAAGGAGTTCGCTGCGACCGTCAACTGCACGAGCGCCAGCTGCGCCAGCACCGTGACTTTCAACAGCATTGAAGCCGCTAATGGGGTGCTTGCCATCGCAACCCTGGACAACATCCCAGGACTGAGCGGCACTTACGCGGACTGCAGTTACTGCTCTTGGGGATTCATTGCAGGTGAAATCGAGCCCCTCTCACCCTCGACATTCGAGAGGCTCTTAGGCTTCTGGACCGCCGGCGCCGTTCAGGATTTCGCGCAAATACCGACGACGGGGTCGGCCTCTTACGGCGGGCACATGGTCGCTTTCGTGGAACACAACGGCGCACAATATATCGAGCACGGCGACGCCACATTCAGCGTTAACTTCTCAGGTGTGGCCAGCAACGGCACATTGACGGTTACAAATTTTGACGGCGGGGGATTAAGCGGAACCTTCAGCGCAATCGGCTCAGATTCTCCCGGACATTCGTTCATCGGCTCTGTTTCAGGGACCGGCGCCCTCCTTGGCGTTAGCGGTAGTCACGCAGGCTCGTTCTATACCAACCAAGCCGGCAACGCCGTTGCCGGTGTCGGCGGCAAAGTCTTTGGCTCCGGAACGGTGGGTGGGAACCCTTACCGGTTTGCCGGCGTCCACGTTCAGACCTGTTCGAGGGGCACCTGCCAGTAAAACCAGTCCCTGGCGTTAGATCGACTCAGCGCCGTAATAAAGCGTCACGGCATGGGTCGCCTCGGCAAAGAACAACCAGCGTTCGACGACAATGCCCACGTGCGCTGACACCGCCGCAATCACCGCAAGCGCCGTCAGAAGGGGACCGCTCAGCCCCAATCCGATGAGGAGCACTAGGACGGGAACACCGAATCCAACGATATAGGCAAACTGTCGCAGTTTGTCGGCATGCTTGCGGGCGACACGGTACCCCATCTCTTTTTGCAGATAGTTGGGTTCGGTATGCGGCGGATCGAGAGATCGGACGCTGGTTCCCTTCTCCAGGCCGATCGCAGAACCCGCCGTCGATAACGGTTTTGCCGCTCGGATGCCGCGCCAGTATCGGGTCTTGACCGCATAGCCTAGGACAAGGCCGATCAGGGCGACAATCGAAATGCCATCGAACGTCGATCCCGTGAGGGCGGCGAGGGCGTTAAGAAGCAGCGCGCCACTCGCGAAGGAGAGCGTCAAATATCCATAAGGCACATCTCCGCGACACCATTGGGGAATGGGCTTGAGGCTGGCGTAAATCATCGATGTCGAAAAGACCGTCGCGACGCAAAGGACCGCGGTCACGACCGAAAGCAATACAATGGCGAGGCCTGGGCTCTGAGTATCGACTTCAAAGAACAACCACCCCAGCGCAAAGAGGCCCGCCGGGCCGAAAGTGCCGATCGCCAGCACGCCCTCACGCGACAACCAAGATGAACGCCATTGGGTCAGCGCCCTCAGAAATCGTTCCGGGTGACCGAGATGCAACAAGGACGACAGCAAACCGACGGAAATAAGACCTAATGCGATCACAAAAGCAGGCCATGAAAACCATGGATCAATCGGCAAGCGTCCAAGGCCAGCGAGAATCGACATGAGGAACAGCATGCCGTACCCCGCACCAGAGGAGACCGTAAAGAGGATGACGGAATAAGCCGGATGCACGCTTTGCTCCGAGTATACTTATGAGAGGAGTCGGTCGACCCACTGGAGGAACTTACCCTCCACCGAGTCAGCGGTTGGTTCGAGTGCCGCGGCTTGCGACGTTTCAGATCGAGGCGACAGGTATCGATTGACCGGCGCATAACCCAGTTCCGGCATCAGCGGTTGGCCGCCTCGATCAGCAACCAGTTGGCTGACAGCAGAATGGGGGTCGGACAAATCGCCAAAATGCCTCGCGCTCACCGGGCAGGTTGAGACACAAGCCGGCACCCGTTGCGCCTCATCAAGGTTTTCATTGTAGATACGGTCGATGCACAAGGTGCACTTCTTCATCACGCCTTCGTTCACGTCATACTCGCGCGCACCATACGGACAAGCCCAAGAGCACAACTTGCACCCGATACACTTGTCTTCGTCCACCAAGACGATGCCGTCTTCTTCGCGTTTATAAGACGCGCCCGTGGGACAAACCGTCACGCAAAGCGCGTTGTCGCAATGCAAACACGACCGCGGAAAGTGCACCGTTCTTCCGGCGCCTTTGGTATCTGCCTCAAAGCTGTGAACACGATTAAACCAAACACCATCGGGTTCCGCCCCATACGGGTCGGTGTCGCTAAGCGGTGCGGCGAAACCGCCGCTGTTCCACTCTTTACAGTTGACGGCACAAGCATGGCACCCAACACAGGTATCCAGGTCGATCACCAAGCCAAGCTTGCGCGTCGGCGTAGTTGCCGGAAGGTCGGTCACGAGCCGCTCCTAAATTCGGCGCCGTATCTCAAGACCGCCGGGGCCCCTCGGACGGCGTTGCTCGGCAACGGATCGAATTGCGGCCAGCTTTCCGGGGCATCGCTCGCTGCCGCCTTTTCGACACGCACGCGCAGGTCGTACCAGGCAGCTTGGCCAGTGACTGGATCGGCATTGGCGTACGCTTCATTGGGCAAGATGTCCCCGATCAGGTGATTGAGCAAAAAGCCTCGTGTCGCTTCGTGGGCGTCGGCGTCCAACCCCCAGGTTCCGCGTCGTTTACCGATTGCGTTCCACGTCCAAATTGTATCCGGGTTGACTCCGTCCATTAGTCGCGCCTGCCCGCGAATTCGGCCTTTGTCGCTGGAAACCCAGACCCAGTCGTCATCACTGATTTTCAAACGCGCCGCAAGAGATCGGGCGATGTAAAGACGATTGCTGCCGAGGATTTGCCGCTGCCAAGCGTTCTGCGAGTCCCAAGCGTGGTACATCACCATCGGCCGTTGCGTAAGAGCATGAAGGGGAAATGCCTCGCAATCGACTGCCGCTTCTTCAAACGGCATGTACCACATCGGCAGCGGATCGAAGTACCGCGCCACGCGATTTTGGTCCGCGGCCGGTGGTTGAATCGACCCGTGGCCTTGTGCGGCAAGTCGGAATTTCTGAAGCACTTCCGAATAGAGCTGCACAATGACGGGATCCGGCGTATCGAGAAAACCCATGGCTTCGCCGTAGGCGCGATAGGCCTGGTTCACATTGCGATAGTAAACGCCCTCGACGGGGATCGTGTCCGTCCAAAAGCACCCGTTCTCAACATAGCGGTCAAGTTGTTCGGCATTCGGTGCCCCAACTCCTTTTGCTGTACCGTCCGCACCTCGCCAGCCAGCCAACATCCCGACGCCCGGCTTTCGCTCATGCTTGATCAAATATTCGGGCAACCCGCCCGGATAAAGAGCATCGCCGTGTTCGTCGACCATGCCAGGCAGACCTAGACGAGCGCCAATATCCAACAAGACATCCTGAAAGGGCCGGACATCGCGATCCGGGGTCAGAACAGGTTGTCGGATCGAGTCGGCCGGACCGGTAATCTCCGAAATGGGACGATCGAGCAACGAGATACAGTCCCACCGTTCTAGGTAGGTGGTGTCGGGCAGCACTAGGTCGGCATAGGCCACCATCTCGGAATCGAACGCATCGGAATAAATGATGTGGGGGATCTTATACTCGCCGGTATCCGGGTCCTTGTCCGTCAACATTCGCATCGTCTCGGTCGTATTCATCGACGAGTTCCAGCTCATGTTGGCCATGAACATGAACAGCGTATCAATCGGATAGGGATCGCCTGCCCAGGCATTGCGAATAAGCATGTGCATCATGCCGTGGGCGGCCAACGGAGCTTCCCACGAGAACGCTTTGTCAATTCGTTGCGGCGTGCCGGCGTCGTCGACCAAAAGGTCCTCGGGCCCACGGGGGAAGCCCAGCGGCGGTCCAGCTAAGGGGTCGCCAGGACTGGTCACCGGCCCAGTTGGGAGGACCGCTGGCGGTGCCGCTTTGGGATAGGGTGGGCGATAACGCCAACCGCCGGGGCAATCTATGCTGCCGAGAACCGCCTGCAACACATGCAATGCGCGGCAGGTATGAAACCCGTTGGAGTGCGCCGAGATGCCACGCATGGCGTGAAAACTGACGGGTCGGCCAACGATATGATCATGCTGGCGACCTGCGAAGTCCGTCCACGGCATGTCAATCTTGATTTCTTCCTGAAATGCGGCATGAGCCAGTTCAGCGGCCAGCCGACGAATTGTATCCGCAGTAAGGCCCGTTTGGTCGGCAACCGCTTCTGGCGCGTAGGCGGGGTCGAGAAAACGGCGCGCCATGAGATCGAAAGCCGGCACGGCGCGACGCCCGTCGGGTAGCGCCCGCGCTTCGATCAACGCCGGATTCGCGTTCTTGTCGAGGGCTGGCCCAAGACCGCCGAGAGTTTTGTCCCAACACAGGGGATTCCCGGCCTCGTCTCGAACGAACAAGCCGTCGTCAGCGGCGCCGTCATCCTGAATAACCAACCAGCCCGCGTTGGTGTATCGCGCGAGATAGTCGAAATCGACTTGATCGGCGAGCAAGAGTTCGCGAATAAGCGAGAACACGAGCAATCCGTCGGTTCCTGGGCGAATGCCCACCCACTCGTCAGCAATCGCGGAATAACCCGTGCGAACCGGATTGACCGAGACGAACTTGGCCCCGTTCGCTTTAACTTTGCCGAGCCCGATCTTGATCGGGTTGGAAGCATGATCTTCGGCCACGCCGAACATCATGAAGTACCGCGTCTGGTCCCAATCCGGCTCGCCGAACTCCCAAAACGACCCGCCCATTGTATAGAGGCCGGCCGCCGCCATATTGACCGAACAGAACCCGCCGTGGGCCGCATAGTTGGGTGTGCCGAATTGCGTTGCCCACCACCCAGTGAGCGCCTGGCTTTGGTCGCGACCGGTAAAAAAAGCTAGTTTCTTGGGGTCGGTTTCCCGAATTTTGCCAAGCCACGCGGTGGCAATCCCGAGCGCTTCCTCCCATTCGATTTCCACAAAATCGCCACTGCCACGCTCGCCTACCCGCTTAAGCGGTTTTTTAAGCTTTGCCGGCGAATGCTGCTTCATGATCCCGGCCGCACCCTTGGCGCATAGGACCCCTCGATTGACCGGGTGGTTCGGATTGCCCTCGATATAGCGCAGCGCGCCGTTCGTCAGATGCACCCGAATACCGCAGCGACAGGCACACATATAACAGGTCGTTTCTTTGACCTCGTCGGAGATCGGCGGAGAGGTATCGATGGGGGTCGGGCGCACAAATAACCTGAGGTACCGGGAAGCCGAGCACGTCGGCAACGCGAGATGTGGGTAGGGTCGACCCTTTTATTATGCGTCTCCCGAGCGCATAATCCAAATTCATCTTGTAGTTTCTCGTAGCCACGCGTCCGGCCTAGGGCGCCCGGCAGGCCCGTGCCGATGCAAATCTATTTTCCGATCGCCGAGATCTCCCTGAACATCTTCCTAGTATTGGGGATGGGTGGCGGCGTCGGATTCTTGTCCGGACTTTTCGGGGTCGGTGGCGGGTTCTTGATGACTCCCCTTCTCATCTTCATCGGCGTGCCGCCGGCCGTTGCCGTGGCCACCGAAGCCAATCAGATTGTTGCCGCGTCGGTCTCCGGCGTTATCGCTCATTGGCGCCGCAACAACGTCGACATCAAGATGGGATTGATATTGGTGGTCGGCGGGTTCGTCGGGTCAACCGCCGGCTCTTTCCTATTCAAGCTGCTGCGCGAGATCGGCCAAATCGATCTCGTAATTTCGCTGTCCTTTGTTCTCTTTCTTGGGGTGGTGGGATCTCTCATGGTCGTCGAAAGCGTCCGGCTCATCATGCGCTCTCGCAAGGGCGGATATCGGAAGAAGGCGCACCAGCACTATTGGGCGCACGGCCTACCCTTCAAGATGCGTTTCCACAAATCCAAACTCTACATCAGCGTCATTCCGCCGCTTCTTGTTGGGTTCTTTGTCGGTGTCTTGGCTGCGATTATGGGCGTGGGCGGCGGCTTCATCATGATTCCGGCAATGATCTATCTGTTGGGTATGCCGACCTCCGTCGTGGTCGGGACCTCGCTCTTCCAGATCATTTTTGTGACCGCCAATGTCACGTTCTTCCACTCGATCAACACACAGACCGTGGATGTCGTATTGGCTGTCCTCCTGCTCGCCGGCGCGGTTATCGGGGCGCAGTTCGGTGCCAGGGTCAGCGGGATGTTGCGAGGGGAACAGCTGCGTGCCCTATTGGGCGTGATCGTTCTAGCGGTCTGCGCGAAACTCGTCGTCGACCTAGTATTCGAGCCGAGCGACCTATTCTCAATCGGTCGAGCGATCGCAGAATGATCCGCGCCTTTGCTTTCCTCCTTGTCGCTGGACTAACCGCCGCCGCGCCACATGCTCTAGCGCAATCGCTTGTCGCAGACATGTCGGAGAGCTCGATCTCCATCACTTCGAATTTCACCGGCAAGGAAATCCTCCTGTTCGGCGCAGTCGACGGGCCCAGCGACGTCGTTGTCGTGGTTCAGGGTCCGCGCGAGGAATTGGTCGTCCGACGAAAAGCCAAGATCAGCGGCATCTGGATGAACCGCCGGTCCGTGACATTTCAAAGTGTCCCCGCCTACTACGCAGTGGCGTCAAGTCGCCCGCTTGAAGACATCGCCCCGGGAACCGTTCGCGCCCAATATCGTATGGGCGGCGCCTTCCTCGACTTTGCGCTCGCCGCAGATACCCGCCACCTCGCCGGCGAGGAACTCTTACAGTTTCGAGAGGCGATCCTGCGCAATAAGCGCCGTGAGTCGCTGTACTTCGAGGCCGAAAACAGCGTTCTGTTCCGCGAACGGCTGTTTCGCACCTCGATCGTATTCCCCGCCAGCGCACCCGAGGGCGACTACACGGTCACCACCTATCTGCTGCGTAACGGCGTGGTTGTCGACGAACAGTCGACACCACTTCAGATTCGCAAGGCCGGGATCGAACGCACGATTTTCGACTTGGCAAACCAACGACCCGCACTCTATGGGATCATCGCCGTCCTAATCGCACTGGCGAGCGGTTGGCTCGCCGCCGCTCTGTTCCGACGAACGTGACGCTAGGATTTCTTGCGAAGGGTGTAGGTGAAGACCCCGTCCGCTTCCGACCACGAGACCAGGTCATTCCCCGTGGTTTCGCAGAATGCTTGAAAGTCTTTTGCCGAGCCGGGATCGGTCGCGAGAACCTCAAGGACCGCACCCGGCGCCATTCCCTTTAGAGCTTTCTTCGCGCGCAAGACCGGTAGCGGGCACTTGAGCCCTTTGAGGTCGAGGAGTTCTGCCATGTGTCGAGTCTAACCACGCGAATGGCAGGACAAAAGTCGCTAGACAGCGTTCTCGATAAACCAGCGGAGAAGGGCCAGCGCTTCGGGCGAATCCCACTCAGCACCCCCCTCGAGGCGACCAACTTCTTTGCCCTGCCGATCATAGACAACCGTGGTCGGCATGACGTTGACCCCCATCGCGCGGCTGGTCGACCCGCGCGGATCGAGGTAGAGATCGAGGTTATCGATCTCCAATCGTTTGGCAAAAGGCGCCGCAACCGCCTTGCCGCCGGTATCAATGTTGATCGCCACGACGGTGAAGTCGTCGCCGCCTAGGGTCGCCTGCAATCGATTGATCGACGGAAGTTCGCGAATGCATGGCGCGCACCAAGTGGCCCAAAAATTTACCATTACGACTTTGCCATTGAAATCGGGGAGGGAGACCTTGGCGCCGTCGCCCGAACGCCACTCTGTGTCCGGACCGGGACGTTCGTTGACGATAAAGTTCTGCACCTGACCTTCGATTCGCAAATCAGATCTATCGTCTCCACTAGGCAACCCCACTAGAAGGACAACCACCACGGCTGCGGCAAGAATGCCGGCTGCGGGAAAGGCGAGTTTCTTAATCGACACGGTCCGTCCTCCTACAAATCGCCCGCCAGCACATTTCGTCCTGACGCCTGCCGAAAAGTGTCGACGACCACACTTTCTTTCAGCAACTCGGGTAGCGTCAGGCCATTCGGGGCAACCGGTCCATAAACCACATTGAAGGGGATGCCGAACCGGTTGAAGCTCGCAAGGTAACGCGCGATGCCCTCATCGGGTTTGGTCCAATCCGCTCGCATGGCAACGACATCAGGGTCGGAGAGAAGCGCGCGGGACTCGCCTCGCGTTAGGACCAGCTTCTTGTTGACTTGACAGGTAATGCACCATTCAGCTGTCACGTCGACAAAAACGACCTTGCCCTCAGCGACCAGCCGGGGAATGGCTTCAGGCTCGAACGGTTGCCAGATCGACTCATCGACCACGGTGTCCTGCGACACCGCGCGCCCCAACTGAGGCGCGCCGAACGAGAGGGCCGCTAGCAAAACGACAGCGGCAGTCGCGACCGATCGCGCCCGGGTCGCCAACCGCGGCCGCGCAAACAAAACGGCGACCGCGAGCACCATCATACCGGCCAAGAAGTACGCCGCCTCGAGACTGACTTGAAAGGCGAGCACCGAAAGCAGCCACACGGCGGTGCCGACAAGGGCGAATGCCAGGACCTTCTTTACGACCAGCATCCACCTCCCGGGTTTCGGCAATTTCGTTGCCAAATGGGGAACGGCAGCGACGAAAAGGAACGGCGCCGCCATGCCGATGCCCAATGCGAGGAAGATCGAAAAGATCTCGGCAGGTCCCCGCGCCAATGCGAAGCCAATTGCCGTACCCAAGAACGGCGCAGAGCATGGTGTGGCCAGAATGGTCGCAAAGACGCCACTTGCGAACGAACTACTCGCGCTATGGGGATTCTTGACCACGCCGCCCGCACCGCCGCCGATCCATGCCGGCAACCGAAGTTCGAACAGGCCCCACAAATTTGCTGCGAACAGGGTAATCAGGACCGTCATAACCACGATGAACAACGGCTGCTGGAACTGAATCCCCCAACCCACGGCGGCGCCCCCCGCGCGAAACCCGGCCAGAGCGCCGGCCAAGACGAGAAAAGCGAAAATGATCCCCGCAGCGGACGCAAGAAAGCTGCGCCGTACGGGGCCGCGTTCGCCGCCCCCGTGGCTGACTACGCCCAGCAACTTAATTGACAAGACCGGCAATACGCATGGCATCACGTTCAGGATGAGCCCGCCGAGCAGCGCCAGGGCTAGGATCGCGGCAAACGGCAGAAACGCGGACTCCGCTTGACCAAGCGTCGTCGCCAACGACTGTTCCACGGCGCGCTCACCATCGACCAGTGTCAGTGTCAGATCGCTACCCAATAGAGCGGGACCGTCGTCACCCGCCAGCGCCGTTCGGGATACGGCGGCCTGCAAGACCGCGCGATGACCATTCTCGGACAGCCTGAATGTCGGAGCAGCGAACGAGAAAATGTCCGGCCCTTCGACGTAGACGTCGGGCTCGGAAAACGGTGCATCTGACCGCGCCACGACCTGCAAGACCTGGCGGCCGTTGACGTTGATGACCTCGGCGCGCTCGACATTGAGGCCGCGACTGCCATCCCGTGGCGGAATTTTCGCGCGATAGGTGTTGATGAGTGGCGCGAATTCGGAAATTACCGGACCATCGGCACCCATGACCGGCAAATCCAACGCCATCGAAAGCGTATGGGGGACACAAATGTCCCGGCAGGTCAGAAAATTGACGGCAGCTCGAAGTTTGACCGCATCGCCGGTGCGGCTCTGCCGAGCGGAAATCGGTAGGACGACCTCATCTTTGTACCCGAATGTCTCTAGCTCGAAGATCTGGAACCGGTGGGGACGCGGCCACAGAAGGACGGCGTCGTCCAAGTTTTCGGAACCTGCCCAATCGATCGTCGTCGGGAACCCGGCGTCGCCAGGTGAGCGCCAGTACACCTCCCACCCCGGTGCGATCTGGTACTGCAACCCGAGAAGAAGGTCGCCTGTCGCATTCTGGGTTGCAGAGACCAACCGGGCGCGACCCTGGTCGTAGGTGACCCAGGGCGACGCCGCTTCTTGCGCGCCAGCGCTCGGCGAGAGAAAAAATACGCCCACCAAACCGGCCGACAGCAAGCGTGCCGCGAACCGCGCCAATCCGCGTGGCCGGCGAATGATGCTCGAAATGCGCTCCATCGATCTTTTTATATGGGAAATCTGACAGACCGTCCCACGCTTCGCGCTTCACTTACCGGTCACATTCCTGTGCCAAATGCTTACCCGTCTTTGAAAGACGCCAGTACGGCCTCAACTGCCTCGAGGTCAACCTGCCACGGCTCTAGGTATTTCTCGGCAAACCGCAGGTGAACCGATGAGTCCACAAACAGTTGGAAAAGATCCGGATCTATGTGCTGATTGCGCACCATGCCCACCATGATGGCCATGGTTTCGCTCAGTTTTTTGGCTTGTTTATAGGGTCGATCAGGAGAGGTGAGCGCTTCGAAAATATCGGCGATCGCCATCATGCGCGCCGGTATCGACATGTCCTCCCGCTTCAGACCCCGAGGATATCCCGAACCATCCATTTTTTCGTGGTGCCCGCCAGCATATTCCGGCACCCGGGCCAGTTCCGCAGGGAACGGCAGGTTGTCCAGCATGTCGATGGTGACCGCGATATGGTTGTTTATCATCTCACGCTCCTCGGGCAGCAAGTTGCCGCGGCGAATCGTCAGGTTGCGTACTTCATCGTCGCTCAGCACCGATCGTTGCACGCCGCTCCCATCCATCCACACCCGCTGCTCTGCGATGTCCTTGATTCGAGCAACATCCTCATCTGGCATGTCCTCAACGCCGAGGTTCGACTGCATTACGACACGATAATCGTCCTCGATGGCCGCTAGTTCGGCCTCAAGCGCGGGTTGAAACGATTGGGGGTCGACACCTTCTGTATGTGCGCGGCGAAGGAACCTGATTTCCGCATCGCGCCTAACGATCTCGAACCGCATCCGCACCGTTTCGATGCGGTCATAGAGCGTGTGGAGCTTCGTAGCTTTGTCGACAACGTATTCGGGTACCGTCACCTTTCCGCAGTCATGCAGCCAAGAAGCGATATGCAACTCGTACCGCTCCTCTTCCGTAAGATCGAAATTGCTGAAAGGGCCATCGGATTGATCGCAGGCGGCATCGGCGAAGAGATCCATGATCGCCGGCACTCTTTGGCAGTGTTCCCCAGTGAACGGTGACTTCTCATCGATTGCCGCTGCGATCAGTCGGATAAAGGAGTCGAGCAGGCGCCTTTGCGCTTCCAGAAGAAGTCTGTTTTCCAGCGCGACTGCCGCTTGCGACGCCAATGCTTCGGCGAGTGGTTCGATGGCGCTCAGAAATGCGACAACCTGACCCTCTTCGTCTTGGGCATTGATGAGTTGCAACACGCCAATGACTTCGGCTCTGCTGTCCTTCAGCGGCAAGGTCAGAAAAGAAACCGAGCGATACCCGTTTTCGGCATCGAACGCGCGCGTCCCCGAAAAATCGAATGTCGTCGCGCGCGATATGTCGGGAATATTCATCGTCCGCCCACTGAGCGCCACGTGGCTGACAACCGTCGCGTGATTCTCATTTCCGTGATCGTCGCGAAGCGGAATCGCCTCCATGGCCGCCTTGACGCCCGTGGATCCACCAACGGCAGTACCTAGCGAGTTGGTACGAACAATCGCGAAGTCGAGCTTGTCGTCTTCGGTACGTAGGTAAAGCGTCCCGCCATCGGCGCTACAGAAATGCATTGCCTCGAGAAGGATCCGCTCGAACAGGCGGTCGCGATTACGCTCCGAGGAAAGCGCCGTTCCAATATCAATCAGCTTCTCGAGAAGCCCCGCACGGTCATAGCCAGCCGGAACCCGCCGGACACGCTCGTCCATCAGGCAAAATCCCCCTATCGGATTTCCCGCACTCTCCGCTGGCCGAGGGAGAGTTTACCTGGTATCGCGCGCCGCGTTTAGAAAAAAGGCGCCGCTCAAGATGAGCGGCGCCTGAGGAGAGGATGAGTACTGAGAGAGGTTTACACGGTCAGATCGACGAATTGGCCGAGACCAGGCGGCGCAGATCGTTCATCGCTAGGCCGATCGAAAGTCCGTCCAGCATTTTGCTCGGCGGTTCCTCCGGTCTGATGACGGTTCTGGGACGTCAGAAGGTCGGCCGTTTGCCGAACTTCAGCAGCTGCCTTGAGTGGGCTATCGAGTCCGCCAGGCTGCGATGCTTGCTTGAGCATCGCAGTAGCCAACTCCAGGGCAGGCACGCTTTCCATCTAATCCAACCTCTTTTACGAGCAACCGCGGATGAATTCCGCAAACCCGTTCTAGCGAGAGAAAGGATAAGGCGTGGCCTGTTAAGGAATGGTAAACGCCAGAAAAGAGCTAATTTGCGGCTTTTCGGGCGATATCGTCGCTCGGGCGAACGTCGCGCGACCGGCTGTAGATCATGAGCGCGACAATTTGCAGTGCCGCAAGGAAGCCAAACATCGCCCGATAGGCGACCTCGGGGGCCTCACCGGAATCCGTCATAAAGCTCCCGATGAGCGCACCTGTCGCACCCTGGACGATGGCGGCGCCAAGGAACACCGAAGTGTTGTTGGTCGTCATCCCACGACCGACGAGGTGTTCAGGAAAAATGGCCCGACCGTGGGTCGTAATAATGACGGTGTAGCCACTGACGAAGCCGAACAGAACGAAGATGCTCGCGACGACCCACAAGGGAAGCCCTGGTAGTAGAGCCAATGCCAAGAGGAGCGTGATCGACACCACCACACCAAATACAACCAATCTCTTGCGCGTATCCAGAATGCGGTCGAGACGACCATAGATCAGATGCCCCAGGACTTGTCCCAACGTCATCAACAACAATACGTTGCCGCGCCCGACCGGGCCCAGGCCATGAACCTCGGCAAGATAGGGACCGCCCCAAAGGGCTGTGATCGCGAGAACGGCTGCATAGCCCACGGAATTGACCGCAACGATGTATTTCAGCTGCGGGTTACGTAGAACCTCACCGAGACCACGCACAACCTCCGCGAATCCTTCCGGTCGACGCGCGTAATACGCATGGCCCGGGGGCGCATCGCGAACGACGGCAAAGGCGATCACCCCAAAAATCGAGGTGACGCCGGCCATGAGAAAAAATGAGCTACGCCAGCCCACGACTTCCGAGACCGCGGCAAGCGGCGTTGTCGCCAACAGTGCCCCTAACGTCCCCATCGCCACGAAAAACGATGCGACCGCGGCAAAGCGATCCGGGGGAAACCACCGTGTGGCAACGACAAGCGAACCCATCAGGATGCTGGCCGTGCCCATTCCCATCAACGCTCGCCCGACCGTCAGCCCGGTGGCTGTACTCGACAGGGCAAAAATCAACGCACCAGCAACAGCCAAGACCAGTAACGTCGGCACGACCCGACGTGGTCCGAAACGGTCCAGCAAGATGCCCACCGGGATCTGGAATAACGCAAACGAGAAAAAAAAGGCGCTGGAGAGACCGCCCATCGCTTCCGGTCCAAGACCGGTCTCGGCCATGATATCCGGCGCGATCACGCCCGTAGAAACGCGATAGAAGTGCGCCAACACATAGATCGCACAGAGGCCCGCGATGATCGGCAGCGCGCGGCGCAAATTCGACGGAGCCGGCGTCATCCCACGGGCGCTTTCTGTTCTGTCGCGAACCGCACCGCGACCGCTATTGGTCGCTTAGTCGAGCCCCAATGAACCGGGGTTCATCAATCGGGCCGGATCGACATAGTCCTTGATAGCTTCGAGGAGCGCGTACGTATCTGGGTTTCGACCCTCTTTATACCGATAGGCTTTTCCGATCTGGAAATGTACCGCGCCAAGTTCCTTGAACAGATCGGCGAGGCCCCCTCGGAGTTGCGTAACGGCCTGGCGCGCTGCTTCGTCTTTGGGATAGACCTTGAGCTTGGAGACGTAATCGTCCTCGAGATAGCGCTCGTGGTAAAGATGACGAGAGTCTTCCCAAAAGAACACCGGTTCCATCAGGAATGTTTGCTGCGCAACAGCGCACATCAGATAACCCCATTCGATGCCGTGGCGTTCGATCAATTCCGCTTGTTGCTCGAAATAATCGTGCACCGATTGGATTAAGTTGGCCGCCCGAGAGTGCGGCAAAAGCGCGTGGATTGGCACCCAACGTTGTCCTTCGGGACCCAGCATGCTGTTGGGCGGCACGAAGGGCGTCGATCGCATGATCTGCGGCAAGCTTGCCTGGATCTCCCGCCCCTTGGCGCCTACACAGATGCCCTGCGCCTCGGCGACGACGGCCTCGACGCTTCGCTTGTCATAGCCGTCAATCACGAGGTGAACGGAGTACTCGACGCCCTCGAACATGCGCCGCCCTCCCGCGGCAACCTTTGCAGCTCCTTTGACACCTTCGAGAAACGACTTGCCCGATCGCGCCACATTGGCCAATCGTTTGACATCGGTCAGCAAGCCTTCGCGCTTCAGACGCTGGCCCTGCAGATACGGATCGAACGCAAAGCACTCTGCCGCGAGACCACGACGCGAAACTTCAGACATTGCTGCCGTGACACCGTCGTAATCGTCGAAGGCAAACGATAGATACCGCGTCTCCGTAGGGAACGGGATGAGACGCAAAACCACCTTCGTTTTGAACCCCAGCGCGCCTGTATCGGACAGAAAAAGACCCGTTAGGTCGGGTCCATAGCTGCGAAAGAAAGGCGACGGATTGAAAGGAGTCGCCCACGACCCCGTCTTAAGAATACGTCCGTCGGCCAAAACGACCTCAAGACCGAGACAACTGTCAGCGGCCGTGCCATGAATGCCTGAACCGAAGAAAATGCTGTTCTGCGACATAGCGCCGCCAACGGTCGAATACATGCCGGAAAGCGCACCGAAATACGGCGCGCGCAGCCCCTTTTCCTTTAGTGCGTCGAATACCTGCATCCAGGTACAGCCACTCTCGACAACGGCGTACATGTCTTCGGCATTGATCTCGACGATACGGTTCAACCGCTGCAAATCGGCAACAACCGACTTCGGCGTCACCGGCAGGTAGCCGTCGGTATAGGACAATCCGCCACCGCGCGGGATGACAGCGTACCCTTCGCTGGTCGCCGCCTTGGCGGCTTCCGCGAGTTCTTCCGGCGTGCCGGGTTGGATGACAAACGCAGCAGGGTCCGCTTCACGGAAAACGTCGCTGGAAAAGAACTGACGATCTGCAGGATCGGTCAGCACATGATCGTTGCCAAGGATTTGGCGCAACCGGGCCTCAAGGGCCGCTTCTGAGCGGTCAACGTCAGCGGCGTTGCTCATGAAAAACCTCTTTCTGGCAGATGGCGCGCTACCCCATGTTCGACGCAGGAACGCCGCCGACGCAAGCGAACCGCGACGCCCGGATGGAAGCTATAACACGCCTTTCTGCGCACGATCTCGCAACTCGGTCTTGAGAATCTTCCCGCCGGCATTTCGGGGCAAGACATCGAGGTAGGCGTAGCTCTTGGGAATTTTGTACTTCGCTAGATTTTTGCGGCAATAGGCATCGAGATCCGCGTCGGTCACTTCGCCGCTTGTCACGACGATCGCTTTGACGGCCTCGCCCCATTGCTCGTCCGGCACCCCGATCACGCTTGCCTCTGCAACCGCGGGATGGGCTATCAGAACTTCTTCGATCTCCCGGGGGAACACGTTGACCCCTCCGGAAATGATCAGGTCCTTCTTGCGATCCACAAGATAGAGATAACCCTCATCATCGTGTCGGCCCATGTCGCCCACTGTGCACCAGCCATCCTCAGTGAGGGCTTCAGCCGTTGCCTCAGGGTTTTCCCAGTAGCCGTTAAACAACAGGGGGGAGCGACAGAACAACTCCCCGACGTCACCCTGGGCGACTTCAGCACCATTCTCGTCGCGCAATGAAACTTCGACGGTTGCGTAGGGCAGTCCCACGCACTGTTTCTTGCGAAGCTGATCGGGCGGCCTCAGGCTCGTCACGAAACCACCTTCGGTCGACCCATAGGTTTCGTGCAACAAGCCTTCGCCAAAATAGTCGACGATCTTTTCTTTGGTGTCTTGCAAGAGCGGTGCGGCATTCGAAATGATCGCACGCAACGTGGCCGGGCGATGCTTGTCGAGGGTCTTCTTTTCCAGCGCGAACATCCGATGGAAATGCGTCGGCACGAAAAAGGTGTTCGTGAGGTTCATCTCGGAAATCTTGCGCAGCACGATTTCGGGATCGTACTTGGGCAATATCTCGCAAAACCCGCCAAAGAAGATCGGCGCCATCGCGAAGGCAAACCCTGCACCGTGGAACAACGGCGCCAGAGCCAGAGCCCGGTCGTCCGGCCCATAACACCCGAATTCAATGCCCATCGTGTAGAACGCCAGCGTGCGCGACCGGTGAGACAACAGGCACCCCTTGGGCTTGCCCGTGGTCCCCGAGGTGTAGGGAATGCAAAAGACATCCCATTCCTCCAGCGGCACCGCTGGAAAGTCAGGTTTCGCGGCAGCGATCCAGTCGTCGTAGTCCTTGCCAATAACGATGATCCGCTGGACGGTCTCAAGCTTGGCTGCGCGGGCGACATCCTCCACGCTTTCGTGGACGAACAAGACCTTCGCGCCTGAGTCATTGCAGATGTGTTCGACTTCGGGCGGCGTGACAGAGGGCGGCACCATCGCCGCAGCGACACCGGCATCGGCCAGCCCCGCGACAATCTCCAAGAACTCGATGCAATTGGGCGCGAAAAGCGCGGCGTGATCGCCCTTTTTCAGCCCAAGGTCGTGGATTGCCGCCGTGGCGACACGGTTAAACCGCTCTACGACCTTGGTGTAGGTAAATTCACGCGGGCCCTGCGCTAAGGCCACCTTGTTCGGCGTTCGCCGTGCTGAGGACCGAACACCGGTCGAGAGCAGAATAGGCCGGTAGTTGTCGGGACGTCCCGATATCTGGCCCTCACGCGACATTGCTGAGTTCGACCTTCCAGGAGTCCAGAACCTCGTCAGTGGTCAGCACACGAGCAAAAAAGAAACCCATGGTCATCAGCGCGACCTCGGACCGGTCGTCATCGACCTCACCCACCGCATCACTCACGACGAAGCAACGATAGTCTCGCTGGCACGCATCGCGGACCGTGGTCTCGACGCACATATTCGTGGTCACGCCGCAAAACACGAGGCTCTTAACCTTCATGGCCGCCAAAACGGACTCAAGCTGCGTTGAATAGAACGCGCTTGGTCGGTTCTTTTGAATCACCGTGTCGCCGGGTTCAGGCGTGAGGCTATCGATAATCTCAGCATCCCAAGTGCCCAGGGCACACAACCCAACGTCCTTCAGCGAAGGCATGATCTCATTAACGATGAAGCCGCCATCCTTGAAATCTGGCTGATATACGAACTGGGTATAGATGACAGGCACGCCAGCTTGCCGCGCCGCCGCAACCATGGTCTTGCACCCCGGTTCAGCTGCCGCCAGCCGCTCCCAAGGAAAGCCAAGCTTTTCCATTCGACCGTCCGCACGGCAATAGCTGTTCTGCATGTCCACGACGACGAGGGCGGTTTTGTCGCGTCCCAATTCCATTGTCATTTTATGTCCCCTCTAAGCCGCGTTGCTCAGCTCGACACCCCATTCGTCGAGCACGTCGTTGACGTTCATCACTCGGGCAAACAGGTACTCCATGGCTTTCAGCGCAGTCTGACCACGAAAATCGTCAACCTCGCCCACGGCATCACGGACGACGAAAGTACGGAAGTCGCGTTGCGACGCGTCCCGGACGGTCGTTTCGACGCAAATATTGGTCGTGACCCCACAAACCACGACATTTTCGATGCCCTGCGACCGAAGATAAGACTCCAACCTGGTCGAATAGAACGAGCTCGGTCGGTTCTTTTCGATAATGATGTCGGTATCTTCGGGCTTCATGTCCGGATGAAGTTCGGCGTCCCACGTGCCTGCGACACAAAGGTTCACTTCTTTCAGGCCGGGCATGATTTCTTCGATTTGCACGCCACCGTCCCGAAAATCCGGCTCGTAGACATATTGGGTCCAGAACACCGGCACGTCAGCCTTGCGCGCGCCGGCGACAAGGCGTTGGACGCCGGGCGATGCGGCAGCGAGTTTCTCCCAATCGAACCCCGATTGAGCCATCGACCCCTTCGCGTCCAAGAAGCCGTTTTGCATATCCACAACGATGAGGGCGCAGTTTTCTTTTTGGAGTTCGATCGTCATCGTCTTCTCCCTAAAGGTTTCGATCAGCGCGTCTTCGCAGCTTTACGCTTCGCGGGCTTTGCTTTCGACGTCCGCTTTCGCACGGTTGCGCTCAATCGCCGCAGGGACTTCATCTTCGAGCGTTCGTCGAGCTTGAAAATACGAATGGCGTTTTCGCGCATCACCTTTTGATAGGACTCGGGCCGGAAATTGAGGTCGCCGACCTCACGAACCGCACGGATGGGGTCGATAACCGGCCAGTCCGTCCCGAACAGGAATTTGTGCGAGCCGTAGCTGTTGGCGTAGTGCACCATTTGCTTGGGCCAGTGCTTGGGCGCGTAGGCATCGCCGGCGGTGTAGATGTTCTCGTGCTTCCAGCACATGGAGATCATCTCGTCGATCCACGGCACGCCGAGATGGATGCCTAGCAGCTTCAGTTCCGGATAGAGGATCGCTACTCGATCGAGGGTGATTGGTTTAGCCACGGACGGCAACCGACGATCCCGCTGGTACACCAAGTTGTGGCCGACCTGCATCATGATCGGAATATCAAGCTCGATACATTTCGAATAGATCGGGAAGACGTAGGGATGGTCGGGCGCCATATCGAACCAGTGCGGGTAATAGTGGGCGCCGACAAAGCCGAGTTCTTTTACCGCATACTCCAACTCGGCAAGCTGCCGCATGCCCAGCGTCGGATCGACGCCGGCCAAGCCCGAAAACCGATCGGGGTAGCGCTGGCATACTTGGTGAACGCGCTCGTAAGAGATGTGAAACGAGCCTTTGACGTTCATATCGCCTGCACGCGTGGCAATCAGGAGCGCGTGTTCGATCCCGGCCTCGTCCATCATGCGAAGGTACTCAGGGACCCCGATGCCTTTGCGCATTTTGGGGCTCATCCGGACTTGCTTCTTGAAATGGTTGTCGATCCCGGTCTGATCGTTGCGGACTTCGACCGGCGTATAGAGATTGCAGACGATATCGATATGGCCTGACATGCCTTCCCCTTCCCTAGATGGCGTCCGGCTTTGCGTCCCGGAACCCGTTCGTTATTGTCCGGATAATCTACCGACTGGCCACGCGCCAAGCAACGCGTCTCCTCTTGCCCCAACCGGTCGATATGACAGAATGGGGGCACTTTTCCCCGAGATTTGGACCATATGAGCGACCTGCGAACATTTCTCAATGACGAGGCGCGGCATGTATGGCGGCCGGAGGGCACTGTGTCGTTGGTCCAGGAGATCACCGCGCTTCAACAAGCCCTCGATGCGCGCCAGCAATACCCGGTCATCGAGATTGCTCAACCCCAGGGCGCCGACGGCACGACGAATCCGATTCCCGTGGTGTGCAACCTTACCGCCAGTCGTGAACTGACGGCCCGGGCGCTCGGCATCCAGGACCACCGTGATTTCGCGGCGACATACGCGCAACGCACAGCCAATCCGATCCCTCCGATCAGCGTCAAACGAGATGACGCACCGGTACAGCAGGTCGTTTTTCAAGGCGATGAGGCTTCACTCTTGGACCTTCCGGTCCTGACGCAGCATGCCCTCGATCCGGGGCCCTATCTCACCGCCGCCCACGCGACCACTTATGATCCCGACACCGGCGTCGACAACACAGCGATTCAGCGCTGTTGGGTCAAAGCACCGCGGCGGATGTCGTACTACCCCTATCCCGCCTCGCACAACACACGGAATCTACGCAAGTTCTGGAGCAAGGGCGAAGCCTGCCCCGTCGCGTTCTGGATCGGTCATCACCCGAAAGTGCTTCTCGGCACCCAAGCCAAACTCGCTTATCCGGAAAGCCATTGGTCGGCGTGCGGCGGCCTCCTCGGCGAGCCGCTGCGTTTGGTGCCGAGCATCACTCATGGCGATAAGATCATGGTGCCCGCCGACGCCGAAATCGTCATCGAGGGCTGGGCCCCTGCCGATGTGTGGGAGGCCGACGGACCGTTCGGCGAATACACCGGTTACATGGGCGCCCAGGTGGCCGCGCCGGTTTGCGAGGTGACCTGCATCACGCGGCGTGAAAAGGCGATTTACCACGACTATGGGTCGGGCCATGCCGACATGTTGGTGCCCGACAACATGGTCATGGAGGGCAAGATCTACGGCATGATGAAGCCGATCGCCCCCGCGGTACGACGCGTTCACGTGCCGGTATCTGGCCGGCGCTTTCACGCTTACGTCTCTTTCGAAAACCCGGGTATCGGCGAAGTGCGCGACGCCTTGATGGCGGCGTTGGCCTATCGGCGGACCAAAGCAATCATTGCGGTCGACGATGACATCGATTTGTTTTCGGACAGCGACATCATGTTTGCCCTGGCGACCCGCGTGCAGTGGGAACGCGACGTGATCACCGCGTCGGGATTGCAGGGCTCGCTGATGGACCCGTCGTTGGCGCGCGGCGCCAAAACCGTTCAAAAAGCCGGGATCGACGCCACCTTGGCGCCGTCCGAGATCCCCGGCGCACCGCGACCCGTCGCCCCGCGCAATAGCGTCAGTTCAGATGCTCTCGACGCGGCTATCGCGCGCCTGACCGGGCTCGACACCACCGGCTGGCCGGAGCTTTGAGATGAGCGACGACAACTTCATTCGGCTTCGCACGCATTCGCCCGTGGGCGAAAAACGAGGCAACACATCCTGGGTCCAATGCGCCGGCTGCGAGGGGTGGTTCCATGCGACGGAAGACATTATTAATCGGGCCGTCGTAACGCTTCATTGCAACCACTGCCACACCGAATTCCTACCGGCGGACGCGAAGAAAATCGTACTCGCCTAGTAGCCTCGTTCGCCAAACGCCACCGCGCCGGATACCCTTGCGCTGCGATGAGAAGAACTGGGTAACAGCATGAAAATTCTCTACACGCCGATGCCTGGGCTGGTGCATCGGGTCGAAGTCGTGGCTCGCGAGTTGGGCCTCTACGACACGATCACGTGGGAACGCGCCATGCCCTATGATCGCCCCAGCCACCTGACCGAACAGAACCCGTTGAGCAAGGTGCCAACCTTGATCACCGACGATGGGATCGCCCTGTTCCCTGGCGCAGTGATCTACGAATACCTGGAATCGCTGGCCGGACCGAAGCTCTACCCCACCGCCCCCGCCGAACGGTGGCCCGCCATGCACCTACTCAGCCTCGGCGAAGGCCTGTGGGACATGACGGTGCAGTGGAACAACGAACGAAAGCGGCCCGAGGCCGAACAATCGCCCAAGCAACGCGCGCGCTACCTCGCGGCCATCGAGCGGGTGCTGGATCGCCTTGAAGTACTCGCGCCATCGTTTTCTGGGTTTCATATCGGCCACATTGCCGTTGCTGGTTGTTTCAGTTTTTTCGACTTCCGCCGTGGCCGCGATCTCGAGACCAATGAGTTCGGCAGCGTGATGCCCGACTTCTACGAAGGCCGCCCCGCCCTGACCCGCTGGCTCGCCGAGGTGCGCAAACGCCCCTCATTCAAGCCAGCCGACTAGGAGAACAGTCGCATGAGAAAAATTCTTGTCCTTGTCCCCTTTCCGATGACGCCCGAAGAACTGGCCAATCGCCAGGCCCAATCCAAGGCGGTCAAACTCGCGCCCGATATCGAGATCGACTACCGCCAGGTTCGCGCCGCGCCGCGCACGTATACAAGCCAGCAAGACTACGTCCTGGCCGATATGTCCTTGCTCGAAGCGGGCCGCTCGGCCCAAGAAGACGGCTATGGCGCGGTATGCATCGACACCGTGAGCGATTCTGGCGTTTCAGCGTTGCGTTCGGTCCTCGACATTCCGGTCATCGGCCCTGGCCGGACCATGTACACCACGGCGCTGATGCTCGGCGATCGCTTTTCGATGCTCTCGATGTGGCAGGACTGGTTCGGTCTCTACAAAAAGGTCCTGACCGAAATGAACCTGATGCACAAAGTCGCTTCGATGCGCGCCATCGATGTGACCCCCGACAACCGCAACCTTCTTGGCGGCAAAGAAGAAAAGATATTTCCCTTGCTGCTGGAAACGGCCACCAGGTGTATCGAAGAGGACGGCGCGGACGTGATCTGCCTGGGCTCGACAACGATGCATCAGTCAGCCGCCTATCTAGCGGAGCACCTGCCGGTGCCGGTCATCAACCCCGGGCCGCTTTCCTACAAGACCGCAGAGGCGATGATGTCGCTCGACCTCGCCCAAAGCCGCAAGACCTATCCTGCGCCTAAGGTCGATAAACGCAGCATGATCCACGCCATGCTCGATGCCGCCGCGACCGAACAAGCCGGCAAGCCCGTCGAGAAATTGGATTAAGGAGTCTTAGAATGCACAAAGCACTCGTCATCGTGCCGTTTGCCCTCGACGCCGAGGGCGTGGCCAACCGGAAATCGCAAACCAAGGCCGTCAAGTTGGGCCCCGACATTGAGTTCGACTTCAAGCCCGTGACCGCGGGGCCGACCAGTTTCATGAGCGCACACGACTGGGCCCTGATGGAGATGGCCATTTGGGAAGCAGGCATGAACGCGCAGGACGACGGCTACGACGCGGTGGTCGTGGACACCATGAGTGATTCCGGCATGGCGCCGCTGCGCTCGATGCTCGATATTCCGGTCGTCTCGCCCGGCCGCACCTCGATGTTGTTCGCCCTGATGCTGGGCAATCGATTCGGCATTCTCGCGCAATGGGACAAAGCCTTGACCCGTTACCGTAAGGCGACCGCCGAATACGGCCTGGCCGCACAATGTGCAGCAGTGGATCATTTCGACGAACCACCCGATTTCGCCAACTTGCTCGACGGCAAAGAGGACAAAGTGTTTCCCAAGATGAAAGCGGCTTGCGAACGGATGATGGACAAAGGCGCCGAAGTGATTTGCCTCGGTTCCACCACAATGCACCAAGCGGCCACCTACCTTGCGAAAGAATTACCCATTCCAGTAATCAACCCTGGCCCCCTGACGTACAAGCTTGTGGAGACCATGCTCGGCCTCGACCTCACCCACAGCCGGGCGGCATTCCCGACGCCACTGGCACCGAAACCGGAGATGGTCCACGCGATGTTGAAGGCGGCGGCCGAAGTCGAAAACAAATAACGGAGTTCGCCCACCTGTGACGATCTATCTCCGTGCCGGTTTGGTCGGCATCGGCTATTACACGGTCGGGTTCCTCGCGTTCTGGGTCGCGGCCGCGCCCTATTCGAAGAACCTGGGCGCCGACGCTTTTGCCGACGGTATTTGGGCCGAGCTCTTTCCCTATTGGACGATTGGCCAGCTTGTTCTCACGTTGTGGGTTTGTTTCGCCGCCCTTTCGCTTCCGGCTGCCCGACACCGCGCACTAAGCGCCGGGTTGGGTGCCGGGTTGCTCAGCTTGGCCGGACTTGTTTTCTTGGGCGTGGAAGATGTTGCACGGGCGTGGCTCGACGTCATCGGTATTGTGGCCGGGATCGGCATCGGCTTTGGGCTCGACCGCCTAGCGGGATCGCGGTTCCTCGCCCAACCCTCGGCGTGGCACCTTCTTTGGTTGTGGGTTCCAGGCGCCGCCTTTTTGACCAGCGCATTCATGCTGATTAACAGCGTGGTCTTGGCTTTTTTCGTCGAGGTCGTGACAGTCGAAACCCTTTGGCTGATCCTGCCTTTGGTCGGGAGCATCCTGATAGTCATGGGTTGGCAACGCCTCGCCGCCGCCCGCACCGCCAAGACCCGCCGCGCGATCCTCGAATTGAGTGGCGCATTTCTGGTGTTGGGCGGATCGGCGGCGCCAGCGCTTATTACCGGACTCGTTTTTCGCAGCCTTTTCCTTGATCAAATCGTCGGCCTCTAAGCCGCCAGGGTCGTCAGAGTGTCCAGCAAAAACCCAACTGCCGGTGGTCGGGTGCCCCGGGCCCGGGTCACCGCACGAACGCGACGCGCCCAGGAAACGTCGTCGATTTCAAGGAACGAGAATGCGTTTGCCGCTTCCTCCGCACCGATCACGTCGCGCGGCAGCACGGCAAGAAAATCGCCCTCATCCAGAATCGATTTGATGAAGAGATAGGAATCCGACGCGATAGTCGGTTGCGGCGGGGCGAGCCCCCGGTCGGTGAACGAGCGGGCCCAGCCCGGCACGACCTCCGCAATATTGGATGCCACGACCCAGGGAAAATCCATGAGATCACCCAAGAGAACTTTGCGCCGCCGCGCCAGCGCATGGTCGCCGCGCACTACAACCGCATAGGCATCTTCGGCCAAGACCCGCTCGTCCAAATCGGGATCGGGTGACCCCGCACCGAAGCCCGTGACCACGACATCCAGAACCCCGTTTCGCAGCGCCTCAACGAGCATTTGGTGCCTCCCGCCGGTGACCTCGATGCGCAGTCCTGGACGATCCTGAGCCAAGGCTGCTATCGCACGCACCAATAAAGTGCTCCCTGCACTTGCGGTCCCGCCCACCGCGATACGCCCCTGACCCGCACCCTGCAACAACGCAATGTCGTCGCTGGCGCGCTGCACCTCGGCCAACAGGGCGCGCGCATGACGCGCGAGGGACTCGCCGAAAACTGTCGGTGTCACCCCCCGCGCACCACGATCGGCGAGGCGAACGCCGAGTTCGGCCTCCAAATTGGCGAGGCTCTTGGAGATTGCCGGCGTGGTGATTCGCAGTGATTCGGCGGCACGGCCGAGGTTGCCAAACTCGACCACCGCCAAAAATTGCCTCAACTGACGTATTTCCAAGACTTTCCCAAAAGTAAACAAATATTAAAAAATGGATAATGGAAGGAAAGGCTCAAACCTGTCAATTTCAGCGCCGACATATCCATGGCGCGCGCCGCCGTGCCCAAGCGGAGGAAAGCATGACCCACCAATTGATGCCCAAAGAAGAGTTCTTCAAAGCGCTGCAAGCCGCGCGCTCGCCGGCCCATTCCAGCGGCCACCCCTTCAGCAACGCTTGGAAAGCGGGTGAGCTTACCAAGGACGACCTCGGGTTCTGGGCAATGCAAATGTACTATTACATCGAGGATGTCACGCGCATGTTCTCGGCCCTGTTCACGCGCTTGCCTGACCTACCGGCGCGCCTCTTGATGCTAGAGAACCTCAACGGCGAAGAGTTTCCGGACCGGCATCCCGACCTTCTCCTCGATTTTGCCGAGGCTTGCGGCTACACGCGCGAGCGCGTCAAAGCGGGTTACCTCAACGGCGAGATTTTGCCGTCATCCATGGCGATGCGGTCTTGGATTTTCGAACTGGCGACGGTGCGGGAACTCTCCGACGCGGCGGCCGGCATCATGATCGCGCTGGAAGGACAGACCCCGGCCGTTTACCCGCTCTACATCGAAGCCGGGCGCAAGATGGGCTTCACGGACGAGCAGCTCAAGTTCTTCCATGTCCACGTTGAGGCCGACGAAGGCCACGAAGAAGGGGGGTTGGAGATTTGCGCGAATTACGCCTATACGCGTGAATTGCAGGACCGGGCGATCGCGACAGTCACCAACGCTGCACGGATGCGCTACCAGATGCTGACGTCGATCTACGACGCCACCGTCGGCGCCCGCCAGCAAGCTGCCGAATAGCCTTGCGCTGGTACGAGGGTGAGGGAAAGGTCGCGCTGGTTACCGGCGCGACCGGTGGTATCGGCGGGGCAGCAGTAAAGTTGTTTCGCGATGCCGGTGCGACCGTCGTCGCGACCGGTCGCGATCAACAGCACGTCGAAGAAGTATTCCGCAGCGACGACCACGTCTTGGCCATCGAGGCCGACTTCGCCAAGGAATACGATGCGCGCCGCGCGATCGCCAATACACTCGAACGCTACGGCCGGATCGATCACGTCATCCATAGCGCCGGCGCGGTCGGTAAAGGGCGAATCGAGGAAACGAGCCTCGCCGACTGGCATCGCTTGATGGACATCAACCTGACTTCTGCGTTCCTGCTGTGCCGCGAAAGCTATCCGGCATTGAAGGAAAGCAAGGGCAACGTGGTTCTGCTGTCATCGAGCAACGGGATGCACGGCGGAACACCGGTCTCCGGCCTGCCTTACGCGATGGCCAAGGCGGGCGTAATCAACCTAACCCGTTACCTTGCAAAAGAATGGGCACCTGACGGTATTCGCGTGAATTGCGTGTCGCCCGGACCGGTCGACACGCCGATGCTCGACCGCCTGACCGAAGAGCAACACGAATGGACCAAGGCAGCCACACTACTGGGCCGCTACGCCACTGCCGATGAATGCGCCGGTATGATCATCCATCTATGCTCGGATTATGCGGGCTCAATGACCGGTACTGTCGCCAACGTGTCGTCCGGCATGGTGCTGGACTAGGCGATGCCGCTTGCCCACCACGACACGTCGGAAATCACGGGATACCACGCCCACATCTATTACGACGCCGAAATCCGCGAAGTTGCCCGGCGCGTGCGCCTCGGGATCGAGGCACGGTTCGCTTGCGTTCTAGGGCGCTGGCATGACCGCCCCGTGGGGCCACATCCGAAATCGATGTACCAAGTTGCTTTCGAGCCCGAAGAATTCGCGAAGATCGTCCCGTGGCTCATGATCAACCGGCGCGGGCTCGACATTCTGGTCCACCCGAACACCGCCGACGCCGTTGCCGATCACGACGTCAACCCGTTATGGCTCGGCAACAAACTCGATCTCGACATCGAGTCGCTGCGCCGTTTCGTCATCGAAAACGCGAAGAAGGTTGCCGCGGGCTGACCCTGGCGCCTTCGCGGAGTTCACCTCCGTAGGCAGGCGGCGCCTAGATCGCGATGGTAAAGCCGCCGTCAACCGTGATGATCTGGCCGGTGACGTAACGCGCTTTATCCGAAACCAAGAACGAGGCGACATCCGCAATATCCTCGGGTGTGCCGATTCGCTTTAACGGAATACTGGGCGCAGCCGCGCGGAGCCCTTTCGCTCCCATCGAGTGAACCGGATCGAGCGCCTGTGCCGTCCAAATCAATCCCGGCGCAATCCCGTTGACCCGTATCTTATAGGGCGCCAATTCGACCGCCATGGCTCTCACCAACCCGGCAATCCCTGCTTTCGCGGCTGAATAGGGGATGTGATCGCCCCACCCAACGACGTGCCCGGCAATCGACGACAGACATACGATTGACCCCTTTTTCGCTTTGCGCATTTTCGGGCCGGCGGCACGCACCACACGCATCATGCCTTTGAGATCGATCTCGTGGGTAATATCCCACTCCTCGTCCTTCAGCGTGCGCAGCGGCATATGTTTGGCGATCCCCGCATTGTTGATAATGACATCAAGGGCGCCGCGGTATTTCTTCTCGACGGTCGCGACGACATCTTTGACGCATGCCGTATCGGCGACATCCATATAGTGGAACTCCGCATCACCGCTGCGGTTGATTTTTCGCGCAATGGCCTTGCCTTCTTTTTCAAGAACGTCGGTCACGATGACCCGGTAACCTTCTTTGCCGAGAGCGATCGCCGTTGCGGCGCCAATGCCGATCCCGGCACCGGTTACCAATGCAATTGGCTTAGCCATGTACTTCTCCTTTGATCGAGTTAACTAAAGACATCACCGCCATTGGGGCCCAGTGTTTGGCCCACGAAAAAACGCGACTCATCGCTCGCCAGAAACACGAAGGCTGGCACGATGTCTTTGTCGACATCGCCAAAACGGTGTTTAGTTTGCTTGGCAAGAACCGTTTTCGGCTTCTCTGGCGGCACCTGCTCCACCATCGGCGTCCACGTTGCGCCTGGCGCAACGCAATTCACGTTGATGTTGCGCTCGCCGACCTCTAGGGCCCAGGTATGCGTCATCGCGATGATGCCGGCCTTGGCAGCGTTGTAATGCGTAAAGAGAGGTGTTCCTCCAAACGCAAACTGGGTCGAGACATTGATGATCTTGCCGTAGTCGCGCTCGTACATCTGCGGCAAGACATGTTTGGTACACAAGAACGTGCCGCGCAGGTGCACACCAACCATCCTGTCGAACATGTCCACAGACATGTCTTCGACTGGCGCACCTCGATCCGCATGACCGGCGTTGTTCACGAGAATATCGATTTGGCCGAATGCTTCGATTGCTTGATCGACCATCCCTTTGACCTGGGCCTCGTCGGACACGTCGGCCTTGACGACGATTGCGCGCCGCCCCGCCCCTTCGATGGCCTTCTGAACCTCCCAAATATCACGTTCTTCAGCCTTGCTCGGGAAGTTCAAAATGATATCGGCACCCTCGCCGGCATAGGCCTTGGCGACGCCGGCGCCAATCCCGCTGGACGACCCGGTGATCAGGGCAACCTTACCTTGGAGACGCTTGGTCACAGATCGCTCCTTAGAGCATCATATCGCCACCATTGGGGCTGATCGTCTGGCCCACCATATGGCTTGCCTCGTCTGACGCGAGGTAAACGAAAGCCGGAACGATTTGATCGACCCTAGCCAGGTCGCCTTTGGGAATCATCGCTTTGATCGCTTTGAGATGATCATCCTCAACCGCATCGAGGATCGGCGTGTAGGTGGCGCCCGGCGCGACGCAATTGGCATTGATATCACGATCACCGATCTCCCGTGACAGCGACCTGGTGAAGGCAATGATGCCCGCCTTGGCCGCACAGTAGTGACCAAGCCCCGCGGAGCCAAGATAGGCAAGCTGTGAGGCGTTGCTAACGATCTTGCCCGACCCTTGCTTATACATATGCGGCAGCACGAAGCGGGTGACGAGAAACACACTGCGCAGGTTCGTCGCGATCATTTCGTCCCACATCGCGACCGGCATTTTGTCGACCGGCGCGCCAGAAGCGATTCCGGCGTTGTTCACGAGAATATCGATATTGCCAAGACGCTTGAGCGACTCCTTCACAAGGCGACGAACCGGCGCTTCCTTGGAAACGTCGGCCTGCACGATGTAGGCCTTGCGACCAGCCTTGCGCACCGCCGTCGCGACCTTTTTGGCTGCGGCTTCCTGTTTCTTTGTCGGGAAGTTGATGACGACGTCAGCGCCTTCTTTTGCGAACGCAACCGCCACACCGGCGCCAATGCCGCTGGACGCGCCCGTGATCAGTGCCTTTTTGCCTCGTAATCTTCCGGCCATGTTCGTCTCCTGCCCGTCGTCTGATATTTGCCAGTGCTAAACAAAAAAAGAGGCCCCGCCGAAGCCGGGCACGACTGACGCAGTGGCGCCGAGGACCGCAGCCCTCGGCGCCAACGCCGTCTATTCGCTCAGGTCGTACCAGCGGATTGAGTTATCCGCGTGCCACTTGATCCCCTTTATCTTGGCGTTGAAAGCCCACTGGGTCTTCCATTCCAAGACAGGCAACCATGCAACATCCTTGGCAAGAATCTCCTGTGCTTCCGCGAGTTGAGCCGTCCGTTTTGCCGCATCACCCTCTATGAGAGCGCTCGCAAACAGTTCGTCAACACGAGGATTGGAGTAGTTGACCATGGTGTTCAGGCCACCCTTCTCTTGCGACACGAAGAACAAGAGAAGACCGTACGCTGCATCCGGCGCAATCGGCTTTTCCTGGTCGTTGATTGCAAAGGGTAGATCCTTTTTGACCAATTGCCGGTCGCCGTAGGTCGTCTGCGGCAAAGGATCGAGTTGCACGTTGATCCCGATCTTGGCCAGGTTGGTCTTGATCAGGTTGGCAACTGGCCCGAGGGTGGACTCCTTTTCCGTGACGTAAGCCATATTGAAGGCACCCTCGAATGCCTCAAGACCCTTGCCATCCGGATAGCCGGCCTCGGTGAGAAGTGCTTTCGCCTTGTCCAGGTCTTCGACGTATGTCGTCGAGGGTTCGTGGTAGTCGGTGTAGGAAGTCGGAATCTGCCCCACCCACTTTTTAGCACCACCGAAATAGGCATCCCGGATAATTGCGTCGTAAGGAATCGCATATGCAATCGCCTGACGGACCTTCGGGTTGTCAAACGGCGGTGTCTTGAAGTTCATGTGGACGAAGAGGTTTTCGTTCCCCAAAACCCCAGCAACCTTCACGTTACGAACACCGCGTAGGCTGTTGAATTCCTTCGGCGTCACACGCTCGATAAGGCCGGCCTGGCCGGAGCGCAGAATGACTACCCGGTTCCCACTCTGCGGCACCTTGCGCAGGATGACCCGATCAAAGTGGGGTTTGCCGCGGTAGTAGTCCGGGTTCGCAGACACGGCGAACTCTTTGTCTTTTTCCCAACGATCCAGGCAATACGCACCGAAGCCGGGCGCATTTTCGTTATCGTTGTATTTGTGACTCCATGGGTCGTCCGCAGTGGCGTTCGCCTCCATGGTTTCCTTGTCATAGATGTAGAGCCCGAAAATCGTCAGGACGTGCTGGAACAAAGCGTTCGGCGCTGACTGACGAATCTTGACGGTGTACTGATCAACCTTCTGAACCTCATCGCCAAGTTTCTTGGCGGCCTTGGCTTCATCGGAGTCGCCAAAGACGGCGGTGGTGAAGTTGTCGATCGAACCCACGTTCGACAGGAACCAACCGATCGGGGCCGCACCCGAAACCGATTTCGCCCGGGCCATCGTATAGACCACGTCGTCCGCATCGAACGTCGCGCCATTGCATCCTTTGACGCCGCGACGCAGGTTGAACGTCCAGGTCAGCGTTGCCTCGTCGTAACTCCACGACTCGGCCAAGCGGCCTTCGAACTGCGTGAAGTCGTGGACGATCACACCCTCGTCGTTCATCCCTTTTTCTTTGTAGTAGATGAGCGGTTCGAGCAGGTTGTCGACGCCGGTCTGAGTCGCCGGAATGGCGATCGACGCACCGTCGTAGTCGAGCCCAGCAGGCACGTCTTCCGCCAAGACCAAAAGATCAGCAGCAAACGCCGATCCTGCGGTCAGGCTGAACGCCAACGCCGCCGAGCCGATAAGCCCAGTAATTCGATTCATGAATGGTCCTCCCTAGCTTTTGATTGTCGACCTACCCGAGCGATGGGAGGCCAAATAGTGCGAATTAGTTCGCGGGTGAATAGTCGTACCAGTGGATAGAGTTGTCCGGGTGCCAAGTGACGCCCTTTACCTGATCGCTGATGGCCCAGTTCGTCTTGAACTCGACAACCGGCACCACCGCGACATCAGCCATCAGTTGGTCTTGGATCTCCACCAACAGGGCGTTGCGCTTCGATACGTCACCCTCGACCAGCATCTCGAAGAATTTCGCGTCGACCAAATCGTTGGCGTAGTTCATCGAATTGAGAATCCCGCCTTTTTCAGACGACACGTAGGACAGCTGGACGCCATAGCCCGCGTCCACGCCGATCGGCTTCACGTGGTCGGTTAGGCCGAGCGGCAGATCCTTTTTCACCAATTCGCGGTCGCCATATTGAGTGGCCGGAATCGGATCCATCTGCACTGGAATCCCAACTTCTTCGAACGCCGAGCGAAGCACGGTTGCAACCGGACCCAGCACCGACTCGCGCTCGGACTGATAAGTGATCTTGAACGAGTCCGCGAATTGATCCAGCCCCTGGCCATTCGCGTAACCCGCCTCCGCAAGCAGCGCCTTGGCTTTGCTTGGGCTGTACTCGTACTGCGTGGACGACGCGTGAAACCCGGGGTAGCTAGACGGAATCACACCAGTCCATTTGCGAGCCTGTCCGAAGTAGCCCGTTTGAATGACGCGATCAAAGGGAATGGCGTGCGCAATCGCCCGCCGCACCCGAACGTCATCGAACGGCTTTACCTTGTAGTTCAAATGAAGGAATAGGTTCTCGTTGCCGAACGTACCCAACACTTTGACGTTACGCGCCCTTTTCAGGTTGTCGTATTCCTTGGGCGTCAGCCGCTCGACGATATGGGCTTGGCCCGACCGCAAGATCACGGCCCTGTTCGAGCTCTGCGGCACTTTGCGAAGAATCACGTTGTCGAACGCGGCTTTACCCCGGTAGTAGTCAGGGTTCGCGCGAGCGCGGAGTTCTTCGCCCTTGCGCCACTCGGAGAGGCACCATGGCCCAAACCCTGGCGCGTTCTCGTTGTTGTTATAGGTGTGGCTCCACTTATCCTCTGCGGTTGCATTCTCTTCCATCGTCTCTTTGTCGAGAATATTGCTCGCAAAAATAGTCAGGACGGGCAGAAACAGCTGATTGGGCGCGGACTGACGAATAGTGACCGTGTAGTCGTCGACCTTCTTCACCTCGTCGCCGAGTTTCTGAGCATCGCCACCACCGAAAACCGCAGGTGTGAACCCGTCGATTGACGACACGCTCGCAAGGAACCAGCCGATCGGCGCGGCGCCGGATACGGTCTTGGCCCGCGCGTAGGTGTAGATCACGTCGTCGGCGTCAAACGTCTGGCCATCGCAACCTTTGACCCCACGACGTAGGTTCAACGTCCATGTCAGAGTGGCCTCGTCGAACGACCAAGACTCTGCAAGCCGGCCCTCGAACTGTTGGAAGTCCAACAGCTGCACACCCTCATTGTTGACTTGCCCGTGTTGGAAATACACCAGGGGATCGAGCAGGTTCACGATCCCGCTATAGGACTGAATGGTCGACGACGTTGGGCCGTCGAAATCAAGCCCGGCGGGCACATCGTCGGTAAGGACCAATAGGTCCGCAGAATAAGCTGGAACGGCAAAACTAAGCGTGAGACCAAGCGCAGCGAGCGAACGCATCAATGCCGATTTCATAACGGCGCCTCCCCAATGTCCGTTCATTTATCGTTTAAGGGACTCTCGCCGCCCCTGGGAGGCGCGTCAAGGAAAGCTTGCCGCGAACGACGTTGACAGTTCAGCAGACACGCCTGCCGGCGCCCCCTCCCGGACCTGGAACCAGTCTAGATTGCGCCTTGCCAGCTTGCGCCCTACGCGCGCTCGGCGCCAAACAAGAACCATGCGCCCGCGCCGCCGAAATCGCCGGCCTGAAACAAGCTTGTGCGCCCCTTGGCAAATTCCTCGCCCACCGCGCTGGGCTGCACCTTGGTGAAGCACTTCTCTTTGTCGAAGCCTTGCTTTGCCGCAAATGCTACAAGATCCAGGTCTTTCAGAGGTCCCCAGAAAGGTTCGTTGTTGTTGTACGTATCCCAGTCGAGAATGAACTGATCATATGGGTCCATTCCCTCGAAGGTTGGGGTCTCGGCGTGGATCATCAGTCCGCCCGGCTTCAGCAAGCGGTGACACTCGGCGAAGATGTTGGCCAAGGCTTTGTGCGAGGTCTCGTGCATCAAAATATGCGACACAATCAGGTCGAAGTGAGCGTCCGGATAATCCGTCGCCTCCGCATTTTGCTGCGAAAAATGGACCGCCTTACCCATCGATTCCGCTCGGGCATGGGCGTAGCGAACGAAGGGGCCTGCGATATCGAGCGCATGGACTTCTGCATCCGGAAACGCGTCGACATAAGGCAACGTGCTGTGCCCGACCGAGCATCCCATATCCAATATGCGCTTCGGCGAGAAGCCGGGCCGGTTCTGGCGGAGATAGGAAAGGATCGTGGCGCCCATATCCTCGTTGTACGCCCCCATTCGCCCCATCGAATATAGGAACACGCCCGGATCAAAGACCGCCCCGGGCAGCACGTCGTCGTCGATCAGCTCGTTGTGATAGCCGCCGGGGATGCAGTGAATGCTGACCGCCGAGACATATCGTGGAATCTCGATATTCGGATTCGTGCGCAGCGACCCTTTACGCGCCTTGCGCCGGACTTGTTTGGCTCGATCGGCCAACGTCTCGATCTGTCGCAGGGCGATCTCGCTCTGCGTGTCTTGTTTCATTTCCTGGCTGGTGCGCTGCAGCGAACTCCAAGCCTGATAGGTCGTATCACGCGCCATCGTCTTCCGGACATCATGGCGATTGGCCGGATCGCGGCCCAACTCGCGCCTGATCGCTGGTTTCACTTGCTTGTCGTAGACCGTTCGCAAATTGGCGGAGATGTTGTTGGCAAGATGGAGCTTTAAGCCGGACACGAACATCTGCCGCGCCGATTCGTCATGGGTATTGTCCGGCAGCATCGGGTGCTTGCCTTGTCGCTCCATCATGGCTTCGTACTCTCCGTCTCAAGGGGCAGTTGCCGCATTATAGGCTAGGGACACCGCCCGGGGTCAAAGACTCGTACCTATCGTTGCCTACGGGTATTACCGTGTGCCAATCTGCGCCCGAGGATCGCGCCAGACGATCCAAGACAGGGAGAGACGATGAACGGGAATAGCGGCCTTGGAGCCACGCTGGCGCGCATCGACGTGCTGCTGGACCGCACGCTCTACTATCTTTCTTCTTTGCTCCTGATCGCGATCGCCACGTCGGTAATGTACACCGTCCTGGCCCGCTACCTGTTCAATGCGGCGCCCCTGTGGGCCGAAGACGTGCCGCGGGTCTTCTTTCTGTGGATGACCTATCTCGGCATCGCCGTCGCGACACGGCGCGGCCAGAACATCCGGGTGACATTCTTCGTCGAAAAGATGCCTTTGCGGGCCCGCTTCTATCTGGACGTCTTCATGCACGTCTGCGTCCTAGCAATGCTGATCTCGCTCCTCTGGTACGTCTGGCCATGGATCGAAATCAACCTGGGCGGCACGATGTTGTCGACCGGCTGGTCGGAAGCGGTCAAATGGTTCCCGCTGCCGGTCGGTTGCGCTCTGATGCTGATCTATCAGCTTCGCGTGCTGGTCAAAAGCTACCTCGAATATCGAGCCGGCACTTATACGGGTGAGCCCAGCGATCTCAATGAAGCGGGAGGCGACTGATGCTCCTGGTCAGCATGCTGCTCATTCTTTTTGTTTTCTCGCTGATCGGGATGGAGATTGGCTGGGCCATCGGCTTTGCCGCTTTCGGTTATCTTGTCCTCTCCCAATTCGAGCCCTTCGGCACGCCGATGGAGCTGTTCCCCCAGATGATGGTGGCCGGGCTCGACGCGTTTATTCTGGTCGCAATCCCATTGTTCATCTTCGCCGGTGAATTGATGAACAAGTCCGGCGTAACGCAGCGCATCGTCATCTTTGCCTCGGCTCTGGTCGGCCATATCCGTGGTGGCCTGGCCAATGTCGGCGTCGTGGCAAATTTCATCATGTCCGGCATTTCCGGGTCCGCCCTCGCCGATGCGGCCGCCACCGGAACGGTGTTGGTCCCGGCCATGAAGGAACGCGGCTTCCCGACGGGGTTCTCGAGCGCGGTGATCGCCTCGGCTGCGACGGTCGGCCCGATCATTCCGCCATCAATCTCTTTCGTCTTGCTCGGCGCGATCATGGAGATCTCGGTCGGCCGCCTGTTCATGGGGGGCGTCGTACCGGGCTTCATCATGTTTGTGACGATGTTCGCGCTGACCTACTGGATTAGCCGGCGAAAGGGCTATCCCGTCGAAGAAAAGGCAACCTTCCAAGAGCAACGGGTATCGTTCATCGGCGCTTTTCTGCCGCTGCTTGCGCCGGCCTTTGTAGTCGGCAGCATCGTCGGCGGCATCGCGACCCCGACAGAAGCCGCAGCCATTGCGGTCTTCTTCACGTTGATCCTTGGCGTCTTTGTCTATCGCAATATGGGTTGGCGCGAGATCGTGGATTCGGCGGGCATCGCGGCAATTTCCTCGGCGGTCATCATGCTCACGGTGGCGACGTCTCAGATTTTCGCCTTCCTGGCCGTCCGCGAGAAACTCGGCGTAATCCTGACCAATGCCATGCTCGGGGTGTCGGACAACGTCTACGTGTTGCTGCTGATGGCGAACATCCTGATGCTGTTCCTCGGGATGTTCATGGAAATCCTGCCGATCATGCTGATCTTGGCACCGATCCTGTTCCCACTATTTGCGTCGATGGGTGTCAGTGACGTCCATTTCGGCGTCGTGATGGTTCTCAATCTGATGATAGGCATGATCACGCCGCCGATCGGGCTCAACCTATTCGTCTTGTCAGCCATCGCGAAGGTCGGGGTCATCGAGATTTTCCGCTACGCAGTCCCGTATTTCATAGCCTTGCTGGGGGTTTTGGCCCTCATTACCTACGTGCCACAGGTCACGCTATTTCTTGCGGACCTCGTAATTCCTGTAAGATAGTGTAGAACAGCCGGTAAACCGGCACTTAAGGGAGGAGTTCCATATGACAGATTTCATGATTACCCGTCGCGATGCGATCAAGACCAGTGCGGGCGTGATCGCAGCCGGCACAGTAATGGGTGTGCCCAGCGTGGCGCTAGCCGCCGATTTCAAGTACGGCACCGCCGCAGCGCCGTCGTCGATTTCGGCTCGTGCCGCGGTCGACCTTTTCAAAGCGGTTGCAGAACGCACCAACGGCGACGTTGTCTTTGAGGTCTTTGCCGGCAACCTCGGTATCGGCGAGAAAGACATGCTCGAAGGCGCAGCGATCGGGACCGTTGACGGGACCGGCACCGCCTACACCGGCACGCGCGAGTTCGACATTTTCTACTCGCCGTACTTCTTCCGTGACAGCGAGCACGCTTTCCGCGTCGCCAACGGGATCCTGAAGGAGCAGACCACCAAAGTTCTGCTCGAACGCTACAAGGTCCATTTCCTCGGCGTCGGTCGTGCGGGTCCGTGGAACCTCTACCTTCGGAGAAAGATCGACGGCTTCGAAGACCTCGCAGGAATGAAAATCCGCGCATCCCAAATCGAAGGTCAGGTCAAAGGCCTGAATCACCTCGGCGCTGAACCGACGGTCATTGCTTTCAACGAGCTCTACGGCGCGCTGCAGCAGGGCATTGTTGACGGGGCATCGACGCTGGCAGCGCTGATGATCCCACAAAAATTCTACGAGGTGACCAAGTACATCGCGCAGAACGACTTTGGCCTCGGGCTCGACAAGTTCTACATCAGCGCGCGGGTCTGGGATTCCTTCAGCAAGAAGAATCAGGACATCGTCCAGAACACGTTCGATGAGCTGGAGCCGGAACTCTACGCTAAACGTGTCGCCGACGAACTCGGTCCGAGCTACGCAAAATGGGAAGAGTTGAACGGTAAAGGCACCGTCCTCAAGCTTGATGCATCGGCAGCGCAGAAGAAGATGGCGCCGCTCAACAAAGAGCTCGCCGACGATGTCTTCGGTCCGGGCACCTGGGACAAGATTGAGGCGGCGTAAAGACCGCGCTCGTTACGACCTTGGATGGGGCGCTCTTCGGAGCGCCCCCTTTTTTTGCCTAACCGCGGTTACTGACACTCGGCGCCGGCCCACTCGGGTAGCCCGGATTCGGCACGCAGATACATAGATGCCGAAAGGGTTCGTCGCCCAGCACCCGCCAAACAACGCGGCATCCCCTCGGCAGCAAATAGACCGACCCCTCCTGAGCGATGACAGTACCCGTCTCTTTCATTAGGGGCGGCAAATGGTAGGTCATCTCGGCACGCCCCTTGGTGACGTAGTGCACCTCATCGTGGCTGAGCGTCCAGACGATATCGGGACCCGGATAGAAATCCTCAAAATTGATCTGCGTGGACGGCTCGTTAATACCGGTATTCACCGCGCGATAGCGCGACCCTTCGATAAACGGAAAGGTCTTGTCCGGCGCGGTGTCGAGATCTGAATCTTCAACACTGTACAAACCGAACCCGGACCATTTAATAGCCTCCATTGATCACTCCTCTTTGCGATTGGATGACGTTATGCCGACCAAGCCAGACTTCACGGCCATGATCCTCCTAAGCTACACACCGCGGCCCGGGATCGACACCGAGGAATATGAATCTTGGTTGAGGGCAGTCGATAATCCGTTCTTTAACGGCGTCCCGGGGATTGCCCGCTACACCAACTGGAAGATCACCGCCGCCGCGACTCCGATGCCGTTCTCTCATTTCGATTTTATGGGCGTGGACAGCGTCGAAGCGGCCAACGATGTCTGGCAACGGCAGGATGTCAAAGATTTCACCGCAGAGTGGCGACGCCTTTGGGGCCTGGGACCTGAAGCAACCGACCTTTCGGTCAACGCGCACGTCTATTTGTTCGAGAACGAAGCCGCCGCCGGCATGGCACGCGCCGACACCGTCATCGTCACCACCGCCGAAACCCCCGTCCCAGACGCCCCTCCCGCGGAGCGTTGGCGGCTTGTCCGTCCGCTGCGTGGTGAGCCCCGCTTCCAGCATCTCCGGGTCCAGACCGGACCGGCGCCCTCCTCCTTGCCGTTGGGCGCGATGGCCGCCGTTCTTCTGGCCGGTCCCGACTAAGGCTGACTGCGTTCGAGCGTCGACAGAACGTAACTCGAATCGTAAACCGGATAGTGCATCTTCAACATCACGCGATCTGCATCGTTGGTGCACCACATTTCTAGCCACAACGACCCATCGAGTTCTACGTAGCGAACGTGTTCAGCTTCGAACGTGCCCGCGGGCAGCTCGATCGTCTCGACGCCGACATATTCGGCCGTCATCGGCCACAATCCCAGCGTTGGACCCGAGGCGCCATTGGCGAGCGGCGAACAGCTTGGTATGGGCTCGATAAGCTGACGTCCCAGATCAGGGTCTTTCTTGATATTGGCGCAGTGCCATACATCGGTCGATACCGCGTGGGTAATAAAGGATTGCGGTACCGCATCCAGGTCGAAGTGCTGCGAAATACGCCCTTCGTTGGCGGTAAATCCTTCGCATTCCGCGCGGGTGCCGTCAAAACGAAACCACGTGGAGCCAATCACCTCTTCGTATTGGCGAACGCGGATAAAGCAGTCGACGGGTCGGAATGCCGCATTCACCGTGTAGACGACATCGCGCACGATCTCGGTGTCGAATATCTCCGAACGCGCCCGAATCGTTCTCTGCCCATCGGCGTGCACCGTTACGGTGCAAGGCTCCTGCCCACGCTTCGTGCCATCTGCCGTCAAATAGTCGATGTCGTAGCGCAATTCGCGGTGCTTCATCGCTGTCCTCCCTAAATGTCGTAAACGATGCCTTGACGCGCCAACCCGCGCTTCATCGCCGGCCACTCCGTCTCTCCGCGTGGACGGCCGATATTCTCAAACTGCTGAGCTGTTTTTTCGGCCGTTTCTGGCGAGGGCAAATGAAGCGCCTGTCCGGTCGCCTGCATCATCAATTGCGCTTCGCAGGCTTTCTCGAGATCGTCCATGACACAGAACGCCTCGCCGACGGTGCGACCGCCGACGATCACGCCATGGTTCCGTAAGAACATTGTCCGGTGGTTACCCAAGCTGAGGGCAAGCCGTTCACATTCGTCATCGTCTTGTGTCGGGAAGCCTTCATAGTCGTGATAGGCCACCCGGTTGTAGAACTGGAGCGCATGCTGGCTCACCGGCAAGAGCCCTTCTTTCAAGCCCGCAATTGCGATGCCGGGTAACGAATGGTGGTGAATGACGCAAGAAATATCCGACCGGACATTGAGAACGGCAGAGTGAATGACGTACCCCGCCGGATTGACGTCGTAGGGGTGATCGGGGTCGGCTTTGTTCCCGTCGCGATCGATGCGGACCAAACTGGATGCGGTCACTTCGTCGAACAACAGGCCGACTGGGTTCAGCAGGAAGTCTCCGTCACTATCCGGCACACGCGCAGAGATGTGGGTATTGATCCGATCGACGATCCCGAATTCGTGGCATAACCGGTAGCACGCCGCGAGGTCGCACCGCACCTGCCATTCGGCATCGCTTACCTTGCCCTTGAGGTCGACATCCTGAACGTAAAATTCGTCTTCCATGGTCATGCGGACCCTCCCACCCTTCGACAAGCCAACATGCCCACGACGTTAATGCTTGCCCCGCGAGTTTGCCAGCGCGCCCGACCCTCACCTAGAGTGCGTCAAGCGCGGCCAGAGATAGGAAGAGATATGGCGAACGACAAAGCAATACTGGGCCCCATCGTCGGCGCGACGGTTTTGGCCGCAGACCTGGATGCAGCCACTGCCCCTTATATAGATTATCTCGGCTACCGTGTCCTGGACCGGGGAACGACCTCAGCGGACCAAGCCGCGGTGTGGAACGCAAGCGCCCATAGTGGGGCGGCCTACGCGGTCCTCGGGCCGGAAAGCGGCGAACGGCAATGGATCCGTTTCGTCGAAGCGGCACCGGTCCCCGGCTACAAGGCAATGACTACCTTTGGGTGGCATTCAATGGAAATCCTCGTCTCCGATGTCGATTCGCTACCGGCAAAATTACAAGATTCGCCCTTCAAACATCTCGCGGGCCCGGCCAACCTCGGCACCTCCTCGGCAATTCGTGCGATGCAGGTTCTCGGGCGCGCGGAAGAAGTGCTCTATCTCACCCAAACCCCCAGCGACAGCAGCTTGCCGCATTTGCCCTCAGCAAAGACCTTCGTCGATCGAATTTTCATCATGCCGCTCGGCACGCCCGACATGATGGCGTCGCGCGATTGGTACATGGAAAAGTTCGCCAATGTCGGCGAAGGGATTCTTGCACCCGACATCGAGCTTGGTTTGGTCACCAATGCCATGGGCCTCCCAGCAGGTACAAAAATGGGGATTTGCACCGTCCGGTTGGCGGGGCAAACGCAGATCGAGATCGACGATTACCCCAGCGCGGCGAAAGATCGGCCCCGCAACGCCGATAGCCTACCGCCCGGTATCGCGTCGGTCTCGTTTGCCACCGATTCGCTCGACAAAGTAGGCCTACCGTTCGTCGGTGAGCCTAGAGCATTGGCCGGCGCTCCCTACCACGGAAAGCACGTCGGTGTGACGATCGGGCTCGCCGGTGAACTCATTGAGCTCGTCGAGGAGTAGTTGACCGAAGACGCGGCAACAGGGGGCGGCGGGCCGCCGCTCGGTCGACTCCTGTCGGTGACCATTTCCGTGCCGGATTTGCCCGAAGTTGTCGAGGCCTACCGGACGTATTTGGGCTATCGCCTTTTGGAGACTGGTTACGTCCCGACCGCGCTCGCCCAATCCTGGGCGGCACCGTTGAATGCCGACGCCCGGTTCGGCGTCATGAGCCCACCAGGAGATACCTCGGTGTCCTTGCGCTTTGTGGAGGGATCGATCCCCGAGAAGTACCGCCCTTTGCGCACCTTCGGGTGGGCAGCAGTCGAAATCGTGGTCCTCGATGTCGATGCGCTCAGTGCAACGCTCGTGGGCTCCCCTTTCGAGGTCATCAGCCCGCCCGCGAACTTATCGTTCGGTAGCGGCGCCTTGCGCGCAATGACCGTTCGCGGTCCGGCGCGGGAAGTGTTGATCTTCACGCAGATCAACGGCGCCATCCCAGGATACGATCTTCCGCGCGCGACCGACCCCGTGGACCGACCGTTTATCGCCATCCTCGCGGCCGAAGAGATCGAAAAGGCGAGAAACTTTTATCGCGACAAATTCTTGATCGCGCCGGGTCCGCAGATCGACACGCCGAATCTCAGTCTAAGCGACGCCTTCGAACTGCCGCCCGAAGAAACCCACCGAATCACTACGATCGGTATCGCCGGACAAAGCTACGTCGAAATCGACCAATACCCCGACATGGCCGCCAAGCGGTTCGGCGACGGCGGGCACCTAGTTCCAGGCATCGCACTCGTCACCTTCGAAGGCCGTGGCCTGGACGATCTGCCGCTCTACTGGCTTGGCGCCCCGAGCGTCTTTGACATCGCGCCCTATGCATCGCGGCGCCAGGTCACATTCTATGGCGCGGCAGGAGAGCTGATCGAATTGGTCGACGCCGACTAGGCGCCCAACTGCGCAAGACAAGCCTGGGCACAGGCGTCAACGATCGCCGCAGTATCCAACCCGTAGGTCCGATAAAGATCCGGAACGTCGCCAGACTGTCCGAACTTGCTCACGCCCAACGGATGCACTCGTTGGCCGTTCACCGAACCAAGCCATGACAGCGTGGCGGGAGCCCCATCAAGGACCGTGACAAGCGCCGCATTGGGCGCCAACCGGTCGAGCAAACTATTAATGTGTGCTTCGCCGGCGCGAGAACTTCCCCAGTCCTTGTGCAATATGTCCGGCGAGGTCACCGCCAGGAGACCAGCTCCCGGTATGTCTTCGACGATCTCAGCGTGCGCTGCCATCGCTTCCGGCGCTACGGCACCGGAGTACACGATGGCCAGGGGTGCGCCCGCTTGGGGTGCGACCTGCCAATAGGCACCTTTTACGATGTCTTCCGCGAGGTCGGTGATGTCGCGTTCGGGCTGCTGGAGCGACCGAGTGGACAGACGGAGATAGATCGACCCGCCGTCATCGGCCTGCATATGGTCGAACCCCCACTTCATGATGACGGCGAGTTCGTCGGTGAACGCCGGGTCGAAGGAGACGAGTTTGTCCTGAGCCATCCCGATCATGGGGGTCGCGATTGATTGGTGTGCGCCGCCTTCGGGCGCCAACGTCAGACCGGATGGCGTTGCTACCAACATGAAGCGCGCGTCCTGGTAGCAGGCATAGTTCAGCGCATCGAGACCACGCATGATGAACGGATCGTACAGCGTGCCCACCGGAAGCAACCTCTTGCCGAAAAGTGGTCCGGACAGCCCCGCCGCGGCAAGGAACAAGAAAAGATTGTTTTCGGCGATCCCAAGCTCGATGTGTTGTCCATTCTGACCCATCGACCATTTCAGCGGCGACAAGACGTTCTCTTCTTTGAAGACATCGGCCCGGCCCAGACGGTCGAAAATGCCACGCTGATTTATCCAAGCCCCCAGATTCGTTGATACCGACACGTCGGGCGAGGACGTAATGATGTGCTCCGCAAGATCGGAATCGCTGCGGCCCAACTCGTTGAGAATTTTCCCGAACGCCTCTTGGGTCGAAGCCTGCCCGCCCTGCTGCATCGGGAAATCTGCCGGCACCGCAATTTGCGGCGCTTGGTGATTGCGATCCGCCAAACCGAGAAATGGCGCCCCTTCAATGAACGATTGCAACGCGTCCGCGTCGATATCGAGGCCGGCGAAAGGTTCCCACTCCGACCCTTCCGAAACGCCCATCCGGTCACGAAATTGCGCCATCTGATCCGGCGTCATCAGACCGGCGTGATTGTCTTTGTGCCCGGCAAAAGGCATCCCCTTGCCCTTCACAGTATAAGCGATGAAACAATTCGGGCGCTCAGGGTCGGCTTGCTTGAACCCTTCGAGGACGCACTCCATGTCATGGCCCGCGAGATCGGTCATGAGCTCGCCGAGCGATTCGTCATCATGCTCGTCAAGCAGCGCCTTAATGCCCGACACATTGCCGATGTCGTTCAACAGATGTTCGCGGAACCCTTCGCCGCCCTTGTAGGTCAGCGCCGAGTAAAGCGAGTTGGGGCATTCGTCGATCCACTTCTCCAGTGCGTCACCGCCCGGTTTCGCATAGGCCGCTTCAAGCTTCTTGCCGTACTTGAGCGTAATGACGTTCCAGTTGGTGGTCCGGAAGATATCGTCGAATCGGCCGAACAAACGATCCGACACCGTGCTGTCCAGGCTCTGACGGTTGTAGTCGATGATCCACCAGAGGTTTCGTACATCGTGCTTCCAGCCCTCCAGCATCGCTTCCCAGACGTTGCCTTCGTCGAGTTCGGCATCGCCCATCAACGCGACCATGCGCCCAGGCGCTTTGCCCGCGGGAAGCATCTTTCGGGTCAGCAAATAATCTTGGATCATCGACGCAAACAGCGTGACCGCGACGCCGAGCCCGACGGAACCCGTTGAAAAGTCGACCTGATCGACATCTTTGGTCCGCGACGGATAGGACTGCGCACCGCCCAATGCGCGGAAGTTCCGCAAGTTGTCGACCGTTTGGCGACCCATCAGGTATTGAATGGCGTGGTAGACCGGGCTGGCATGGGGCTTAACCGCTACGCGATCGGTCGGCTGCAATTCATTGAAGTAGAGCGCGGTCAGCAGCGTCACCAGCGAAGCCGAAGACGCCTGATGGCCCCCGACCTTCAGCCCATCCCGATTGGGACGGACGTGGTTGGCGTGGTGAATCATCCAAGACGACAACCAGAACGACTTTTTCTCGAGCGCTTTAAGGCAAGCGAAATCGTCCGGCGCCAATCCGGCGATGGTATTGGGATGCTGCACTGTTGATTGGACCATGGTGTCCTCCCCGGCACGCAAAGTAGCCGAACCATGTCAGGCAATTATTGCGAATAATGCTCAACTAGGGGAGTATTGCACAACATTATTGTCAATAATCTGGATTACTCGCAATCCTATGGCTAAAGTTTCGCTCGACGCGATAGATCAGCGCATTCTTCGCCAACTACAGGAACGCGCACGCCAAACCAACGTCGAAATAGCCGATGCCGTGGGCCTCTCGCCCTCAGCCTGTCTTCGGCGGGTACGTGAACTGGAGGACCGCGGCGTTATTGCCGGCTACGTCGCGCTGGTATCGCCTGCCGCGCTCGGCCTAGGGGTGTCGGTGATGCTGAACGTTACCCTGGAACGTCAAATCGAAACCGCTCTCGAAGAATTCGAGCGTCGCATCGGCGAATGGCCCGAGGTCATGGAATGTTACCTAATGACGGGCGACGCCGATTACTTGTTGCGAGTCGTCGTGCCGGACCTGCCGGCCTACGAGAAATTTCTGATGCAGCGCCTGACCCGCGTGCCGGGTATCGCCAGCATCAAATCATCTTTCTCGTTGAAACAAATCGTCCATCGAACCGCGCTGCCCATGACCCATCTTGGCGCTGGAGGTTCATCGTGACGACCGACCTCGACCAAGTGCGGAAAGATCTCGAACGTGTCGCTGAACCCGCCTATCGCAAAAAGATTGCAGAGCTTGTCCCGACCGGTGTGACAATCATTGGCGTGCGGGTACCCGCCATTCGCAAGCTCGCGCAAGGTTGGCACCAGGCTAACAAGGACGTCACACCCGAATTCGCACTGGACCTTCTCGAAAGTGCCTTCGAGCGACGCTGTCGCGAAGAATTGCTGTTTACTATTTTTGTCCTCGCGCGGCTGAAAAGAAAAAACACGCCGGCCCATCTCGAGTCGATTGACCCTTTGATCGACAAAATCGAGGATTGGGAGGTCTGTGACCAACTATCAATGACGGTGATCGGTGAAATCGTTGCGGGCGCGCCAGAAGAAGCCGCTCGCCTCGAGAAATGGGCCCAGAGTGAAAACCGCTGGCGCCGACGCGCGGCTGTCGCCTCAACGACCGCCCTCAATCAAAAAGGTCGCCGATTGACCGGACCAACACTTCAGATCTGCCGCCATGTGATGGCCGAACGAGACGCCGGGGTGAAAAAAGCTGTCGGATGGGCGTTACGCGAGGCCACGAAGAGCGATCCCGAGGCCATCTATCGCTTCCTGCTCGAGTGGAAGTCAACGGCCGCGCCCCGCATCTTGAATGAGGGCTCCCAAAAACTTACTGCCGGTCAGCGCAAAGCGATTTTGCGTTAGCCAGGGTTCGAGTCGCCACCCAATCAGAACCGTTGATTGATCTCCAGGAAATGACCGTCCGGGTCCCATGCAGCCATCGAGCGCATTTTGATCGGCTGGCCGTCTCGCCCTTTGAGTTCTTGATCGTACGGGGCCTTGTAGATTCGCGCGCCCAGCGCCGCCAACCGATCGTGCACGCCATCGCAGTCATCGGTGCCGATGACGAAAATGGTTGCGCCCACCGACAGGCCTTCGGCCGCCGACACCGGTGGCGCCGCCATTGGCGGATCGACAACCTGAAGCAACCCAATCATGCCGATGACCTCGTCCTCGCCCATGACCGTCGCAAAACGCCCCCTGGCACCCGGCGCCAAAGGGATGGCGTCGCCCAACACCGTTTCGCGATCCCAACCGACGCGTAGGCCGATCCCATCGCGGTAAAAAGCAATCGATTGATCGAGATCGCGTACAACGATTGTTGTCCGCCGTAGGATTGGCTGCATGACGCTGCTCCGCTGAACCGCGGCGAGCCTACCATGACGGCGCGTTTCACGCTGCGGTCATGGGCCCAGGCTGCCGTTGCGCCTCGGAAAACGAGTGTCGACGATGACGCGAAAACGAAGGTAATAGCTCAATGAACATCCCAACCGTCGACGACCTTGTCGCCCGTGCCGAGGCGTTGGTCCCCTACCTCAAAGAAGAGGCCGCCGCGACCGAAAGTCGTCGTAATTTGTCGACCGAGACCATGGCCAAACTGCACGAAGCCGGGTTCTTTCGGTTTTTTCGTCCGCGCGCCTACGGCGGGTACGAGATGGATTGGGGCACGCAATACGCCTACTCCAAGGTTCTCGCCCACGGCTGCCCGTCAACGGCGTGGATTGCCTCGGTCGTCGGACAGCATTCCTGTCACGTCGCGCGCTTCGCCAAAGAAGCTCAAGACGAGGTATGGCCGGATGATTCCGATCTATTGATCGCGACCGGCTCCGTGCCCCGCGCCAACGTCAAGACTGAACGCGTCGAGGGTGGGGTGAAGATCTCGGGCTCGGTAGGCTTCGCCAGCGGGGTCGATCATTCTGGTTGGGCCATGGCGCTCTTCCCGATCGACGGTGTCGGCCATCAAGTGCTGTTGCCGCGTTCAGACTATGAGATCGAAGACACTTGGTTTGTCGCGGGCATGAAGGGAACCGGCACCAAAGACATCCGCGTGCCGGGGACCTTTGTCCCCGATCATCGCATCATGCCGGCCATCACGTTTAACGAACAGAACCCTCCTGGAGCCGGGGTCCACGACAGCTACATCTATTCGATGGAGTTTGCACCGGTGCAGGGTTCGAGCCCGCTCGGGCCGCTGATTGGCACTGCCGAGGGCGCCCTCGCCCACTATATCGAGATGACTCGCGCCAAAAAGGGCGCGATCTTCGGCAACAAGGTGGCAGAAAGCTCTGCGGTGCAAATCAAGCTTTCGGAATCCGCTGCGGAGATCAATGCCGCCGATGTCGTGGCGCAAAAGGACTTCGTCTTCCTCCACGAGGCTGCCAAAGCCGGCCGACGTCTGAACGACGAGGAACGCACGGCCATCGTGAGAAACCGCGGCCTTATCGCCAAACTTTGCATGCGCGCTACGCAGCGATTGGTGCAGATGATGGGCGCATCGGGCCTCACCGACGACAACCCCGTGCAACGCCACTTCAGAGATGTTCAGGGGATGGCCACCCAGATCGGCGTCGCGTTCGACGTCAATATGCCGCCATGGGGGCGTTGGGCCCTAGGGCTCGACCCCGGTCCTGGATTACACGGCAGCGAGAAACTGCGCGTCTAGTTAGGAACTACTTGCGACGAGCCTGAACCAACATCGCAACGATCGCCGTTTCGCCAAGCGCCTTGCAGGCTTCAAGCCGATGCAAGCCCTCGATCAGGACATGACGGGCGCCGTCGCGCCGGACGTAGATCGCTTTCTTTTGTCCTTCTTCCAAAATGCTTGCCGCGAGGGCGTCCACCTTCTCGGGGTCAAGTGTTTTGCGTCGGGCAATGGGCACGTAAATCTCGTCGATCGGCACGCGAATTTCGTCCCGTTCCATAAATTCCTCCAGCCCACATAGCCCGCCGCCGAACCTCTTCCAATCCGCTGTGATCGCACGGTACGGGGCGAACGGTTTCCGACGCTTTCAGGGTTGGCGCGTAGGGACGCCGCTACTTGGGCGGTAAAGTGTCGGCGAAGGCTTCTGCTTTGTCGAGCCAAGCGTGAAGTTGTTTCGCCGTCCGGACACCTTCCTTCGCGACGTAGAGCATGCCGGTCATGGGTCGCCCTGTGAAATCCATTGGCCGCGCGTGTTTCTGCTTCACCGCTTTCGCGGCGGCCTCCGGGCCCAACCGAAGCATGAGGTCGTCTTTCATGATGCCGCAGGCCATGTTGCCGTGAAGCATAAATGCAAGGCCGCCGAACATCTTGCGCTCAGTAACATCGCTGCGGCGCCCCAACGCCGTGCGTACTCGTTCCGCTAACTTTTCGTCATACGCCATGCCGCACCTCCGGGAGGATCATAGCGGTCGGCGGCGCCCCAATCTGCCGGCATTTTGCTTGCTGTCGATCACTACGACCGCAACGTTGGCGCGCTCTTGCCGTGACCGCATCACGCTTCGATGGCCGTCCAGAAGTAACCGTCGGGCGACTCGAACGACATCGCGCGGCGCCCAAACTCATCCACCGCCACCGCCGTGACCGCGGTGCCGCCACCTGCCGCGACTCGCGCACGCATGCCCTCAATGTCGTTCACGCGAAGAGAATTCCCGGTATAGCCAAGATGGCCGGGACGCGACAGATCGCGCCAGTCGGGTACCGGACGCCCTTTGTCCAACCGAATGATTTTCAATCTTCCGGATCGACGCTCGGCGGGCACGTTCGTCGATCGAGGATCGTCGAAATCGGTCGCGTGAAAGGTTTCGCCATCGGCCAGGTCGAATATCCGGTTAGGCCCGGTGTCCGGGGTGAAGGCGGTCGACGAATCGTTCAAACGGGCCATCCCGAGAACGTCGTCGTAGAACGTGAGACTTTTTTTGCTGTCGTCCTGCACCATTAAACACTGATGGGTGAATTGGCTGGTCTGGAAAAGACAATGGGGGTCGATCTGGCCGTATTGGGGTAATTCCCAACCGACGAACTCGATGAAGACTTGGCGGGTCTCGGGCCGCAGCGCCATCATTTCACGCACGCCCGACAACGCCTCGACAAAGGGCTCGCGGGCCGCTGGGGGCGTGAACCCGACAAAAAACGGCGGAACAACCCAAAGGTCTTCACCCGCCGCTTGAGCCGCTTCCGCATGGTCGTTGAGACGCGCCATGTTGAGAGTTTTCTGCCCCGTCCACCGCGTCCCAAGACCCCGAATCGGCCGGGTGCCCAAGCCTTCGCCGACCGCACCATCCCAAACCATTAAACGCACCAGGCCATGATCGGCCTGTTGGTGGTAAAGCCGGATGGAGCGCAAACCGATATCGACGCCATAAAGTTTCTTGGCGTCCGCTGCGTCCAACCGGCCTTCCGGCCCAACGCGGTAACCGAAGGACTGCCAGAACCGAATTGCGGCCACCGGGTCGGTCACGGCATGGAAGGCCTCGTAAAGACCGCCGACGATGCGTGGAGTGGGTTTCTTTTCCTTCATTTCGGGTCTTGCTAGCGACCCAACGCGGTTTCGATCGCAAGGCTTTGCGCCAGCAAGCGCTCGTCATGGCCACCGGGCGCGCACACCATGAAGCCTGTTGGCATCTTGTTGCCGTTGGTGCCGTTAGGCAACGTTACGGCGCCGACACCGAGAATGTTGCCGAGGTTGGTATTGCCCAACGCAAGCCAATTCTGGGTGTTGTACGTTTCCCAGTCAGCTTCTAGGTCGGCAATCGGGGGCGCGGTGTTTTTCGTCGTCGGCATCGCCAACAAGCCGTTCGTGCCAAGCAGGTCTGCCAAGGCCGCGCGCATCCGCGCATAGCCCTCCTGCAAACTTAGTACGTCGTCGGCGGTAAGCGACTTTGCCAACGTGAGGTCGTGCCAAATGCGGATGTCCATCTTTTTGTAATCCGGCCCCTCCAACACATCACGCAACACGTGCCAAGCCTCGGCGCCGGCGAGCAGACCGTGTTGCTCGGTCAGGCGCAACGCCTCATCCAAAAGGTCTACGGGTTCACGACGAACACGCATCCCTGCGCGCGCCAGCATTTCGATGGATTTGTCGAAATTGGCAGCGACGGCCTCCTCGGCACCGTCGAAGACGACATTGGTTGGGACCACCAAAGTGATGTCTTTCGACGCGACCCCATCCATGACGACGGGCTTGCGTCCCCGCATCACGCGTTCGAGCAGCACACAATCCTCGACCGATCGCGCCAAGGGACCAATCGTATCCAAGGTCGGAGACAACGCCGCCAATCCTTTCTTGCCGATTTGACCTTCGGACGACTTGTACCCAACCAAACCGTTAAAGCACGCGGGAACACGGACCGATCCGCCGGTGTCGGTACCGATACTGATTGGCGCCAGTCCTGCGGCAACGCTCACGCCCGAACCGCTGGAGGACCCGCCGGGCGCTCGCGGCGTCTCGGGATCGTGCGGATTGATCGGCGTCCCGTAATGCGGGTTAAGACCTAAGCCGGAAAATGCGAACTCCGGCAGATTTACTTTGCCCAACGCCACCATTCCAGCAGCAGCGCCGTGCGCCACCGCCGCGGCATCCGCCTCGGCCGGATCTGCGTTTCGATAGAGCGCGGAGCCGCTCGTCGTCGGTGTGCCCATCAAATCGAACAAGTCTTTCCAGCTAATTGGGACACCGTCGAGAGGTCCTCTGCTGTTGCCCTGTTTGATCCGACGCGCGGCGGCTTCGGCTTCGGCTTGCGCTCGGTCCGCGGTCGTCAACGTAAAGACGGCGCGGTCGGGATACGCCGCGATTCGATCGAGAAAGAACGCCGTAACCTCTACGGCATCAAGCGCGCCGCTTTGCAGGCCTCGACCGATATCTGCGGCAGTTGCCTTGCTTAGGTCCATGATTCCCCCAAACCTATGTCACCGTCCGCAAACTTGCGCCTAGGCGTCCAGTACCCGCTGGATGCCCTGCATGTAGCACATCAATAACTCGTCCTGCCCGGTGAAAGCGTTGAACAGAATCCCGGTCGGCAACCCTCCGCCGTCGACGCCAGACGGCACCGTAAACCCGGGCAGATCGAAATAGTTGCCGATCATCGTGTTGCGCAACGCCGTCATATTGGTGGCGTGAAATACGTCATCATCCGCATCGAGCGGCGCGATCTCAGGCGCGGTGATGGCCACAGTGGGCATGACCAGGAAGGTCGGTCCCTCCATTTGCTCGCCGAGTTTGGCGTTTAAGGCACGCCGCGCCTCGGCTATCGCGATATAGTCGGCAGCGGTTTGTTCACGGCCACGTTCGATACGGGAGACGACCCGGCGGTCCATTTTCCCTCCGTCGGGGCCGTCGACATGGTGGCCAAGACTGTAAAACGCCTCGGCGGTTGCCAACGTCCCGTGCGCCGCCGACGACTCCAGCATGGCATCGAAAACCTCAAAACGTCGCCGTTCAATGGACACGCCCGCTCCCGACAGCTTTGACAGCATTGCGTCGAAGTTGACGGCAACGGCGTCCTGCACTTCTTCAAACACGAGGTTTTCCGGAACCACCAGCTTCAAGTCGGCGAGGCCCGCCGCGCGCGGCACAACAACGAGCTGTTGGCGCAATGCACGCTCCATCAACACGCAGTCCTCGACCGACTTACCTAGTGGACCAATGGTGTCGAGCGTCAGCGACAGCGGCTGAACTCGCTCCTTACTGATGTGCCCTTGCGAAGATTTGTACCCGACCAAACCATTAAAGGCGGCCGGAATGCGGACCGAACCACCTGTGTCGGTGCCGATGGCGATCGGCGCCAAGCCGGCAGCCACCGAGACCGCCGAACCCGAAGACGATCCGCCGGGCGCGCGTGGTGCCGCCCCGCTATGCGGATTGATCGGCGTCCCAAAATGGGGGTTCAGACCAAGGCCCGAAAACGCAAACTCGGTGAGGTTGACCTTGCCCAGTACGATCATACCGGCGGCAGCGCAATTCTTGACGATAGGCGCATCTTGCTCGGCGACCTCGCGATCGCGGAAGAGTTCTGATGCGCAGGTCGTTACCGCCCCTTTGATGTCGACGAGGTCCTTCCAAGCGACGGGAACCCCATCGAGCGGACCCAGCGGATGACCCTTGGCATAGCGCGCCGCACTCGCTTTGGCTTCCTCACGCGCCCGATCGGCCGTAACCGAGATGAACACGGATTTGTCTTCATGACCGGCGATGCGATCGATGAAGTGGTCGACCACTTCAACGGGGTCGGTTTTTTTGTCGCGCATCGCGCGGCCCAACTGGGCGGCAGTCAGTGTACTGAGGTCCATGGCGCCGGGTTATACCACTTCAATTGCAGGCCGCGTGAGTCTCGTCATGCGGCGGCCGATTGATCATCGGCCAGCGCATTAAACGCGGCCAGCGAAGCCTCGATCGACCGTCGCTCGAGGCCCCGAACGATAAAAACGATCCGAGAACGACGATCGTCGTCCGGCCACCGCTTGAGATGGACCGGCGGGTGCACGACGTGTTGGACACCGTGAACGGCCACGGGCCCCGGCATACCCCGCACGTCCAACAACCCTTTGACGCGAAGGACGTCCTCGCCATGGGCCTGAAGCAACATGGTCAGCCAGATACCAAATGCGGTCCAATCGATCGGCCGATCGAAGGTCAGGCAAAACGCATGGATACTCGCGTCGTGCCGATTGGGGTCGTGCTCGTGATCATGCTGCGCGGAAAACGCCTCGGCATCGATCCAATGGGCAACCTCCTTGGATTTCGCCTTCGGATCGTAGAGATCGTTAGTCAGGAGTTTTCCTGGCGTAAGGTTTTCTTGGGCGAGGTACACAGGCGCCGCCGGATTGACCTGACGGACCCGTGCGCGGAGGTCGCCCACATCGTCGTTCGCAATATCCGTTTTGGTCAGCACGATCCGGTCTGCAACAGCAGCTTGCTTGAGCGATTCCGGCTGTCGCTCGAGCTGACCCAACCCGTTCACCGCGTCGATGGTGGTGATGATGTTGCCCAATCGGAAGTGATAGCGGATCACCGGATCGGCCATCAACGTGTAGATGATCGGCGCAGGATCGGCCAAGCCTGTCGTCTCGACGACCAAGCGTTTGAAGCCGAACTCGCCCGTCGCACGGCGCTCCCAAAGGTCGCGCATCGACCTCGCAAGATCGTCGCGAATCGTACAGCACAGACAACCCGATTGGAGCATGACGATGTTCTCGTCGACCTGCTCCAACAAATGATGATCCAATCCGACTTCACCGAATTCGTTGATCAAAACGGCTGTATCCGCCATATCCGGCGATTCCAGCAATCGCTTGAGCAGCGTCGTCTTGCCCGAGCCGAGGAAGCCGGTGATGACGTTGACCGGCAAGTATCCAGCGTAGCGCGACATTACGCTTCGAGCGCGTCCACGACCTTGGGGTCCAGCGGATCGCACGGACGCTTGATCATTTTTTCGGCAGTCGGCCATAGGGCCGCAAAATGATCGATGACCTCGCTGGCGCCGGTTCGGTTCGACAACACAAAGGACGAGCCCTCCCAATCCGTCAGCTTCAAACCGTATTGGGCAAGAATGCGATTGGTCAGCGAGATTTGATAAGCCCGCTCGCGCCGACGGGTTTCGGCCCCCGCACGCTTCTTCAGCGCATCGTCCGAGTCCGTCCAATGCTCCCCGGCACCGAGGATGCCGCAAAGTCCGCACATAGCGGTGACCTCCTGCGCCCGCCACGCGCCGAATGGGGCGCGGCGGGCCGATCTCAGCGATGCGTTATTTGCGACGCTTTTTCGCGCCGCCCGACTTCTTGCGCGGACTGCGTTTGAGGAAGTCTTTCGCGATTTCCTCAAAGGTCACGAACCGAACGCCCGGATGACGCGCGATATGTTCGTGCAAGCGCTCGTGCATCATCAGCACCTGCGGACGACCCGAGACGTCGGGATGAATCGTCATCGTGAAGACCGCGTAGTCGTACTCGCGATAGACCCAGTCGAACTGATCGCGCCACATTTCCTCTATGTCGCGCGGGTTGACGAAGCCGTGACTGTTCGGCGCTTTTTTGATGAACATCATCGGCGGCAGATCGTCCGTGTACCAACTCGCCGGAATCTCCACGAGGTCGGTTTCCTTGCCGCGCTTTAGCGGGGTCATCCACTCGTCGGGGTGCTTGGAATAGTCGATCGGGGTCCACGAATCGCCGACCCGCACGTAGTGCGGCTGGAAGTCGTGATGCATCAACGAGTGATCGTAAAGAATGCCGCGTTCCAGCAGCAGCTCATTGGTCACATTTGAAAACTCCCACCACGGCGCGACATAGCCGCGTGGCTTCTTGCCGGTGAGCTTCTTGATCAGATCGATACACTTGTCGAGAACGACCGTTTCCTGTTCCCGCGTCATCGCGATCGGGTTTTCATGGCTATAACCATGAACGCCGATCTCATGCCCCCGTTTGTGCACTTCCTTCATTTCCTTGGGAAAGGTCTCGATCGAATGCCCGGGAATGAACCACGTCGTCTTGATGCCCCAGCGATCGAACAAGTCCAACAGCCGCAAGCTGCCGACCTCGCCTGAGAACATGCCGCGCGAGATATCGAGCGGCGAATCCTCGCCACCGTAAGACCCCAGCCAGCCCGCCACCGCGTCAACGTCGACGCCGTAGGAAACAAGAATTTCTTTTGCCATGTCGGAATACCTCCCCGTCGTTTTTTGGCGAATTCTGGCCAAAGCCTAGCACGAAAAAGCGACAATAACCGCCACCTGCAAGCGGAAGATGGCCGTCTTCGCCTGTCGTGCGGCGATGGCAAAGGCCCTCGCATGCATCTCCCCGCAGGCTTAGATTGTCAGCCAACGACAACAAACCGATCCGGGGAGGACGCCCATGTTCATCGACTACCGCGCCTATACGCTGAAAACCGGCACCGTGCCGCTTTTCCTAAAGCTGTTCGACGAAGAGGGCCGCGACGTTCAAAAACGTATCCTTGGGAACTTCATCGGCATGTTCCGCCAAGAAGTCGGCAACCCCAACCAGATCATCCACATGTGGGGATACGACAGCTTGGACGAACGGCAACGCCGCCGCGCCGAATGCGCCGCCGACCCCGACTTCCAGGCATACGTCAAAAAAGCGCGCGAATTCATCGTCGCCCAAGACGTGCGCATTCTTGTGCCCGAAGCTGGCACCCCCGACCTCAGCAAGCTCTAGCGCCACGCACGGCAACGCACCGAGCCCAACCAACACCGGCGACATTAGGAGACCCAGACCATGAAGCTCGTCTTCACCCCCAATCCCGATTACATCCACAAAGTTCTCGTCACCGCCCACGAAGCCGGGGTGCTCGACAAGCTGCATATGGAACGGCAGGTGCCGTTCGACGAAGACACCGAGATCTGGAAATACAATCCGCTCGGCAAGGTACCTTCTTTCGTGAAGGACGACGGCAAGCCATTGTTCGGCGGTCTGCTGATTTGTGAATACTTGGATTCGTTCAACAAGACCGCACCGCTTTTTCCCAAAGACGACAGCCAATGGGATGTGCGCCGCCAGATGGTGACCAGCGATGGCGTGTTCGACGCCACCACGTTGATCCGCGTCGAAAGCTGGCGCGACAAATCGGTCTGGAACACCGATTACATGCTGCGCGAGCGACGCAAGATCATGCTGGCGCTCAAGCTCTTGAACGAAGATGCCAAGGAATGGTTGAAAGAGCCGTCGCGCTTTCATATCGCGCACGTCACGTCGGCCGGTAGCTTGTCCTACCTTAGCCTGCGCAACCCGATTACCGACTGCAAACTAGAGCCCGGCGACGGCGACTGGGACTGGGAAAAGGAATTCCCCGTCTTGGCCGAATGGTACAACGGCATCCTGGAACGCCCGTCGATCAAACTGCGGCTGACCAAGGAAGATATCGTCAACTACCCTAAAGCCTAATCGAATGCCCACGGCGTAACATGGCGGTATGGTCGGGTTGATCCGTCCGGACACGACCAACGTTCGACATCGTCGTTACGCCGCGGGCGTGATTCGCCGATCGACGTCGAAGCGTTTACCCGACCGGGCAAACAGTTGCCAGATCGGGCACTAGGCGGGGATATCGTCGCGCAGCGCCGCCGCGTCGGCCGCCGCCGCCGACGTGTCGATCGCCACGGTCATTTCGATCAACGGAAACGGGACTTCCACGGGCGCGATTAAACGCGGGCCACGCGGGTCGAAGTGCGCCGTGGCTTCAACCTCCAGCCGCTTGACCTCAAACCCCTTCCGCTCGGCAAACCGCCGCGCCACAACATTGATGCACCCTAGAAGCCCGGCCAGCGCCGCTTCGGTCGGCGCGACCCCCAGGTTCGTCCCGCCGCGCGTCGCGGGCTCATCGATCACCTGCTCTAGATCGCGCACCGTCATACGGAGACGCGAACGTGTCTCGCTCGTGCCGCGAACATCAAGCTGGTTCAGTGGTGGCGCTTCAGACGGCATGGGGCATTCGGGAGCAAACTGAGCACACAGACATTTGCCGGTTCTCGATCCCTGAATCTAGAAGGCGTCGGCCAGGTGCGTTCCATCTTGCGGAATATATGTATCTCGCACATCCGGTGGTCGCGTTTCGACTAACGCTTGATAGGTCGCAGAAAGGATCGCCGCGACGACGGCCGCGCCACCGAACATCAACGCCGCTGAAACCGCTCTGACGAGCCAATCGGTGGCAGACGGTACATCGGCAAGCAACGGCAAGCTCAATGCCAATGGCACCAGAATCCGTGACGCGATGTAGAGCAAACCGAGTAGAAACGCGATGCGCCAGACGGCAGATGACGTGAGGCTCCAGCTATCCTTGATGGCCAAGGGCTTACCGACCGAAGCACTCCGAAAGACCATTGCAAGCCTCGCCCACACATAGCTCGCAACTAGGAGACCGACCAACTCGGCGAGGATGCCAAGCCACGTAGCAATGGCTCCCGCGATCGCAATAGGTATCCCGGCCACAACACCCACCAAAGTGAGCACAAGGGTCACTCGGAAAATTCCAGACAGGAATTCCAGTTGTGTCCGCGACCAAATCAAGGCGCGCCAAACCGGTGGGCTATGGCGACGATCAAGGAATCGCGCGTGCAAAACAGAGGCGAACCCCACCCACAGCAGAACCCATACAAAAAAGGCAACCAGACCCCGCAAAACAACAGAAAAGCTGTCGGGGCCACCGCTCGTCGGAAAGAGTTCCCACACCAGTGTGACGATTGTGACCGGGCCAATCATCGCCAGCAAAATGGCGCCAATGTTACGCCCGACCAGCGCTACCGACCGACGCAATACCTTTCGTATGATAGCTCGCCATTGCGCAACAGACTTTGATCGCGCGATTCAATCGTCGACGACGGCTCTGACATTGGACCCCCGTTATTCAGTCCCAATATGAACAGGCTAGCGCAGTTTCTCGCCCGCGAGCTACGCCAAATCCTTCGTCCAGCCGCCGTCCACGATGATCGAGCGGCCCGTCATGTAGCTGGCGAGATCGCTGACCATAAAGATCACCGGGCGTGCCATTTCGATCGCGGCGGCGACGCGGCCCATGGGGATCTCCTTCATGAACTCTTTCTCGAACGCCTTGGGCGACAGCCCCGTGCCACGCGACAGGTTGGCCATTAGCTTGCCCCAGTGTTCAGTTTGGGTTGGGCCGGGCTGCAGCGCGTTGATGAACACGCCGTCTTTCATGATCTCCTCGGACAAACCCTTCGTGAACGCGAGCAACGCGGCATTGGTCGTCGCGCCGGGTAGCAACCGCGGATGCGGTTGGCGCCCGGTATTGCCGGCGACATTGACGATACGGCCGTACTTCTGGCGCCGCATCGTCGGCAGCACCGCGCGCACCATACGCACCGCGCCGAGGAACTTGAGCTGGATCGCGCTGTCCCAGGTGTCGTCGGTGACTTCCCAGAACAGCCCGCCCTGCGACGAGCCGGCCGAATTGATCAGGATGTCGATGCGCCCGAACGTCTTCACCACCTGCTTGGCGACATGATCGGCCGTGCCGCGCTGCCCCATGTCGGCCGCGATGAACCCGACCTCGGTGCGATACCGCTTGGACAATCGCTTGGCCAGTGCGTTGAGGTAGCGCGGCGTGCGCGCCACCAGCACCACCTTGGCGCCCTCAGCGGCCAGGATTTCGGCACAAGAGGCACCGATCCCTTTCGACGCGCCCGTCACGATCGCCACTTTGTTCTTCAACCCTAAGTCCATGTCGCGTCCTTTTTTCTGCTAGCGAGGCGCCCTTGCACCTTTTGCGCACCAACCCGATGATACCGCCATGACCATGACAATAACGAACCTCCACGACCACGTCGGCGCCGAAGTGGCCGGAATCGATCTGTCGCATCCTGTTGACGACGCCACCTTTGCCGAGATCGAACATGCGTTCTACCGGAAATCGGTCCTGGTGTTTCGCGACCAAAACTTGTCGCCGGATGACCATATCGCTTTTTCGCGGCGCTTCGGACCGCTCGAGGTACACATTCTCCATCAATACCAACTCGACGGACATCCCGAGATATTGGTGCTGTCGAACAAGACCGACGCCGAGGGCAACCCGGTGGGACTTGTCGATGCGGGCCGCTATTGGCACACCGACGTGTCGTTCACCGAAAAACCCAGCATGGGTTCGTTCCTCTATGCGGTGGAAATTCCACCCGAAGGCGGCGACACCCTCTTTGCCAGCCAGTTCGCCGCGTATGACGCGCTGTCTGATGACTGGAAGTTACGCCTCGCTGGCCTCTACGCCCTGCACGGCCTCAACAAAACCACCGCCCCGAAGTTCACCGACGCCCAGCTTGCGCTGGTCAAAGGGGTGGAGCATCCGCTCATCCGCACGCATCCCAAAACCGGCCGCAAGGCGCTCTTCGGCGGGGTGTTCGTCGACAAGGTTCTGGGCGTCAGCGATGCCGAGTCCGACGACATTCTCGCTTTCCTACGAGAGCATTGGGCGCGGGAAGATTTCGTCTACCGACACCGTTGGCAGGTCGGCGATCTCGTGATGTGGGACAACCGTAGCATCCTGCACCACGCAACGCCGTTCGATGGACAACACGTCCGACACATGCACCGCACGACGGTCGAAGGCGAAATACCCGTTTAGGATAGGCTGCTAACGCTACCTGAACTGTGCGGCCGCGGCGGCATAACCGCCGCCGGCCCCATCAAGTAAATGCAGGTGTGAGTCCGTTGCGACCGACGGGACGATGCAGGTAAGAAGCGCCTCTTGCTGGCGATGGAGGCCATAAGTAAGGGCGCCGTTAGCGGCTGCGCTCGTCAGCAACGCTTCGATCTCTTGTGCCACCGCGGCGCTACAATCGACCGTGAGATACAACCCATCGCCGTATTTTTGGAAATCGGTATTGGCCGACACCATCCGCCGATAATGCGCCGGATCGAAACCGCCGACCCGAAGCCGGAACCGAAATAGCAGCCACAACAAGACCGTCTGCACGAAAACGCGAACGCGTTGCGCAATCAACGAAGCGGTGCCGCGCTTGAGGCGACTCATGAGATCGACGCTGCCCTTCGGCCAACTCAGGTCCGGCCCCCGCGCCGGTACCGGGCTGATCCGATCTTCCTTGTTCAACGCCGCAAGCAAGCGTTTGATCGTCTCGACATAGGCCGCACTCGGCACCGCCCCTTCGGGTCGGGCGATGATCGATAGAATCTCGCCATTGCGCGAGCGAACCGCACCCCATTGGCACGATAGACCGGTGAGGTCGGGCTGCCCATCGTCCACAACGGGTTCCAGACCAAGTCGGCCTGCTTTGAGTTCTTTTTCTACCCAGTTCATGCCGCCGCCGGTGAACATCGCGTAGTCGACCGCGGCCGATGTGCTATAGCGGGCCACACTCACGTCGAAACCCGCCGCGCGTATGTCTCGGACCGCAACGAGTGCAACCCGCAGCTCAAGGCCCAATTCGTCGCGCACCCAAGCCGCGGTCCGCTGCATCGCCGCGTGCGCCACCGGCACGGTGTCACCCGAGATCGCAAACTGGGCGCCGTCGCCACAAAAGGCGAAGGGGAAGCTGGCTTGGTTCAAAGCATTGAGCACGGCACTGATCGCCGCAGCGCCCGCGAGATTAACCGCCTTGTAGCGGCCCTCAGCAATGGCGGCTGTCGACTGCACGACATCGGTTACGCCAACCCACCAATCGTCCGGCACAGCGCTATAAGCGCTTTGATCCACGACCTGGCTGAAATCGGCGACCGGTTGGATGGCGTCGTAAAAGGAAGCGGTCACGTCGTACGCCCTTGCTGGGTCGGGATTAAATCACCCCGCCCCGACATGCCCCTTTCGCCGTAACGGTGCAAGGGGTGGTCGGCTCTTTCGACCGGGCTTTATCCTTTGGAAACTAGATCGGCCGCCGCCTCTCCGGCCAATCGGCCAAGGTTGGTGGCGGACATCAACCCCGATCCCGACAGATATCCCCAATCCGCAGGGCCCGAGAACCCACGCGCCGCGCCGCCGCCGGCGAAAAGATTGGGAAAGGGCTTGCCGTCCTTCTTCAGCACCCGCGCCTCGGTATTCACCTCCAGGCCGCCCTGGGTGTGAAACAGCGCGCCCTGGATCTTCGCGATGTAGTAGGGCGGCGCGAGTGGCGGATGCTTGGTGAAGTCGCGGCCGAACGAGTCTTCGCGCTTGCCCTCGCACATCTCGGCATTCTCATCGATCGTCCGCTGCAGCACTACTTCGTCGCAGCCGACCGTCTTCGCCAGTTCGGCAACGGAGTCGCATTTCTTGATCGCGTCGGCCTTCATCGCCTCTTGGTGGCTATGCATCTGGATGGCCACGTCCTGACAACGCTGGTCCCAAATCGTCCATGCGACATGGCCCGGTTGGCGGACAACGTTAAGCGCTTGTTCGGAGTAGCCATGGTTCTCGTCGGAGAAGCGCACGCCGTCTTTGTTGACCTGAAAGCCACCCTCGGTGATCGACGGCCAACCGAGATGAATGTTGTGCGGCGTGATCACCGCGCCGTGGCCTTGAAACGCGCCCATATCCTTGATTGACGCTTCAAGCTGTTCGCCCCACAAGACCGCATCACCCTGGTTGCCGTCGTGACCGTGGTAGTGCGCATCGACAATCTCTGGGATGTACTTCTTGAGCAGTTCCTGATTCCCGCCGTAACCGTTGCAGGCGAGGATTAGCGCCTCGCATCCGACATCTTCGTGCTTGCCGTCGGGCCGCGTGATCCGGACGCCCCGCACCCGACCATCGTCATCGGCAAAGAGATCGGTGACGTGGGCCGAGGTCGCGATATCGATGCCCTCGTCGGCCACCGCCTGCAGGAACACCGTTAGCAGTTCGGCCCCGAACCGGCTAGGCGACGCATGCATATGTGGCACGGTGTGTCCGGGATAGGTGAAATCGGAAATGCATGACAGTGGCAACTTGTACCGATCCACCAGCCAATCGACGGTCTTCGCCGATTCGTTCGCGACGTGTCGGGCGAGCTCGTGATCGCACTGATCTTTCGCCTTGGCGAGAATGTCTTTGTAGAGAATGTCGGCCGAGTCTTTGATCCCGGCAGCTTCTTGCATCTTGCTACCGCCGGCCGGAATTTGCCCGCCGGACAACGAGGTATTGCCCCGCGGCTTGTCGTCACGTTCGAGAATCATGACCTCGACGCCCTTTTCGTGCGCCGCGAGGGCGGCAGTACAGCCACATGCACCCGCTCCGATAATCAACACAGGAACCGTGACGTCGAATTTCTTGCCTTCTGCCGAAATGACACTGCCCATAACGTTCCTCCCCTGGCACTCTATGGCCTGAATTGACACGATTCCCCGCGAGGGCTAATCGGTCAACAACGATAACGCCAATAAGGGACTGGGAGGAACCGATGGCACGCAAGAAAAAACGAGTACTGGTGTTGGTGCCGTTTCCAATGAGCGGCGAGCATCTGGCGATGCGCGAGGCGCAGAGCAAGCAAATCGACCTCGGCCCCGATCTCGAATTCAGCTACAAGCCGGTCAAATGGGCCGGCACCAATTTTGTCGGGCCCTACGACTACGTGGTGGGCGACTTCACCATGTTGGAGGCGGGCCTCCAGGCCCAAGAAGACGGCTACGATGCCGTCTGTATCGACACCATGAGCGATTCCGGCGTGGCCGCCCTCCGTGCCGTGCTCGACATCCCAGTGATCGGTCCCGGTCGAACGACCATCCTCACCGCCATGATGCTCGGCAACAAATTCGGCATGTTGGTGATGTGGGAACGCTGGCTCGGCCTTTACAAGAAAGTCATGGACGAGCTTGGCGTGTGGGACAAATACGCCGGCCATCAGTCCATCGGCATGGCGCCGGACCGGTTCAGCCTTCTGGGCGGCGAGGAACGCGTTGTGTTCCCCAAACTCCTGAAGGCAGGCAAAAAACTGGTCGATGAGAATGGCGCCGATGTCATCATTCTGGGCTCGACCTCGATGCACCAGGCACGCGATTTCTTGGCCGAGAAACTACCGGTGCCGGTGATCAGTCCGGGCCCGACCTCATATGCTGCGGCGCTGATGATGATCAACTTGCGCCTCTCTCAGAGCCGCAAGTCCTACCCGGCCCCGGTCGGCCGCAGCGACGACTACATCCACGGCATGCTCGATGCGGCCGCGGCGGCAGCCAAAAAAGGGCCGAAGATCGTTGGTGCCGAAGGCGCCAAGAAAAAGAGCGCTAAAAGAAAGAGCGCCAAGAAACCGGCAGCGAAACGAAAGGCCGCCAAGAAAGTCGCAAAGAAAAAACCGGCACGCCGCAGATAGGGAGATTTAACCATGGCCAAGGCACTTGTCCTCGTTCCCTTCGCAATGGACGAAGAGGGCGTCAACAACCGGCGGCAACAAGTCAGCACCGTCCAACTCGGGCCTGATATCGAGTTTGACTTCCGGCCCGTCACGGCCGGCCCGGAGATGTACATGAGCCCGCACGACTTCGTGCTGATGGATCTCGCCATCTTCGAAGCGGGCATGTCTGCACAAGACGACGGCTACGACGCCGTGTGCATCGACACCATGAGTGATTCGGGCCTCGATGCGCTGCGTTCGGTGCTCGACATCCCGGTCGTGTCGCCGGGAAAATTGTCGATGACCTTTGCGATGACGCTTGGGTCCAAGTTCGGCATGCTTGCGCAGTGGGAGCCGGCGCTGATCCGCACACAAAAATTCGTAAAGGCGTTGGGTCTGGAGTCGTTCTGCGCCACGATCGAAAGCTACGACTCGCCGCCCGACTACAAAAACCTTCTGGCCGGCAAGGAAGACAAGACCCTGCCGAAGATGAAGGCGGCGTGCGAACGGGCCATCGACAAAGGCGCTGACGTGATCTGCCTAGGTTCGACCACGATGTACCAGGCGGCGGAATACCTAAACGCCGAACTTCCAGTGCCCGTCATCAATCCAGGGCCGCTGACCTACAAAACCGTCGAAACATTGTTGGCGATGGGGATCAGCCACAGCCGACGCCCCTACCCCAAACCGCTCAAGCCGCACCCGCAGATGATCCACGCCATGTTCAAGGCCGGTGCGGAGAACGCCGGCAAGTAGCGTCGTAGGGCGCTATTTCACGCCCTGCATCACGTAGAAGACCTCGCACCCAACCCGGGCACCCTGGGGGTGGGCATCGGTCTCTGCGGGCTTCGGGCCCAGAGTCGTTTCATCGATCTCGGGGTGTTCGCTGCGCTCGAGATAGCCACCGGTCGCCTCGCGAAACCCCGCTTGGCGCGCCAACGCCGCTGTATCGGTCGAGTTGATCTTTGCCCAGAACGGCTCAGCGTTGTTCAACGTTTGCCAATCGTGGATCACCTGCTCGTAGAGGTCCATGTCTTTGTAGGGCAGTCCCAATTCGAGGTGGATCATCATCCCGCCCGACCGTAACACACGGTGGCATTCTTGGATGATGCGTTCCAATGCCGGCGAAGAAGTCTCGTGAAATAGCAAGTGCGAGACCACGAGATCGAAGTGGTCGTCCGGAAAGTCGGTCGCTTCGGCGTTCTGTTGCGAAAAGTGGATCCGACGACCCAACGCTTCGGCCCGGGCATGCCCGTAGCGCAGCAACGGCGCAGCCACATCCACTGCGTAGACTTGCGCATTCGGAAAGTGCTTGGGGTAGGCAAGCGTCGCTTGCCCGATCGAACAGCCCATGTCGAGAATGCGCTTAGGACGAAAGCGCGGATAGTTGTGCCGGAGGTAAGAACATACAGTGCGGCCACGCGCATCGTGCAGGGGCCCCTGGGTGCCACACACATTGATGAACGTACCCCGGTCGAAAATTGCGCCGGCGCGCAAGTCGTCTTCGGTCACCTCCGACGCATACCCACCTGGCATCGCGTGAATGTCGACGGCAGACATATACCGCGGCATGGGCAGCGACGGGTTTAGTTTAAGACTACCCCCGGTCTTGCCCTTTTTCTTCGCTGCCCGGATCAAATCGGGCAATTGCCGCGCAACGCTTTGCTCGACGCTATCCCACATCACTTCTTGGGCGAGCCGGGTCAGCGAACTCCACAGTTGGTGATAGGGGTCGTTGTCCATCGCATCGCGAAGCTCCACACGGTTCTTTGGTGCGCGCCCTTTTGCACGCGCAAATTTTGGAATGGCGCGGGCATGCGCCGCATCGCGCGTTCCGGGCCCCACATCGGTCGAAATGTGGGTCTTGAATGTGAACGCGAATTCCTGCCTCGCGAGCTCATCGTGATTGGTTCGCGGCAACACCGCGTGATCAGCTTGGTGCAACATGACGCCCCCCTTTTCTTCATGATCTCCATGATAGCGCACTATCGTGAGCCCATTGGGGAGGCAAATAATCACGTTGAATCAATCGCTTCCGAACTGTGATCCGAAGAGGCCCGCAACCCTAGGTTTTTGAGTTGTCGGACGGGGCCTGTTGGCATGTAATGGAGCCACGGATGGGGACCCTTAGGGAGGCGTGCCTCAACCAGGGAAACGAAAGGGAGGTTCTATGTCCAACAAACGCTTTACGAGGCGCGACGCCTTGAAGACCGGCGCCGCCGCCGCAACCGCTGGTGCAGTGATCACCGGCTTTCCGGCCCTCACGCGGTCGGCGCAACAGAAGAAGTTCTTGAAACCTATCGTTGCCGGCCTAAACGGCAAAGACGGCGATCCGACCTATACCTCGGTGTCGGACGTGCCGCGTATCCTTCGCGAAAAATACGACATCGAAGTCGATTTTCAGATTCATCCCTCGTCAACACTCGGTACGGATCTATCGCAGCTCGATGCCGTACAGACCGGCTTCATCGACATTACCAGCAACGTGACCACGCAGTTCATGCGCTACGACCCGGCGTTTGCATTCCTCGATCTGCCCTACATCGTAACCGGGTGGGATCAGTATTTGCGCATCGCCAAGTCCGACGTTTGGAAGCAACAAGCCGCCCAGTTCGAAAAAGGCGTCGGGGTCAAAGTACTCCCACCGGTTGGTGCGGGTGGCTACCGGATGTTCTGGAACAACAAGCGTCCGCTCAAAACGCCCGCAGACGCCGCCGGTCTCAAGATGCGTTCGGTTACATCGCCGATCGTGATCGAGTTGCTGCGTGCTTGGGGAACCAACCCAACGCCGGTTCCGTGGGTTGAAACCTATACGGCGCTCCAACAAGGCGTCGCCGACGGCTTCCATGTCCAACCGATCTGGACCTTCAAGTTCAATATGTATGAAGTCTTAAAGTACGCCACCGAAGTAAAGGCGATCTTCGGGATCCAATTCCAGGTCATGAACATCAATACCTGGAACGCGATCCCTGAAAGCATCCAGGGCCCCATGATGTTGGCCTTCCAAGAGGCCGCCGAGGCCGCCAATCTCCGCGACCGCGAGGCCGAGGATTTCTTCAAAGACGAGCTCCGTGGCGTGGGAATGGAAATCTACACGCCGACCGCATCTGAATTTGCCCAATGGCAAGAAAAAGGGCGCTCGGTGTGGGGCACGGCTGGCAAAGACATCGATCGTTCGGTGATCGATCAAACTGTCGCGCTGAGCTAGGTCGGCTTCGCCTTTCTCATGATTGGGCCGGCCTTTGGGCCGGCCCTTTTTTTGACACCTCCGAGATAACGTCCCAGGCTGGCGCCACCACCCATTTGGGTGCTGGACAAACGAACGATGACAAGGGAGTGCGGAATGCCTCGTCCACACACGTGTTTCATTCAGGCCCAAGCGTTGCCGTGGCGCAAAGGTCTCTACGGCGGGGGACGTCCCGACGTGCGTAGCAAAGTCCTCAGCATCGACAAGAAAAAGGGCGATTCAACATGCGTCCTGCGCTACCCCGAGAAATATCGTCGCCGCCGCAAGGAATTTGTTCGCGCCCACGAAGAGTTCTTCGTTCTCGACGGCGCCATCACGATCAACGGCATCGAATACGGCAAACACTCTTACGCGTTCTTTCCGGCAGGCCACGTGCGGCGCGACGTTTCCAGTCGCGATGGGGCGGTCCTGCTAACGACGTTTGCGGCCCAGCCCACTGTCGAACAGGGCGAGCCGGAAAAAGGGCTTTACGACAAGAAGCTCCTGATAGAACAGATCAACACACTCGACATTCCCTGGGACCCCGGCCTCGTCGACCCGCAACTCCAGGCCGGTGTCGCCATCAAGCCATTGCGAACCGACCCGTACACCGGCGAAACGTCCTTCATCTACAGCTCGGCCGCGCATCGCATCCCCCCTAAGGGCAAGAAGCCACGTTGGACTCACTCGATGGTCGAGGAAATCTTCGTCCTTGATGGCGAATACGTTTTCGCCGACGCCGGCGTGATGGGTCCGGGCGGCTACGTCTGGTGGCGCGAACATGTCTATCAAGGCCCCTCTGGCTCCATCCCGGGCTTCAATCTTTGGGTCCGCACGGTCAACGGGCCAATGCACAACATCTTCGAAAAGAAAAAGCACCCCATGGTCTGGAACCCGAAATATCGCCCCAAGCTTCCGGCGGAGCTCAAGCGCTATGCCAAGCCCTACGTGCCCGCTGCGAAATATTGATCGCGTGGGTCGATGGGGCCACGGCGGGGATTGAGTGAACCGGCTAAATAGCCTCTAATCGAAGCAATCTCGGCCTTCAGGTCGGGGGCAACAATTTGTGTGAGCCACGCCACGCGGCGTGGCAAAGGGAGGATATCCAAGACATGACCAAAACTGTTTCACGCCGTCAGGCGCTTAAGACGACAGGTGCTGCGGTTGCCGCTGGGGCCGCGATTTCCGGCTTTCCGGCACTGACCCGCTCGGCCCAAGCCAAGAAATTCCTGAAACCGTTGGTGGCCGGCCTCAACGCCAAAGAAGGCGACCCGACGGATATTTCGGTCCGCTTGATTCCGAGCATCCTGGCCGAGAAATATGACGTCGAACTCGACATTCAGATTCACCCGTCCTCGACCTTGGGTACGGATGTCTCACAACTCGAAGCCGTCCAAACCGGCTTCATCGACATTACGTCGAACACTAGCTCGCAGTTTACCGTGTTCGACGACGCCTTTTCGTTTGTCGACCTCCCCTACATCATTCCCGATTGGGATACTGGCGAACGGCTCTTCAAGTCGGACTTGTGGAAACAGCAATCGGCGCAGTTCGAAAAGAACGTGCCCGTTAAGGTGATGCCGCCAGTCGGCGCCGGTGGGCACCGCATGCTGTGGAACAACAAGCGGCCTCTACAGACCCCGGATGACGTCAAGGGCCTGAAGTTCCGCTCCACGCGTTCTGACCTTGTGATCGAACTTGTCCGCAACTGGGGCGGCAATCCGACGCCGATTCCCTGGGTCGAGACCTATACGGCGATCCAACAGGGCGTGGTCGACGGGTATCACGTGCAGGCCATCTGGACGTTCTTGTTCAAAATGCACGAGGTATTGAAATACGCGACCGAAGTGAATGCTTCGTTCGCCATTCAGTTCCAGGTCTTGAATGCCAACACCTGGAACTCGATGCCCGAAGACATTCAAAAGCCCTTCGCGCTTGCCGCGCAAGAAGCCGCCGATATCGCGAACCAAAAGGACCGCGAGCTGGAAGACTTCTACAAGGGCGAGCTTCGCAAGGCCGGCATGGAAATCTACACGCCGACCAAGAGCGAGTTCGCCAAGTGGCAAGAGGCCGGACAGAAGGTCTGGTCCAGCGCGGGCAAGGACGTGCCGAAGACGGTCGTCGACGCCGCGGTGGCACTCCAAACCTCGAGCTAGCCGACAACACAGATGGGCGCTGGGCGGTCCCGAAAGTCCGGGACCGCCCTCCCTTTGTGAGACGCTAACCTTCGTCAAGAGTGGGGATTGCGATGGCGGGCTACGAAAAGCTGATCGTATGGCTTGACCGACTGTCTCGTTCGGCCGTGGTCGTGTTCGTGATCACCATCACCGTCGTCATGTTGGCGCAAGTCTTCTTCCGCTATGTGATCAACTCGTCACTACAGTGGTCGGAAGAGATCAGCATTTGGGCGCTGATCTGGATGGTGTTCATCGGCTCGGCGGTGATCATGCGCGACTGGGCGCATATCAACATTCCAACCTTTACCAATCTCATTCCCATCAAGGTCCGGCCGTACTTTCTGATTTTCTCGAAAGTCGCGACCATTCTCTTTCTTCTTGCGGTGATCTGGTTCGGCTTCAAGGTCTTCAACCAGAATTTTCACGCGCGTTCGCCAAGCCTCGGTCTATCGACCCGGTGGGCCAAACTCGCGATCCCGGTCGGCGCGGTTTTGATGGCGGTATTTGCCTTCAACGCGATGCTGCTCGATCTCATCAATCTGCGGCGTGGTAACGACGCGCATTTCGAAAACCAAGGCAACCCAGGGCTGGAGTAGGACTAGTCGATGGAAATCGTTGCGCCATACCTGCTGATCCCGTTTGGGGTTTTGCTGATCTTGGGGATACCGGTCGCATTCGCCCTGGGCCTCGCGTGCGTCATTTTCTTGTTTTTCTCAGGCACGACGATCCCGCCGCTGATCCTGATCACCGAGATGTTCACGGCGGTGAACCAGTTCGCGTTACTCGCCCTACCCATGTTCGTGCTCACCGGCGAACTCCTCAACCGCTGCGACATCACCGAGAAATTGGTCGAGGTCGCGCGGCTCATGGTCGGCTGGCTCAAAGGCGGATTGGCCCACGTAAACATCCTGACGTCGATGTTCTTTGCCGGCATCTCCGGATCGGTCCTCGCCGATGCGGCATCGCTCGGCCCCATCCTCATTCCCGCGATGATCCGCGAACGCTATCCCCCAGCATTCTCGGCGGCGGTCACCGCGGCAAGCGCCGTCATCGGCGCCATCATCCCGCCTAGCACGGTCGCGATCATTATCGGCGGCCAACTTCAAATCTCGATCGGCGGCCTATTTGCCGGCGGAATCATCCCGGGCATCTTGATCGGCGCGGCGCTTATGGTGACCGCCTACGTGATCAGCGCCCGGCGCGGCTATGGCGACATGCACGCGTTCGAAGGCATCCTGCCCATCGCCAAGGGCGGCGCCAAAGCGGCGCCGGCGCTGCTGATTCCTTTCATCATCTTAGGCGGCATCCTTGGCGGTATCTTCACCCCGACCGAGGCAGGCGCCGTTGCCGTGATCTACACGCTGATCATCGGCACGTTCTACTACCGCACACTCGACATGAAAAACCTGATCGAGGCGATGATCGGGACCGCGAAGGTCACCGCGTCGGCCTTGGTCATCGTCTCCACGGCGATTGTGTTCAGCCGCATCCTGACCTTTTTCAGAATTCCTCAGGAAATTCTCGAACTTCTCATCGCGATCTCCGACAACCGGGTGATCATGGCGCTGATCTTGATTGGCTTCTTTTTGATCATGGGTACGTTCATGGATGCGCTGGCCAATATGATCATTCTCGGCCCTCTCCTGATGCCGGTCGCCATTGCCGAAGCCGGATTGGGCATGACCGAAATTCAGTTCGGCCTATTTCTGATGATCAGCCTGCTTCTTGGCCTGATAACGCCGCCATTGGGGCTCCTCTTATTCATAACCGGGCCCATAGCGAAGGAATCGTTAGAAAGGGTGTCCCTTGCGGTCATCCCGTTCCTCGTTGCCGAGTTGGTCGTCTTGTTGCTGATCGTGTTCGTGCCGTCGATCACGATGGCCATTCCCCGCGCTTTGGGGCTCGGCGGATAGCTCAGCCTAGTCTGCGGTCAGGGCCGCGATGCCACCATCGACATTCAAGCCAGCGCCGGTGATATAGCTGGCTTCATCACTCGCCAAGAACAGCATCGGGCGCACGACCTCCAAGGGATCGCCATAGCGTTTGATCGGGACGTGATCCGCGCCGGCCTGCCCATCGCCCCCAGCCAATGGCTTCCGGCCCGGAGGCTTGATCATCGGCGTATCGATCGGGCCCGGCAGGACCGCATTACACCGAATACTCCAACCGGATTCGGCGCAGTAGCGGGCGACCGACCGGGTATATTGCAAGACCGCCGCTTTGCTGGCGCCGTAAGCGGTCCGAATGGGCCAACCCTTTTGTGCCGCAATCGAAGAGATATTGACGATCGCACCGCCGTTCTCCTGCATCACAGGAATCACGGTGCGGCAACCCAGCAAGGTCCCATCCGCATTTACACGGTTCACCCGTCGCCAAATATCAAGCCCTATCGCATCAGGAGCTTGGGGAGGGGCGTCGTCGCCGCTGACGCCGTTGATCCCCGCACAGTTCAGCAAAATATCGACCTGGCCGGCCTGGGCCACGGTGTCGCCGACGACAGCCTCCCACCGGGCTTCGTCCGTCACGTCATGGTGCAGAAACAATGCTTCGTCGCCGCAATCCCTGCGCCAAGCGTCATCGTCGACAAACTGAAGATCGGTGCCGACCACCTTGGCACCCTCGGCCGCAAACAAACGCGCGGCCGCGCGACCGATCCCCGAGGCCGCCCCGGTGATGATCGCAACCTTGCCGTCCACTCGCCCCATCAGGTCACCGCCAATCCGCCATCGACCGGCAAAGACGATCCCGTGATGTAGGTCGAGTCATCGCCTGCAAGGAATAAGATGGCGGCCGCCACCTCGTCGGGTTCGCCATACCGGCGCATCGGGACGTGCGGCGCTTCGGGTTCGCCCGGTCGAGGGTCGCCCGTCATCGGCACGAACATCGGCGTGTGGATTCCGCCGGGATGGATCGAATTGCATCGGATGTTGTACCCGGCCTTTGCGCAGTGCAACGCGATCGATTTGGTGATTTGCCAGATCGCCGCTTTGCTCGCGCCATAGGACACCGCACCGGGCACCCCGACCCAGCCGGCGATCGACGAGACGTTGACGATCGCACCCCCACCGGAGGCGGCCATCGCCGGGATCGCCTGTTTACACCCCAGCAGGGTGCCTTCGACATTGACCGCATGAACCGCACGAAAATCGTCCATGCTGACGTTCTCGATGTCTTGGTTTTCGGGAACGCCTCCGCCCGGGGCATTGATCCCCGCACAGTTCACCAGGATGTCCAGACCTTCGTAGTCTTCGCCCGCCCGGATGAGGACGTTGCGCCACTCGCGCTCGCTCGCGACGTCATGGCGCACCGGAATGGCGCGCGCGGCGCTAGTGCCGAGCAAATCGTCGTCGATCGCCCGCACATCGGTCGCGATGACCTTGGCGCCCTCACGAAGGAACAGGTCGACCGTCGCCGCACCGATCCCAGAAGCCGCACCGGTGACGATCGCCACCCGCCCCTCAAGGCGTTTGCTGGGCGTCGCTACCGAGCCGTCGTTGTTCGCTGCATCAGGTTCCATCGCTACAGATTGTAGCTGCGTTCTCCATGCGCCGTCAGGTCCAACCCTTCAGTTTCCGATTCGGGGTCAACCCTTAGGCCGACCAGGGCCCGTACCACGACGACGATGATCACCGTCGCGATTGCCGTCCACGCGACGGTAACGATCACCCCGATCAGTTGGTCGACGAACTGGCCAGCGATACTCGCACCCGCCGGCAATCCCAACCCGCCAAGCCCCGTGGCCGCGAACGGCGCCAACAAAAGGATACCTAGAATCCCGCCAACGCCGTGCACCGCAAAAACATCCAGCGAATCGTCGATTTTGAGCCGCGACTTGATCAGCCCCACCGCGTAATAGCACACGACCCCACCGGCAAGTCCGATCGCCAAGCCCCCGGCAGGGCCAACGAAACCCGAGGCCGGTGTTATGGTCGCCAGCCCGGCCACCATTCCCGTCACGATACCCACTAAACTCGGGCGCCCGAACTTGGTCCATTCGATGGCGACCCAAACCAAAGAAGCCGTCGCCGCCGAGATATGAGTCACCAGCATCGCCATGCCGGCACTGCTATCGGCCGCCAGCGCGCTCCCCGCATTGAAGCCGAACCACCCGACCCAGAGCATCGCCGCACCCATCATCGTCAAGCCGGGGTTGTGCGGCGGCGTCAGTTCGCGTGGGAACCCACGTCGGCTCCCGAGAAAAACCGCGATGATCAATGCCGATGTGCCCGCTGTTGCGTGGACCACAAGGCCGCCGGCGAAATCGAGAACGCCAAGTGCGGCAAGGAACCCGCCGCCCCAGATCCAATGCGCGACCGGCGCGTAAACCAAAACCAGCCACGCCCCACTGAACAGAAGCACGTGGGCAAAACGAATGCGTTCGACGTAGGCGCCGACGATCAACGCTGGGGCGATGATTGCGAACGTCATTTGAAACATGAAGAACACGGTTTCAGGGATGTCACCCGCCAAAGCGTCAGCGTCGACACCGGCGAGAAACGCTTTACCGAACCCGCCGATCCAACCTTGCGCGCTACCGCCGTCGCCGAATGCAAGGCTGTAGCCGACGACCAGCCATAGCACCGAGGCGAGGCAGGCAATCGCAAAGCACTGCATGAGAACCGATAGAACATTCTGCGCACGAACCAGGCCGCCATAGAACAGCGCCAACCCCGGCAGGGTCATAAACAACACCAACGCCGTTGCGGTGAGAATCCAAGCCGTGTTGCCGCTGCTAAGGGCCTCGTCTTGGGCCAAAGCGGGATGCGGGACCAAGACCGCACCCAGGGCCAGAGCCCCAAGCGCCGTACCGTAGATGCTCTTCATCGTTGTCCTCCTCCATAGCGCCCGCGCCGACGCGCAAGTCCCAAGAGGACATTGCAGAGCCCGTACCAACATCGCGCCGTTGTTAAGCTATTGATTTAACGTCTTTTCTGTCCGAGAGCGGGGAAACAGGTGCCTGACGATTAGGCCACCCGCCCAGTTCTTAGGCATTTCTTCGTCGCCCCGACCGGGTCCGCATCGGCTACAGTGCCGGACCACAAATACAAGGAGGGATGGCATGAGCAACGTTCGGCCGATCATGCGGCAAATCGTCAAACATAACGGGGTCGTCTATTTAGCTGGTCAGGTGGCGCGCAACGCCCCCGACGGCGATGTCACGGCGCAAACCAAAGACATCCTCGATGCCATCGACAAACTTCTCGCCGAGGCCGGCACCGACAAAACCAAACTCCTCCAGGCGCAGATCTGGCTAACGGATATCGCCACACAGTTTTCGGACATGAACGCGGTGTGGAATGCCTGGGTGGACGAAGCCACTGCGCCGGCCCGGGCCTGCGTCGAAGCCCAGCTCGCCTCACCCCAATACAAGGTAGAAATCATGGTCACCGCCGCGGCGTAGAGGGCGGCTCGTCACCGCCCCACCAGGCGGCTGTGCGTCAAGCTACATGATCTGCTCGGGGGACGGCGCCGTGGCAGCTTTGTCCTCGAGGTCGAAGGCAAGACCCCAGCGTGCTTTTTTGACGATCTGACTGAACAGATGAAGAAACGTCAGGATCGCCTCGTCGGACAACGTGAGGGCAACGTCCTTGCCCTCCTTGGGCACAAAGACGATCGAATGCGTGCCGTTCGACATTGTTCCGGCTTTAAGCTTCACCACCAGGAGCGGCGCCTCGCCGAGCGGCAATGTCTTAGCCTTGTCGTCGTAGGTTTTCTTGAAGTTGGCGTTGGAAACGGCGGCCTGCCGCTTGAACGCCACCACGGATCGTTTCGCTTGCGGGGTCGCCTGCGCCGCGACCTCGGGGGCCGCCTCCAGCCGCCGGACCAGTAGTTCCCACAAAAGCCGGCTGATCCGGCGGGTCAGCCACAGCCTGATCTCCGTCCCGTCATGGGTGTTGACCCGCAGCAACAGGCGATCCTGGTCGGTCTGATAGCTGAAATTGAACTGATGGAGCTTGGCCACGGCGCATTGTAGACGACGACTGGCAGCTCCGGTAATCCCACCCCACGACGCCCCAGTGCGTTAGATTCACCCCGGAGGTCTTGTCGTGCAGGTTCACTTCATCGGCACCGGAGATGCACTTGGTAGCGGTGGGCGGCTCAATACCTGCTTCCTTGTCAAAACTGCGGCGCGCCATTTTTTGATCGATTGTGGTGCATCCAGCATGATCGGGCTGCAACGAGACGACGTCGACCGGAACCGCATCGATCTGATCCTGATCACCCACTTCCATCTCGACCACTTCGGCGGAATACCACCGTTTATTCTCGACGCACAGTTCGTTTCGAAACGTACGACACCGCTCACTATTGCTGGGCCCCCGGGTTTGCGGGAATGGTACGCTCGGATCATGGAAACGGCGTTCCCAGGATCCAGCGCCACCGTACAAAAATTCAAGATAGACTTTGTGGAACTATCACCGGCAGGTACGCGCCGATTGGGTGACGACCTCGTCGTGACAGCGGTACCGGTCGATCACGGCCCCGGCGGCCCCTTCTTCGCTTATCGTGTCGAGACCGCTGGCAAGTCCATTGCGTACACCGGGGACACTCAATGTACGGAGAACTTGCTGGCTGCGGGCAAAGACGCCGACCTTTTTATCGCCGAATGCTACTTCATGAACAAACAAGTCCCGTTCCATTTGGACCTAACAACGCTGGAGTCTCATCTGGAGGCAATAGCGCCCAGGCGCCTCATTCTTACCCATATGAGCAGCGACGTACTGAGCCAGGTCGATGACATTCCTCATCAAGCCGCGCATGACGGCCTGGTACTAGAAATCTAGCCCGTGCGCCGACGACGTATCGCGGCTCCATTTGACTTTTGCGGACGATCTCATTAATAAACCAATTAGTTATTTAACTAGTTGGTTTATTAATGATGCAGACTCTGGACGCGACGTTTTCCGCCCTTGCCGACCCTACAAGGCGCGCCATCCTCGCGCGCCTTGCGCGCGGCGAAGCGCCGGTCACCGAACTCGCGGCACCCTTTGAGATGTCTCTCCCGGCCGTGTCTAAGCACCTGAAGGTGTTGGAAAAGGCTGGGCTGATCGCCCGCGGGCGCAATGCCCAGCGCCGCCCCTGTCGCCTTGAGGTCGGTCCCCTGCGCGATGCCATGACCTGGATCGAAGGCTATCGACAGTTCTGGGAAGGCAGCCTCGATCACCTCGACACCTACCTCAAGACGCTCACGACGGAGTACAGCCCATGACCGCGGCAATCGACACTACGACACCGGACGGCGACTTGTCTTTGTCGATCGAACGCGTTTTCGATGCCCCTATCGAGCTTGTCTATGCCGCGTGGGCTGAAAAGAAGCACCTGGCGCAATGGTCGTGCCCCCAAGACATGACGCTCTCCGCCGTCGAGTTCGATGGCCATTCGGTCACAGCAGGGACACCGTACCGTTTATGTATGACCGCCACTGATGGCGATAGCTTTTGGCTAAGCGGCACCTACCAAGAGGTCGTGCCGGGCCAACGTTTGGTCTATACCGCGGCCTGGGAGGACGCCGCGGGCAATCGCGGTCATGAAACCCTCATCACCCTCACGTTCGAAGCGCTGGGCGACAAAACAAAACTTGTAATGCACCAAGCGCGTTTTGAGACGGCCTCAAGCAGGGATAGTCACCACGAAGGGTGGACCAGCACGCTGGAGAGCCTGGCTGCCTATCTCTCGGAAAATATCCAGCGGCGGTGGGATTAACGCAACGGGTTCTCGTCGCTCATGTAAATCGTGACGGTTTGAAACTTGCCGTCCTTGAAGCGAAAGACATTGCAATTTGACGCCCGCTCAACCCCATCGTCATGGCGAACACGTAGCGCGTTGAATTGGACCGCGACGGATTGGTTGGCAACGTCGACGACCGGGTTGAAGTCGCCATGCCAGATGGTTTTGAACCCAGCAAAAAAGTCGGTGAACATCCGCTTGATGTCCTGATCGCGGCCCTTATGGGTCAACTGGTCGGTCTGGATCGTCATCGTGGCATCGGGCGCGAAGCAGTCGATCGCGGGTTCGAGGCGCTTGAGGTCGACATTGCCGAAATAGTGATCGGTAACTGCGGCTAAGAGTTGCTCGGCATTGAGGTCGGCCATGACAGGCTCCACGCTGGAAGGTCGGCTGGTGCGGGTGGAGGGAATCGAACCCCCACTCCCTTACGGGAACCAGATTTTGAGTCTGGCGCGTCTACCAATTCCGCCACACCCGCAGTCGAGGCGCGCATGATAGCCGCGCGCGATGCCCGGTCAACATCGCCGACATTGCCCCGACTCGGCCCACCTGCTACACCGCCTCGGTGCTAAGGCGTCTTTACGATTGGGTCATGGGTCTCGCGGGCCACCGCCATGCGGTGCCAGCGCTGGCGTTGGTGTCCTTCGCGGAAAGCTCCTTCTTTCCGATTCCGCCTGACGTGATGCTGATCCCGATGATCGTGGCCAATCGCGCCAAGGCTTGGCTGATCGCCACCGTATGCACGATATCCTCGGTTCTTGGCGGTATCGCGGGCTACGCCATCGGCTTCTTTCTGTGGGAATCGATCGGGCAAAGTGTGGTCGAGTTCTACGGCTACGGCCATCAGTTCGAGACATTTCAGGGCTGGTACAACGACTACGGGTTGCTGATCGTGTTCATCGCGGGCATCACGCCTTTGCCCTACAAAGTGTTCACCATTGCCTCCGGCGTTACCGGCCTTCCCCTGGTGACCTTCGTCGCCGGGTCGGTCGTATCGCGCGGCCTGCGGTTTTTCATCGAGGCCACATTGCTGTGGTGGATCGGCGAACCCATTCGCGATTTCGTCGAGAAGAATCTGCAATGGGTTACGGCAGTCTTTGTCGTTTTGTTGGTTGGTGGCTTTGCCGTACTGAAATTGGCCTAGACGATGCCGGAAATTACGTCAGCACGCGCCGCATTGTTCGTCATCTTGGCGAGTTGCATGGTGATCGGTGGGGCTCTGATCTTTCAGTATGGCTTCGGCCTGTACCCTTGCGCGCTTTGTTTTGCCCAACGTTGGCCGTATTACTTCGCCATCGGCTTGGCCGTTCTCGCACTGAGCCTGACGCGAGACGCCAACGCGAGCGCAGCCACCGTCGGCATCCTTATCCTGATCGCCCTGGTCTTCGTCGGCGGCGCCATACTCTCCGCCTACCACGTCGGAATAGAACAGCAATGGTGGACCGGCACCAACGCTTGTGGCGGGGGTCTTCGCGCGCAAGGATTGTCGCTCGAAGAACTGCGCACCCGGCTCCTCGATCAGCCCATCGTGCGCTGTGACCGTCCGGCTTGGACGCTGTTTGGGATCTCCCTGGCCGGCTTCAACATCGCCCTTTCCGGGGGATTGGCGATCGTCACGACGATCCTGGCGCGCCACATAGCGCGCCGCAGGCTTGAGACCTAAAATGACCGCATGACCAACGACCTTCCGCCGCCCAAAAAAACCACCGGCGAGACTCGTCTCCCTGGCGACCCGTCCGTTCCGGAGATGATCGAGCGCATCATCCGCGTCGACCAAGCCGGCGAATACGGCGCCAAACGAATCTACGAGGGCCAGCTCACGGTTCTCGGCAAATCGTCCGCCGGCGACACAATCCGCCACATGGCTGAACAAGAGGCCGCCCACCTCAAGGACTTCGACGCGATGCTCAATGCCCGTCGGGTGCGGCCGACTGCCCTACAGCCGCTCTGGCATCTCGCCGGATTCGCCCTTGGCGCCGGCACGGCCTTGATGGGCGAACGCGCCGCCATGGCCTGCACGGTGGCCGTCGAGGAGGCCATCGACGAACATTACGCGCAACAAGCGGATTATCTTGGCGAAGACGAAAAAGAACTGCGCGATCTCATCGTCTCGGCCCGCGAAGACGAAATCGACCACCGTGACACCGCGCTTGAAGCCGGCGCCGAGCGCGCGGCGCTTTACGAGCCTATGCGGCGGGCCATCAAATCGGGCACTAAATTGGCGATCTGGCTTAGCGAACGCGTCTGACGCAAAACCCTTAGGGCTCCAGTTCGGAGTCCCAATACAGAAAATCGTGCCAGCTTTCGTGCAAGTAGTTGGGTGGGAAGGCCCGCCCGTTCTTTTGCAGTTCGCTGACGGTGGGGCGGTGGGGTCGTTGACGCGGGTGCATCCCGCACTCGCCCTCAAGGTCGCCCGCCTTGGCAAGATTGCACGGCGAGCAGGCCGTCACCACGTTGGCCCAGGTCGTCCGCCCGCCGCGCGAACGCGGAATCAAATGATCGAACGTCAACTCATGCGGCGAGCCGCAATACTGGCAACTGAAGTGGTCGCGTAGAAAAACATTGAAGCGGGTGAACGCGGGATGACGTGCTGGCGGCACATAGTTCTTGAGCGCCACGACGCTGGGCAGTTCCAAGCTGACGGTCGGCGAATGAACCTTGCGGTCGTACACCGAGACGATATCCACGCGATCCATGAACACCGCTTTGATCGAATCCTGCCACGGCCACAAAGACAACGGGAAGTAGCTCAACGGCCGGTAGTCGGCGTTAAGGACCAGGGACTGACAGGACTCAAGCGATGGCGTCACGAGGTTCCCCAATTGCACGGATGACGATGCAACCTAAGTATAACCACATCCTGTGCCCCTCCTGATGTCAAGTATGGGGCAGATGACGGCCCCGATACGTCATACGAGCCGAAATGCTTCTATCTCTACCTCACGGCCCCGCAGCGTATGTGTCCCCACCGAGGAGCACGAAAACTCGTCACCCAATTGCGACCGCGTCGCATCGCTGATCAGTGCGACGACCTCGTCGTCCGGCGCGATCGTTTTGCAAAGCTGCTCCAACCGCGCCCCGATATTCACCGTATCGCCGACAATGGTGTAGTTGACCCGACCGGGCGATCCGACGTTGCCGACCACGGCATCGCCGGAGTGCACACCGATCCGGACGCGTATAGGGCTCAGCCCAGCCGCCACGCGCGCTTGATTGCGGGCGCGAATGCGCGCGCCCATGGCCGACACGGCGCGTGCGGCACGGCGCGCATGGTCCGCTTGTTCATGCGGCGCGCCCCAGAACGCCATCATCGAATCGCCAATAAACTTGTCGATCGTACCGTCTTCGGCCTCGACCGCCGCGCTGATATCGCTGAAGTGCTCGTTCAGAAGCGCCGCAACGCGTTCGGCATCGAGCGTTTCGGACAGTGCTGTAAAACCGACGATATCCGTAAAGATGACTGTGATCGCTCGGGCCACCGACTGGACTCCACCGGTTTCATCCCGCTGTTCCATCAACCGCTTAACAAGCCGGCGCGGAACGTAGTTCTGAAACCAATGCAGACCATGGACCATGCTGTTGAACGCGCGCGCCTGATCGTCAAGCTCGCGAATGCGCGACGGCGGTAGTTCATCCACGCTATCGAAACGCAAATCCGATATCGTATTCGCCGCGGCGGCAATCCGCTTAATCGGCTGGGCGATCCGACGGCCAAGAAAGACCGACGCAACCAACGAAAGGGCGAGCACCCCCAATCCGGCGATGGTTGCGGTAAAAAGCCGCCGTATCTCGGCCGAGAAGGTCGCTGCCGGCAGATAAAGACCGATGTACCACGGCGTCTCGCCCAGATTATGGACCCGCCGATAGAGATAAATGAAGCGTTCGCCATCGACGATCTGGGCATGGCCGCCGGTCGCCGACGCCGTCGGCCGGGGACCGGGCAGCGGCACCACATCTTGGGGACCGGCACCACCTCCCCAAATCGCCGCCAAAACCGGATCCTTCACATCGACAATTCGCGGCAGCAGTTGCGCGTCACGCGCACCATCGTCCCGCAGATCACGCATGAAGCCGTCGGTCAGAGACGGATGAGCCAACACATGATCTGTCCCATAGAGAATGAACGCCTCGCTGCCGTTATCCATCGCGAGGGTTTGAACGAATTGCGACAAGCGAGAGACCGAAACAACCGCAACCAGCAATCCAAGATAGTCGTCGTTACGACGAACCGGCATGCGTAAATTGATAAATGTCGCGTTGAATTCATCCGGCGCCGGAATGAGTTCGCCCCAAAAAACTCCAGTCTTGTCGGCGTAATCTTGAGCTGCTCGAACAGCGAGAGGCCGCGTCGACAAATTGTCCATGCTGGCGACAGGGCCGCCGCCCTGGCGGCTCACGTTCAACACCTTCATGTCGTTGTAGATAAACCCGACGCCGAATACTTGCGGCGCGCCGGCGAGCGCTCCCGAGAGCAAATCGATCATCCGTCCGGTGTCATTGGGATCAATGCCACCGAAAGCAATGAGGTCATGCAGAAAGCGTACCTGCTCCACCGGCGGCTGCAGTTCTTGACCCACGCGCGACAGCAAATTGGAAACTGTGTCGCTCGAACGTCCTTGTAGCAACGCAAACGTATTGCGCTGCGCCGAAGTCAGCCCAAGGGCCAGAACGCTTGCAACCCCGATGAAGACCAGCCCACCGATCGCCAGCGCGAGCGTCACGGTAATCGAGTATGTGCGACGTCCCGATGCGTTCCGATTGCTCATTGGAGCCTACGGTTCCAAATACCTGCGATGTCCAAGCTGCGCGCCATAAACCAATTGTACCCCCTGCCCGCCTTCCCTGTCGTTAACACGCCCGCGAGGACATCGATCCGTCGACCTCGCTCGCACCCGCGCACAACGGCATACTAAGTCGCCATGACTGTACCGGTGCGCACCCGATTTGCCCCGAGCCCCACGGGCCGCCTTCATCTTGGCCATGCGTTCTCTGCGCTTGTCGCTTCGCGCACGGCCGAACGCCTGGGCGGCGAAATGCTGCTGCGGATCGAAGACATCGACCAAAGCCGTTGCCGACCGGAATTCGAAACGGCGATCTACGAAGATTTGACGTGGCTAGGCCTAACCTGGCCGACACCCGTTCGCCGCCAATCCGAGCACTTCGACGAGTATGCCGCCGCACTTACCCAACTCGATGACGCGCGTCTCCTGTATCCCTGCTTCTGCACACGCGCAGAGATTCGCGCCGAAATCGCGCGCAGCCCCTCCGCGCCCCACGGGCCCGATGGGCCGATTTACCCCGGAACATGCCGGCACTTATCCGATGCCGATGTCGCCGCGCGAAAAGCCAGAGGCGCGCCCTTTGCCTTGCGCCTGGATTGCGCAAAAGGCCTTCGGCGCGTGGACACCCATCTGTTTTTCGACGACGCCACGCATGGCCGAATCGCTGCCGATCCCACAAAGTTCGGCGACGTGGTGTTGGCCCGAAAGGATGTCCCGACCAGCTATCACCTGGCGGTCGTGGTGGATGACCACCTGCAAGGCATTACCTGCGTGACACGCGGCGAGGATCTTCTTGAGGCGTCGCATATCCACCGCCTGCTGCAGCACTTGTTGAGCTTGCCGACGCCCCACTACGCGCATCACCGTTTGATCGACGATGCCAGCGGGCGACGCCTTGCAAAGCGCAATCAGGCCGCAACGCTAAGCGACCTCCGGGCACAGGGACTAACGCCAGACGACATCATCGCCCGGCTCCCGCCGCTGCCCTAGATGCCTACGGCATCTCGACCCGTTCCCGGTAGCGCGTAAAGAAAAGCGACACCATGGTGAGCACACCCATCGTGCCGACAACGGATGCCATCGGCATCTGCGTTCCTGCCGGGAGGGTGCCGACGACGACCACGGCGCCGGACGCGATCAACATCGTCAAAAAGCCGTTGAGCGACGACGCAGCACCCGCCTGACGCGGCGCCACGCTGACCGCCCCCTGCGCCGCACTGGGAAAGACCATCGCCAGCCCGAAAGCCACGATCGACATCGGCCCCACAACAGTAAAAACGGTCAAGTAGCCGCCCAGCCCAAACACAACCATCACCATGGCCCCGACGAATACGAGGTTAGAGCCGTAGAGCATCATCCGCGAACCGCCCAACCTGACGGTGTACCGGCTGGCCACAAAGGCGCCCGCCAAATTGAACGCGGTGGGAATGAGCGAATACCACCCATAGATATCGGGGGGAATGTGCAACAGCTCAATCAAGATAAACGGCGCCGTCGCGACGTAGACGAAGATCGTCGCCATCGCGAAGCCCGCATTCAAGGTGTAGCCCATGAAAAGCGCCGACCGCATCAGCCGCGGATAGACCATCAGCATCGTTAGGATGCCACCGCTGTCGGCTCGGTCGCGACCCGGATGCGTTTCCTTCAGCAACAGCACGAACAGCACCAGCACCACGGCGCCAATGATCGTCAGCACCCAAAAAATCGACTCCCAGCCGAACGCAACCTGCAAATACCCGCCGAACACGGGCGCGAAGGCAGGCGCCACGCCCATCACCATCGCGACGAAGGCCATCAAGCGCGCCCCTTCGTCGCGATCAAAAAGGTCCCGCATGATGGCGCGAGCAAGGACGGGACCGGCGCACCCCCCCAAAGCTTGGACGGCACGTGCGACAATCAGCATTTCGATCGAGACCGCGAGCGCCGACATCGCGCTCCCAACGACGTAAATCGCCAATCCGACAAATATCGCCGGACGCCGACCATGCCGGTCGGAGAGCGGGCCGTAGATCAACTGCCCGAACGAAAACGCAATCAAATAGGTACTGAAGGTCAGCTGTACCTGGCCGACGGTCGCACCAAAATGAGCCGCGATCGCTGGCATCGCCGGTGTGTAGATGCCGATCGTGCTGTAGGCGACGGTCATCAGACAGACCATCAAGAAGATCAGTAGCGGCAGCCGCTCCTGCATCTCTGGCCTACCTACTATTCGCCAGCGACCGGCGCGGGCTGTTTTTTGCCCCGACCAGGGCCGCCGATCATGGCGACGACGAATGCGCCGATCATCACCACGGAGACCACCCATACCATCGGCATGTGTGTACCGTCGGCCAATAGGCCAACGAGGGAAATCGTCAATGCAGCGGTCAACATTTGAATGAAGCCGTAAAGCGCCGATGCGGCGCCGGCGATCCGGGGAAACACGCTCACCGATCCGGCGAGCGTGCTGGGAAACAGGATCGCCATGCCGAACGCCATAAACGCAAGAGGCCCAAATAGACTGTATATGTCCAGGAACCCGAATAGGCCCAATGCCAGAAACACCGCGCCGCCGATCCCGACGATTGTCACCCCGAGAGGCACCATGCGGTCGACGCCGACCCGATCGGTGATCCGGCTGGTCACCCAAGACCCCGCCATGTAGCCACCAATTCCGGATACCGACAGCCAACCGTAGAACGATGGCGAATACCCTAAGATTTCGATCACGACAAAAGGCGCCCCGACCATGAAGGCGAACATGGCGCCGAACACCAAAGACCCCACACTGACAAACCCCCAATAGGCGCGCGATCGCAACAGGAAGCCGTAATTGGTGATGAGGGTAATCGGGCGCTCGGCGGCATTGATCTCACGATGCTTGTTCGTTTCCGGCATTTTGAGCGCGACGAGAAAAACCGCTAGGGCGAATGCCAGAACCACCACGAACGACGCACGCCAATCGAACCAGACCTCAAGATAGCCACCCAACACCGGCGCAAACGCCGGCGCCAGCCCCATTGCGAGGGCGATGTAGGCCATCACCTTGGCGGTTTCTTCTCGCGAATAGAGATCGCGCATAATCGCACGCGCCACCACCGGACCGGAACACGCCCCGAGCGCCTGCAGCCCCCGTCCGACGATGACGAGATCAACCGATAGGAAGATGCTGGGCGACACGATAATCAGCACCGTCGTCAGAACGAAGATCGCCAAGCCGCCGAGCAGGACCGAGCGCCGCCCGAAGCGATCCGACAACGGTCCATAGATCAACTGACCCACGGCGAAAGACGCCATGTAGACGCTGATCGTCATTTGGACACTCGCCGCGTCGGTGCCGAAGAACTCGACCATCGAGGGCAGCGAGGGCGCGTAGATGTTGGTCGAGATATGGCCGGAAGCGATCAGGCCCGTCAAAAAGGCGATAACAAGGGCTGGGTGCCACGTCACGATTTGATGAAATCCTTCCTGCCGAGCGGCGTTGCCGTCGGCGCAACCGCGGGGCGCGGCACAAAGGACCATTGTACGTGTCGCGCACGGCGCGGTATACGCATGATCGTCCCTCTTATGTCGTCTGATCATGCGTGGTATGACGTCTGAACATACGTACCGACCCGACCATCGAAAATGAAGTTACAATGAGTACGTTTTTCCTAGTTCTTTTCGCGATCAGCCTCGCGGCCGTCGTGGTGACGCTGTTCGCGGGCCTGTTCGTCATGACCCGCCCGGGCGACGAAAGCCGACGCCGTAGCAACAATCTCATGCGCGCCCGTATTGCGAGCCAGGTCTGCGCGGTTGGGTTTCTGATCCTGTTTCTCGTCACCAAGTAGACGCCGATGGTCAAGCTCACCCGCATCTACACCCGAGGAGGCGACAAGGGGGAAACGTCCCTAGTGGGCGGCGACCGCGTCCCGAAACACGACCAACGAGTCGCCGCATTCGGCACGGTCGACGAAACCAACGCGACGATCGGCTTGGCGCGCCTCCACACATCGGGCGATGCCGACGCAATGTTGGCGCGAATCCAAGACGACCTTTTTGACCTAGGGGCCGACCTCGGCAATCCGTCGTCGGATATGTCGGAGGCAAGCCTGCGGATCGTGCCGACCCAGGTCACGCGCCTCGAACAAGAAATCGACGCGATGAACGAAGCGTTGACGCCGCTGACATCTTTCGTCCTTCCGGGCGGAACCCCGGCATCGGCCTACCTGCACCAAGCCCGCACCGTCTGCCGACGCGCGGAGCGCCTCGCCACGGCGCTGGCGACGGTCGAATCGGTCAATTCAGAGGCGATCCGGTATCTCAACAGGCTCTCGGACCTCCTTTTTGTGGCGGCCCGCTATCTCAACGATAAGGGGAACCGCGACATCCTCTGGCGGCCCGGCGCAAACCGGTAAAAAGTCGCAAAACAGCGCGTCTCGCGATGGCCCTTTTATTGACTTCGCACCTGCAAAATGCCTACGCTGCGGCGCACACAAGCCTGAGGCCGATGGTGACCCCGGCCCCCGCTGACAAACTGACCGGGTCAAAGCTGATAAAGGGAGCGCACCGACGATGAAAGTGCTCGTCGCGGTCAAACGCGTGGTCGACTACAACGTCAAGATCCGCGTGAAGTCCGATAATTCCGGCGTCGAACTCGCGAACGTCAAAATGTCGATGAACCCCTTCGACGAGATTGCCGTCGAGGAAGCCGTCCGCCTAAAAGAAGCCAATAAGGCTGAGGAAATCGTCGCCGTTTCGATGGGTCCGCAACAAGCGCAAGAGACCATTCGTACGGCCCTTGCCATGGGCGCCGACCGCGGCGTCTTGGTCAAAACCGACGCCGAACTTCAGCCCCTGGCGGTCGCCAAGATGCTCAAGGTCATCATCGATGATGAAAAGCCGGATCTGGTCATTCTCGGCAAGCAAGCGATCGACGACGATAGCAACCAGACCGGGCAAATGCTCGCCGCACTTTTGGGTTGGGCACAAGGCACCTTCGCCTCGAAAATCGAGTTGGATGGCGACAAGGCCAATGTCACGCGCGAGATCGACGGCGGGCTAGAGACCATCGCGCTCAAAATGCCGGTCGTCGTCACCACCGACCTTCGGCTGAACGAGCCGCGCTATGCGTCCTTGCCCAACATCATGAAGGCAAAGAAAAAGCCGATCGACGAAAAGACGCCGGAAGATCTTGGTGTCGATGTCGCGCCGCGGCTTAAGACGCTCAAGGTAGAAGAGCCGGCCAAACGCGAAGCCGGCATCAAGGTCGAAACCGTCGCCGATTTGGTCGACAAACTCCGCAACGAGGCAAAGGTAATCTGATGTCTGTACTTGTCCTCGCAGAACACGACAACGACTCCGTTCGGCCCGCAACGCTCAGCGCGGTGACCGCGGCCAGTGAACTCGATAGCGACGTTCACGTTCTCGTCGCAGGCCACAATTGTGGTGGCGCGGCCGAGGCTGCTGCCAAGATCGCCGGCGTGGCCAAAGTCCTTAAAGCGGACGACGCCGCTTACGCCAACGCCTTGGCCGAAAACCTCGCGTCACTATTGATAAGCGTCGCCGGCAACTACGCGGCGCTCCTCGCGCCGGCGACCACGAGCGGCAAAAACGTTATGCCTCGTGTGGCGGCTTTGCTCGATGTCGCGCAAATCTCCGACATCATGAAGATCGAATCGCCGGACACGTTCGTGCGGCCGATCTATGCCGGCAACGCTTTGGCGACGGTGCAATCGAGCGACGCCGTCAAAGTGATCACCGTTCGTGCGACCGGCTTTGATGCCGCCGCCGCGGAAGGCGGCAGCGCCGCAATCGAAGACGTGGCGACGGCGGAAACGTCTGATCTATCTGCGTTTGTGGGCCAGGAGCTTTCCTCTTCCGAGCGCCCCGAACTGACCAGCGCGCGGGTCATCATCTCCGGTGGCCGCGGCATGCAGAACGGCGAGAATTTCGCAATGCTGGAAAAGGTCGCCGACCTCCTTGGCGCGGCGGTCGGGGCAAGCCGCGCCGCGGTCGATGCCGGCTTCGTGCCGAACGACTACCAGGTCGGTCAAACCGGCAAGATCGTCGCACCCGAACTTTATGTCGCGGTCGGCATTTCCGGTGCCATCCAACATTTGGCCGGGATGAAGGACAGCAAGGTCATTGTTGCGATCAACAAAGACGAAGAGGCCCCAATCTTCCAGGTTGCCGACTACGGTATCGTCGGCGACCTCTTCAAGATCGTGCCTGAACTCGAAGAAGAATTGAAAAAGGCAAGCTAACGACATGAACGCGCCAGTGGCGATTAAGGACGAGACGGCGATGGTGGATATCAGAGAGATCGGCATCGTGGGTGCCGGTCAGATGGGAAGTGGCATTGCGCACGTCGCGTCGCTCGCTGGTTATTCGGTCAAGCTCATCGACATCAGCCAAGACCAGCTCGACAAAGCCCTCAGCACCATTCAGCAAAACATGGATCGGCAGGTAAAGCGCGAGAAGATCAGCGCCGAGGACCGTGATTCTGCGATGGGCCGGATCGAAACCGGTGTCGACTACGGCCCCTTGAAAGACGCCGACTTGGTCATCGAGGCCGCCACCGAGAGCGAAGACGTTAAGCGCAAGATTTTTGAATCGCTTTGTCCGGCGCTGCGTGCCGATGCGCTGATCGCGACCAATACGTCGTCGATCTCGATCACGCGCCTCGCCTCGACAACGGACCGGCCTCACAAGTTTATCGGCCTGCACTTCATGAACCCGGTACCGGTCATGGAACTGGTCGAAATCATCCGCGGTATCGCCACCGATGTGCAGACGTTCGATGCCGTCAAGGCCGTCGCCGTCGCCATGGGCAAGACCCCCGCGGTTTCGGAAGACTTTCCGGCCTTTATCGTCAACCGCATCCTGCTGCCGATGGTCAACGAGGCGATTTACACGCTCTACGAAGGCGTCGGCTCCGTCGAAGCGATCGATACCAGCATGAAGCTGGGCGCGCACCATCCCATGGGACCGCTCGCGCTGGCCGACTTTATCGGCCTCGATACGTGCCTTGCGATCATGCAGGTGCTCTACGAAGGCCTCGCGGATTCGAAGTACCGGCCCTGTCCTTTGCTCGTCAAATACGTCGAAGCGGGTTGGCTGGGCCGAAAAACCGGTCGCGGGTTCTACGACTACTCCGGCGACGAACCCGTCCCAACCCGCTAGGCGCCCCCCCAAACCGGCCTGACCTCCGGCGGGCGCCGAGCGCCCTAGCCGCGATGACTCGTGCGCCTGTATGATGCGCGCACCACTCTTATTCGAGCACCGATCATGAACGCCAAGTCAGATAAAGATAAGGACAACGCCGCGAACGCCCTCTGGGGCGGACGCTTTGCGGCGGGCCCGGCGGCAATCATGGAAGAGATCAATGCATCGATCGATGTCGATCGGCGGCTCTACAAACAAGACCTTGAGGCCTCGCGGGCTCATTGTCGCATGCTGGTAGCGACTAAGATCGTTACTGCAGCCGACGGTGCAGCCATCATTGAGGGGCTTGATACGATCGAATCGGAAATCGACGCCGGGACGTTTTCGTTCAGCGCCCAGCTTGAGGACATTCACATGAATGTCGAAGCCCGGCTCAAAGAACTGATTGGCGACGTTGCCGGCCGGCTCCACACCGCGCGGTCGCGTAACGACCAAGTAGCCACCGATTTTCGGCTCTGGGTACGCGACGCGCTGGACACCCTCCTTAACGGCGTCGTCGATCTGCAGCGGTGCATTCTCGAGCGGGCCGATGAGCATGCCGAAACCATCATGCCTGGCTTTACGCATTTGCAAACCGCCCAACCGGTCACCTTTGGCCACCACCTACTGGCCTACGCCGAGATGCTCGAGCGGGATCGGGGGCGGATGCGGGACGCACGGCAGCGGCTCAACGAAGCCCCTCTCGGAGCCGGCGCGCTAGCCGGCACCTCGTTTCCCATCGACCGGCACCAAACAGCCGCCGATCTTGGCTTCGACCGGCCGGCGGGCAATTCGCTCGACGCCGTATCGGACAGGGACTTCGCGGTCGAGTTTCTTGCGGCCTGCGCCCTTACGTCGGTGCACTTGTCGCGGCTCGCTGAAGAAATCGTGATTTGGATGAGCGCGCCCTTTCGCTTCGTCACCTTGTCGGACGCGTTCAGCACAGGATCATCCATGATGCCGCAGAAGCGTAACCCCGATGCGGCTGAACTCGTGCGTGGCAAAACCGGCCGGATCGTCGGCGACCTCAATGCCCTTCTGATCACCCTCAAGGGATTGCCGCTGACCTATTTCAAAGACATGCAAGAAGACAAAGAACCGGTCTTCGACGCTTACGACGCGCTAGCTCTATCGGTCGCCGCCATGACGGGCATGATTCGCGACCTCACCGTCAACGCACCGGCCATGCGCGCCGCCGCCGCACAAGGATTTTCAACAGCCACCGACCTCGCCGATTGGCTCGTGCGCGAGGCTGACGTACCGTTTCGAGATGCCCACGATGTCGCCGGTCGTGCCGTCCGTGCGGCCGAAGAAAAGAACTTGGCGACCCTCTCCGATCTATCGCTTGACGATCTACAGGGCATCGACTCGCGGCTGACGGCAAGCGCGCAGGAGGTCTTGTCGGTCGAATCGTCGGTCGCCAGCCGGACCAGCTACGGTGGGACCGCGCCCGCGCGTGTACGCGAACAAATCGCCGCATTTCGAAAGAGGGTATCGTGATGCGTTTCTTCGTCATTTTCTTCGTGGCGGTCGTCCTCGGCGCTGGCCTATCCACTTGCGGCAAAAAGGGCGACCTACAGCCACCACCCGACCAGAAGGAAGAGCAGCGGTCCTGACCGCGCGGCTGTCTCGTGGACCATTTCACCTACAAAAACGGCGTTCTACACGCAGAGGATGTTCCCATTCCGGCGCTCGCCGAGGCCGTGGGCACGCCGTTCTATTGCTACGCGACGGCGACGCTGCAGCGTCACTATCGTGTCTTTGCCGACGCCCTGGCGGGCCTTGATGCGGGCATCTTCTACGCGGTAAAGGCCAACGACAATCTTGCGGTCATTCGCACGCTGGCGGACGAAGGCGCCGGGGCCGACGTCGTTTCCGAAGGCGAAATCCGTAAGGTAAGGGCGGCAGGCGTTGCCCCTGACAAGATCGTATTCTCGGGCGTCGGCAAGACACGAGCAGAGATGGCGTTCGCGCTCGACACCGGCATTCTGCAATTCAACATCGAGTCAGAACCTGAACTCCTGGCTCTGAGCGACGTCGCCGCAGCGCGCAACGTCTCCGTCGATATCGCGATCCGAATCAACCCCGACGTTGATGCCGGTACCCACAAGAAGATTTCGACGGGGCGCAAAGAGAACAAATTCGGTATTCCTTGGCCGGAGGCACGCGCCGTCTTTGCCAAGGCCGCGGACCTGCCGGGGCTCAACGTGCGCGGCGTCGCGGTCCACATCGGCTCGCAGCTGACGCAACTCGCCCCATTCGAACGCGCCTTTACGATTGCGGTCGACGCGGTGCGGCAATTGCGCAGCGACGGCCATCAAATCGACCGCCTTGATTTGGGCGGCGGGCTTGGCATTCCTTATGGCGAGACCGATCCGCCCGCACCGGCCGACTACGGCGCGATGGTCAAGCGCGTCACGGCGGGTCTGGATTGTCGGCTCATGTTCGAACCGGGCCGCCTGATCGTCGCGAATGCCGGGATCCTCGTCACTCGCGTGATCTACGTAAAGCCCTCGCCCGACAAAACCTTCGTGATCACCGATGCAGCGATGAACGACCTCATCCGGCCGACCCTGTATGGCGCGTACCACGAGGTCGTCCCGGTTCTTCAGGCGCGCGCGGAAGGACCGCCGCAAACGGTCGATGTTGTCGGCCCGGTGTGTGAGACCGGCGATGTTTTGGCGGAAAATAGGGAATTTCCAGTGCCGCTCGCGGACGATTTACTCGTCCTGCGTTCGGCCGGCGCCTATGCTGCCGTGATGGCTTCGACCTATAATGCCCGTCCGTTGGTACCCGAGGTCATGGTCAGGGGCGCAACCCATGCGATCGTCCGAGAACGGCAATCCTACGACGCGCTGTTGGCGACAAATACGCTCCCTGACTGGTTGTCGCCTTAACTTCGATTTTCTGGGAACAGCATGACGACTGAACCAAATCCAGCCATGCCGCATCCCAACCCAACGTCCGCCGTCGGATGGCGCTTGGTCGCCGCGCTGGCGGCGCTTCTCTGGGAGCGTGTCTGGCCCAGTCTTTGGCCCGCCCTCGCCATCGCCCTGACCTACCTCTCGCTATCTTTGTTCGATATCTGGGCCGTGACGCCGGGCTGGCTCCACCTAGCCTTGCTTGTCCTCTTCGGCCTCGGTGTGATCGCTGCGTTAGGTCATGGGATTTGGCGCATCGTGCCGCCACTGCGCGAACAAGCCAAACGACGCCTCGAACAAGAAAGCGGCTTGCGGCACCGTCCCCTGACAACAATCGACGATCGCCTCGCCAGCGGCGAAGGCGATGCCGCCTCGCGCGCACTCTGGGAAGAGCACAACCGGCGGACGCAGCAAAGCCTCAAGCGGCTTCACGTGGGCTGGCCGCGGGCCGGCTTGGCGCGTGGCGCCGACCCCTGGGGATTGCGGATTGTGGTCGCCCTCTTGGTCTTGATCGCTTTCGCCGCCGCCCGGGACGATGCGCCCCGCCGCCTCGCCCTCGCTTTTGTGCCCGACTTTGCCGGCTTTGGCAGTGCCGGCGATGTGACGATCGATGCCTGGATCGCACCGCCCGACTATACGGGCCGCCCCCCGATCTTCCTTCAGGCGCAGTCTTCGGACGGCGCGCCGCAAATCATCGACGTACCGACCGGCAGCGTTCTTTTTGCCCGGGTTCACGGCGGACGCGGATTGCCCGATCTACGGCTCGACGAAACCGTCACCCCGTTCACCGCTGTCGATCAAACCAACTTCGAGGTCGAACACCCCCTGACCACGGGCAAGACCATCCGGTTTGGCCAGCGCAGTCGGCCGATTGCGGAATGGTCCATCGCCATCGTGCCCGATCGCCATCCGACGGTCCGATTCAACGACGAACCGGTGGCGACCGTGCGCCAAGCACTGCGTTTGGATTTCTCGGCAGGCGACGACTACGGCGTGGCGACCGCACAGGCACATATCCGCCGCGCCGACAGCGAGGAGTCCATGGCCCTGGATTTACCCTTGCCACAGCAAGACCGCACCGACGTGAGCGAGACAAGCTTTCATGACCTAACGCCCCATCCGTGGGCCGGGCTTCCGGTGATCATCCACCTGGAGGCGGTCGACCAGGCGGAACAACGCGGCACGAGCAGCGAGATTGAGATCATCCTGCCCGAGCGCGACTTTCAGCATCCCGTCGCGCGCGAAATCGTCGAACAGCGCCGGGTCTTAGCCCTGGCACCCGATCGGCGCGACCGCGTCGCCCAAAGTTTGAGCCGGCTCTCGGCGCGTCCAGGCGCCTTCAACGAGGATGTTGCAGCGTTCTTGTCGCTCCGCAGTGCCGTCTGGCGGCTGCGGAACGTCGCGCCGTCGCCCGAGGGCGACACCGAGATTAGCGGATTGCTTTGGCAAACCGCGCTGCGCATCGAAGACGGTAACCTGTCACTCGCGGAACAGGAACTACGGGCCGCGCAGGACCGTTTGATGGAGGCCCTGGCCGACCCCAATGCGACCGATGCGGAGGTCAATCAGCGCATCCAGGAGGTGCGCGATGCGCTAGAGAAATTTCTCCAAGCCCTGGCCGAACGTGCGCTCCAGAACCAACAATCCGCAGAGAACGGTGAAATACCGCCGGGCCAACTTCTGGAACAAGACCAGCTGCAGCAGCTTCTCGATCAAGCACAGCGATTGAGCGAGTCCGGGGCACGTGACGCCGCACGCGACCTCCTGTCTCAGCTCCGCGAACTGCTGGAAACCCTTCGCGACGGCCGTATGGCGGAACTGCCCGACGGCGCCACCGCCGGCGAAGAGACGTTACGCGATCTGAACGAGTTGCTGCGGCTGCAACAGGAATTGTTGGACCAGACGTACCAGGAATCCCAGCGCGGCCAACAGCGCTCAGGTCGAGATGGCCAACAACCCGGTGAGAGCAACGGTCAAAGCCTCGCCGAACGTCAAGAAGAGCTGCGTCGCCGTCTCGGCGAAATGATGCGGCGCCTCGGCGAACAAGGACAAGAAATCCCCGAGGCATTGGGTCGCGCCGAACGGTCGATGAACGACGCCCGCGGTCAGCTTGAGGCCCGCCGTCCGGGTGGCGCCGTCGATCCCATGACCGACGCGCTCGACCAACTCAGGCAAGGCGCCAATTCCGTCATCCGCGACATGCTGGAGGCCCTGGGAACCGACCCCGGACTCGATGAAGGCCCCAACCCCTTTGCCCGCATGGGCCGCGATCCCTTCGGCCGACCGCAAAATGGGTTCGGCATTCTGGACGACAACCGGGTAGAAATTCCCGGCGAGATCGATGTCCAACGGGCGCGTGAGATTTTGCAGGAACTCTATCGCCGATCCGGCGACCGACGGCGACCGCAAATCGAACTCGACTACCTCAACCGGCTTTTGCGGCGCTTCTAATCCGCGTTGGCGCCTTGGCGCAGAACGCCCACGAACGGCAGTTCTCGGTAGTAGTGCGCGTAATCTAGACCGTACCCGACGACAAACTGGTCCGGGCACGTAAAGCCGACATGGTCGGCGTCAATCGCGACCTTGCGCTTGTTCGGCTTGTCCAAGAAAACGCAAATACTGACCGATTTCGCACCGCGCTTCTGAATCAGTTCCTTCGCAAACGCCATGGTTCGGCCCGATTCGAGAATGTCGTCGAGTAGCAGCACGTCCATTCCGGCCACATCGTCGGTAATGTCGCGGGTGATCTTGACCTCGCCCGAACTCTCGGTGCCGGTTCCGTAACTCGACAGTGTTAGGAAGTCGATCCGCGGGTGCATGCCGGCACGGTGCAACGAACGAATAAGGTCGGCGCAAAAAACGAAACTTCCCTTCAGCACCGCGATCACCATGCAATCGCGATCCATCGTCTGGGAGATCTCACCCCCGAGTTCATCAACCCGGTCGGCAATCGCCTCGGTAGAAAACAGAACGTCGACTTCTGACCGACTAGCCGTCCGTTCAGCGGTCGATGCGGGTTCGTTCACCCTTGCTCCGGGATAACGAACGTGACCTGCAGGCGGCGGGTCTCGCGCGGCGCATCGATAATGCTCGTGCGATAGGGAAACTTGTCGAGCGGGCCAAGCACACCCACCGGAGAACGGAACTTCCACTCGGTCAGGACGCTATTGGCCTCATCGAACAACACGACGCGCATGACCTGCGGCACAGGACGCGATGACCGTGTGATGTTCTGCACTTCGCCTTCGATGTCGATCACCAGGACGCCGTCATCATCGCGGAAGGCGACGGTGGGATTGCCTAAGACCTTGAGCCCTTCGCCGGGCGCGGTCGCTCGCGGTTCGGTATCCAGCCCAACGATGTCATAGGCCCGCTCCGCGGGCGGGAAGTAGGCGACAATCTCGGCGCGAAGGAAGAACAGTCCGGCCAAAACAGCCACAACGACGACGATGAGCACGCCCCATCCGACGAGACCGCTGCCTGCTTCCTTTCGCGAGCGCTGCGCACGACCCCGCTCGCGGCGACGCGCCGCCGCCGGTGTCCGACCGCCGCGCGCGCCGCGACGCGGTCGCGTTGGCACGTCGAGACCGAAGTCGGGGACCTCGACATCATCGGTGTCTTCGTCGACAGGGGCGGCATCTAGCTGCGGTCGCTCGGTCCACGTATGTCCACATTTCACGCATCGCACGGTGCGACCGTGTGGACCGAGGGCTTGAGCGTCGAGCTGATACCGCGTACTGCAGTTTGGGCAGATGACAATCATGCTACGCGATTGATTTTACGGCCAAATCCTTATAGGCCCTATGGTTATCTGTTGACAAGCACGCCCGCTGGACGGTGGCGCACAGCATGTGCGATTCTGCCGCGCCCTCCAAGGAGAAATCTCCCGCGTGGTTCGGTTCGAGAATGTCGGAAAGCGCTACGGCCACGGTCCGGAGGTGCTGCGCGATCTAACCTTTAGGTTAACGCCAGGATCCTTCCACTTTCTCACAGGACCCTCGGGCGCCGGAAAAACCACGCTCCTGAAGCTGATGTATCTCGCCCAACGTCCGACCCGGGGCGAGATCGAGATGTTCGGGCAAACCATCGGCAAGACCCGACGGCGGGATTTGCCGCCGTTACGCCGCCGCATCGGCGTGGTCTTCCAAGATTTTCGCCTGCTCGATCATCTCTCGGCGCTGGAAAACGTGGCCCTACCGCTCCGGATCGCCGGCGCACGCCGCGAGCGCATTGAAGCCCATGTCTCCGAGTTGCTCGCTTGGGTAGGACTAGCGGGACAAATCAACGCCAAACCGCCGACGTTGTCTGACGGCGAGAAGCAGCGCGTCGCCATTGCGCGGGCCGTGATCGGAAGACCCAATCTCCTGCTCGCCGACGAGCCGACTGGCAACATCGATCTCGCCCAAGGACTGCGCATTCTTCATCTGTTTGAAGAACTCAACAAGATCGGCACCACGGTTGTCATTGCGACCCATGATCGCTCGCTGATCTCAACCTTCGGCCGCCCCGAATTGCGCCTCTCGAACGGCGAATTGACGGTGCACAAAGCCCCCGTCGGCCGGCCCGATGAAGATGTCGCAGAGCTCTCCCCGGATGCCGACAGTGGTCGGCGCGCATGACCGGTCGGCGCATCGAATTGCCTCTCGGCGGAGACGCCAACCGGCGTTTCATCCCCTTGATCGTCGGCGCCATGGTTTACCTTGCAGCGCTTGCGTTAGCCGGCACCTTTGCCCTCGACGGCACGATTCGGCAGTGGAGCGACAATCTGCGCGGCGCGCTCACCGTTCAGCTGCCTGGTGTCGCGCAGGAGCCGGAAGGCGACGAAGCACAAGCCCGTATCGATGCCGCTGTCGGCCTCCTCTTGGAGACCACCGGTGTCCTCAGCGCAACGGCATTGCCCCACGCGCAGTCCCAGGCGCTTCTCGAGCCATGGCTCGGGGCCGGCGACCTCCCCACCGACCTCCCAATCCCGATCATCGTCGATGTCATCGTCTATACCGGTGCGCGCATCAACTACGACGACCTTGGCCAACGCCTCGAGGATGTCGTGCCCGGCGCTCGGATCAACGACAACGGCGTCTTTTTGTCGCGCCTCGTCACGCTTGCACGAGTTATTCAGCTTGTCGGCCTGGTCGTGGTTCTCATTGTCGCGATTGCTGCCGTCTCGATCGTCGTCTTCGCGACGCGGGCCGGTATGACATCGCACCGCGACACGATCGAACTTCTCCACCTGATCGGCGCGCGCGACAACTACATTGCCCGCCGGTTCGTCACCCACGCGCTGTCGTACGGCCTGAGCGGCGGGCTCCTAGGCCTCGCTCTTGCCGTCCTCACTCTTGGCGCGCTGGCCCTGGCGGCGCGCGCGGTCGATCAAGCATTGCTCCCACGCCTGTCGCTCGACCTTACGGCCTGGGTGGCGCTGCTCTGCGTCCCCCTCGCCTCGGCATTGATCGCCATGATCACCGCGCGCATGACGGTTCTGCGCGCACTGCGCCGCCTACCCTAACCCAATGCTGGTGCTGCTCGACCGCGACGGCGTTCTCAACGAGGACCGCGCCGATTTCGTCAAAACGCCCGCCGAACTGGTGATGATCGCCGACGCCGCCGACGCCGTCGCCCGGCTCAACGCCGCCAACCACACCGTTGCCGTCGTCAGCAACCAATCCGGCGTCGGCCGCGGCCTGATGAGCTCGGACGACCTCGACGCAGTTCATGCCACGCTTAAGAACGCGCTCACTGCGGCGAGTGGCCATTTGGACGCGCTAATCACCTGCACCGACCCACCATGGGCCGCCACCCCACGCCGCAAGCCCGGCCCCGGCATGCTGCAGGAAGCCCTCGATCGGTTCGATGCGACACCGAAAAATGCGGTCATGATCGGCGACGCCACCCGCGACCTCGAAGCGGCTGCCGTCCTCGGCATTCGACGAATCCTGGTCAGGACCGGTAAGGGCCGTGCGACCGAGGCCGACCTCCCCGCCGCGCTCCAACCGGTGACCGTGTATGACGACCTCGCGCGCGCGGTTGACGCGTTACTGGCAGAGGCGGAATCGTGATCTTGGTCCGCGCCCTCGCGTTTCAAATCGCGTTTTGGATTTGGTCGGCCGCGATCAACTTGGCCTGGCTGCCCTCGCTCTTGATGTCGCCCATGGCGACGGTGCGCGGCCAGACGATATGGGCCAAAGGGGTGATGGTGTTACTGCGCCTCCTCGCGGGCGTTCGCTATGAGATCCGGGGTCGCGAACACATCCCACCCGGCCCTGTCATCATCGCAGCCAAACACCAATCGGCGTGGGACACGATGATTTTTCACATCATCGCCCATGACCCGGCCATCGTCATGAAAGCCGAGCTTCTCCACATCCCGATCTACGGATGGTACTGCCGCCATTCGCGCATGATCCCGATCGATCGCGATACCGGCTCCAAAGCGATCCGCACGATGGTCGACGCCGCTAAAGCCGCCGCGGCCGAGGAACGGCCCATCGTGATCTTCCCGCAGGGCACGCGCGTCGCGCCGGATGCGACGGCGCCCTATCTGCCGGGCATCGCCGCGCTCTATCGCCAACTCGGCGTCCCGGTCGTGCCGGTCGCGCTCAACTCGGGCGTTTTCTGGCCGCGTCGGTCCATTCGCCGCAAGCCCGGCACCATTGTCTTGGAGTACCTCCCCCCGATCGAACCCGGGCTCAACCGCAAAGAGTTCATGGCCCGCCTAGAAGGCGCGATCGAGCCGGCAGCCCACCGGCTCGCCCAAACCGGTGGGACCGATTAACACGCTCCGTCTTCCTGTGGATAACTCCGCGGATAACGATGTGCATCGTTCGGCCGAATCGCCAAATCATCCCCGAATTGCTTTAGAAGTACCCCCGTGGATAACTCGGACAACTCAAAATAAAGCAGCACATTCAGCAGCTTAGCCCCGCTTCTCGATAGAGAACATTTCTAGAACATCCGCGTTGACGCGGCCACAGGGGCGGGCCTACCATCGCGCCCCGCTTCCCCGCTTGAGTAGACCCGATGACCGCGTTGACCCCGATTGCCCAGCAGATTTGGGACATGAAATACCGCCTCAAAGCGGGCGACGGCACGCCGGTCGATAAGTCGATCGAGGACACTTGGCGCCGTGTTGCCGACGCGTTGGCGGCCCCCGAAAAAGATCCCGCCGCCTGGGCGGAAAAATTCTACGACGCGCTGTCGGACTTCAAAGTCCTACCGGCCGGTCGGATCATCGCCGGCGCAGGCACCGATCGTCGGGTGACGCTGTTCAATTGCTTCGTCATGAACACTATCGAAGACGACATGGGCACGATCTTCGACAACTTGCGCGAAGCCGCGCTGACCATGCAGCAAGGCGGCGGGATCGGATACGACTTCTCAACGCTGCGGCCCAAGGGCGCGTTGGTGAAGGGTGTCGGCGCGGACGCGTCGGGACCGCTCTCGTTCATGGATGTGTGGGACGCGATGTGTCGCACCATCATGTCCGCCGGCCATCGCCGCGGCGCCATGATGGCGACACTGCGCTGCGATCATCCCGATATCGAAGCCTTCATCGAAGCCAAGCGCGAACCCGGCCGCTTGCGCATGTTCAACCTCTCGGTGTTGGTAACCGATGCCTTCATGGAGGCGGTCAAGAACGACGGCCCGTGGGACCTCACGTTCGACGGCACGATTTTCGATTCGGTTTCGGCGCGCGATCTGTGGAACAAGATCATGCGCGCGACCTTCGCCTATGCCGAACCGGGCGTGATCTTTATCGACCGTATCAACCGCCTGAACAATCTCGCCTATTGCGAAGAGATCAACGCCACCAACCCCTGCGGCGAACAGCCTTTGCCGCCCTACGGCGCGTGCCTGTTGGGCTCGGTCAATCTCGCCAAGCTTGTCGAGGCGCCCTTCACCGAACGTGCCCGGCTCGATACCGCCGCCCTCGACGAGATGACCCGCGTTGCCGTTCGCATGCTCGACAACGCCATCGATGTCTCGCGCTTTCCGCTCGACGAACAGGAAAAAGAAGCCAAGAACAAGCGCCGCATGGGACTTGGCGTCACCGGCTTGGCCGATGCGCTGATCATGTGCGGCGCCCGCTACGGCAGCGACCAAGCGGTTGCGCTCACCAAGGAATGGATGGGCACGTTGCGCCGCGCGGCCTACCTCGCTTCGGCCGACCTCGCGGCCGAAAAGGGCGCCTTCCCGCTTTACGACAAAGAAAAATACCTCGCCGGCGAAGCCGTCCAACAATTGGATGACGACGTCCGCGCCGTCATCGCCGACAAGGGCATCCGCAACGGGCTTCTTACGTCGGTCGCGCCGACCGGCACCATCTCCATTTTTGCCGACAATGTTTCTTCCGGCCTCGAACCGGTGTTCAGCTTTACCTACAAGCGCAACGTCCTGATGCCCGACGGGAGCCGCCGCGAAGAAGACGTCAGCGACTACGCCTACCGCCTTTACCGGCGCGAGTTCGGCGAGAACACCGCGCTGTCGGACGCCTTTGTCGATGCCCAAAGCCTGACCCCCGCCGACCACGTGCGCATGCAGGCCACGGTGCAGGGCTTCATCGATTCGGCCGTGTCCAAAACCGTCAACGTGCCCGAAGACATCGATTTCGAAGCCTTCAAGGACGTCTATCTCGCGGCCTACGACCAGGGCTGCAAGGGCATCACCACCTACCGGCCCAACGACGTGACCGGCGCTGTGCTGCACACCGAAACAAAAAAGGACACCGCCCAGTCCGAACTCCCGCTCGATCCACCGCCCGCGCGCCATAAAGATCCGTTCGAAGCCGGCGGCGTGGTCTACATGACCCAGCCCCTGGATCGCCCCGGCGCCCTCCCGGGCTCGACCTACAAGGTCCGCTGGCCCGAAAGCGACCACGCGATCTACATAACCATCAACGACATCATCCAAGACGGCCGCCACCGCCCCTTCGAGGTCTTCATCAACTCGAAGAACATGGAGCACTACGCCTGGACGGTCGCCCTCACCCGGATGATTTCCGCCGTGTTTCGCCGCGGCGGCGATGTCTCGTTCGTGGTCGAAGAACTCAAAGCGGTGTTCGATCCGCGCGGCGGCTATTGGGTCGACGGCGAATACGTCCCCTCGCTTCTGGCTGCGATCGGCGACGTCATCGAGAAACACCTGATCAACATCGGTTTCATCGCCAACCCCGACGATTCGGAAGAAAAAGCGCTTGAGTTACGCAAAGTCGCCGGCATGGAAGCCGGCCCCGGCGATGCCCGCCTTCGCTCCTGCCCGCGCTGCTCGCAGCCATCCTTGATGCGTCTCGAAGGCTGCGACACCTGCACGAGCTGCGGCTTTAGCAAGTGCGGCTAGTCTGCCCGAGAAACCAACCGCTGCAATCTATGTAACGGCCCGTCGGCGATGCCGAGTTCGTCGAGGTGCGCGATCGTATTGGCAAGATATTCGCGGTTGCTACCGCTCTGCCCTGACGCGCCGGCGATGATCTCGGCGGTCTGTTCCGGCGACAACTTGCCGGCGTAGTGATCGTGCTCCCGGTTCACCACGAAACAGGCGGCCTGCGCCGTGGCATCGGCCTGGTCGGCATCGCGTAGCGACACGGCGAGCCACCGCAGCTCGTAAACATCGACCGCATGCCCAAACATCTCGCGCTTGATGAGGTAGGCAATCGCCGCTTCCGCTTCGGCCGCGGCGACCCGAAACGCACGGCCGCGGCAGGACCCCCCGCGATCCAATCCCAGCACCAATCCACGCCGTTCCGGCGTGCCGCGATAGTGTTCCGAGTACAAACAGAACGCCCGATGATAGCCATGCAAATGCGCGGGCCGCAGCTCCTCGTAGGGAAAGCCGGGGTTCCACATCAGCGAACCGTAGCCGAACACCCAAATGTCGCCGTCGCCGTGCATCCTTCCCCGCCCCGCCCATGGCCGCGCCGTTTCGCGCCCGCTATATACTAGGCCGATGATCGCGCGCCAACGCTGCCCCGCCTAGTGGCCGAATACGCCAACGCCGCTTTTGAGGATCGCCGCCGCCCCCGCACCAAGTTGTGGGCCGGGTTGGCGATCGGGTTTTTTGTCGTCCTCGCCGCGGTTCTCTATAGCGCGTTTTGGTTCGATACCGCGGCGCGCCTCAAAGACGGCATCATCGAATGGACCGCGGCGCAACGCGCCGCCGGCAACTTCGTCGTCTTCAACAACCTCCAAATCACCGGCTTCCCGCTGTCGTTCACGCTCAGCGCCGACCAAGCAGTATTGGGCCGTACCGACGAACGCACGTTCTCCTGGCGCGCCGAAGGGTTTCGCGCCAGCGCGCGCCCCTGGGCGCCGCGCAACCTGACGATCGCCACGCCGGACAACGGCGCGACCTATTCGGCGCGCGGCAACTCGCGCAACGTCGAAATCAACGCCGCGGCGTTGCGCATGGAGGTGCAGCTCGACGCACGCAACTGGCCTAACGCCGCAACCGCCCACTTCGACCGTCCGGTGCTGCAGATCCTCGGCGTGCGCGACGATATCGCGGCTGCGTCGCTCGTCGTCCACTTCGCCGGCACCCCGGACGGCCAGGGCACCCTTGCCTTGGAAGCCCTCGACGTCACCAGCGGCCATGACATGCTGCAGCGCCTCGGCGGCACCATCGACCGCATCAAAACCGCCGCCGACATCAACGGCGCGTGGTCGCCGGGCCCGGTCGACCGGCAGCTCGATGCCTGGCGGCTCAACGGCGGCACGGTCGATCTGCACGACACCCGGCTCGAATTCGGTGGCCTTGTCGCCGATGTTGAAGGAACGATGTCGCTCGACGACGAGCTGCGTCCGCTCGGCGCGTTGACCGCGACCTTCTTAGGCCTCACCGAATTCGTCGATCGTTTGCAGCAAGCCGAAATCATCCGCCCGCGCGATGCCGCCGCCGCCAAAATCTCGATCAACTTGCTCAGCGAGCGCACCGAGTCGGGCCGGCTGCGCATCCCCATCACCGCGCAATTCGGCCGACTTGCGGTGGGCCCGCTTGCATTCGGCGACCTCATGCCGATCCCGGAACTTCTCGAGATCCCCAACTTGCAATAGCGGCTAGGACTTTTTCAGGTGCTCCGGTTCGTCCTGACCGGCCTCGATAATGCCGCGGCGAATATCGCGCGTGCGCCGAAACAACGCTTCCAACGTGTCGGCATCCCCCCATCGGATGGCGCGCTGCAGCGCCGAGAGATCTTCGGTGAAGCGGCCCAGCATTTCGAGAACCGCGTCTTTGTTGTTCAAAAAGACATCGCGCCACATCACCGGATCGCTCGCCGCGATCCGCGTGAAATCGCGAAAACCCCCGGCGGAGTACTTGAACACCTCGGATTCGGTCACGGTCTCCAGATCTTCCGCCGTGCGTACGATGTTGTAGGCGATCAAGTGCGGCAGATGCGAGGTGATCGCCAGCACGCGGTCGTGATGCGCGGCGTCCATCAGCTCGGTTTTGCTCCCCAAGGCGCGCCAAAAGGCCGCGACCCGCTCGACCGCCGCGGGGTCGGTACCCTCGGCCGGCGTTAGGATGCACCACCGTTTCTCGAACAACGTGGCGAACCCCGCATCCGGTCCGGAAAACTCGGTGCCCGCCACCGGGTGCGAAGGCACTAGGTGCACCCCCTCGGGCAGATGCGGCGCGACATCGCGCAAGATCGATTCCTTGACGGACCCGGTGTCGCTCACGATCGCACCGTCGGCTAAATGCGGCGCAATGGCCTCGGCGACCATCCCGACCGCCCCCACCGGGACTGCGAGAATAACCAAGTCCGCGTCGCGCACGGCCTCTGCGGCGGTCTCGGTGATGTCGGCCAGACTCAGTTCTTTGGCGCGCGCCCGGACATCGGCCGATGCATCGTAGCCGACGATCGTCTTGGCGGCGCCGTGTTCGCGCGCCGCATGACACATCGAAGCGCCGATCAGCCCGAGGCCGATGATCGCCAGCCGCTCGAACGGCAGTGCCCCACTCATGACGGCGAGGCCGCGACGAACTCCTTCAGCGCGGCAACCACGGCTTTGTTTTCATCCTCTAGGCCGACCGCAACCCTCAAGTACTGCGGCAATCCGTAGCCGCCGATCGCGCGCACCAAAATCCCGCGCGCTTTCAAAAATTCCAACGCCGCATCGGCGCGATCCGGCCCACCAAAGTCGGCAATCAAGAAGTTGCCCTGGCTCGGCTCGGTCGGCAACCCGAGCGAGGTGAGCTCCCGGGACAACCACGGCAACCACGTGTCGTTATGCGCACGAGACTGCGCCTCGTAGTCCACGTCTTCGATGGCAGCCACTGCCGCCGCTTGCGCCACCGCATTCACGTTGAACGGCCCCCGCACCCGGTTCACCGCGTCGGCGATCGCCGGCGGCGCATAGGCCCAACCTACGCGCAGCGCCGACAGACCGTGGATTTTCGAAAACGTCCGTAGCATCACGACATTGTCGTGTGTCTCCACCAAGGACTGCCCGGCCGTGTAGTCCGCCGCGCCGGCATATTCCGCGTATGCCGCGTCGATGGCCAGAATAACGTCAGTCGGCAGCCCCTCGCGGAGGCGCTGCACCTCCGCGGTCGAGAGATACGATCCCGTCGGGTTGTTGGGATTGGCGATGAACACAATCCGCGTGCGCGACGAAACATGCGCCAGCAATTTGTCGACATCGGCGCGCAAATCGGTTTCCGGCGCCGCCACCGGGGTCGCCCCCGCCGCCATGGCCGATATCCGGTACATCAGAAAACCGTGCTCGCTGTACAGCACTTCTTCGCCCGGGCCGGCATAAGCCGTGATCAGCAGCGAAATCAATTCGTCCGAGCCCGAACCGCAAACGATCTGCGCCGCATCCAGCCCGTGCCGGCGCCCGATTGCCTCGCGCAACAACCGTGCCTCGCCGTCGGGATAGCGGTGCAAGCCCGCCGCCATGGCCTGAAAGGCCTCAATCGCCTTGGGGCTCGGGCCGAGGGGGGACTCGTTGGACGCCAACCGGATGACGTTGTCGACGCCCGGCGCGTCGGCCGCCCCCCCTTTGTAAGGGGTGATGTCCATTACGCCGGCGTGGGGCCGAGGGCTGGAAATCTTTGCCATGGTCAGCCTCGCTCGAACGGCCGGGCGTAAGACCCCGCCGCCGATAGTCGGGCGTTACCGCCGACGCGTTCTGAAAAAGCAGCCAGGCGCGTATCGTCTTGGGTGACATAGCCGTCGACCTCGAACAGATGCGCGCCACCCGCGCCGCCCTCGGCAAACGACGTTATGGCGCGCGCCGCGAGGTCGACCGCAGCAAGTTGATCGGTCAGCGACCGACGACTGATCTGTTCGGTCGTGCTCACCACCAACCAGCTCAAGTCGTCACCACTCTCATCGAAAGGCAAGCAGCCGACGACCATGGCCTGAAGATCTTCGAACCGAGCACCGGGATTGTCGATGAACGGTAGGCGCGCAATAACGCGCGGCACGTCGTCCGCCCCACCGCTCAAGTAGCGCCACCACGGGTCGGTCTCGCCGTCTTGCGGTAGCGGCAAGATGCCCACCGTCGCGTCACCCTGCGAAACCGCGCGCACCACGACGCTTGCAGATTTGTGCAGCGTCATCCGGGTCGCGGACCCGAAATGATCGCGCGCAAGATCCCAGTAGCCCACCGATTTTTCGGGGGCGCACACGGCCACCTCTAGTTTTCCCTGCAAGCGGCAATAGGCCGCGATCAATTCCCGCCAAATCCTGCCCATCACCGGCAATGGAAGGCCGGTGTCCCCGCCATCGAGCACCTTGCGCAAGACCTTGGCCTCGCGGCCGGGGCGCAGGATGGGGCCACCTCCCTTGGCCGCGCCGACCTGTCGCACGACCTCGGTGCGGGCAACGATTGCTGCCAGAATCCGGGCGTCGATTTCGTCTATTTCGCGTCTAAGCGCGTCGAGGTCGGTATCTTTTTTGGTCATGATAAGGCCCCTCGGGCACCGCGCCAGGGCGGCTTAGTCTTAAGGGCCGAAGGGGCCAAAATCAAAGAAAACATTGACATATGGGGCACCTAAGCCAAGTTATTCCGTCCTCGGGCTAATCTGGTTTTTTCGCTATGGCGGTCGCTGATCCCATGGATGCTTCATCTTCAAACGCCGGCCAGTATGTCGAACTGGGCAGCGAGGGTGCCTTGCGCCTGGACAGCGGGGCCGAACTCGCGCGCTTTGGGATTGCTTACCAGACCTACGGGACGCTCAACGCGGACAAATCCAACGCCGTCTTGGTCTGCCACGCCCTAACCGGCGATCAACATGCCGCCAATACCCACCCGATGACCGGCAAACCCGGCTGGTGGGAAATCATGATCGGACCGGGGCGCCCGCTCGACACCGACAAATATTTCATCATCAGCACAAACGTCCTAGGCGGATGTTTGGGCTCCACCGGCCCGAAGGACCTCAACCCGGCGACCGACGAACCCTGGGGCCTATCGTTCCCCGTCATCACCATCGGCGACATGGTGCGCGCCCAGGCGCGCCTACTCGACCATCTCGGCATCGATCAGCTGTTTTGCGTCATCGGCGGATCGATGGGTGGCATGCAAGCGCTGCAATGGGCCTCCGCCTATCCCGAACGGGTGTTTACAGCAGTCCCGATCGCATCCGCGGCGCGTCATTCGGCCCAGAACATCGCGTTTCACGAAGTCGGTCGGCAAGCCATCATGGCCGATCCCAACTGGCACGGCGGCGAATACTACGCCCACGCGACATCGCCGCATGCCGGACTCGCGGTCGCACGAATGGCGGCCCACATCACCTATTTGTCCGAGGCGGCGTTGCACCGCAAGTTCGGTCGCAAGTTGCAGGATCGAGACCGAATTACGTTCGGGTTTGATGCCGACTTCCAAGTCGAAAGCTACCTGCGCCACCAGGGCAGCACCTTCGTCGATCGATTCGACGCAAACTCATACCTCTACATTACCCGCGCGATGGACTATTTCGATATGGCGGCGGAACACGGCGGCAGCCTACCCGCCGCGTTTCATAAGACGCCGGTTCGGTTTTGCGTGATCTCGTTCACCTCGGATTGGTTGTTTCCGACGTCGGACAGCCGCGAAGTCGTCAAGGCCCTCAACGCAGAGGCGGCGAACGTGAGCTTTGTCGAAGTCGAAACCGACAAGGGTCATGACGCTTTTCTTCTCGACGAACCCGAGTTTCACAAAACCCTATTGGGCTTTTTGAACGGCGCCGCGGACAAACGCGGTTTGAAGAACCCATGACGCCTTCACGCGAGGGCGCCCGCGCCGGTCTGCGCGTCGATCTACTATTCATCGCCGATCTCATCTCGCCGGGTTCGCGGGTGCTCGACATCGGGTGTGCCGATGGCGCGCTGCTGCACTACCTCAGCAGCGAACGAGGCGTTGACGGCCGAGGCATCGAAATCAGCCAAACCGGCGTGAACGCATGCGTGGCGCGCGGCCTTTCAGTCATCCAAGGCAACGCCGATACCGATCTTATGGACTACCCGGACGACGCCTTCGACTACGTCGTTCTCAGCCGCACGCTCCAGGCCACACGCAATCCACGCGACGTCTTGGCCCAACTCGTGCGAATCGGGCGGCGCGCCATCGTGACCTTTCCAAACTTTGGGTACTGGCGCTTGCGATGGAGCTTGATGACGAACGGACGTATGCCGACTACGCGCCTTTTGGCCGAACCGTGGTACAGCACCGAAAATATCCACCTTTGCACGATCCGGGACTTCACCCAGCTATGCGATGACCTCGGCCTCCGCACCGAACGGCAGGTGATCCTCAATCACACTGGGCACGATACGCAGTTTCGTAGCACCTCGCGTTTCGCAAATTTCTTCGGCGAACAAGCGCTATTCATGCTCTCCCGGCGCTAGGCGCGCGGTCGTTCGACCGCGGCTTGCAGCCAAAACCGGACGCGCCACGGCACGCGCCGGCGGGCGCCGGCTTCGCTCGCCGGTCGGCGTGGCGGCATAGACCTGCTTGCCCCCCTCGACAAGCAAAGCGCCGGCAACGGCAGTTGCGCCGATCCGCTCGCCGAAACGCTCCAGCGCCCCGGCGGCACGGAGCATCACGCCGCCGCGGCTTGGGGGGAAATAGAGCGCCGCCTTGGTCGCCCCCGGAGAAAACATGTTGTCCCGCAACAGCCGGGTCAGCTGCGGCGGGCTGAACGGACGTCCATGACCGAACGGCGTCCGCTCCATTCGCGCCCAAATCCCGCGTCGGTTTGGGGCCACGATCAAGATGCATCCCTCGGGGGCCAGCACCCGCCAAACCTCGCGCAGCATCGCGCGTAGGTGCTCCGTATTCTCAAGAGTGTGCATCAACAGCACGCGATCGACACTGGAATCGCCCAGCGGCAATTCGACCTCATCGGTCAAGGCGACGTGGCAGGGCGCACCGGTCGGCCAACGATGGACGCCCTGGCCGGCGGGCATGAACGCGGCAACGCGCTCCGCCTCATCGAGCATCGGACGCAGCAGCGGGATCGCGTAGCCCAAACCAACGACCCGCATACCCGCAACACTCGGCCAAAGGGTGCGCAACCGGCGCCGCAGGACCCGCGTCGCAATGCGGCCCAACCGACTATCGTAGAATTGCTTCAGATCGACGACATCCAGATGCATGTCGCTAGTTTAGCATGCCGGCCGACGGTCTGGCGTCCCCTGTCGTCGCGGTGTAACTACGGGGCATGAAACTCTTCTACACACCGCTGAAGAATTACGTTCACAAGGTCCAGGTCGTGGCGATAGAGGTCGGTATCTACGACCAGATCGAGCGGATTCCGACCGACCCCTATACGCGACAGATCGAGCACCTCCGAGCCAATCCGCTGAGCAAGGTGCCGACTTTGATCCTCGATGACGGGACGCCGCTCTACGGCGGCCCAGCCATCTACGAGTATCTCGACTCGCTCAACCAGGGCACAAAACTGTTCCCGGCGGCAGGCCCGGCACGTTGGACGGCGTTGCGCCAGCTCGCCCTTGGCGATGCCATGTTCGATACGTTCGTGCTGCGCCAAAACGAACTCAAACGACCGCACGAGTACGTCTACCCTGCGGCGCTTGAAACCTATATGGCCACCGTGGCGCGCGCGCTGGATGCCCTCGAAGAAGAAGCGCCGACCTTTTCGGAGTTTACGATCGGGCTAATCTCGATCGCCTGCGGACTGATGTATCTCACCAAAATTCGCGAGCGCGACGGGATGGACCTCGACTGGCGCGACGATCACCCGGATCTTTCCGCGTGGTACGACAAGTTCACCGACCGCCCCTCCTTCACGCCGCGCGACAACGACATCGCGCTTCGCTAGACCTGCCTTAATCGCGCGCAACGCACATCGCGATGCCCATGCCGCCACCGATACAAAGGGTGGCGAGACCTTTCTTAGCGTCGCGTTTCTGCATTTCATGAAGCAGCGTCACTAAAACCCGCGCGCCCGACGCGCCGATCGGATGGCCGATGGCGATCGCGCCACCGTTGACGTTGACCTTGTCGGTATCCCAGCCCATGTCCTTGCTTACCGCGCAGGCTTGGGCGGCGAAGGCTTCGTTGGCCTCGATCAAATCCAGGTCGTCCGCACTCCACCCCGCTAATTCGAGCGCTTTGCGGCTCGCCGGGATCGGGCCCGAACCCATGATCGCGGGATCGACGCCGGCTTGCGCCCAAGAAGCTATCCGTGCCATCGGCTTGATGCCCCGCGCCGCAGCATCATCGGCGCTCATCAACACCATGGCCGCCGCGCCATCGTTGATGCCCGACGCATTGGCCGCGGTCACCGTACCGTCCTTTTCGAATGCCGGGCGCAGTTTTTGAATCGCCTCGATCGTGGCCCCGTCGCGGATGTATTCGTCGGTGTCGACAACGACATCGCCCTTCCTGTTCGGCACGGTGACCGGCACGATTTCATCCTTGAAACGGCCTGCGTTCTTGGCGGCCTCGGCTTTGTTTTGCGACGCTAGAGCAAACGCATCTTGGACGTCCCGCGTGATCTGCCATTGACGGGCAACGTTTTCGGCCGTGGTGCCCATGTGATATCCGTTGAACACATCCCACAGACCGTCACGGATCATCGTGTCGATCATTTGCGTATCGCCCATCTTGGTGCCCTGGCGCAGGTGCATCGCGTGCGGTGCGTTGCTCATGCTCTCTTGGCCCCCCGCAACGACGATGCTGGCGTCGCCGTTCCTGATCGCTTGAGCACCAAGTGCGACCGCCCGAAGGCCCGAGCCACACACCTGATTGACCGACCAAGCCGGCGATTCGACCGGCACGCCCGCGGCAATGGACGCCTGACGCGCCGGGTTCATCCCCGCCGCCGCCGTGAGAACTTGACCTAGCACCACTTCCGAAACCGCCGAAGGGTCCAAGCCGGCGCGATCGAGCGCCGCGGAGATCGCGGCCTTCCCTAGGTCTGATGCGGCAAGAGAGGCGAAGCTCCCGTTAAATGCACCGACCGGGGTACGGGCAGCGCTGGCGATCACGATATCGGTCATGGAAACTCCGGAAACGAGAGAGGGGAACCGAATTGTTGCACCGCACAACGTCATTCCGCAACCGCGAAGAGGTCAATTGCTCAACCAATCGCGTAGGGGCTCCCAAAGAGCCGTTTCGGCGTTGCGGCCCACTACCATGCCGATATGCCCGGCAACGGGTGAATGGATCTTCGGATTCGGTAGCGCTTCGGCGAGCGCACGCGCCGAACCCGGCGGCACCAAGCGATCATTGTCTGGCAAGACAACGAAGGCCGGGCAGCGGATCGCCGCCGGATCAACTGCCGTGCCTCCCACCGTCCAACGCCCCTGCCCCGGCAAGTTAGCGCCGTACCAGTCGACGAAACATTCGCGCGCAACCGGACCGGCCAGCGGTACGCCATCGTTCAGCCAGTCTTCCAGCGCAACGAAGTCCTCGCGCGCCGGATCATCCGGCGCCATGACGGCAAACGCGCGGAATTTTCGCGCCGCCAAGAGCGGATCAAAGCTTGCAAAAAAAGCTTGCAGTAGATCGACCGGCAGCGCGCCCATCGAAGAAACGGTTTGATCGACTGGCCCACCGAGCGCCAGCATGGCCGCCGCGTTATTGGGCTCAGCGTGAAAGTCCCATGGGGTTGCCAACAATGCGAGCGAGCGAACCAATTCGGGAAATTGCACGGCCGCCGCCAAGGCGAGGTTGCCGCCCATGCAGTAGCCGACAAGATGCACCGGCCCCCCGTGCCGTTCGCACGCGGCCGCCAACGCCTGCCGCAATGGACCGGTCACGTAATCGGCGATCGAGAATGCTTTCTCCTCGTCACCAGGCGTGCGCCAATCCAGCAAATACGGATGAACACCCGCGGCATTTAGCCAACGCAGCAAACTGCGTCGTCGCGAAAGATCCAAAATGTAGGCCCGGTTGACCAAGGACGGGACGAAAAGCGCGGCGGGCCCGTTTCCGCCATAGTCGCGCAGCGCCGCCGCGCCGACCTCCATGATCGGCGCCGGATCGACGACATCTCGCGTGTAGGGATGGTTGCGGTAGGTCTCGATCGCGCCAAGGAAAGCCGTTGCACGTTCGACAGCCTCATCCTGCACCGCCTCGGCGAGGGCCGTCGGGTCAGTCGTCTCGAGCGCCGCCGTGAGGCGCGCCGCTTCCGCGCCGAGTTTGGGCATCCATGGCATCAAGGCTTTTTGCGCAAGCGGCAAGGCGGCCACGGAGCCGGTCCAGGTCCACATCGCCATCGCCATGTGAAGACTGATTGGTCGGGGACCCTGGCGCGGCGGCGTTTGGGAATTGCTCATCGGGTACCCTCTCCAACGCGTCTGCCCAATTGTGGCGGAAAACTGCGGCGACCTGCGCCTCCCATAAGTCGAGATAGAGAGCCGCAAGCTGTCGAATCGGGGTATCGCGCGTCATCAGGCCGAGTATACCCAGGGGCCGGCCGAAGTCATGGCGCGCCGACCCGGTTTCGCGCCGCAACATGAACCCTTGCGCGCTGCAGCATCAAGGGGGGACAATGGAGCCTGAACCTCGCGAAAGGCGTGTCCTGTGACCGATTCCTCGCCCTCCGACACCGAACCGACCGTCGTCAAGAAATACGCCAACCGGCGGCTCTACAACACGGCCAAGAGCGCCTACGTCACCCTCGACGACCTGTCGGAAATGGTCCGCAACGAAGAAGAGTTCGTTGTTCGCGACGCCAAGACCGGCGACGATCTGACCCGCCAAGTCCTCACCCAAATCATCCTCGAACAGGAAAGCCGGGGCGGCAATTTGCTGCCACTAAACTTCCTCCGCAAGCTGGTCGGCTACTACGGTCAAGACATGGGCGCGGTTCTGCCCGGCTACCTCGATGCAAGCTTGGAATCGTTTCAGCAAAACCAGGAAAATCTGCAAAAGCAGTTCGCCGCCGCCTTCGGCCAACCGATGAAGCAGTTCGAAGAGATCACCGGGCAAAACATGGCGATGTTTGAACGCGCCCTCGGCGCGTTCAACCCGTTGGCCGGCGAACGCGCACGTGAAGAGCGACCCGCCGCTGAGAACGGCGAACCCTCCGGCGAAGACATCGACTCGCTCAAAAAAGAGCTCGACCAGATGCGCGCCCGTCTCGACAAAATGGAAAAATAGGCCCCGGGGGCGCAGGTGAACCGCCCTCGGGGCCGAAGCAGTCGTTAGCCGACGCGTCCGCCGTCCTCGCGCGTAATGGCGATGACGGAGGAACGTGGTGCGGTGCGCCCACCGTCCGGGAAGTGGCTGTCGCCTCGCTCGCCGGGATGCTGCACGCCAACGAAAACCGTTCGCCGATCAGGGCTCCAGGTAATGCCGGTAATTTCGCATTCGCGCGGCCCGACAAGGAACCGCCGGATCTCACCGGACGCGGGATCGCCGACCAGCATCTGGTTGTTGCCTTGGCCGGCAAAGCCCTTGGCGTTGCTGTAATTGCCATCTGTTTGGATCCACAGCAGACCGTTATCGTCGAACGCTAGGCCATCCGGCGAATTGAACATGTTATCCGCGTTCACATTGGACGAACCCGCATTGGCGTCCTCGTGCACGGTCGGATTACCTGCCATCACAAACAAGTCCCAGGTGAACGTGGTTGTGAGATGGTCGCCCGCATCCGGCATCCAGCGCACGACCTGACCGTAGGGATTGGCCTCACGCGGATTGGGACCGCCGACCGGAGTCGGGTCGCCGCCTGCATTCGGTTTTTTGCCGCGGTTCTTGTTGTTGGTCAGGCAGCAATACACTTCGGCTCTGCGAGGATTGGAGGCAATCCATTCGGGCCGATCCATCGTTGTCGCGCCGACCGCCGAAGCCGCCTGCCGGGTATGAATCGAAATCTCCGCCTGCGAAGGCAGGCCGGTGGACTCCGGCGTTAGCGCGATCCACTCGCCCCGATTGTCGTCGCCGAATTTGGCCACGTAGAGTTGGCCGTTTTCAAGAAGATCACGGTTGTCCCCGCCTTCGACATACTTGTCCGCACTGACGAACTTGTAGAGGAACTCGCCTCGCTCGTCGTCGCCGAGGTAGACCACGACGTGTTCATCGCTCGCCACGACAAGTTCGGCGTTTTCATGTTTGAAGCGGCCGAGGGCGGTGCGTTTTTTCGGCGTTGAGGTTGGATCAAGGGGATCGACCTCGACGATATAGCCGGCCCGATTCGGCTCGTTGGGGTTTTTGCTGATGTCGAAACGCTCGTCGGCCGTGGCCCAGGCATAGCCCCAATCCTTGGCGCCGATCCCGTAACGCTTCCAGGCGTCGTTGATAGCTTGGTCCTCATCGCTCGCCGAAAAATACCCGTTGAAGTTTTCTTCGCAGGTAAGGTAGGTCCCCCACGGCGTGCGACCGTTGCCGCAATTGTTCCAGGTACCACGCGCGACGGTGCCCGATGGGTCGGCCGCCGTTTTCATCCAATCGTGACCACGCGCCGGGCCAGTGATTTCCATCGGCGTGTCCGCAGTAATGCGACGGTTGAAGGGCGAATCCACTACGATCTCCCATCCGCGCGCCCCTCGATCAAGCTCAACGATTGAAATCCCATGAGCGGCCTTGCCTTTGCGCACATCGTCCGCATTGACCGGCACGCCGCCCTCGCGATTGGCATAGGCGATCTTCAGATTGGTGTACTCGTTATTGACCGCCAGTATGGTGCGCCCCTGATGCGCGAACATCGCCATCCCGTCGCAGTTGTCACCAAATGCAAGCTCCTGGCTTTCGCCGGTGCCGCGGGTGGTCTGGTCGAATGGGAGGCTCTTCGACCAGAGGGGGTCACCCCACCGCGCGACGACTTGCCAGCGATACCCCCGGGGCACTGTGACGGTGTCGAGGCTGTTGGCGCCGACTTGCTCAAACCCCAGCCGACTGCTCGCTTCGGCACGGAGCGGGGTGAGGGCGGTCGTCCCCATGACCAGCGCCGTCGCGCCTAACGCAACGCCACCACCCAGAAACATGCGGCGCGACAAGGCACGTTCCGCGATTTGGGCGAAATCGGTTTCGTCGTCGCGGGGATCGCGGATTTCGTCGAATTCGTTGAAGTCCGGTCTGTCGGCAATGTGGTTCATCGTCATCCTCAAGCTTAGTCGAGCCGTTTTGGCCCTGGAAAGTGATCCAGATCGACACTACGGCCGCCGCATGAAGCCCCCATGACACGGCGATGACGGTTTTATGAGGGTCGTTTTTTCCTAGGATTTCAGCTGAACGCGGCAGGAAATGCCCCAATCCTTACGTCTTGTTAACAATTTAGGGCGAATATAGATAAAAATAACATCAAATCTGGAGGAAAGGGCTCCGGGCAATGACGCTGCCGAGTCTCACGACCGTACTTCCCCCGCCGCCTTCGCGCGGTGCGCCCCCCAGATTCGTCGGTTTTGCCCAAGAAACCTTTGACCGACGCGCCGGTTTTCGGCGCGCGGCCGACGCCTTTCAGCCCGACCGCCCCCGACCAGCGGAAGAACGCGCGCCCATGGGTGCCCGCCGCCGGTTTACCGACCACGACCCCCCCCCGGCGCGCAGCGGACACGGCCGACGAGCCACCGATCACGGGACGTTTGCAGGGCTCCATCTCAAACTCAATACCGCACCGGAATTCGTGCGCCATTCCACACCGTTCGTCGCCCAAGCGATCGGCCAAGAACGCGGCACCATCAACGTCACGCCCCGCGGCGCGAATAGCGGTACTGCCGCCTACGACGCCGGGGTAGCGCGCGTCGACTCCTTCTTCAGCCTTATCGAACCGATCTCCGTCTACGCCTAAGGCGCGCGGCGGTCCCGTTCGTGATAAGAGTCCCCGTCGAAAACGGGGAGCGATGACGCGCATTTGTATCTACGGCGCCGGGGCCATCGGCGGCCACCTCGCGGCCAAACTTGCCCACGCCGGTCAGGCTCAAATCAGTGTCGTCGTCCGAGGCGAGGCCCTCGCCGCGATCCGCCGCGACGGGTTGATCGTCGAAAGCGGCGAGGACACCCTCACCGTGCCGGTAGCCGCCAGCGATAACCCCGCCGACTTGGGACCGCAGGACTATGTCATCGTGACGCTCAAGGCACCGGCCGTCGCAGGCGCGGTACCTGGGATCTCGGCGCTACTGGGTCCTGAAACCACTGTTGTCACTGCGATGAACGGCGTCCCCTTTTGGTACTTCCACAAGTTGGGCGGGCCATGGGAGGGCCATCAACTGGCCTCTGCCGATCCGGGAGGCCTGCAGTGGAACGCCCTTGGGCCCGAGCGCGCGTTGGGCGCGGTGGTGTGGACCGCGGCCTCGATCACCGGTCCGGGCCGCGTTCGCCATACCTTCGGCAATCGCTTCGAGTTGGGCGAGCCCGACGGTCGCACCTCGGACCGCGCAACGACCCTCGCCGCGATTTTCTCGAGATCGGGCCTAGATGCCCCGATCACCTCCGACATACGCGGCGCGATCTGGAACAAACTATGGGGCAATTTGTCGTTCAATCCGGTGAGCGCCCTAACTCACACCGTCCTCGATGCCATGGCGACCTCGCCCAGGACCGTCCCCGTTTTGCGCGCCATGATGCTCGAGGCGCAAGCGATCGGCGAGAATCTGGGTGTGACCTTCCCGATGGATGTCGATGCCCGAATTGCTGTCGCCGAATCGGTGGGTCCGCACAAGACATCGATGTTGCAAGACCTGGAACGCCACCGCCCCTTGGAAATAGAGGCGCTGACCGGCGTGGTTGCGGAGATGGGCCGGCTCCTCGATATCGCCACTCCGACGATCGATGCGATTCTCGCGCTCGCACGGCTGCGGGCTGCGACCGCGGCGGCTAACCCAACCGCTTAATGACGTATTTGATGAACGCGTTGTCGACGTGTTGTTGGCTGGCGCCACGCCACGCGCTGAATGCGGCGTCGTAACTTTCGAAGATACCGCGAATATCAAGCGTCGATAGATCGATAAACCGTTCGGCGGTCGGATCGTCGACGCGACCGCCATAGACAACGAACAGCGTCGGGGTTTCTTCCTTTTTGGCCTCGGCCGGTGCTTCGCTCACGTCTGCCATCATACCCGGGATATAACACCGCGGACCGAAATAACAACCAGGCGCCGTTGCAAGGCCCGATGCCTCTCTTGATACTCGCGGGCTGGCGGGAGGAAAGACATGAGCGACAGCAAAGTTAGCGTCGGCGAGGCCTTCGTGGCGGCGATGGCGGATCACGGCATCGACTATTTCTTCGGCAACGCTGGCACCGATTTCGCCCCGGTCATCGAGGCCTTTGCAAAGGCCTCGGCGCTGGGCCAACCCGCGCCGACGCCGATCGCCATCCCACACGAGAACACCGCGATGGGCATGGCGCATGGGTACTACCTGGCGACTGGGCGGCCCCAAGGGGTCATGGTCCATACTACGGTGGGCACCGCAAATGCGGTGTGCGGCCTCATGAACGCCGCGCGTCAGAACGTGCCGGTGCTGTTGTTTGCCGGGCGCACCCCGATTACCGAAGCCGGCGCCTACGGCGCGCGCAATCGCGTCATCCAGTGGGCGCAAGAGTCCTTCGACCAAGCCGGAATGGTGCGCGAATACGTCAAATGGGACTACGAGCTACGCCGGCCGGACCAGACGAGCGCCGCGTTGGATCGCGCGATGGCCTTGGCGATGAGCGAACCACGCGGCCCGATCTACATGACATTGCCGCGTGAGGTGTTGGCAAGTCCGGCCGAACCCGCCGCGCTCGCCCCGGCCGCGACCCCGGCCAGCGCCCCCGGGGCGGATCCCGACGCCCTGGCCGCCGCGGCCAATTTACTGGCCAACGCCAAGGCTCCCTTGATCATCACCACGACCGTCGGCCGCTACCCCGATGCCGCTCAGACCCTTGCGGCGCTCGCGGAAACGTTCGCGCTACCCGTCGTAATGCACTGGCCGCGCTACGTGTGTCTGCCGGTTGATCATCCGATGCATGCTGGGTTCGTACCCGGACCGGCCCTCAAGGAGGCCGACGTCGTCTTGGTACTCGACAGCGACGTGCCTTGGATCCCGGCGATCGAAGGTCCAGCCGACAATGCCAAAATCGTTCAACTCGGGATCGATCCGTTGTACGGCGACTATCCCCTGCGATCGTTCGCCGCCGATGTCGTAATCAACGCCAACCCGGTGACCGGTCTGAAAGCGCTCCATGCTGCGTTGAACGACCGAATCGACCCCAAGAGCGAAGCGGTCGCGATGCGTCGCAAATCTCAGCTCGCCAAGCGCGCCGCCCAGCGCGCAACCGTCATCCGCGACCTCGATGCCGTCAAAGACGCCGCCCCGATGAGCCCGGCGTGGGTAACCCACTGCATCGACCGCATCAAAGGCGACAACGCCATCTTGGTGAACGAATCGCCGCTGCAACAAGACCACCTCACCCTGACCGAACCAGGCAGCTTCTTTTCGGCGAGTCCGGTCGGCGGCTTGGGGTGGGGCATGGGCGCGGCGTTGGGGTTGAAGCTCGGCGCGCGCGACAAACTGGTGATCGCCGCGCTGGGCGACGGCGCCTACATGTTCGGCAATCCGACGTCGGCGCATTTCGTCTCGCGCGCGCTAGACCTGCCGATCTTGATCGTGATCTTCAACAACCGCATGTGGGGCGCGGTCAGTCGCGCCACCAAATTCATGTATCCCGACGGCTATGCCGCAAAAAGCAACCAAGTCCCGCTCACGCTGCTCGAACCCGCCCCCGATCTCGAAAAAGTCGTCGCCGCGTCCGGGGGCTACGGCGTCGTCGTGGACGATCCGGCCGAACTCGAAACCGAACTCGTCAAAGCGCGCGATATCGTCCTTAACGAAGGCCGCCAAGCCGTGGTCAACGTCATCACCCAGGGCGTCTAGAGCACAGGCGCTACCACGGCCCGTGGTGCGAGAGATTGATCATCGTGCCGTCGGGATCGCGCAGGAACATCTCCCACACCTCTTCAGGCAACGGCAGCTCCAACTTGGTCGGCGGGCTGATCACGTGCACCCCGGCCGCATCCAACTTCGGCAGCAATTCCTTGAGGTGATCCGTGCGGATCACCATGCAAGGTTCACCGAACCGCACGTTGGTCGCGGGCACCGGATCTTCAAGCGGTGGATTGGCGCCATGGACCTCGGCCAAGCCGATATTGCCGATCGTCGTATCGTCGGCGCGCAACACGATGATCCGCATCGACTCGCAGGGTTGGCCAAGAATGTCGGAGGCCCCTGGATTGGGAATCAACGTGTCGATCCAAACCTCCATCTCCAAGAGATCGCGGTAAAAGCCAAGCGCACGCTCGGCATCGCGGGTGAAGATGGTGGTGCGGGAAACCGGTGCGGTCAGCGCCATCATGCGTCCTTTCTGCGCGGGGTTTGGCCGGACGCTTGTCGCGCCGGGCCTGCCGCTTCTAGAGTGCCCACAACTCTCGCAACGGAGTCGCGCCATGTCGACCATCACCACTCTTGCCGATCTTGAAGCGCTCTACGGCACGCCCAGCGAACCCGCGCTGACTAAGGAAACCGACCGGATCGTGCCGGCTTATAAGACGATGATCGATGCCTCGCCCTTCATGGCGCTGGCAACCAACGGGCCCGACGGCTTGGATTGCTCGCCCCGCGGCGATGCGGGGAAGGTGGTGCGGGTCACCGACGAGAAAACCGTGATGATCCCCGACCGTCGCGGCAACAACCGGGTCGATTCACTACGCAACATCGTCCACGACCCGCACGTCGCGTTGCTGTTTCTAATTCCCGGATCGGGCAACACCATGCGCATCCAAGGCCGGGCCAAAATTTCAATCGACCCTGACCTACTCGCCTCGTTCTCAATCGAAGGCAAGGAGCCGCGCTGCGTCGTGGTCGTCACCGTCGATGCGATCTACTTCCAGTGCGCCCGCGCGGTGCTGCGCGCCGACCTGTGGAATGCCGAAAGGCACGTCGACCCCAAGGCCCTCCCCACCGCCGGGACCATGCTTGCCCAAACCAGCGACGGCCGCATCGATGGCCCGGAATACGACAAAGCCTGGAAAGCCCGCGCCAACGCATCGATGTGGTAGGCGACGCGAAGATGGCCGCTCTGCCAGGACCGCGATAATCTAGGACCGCCCTCCGTTCGGGAGGCGCCGAATCTTCTAAAGTATCTTTCATGTTTACCCGCTTGCGCGACAATCTACGCCGGCCGGAAATTCTGCTGCTCATCATGGGCGCGGGTGTGCCGATTTCGTTCGCGACCTGGCAGGGACTGCTCAACAACTTTGCGATCGAGCGGGCGCAATTCGGCGGCGCGGAGATCGGCATTCTCCAATCCTTGCGCGAGGTGCCGGGTTTTCTCGCCTTCGCCGTGGTCTTTTTGTTGCTGTTCGTGCGCGAACAGAAACTGGCCTATCTCTCGCTTTTGTTCCTGGGCATCGGCACGGCGGCAACCGGGTTCTTCCCGACGATTGTCGGGCTCTACCTCACCACCGTCGTGATGTCGTTGGGTTTTCACTATTACGAAACCACCGCGCAGTCGTTGTCCCTGCAGTGGCTCGACAAGAAGAACGCGGCGCACTGGTTGGGCCGGGTCATTGCCGTGGGTTCGTTCGCCGGGATCATTGCCTATGCCTTGATTTACGTCGGGCTCGATATCGCGAAACTCGACTTTAAATGGGTCTATCTCGTGGGCGGCGGTGTCACCGTGCTGCTTGCACTTGCGGCATGGATATTGTTTCCGGTGTTCCCGGCCAAGGTCGAACAACACAAACATCTCGTGTTGCGCAAACGCTATTGGCTCTACTACGCGCTGGTGTTCATGTCGGGTGCGCGGCGACAGATCTTTGTCGTATTCGCCGCGTTCATGTTGGTCGAGCGTTTCGGGTTCGATGCCGGTTCGATCGCGCTCATCTTCCTCGCCAACAGCGCGCTCAGCATGGTCCTTGCGCCGCGGATCGGTAAACTCATCGGCATCTGGGGCGAACGCAAAGCGCTGACGGTCGAATACCTCGGCCTGTTTGTGGTGTTCGTCGCCTATGCCTTTGTTCAAAACCCAGCGATCGCGATCGGCCTTTACATCGTCGACCACGTGTTCTTCGCCATGGCGATCGCCATGAAGACCTATTTCCAAAAGATCGCCGATCCGGCCGATATCGCCCCCACCGCCGGGGTGAGTTTCACCATCAACCACATCGCCGCGGTCGTGTTGCCGGCGGCCTTCGGGTTGTTGTGGCTGGTCTCGCCGGCAGCTGTCTTCCTTGCCGGTGCGGCGATGGCGCTGGCCTCGCTCGGCCTCTCGCGTCTGATCCCGCCCGACCCCGAAGAAGGCAACGCAGTCGTTCCTTTCGGGGCGCGGCGCCCCGTTCCCGCCCAAGCCGCCGAATAGCCCGAGACCGTGACCCCTTGACAGTCCGCCCCCGCCTATTATTTAACATATTCATTAATTAACATATTAGCTAAATGCAACACGCGACCGACCCGCTCAGCACCACCTTTGCCGCCCTGTCGGATCCGACCCGGCGGGCGATTTTAGCGCGCCTCGCCGAAGGGCCGGCGACCGTCGGCGAGTTGGCCGAGCCGTTCACCATCTCGGCACCGGCGGTCTCGCGCCACCTCAAGGTGCTCGAACACGCTAAGCTGATCCAGCGCATCAAAGAGGCGCAATGGCGCCGCTGCCGTCTCGAACCCGAGCGGTTGCAGCAGGCCGCCCAATGGATCGAACGGTACCGACACTTTTGGGAGGCCCAGTTCGACTCGCTCGCCGAGTTCATCGAGGCCTTCAAGAAACAGAACGACTCTGGAGAGGAAGAGCCCCATGACGACAGCAACCGCACGTCCTGAGCCGCAGGCCTTCAGCGCCACCGTAAGCCGCGTCTTCACCGCGCCGCGCGCCTTCGTCTTCGACGCCTTTACCAGACCCGACCTTCTGCGCAAATGGTGGGGGCCTGAAGGCTTCACCCTGGTCGACGTCACAATGGATTTGCGCGTCGGCGGGCGTTACCGCTTCGACAAGAAAAGTCCGGACGGAACGGTCCATACGGTCAGCGGGCGCATCACCTCCTTCGAGCCGCCGGCCAAACTCGGCTACACCTGGGCGTGGACCGACACCGAGGGCGACGGCAGCGAAGAGACCTACGTCGCGATCGTCTTCGCCGACCACCCCGACGGCACCGAGGTCACGCTGACCCACACCGGCTTCGCCACCGAAGAAGCCGCCGACCTGCACAACCGCGGTTGGACCAGCACCTTCAATTGTTTCGATCAAACCCGCTAAGGAGCGTTCGATGTCAGAACATGTTCTCGGACTCGATATTTCCCGCGTCGTTAAGGCAAAGCCCGGCGCGGTATTCGACGCCTTTACCAAACCCGAAGTGATGAAGAAGTGGTGGGGGCCGGAGGGCATGAGTTGCCCCAAGGCTGAAATCGATTGCCGCGAAGGCGGGCGTTACGAAACCTTGATGCAAGCGCCCGATGGCACGACCCATGATGTGCGCGGCACCTTTACCGAGATCGAGCCCGGCAAGAAGGTCGCCTACACCTGGGCTTGGTATACCGACGACAAGCCCGGTGCCGAAACAAATGTCGAAGTGTCGTTCACCGAAAAAGACGGCGGCACCGAGGTTCATCTGCACCACGAAGGCTTCGCCAACCAGGAAGAAGCCGACCAACACAACTGGGGCTGGACGAGTTCGTTCAATTGCCTTGAGCAAATCTTTTAGGGAGACGCAACCATGGCCGAAATTCAAATCTACGGCGCCGCCGGCGCCTCCTATCCCTGGAGCACGCGGCTGTGTTGCGAAGAAAAAGGCGTCAGTCACGCGTTCGTCGATAGCGACTTTCGGTCGGACGCGTTTCGCGAAGAGCACCACCCCTACAACAAAATGCCGGCCATGACGCATGGCGATGTGCACTTGTTCGAAACCACCGCCATCGCGCGATACATCAACGAAGCGTTCGACGGCCCCGCGCTTGAACCAACCGACCCGGTGGCACGCGCCCACACCGAGCAGGTGACGAGCGCCTACAAGGACTACATGTACAAAGATCTGGTCCCGGGCTACCTGCTCAAATACCTGTTCGCCAAGGATGGGGCGGTCGATCGCGAAGCGATCGAGGCCGCCCTGCCAGTTGTCGAAAAGCACCTCAACGTGCTGGCCTCCCTGCACACAGGAAGCCCATGGTTTGTCGGCGACACCGTGACCGTGGCGGATTTGATCGCCGGGCCGGTCTTGGTCTATCTCGATCTCAAGACGCCGGAAGGCCACGACATGATCCGCGCCCGGCCCAAGTTGGCGGGCTTAGTGGATGCGCTTTTTGCGCGGCCCAGCATGCAAGCCACACTGCCGCCGCCCCTCAAGGCGTACGCGTTGGCGGCCGAGTAGCCCGATGGCCAAAGTTGCCCTGTTCATCAAGAGCAAAGCCAAGCCCGGCCAACGCGACGCGCTGCGTGCCCTGTGGGAAACCCACCTGCGCGACGCCGCGGCTGCCAACCCGGCGCTGGAGGCTTACTTCTACTGCTATAGCAACGACGACCCGGACACGGTCCACTTGTTCGAGGTCTATACCGATGCAGCCGCCCAAGCGGCCGACGGGGGTGGTGACGCGTTCAAGACCTTCATGGTCGAAGCCGGACCGCTACTCGATGGCTTTCCCGAGGTCCACCAGACGACACCGGTCTGGATCAAGGGCGACTAACGCCCGACTACCGATTGCCGCCGGCGAGTTTTGCCGCCTCGGGTCGGGCGCGGAGGCGCAGCATCGCGACGATGCCGAAGGCGGGGCCGATGGCCAGCATCGCGAAGGCAAGGCCCCAGCCGACCCCCTCGGCGAGCGGCGGGACCAAGTGAATCGTCAGGATGGTGAGTAGGAACCCAACCGAGGTTTGCACCGTCAGCATGGTGCCGACGATCTCGGGGTCCGAGAGTTCGATCACACTTGCCGAGAATTGCGCCGAGTCGGCGACCACCGCGATGCCCCAAATCAGGCCGACGACGATCACTAGCCAGGGTGCGGCCCCGAGCAGGAACCCCATGACCAACGCCGAGGCGCCGCTGATGGCCAGCGCCCACACCGTGACCGTGGTGCGGCCCAAACGATCCGCAAAGACGCCGCCGAGCAAGCTGCCGACGGCGCCGATGCCGACAACGGCAAAGGTCACGAGGCGCGCCAGACCGGCCGCGTTCTCGCCACCGGGTGCAATGGCGAAGCTTGCCGACAGGAACACGCCGATCCAAGCCCACATGGCGTAGAGTTCCCACATGTGCCCGAAGTAGCCAAAGTTCGCGAGGCGCAACGGCTTGTTGGTCCAGGCGCGCAGCACGAGCCGCGAATGAAACGCCGCCGCCGCGCCGATCGCCGGCCCGACGCGCGCCGTCAGCACGATCACGCCGGCGGCGACCGCGAGAACAGACGCCGCCGCCACGGTGAAGCGCCAATCCAAGCCGCCCAACAAATCGAGCAGATGCGGTGAGGCCGTCCCCAAGGTGAGGGCGCCGACCAAAAGCCCAACCAGCAGCCCGCGATCGTTCACCGCCCAACTTGAGACCAGTTTCATGCCGACCGGATAGACCCCCGCCATGGTCGCGCCGACCGCGACTCGCAGGATCGGCGCCATCCAGCTGTCGGGGGCAATGACCAGCATGCCTAGGTTGGCGGCGGCGCCCAGCAAGATCGAAACGAAAAAGAGCCGCCGCGCTTCGATACGATCGGCCAACCCAAGGAAGGCGCTGATCAACGTGCCGGCGACGAAGCCGAGCGCGACACCGGAACTCATCAACGCGGCATGGGTATCGCCGATGGCGAATTCGGCCCGCAGAGCCGGGAGGACCGCCGCCGCGGAGAACCAAAGCGACAGCGCCAACACTTGGGCTAGGGCAATGAGCCCTACCGACGTCCATTTGCCCGCCGGCGCGACCTCCCCTTCCTTGAATTCCGTCGACATCAAGACCTGCCAATAACCTGCGATACGCTCGCCGCTGGGGGCGCAGCTGTCCAGTCAACGCACCGTCATGACCTTGCGAGCCAATCGCAGCTAAGTGACGAGACCGGCATCAGACCTAGTTTTTTGCCCACCTCGGTCGCTCGGACGGGAATCAGGTGCGACCCGTTACTTGTTGCCCATCCTTTAAAATGCCTTAAAAGTCAGGGAGTTATGCGTTTCAGTAACAATAGAACAGTAACGAGGGCCGTTTATGTCTGGCCGTGACTACGATTTAGTTGTGATTGGTTCAGGGCCTGCCGGCCATCGCGCCGCGATCCAGGCCGCCAAGGTCGGCAAACGCGTCGCCATCGTCGAGCACAAAGGCGTTGTGGGTGGGGTCAGCATCAACACCGGCACCATCCCGTCGAAGACGCTACGCGAAGCGGTGATGCATCTGTCGGGCTACAACCAACGCGGCATCTACGGCCAAGCCTACCGTGTCAAAGAAAAGATCGAGATGCAGGATCTGCTGCATCGTACCGACCATGTCATCCGGCGCGAGATCGATGTCACGCAGCATCAGTTGATGCGCAACTCGGTGGAGGTGATTTCCGCATCGGGATCGTTCGTCGACGCCAACACCGTACGGTTGAGTGACGTCGCCACGGGCGGTCATCGAGACATTACCGCCGAACACATCCTGATCGCGGTCGGAACGGTCTGTACGGTCGACCCAAGTATTCCCTTTGATGGCGAACGGATCTTCATCAGCGACGACCTCTTGAAACTGCAGACGCTGCCGAAACGTTTGGCGGTGATCGGCGCAGGGGTCATCGGCTGCGAGTACGCCACGGTCTTCGCCGCCCTCGGCGTCCGCGTCACGGTGATCGACAAGCGGCCGCGCTTGCTCGATTTCCTCGACTGGGAAATCACCGATGCGCTGGCCCACCACATGCGCGAAAACCGCGTGACATTGCGCCTCGGCGAAGCGGTCTCGGGGGTCGAACCCTACGAGGACGACCAGGGCGAGCATGTCCGCATCAAGTTGGAAAGCGGCAAGCAAGTCATTTCCGAAAAGACGCTTTACGCAATCGGCCGCACCGGCGCGACGGAGTCGTTGAACCTAGAAGCCGCCGGATTGGATGCGGACGAACGCGGACGGATCAGCGTCAACGCGAATTTCCAGACCGACCAGCCCCATATCTACGCCGCCGGCGACGTGATCGGATTTCCGAGCCTCGCCGCGACCAGCATGGAGCAAGGGCGTTTGGCGTCGTGCCATATGTTCGATGTGCCATCGCAAAGCGTGCCGGAACTTTTCCCGTTCGGCATTTACACGATTCCCGAAATTTCGGTGGTCGGCAAAAACGAAGAGCAGCTGACCAGCGAGGGCGTGCCCTACGAGGTGGGCAAAGCGTCCTACAAGGAAATCGCCCGCGGTCAGATCATCGGCGACCACTCGGGCCTGCTGAAGCTGATCTTCCACACCGAAACCCGTAAATTGTTGGGGGTGTCGATCATCGGCGAAGGCGCCACCGAACTGATCCATATCGGACAAGCGGTGCTCAGCCTCGGCGGCGATATCGACTACTTCGTCGATACGGTTTTCAATTACCCAACCTTAGCGGAATGCTACAAAACGGCGGCTCTCGACGGAATCAACCGTCTGTCGTAAATCAGGTGTAGCATAGAGAAAACGGCGGCCCCCACGGCCGTCGCTGGGAGTGGTATGGCGGTATCCCCGCAGCAATTCGATTGGAAGCGCCAGCGCATCCTGCTGCTCGATGCGGACGACCAGTTTCGGTTCTGGGCGCGCGGCGTCTTCAACCGACTCGGCGTTGCAGAAGTGATCAGCACTGCAAGCGGCCACGACGCGCTCCATTCGCTCGAACGCACCGACGCATCGCTCGGCATGGTCGACCTTCAGTTCAAGGGCATGACGGCGGCGGATTTCATCACCGGCCTGCGCCAAAAACGTGCCAGCCGCCTTTCGTCGTTGCCGATCTTGTTGATGGTGAAGACCCAGGACAAGAAAGCCATCTACCAGGCCAGTCTTGCCGGCATCGAGGGCATCATCGTCAAACCGATCGCCGAGAAGGCGATGCTGATGCGGGTGATGACGACGTTGCTCAAGCCCGAACGGATCGTCCTCAACGCGAACTTTGCCGGACCCGATCGTCGCGAGTTGCCGCGTATCGAGCCCGAAAAGGCGCCGCCGCCGGCGGGCCTGACAAAACCCTCGTCCAAAGCGGCGGTGCGGCCACAGGGCAAGGCGCGCCCAAGACCGACCACCGCCGTGGTCAAGCCGCAGGGCAAAGCCGCGCTGAAAAGACCCAGCGATCGCGAAGCGCCGATCGAAACGCCCGAACCGAAAAAGACCGCCCTGCCGAAAAAACCATCCGGCAAAATCGACGACACCGACTTGGCGCCTGCGCCGCCGAAAAAGCCGACGGGCAAGATCAGCGACGACGATGTGGTCAAAACGCCGGCGAAACCCGAGGTACGGGATTTCAGCGCCGAGGTCACCAAAACCCAAAAAAAGAAAGACACAAGCGAAGATTGGAAGGCCGCCGTCGCGCCGAAGACAAAGAAGGAAAAGAAAAAGCGCGACCGCAAACCGTCCATCGATATCGCCGGCATCTTGGATGCGCATCAGACCTGGCTCGATTCGAGCGGTCAGGATGGCGAGAAGGCGCGCCTGGAAAACGCCGATCTGGCCGGCGCCGATCTGGCCGGCGCCAATTTGGCCAACGCGAGCCTACGCGGCGCCAATTTGTCGGACAGCGATTGCAGCGGGGCGATGTTGAATTCGGCGGAACTACGCCGCGCCAACCTGTCGGGCGCTCGGCTCTCCGGGGCAGATATGTCCTATGCGGCAATGCGGCATGCCAACCTGACCTTGGCCGACATGTCGGAGGCGACTTTGGTCGGGGCCGATCTGGCCGGCGCGCAATTCGCCAAGGCCAACCTTGCCCAAGCCGATTTGACCCGCGCCAGCCTGTTGGGCGCCGACCTGGCCGATGCCGATTTGCAAGAAGCCGGCGGGTTAACCCAAGCCCAAGTGGGCAAGGCCTACGGCACCAAGACCACCAAGCTGCCGCCCGGCCTCAAGGCCGGCTCGCCGGAAGAATGGTCGGAAAAACTTTGAAGGTACCGACCGGACGGCAGTGCTGACGACCGCTACGGACGACGACGGACTGCCGCCCTCGGCGCGTCCGCCGATCGGGTTGCTGATGACGATGGTCCTGGCCGGCGTCTTGGCGATCAACGTCTATGTCCCCGCGTTGCCCGAGATCAGCCGTGCGCTGAACGCATCACCAAGCGAAGTCCAACTGACGCTGACGGTGTTTCTTGTCGCTTTCGGCATTGCCCAACTGGTGTTGGGGCCGATGTCGGACCGTTACGGGCGGCGACCGATATTGCTGTGGGGCACGGCGTTGTTCGTGGTGGCCAATATCGTGTGCGCGCTGGCGTTTTCGATCGAAGCGCTGCTGATCGGGCGCGTACTTCAAGCCTTCGGCGCCTGCGCCGGCAGCGTGGTGACACGCGCCTTGGTGCGCGACGCCTGGGGGCGCAACGGATCGGCCAGCATCATGGGATTCCTGACGCTGTCGATCAGTCTGGGGGCGGCGGTATCGCCGTTGATCGGCGGCCAGTTGGCGGCGCGTTTCGGTTGGACGGCCGGATTTTGGTTTCTCGCTGCGGTCGGCGCGATCCCGGTGGTGATGGGGATTTTCCGCCTGCCCGAAACCAACCGCTACATCGGACGGCCGATGAGCATCTTGCGCATCGCAACGGACCTGCGTCGGCTATGCGCCTTTCCGCCCTACCTCGGCTATTGCTTGAGCGTCGGCGCGATGAACGGGATGTTCTTCGTGTTCTTGGGTTCGGCGCCGTTCGTGTTGATCGAGAACCTCGGTATGCCGGCCGATATCTTCGGGGTGTTCATGCTGGTGATGGTCGCGGGCTCGTTGATCGGCGCGGCGGTCGCGGCGCGCTACGGCAGTCGTCCCTGGGGCGACCGGTTGTTGTCGGTCGGCACGATCTGTTCGCTGATCGGCGGCCTGATCATCGCCGGGATCGGGTTGGCCGGGGGGACCAGCATTCCCGCGGTCATCGCGCCGTTGTTTTTGGTCGGACTGGGTAACGGCGGCATGATGCCGATCGCGGGCGCCCGCGCGGTGGGGCTTGCGCCCAAGGTGGCGGGCACGGCCTCGGCCGGGTTCGGCGCCATCCAATTGGCCGGCGGCGCGGTCGGTACCGTGGTCGCGGGGTTCTTGCCGCATACCACGCAAGGACCGATGGGCGTCGGGATGGTCGCGTTCGCCCTTGTCGGGTTAGCCGCGACGGCACTGACTCGCCGCGGCGGCCCCCCTACGTTTTAGCGGGACGCGTTTGGCGGGTTGTGGATAACCTTGAAAAGCCAGACAATGACCGGCTGAAACGACTCGCAAACCGAACGGCCCGGATTTGACCAGGTGACCGAGAACACGGCCTTCCTGAAACGCTTGCTCGACAAGACAGGCGAGGGCCTTGCCGTCGTGCAAGACGGCCGGATTTACTTCGCCAACGCTACCTTTACCGGCATGCTGCGCTTTGCCGGCGACGAAAGCCCGGTCGGGATGCCGCTATCGAGCCTGGTCCATCCGCGCGACCGCGCCGCGCTGTCGGTCTGGCTATCCTCGGGCAAAGGCGGCACCGCGGGCGAACACCGCAACCTGACGTTGCTCCGTCGCGATCAAACCGCGCTCGATACCGAAATCGCCATCTTTCCCTACGACAACGACGTGCCTGGCACGTGGCTGATCACGCTACGCGACGTGTCCGCCCGCCGCGCCACCGAACGTGCGTTGGACGAAAGCAAACAAAAGCAGGCCGCAATGCTGGCGTCCATTCCCGACCTGGTGATCAGCCTGTCGGGCGACGGGACCATCTTGGGGTATTCGGCCGGACGCTACTACCAGCCGCACTTCAAAGAAGAAGACCTCGTCGGCCAGCGCCTGCAGGACATGTTTCCCCAGCGCGTCGCCGAGCCCGCGCTGGTGCACATCCGCCGGGCCTTGGCCACCGGCGAGCCGCAGTTCTTCGAATACTGGTTGCGCAACGAAGACGACGGCAGCGTGCACCACTTCGAGGTGCGTGTGCTCAAGAGCCAAGAGTTCGAGGCGATCGCCATCGCGCGCGACATTTCCGACCGCAAACATGCCGAAGAAGCCTTGGCCGACAGCGAGGCGCGCTATCGCTCGCTGGTCGAATTGTCGCCCGACGCGATTCTCGTGGTCAGCGACACCATCGAGTTCGCCAACTCGGGCGCGATGCGCCTGTTCGGCGCGACCCGGCGCAGCGAACTGGTCGGCAAACCGATCTCCCGGTTTCTCGACCCGGTCTATCGGGATCTCGCCCAGCAACGCATGAGCGGACTACGCGACAAGGGCGGCAGCGTCCCGTTCGTCGAGGAGCGCTGGCGGCGGATCGACGACACCGCGTTCTTCGTGGAGGTCGCCGGACGGGCGCTTTCCTATCGCGGCAAGCGCGCAATCCTCATGGTCATGCGCGACGTCACCGAGCGTAAACGCAACCTGGAAGCACTGCGCGAGAGCGAGGAGAAGTTCCGCAACCTCGTCGAAGGGTCGCGCCAAGGCGTGTGCATCCACCGCGACTTCAAACCGCTGTTCGCCAACCAAGCCTTCACCGACATTTTCGGCTTCGACTTCCCCGACGACGTGCTGGCGTTGGAAAGTCTGCTGACGGTCTTCCTGCCCGAAGATCGCGCGGAAATCGCCAGCAACCTGACCAACCGCGAACGCGGCGAGCCGATGGCCAATATCTTCCGCCGCAAGGCCCTGCGCCGCGACGGCGTGCGGATTTGGATCGAAAACCAGCTCAGCGTCGTCGAGTGGGAAGGCGCTCCGGCGATCCAGCTGACGGTACTCGACATCACCGACCGGGTCAGCGCCGAGACCATGAAGAACGACTTCATCTCGACCGTGAGCCACGAACTGCGCACGCCGTTGACGTCGATCTCGGGCGCGCTGTCATTGATGGCGGGCGGCATGATCGGCGAACTGCCCGACGCCGCGAAGGGCCTGATCGACATCGCCAGCCGCAACTCCGAACGCCTGGTGCGTCTGGTCAACGACATCCTCGACATCGAACGAATCGAATCCGGTCGCCTTGATATCGAGTTCCGTCCCTTGCGCGTCAAAGACGTGCTCGACGGCGCGGTATCGGAGAACCGGCCCTATGCCGACAAGTTCGGGATCGACATCCAGGTCATCGGCGAAGCCCCCAACGCGCGGATCAACGGCGGCCCCGATCAACTGCACCAGGTGCTGACCAACTTGATCTCCAACGCGATCAAACATTCGCCGCTGCACGGCGTCATCGAGATCGGCGCGCAGCAACAAGGCGGCGGCATCACGTTTTCGATCACCGACCACGGCCCCGGCATCCCGCCCGAGTTCCGCGGCAAGGTGTTCGACAAGTTCACCCAAGCCGACGCTTCGGGCGCGAGCCACGGTTCCGGCCTGGGTCTGTCGATCTGCAAATTGCTGATCGAAAAACACGGCGGCCACATCGGCTTCGACAGCCGCCCCGGCAACACCACCTTTCACTTCACCCTGCCCGACCTGGACCCGCCCGCCGTGCCCAGATTGGTGGTGGGCTAGCGCACGACGACGGGGCGACCCCGCGGACGCGGGCAGCGCCACGCCGCACCCCTGAAATTACCAAACGAAGCCAAAGAACTCCTTGTTTTCAACACCTTAGATTTTTCGGGCGACGAACGAAGCCAAAGAACGCGGTGCGATCAACAGGTTGGTCGGTTTTGGGCGGTCAGGTCATGGCGTCTCGCAAGCATGGTGGTTGGGGCCGTGACCTAGGGATGGGCACGGTACCGCTTGCGATCAAGTGCGGGACAGAGAACGTGATCGCGGGGACCGAGGATGTGATCGTCCCTTCCCAGGACGAGGGTTCTGTTAGAGCGCGGCGATGACGGCTTGGGCGGCGGCTTGGGTGCCTTGGGGGACGGTGCCGTCGGGATTGAGGGTGATGGTGCCGGCGGCAAGGGTGCGTTCGACGGCAGCGCGGATACGCATTGCGGCAGCGGGCTCGTCGAGCCAGTCGAGCAGCATGGCGGCCGACAGGATGGTGGCGAGCGGGTTGGCGCTGTTGCGGCCCGCGAGCCCGAGTGCGGAGCCGTGGATCGGTTCGAAGTAGGCCGCATCGTCCCCGATATTGCCCGAGGGGCACATGCCGAGGCCGCCCACGGTGGCGGCGCCGAGATCCGACAGGATATCGCCGACGAAATTCTCGGTGACCAACACATCGAAGGTGCCGGGGCGTTCGACCAGCGCCGCGGCAGCGGCATCGGCGTAGAGGTGATCGGCCGCGATGTCGGGATGCCGGGCGGCGCAGGCATCGAAGATCTCGCGGAACAGTGCGAAGCCACGCAACACGTTGGCCTTGTCGACGCAGGTGACGCGCGGGCTTGGACGCGGTGCGGCGAGCGCAAAGGCCTTGCGCACGACGCGGTCGATCCCGGCGCGGCTCATGGTCATGAAATCGGTGACGCCTTCGGGCGTAACCTCGCCTTTGCCGCGGCTGGCGTAGAGACCTTCGGTGTTTTCCCGGACGATGACGTAGTCGATGCCGTCCGCCGCGATATCGCGCAGCGCCGAGGTCACACCGGGATAGAGCCGGATGGGGCGGATGTTGGCGTAGGCATCGAGGCCCGGGCGCAACACGCCGCCCAACGTCCCAGCTTCGATGCCGTCGGGCGCGCGCACCGCGGGGTCGCCGACAGGGCCTTTGAGCACCCCGTCGGCGTCGCGGCATGCGACCAACGTCGCCTCGTCCATCGCCCGGCCGGTCGCCCGGTAATGAGCGGCGCCCGCGAGATGGGTTTCGAACCGAAGTGCGACGTTCTCGTGATCTTGGACGGCGGCGAGCACCGCGCACGTGGCGTCGGTGACTTCCGGACCGATCCCGTCGCCGGGAATGACGACGACGCGGTAGTCGCGCGCCATGACGCGCTACCGCGCCCGCGGGCGCAACACGGTGCCGGGCAGTTCGGGGGTCGCGATGTCTTGGTCGTGCTGGCGAATGATCCGGCCGTTGCAGATCACGGTGTGAATGCCCACGGCATCGGCGACGAGACGATCGGCACCGCCGGGCAAATCGTTGACCCGGCGCAGGCCGGTGGCGGCCACGGTATCGGGATCGAAGACGACGACATCGGCGGGCAAGCCGACGGCGAGACGGCCGCGGTCTAGACCGAAAACATCGGCGATATCGCCGGTCAACATTTGGACGCCGCGCGCCAAACTGAGCAATCCGGTCTCGCGCACCCAATGGGCCAAAAGATGCGTCGAAAAACAGGCGTCGCATAACTGGCTGGCATGGGCGCCGGCATCGGAAAGGCCCAGGATGATGTTGGGGTCGGCCATGATCTCGGCGACCTCGGCGGCATCGTAGTTGAACATCGCCAGGCGGAAGCGCGCCTGGAGATCGTTGGCGAGACTGAGGTCGAGGGCAAGGTCGACCGGATCGACCCCGCGCGCGGCGGCGGCAGCATCGAGCGGCTGTTCTTCCAACGCGCGATCGCTGGGCGCCCAGGAGATCACCGTGCGGGTGACCCATTCGGCAAAGGGATGATCGACGCCTTTGGCCAACGCGGCCTTAAACGCGGCCCGAAATTCGGGATCGCGGTAGAGTTTTTCCCGGCCCGCGCGGTCGGTGCGCAAAGGTTCGGCGAACATCGGCAAACTGGCAAAGGCGGTCGGTTCGTCGAAGGAGAAATCGAAGTTGAGCGGACGGCACGTGGCCTGCGGGCTGATCCGCAAGCCCTCGGCACGCAGGTCGGCGGAGTGCGCCAATAACGGTCGGTGCGAGCCCGGCCCTTCGAGGCCCGCCATCAGCGCGGTCCACGTGATCGTCACGTCGTGCTTGCGGGCTAGGTCGGCGAACTCGTCGAGAAACATCGTCGGGCCGCCGGTCGCCTGCATGACGCCGCCATGCGCGGCCGCAGCCGCGACGAGGGGGTCGATTTCGTTCGCGACGTCGGCCAGCCGGCTGGGTACCGGTAGACCGTCGAAACCGACATGGTGCGGCGAATGCGAGGTGGAGAAGCCGACCGCACCGGCGCGCATCGCCTCGTCCACGAGGTCGCGCATCTGCGCCACTTCGTCGGGGGTCGCGCTGCGACGCACCGCGTCTTCGCCCATGACGTAAAGCCGCAACGGGGTGTGGCCGATATAGGCCGCGACATTGATGGCGGTGCCGCGCGTCGCCACCGCGTCGAGGTATTCGCCGAAGGATTCGAACGGCCACTCGGCGCCGATGCCTTCGTTGAGGGCGGCTAGGCTCATGCCTTCGACGCGCTCGAGCGTGCGCAAGATGAGCTGGCGGTGGTCCGGTCGGGTGGGCGCGACGCCGAAACCGCAATTGCCCATGACCACGGTGGTGACGCCGTGCCAGGGCGAGATCGTCAGGCCGCGATCCCATAAGATCTGCGCATCGTAATGGGTGTGGCTGTCGATGAATCCCGGGGCCACGGCGTGGCCGGCGGCGTCGATTTCCTGCTTGCCGGTGTCGCCGACCTGCCCGAGTGCGACGATCTTGCCGTCGCGGATCGCGAGGTCGCCGGGGACGGGGTCGCTACCGGTCCCGTCGACGATCAGGCCGTTACGGATAACGAGATCGGGCGTCACGCGTCCTTGCCTTCACTCACGGCGGTCGCGATGGGTCCGCCGGTGCGCCACCCGAAACAGGTGTTTTCCAACTGAGGCGCCATTTTGCGCCGAATGGTCTTGTCGCGACGTTGGTTGCGGTTCGCCCGACCGTACATCCCTTGCATCGCGGTGGTGCCGATCTCGGTAAACATTTCCGTCATATGCGTACAGCCGTCCGCACGCTGGATCCGCTTGAGCGCCTCGCGCACCCAGCCCGACCCGATTTTTATGCCGATGAGCGCTTTGTAGCTGGGCAGGGCGCCGTTGCAGAACTCGTGCGCCGGAACATCCATGACCCCTTCGGCATCGACGATGGTCATCGTCTCGTCGAAGGTCAGGCGCAGCCGCATGTCGTGAACCGGCTCGCCGGCATTTTTGCGTCGCGCCGTGGACAGCACGAGATCGAACGGCTTGGTATCGACGAGATGACCCTCGACATCGAAAAGCCCGTCTTCGCGTTCGTAACAGGCGAGCTGGATTTGGCGGTTATGCAGCAACTGGCGGCTGGGCGGAGAAGGCAGACCGGTCATGATGTCCTTTAGCCGCAGGCGCGGGGCGGCGAGATATTTGTGGGTAGGAGCAAGACCCTATATTCGTGGGGTGCGCACTGACAAGGGATGCCATGACCCATTCACTCCAAGCCGTCATCATTCCGGTGACCCCGTTCCAGCAGAACTGCTCGTTGCTGTGGTGCACCGAGACCATGAAAGCCGCCGTGGTCGACCCCGGCGGCGACCTCGACCACATCGATGCGGCCATCAAGGACCAAGGCGTGACCTTGGAGAAGATCCTGATCACCCACGGCCATATCGACCATGCCGGTTCCGCCGGGGCCTTTGCCGAACGGCACGGGGTGCCGATCGAGGGGCCGCACAAGGACGACGCCTTCTGGATCGATCAGGCCAGCGAATCGGGTGCAGCCTATGGGCTGCCCGAGGCGGCGCCGTTCACGCCCGACCGGTGGCTGATCGACGGCGACACGGTGACGGTCGGCAACTTGACTTTGCAGGTGCTGCATTGCCCGGGCCACACGCCGGGACACGTGGTGTTCTACGAACCCGCCGCCAACATGGCGGTGGTCGGCGATGTGCTGTTCCAAGGGTCGATCGGGCGCACCGATTTCCCGCGCGGCAATCATGACGACCTGATCGAGGCGATTACCACCAAGCTGTGGCCGCTTGGCGACGACGTGACGTTCGTGCCCGGGCATGGACCGCTTTCGACGTTCGGCGCGGAACGCCAATCCAATCCGTTCGTCGGCGATGCGGCGCTGGCCGGGAAGGCCGGCTAGGACATCCCGTCACGCCACGCCTGAAACGCGGCCAAGGCGCGGGCGCGGCCGACTTCGTGGGTGACGATCGGTTCGGGGTAGTCCTTGCCCAATGTGACGCCCGCATCGGCCAGCGCGCGCGGCGGAACATCCCAAGGGCGGTGAATCTGTTTATCCGAAAGAAATGAGAGTTCGGGGAGCCAGCGGCGCAAATAGACGCCCTGGGGGTCGAACTTTTGGCTTTGCAGGATCGGGTTGAAGACCCGGAAATAAGGGGCCGCGTCGGCGCCGCAACCGGCGACCCACTGCCAGTTGCCCACATTGTTGGCGAGGTCGGCATCGACCAGCGTGTCCCAGAACCATGCCTCCCCCGCCTGCCAAGGAACCATCAGATGCTTGACCAGGAACGAGGCGGCCACCATGCGCACGCGGTTGTGCATCCACCCGGTGTGCCAGAGTTGGCGCATGCCGGCGTCGACCAACGGAAAGCCGGTGCGCCCGCGTTGCCAGGCTTGGAGGGCCACCGGGTCGTCTTGCCAGGGGAAGGTTTCGTATTCGGGGCGAAACGGCGCCTCGGGCAGCGTCGGCCAGTGGTGCAAGAGATGCTGCGCGAAGTCGCGCCACACGAGTTGGCGTTCGATCGCGGCGGCGCCGGCCGCGGTCTCGGGGTGCCGGTCGGCGGCAAACAGCAAGCGGGCCCGGACCTGTCGCGGGCTGATCTCGCCGAAGTGGAGCTGCGGCGAAAGTGCCGAGGTGCCGTCGATGCTCGGCACATCACGGGCGGTTTCGTAGGAGGTCAGCGCGCCATCGATAAACGCGTCGAGGCGGTCGTGGGCCCCCGCGGCACCGGGGGTCCACGTCTCGCGCAAGCCCGCCGCCCAATCGGGCGCACGCGGCAGCAATCCCCAGGAATCGAGATCGTCGCTGTCCGGCAAGGATTCGGGCGACGGGACGTTGGTCGGCGCGGGCGCCGGTTGAGACGGCGGCACCGCCTTGAGTACCGCGCGATAGAACGGCGTGAACACCTTGAACGGTCCGCCTTGGCCGGTGCGGATGGTGTCGGGATCGCTGAGCAGGGTGCCGGCGAAGCGATGTACGGCCACATCGGCTGCGTCCAACCGATCCTTGAGCGCGTTCTCCAGATCGGCCGACCGAGGCTCGTAACGCCGCGCGAGGTAGAGCGCGGTCGCACCTGCGGTGCGCGCGACGTCGGCGACGACATCGACAGTGGCACCTCGGCGCAAGGTCAAGGCGCCGCCGCAAGCGCGCAGCGCGCGGTCCAAGTCGGTCAAGCTGTGGTGAAGCCACCAGCGGGACGCACCGCCCGGCGGGCGTCCGCTCTCTTCGTCCAGCACGAAAAGGCATATGACGGGTTGGCCGGTAGCGACCGCGGCCGCCAACGCAGGGTTGTCGGCGAGGCGGAGGTCCCGGCGGAAGAGGCAGATTACAGGGGCGGCGGCCATGCGGTGCGCTCCGATTCGAACGACAGCGCCGGTGCGCTACTATAGGCGCGGACCCTACAAGCGGGATGGGCACATGGACAAGACCTCAACCGACGACGACACATTGCGTTTGATCCTGGATAGCGTTGACAGGTTCGTCGACCAGCATATTCCGCCCGAGGAATTGCGCCGACGCGACCGCGATCACGAGCCACCGTTCGACTTGATGCCAGCACTGGGCAAGGCCGGGCTGCTGGGGCTGCCGTTTCCCGAGGCCTATGGCGGTCAGGCCCTGCCGTGGTCGATCGTCACGCGGGTCGAGGAACGCTTGGGCTATCGCGCCTCGATGCTGGGCACGCTGTACGACACCACGGTGTGCTTCGGCGGGATGTCGCTGATGACCTACGGCAACGAGGCGCAGCGCAACGCGCTGTTGCCCAAGATGATCCGCGGCGAGGCGATGTTTGCGCTGGCCCTGACCGAGCCCGGTGCGGGCAGCGATGCCGGCGGGATTCAGACGCGCGCCAAGAAGGTCGACGGCGGCTGGCAGGTGACCGGGCGCAAGACGTGGTCCAGCAACGCGAAACAAGCGACCTACATGGTCACGCCGTGCCGCACCGATCCCGAAGCCACCAAACATCATGGGATCACCATGATGTTGATCCCGCCCGATGCCGAGGGCGTCGCGATGACCGAACTCGAGAAGATCGGCAATGCCGGCCTGACCTCGTGGGACATTGGGTTGGACGAAGTGTTCGTCCCCGATGCGGACGTCATGGGCGAGGTCAATCGCGGGTTCTACAATTTGATGTCGACGTTGCACTACGCGCGCGCCGGATTGGCCGCGAGCGCAGTGGGCCAAGCGCAGCGCGCGGTCGACATCGCCATCGAGCATGCCCGAACACGGGTGCAGTTCGGTCAACCGCTGGGGGCGTTCCAAGCCGTGCGGCATCGGTTGGCCGACATGCAAATGCGCGTCGATCAGGCCAGGCTGACGACCTATCACCTCGCCGATCTAATCAGCGCCGGGAGACCTTGCCGTCGCGAGGCGGCGCAAGCCAAGGTGATCGCCACCGAAACGTTGTTGGATGTCGCCAACGATGGGATGCAGATCTTGGCCTCGGCGGGGTATTCGGCGGAAAGCGATATGCAGCGCATTTGGCGAGATGCCCGGCTTTATACGTTCGGCGAAGGAACCAACGAAATTCAACGCGACATCATCGCCAAGGAACTCGGGCTGTGACATCGCTTGTTCGCGATTGGCTCGCGTTCAACGCGCGGCGGCGGCCCGATCATTTGGCGTTGGTCGATCTAGCGACCGATCGTCGGTTTACCTATCGCGACGCCCACGAACGGATCGAACGCGCCGCCCGTTATTTGACGACGTTGGGCGTGGGACGGGGCGACCGCGTCGGCGTGTTGGCGCGCAATTCCAGCGACCAGGTCGAATTGCTGTTCGCGTGCAAGCGCTTGGGCGCGTTGTTCGTGCCGATGAACTGGCGGCTGGCCGCGCCGGAATTGCGCTATATCGCAGGCGATGCCGACCCGGCGGTGTTGTTCGTTAGCCCCGCATTTGCCGACACCGCGGGCGAGATCATCGCGGCGGACAAGATCGCGGTTTTGTCGGACGACGCGGACTCGGACTACCAGACCGGGCTTGCCAACGCGGACCTGTCGACGGCGCTGCCTGTACCGGACCTCGATCACGACGATGCGTGGATATTGATCTATACCTCCGGCACGACGGGGCGGCCCAAGGGCGCGATCATCACGTACGGCACGACCTTCTACAACTTGGTCAGCCACACCATGTTCACGCGGCTGAATTGCGATTCCGCGACGCTGATTTTCGGTCCGCTGTTTCATACCGGCGCGCTGAGCGCCTACACGATCCCCTGCATCCATAGCGGTGCGACGGTGTACGTGATGCGCGATTTCGATGCAGCGGCGATCAATCGATACGTCAGCGACCCGGCGATCGGCATTACGCACATCAACGGCGCCGTAACGATGTATCTGCTGATGAGCCAGGACGCGTCTTTCGCCGCGGCGGACTATTCGCGCCTGGTGTGCGCCACGATCAGCGGCGAATCGGCCCCGTTGTCGTTGTTGCGTCTCTATCACGAAGAAAAAGGCCTGCCCCTACAAAATATCTATGGCCTGACCGAATGCGGACCGGTGCTGACGGCGCTCGACCGCTATACCGCGGTGACCAAGATGGGCTCGATCGGGACCGAAGTGCTGTACACCGAAATGCGCCTAGTTGGCCCCGACGGCAACGATGTCGCCCCCGGCGAGGTCGGCGAGATTTGGGCGCGCGGACCCAACGTTTCGCCGGGCTATTGGAACAACCCGGAGAAAACCGAAGACGCCTTCGAGGGCGACTGGTTGAAAACCGGCGATGCCGCGCGCTGCGACGACGATGGCTACTACTATCTGATCGACCGGTGGAAGGACATGTACATCTCGGGCGGGGAGAACGTGTATCCGGCCGAGGTCGAGAACGTGTTGTATCAGCTGCCCGAGATTGCCGAAGCGGCCGTGATCGGCGTGCCGCACGAACGGTGGGGCGAATGCGGGCGCGCGGTCGTGGTGCTGAAGACCGGCGCCCACCTGGACGAGGACACCATTCTCGCCCATTGCCGAAGCCAACTGGCCAAATTCAAGGTCCCGGTCTCGGTGGTCTTCTCCGATGCCCTGCCGCGCAGCGGCGGCGGCAAAGTGGTCAAACCCGCGCTACGTGAGCGATTCGGCGACAAAACAACGGATTCCTAGAGCGAACAGGCCGGGCGCCGAACCTTGTCGGGGACGGATTCATCGCTAGGCTGTGTGATTCAGCAACAAGGAGAACCCGCATGAGTGCCGATGCCGCCCGCAAGTTGAAACCCCTCCCCTCGCCGTTTGTGTCGAACGCAACGGCCGACACCATTCAGATCGACAACGTAGAAGGCGGCCAACTCGGTTCGCCGGTGACGCTGAAAACCATGATGGTGACGCCCTCGATGGTCTTCGTCGAAACCACCTTCTCGAAAGGCCAGGCCTCGCCGCCGCACAGCCACGACGATCACGAATCGATCGTCTACGTCCTCGAAGGGCAAGTGAAAGCGACGATCGACGGCGAAGAGTTCATCGCCGGTCCGGGCGACGCTTGGTACAACGCGCCGGGGGTCGTGCATAACGTCGAAGCGCTGACCGACGCCAAGTCGGTCGAGGTCAAGACCCCGCCGATCAAAGCCTGGTAGACCCGATGTGGCGCACTGACGGCGGTTGGCAAGAAGCCGTCATCAGTGTCAGCCATCTCGATCGCTGGATTGAGGCACTGGGCCTGATCGGCGGTTGGGAGACGCTGCATCGCGGCCCCATTTCGCCAAGCATATTTGTGTACTGGGGCTTGCCGCGGCAGGCACGCGGCGAAGAAGCCGTCGTGGTCCACCCCGAGGATCGCGACCGCTGGGTGCGGCTGGTCCACATCGACGGTGTGCCGCATCAATCGATCCGGGGCAGCGCCCAGCCCTGGGACACCGGCGGCACCTTTTCGTTGCTGATCCGCACCAAGGACATCGAGGGCGTGTTGCGCCGGGCCACCGATCTCGGGTGGGGCTCGTTCAACGACATCGACCTGATGGCGTTCGAAGAACACCGCAACCGCAATGTCGTATTGCGCGGCCCGGACGGGGTGTGCTTCGGGTTGTACCAATCGGAGACCGATCCTGCGCCGTACGACTTTTGCGCGCCGTTTACCGCCCAGCAAATGGTGCGGGCGATCGAACCGGCGCGCGATTTCTATGCCGATATCCTGGGCTGGACGCCGTGGTACGACGGCGAAACGCGGCTGGCCATCAACCAATTCGGAATGCCATCGAATTTCAAAGGCAAGGTGCCCAAGAAAGTTGCCATCATGCAGGCTCGGCCGGACATTTTCGGGATGGTGGAATTGGTGCAGTGGGAAGTGTTCGAGGGCCGCGACGTCGCCGACCGCGCGGTGCCGCCGAACCGCGGGCATCTCGCCCTACGTTGGCCGGTTGCCGACCTGGACGCCGTGCTGGCACGCGTCGACAAAGCGACGGGCACAAAGTTAGACGCCCAAGAGGTCGAGCTCGCGCCGTTCGGCACCGTGCGGGCGGCAGGGATCACCACCCCCGACGGCGCGTTGATCGAATTGGTGACGCCGAATTAGCGCACATGAACCGCCACCACCACATAGAACGAGGACGACGATGAGCGAGACGCCTTTTCACTTTGTTCAAGCCAACGAGATGGCATGGACGCCACATGTCATGGGATCGTCGATCCGCAAGGTCTTGGACCTCGACGGGTCGAACGATTCCTACGTGCATTTGCGGTTTGTGCCGCCCGAGCCCGCCCCGTTGGGCCGCCGGTTGCATCTGTCGATCAACGAGACGTTCTATTTCGTGTCGGGCGAGTTTCCGAGTTGGGAATACGAGAGCCCCGACGATGTCGACGGTCAGCTCGTCATGTTTCGCGGCGGCACCTATATGGACCGCGTGCCCTATAGCATCCACGGCACACGCCCCGAACCGGTCTCGCAGACCGGTTGTACGTTGTTGATCTGGACGAGCGGCGGGGCCGAGTTCGAAGCCGACCCCAACGAAAGCATTCAGATACCGTTCGACGGCACGGCGCCCAAATTCGATGCGCCGTTCACCTTGCCCAAGGTGATCGATTCGCCGTCGCTGCTGTGGCAACCGCACCCTGCCCACGAGACCTGGCGCTGGCGTCCCCTATCGCAACTGCCCAACCAACCGGGGCTGACGCCGCGCCCGGTGTCGCTGATTTATGTGCCGCCCGACTGGCAGGGCCCCATCACACCCGCGCCGGTCGACCATCGGGCCTGGGTGTTTGGGTTGTCGGGCGGGATGACCGTGACCGGCGACGAGGCGCACGATTTGACCGAAAACGCCTATTTCCGTTGGGCGCCCGGCGCGCAGGTCCAGTTCGGCGACGCTTCGCCGGTGGGCTGCACCTTTCTATGCGTGGGGCACGATCTCGGGCTAGGCTAGGCCAGGGTTCGATCGCAGCAACGGCGATCATTAGGAAGAGAGGGGCACATGATGGAATGGGAAGTGAACTATTAGGCAGCGCTGGTCAGCGTTGTGGCGGCGATGGCGATCGGCGCGATCTACTACAGCCCGGCAGTGGCCGGAAAGGCGTGGATGAACGCCATCGGCAAGACGCCGGAAGAGATCAAGGCATCGGCAAAACCGTCGATGTACATCGTGACGGCGGTGTTGGCGTTTCTTCAGGCAATCGTGCTGTCGGCCGTGATCAGTTGGGCCGGCGACGTGTCGCTGTGGGGCGGCGTGTTGATGGGGCTGTTGCTTTGGGTCGGCATGGCCGTGCCGGTGATCAGCAACACCTTCCTGTTTGAAGGGCGCAAGCGGATCAACCATGTGATCAGCACCGGTTATTACTTGATCACCCTTGTGGTGATGGGTGGCATTATCGGCGCCTGGGGCTGACCCTCGGCGCCGACGTTTTCGGGGCGGCCTGGTGCCGCCCCTTTTTCGTTACGCGACCTTTTCGGCCTGCCAACCGTCGAGCTTGGCGCGGGCGTTGTTGGTCTTGGGGTTCATGTTTTCGTCATGGACGTCGGTTTTGGCGGTGAGTTCGATCACGTAGCCGTTGGGATCGCGGAAATAGATCGAGCGCATGACGTGGTGATCGGCGATGCCGCGTGACTCGATGCCCGCCGCCTTGCCCTTGGCCAGCATCGGTTCGAGAACATCGGGCTGCACCTCGAGCGCGATGTGCAGGTCGTAATCGTGTTGATCCTTGAAGTCGAAATCGACGTCGGGCACTTCGAAGAAGGCGAGGTAGGAGCCATCGTCGAGTTCGTAGAAGGTGTGTAGCGCATTGGTTTCGCGACCGGTTTTACTCTCGCCGATCTGCAAGGCGTGAGCGAGCGGTAGGCCGAGAAAGTCCTCATAAAATTTGCGGGTTTCCTCGGAATCGCGGCAGCGATAGGCGTTGTGGTGCAATCCTTTGATCATGGCGGCCCTCTCATGGCGTGAACCCTGCCCCCCATATGGGGCGCATCGCGGGCTAGGCAACCGGCAAGAGCCCAGGGTGCGGCCCGACTTAAGGGGGCAGCAAACCAAGCCGCCGTGCCGGCGTCGAGTCAATTTGATGTGGCCCATGCAAGGACCGGGCGCGACAGGCATTGACGCGCCATCCGACTTGCCCCACACCTCTCGCATGAGCGACCCCAAACCCCTGTTTTCCTACCGCAAGCACTGGGCGCAGCGCTTCGGCAACGCGCCGTTCTTGCCGATGTCGCGCGACGAGATGGACCTGTTGGGGTGGGACGCCTGCGACATCGTGCTGGTGACGGGCGACGCCTACGTCGATCATCCGAGTTTCGGCATGGCGGTGGTCGGCCGCTTGCTGGAAGCGCAAGGTTTTCGCGTCGGCATCATCGCGCAGCCCGATTGGCAAAGCGCCGAACCTTTTGCCGCACTGGGCAAGCCCGAGCTTTTCTTCGGGGTGACCGGCGGCAATATGGATTCGATGGTCAACCGCTATACCGCCGACAAGCGATTGCGCCACAACGACAGCTACACGCCCGGCGGCGAAGGCGGCAAGCGGCCCGACCGCGCCGTGGTGGTCTACGCCCAGCGCTGCCGCGAGGCGTATCGCGACGTGCCGATCGTGCTGGGTGGCATCGAAAGTTCGCTGCGCCGCATCGCGCATTACGACTATTGGTCCGACAAGGTACGGCGCTCGATCCTGCCCGACGCCAAGGGCGATATTCTGTTGTACGGCAACGCCGAACGCGCACTGGTCGAGGTGGCGCACCGCATCGCCAAGAAGAAACCGATCGAGACGTTCGACGACATCCGCGGCGTTGCGTTGATGAAGTCGTCGGTGCCCGAGGGCTGGACCGAGATTCATGCCGACGATTTGGATGACGGCGACGAAGGCGCGCGCATCCAGGGCGGTCGAACGGTGGTGCGTCTACCCTCGTTCGAGCAGGTCACGGCGGATCGCGAAGCCTATGCGCGCGCGTCGCGCGTGTTGCACCGGGAAGCCAACCCCGGCAACGCACGGCCTTTGGTGCAAACGCACGGCGATCGCGAGTTATGGCTGACGCCGCCGCCGATCCCGCTCACCACCAAGGAAATGGACGGAGTCTACGAATTGCCCTACGCACGGGCGCCGCATCCCACCTACGGCGATGCCAAGATTCCCGCCTGGGACATGATCAAATTCTCGGTCACGATCATGCGTGGCTGTTTCGGGGGGTGCTCGTTCTGTTCGATCACCGAGCATGAGGGGCGCATCATCCAGAACCGCTCGGAAGGATCGATCTTGCGCGAGATCGAAACCATAAGGGATCGCACCGAGGGCTTTACCGGGATCATTTCGGATGTCGGCGGGCCGACGGCCAACATGTATCGCATGGCGTGCAAGGACAAAGAGACCGAAGCGCTGTGCCGCCGCCCCAGTTGCGTCTATCCCGATATCTGCAAGAACCTAGACACCAGCCACGAATCGCTGATCGGGCTGTACCGGAAGGCCCGTACACTGCCGGGGATCAAGAAGGTCATGGTGGCTTCGGGCGTGCGCTACGACCTGGCGATCAAGAGCCCGACCTATGTGAAGGAATTAGTGACGCATCACGTTGGCGGCTTGCTCAAGATCGCGCCCGAACACACCGAAGACGGGCCGTTGTCGAAAATGATGAAGCCGGGCATCGGCGCCTACGACCGGTTCAAACAGCTGTTCGACGATGCGGCCAAGAAAGCGGGCAAGAAGTACTACCTGATCCCCTACTTCATCGCGGCGCATCCCGGGTCGACCGACGAAGACATGATGAACCTGGCGATCTGGTTGAAGCAGAACAAGTACCGCGCGGACCAAGTGCAGACCTTCCTGCCCTCGCCCATGTCGTTGTCGGCAGCGATGTATCGCTCGGGCGTCAACCCGTTGCGCCCGGTGCGACATGGCGCCTCGGAAGAGGTCGAGACGGTAAAGGGGTTGAAGCAGCGCCGCTTGCATAAAGCGTTCCTGCGCTACCACGACCCCGAGAACTGGCCGATGTTGCGCGATGCGCTGAAAAAGATGGGTCGCGCCGATTTGATCGGCTACGGCAAAAAGCACCTCGTCCCGCCGCGGCAACCCGCCGGCACCGGCACCACCGGCGGCGAGGGCAAGCGCATGGGGCGCAAGCGCAAGGCGCAGACCTTTACGACCAAAGGCGCGCCGGTACCGATGCCGCGCAGCTAGCGACGCGTCAGGACGCCGTGGGGACGCCGTCGATGGTGTCGAGCGCGGTCAGCCAATCGGCCTGCGACCGACACCAGATTTTTTTTGGGCGCGAGGCTATCGCGTTGGCGCAAGCCGCCGATTCGGAGCGCCAAGAAGCTTGGCGGATCGACATCGTCGCTGGAATAGAGCGCGGTGCCGCAATCGGGACAGAACGCTTGGCGTCGTCTGTTGCCGCTCTCGGCGGTCTTGACGTAGATCTTGGGCGTGCCCTGGATCAACCGAAAGCTGTTCGGTTCGGTGAAGGCGGACACGCGAAACGCCGACCCCGAAAACGTTTGGCAATCGGTGCAGTGGCAAATGACGATGTTGTCGGGGTGGGTTTCGGCTTCGAACCGAATCCCGCCGCAATGGCAGGCACCGTCGAGTTTCATGATCGATACTCCTTGTGTCACGTGATCGTGCCGAATGCGGCATCGTTGGCATAGAGGGCGGCGGCGAGATGGGCGTCGTGCGCCGGTGGGGCGCAAACCATGGCGCCGAGCGGCATGCCGGTTACGACACATCGACCGATCGGGATCGAGGCGATGGGACCGCCGAGCGCGGTCATCGGCGCGATGAGGTTGGGATCGCCGGTCGCGGTGCCGACGGGCGCGGCCCCCGGTGCCGGGGGCACCACAACGAGTGTGGGCCACGGGTGCGCGGTCCAAAAATTCTGCCGCGCCGCGATGATCGACGAGAGCGCATCGGTATAGACGTCATCCGTGAGGGCCTGGCCGTCGCGGATGTCGGCGGCAAGGCGGGGGCTGATCAGCTCTTGGACCTTCAGAAGATCGGCATGGACGCGGCCCAATTCGTAGCTGCTGACGGTGCGGTGCCACGCCGCGAGATCGCCCAGCGGCACCGGTGACGATGCGGTGCGGCACGCCATGCCGGCGGCCTCGAGCTGGGCCCGAAAGGCGGCCATGGCGGGCGGCACGGAGGCGTCGATCTTTTCCTCGATTAGCGGATCTTCGAGAAAGACGGCCGAAAGATCGGCGGGCGGAAGCGTGGCGGCGAACCCCAGGGCGTCGGGCGCCATGGCCGCGACGACGTAAGCCGCATCGGCCGCCGAGCCGGCGAGCACGCCGAGGGTGTCGAAACTGGGTGCGAACGGCGTCACCCCGGCGCCGACCACCGAGAGCGTCGAAGGCTTGAACCCGCCGATGCCGCAGAAGGCGGCCGGACGCGACACCGAACCTGCGGTTTGACTGCCCAACGCGAAGGGCACCGTGCCGCTGGCAACCGCGGCGGCCGAACCCGCCGACGAACCGCCGGGAGTGCGCGAAAGATCGTGCGGATTGCGGGTCGGCGGGACGGCTTCGTAGTAGGCGAATTCCGTGGTGTGCACTTTGCCCAAGGAAATGGCGCCCTGGGCGCGCAAGCGCGCAACGACGGTAGCATCCATCTTGGCCGGCGGTGCATAGGCACGCGCGCGCGTGCCGGCCCGGGTTGGTACGCCGCGTAGGTCGATGATGTCCTTGATGCCGAAGGGGATGCCGTGCAGGGGGCCTGGAGTTAGGCCCGCCGCAGTTGCTCGATCGCAGGCATCGGCCGCCGCCAGTGCGGCGTCGGTATCGACCGACACCCAGGCCATGACTCGATCGTCGACCGCCTCGATTCGGGACAGGCAACGCGTCACCAGGGCGCGCGAGGTGATGGTGCCGTCGCGCAGCGCTTGAGCCAATGCACGGACGCTGCCGGGATCGCCGACGAGGTCGGTCATGCGGCCTAAGATCCCCTATTCGCCGTGAAGCGCCGCGCGCTTATTCGGCGGCGTTCTCGGGCTGGACATTGCGCGGCGCGAAGTGCCGGCTGCCGGGTCCTTGGCCCATGGGCACCGGTTCCTTATCCTCGTCTTCCGTCGGCGCCTCCGGCTCGTCGATCTCCGGGAGAGGTCCGGGGACGAACAATTCGTGCTCTCCCGGGACGCCTTTGAGGACGTGCTTGCCGACCGAGGTCAAACGACCGGCGTATTGTTCGGCAAAGGACTCGGACACCAGGACGGTTTCTTCGAGTTCCTTGGTCAGGCTTTCGACGCGGGCGGCCTGGTTGGCGGCCAACCCGATGACGGTGAACTCCAATCGTTCGGGAATGCCGATATTGCCGTAGGTGACGTCGCCGAGATGAAGCCCGATGCCGTAACGGATGGGCGGGAAATCGTCATGCTCTTCGTTGGTGGCGGCCACGCGCGTGGCGACCTCTTGGCTGGCTTTCATCGCGCGTCGGCAGGCCTCGGCGGTGCCGGTCGAATCGGTGCGGATGGTGTCGGCCGAATCGGAGATCGGGAAGATCGCCAGGACGGCATCCCCAATGAAACGCAAGACCTCGCCGCCGTTTTCGATGACCGACCCGGCGACGCATTCGAAATAGCGGTTAAGGTGGGCGAGGTAGACATCTTGCGCCATGCTTTGCGACAGCGCCGTCGAATCGCGAAAGTCGCTGAACCAAATGACGGCATGAATGTGTTCGCCGTCGCCGTGCTTGATCTGACCGTTCAACACGCGTCGACCGGTGCTGCCGCCGAGATAGGTTTCCAACAGCCCGATCGCAGTACGGCGCTGAATGTGCACTTCGAACAGGCGGCCCAGGCTGGGTAGGATTTCGAAAATCTTGTTGAGATCTTCGGCCGGGAAACCACTGGGCTTGGAGGATGTCACCGTGATGATACAGATCTGCCCGTCGGTGAACTTGAAGGGCATCGCGCAATAGTCGGTCGCGCCCTCTTTATGCAGGTCTTCGAGAATGGGGTAGTCGAGCTTGACGTTGTCGCCTTCGAGGCGCCGCCGGATACCACCCGAGCCCCGCAAGATCGGGGCGAAAGGACTATCGGCAAAAATAGGCCGGTTCAGAATGTCGTGTGGCGCATGGCGCTCTTCGATTTTTTCGGCACCAACCTCCCAGGCCAACATACTGGCGAAAATCTGAGGGTGCAGGTTGGGGATGATGGTGACGACGCGGGACGCCGGAATCTCGGCTTCTTGCAGCGCTTTGATGAAACTCTCGAATAGTTCCTTAACCGATGTTGCACCCAGCGCCGGGCCGATCACCCAGCCGACGAGCGGGTTGGCCTGGTATTGGTCTTCCATGGGTTCGGGCGTAACGATCTCGGTTCCCTGATACACGGCATCTACTTTAGCGGTATCGAACGCAACATACCCGCGAAGCACCTCGCCGTCCGCATACGGATCTTCGTAGCTCCACATCGCGTCTTCGGTGATGTGGCCGCCGACCTGCAGCGACCAATAACTTGCGTTGCCTTTGAAGGGACAATGGGTCTGGGTTTCGGTCTTGATCAAGTACTCCGGCCGCACGTCTTCCATAGGAATATAGAAAACCGGCGGGAGCCGGGCCTCGTGCAGCACCATCGCGCGGGAACTGTCAGCGATCCAAGTGCCGTCCTTTTCGACGCGAATGCGGTCGAAGCACGGCTTGGTGACCAACGTGGTGTCGATCTTCGGAATGTTGTCGGTGATCAATTCGGACACCGTGGAGCCCTCCCGGAACGCACGGCACACGATGCCGCCGAAAAAGTTAATGCTTCGATAGAAGGTTAGCGCATTCCCCCAAAGCCCGTGTCATGTGACCCCCTCGCGCCCTGGTTTCAACCGAATTCCCTTGATTAGTACGATATCGTACTATATGGGAGGGCGGTTCGATGGCCGTGTCGCGGCGTAAAACGTTGGGGTTGATCGGTGGCGGGGTGGTATTGGCCGCCCTGGTGCCCACCGGCGGGTTTCTGGCGACCCGGACGCCGACCAAGGCGTTGGCCCCCTGGGAACGCGCCGGAGACTACGACGACCGCCGTTTACAAGCCTTGTCCTACGCCTTACTCGCCCCGAATCCACACAACCGGCAACCCTGGCAGGTCAAACTGATCGGGACGGACGAGTTGGAGGTCTATCGCGATAAGGCGCGCGACCTGCCGGTCACCGACCCGTTTGGTCGCCAGCTGACGATCGGCATGGGATGTTTTTTGGAGCTGATGGATTTGGCAGCGGCGCAACATGGCTACCGTGTCGACACGACGCTGTTCCCGCGGGGCGACGCGGGTCCGGTGGCGGCGTGCCGGTTCGTCGCCGAGGGCGCGGAGGCCGATCCGCTGTTCGCGCACGTGATGTTGCGCCGATCGCACAAGGAGAGGTTCGAGGATCGCAATGTGACGACGACGGCCGTTGAGCCGTTGCGGCGGTATGCCGAGATTTTTCTTGAGGGTGCCGCCCGCGATGCGCTGCGCCGCATCGCCCATGCGGGCTGGATGACCGAAGTCGCCACACCCGCGGCGTGGAAAGAAAGCATCGATCTATTGCGGATCGGCAAAGCCGAGATCAACGCCAATCCCGACGGGATCGACGTCGGCGGCCCGATGATAGACTCGCTGGCCCTGCTCGGGCTGGTGACGCGGGAAGCGGCCCTTGATCCCACCAACCCCAACGCGCGCGCGCCGATCGAAGAGACCGCCCATGCGATCCTCGGCGCACCGGCGATGATGATGGTCCGTACGCCGACGAACAGCCGGCTTGAGCAGATCGCGGCGGGACGGCAATGGCTGCGGTTGAATCTCGCGGCGACCGGCGCGGGATTAGCGATGCGACCGGTGAGCCAGGCCTTGCAGGAATACCCGGAAATGAAACCGCACTACGACGAGATCCATGCACGTTTTGCGCCCGGCGGCGAGACCGTGCAAATGCTCGGGCTGTTGGGGTACGGTGCACGCACGCCCCGCACCCCGCGGTGGCCGCTCGAAACCAGACTGATGCATGCCTGACGACATCGGCGCACTTTATTTTCGGCTGTTCAACGAAATCGGCATCGTCGAACAGCTGAGCCGCGCCTTGTTCGAAGCCCGCTTGCCCGACGGCATGCTGACCTCTCATTTTTCGGTGCTGAATCATTTGATCCGAGTAAAAGACGGGCGCACGCCGGTGGAGTTGGCGCGGGCCTTTCAGGTCGCCAAGACGACCATGACCCACACGCTAAGCGGTTTGGAGGCGGCCGGTCTGGTGGACATGCGCCCCAACGAACAAGACGGCCGCTCGAAGCGCGTGTGGCTGAACGCCGCGGGTCGGGCCTTCCGCGACGATGCGATCGCCATGATGGCACCCGAGATGCAAGACCTGGCGCGCGAGTTCACGCCCGAGCAGGCGGCAATAATCCTGCCCGAGCTCGAGGCCTTGCGAAAGATCATGGACGCGCGGCGCAGCCGGAGCTGAGCCGCGCCGCCAGGCTTCACGACGACCGCAGGAATTTTTCGACGGCGTGCCGGAACGCGGCGGGGTTTCGCTCGAGTCGGACAGTTGCGACGTTGGGCAAGCTACGCACGACGTTGTCGTGGCGGCCGGCAAAAACATCGCCGTCCCGTTCGATCATCAACGTCGGACAGGTGAGGCGCTTGAGATCGCTCGAAGCGCGATAGCGAAATGCGGCCTGGGCGGTAAGGCCGTAAGTTCGGCGCGCCTTGAGTATCGCAAAGAGGCGGTCGTGGAGCTGCCGCGGACTGCCCTCGAAATCGATCGGGCGGATCGCTTGGCGCCTGCGATCGAACCAAGGCCAGTAGATTTGTTGGTCGCGCAGCATGAGCCACGCCTTGTAGAGATGCCCGCCGTCCCAGGTCGGTTCGATCGGCGGCGTGAAATCGCGTCGCACGGCGGCGCGCTCGGCCGCCGTGAGGACCGGCAAGTCGTGGAGGATCAATCGGCGGACCCGCGCCGGGCGCGTTGCGGCGATGGCAAGCGCGACGGCCGCGCCGCTACCCCGGCCGAACAGGTCGACGGCGCCGAGGTCGAAACGGTTCAACGCCGCGATCACGCGCGCGCCGTATGCGCCGACATCGGCATTCCGGCCCGGCAGGGCGCTGGAGTCGCCGTTGCCCGGAATGTCCGGCACGAAAACGGGCGCGTCACCCGACAAATTTTCCGCCAACGCCATCAGATCGAGGCCCGACCCCGGCCCGTCGTGCAGCAGCACCAAAGGACGCCCGACGGACGCCGCGTGGCGCACGCGAAACAAGACACGTTTGCCGCCAGGTAGGTCGGCAAACGTGCGCAACGTTTTTCCCGGCGTCATTGCCACATCGGGGTCTTTGGGCGCACGACCTGCGGCGAACGGTTCAAGGAAATCTTTAATCGCCTTGCGGTAAGCGGCCATGTCGCGCCCCAGCGGCACGATGCGTTGCCGTGCCCGAAGCGGCGGCAGCATGTCGAGACACGGAAACAGCATGTCTTCTTGCCGTGCGGTGAAGACCGCCGGCACGGTCAAGTCGGCGACGGCCCTCTTTGATTTGTATCGGAACGCCGCCTCGACAACGATGCGCAGATCATCCCCCGCGCGAAAGTTGTCCATCACGCCGTCATGCATGGCTTCGGGCGAGGGCAAGTCGATATCGCGGCGATGGGCGGCGCGGCGGTCGTACCACGGGAACCAAAAGGCGTGATCGCGCACATGCGACCATGTCGAGATGAGATGACTGCCGTCCCATTTGGGTTGGAACGGCATCAGGTAATAGGCGTCTTCGCCGTCGTCACCGCGCGCCACCTGGGTCATGCCCTTGACCTGCGCCGCGGTGAAAATGGGCAACGAGTCGAGCACCACGCCGCGGACCTTCTCCGGGTAGCGCCGCGCGACCTCGAGCGCGATGCACGCGCCCGTCTTGGAGCCGAAGAGCCCGACCTTCTTGAGCCCGACGGCCTCGAACGTGCGGGCAAGGCTATCTGCATAGTCGCGGATCGTCGGGGAGGTCCGGGGCAGCGGATCGGACTCGCCGCAACCCGGCGTATCGAATGCAAAGACGGTGAAGTCTTGCGCCAACAATCGGATCAGCGGCACCAGCGCGGCCGAGGATTGCGGCGATTGGTGGACCAGGACCACACATTTGCCCGCGCCGGCTTTGCGATAGTGCACCGCATGAGACCCGAGATCGACGAACCGGCGTAGAATGGGCGAAGACGTCGGCATGGGCTACGCGCCAACCCCGGCGGCTGAACCCTGGCGATGGCCGATCGTTGCGGGGCGCAGCATACGAAGACCTGCTACTCGAGCGATTTGAGGAACGCGATGAGGCTGTCGATTTCCTCCGGCGCGAAGCTGAACTCCGGCATGTCGGGATGGCCCGTCACGACCCCTTCGGCGAGCGCTTCTTGGAGACTTTCGACCGGATAGCGCGTGTGGAGCTCGCGGAACGGCGGGGCGATCGGCAGCGGGCTCGGCCCGTTGCGCCCGATCGCATGACAGCGCGCGCAGTGGGTTTGCGCGATCGCGCGACCGGCCGCTACGTCTCCCGCGGTCTGCGCCGCGCTCGGCGCGACCACGAACCAGCACAACGTCGCGATCACACCGGCCTGGGCCGTGTTCATGGTTCTCCTATCGAACATGGGAACCCGTTCGTTCCACGAGTGGCGGGAGGCGGCTGTGGTGTTGGCGGTGCGCTTAGTCACGTTCGAACTATTCTCTGCCGTCATTTTCCCTGATTAACAGGGAATATACAGGGAATTGGGCTTATTTTGGCCCCAACGGCCCGACGCTGACCCAACTATTGCGGCAAGAATCCAGGACAATTTGAGACTGTTCCCTGCTCACGAGAACAGGGAATTCCATCCGTCGGATCAGGGAACATCGGCATGCGGATCAGGGTTTTCGCCAGCGCGCTAAAACTGGCGGCGGGACGCTGAATACGGAGGGGCGGCCAGTAATGCCGGTGCCGGCTATGCACCGACGGAAAAATCTTTCAGCTTGGCTTATCGATCACTGGCTGCCGGGACTATTCACTGCAAAACAGCATACAAGCGCTCGAAACGTTCGCGAAGTTTCCCCTTTAACACTTTTCTATATTCGTTGCGGGGCAGCTCGTCGACAAAAACAACACGCTTTGGACACTTGTAGTGAGCGATATCTTCTCGCGAAAACTCGATCAGCTCAGACGACAAGTCGGTCCTCATTTGACCTTCGCGCACAACGACAACCGCAACGACGCCCGTGACCTACTTCTACACCGACTATTTTGTCGCGAACGCTTTCTATTTGCGCCTGATGCGCGAGACAACAGCGCCTAAGCAGAAGGGCAAAGGACGGGAGAAGAACAGCCGGCACGAGACGGCGTCAAATTTCCTAGTAAATCTCGCGAATGGACGGGCTCGCGACAAGATAAGGCTGCCCCTGTCCCTTTTCGTGCGGGCTAAATCTCCGGACTGCCTACTGGCCCTGATGAACTTGCACAGCAATGTCGACTGTTATCTTCCGTCAGACATGATCCTCAATGCGATTGAGGAGTGGTTCCAAGTGAATGCACAGGGCGATCCTCCGCGGGACGCCGACCTTCCGACGATCCGGACTATTGAGTGTCATGTGCGGGCAATAATCGCGCTGTTAGACGAGCCCGAACTAAGCGTCTTCAGGACCCCGCCTCGGAAGAACTGATCAATTTGTTGGCGGTCGAATGCCGATCGCAGACACTGCCATCTGGAAGCTTTTTGCCTGGCTAACCTCCAGCACAATTGACCACCTGCCGACCGACATAAAAGCGCCCTCTCCGACCACTGCGGGACCACTCCGGGATTATCTCGATCGGGCCAATCCACCATCGCCGCCCCTCTACCTTTGATTGAAACTCTTGAGCGATCACTCTCAAGTTGCAAGAGTCCGTACTGACATACCGGTTGCCTCCAGAGGCCACCTATTTGAATTCAAGCACCAAGTCCACGGCATCTTTCTCAAGGCTGCCGCGCTCGATCTTCTGCAGGGAGCTTCAGATTGCGAATGTACCTCAGCACGCACCACGCTGAAGTCCTAGGGGATGGCCGCCTTGTCCTACCGGCACAACTCAGAAGTCAGGTGCTGACCCAGACCCTGAGTTCAGGATTCTGTGTTGCCCCAGTTTTCACTCAAGTCGGGCTAACGTTCACCGAAGGCCTTTTTGATTTCCGACTTCATGCACCCACTTTCGCCAACTTGACCAACATGACGGTCGAGAGGGCCTAAACGTTCTTGGGCAAACTCCAAGGGTTCAAGTTTGACAGCCGAACGAGGTCTTGCCGGTGCTGCAATTCTACAAGCGACTGATCGGCACCTATCTGCCAAGGCTGAAGCAGTCATTGCTAGCAGCTGGCTTGGCGAACAACGGACAGGCCCAACGTTTGAACGACGCCACTGGACGGTTTCGGGCGATTGAGGACGTCGAACCACCGGACGTCGCAAACCTTCAGGAACAGTTCCTAGTGCTAATGACGTTCTTCTGGGCCATGCAAGACGCGGAAGAAGCTATTTTGACGCAGAGGGTGCAAGGCCTGTTTGACCGCTTCATCCAACCCTCCGCAGACGGGCGCTAAAGAAATGCCGGCTGTTTCGACGAAACCCACTAATGAAAACGACAAGGTGGAAAAGAATCGAGACCACTACGTCTCACTACTTGCCCCGCTGTTCTTTCCTTCGGACCCAACCAAACCCGACATAGTGCAGCTATTTTCTTCTCTTCTGCGCGTCGTCGGAATGGAGGACAAAGGTTGGGACCCACACGCCGAATCGAGGGCTTTCTTGGAGGATCTGAATGCTCTGTTTCAGCTAGAACTTCCGGAGAATAAGTTCCATGACCGAGAACTAACCGTCTGGAGACTTGGCCTTCTTTTCTACTCACACGTGATTGAGATGGCCGCGCCGTACGAAGTAATCACCAACCTTTTGCGGTTTCGCCTGGGAAAGGGTTACAGCCCAAATCCGTTCTACGGCTTTCTAAGAGAAGACCAACGAAAACGCTTCAAGAAGACGGGCCTGTTTCCAAGAACGAAGATCGATATCATCAATAGTCTTAGCGCCGAGGCTGGCCTCGATATTGGCACAATCTTTGACGATTTCGTCGATCCGGACTTTCGGAACGCAATTGCGCATTCTGATTTCATTTTCACTGACAGCGGGTTCCGTTGCCGCAGGGATCACGGTTTCAGCCTCTTTGAAAAGTCCTTTGAGGAGGTCGATGACCTTATCGCAAAGTCAAAAGCGTACGTGGGAGCATTCTTGGGACTCGAACGAGAGGCCAGACGAATGTGGGGCACGCACGCAGGCAAACCGATGGCATACGACCCGCGGTACAAGGGCGTAATGGAAGTCTTGGTCGATGACTTAGGGTTTATGAACGGCTTCAAAGTTCATTGGCCCAACGGCTCGGACTCTTACTACCGCCGAACGGAGAATGGCGTGGAGATGGTGAACTGCAGCTTGGACTTCACTCACAAAACGCTGAACTTGTTTGTCGATCTCTACGCGAGGAACCCTGGCACTTTTAGCCCCCTCGTCGAACAAGGATCGGACCCTAGGTACACTGACCTCGCAACTGGTGAACCAACAACATGGAGCCCTTAGCGACATAGCTACTGGCTGGGCTAGGCGTGAGCGTTTGCAGCTTATTTGCAACGCTGGCTTCCCAAGCAATGTTCCTGGCTCGTTCACCTCGAGGGGGAGACAGCCAACCCACTGCTCCACAATAATAATGTTGGCGGACGAGAAGTGATTCGAGCTTCCGGTACTCTTTCTCTCCGACATGTCTTTGAAACTTGGGGCTTCTTTCAGACGCCCTCGCGACCAGAGAATCGAAACCTACGCGCCTTCGTGTGGTCACATCGAACCGGTCCCTCCGCCCAGGAGCGGATCGAACCATCGAGATTCGATTCTCTGACGAGCGGAATAAGAAACCTCGGTAAGCTGAAGAGGGACCTGCAAAAATCGCGTCAGAGAAAACTGACGACGTTCGACCAGATCGGCTCTTTGGTCCCTCTCTGCGGTCCCTCTTTGAACCGAACGCTGGCTGAATTCCGCCAGGTTCGGCCCTATGTCAGGTGAATATCTGCAGAGAGCAGACTAGTTGGCGGAGGGGGTGGGATTCGAACCCACGGTACCCGCTAGGGGCACAACGGTTTTCGAGACCGCCCCGATCGACCACTCCGGCACCCCTCCGCAAGGCGGTGTTGTAGCCGTTCTGGGGGCTAGCGCACAAGGTTGGGCAGCCCGATGGCGATGTCGGGCCAGACGATCAGCAGGGCGAGCAGGATCAGGCTGCAGATGATGTAGGGCGCGCCGGCCAGGGCGACCTCGGACAAGGTGGTGCCCTTGGGGGCGACCCCCAGCATGACGAACAGCAACAGCCCGAAGGGTGGCGTGGTCAGGCTGATCTCCATCGCCAGCAACATCACCACCCCGAACCAAATGGGATCGAAGCCCAGGGCGACCGCGAGCGGCATGAACACCGGCAGGGTGAGCATCATTTGCGAGACCTGGTCGAGGAACATGCCGAGAAACAACAGCACCAGGAACATCAGCAACAGCATCATGACCGGCGAGATTTCGATCTGGGTGGCCCAGCCGACAAGGCCGGAGCTTGCGCCCGAGAACGCCAGCAACTGGCTGAAGGTCGACGACCCGATGATGATCATGAACACCATGACGGTGACCTTGACCGTACCGGTGAGCGATTTGCGCAATACCTCCCACGACAGCTTGCGAAACAGCACGGTGAGCACGACGACACCGAGCACACCGAACGCGGCCGATTCGGACGGGGTGGCCAGGCCCGCGATGATGGTGCCAATCACCGCGGCGATCACGATTCCCATCGGCAACACATTGGTGGCGACCAGGCGCAGCTTGGTCAGCATGGGGACGCGTTCGGTTTGGTAGCCAGGCGCGGCGTCGGGGTCCATGCGCACTTGCAGGTAGATCAAGCCGATATAGAGCAGCGCCAGGACGAGACCAGGTACGATGCCGGCGAGCAACAACGCGCCGATATCGATGCGCGCCAAACTGCCGAGCAGCACCGCAAGCGCCGAGGGCGGGATGATCATGGCAAGACCGCCCGAGCCAAGAATCGGCCCGATCGACATTTTGCTTTTGTAACCGCGACGGTTCATTTCCGGGACCAGCATCGAGCCCATCATCGCCGCACTGGCCATGCTGGTGCCGGTCAGCGTGGCGAAAACGGTGCCGCTGGTGACGCAGAGATAAGACAACCGTCCCTTGATGCCGCCGAATACCGCGTCGAGCGCATCGAAAACGCGCACCGCCAGACCGGCGTGAAAGAAAATTTCGCCCATCAGAATGAACAGCGGCACCGGCACCAACAAGAACGAACTGATCGACACGGTGCCGTTGGAAACGAGTTGGATGAGGCCTTGGGTGCCGTTCATGAAAATGAACACACCGATCGCGTTGGCGAACAGAAAAGAGATGAAGACCGGCACACCGAGGGCCAAGGGCACCAGCGCCAAGGCGAGCAACAAAGCGCCGGCTTCGTACCAGGCCACTAGAGGCCGTCCACGGGTTGTTCGTCCTCGTCATAGAGCGAATCACGCCCAAACAAGAGACGTGCGAATTCCACCGCGAGGAGCGCAAAGCCGATCGGCATCGGCAGATAAACGAGCCAGCGCGGAAATTCGAACGAGCGGATGTCGAGATCGCCGCTGTGCAGCGTCTCCCAGGTCAGGATGGCGCCGTAATAGGTGAGGATCAGCATCACGACCAAGGCGAGCAGGTACGTGAGGCGTTCGAGGAATCGGCGGGGTTTGGGGCCGAGCATGTTGCGCAACCCGGAAATCGTGACGTGGCCCTTTTGTCGGAGCAGCCACGGCGCCGACAACAAGGTGAGATAGAGCATGGTGTACTCGGTGCCCGCGCCGACCCAGATCGGCGGCCGGAAGCCCGATGCCGCCGTCACGACATCGACGATGATCGCGACACAAAAAACGGCGATGGCGACGCCGGCCACGATGGCCAGCGCCGCAATCAACCGGTTGTAAACCGCCCAGACGGAACGGAGCACGGGCTTACTTTTGGAAAAGCGCCCTTAGCTGGTTCGCGCGCTCGTCGCCCACTTTCGCGGCGATCTCACGCCACCGCGAATCGTAAGCGCTGGCGAGATAGGTTTCCGCTGCAGCGCCTTCGAGCACGATGTCCTGCATGCCCGATTCTTCGAGCTTGGCGGTTTCCTTGGTGGCTTCGGCGATGAAGAACGCATACGCCGCCGCTTCGGCCTTTTCGGCTTCTTCGGCGAGGATCGTCCGCGCCTCGGGGCTGAGCTTGTTCCAGCTGTCTTGATTGACGGTCATCCCGAGATCGCCCTGCCAAAAGGTCGGGTAGACGCGATATTTCAGGAAGTCGTCGAGCGACAGTCCGGTCACGGCGAGCGTGACCCAACCGATGCCGTCCACGACGCCACGTTCGAGCGAGGTATAGACCTCGGCCACCTGCACGGTACGGGTGACCGCACCCAGGCTATCGAAGAAGTCTTTATAGGTGCCGGTGCCGCGCAGCTTGAGGCCGCTGAGGTCGACGCCGCCCGACGCGGTGCGCTTGGGCGCGTCTTTCAGGTAGATCAGGAACTGATAGCCGCTGCCGAAATAGCCGAGATAGCGCATGTTGCCTTTTTCGCGGTAGATCTCGTCGATCAGGCCGAGGCCGCCCGACGCGCGCAGCGCCATCGCCGATTGGTTGCTGGCGTTGAAAGCTTGGGATTCGGGGATTTGACCCTGCAGGTATTGGTTCGGTCCGTAGTGCAGATCGATGATGCCCGTGCTGACGGCGCGGAACTGTTCGGGCACCGGCGTCACTTCGGGGCCGCCAATGTATTCCAACTGGATGACGCCCTTGCCGCGCGCGTTGACGGCGTCGATGAAGCCCCACAAGGGCTGATTCCAGATCAGGTTCTTGGGCGTGCCGGTGACGACCTTGAGCGTGACCTCTTGCGCATTGGCCTGCATCGGCAATAGCGCAGTGAGAACGAGAAACGAGAAAAGGGCAAAGGCCCTGCCGAAAATCGTCATCTTGCTTCCTCCCTGAAGGCATGACTTGATTTTGAACAACTGCGGGGACTGTATCGACGCAAACCAGATGAGTAAGGGTGTTCTACGAACCGCGAAAGAACGATCACGGCCTGCCGTTCAATCCGTTTTCGGCCTGCATCGTGCCGCGTCCGATCGGTTGGACATCGACAATCAACAGCGCCGGCGATGTGAATCTCGCGCCGTTCAGCTTCTTTAACGGCGTCGGCTACAACCCGCCAACGATCGTGCTGTGCCCCAACGGCCCCCACAGCGAAGGCGGCCAAAAAGACACGGTGGTCAACATCCACGACACCGGCGAGTTCGTCATCAATTTGGCGACCTGGCCGCTGCGCGAGGCGGTCAACACGACGGGCACGAGCTTTCCGCGCGAGGTCAACGAATTCGAACGCGCCCAACTCGCATCCGCACCGTCAACCCTAGTGCGCCCGCCACGGGTAGCCGCCTCCCCCATCAATCTGGAGTGCAAGCACCTCCAGACCGTGGAGCTGCCCAGTTACGACGCAGCCTATCCGTTGCATGCGATCTTCGGCGAGGTCGTCGGGGTGCATATCGCGGACGACTGCATCGTCGACGGCCGGGTCGATTTCGGACGCACCGAACCGATCGGGCGCCTGGGCTATATGGACTACGTCCGGGTCACCGACACCTTCGAGATGATCCTCAAAGAAATGGAAGTCCTGACCAAACCCGACAACCGGGTTTAGGGCCGCGCTTAGGTGCCGGCTTCGTGTTCGGCGAACGCGTCCGCGTAGTCGGGGTGCCAGCGCGATAGTGCGGGGCGGTTCTCTGTGATGTCGCCGACGGCCCAGGCGATACGGGCGCGATCGCGTTCGGGCGACACGTCGTTGTCGGGGCACAGAATGTAGAAATCGCCGGCCGCCATACGGGCGAGGAAGTGATCGACGGTTTGTTCGGGGGTCCAGGCGCCGGCGGGTTTTTCGGGCATGAAGCGCGCGATCATATTGGTGTAGGTGAAGCTCGGCACGAACAGGTGCGCGGAGATCGGGGCGCCGGCTTCGCGTAAGTCGTGCGCGAGCATTTCGGTGACCACCTTCACCCCCGCTTTGGTGACGTTGTAGCCGGGACTGCCCGGCGGCGTGGTGATGCCTTGTTTGGACCCGGTGTTGATGACGACGGCGGGACGCGCCGCTTCGATCATGCGCGAGACGAACGTGTGGACGCCATGGATCACGCCGAACAGGTTTACGTCGATGAGTTGACGCCAATTGTCGAGGTTGTCCCAACTGCCGGTCGGACGCGCGATGCCGGCGTTGTTCATCAGGACGGCGACCTCGCCCATGTCGAACGCGGTATCGGCAAGGTTGGCGACCGACTCGAGGTTGCCGACATCGGTGGGCACCGCGACCACCTGGGCGGTGCCGGCAGCGGCAGCGCGAACCGATGTTTCGGCGACGGCGAGCGCGTCGGCATCACGATCGGCGAGGACGACACTGAGACCGGCCTCGGCAAAACGCTGGGCGGCGACCTTCCCCACGCCGTTCGCGGCCCCGGTGACGACCGCGACGCCGCCTCGTTTGATGGCTTCTTGGTACACGGGAGGATCCTTGGGTTGGGGACGAGAGGCTATTCCAGCCGCCCGGCATGCATTCAGGCGACCGGGCCCCTCGAAATGGGCCCCCAGACCGCCATCTGCAACCGGCCAGGCGGTGCCGAATCGGGCCATTTTTGCGGAAGATGGCGCTTGATCGCTCGAATTACTCGTATAAAGGGTGCCGAATGATATTTGCTCTTGTTTTAGGGGAGTTCGGCCCGTACAGTCCGGCATTGACAGGGGGGCGGCGAAGACTATATTTCGGCGGCTTCGGAGCACCCAAAACACTCGGAATTCCGCCACGTTAGGCACCCGGAAAGAAGGCCGGTCGACCCATGTATGCAGTGATCAAGACAGGCGGTAAGCAGTACCGCGTTGAACCCAACGACAAGCTGCGTGTGGATAAGTTGGCGGGCGAGCCCGGCGCAACGGTCGACATCAACGATGTCTTGATGGTCGGCGAAGGCGACAAGACGCAAGTCGGCGCGCCGATGTTGGATGGCGCTTCGGTCAAGCTTGAAGTGCTGGAGCAAACCCGCAACGACAAGATCGTGGTCTTTAAGAAAAAGCGCCGGCAGAACTATCGCCGCAAGCAAGGCCACAAACAGGAAATGACCGTGGTGCGCGTTGCCGAGATCGCCGATGCGGACGGCAACAAAGCCGCGGCCGAACCGGCGAAGAAGCCCGCCAAAGCGAAATCAAAGAAGGCCGACGCGGAACCCGACGCCGCGGCCGAAGACAAGGAATAGACAGATGGCCCATAAAAAAGCCGGTGGTAGCTCACGGAACGGCCGCGATACCGCGGGACGGCGTCTTGGCATCAAGAAGTTCGGTGGCGAGGTCGTGATCCCGGGCAATATCATCGTTCGCCAGCGCGGCACCAAATGGCATCCGGGCAACAATGTCGGCATCGGCAAAGATCACACGATCTTCGCGTTGATCCCGGGTACCGTGTCGTTTGCCGAAAAGGCCAAAGGTCGCGTCTACGTATCGGTGGACCCGGCCACGTAGTTTTTCCGTTCGCCGGACCCAAGGGGAATGGCGAGCCATTCCCCTTTTTTGTTGGGTGCGCGTGAACTGAGGCATGAAGTTCCTCGACCAAGCCAAGATATTCGTGAAGTCCGGCAACGGTGGGCCGGGCTGCGTCAGCTTTCGCCGCGAAGCCAACGTGCCGATGGGCGGGCCCAACGGCGGTAACGGCGGGCGCGGCGGCGATGTCATCGTCGAAGCGGTCGAGGGGCTGAACACGCTGATCGACTTTCGCTATCAGCAGCACTTCAAGGCCAAATCGGGCACCAACGGCATGGGCTCGGACCGCACCGGGGCGGCCGGTGCCGACCTCGTCATCAAAGTACCGACCGGCACGCAGATCTTGGCCGACGATCAAGAGACCCTGATTGCCGACCTCACCACCACCGGCGCGACCGCGGTGTTGGCAAAAGGCGGTATCGGCGGCAAGGGCAACGCGCACTTCAAGTCGTCGACCAATCGCGCGCCGCGCTTTGCCCAACCGGGCACGCCGGGCGAAGAGTTTTGGTTTTGGCTGCGATTGAAGTTGATCGCCGAAGCGGGGCTTGTGGGTCTGCCAAATGCGGGCAAGTCGACCTTTCTGTCGCGCGTGACGCGCGCGAAACCGAAGATTGCCGATTATCCGTTTACGACGCTGCACCCACAGTTGGGTGTGGTGTACACCGCGGGCGACGAGTTCGTGCTGGCCGACATTCCCGGGGTGATCGAGGGCGCGCACGACGGCGCCGGGCTGGGCGATCGCTTTTTGGGCCATATCGAGCGCTGCGGCGTGATGCTGCACTTGGTCGACGGCAGCAGCGACGATCCCGCGGCGGACTACCACACTGTGCGGCATGAACTAGAAGCGTACGGGTACGGGTTGGAAACCAAAGCCGAGATTGTGGCCCTCAACAAAGCCGACTTGCTGGACGACGCGACGATCGCGCGGCAGCGCGCAGCCTTGTCCGAAGCGGCAGGGAGTAGCATCGCGGTGATCTCGGGCGCGACCGGCGCGGGGATCGACGCGGTCTTGAAGCAAATGCTGGAAATGATCACGGCGTGGCGGGCCGGAGACGAAGAAGCTCTCGCGGCGGCGGCACCATGACCACGCTCGCCGACGCCAAACGTATCGTGATCAAGATCGGGTCGATTCTTTTGGTCGATCCCGATAGCGGACGAGTCCACGCGCGGTGGCTAGACAGTTTGGCCGCGGACGTCGCGCAGCTGCGTGCGCGCAGCCAAGAGGTCATTATCGTGTCGTCAGGCGCGATCGCCTTGGGGCGGCGGCACCTCGGGCTGCGCCGCGGCAAACTGAAGCTCGAGGAGAGCCAAGCGGCGGCAGCCACCGGGCAAATCCACTTGGCCAAGGCCTACCAAGATGCGCTATCGGCGCACGATATTTCGGTGGCGCAGGTGCTGCTGACGCTCGACGACACCGAACAACGCCGCAAGTATCTCAATGCGCGGAGCACCATCAACACGTTATTGCGTTTGGGTGCAGTGCCGGTAATCAACGAGAACGACACGGTGGCCACGGCGGAAATTCGTTTCGGCGACAACGACCGGTTGTCGGCGCGGGTTGCCGAAATGACCTCGGCCGATTGTCTGATTTTGCTGTCGGACGTCGACGGTCTCTATTCCGCGGATCCCGCCGCCAACCCCGGCGCCGAGCTGATCCCCAGCGTGGATCGCATCACCGACGAAATAGAAGCGATGGCCGGTCAACCGACGACCGGCGACGGCACCGGCGGAATGATTACCAAACTCATGGCGGCGCGGGTGGCAACCTCGGCGGGCGCGGCGATGGTCATCGCGCCCGGTACGTTGGAACGTCCGATCCAAGCGCTGGAGCAAGGCGGTCGCTGCACGTGGTTTGCCGCGCAGGGCAATCCGCGCACCGCGCGCAAGCAATGGATCGCCGGAACCTTGCAACCGGCGGGGTCGATCATCGTCGACGACGGCGCGGTCAAAGCGCTGCGCGCAGGCAAGAGCTTGTTGCCAGCCGGCGTGACGGCCGTTGACGGCACGTTCGAGCGCGGCGACGCGGTCCTTGTCAAAGATGCCTCGGGGCAGGTGTTGGGCCGCGGCCTGGCGGCCTATTCGTCGACCGACGCGCAGCCCCTGATCGGCCACAAAAGCAGTGAAATAGAGACGTTGCTGGGCTACCGTGGCCGCGACGAGATGATCCACCGCGACGATCTTGTCCTCAACGATTGAGCCGATGATGTCTGTAGCCGAAGCGCGCGACGAACTGCACGACCTGATGCTGGAGATCGGCCTGGCCGCCCAAGATGCGGCCCGTTTGCTGGCGCGCGCCTCGACCGAGGCCAAGAACCAGGCCCTGCGTACCGCGGCCCAGAACTTGCGGGACAACCGTGCCACCGTGCTGGAGGCCAACGCGCGCGATCTCGCCGAGGCCGACGCGAAAGACATCAGCAAACCGCTCCGCGACCGCCTTGTCTTGAACGACGACCGCCTGGAGGGCATGGCCGCCGGCTTGGAGGCAATCGCCGATCTGCCCGATCCGGTTGGCGCGGTTTTTTGGGAAACAGTACGCCCCAACGGCCTGCGCATCGAACGCGTAAGGGTGCCGCTGGGTGTCATCGGCATCATTTACGAATCGCGCCCCAACGTGACGGCCGATGCCGGCGCGTTGTGCTTGAAATCGGGCAACGCCGCGATCCTCCGCGGTGGGTCGGAAAGTTTTCATTCGAGCCAAGCGATCGTCGCGTGCTTGCACGAAGGCCTGCGCGCCGCGGGTCTGCCGGAGGCCGCGATCCAACTGGTGCCGACGCGCGACCGTGCGGCGGTGGGCGCGATGCTAACGATGAACGAGACGATCAACATCATCGTGCCGCGCGGCGGGCGGTCGCTGATCGAGCGCGTGCAGAAAGAAAGCCGCGTGCCGGTGATCGCGCATCTGGACGGCAATTGCCATGTCTACATCAACAAAAACGCCGATCCCGACAAGGCGGTGGCTTTGGTGCACAACGCCAAGATGCGGCGGCTGTCGATTTGCGGGGCTGCCGAATCGCTGGTCGCCGACAAAGCGGTGGCCACCACGATCGTGCCCAAACTGATCGACGACCTGAGCGCGGCGGGCTGCGAGATTCGCGGCGATGCGGCGGCGCAGGCGCTGGATTCGCGCGTGGTCCCGGCGTCGGACGAGGACTGGTCGACGGAATATCTCGATGCGGTGATTTCGTTGCGCATCGTGGATGGGATCGACGCTGCGATCGAGCATATCGAGCGCTATGGCTCGCATCATACCGACAGCATCGTGACGGAAGATCCCGACGCCGCCGCGCAATTCCTCGCCGAAGTCGACAGCGCGATCGTGCTGCACAACGCCTCGACGCAGTTTGCCGACGGCGGCGAGTTCGGGATGGGCGCAGAAATCGGCATTTCGACCGACCGTCTTCATGCCCGCGGGCCGGTCGGTCTCGAACAACTCACCACCTTCAAGTATCGCGTTCACGGCACCGGACAGGTCCGGCCCTGACCGACGCGCAGCAACCCGGCAACCCCGACGCCCGAACCATTGGTTTGTTGGGTGGCTCGTTCAACCCGGCGCACAAGGGCCACCGGGGCCTGAGCCTATTCGCCCTGGAGCAATTGGCGCTCGATGAGGTCTGGTGGCTGGTTTCGCCCCAGAACCCGCTGAAGCCGGTTGACGGCATGGCACCGCTGAGCGCGCGATCGGCCGGCGCGCGAAGCATGGCGGCCCACCCCCAGATTCACGTGACCGACATCGAGGCCCGCCTCGGCACCTGCTTTACGGTCGATACGTTGGAGCAATTGGCCGAGAGCTACCCGGCGGCGCGTTTTGTGTGGCTGATGGGCGCCGACAACTTGGCCCAAGTGGACAAGTGGCACCGCTGGCGCGACCTGTTCGACCTCGCTGCGGTGGCGGTGATCGACCGGCCAGGGCATACCGAGGCCGCGCTGTCGTCGCCCGCGAGCGCGGCGTTGGCAGAATTTCGCTACACGGGACCGTTGGACCGGTTGGCCCAACAGCCGCTGCCGGCTTGGGCGTTCGTCACCGGGTTTCGCGACCCGACCTCGGCCACCGCCTTGCGCCAATCCCAGCCCCACGGTTAAATGTCTTGAAAGACAAGACGCTTATTGGAGGTCTTCACATAACGCGCACCCGCGGGACGGCAGAGCCCAAAGAAAAAGATCAGCAGACGCTAAAGCTGATTCTCGAATCGCTTGACGAAGATCAGGCAATCGACCCCACCACCATAAATCTTGTCGGCAAATCACTGATCGCCGACGACATGGTCGTCGCAAGCGGGCGGTCGCAACGCCACGTTGCCGCGATTGCCGAGCACGTCGCCGAACGCCTAAAGGCGCATGGGATTCGTGTGCGCGCCGAGGGACTGCCCCGCGGCGATTGGGTCTTGCTGGATTGCGGCGACGTGATCGTACATCTGTTCCGGCCCGAAGTACGCGACTATTACAATCTGGAAAAGATGTGGTCGGCCGAACTGCCGGCCGATACCGAGACCGCCTCGGCCGCGAACACCCCGTGAAGGTAACCCTCGTTGCGGTGGGCAAGCTCAAGCGCAGCCCGCTGCAACAGGCGTTCGACGATTACACGAGCCGGCTGAACTGGCCCGTGACGGTGCACGAAATCGCGCCGGCTAAGGGAGCGACCGCGACCAAACGGCGCGAACTTGAAGCCGCCAAGCTGACCCAGCACGCCGCCAATGCCGAGGTGGTCGTGGCCCTGGATAAGGACGGCCGCGATCTGACCAGCGAGGCCTTGGCCGCCAAGATCGGCGATTGGCAGCTTTCCGGGCGGGCCGACGTGGCCTTTGTGATCGGCGGCCCGGACGGGTTGGAGGACGGGGTGCGCCGGCGCGCCGACCTCGTTTTGTCGTTCGGGCAGCCGACGTGGCCGCATCTGCTGGTTCGGGTGATGCTGGCCGAACAGCTGTACCGCGCCGCCTCGATTCTGGCCGGCCATCCCTACCATCGCGGCGATGCCGCGGAGACTTGAACCCAATCCGTTTCTCGCCCATGTTCCGGTGATCGATCGCCCCGAAATGCCTGAAACGCCAATGAAAAACCGCCCGCGCCCCGTTGTTCTGTGCATCCTCGACGGATGGGGCTATCGCACGGAGGAAGAGGGCAATGCCATCGCGCTGGCCCGGACGCCGGTCTACGACCGGCTGCTGGCGGAGAATCCGTGGTCGTTGCTTAAGACCTCGGCAACGGATGTCGGGCTGCCGGCCGGACAAATGGGCAATTCCGAGGTCGGCCATACCAATCTCGGCGCCGGTCGGGTGGTCCTCCAAGACCTCCCGCGCGTCGATTCCGCGGTCGCCGACGGGACCTTGGCTGATCGGCAAGGCCTCAAGGACCTCATCGCGACATGCCGTGGCGCGACCGGGCGCTGTCATCTGATGGGGCTTGTCTCCGACGGTGGGGTGCATTCGCACTTGAGCCATATCGTGGCATTGGCCCGGGCTCTAACAGCAGCCGGGCTCGCCGTCGATATCCACGCCATCCTCGATGGCCGGGACACCGCGCCGCGTAGCGCCGCGGGCTTCGTCGCCGACCTGGAACAAGCCATTGCCGACGACCCTAAGATACGGATCGCGACGGTGAGCGGGCGCTACTACGCGATGGATCGCGACAACCGATGGGACCGCGTGGCGCTGGCCTACGACACGATCGTCAATGCGAAAGGCCCGAAGGCGCCCGACGCGGCCAGCGTCGTGGACGCGGCCTACGCCGCCGACACCAGCGATGAGTTTGTCCTGCCTACGGTGGTGGGCGAATTCGCCGGGATGCGGGACGGCGACGGCTTGGTGGTGGCAAACTTTCGCGCCGACCGGGTGCGCCAGATTTTGACGGCGATGTTGGACGCCGACTTCGACGGCTTCGATCGGGCGCGACGCCCGGCGTTTTGCGCGGCCGCCGGCCTGACGTCGTATTCGTCGGACCTCGACAAATTGATGTCGGCGATTTTCCCGCCGCAAGACATCGCCGATACCTTGGGCGAGGTGGTGTCGAAGGCAGGATTGACCCAACTGCGGATTGCCGAAACCGAGAAATACGCCCACGTCACGTTCTTCTTCAATGGCGGCGAAGAACGAGTTTTCGAGGGCGAAGAGCGCATCCTGGTCCCCTCGCCCGACGTCGCGACATACGATCTGAAACCCGAAATGTCGGCCAACGAAGTCACCGACAAGCTGGTCGAGGCCATTGCGGCGCAGCGCTTCGATCTGATCGTGTGCAACTTTGCGAATACCGACATGGTCGGCCATACCGGCATGTTGCAGCCGGCCATTGCCGCGGTCGAAGCCGTCGACGCAAGTCTGGGCCGGATCGAAGCGGCGGTAAAAGACGCGGGCGGCGTGTTGCTGATCACCGCCGATCACGGCAATGCCGAGCGCATGAGCGACGCAAGCGGCGGCGCCCATACCGCACACACGACCGACGATGTCCCGTTCATCGTGGTGAATGCGGACGGGGTGACGCAGGTGGAGGCAGGGCGGCTTTGCGATGTCGCGCCCACGACACTTGATGTGTTGGGCTTGCCGCAACCCGAGGCCATGACCGGCGTGCCGCTGGTGGCCCACGGCGAAAACGCATCTTCAACCGCAGACACCGTGCGTGTGGACGCCTAGCATCCGACGCACCTTGCTCATGGCGGCGGCCGCGTGCGGCCTGTGGGTCGGCGCCGCCGAGGCGCAGACCCGAGACGAGCCGCCTGCGAACCAACTGCGCGAAGTAGAGCGCGCCATCGAGGCGGGCAAAAACCGCAGCGAAGAACTCGACCGCGAAGCGGCGCGCATCGAAACCGAATTGCGCGAATTGCAACGCACCTTGGTGGAAAGCGCGCGGCGCGCGCAAAGCCAGGAAGAAACCGTCACCGAACTCGAGTCGCGCTTGGGCTCTTTTCAAGTCGAGGAACGCGCCGTGCTCGCCCGTCTCAACGATCGACGTGCCGCGATCGACAAAACGCTAGGCGCCTTGCAACGGATCGGGCGGCTGCCGCCGGCGGCCTTGCTGACAAGCCCCGACAACGTGACCGATGCGGTACGGACCTCGGTCTTGCTGTCGGCGATCGTGCCGGAGCTTTCGGCCCAGGCCGACAGCTTTCGGTCCGAGTTGTTGGCACTACGCCAGATCCGCGGCGAAATCGTGCGCCGCCGGGCCCGCCTGGACAACGCGGTCGCGCGCTTGAAGCGCGAACAGATTGCGCTCGACCGGCTCATTGCGCGCAAATCGTCGTTGCGCTCGCGTACCTTGGCCGAGAGCGAGGAAGAACGGCGTCAGATCGCCGCATTGTCGGCAAGCGCGCGGGACCTGACCAACCTCATCGATCGGATCGAGCAGCGGCCACGCGCGACACCGACCCGTTTGGCCTTGCGCCCGCCGATCGAGACAAAGCCGTTTTCGACGGCGCGCGGCACCTTGGCCCTGCCCGCGCGCGGCCCTGTCGTGACACGTTTTGGTGAACGCAGCGACCTAGGCCTACGCGCACAAGGGATATCGGTGGCGACCCGCCCGGGGGCTCAGATTGTGGCACCCTATGATGGCAGAATCGTGTTCGCGGGCGCGTTTCGGCGCTATGGCCAACTATTGATCATCGCGCACGGCGAGGGATATCATACGTTGCTTGCAGGATTTGACAGCATCGATGGGGTTGTTGGCCAATGGCTGCTCGCCGGTGAACCGGTGGGCAAAATGGGCCAGCAGGATAGCCAGGGAAAGCCCGAGTTGTATTTCGAGCTGCGCCAGAACGGCGAACCCAAGAACCCCCTGCCCTGGTTGGCAGCCACAGAAACAAAGGTAAGCGGATAATGCGTAACGTTCTTGCCGTTCTCGGCATCTCGTTCTTTCTTGCGGTATCGGCCCCGAATGCCGATGCGCAGTCGAGTTCGGAGACCTACCGTCAGCTCGACCTCTTTGGCGAGGTGTTCAACCGTGTGCGTGCCGATTATGTCGACGAGGTCGACGACGAGAAACTGATCGAAGCGGCCGTCAACGGTATGTTGCAGGCCCTCGATCCACATTCCGGGTTCCTCAACGCCAAAAACTTCCGCGAGATGCAGGTCCAGACCCGCGGCGAGTTCGGTGGTTTGGGGATCGAAGTCACGATGGAAAACGGCTTCGTCAAAGTGATTTCGCCGATCGACGGGACGCCGGCCGAACGCGCGGGCATCCTAACCAACGATCTGATCACCCATATCGGCGGCGAGCAGATTCAAGGACTGACCTTGTCTCAAGCCGTGGAGAAAATGCGCGGGCCGGTGAACACCGACATTCGTTTGACCGTCGTGCGGCCCGGTGTCGACGCGCCGTTCGATGTAACGCTGACCCGCGAGGTCATCCGGATCGCATCGGTGCGCGCTCGGACCGAGGGCGACATCGCCTATCTGCGCGTCACGACCTTTAGCGAACAAACCGCGAGCGGACTGGCGAAAGAAATCCGCGAAATCAAAGAAGAACTTGGCGACACGCTTGCCGGTGCCGTCCTCGATCTGCGTGGCAATCCGGGCGGCCTGCTCGACCAAGCGGTCAAGGTCTCCGACGCCTTTTTGGAGCAAGGCGAGATCGTCTCGACGCGCGGCCGACAGGCCGGCGAAGCGCAGCGGTTCAACGCGAAAGCGGGCGATTTGATCGACGGCCTGCCTTTGGTCGTGCTGATCAACGGGGGCTCGGCATCAGCCTCGGAAATCGTCGCCGGCGCGTTGCAAGATCATGGGCGCGCTGTGGTGCTGGGTACGCAGTCCTTCGGCAAGGGTTCGGTCCAGACCATCATCCCCATCGCCGGGCACGGTGCGGTCCGCTTGACGACGTCGCTCTACTACACGCCGTCGGGCCGGTCGATCCAGGCGAAAGGCATTTCGCCCGACATCGTGGTCGAGCAAGCCCGCTTGGAATCGCTTCAAGCCCGCCGTCCGGATTTGCGCCGCAGCGAGGCCAACTTGCGCAATCACATCGAAGTCGACGGTGAAGACGAAGCCGGCGGCGAGGCGGCAGACGCTGACGACCGTCCGTTCGATTTCCAATTGGCGCGCGCACTGGATCTTCTGCGCGGACTGCAGCTATTTGCCAAAAAGTCCGTCAACTAAAGCCGATCACCGCGCGCCCATGTCGGCACAACACACCCTCCGTGAGCCATGGCGCGTAGACCGAGGTCGCTAAGAGCCAGCCGCCGTCTCGCGGAAGAGGAGGCCCCAGAAACGCCCGTTTGGCGGACCGCGCCGGCGGTCGTCGCGTACGGCCTTGTCGGCGCATTGATTGCCGTCGGTGCGTTCCTCCAACTGACCTACGTCGCGCCGCCGCCGGAAACCGAAACGGCCCAGGACACGGTGGCCGAAGTGGCGCTGAACCCGCCCGCCGCGACACCGGAACCGCCGCCGATCGAGGACGATACCGAAGTCTCGGAGGCCGACACGCCGCATGCCGTACAGGAAGGCGACGACGACACGCCGGCAGCGCACCGCGACACCGCCGAAGACACCCCCAAGACCGAAACCGCTGCGGCCGCACCACCGCCACCGCCTGCCGCCCCCGCCGCACCGCGGACCGCAGTGCCGAGTGCGGCCCTGCCCGCATTGCCGCGCAAACTGGTGCTCGCGCCCGCGCCGGAACCGGCAGTATTGGTCGAAGGCCGCTTCGGCCCACTACCGGCGATCGCGGAGGACGGTCGCGAACCCTGGCGGGTTTACGCCCGGCCCTTCCCGACCGAACGCGATCGGCCGCGAATCGCTATCTTGTTGCAAGATTTGGGGCTGAGCCAAGAACAGACCAATACCGCGATCCAACAACTGCCCGGTGCCGTGTCGCTCGGGTTTACCCCCTATGCGCGCCGACTGGATCAGTGGATCGACCTGAGCCGCGCGGCGGGCCACGAAGTGTTGCTGCAAGTGCCGATGGAGCCCTTCGATTTTCCGACCAGCGACCCCGGCCCGCACACCTTACTCACCTCGGCCGGTCCGGACGAAAACCTCGGACGGTTGGAGTTTTTGTTGAGCCGATTTACCGGTTATGTCGGCGTCTACAATCGCATGGGGGATCGCTTTACCTCGTCGCTCGACAGTTTGCAGCCCGTGCTGCAATCGATCCGCGATCGTGGACTGTTGTTCGTCGATGCGCGCACTTCGGGCACCAGCGTGGCCGGCCGTATCGCCGACGATCTGGGCCTGCCCCATGCGCTGAACAACCGGGAAATCGACCAGGTGGCGTCGCGGGTCGAGATCGACGCCAAGCTGATCGACCTGGAAAATATCGCGCGTCAGCACGGCCAAGCGTTGGGGATCGCCCGACCCTACCCCGTGACGCTGGAACGGCTTGCCCAATGGGCGGCGACGTTGGAGGAGAAAGGTATCGACCTGGCGCCGGTCTCCGCCCTGGTGGGAGATGCGCCCCACCCATGACGGTCGATGTCGAAAGCCTGGGATACCGCCCTTGCGTCGGGATCATGCTGCTGAACGCCGTCAACGAGGTGTTCGTCGCGCAGCGGATCGACGCTATCGCCGAGGCCTGGCAGATGCCGCAGGGCGGGATCGACAAGGGCGAAGAGCCCGCCGAAGCGGCGATGCGCGAGCTTCTTGAGGAGATCGGCACCAACAACGCCGAGATCATCGCCGAACACCCGGAGTGGATTCCCTACGACCTGCCTGAGCATTTGGTGGGGCGTTTGTGGAAAGGCCGTTATCGGGGCCAGACCCAGAAGTGGTTCGCGATGCGCTTCCTCGGCGACGATGCCGACATCGACATCGACACCGCGGAGCCGGAGTTCAATGCCTGGCGCTGGGCCCCGATGGGCGACCTTGTTGATCTAGCCGTCCCCTTCAAACGACACGTCTACGCCGACCTTGTCGAGGCTTTCGGGCATTTGGCCGCGGCGTAAGATTCGGCTGGCAAGAACCGGGACTGCTCCCTAGGCTGTCGCCATGTTGCGCAATTTTCTTCCTTCGCCATGAACAACGACCGCATGGACGGTCCCAGCTGGGCCGGCATCGTCTTGCTGGGTTCGGTGTGGGGGAGCTCGTTCTTTTTCTTCGAAGTCGCCCTGGAATCGCTCGGGCCGATCACCGTCGCCTTTGGCCGGGTGGCGATCGCCGCACCGGCCTTGTGGCTGATGATCCGCTTTGCCGGCGAGCGGTTGCCGCGCGACTGGCGCTCATGGCGGGTACTGGGACTGATGGGCATCCTCAACAACGCCATTCCCTTTACCTTGATTGCCTGGGCCCAAGTGGCCATCGAAGGGGGATTGGCGTCGATCTTGAACGCCACGACACCGATCTTTTCCGTGGTTCTGGCGGTGTTTGTGGTGCGACAGGAAACTCTTTCAGCGAACCGGCTGGTCGGCGTCGCGCTGGGCTTCGTCGGCGTGGTTGTGTTGATCGGCCCCGAGGCGTTGCTGACGCTGGGCGACAATGCAGGCAGCCAATCGCTGGTGCTGCTGGCGGCCCTGTTCTATGCCACCGCCGCCATCTATGCGCGGCGCCACCTGGTGGATTTTTCGCCGATGGTCACCTCGTTCGGCCAAGTCGGCACTGCGGCGTTGGCGCTATTGCCGATCGCGTTGATCTTCGAGGCACCCTGGAACGCCGCCCCCTCGGTGGCCACATGGGGTGCCTTGCTTGCGATCGGCACCTTGTGCACGGCTTTTGCCTACCCGCTGTATTTCTATTTGCTGCGGCGAACCGGGGCGACCAACCTGATGCTGGTCACCTTGATCAACCCGGTGACCGCGCTGCTTTTGGGAATTCTGATCCTGAGCGAAAGCCCGGGCTGGACCACGTTTGCCGGCATGGCGTTGATCTTTGCCGCGCTGGCGACAATCGACGGTCGGCTCGTCGAGCGTTTTGCTAAACGGCGTTCCGAAGCAAGCCAGGAAGCCGGCCCAGGTTCGTGACGACGTTGTCGGGCGGCGGGGCTAGGCCGCGATCTGGGTGACCTTGCGGGACCGCCACCGCATGATGCGGTAGATCGTTTTGGCGATGGCATCTTGCCACCAACCTTCGCGGCTGAGTCCGAGAGCTTTGGAGGCCAAGATCACGCCTTTTTTGATATGCACCAGGCGATAGAGGGAAAGGGCGCGGGTGGCGTAAGCATCGCTTGCGACGCGCCTGTTATAGGGCCCGGGCAGCCGGTTAGCGGCATGGTAGGCGTAGGCCAATTCGTCGTCACTGGTTTCGAGGGTGCGACCGATCATGATGCGAATGCGGGACCAGGTACTAAGCTTCTCGTCCGCGAGATAGCGTTCCATATGGCGGCGGAACAGCCCGTAGTGGCTGAATTCGTCGCGCGCGATCAGCGTGCAGATTTGCTTGAGAACCGGTTCTTCGACGGCGTCATGAATCGAGCTGTAGAACGAACTGGTGCCGATTTCGACCATGCAGCGGGCCAGCAATTCGGCCGATCGCGTGCCGCGAATCGATTCCTCGGCATCCAGCGCAAGGTCGTAGTTGGCGCGGAAGTCGGCGAAGGCGCCGTCGAAATCGAACGACGGATCGGCCATCTTGGCCCAACGGCCGAGGGCACGTCCGTGCTGGATTTCTTCTTCGCCCCAAACCCGGGCCGCCTCTTGGAAGACCTCGTCGTCGGGAAAGATGTTGCACAAATAGGTGACGTAATCAGCGCTGCGGTATTCGACCATGCTCGCCGCGCGCACGACAGAGAGAACCATGGGGTCGACCTTTGTCGGGTCGAACCGGTCCCAATTGATATCTTCAAGTCTCCACTTCATGCCGATGCCCGTGGGTCCCTTGCCTGGCACAGTGGTCATCGATATTAGCGGCACTTTTCGCCGCGGTCAGCAGTCGATTAGACGACTTGCAGCATCTCTCGAAGGGTCGACAACTTGAGGTCGATGAGATGGCGCTCAAGATCAGTTCGCGCTTCTTTAAGGTCTTCTTCGGCGTCTTTAATGCGTTGCTCTAGGTCCGCACGATCAAGTTCCTCGACCGGCACGGCTTCTTCGGTCATGACCGCGCAGCGATCACCGGTGATCTCGGCAAACCCGCCGTTGACGAAAATACGACGATCCTCGGCACCGGCATTCTGCACTTCGAGAATGCCCGGACGGACGGTCGAGATCATCGGCTGATGACCGACGAGCACCCCGAAATCGCCCTCACCCCCGGGGACGACGACCATATCGACATCCTCGGAAACCAAGAGACGGTCGGGTGAGACCAGTTCGAATGCAATCTTTTCGGCCATGAAGAGTGCCTATGCCGCCTCTTGCGCGAGACGCTTTCCTTTTTCGACCGCGTCGTCGATCGTGCCGACCAGCATGAAGGACTGTTCGGGCAGATCGTCGTGCCGGCCTTCGCAGATTTCCTTAAAGCCGCGAATGGTCTCTTCGAGTGGCACGAGCACGCCGGGCGAGCCGGTGAAGATTTCCGCAACATGGAAGGGCTGCGACAGGAAGCGCTGGATTTTGCGCGCCCGGGCGACCGTGAGTTTGTCTTCTTCGGAAAGCTCGTCCATGCCGAGAATGGCGATGATGTCCTGCAGCGACTTGTAGGTTTGCAGGATGCGCTGCACTTCACGCGCGACCGAATAGTGTTCCTCACCCAGGATGCGGGCATCCAACATGCGCGAGGTCGAATCGAGCGGATCCACCGCAGGATAGATGCCGAGTTCCGCGATCTGACGCGACAGCGTGGTGGTGGCGTCCAAGTGAGCGAACGACGTGGCCGGCGCGGGGTCGGTCAAGTCATCGGCCGGGACGTAAATCGCCTGGATCGACGTGATCGAGCCTTTGTTGGTGGAGGTAATGCGCTCCTGCAAGGCGCCCATGTCGGTGCCCAGCGTCGGCTGATAGCCCACCGCCGAAGGAATGCGGCCCAGCAGCGCGGACATTTCGGAACCGGCCTGGGTGAAGCGGAAGATGTTGTCGACGAACAAGAGCACGTCTTGGCCCTCTTGATCGCGGAAGTATTCGGCGAGCGTGAGGCCGGACAGGCCGACACGGGCGCGGGCGCCCGGCGGTTCGTTCATCTGGCCGTAGACCAACGCCACTTTCGAGTTGTCGCCTTCGAGGTCGATAATCCCGGAGTCGATCATCTCGTGATACAGATCGTTACCTTCGCGGGTCCGCTCGCCCACGCCGGCGAAGACCGAATAACCGCCGTGGCCTTTGGCGACGTTGTTGATCAGTTCCTGAATCAGCACGGTCTTGCCGACACCGGCGCCACCGAACAGGCCGACCTTACCGCCCTTGGCGTAAGGGGCGAGCAAGTCGATGACCTTAATACCGGTCATCAGGATTTCGGATTCAGTCGACTGATCAACGAAAGCGGGCGCCTGCGCGTGAATGGGCGCGCGCTGTTTGGTGTTGACCGGACCGCGTTCGTCGATCGGATCGCCGGTCACGTTGAGCATACGACCAAGCGTTTCCGGACCGACCGGCACGGTGATTGCGCTGCCAGTATCCTTAACATCTTGGCCACGGACCATGCCTTCGGTGGTGTCCATCGCAAGAGTGCGGACGGTATTCTCACCAAGATGCTGCGCGACCTCCAGGATCAAGCGGTTGCCTTGGTTTTCCGTCTCCAACGCGTTCAAGATCGCCGGAAGATGGCCATCGAATTTAACGTCCACGACGGCGCCCAGGACCTGGGTGACTTTGCCAACGATATTTGTGGCCATCAGTATTCTCCGTTTCTCGCGTCCTAGAGCGCCTCGGCGCCCGAGATGATTTCGATGAGTTCGCTGGTGATTTGTGCCTGACGCGTCCGGTTGTAGTTCAGCGTCAGTTTGTCGATCATGTCGCCCGCATTTCGGGTGGCGTTGTCCATCGCCGACATCCGCGCGCCCTGTTCCGATGCTGCGTTCTCAAGTAGCGCCTGGTAGACCTGGACACTGAGATTGCGCGGCAGAAGCTCGACCAAGATTTCCTCTTCGTCCGGCTCGTAGTCGTAGATCGCATCGCCAAGGTCGGGTCCGCTCTCGTCGTCGGCCTCCGGCAAAGAGGCCGGAATGAGCTGACGGCGCGTCAGGACCTGCGAAATAACCGACTTGAAGGTATTGAAGTAAAGCGTGCAGACATCGAACTCGCCCGCTTCGAACAAATCGAGGATATCGACCGCGATCGGCTGCGCATCGGTGAACGCCAAGCGGCGAATACCGGCCAGTTCAATGGTGTCGATAATAAGATCGTTGTATTCGCGGCGCAGCACATCGCGGCCTTTGCGACCGACGCACAGAATCTTGACCTTCTTGCCTTCGGCCTGGAGTTTCTTGACGTCGGCCCGCGCTGCGCGCGCGATCGAGGAGTTGAACGCGCCGCACAGGCCGCGTTCCCCGGTCGCCACGACGAGAAGGTGGGTTTCGTCTTTGCCGGTGCCGACCAACAGGCGCGGGGCACCTTCTTGCTCGACCATACTGGAGCCAAGCGAGGCGAGCATCCGCTCCATCCGCTGCGCATAGGGACGCGCCGCTTCAACGGCATCTTGCGCCCGGCGCAGCTTGGAGGCCGCCACCATCTGCATGGCGCGCGTGATCTTCTGCGTCGATTTGACGGTCCCGATCCGCGTCCGAAGGTCTTTGAGGCTGGCCATTTCCGGGTCGACCTACGCGAAGGTTTTGGCGAAGCCGTCGAGCACGCCCTTGAGCTTTTCTTGGGTGTCGTCCGACAGATCGCCCGAATCGCGAATGGTGGTCAGGATGTCGCCGTGCTTGGACCGGATTTCGGTGAGCAACTGCTCTTCGAAAGCGCCGATCTTGTTGACGTCGACTTTGTCGAGATAGCCGTTCACACCGGCGAAAATCGAGACGACTTGTTCTTCGACCGGCATCGGCTGGTACTGGCCCTGCTTCAGCAGTTCGGTAAGACGCTCGCCACGCGCCAGGAGGCGCTGCGTCGAAGCGTCGAGATCCGAGCCGAACTGCGCGAACGCCGCCATTTCGCGGTACTGCGCGAGGTCGAGTTTGATACCGCCGGCGACCTTTTTCATGGCCTTGACCTGCGCGGCGGAGCCGACGCGGCTGACCGAGATGCCGACGTTAATGGCGGGCCGAATGCCCTGATAGAACAAGTCGGTTTCGAGGAAGATCTGACCGTCGGTGATCGAAATCACGTTGGTCGGAATATAGGCCGAGACGTCACTGGCCTGGGTTTCGATGACGGGCAGCGCGGTCAGCGAACCGCCGCCCTCGGAATCGTTCATCTTCGCCGCGCGTTCGAGAAGGCGCGAATGGAGATAGAACACGTCACCCGGATAGGCTTCACGTCCCGGCGGACGACGTAGCAGCAACGACATCTGACGATAGGCGGTCGCCTGTTTGGTCAGATCGTCATAAATGACCAGGCCGTGCATGCCGTTGTCGCGGAAGTATTCGCCCATGGTGCAGCCCGCATAGGGCGCCAGGAACTGGAGCGGCGCGGGATCGGACGCGGTGGCCGACACGACGATGGTGTATTCCATGGCGCCGGCGTCTTCGAGCGTTTTTACGACCTGCGCCACCGTGGAGCGCTTTTGGCCGATGACGACGTAGATGCAGTAAAGACGCTTGTTCTCGTCACCCGAGGCGTAGTTGTCTTTTTGGTTGAGGATCGTGTCGAGCGCCACAGCGGTTTTGCCGGTCTGGCGGTCGCCAATGATCAGTTCGCGCTGGCCGCGGCCAATCGGGACCAGCGAATCGAGCGCTTTCAGGCCGGTCTGCATCGGCTCGTGCACCGACTTGCGCGGGATGATGCCCGGCGCCTTGACCTCGACCTCGCGACGTTCGGTCGCTTCGATCTCGCCTTTACCGTCGATCGGGTTGCCCAAGGGATCGACCACACGACCGAGCAGGCCTTTGCCGACCGGCACGTCCACGATGGTGCCGGTCCGCTTGACCGTGTCGCCCTCTTTGATGCTGCGGTCGTCGCCGAAGATCACGACACCGACGTTGTCGGTCTCGAGGTTCAGCGCCATCCCGCGCGTCCCGTCGGGGAACTCGACCATTTCACCGGCCTGGACGTTGTCGAGGCCGTAAACGCGGGCGATACCATCGCCCACGGAAAGAACCTGACCAACCTCCGAGACTTCGGCTTCACTGCCAAAGTTCTCGATCTGTTGTTTGAGAATCGAAGAGATTTCTGCGGCGCGGATATCCATCAGCCGGCACCTTTCATTGCGAACTTGAGGTTCTGGAGTTTCGTACGGAGTGAGCTATCGATCATGCCGGAGCCGACCTTGACGACGAGGCCCCCGAGGAGTGAGGGATCGACCTTGGCGTCGATCTGAACGTCGCTGCCCACGGCAGCTTTGATCTGGGCACGCAGCTTGTCGAGCTGGGCATCGCTGAGCGGATGGGCCGAGGTGATTTCCCCGGCAACCTCGCCACGGTGATGCGCCAAGAGCTGCGCGAAGGCGCGCGCCATGTCGGCGAGCGCGAAAAGGCGGCGGTTTTGCGCCACAAGGCCGGCGAATTTACGGGTAAGCGCACCCATCTCGGCCTGGTCCATGACCGCTTCGAGCGCCTTGGCTTGGGCGGCACGGCTAATCACGGGGCTGCGGACGAGCCGCTCGAGATCGGCACTATCGGCAATCATGCGCCCCAGCGACGCCAAATCCTCGGCCGTCTGGTCCAACGCGTTCTGATCCTGCGCGAGTTCGAACAGGGCGGTCGCGTAGCGTCCGGCGATCCCGGAAACGTTCATGCTGTCAGCTGCCAATTTGGGATGCCCCTCCAGCGCGGTCGGCGGCGGTTAACCTATTGTTTTTCTTCGAAAAAATAACGGCACGACAAGAGCGCCAAACCGCTGTTTTCGGGCGCGATACCTACCATACAGATTTCGCGGGTGCAACAGCCGCCGGGGTCCCGAAAGGCGCAGAAAACCTAGAATTTGCACGCCATCTCAAAGAAATGCGTAGGGGTCGACATCAACCGCCACCCTGACCGCCCCTGGCACCCGCACTTTGGCAAGCCAGTCGCGGATAATCGGCTGAACCGAGACGTTTTTCTCTGCCTTGAGCAGCAATCTGAAGCGGAATCGGCCGCGCAAAAGCGCAAGCGGCGCCGGCGCGGGCCCCAAAACCTGGACCTGCCGATAGCGCGGCGCGGCGCGGCGCAGGGCAGCGGCGGTTTGCCGGGCCGCGTCTTCCGAGCCGCTCGACACAATGAGGGCGACTAGGCGACCGAAGGGCGGCATGCCGTGATCGCGACGGGCCGCAAGCTCGCGGTCGATGAAGTCCTGACGATCGCCCGAGGCGAGCGCGGCCAGGACCGGATGCTCCGGCAGATGGGACTGGAGAAACACGCGGCCCGGGCGGCTTTCGCGCCCCGCGCGCCCGGCGACTTGCGACAAGAGTTGGTAAGTGCGTTCGGCCGCGCGGAGATCGCCGCCGGCCAGCCCGAGGTCGGCATCGATCACGCCAACGAGCGTCAGAAGAGGAAAGTGAAAGCCCTTGGCGATGACCTGGGTACCGATAAGCAGATCGATCTCGTGATTTTCGATGGCGGCAAGCAGCGCGGCGGCCCGGGCAGGCCCGGTGAGGGTGTCGCTGGCAAGGACGGCGACGCGCGCGTCGGGCATGCGCTCGGCCACCTCTTCGGCGAGGCGCTCGACGCCCGGCCCACAGGCCGCAAATTTGCCGGTCGCCTCGCAGGACGGGCAGGCCGCCGGGACGGGCATGGCGTAGTCGCAATGATGGCAGCGCAAGCGACCTCTATGCCGGTGTTCGACCAGCCAGGCTTGGCAGTTGGGGCACTGGAAGCGGTGCCCGCAGGCACGGCACAGCGTAAGGGGGGCGTAACCCCGGCGATTGAGGAAGAGGAGCGCCTGCTCGCCCGCAGCGATGGTGCCGAGAACTTCATGGGCAAGTTCGTCCGAAATCCATTGGTCGGCCGGCAAGCCTTCGGCGCGCATATCGATGATCGACAAGTCGGGAAGCTGCGCCCCGCCATGCCGGTTGGGCAACGTGACATGATCGAATTTTTTGGCGGTGACGTTGACCACGGTTTCGAGCGAAGGCGTCGCCGATACCAGAACGACCGGGCATCGTTCGAGTTGCCCGCGCACGACGGCCATGTCGCGCGCGTTGTAGGCGACACCGTCCTCTTGCTTGAACGACGAATCGTGTTCTTCGTCGACAATGATCAGGCCGAGATCGTCGAACGGGAGGAACAACGCGGAACGCGCGCCCACCAGAACCGGCACGCAGCCCTCGGACACGCCCCGCCACACGCGGCGGCGTTCGGTACGCGATAGGTCCGAATGCCACTGCGCCGGTGCGACGCCGAAGCGATCCTGGAAGCGCTCCAACCACTGCGCGGTGAGCGCGATTTCCGGCACCAGGACGAGGACGGGCCGTTTCCGGCGCAAGACTTCGGCAACGGCATCGAAATAGACCGCGGTCTTGCCGGACCCGGTCACGCCTTCGAGCAGCACCGGCGAGAATTTGTCGGCGCTCACCCGCGCGACGAGATCCGCCGCAGCTTCGGCCTGTTCCGGCGAAAGCCTCTGACGACCATGATCGGGCTGGGGCACCGCGAACGGGCGTTCGGACGGTACGTTGCGCCCGACGAGGGCGCCCAGATCGGCCAGGCCTTTAACCACGCCGGGACTGACGGCGGCCTGTTCGGCAAGCTCGGCGGCTCGTCGGGGGACATTATCTTGCACCACCTCCAAGACCCGGCGGCGGGCCGGCGTGAGGCGATTAGGCGGGGTCGCGCCGACCACATAGACCGTTTCCGTCGGCGGATCGCTGAATGCCTCCGGCACCGAGATCGCCATACGGAGCACGCTGCCCGGCGCCGACACGGTGTAGTCGGCCACCCAATCGATCAGCCGACGCAAGGTTGTGGTGAGCGGGCGGACCGGAAGGACGGCGGCGACGGCTTTCAGCTTGGCCGGATCGAGCGCGGGTTCGGACGCATCGGCGCGATCCCACACAACACCGGTGACCTCGCGGTTGCCGAGCGGCACGCGGACAACGGCGCCGGGCGGGGCATCCAGCCCCGGCGGCAGGAGATAGTCGTAGGGCGCGCCGAGCGGCAGCGGGACGAGGACCTTGACGCGACGCCGGCCCGTGCCGGAACTGGTGCCCGATTCATGCATGCGATACACTTTGGCAGGCGCGCCCTACGACGCCAACACGGCACTGACGCGCGGCCGGCACGATACCAAAGGGTTCAATGCAGTTTTTTGTAGATACCGCCGACATCGACGACATTCGCGATTTGGCGGCCACGGGTTTGCTCGACGGCGTCACCACCAATCCCTCGCTTGTGGCGAAAAGCGGTCGCAATTTTTTTGATGTCCTAAAGGACATCTGCGCGGCGGTCGACGGCCCGGTGAGCGCCGAGGTAACCGCCACCGATCACGAAACGATGGTAACGCAGGGGCGCAAGTTGGCGGCGATGGCCGACAATATTGCCGTCAAAGTGCCGCTGACGTGGGATGGGCTGAAGGCCTGCCGCGCACTGCGCGCCGAGGGCGCGATGGTCAACGTGACGTTGTGCTTTTCCGCAAGCCAGGCGGTACTCGCCGCCAAGGCCGGGGCCACATTCATTTCGCCCTTTGTCGGACGCTTGGACGATATCGGCCAGGACGGCATGCAGTTGATCCAGGACATCCGCACCATTTACGACAACTTCCCGACGCTGGAGACCAAGATACTGGTCGCCTCGATCCGCCACCCGACCCACGTCCTGCAGTCGGCCTTGATCGGCGCCGATGTGTGTACGGTACCGCCGGACGTCTTGCGCAAACTGGCGCAGCACCCGCTGACCGATAAAGGGCTCGCCGCCTTTCTTGCCGACTGGCAGGCGACCGGCCAGAACATCTAGGAGGTTCCTTGGCGCGCTCAGAAACACCGACCCGGAAGCCTAAGCCGCTTGATGAGGCCGACGTCGTCGCGTTCCTTACCGCACACCCGACTTTCCTGAACGAGCACCCCGAGTTGATCGAGGTGTTGGCGCCGCCGTCGCAGAAAGAAGCCGACGGCGTGTTGGATATGCAGGCATTCATGATTGGGCGATTGCAGACCGAATTGCGCACGTTACGTTCGCGCCAGAGCGAGTTGCTATCGGCAAGCCGGGTCAACCTGTCGAGCCAAGAGCGGATTCACGCCGCGGTGTTGGCGGTGATCGAAGCACGCACGCTGGAGGATATCGGGCGCATCGTGGCGGAGGATTATCGCTCGATCCTCGACGTTTCGACCTCGACCTTGTGCTTCGAAGATCCGAGCAGCAGCCGGTCGCGGAACATCGTTTCGCTACCGCCCGGTACGATCGCGGAAATCGTCGGCGATCGGCAGATTCTATTGCGCCACGATATCAGCGGCGACGAGCGCTTGTACGGCGAGGACGCCGCAAAGGTGCGTTCGGATGCGCTGGTGCATCTCGATGTCGGCAAGGACGGACCGAACGGGCTGTTGGCGTTGGGAAGCTACGAACCGGATCGCTTTCATCCCGGACAGGGCACCGAACTTCTGGGCTTTATGGCGCGCGCGATCACCGGATCGTTGCGCGCGGGACTCAATGCCGCGTGACGCCACGCCGGCGGGCTTGTCCGCCGCCGCCGATGCCGCTGCGGCGGCAGAAGATTTTCTCGGATCACTCGCCAACGAACGCCAATACTCCACGCATACGATTGCGGCCTATCGGCGAGACCTCGAATCGTTCTTTGCGTTCGCCCGAGAACATCTCGGCGCGCCGCTCAGCCTTGCCGATGCCGAAACGTTGGCGGTGATCGACTTTCGCAGCTACCTCTCCAAGCGACGCGGCGAAGGGGTGTCAGGTTCATCTCTTGGCCGCACTTTGTCGGCCCTGCGCAGCTTTTTTCGCTATCTGGAAAAGAACGACCTGGCGATCAACCAGGCCGTCCACAGCGTCAAGCGACCGAAAATTCCCCACGCGGTGCCCAAGCCGCTGAGCACCGAGGCGGCACTTGCCAGTATCTCCACCGTGGAGACCCTGGATGTCGCGCCGTGGGTCGCGGCACGCGATACCGCCCTGCTGACGTTGTTGTACGGCTGCGGCCTACGCATCTCCGAAGCATTGGGACTGCAACGCGGCGATGCGCCGTTGCGCGAGGCCATGCGGATTGTCGGCAAAGGCAACAAGGAACGCGTGGTACCGGTGCTGCCGGTGGTCGCCGAGGCGGTGGATGCCTATCTTGCGCTGTGTCCTTTTGCGATGCCGGCCGACGGACCGCTGTTCGTCGGCGTACGGGGCAAGCGGTTGAATGCAGGCGTGGTGCAACGCCAAATGCGCCAGGTGCGGATCGCCCTGGGATTGCCGGATACCGCGACGCCGCATGCGCTACGACATAGCTTTGCCACGCATTTGCTGTCGAGTGGCGGTGATTTGCGCAGCATTCAGGAATTGTTGGGCCACGCCTCGTTGTCGACGACCCAGCGCTACACCGAGGTCGACACCGACCAATTACAACGCGTGTATCGGCAGGCGCACCCGCGTGCCAAGGCGGGCTGAATCAGTCGGCGGTCGGCGCGGCCCTGTCGCTGAGCACAATTCCATCCGAAATGTTCGGTAACACATTGGCCAACCAGGCCGTGGCCGCGGCGTCTTTGTTGACGACCGAATCAAGAAACGACGTGGTGATCGACCTGACGAGCGCCCAGTGCCTTTCGTCGGTCGCCTTTGCTGCGCCACGCCGCACGCCACCGAAAACCATGTGATCGCCACCATCCAATACAACGAGGTATTTTGCCGCGTTGCGAATACGGTCGTAGGCGTTGCGCCGTTCTTCAGGACGGGTGTCGACGACGGCACCGAAATCGTGGGTGCCGGTCATGTGCAGCGTGGGGATGGCGATGGTGTCGAACGCCTCCGGTCGCTGCTTGCGAAAGGCCGTAGCACTGAGGGCAATCGACGCGACCAGCCGGTCGTCACCGTAGTTTGCGGATGCCGCGCCGAGCGGGTTGAAGGTGATCCCGGCAGCGGCAAGCGCCGTAAAGGCGCCGAACGAATGCCCGGCAACGGCGATCCGACCGGGATCGATCGACACGTCGACCGACCGAACCGTGATCGGCGCCGCGACCATGTGGTCGATCACGAACCGAACATCCAAGGGGCGCGCAATTGCCGTTTGTGGATCGGCTGCGGCACGTTGCAAGGCGCGGCGCGCCGCGGCCGCCGGCTTGCCCTGCCAGACGGCTTGATCGCTACCGACGTGTTGCGGATGGACCGTAACATAGCCGTAGCTCGCCCAGTGCCGACCGAGATAGGCCAAGCCCTCGCGCGTTCCACCAAGTCCGTGCGAAACGACGACGAGGGGGCGCGGGCCAACGGCATCGCGTGGCGCATAGATCTTGACCGGGATGTCGCGATCGCGTGTCGCGTCGTGCCAACGCGCCTTCGCCTCGTTCACATGAAAAGGGCCGGGTGCCGTTTTGTAGAGGTCAGAGTCCGCTGCGCCGGCCGGTAGCGGCACCACCAGCAACAGAAGGGCGAGCGCGCAGAGCGGTTTCATATCTTTTCCACGCGCCCCACGGGGCAAACCCGTCGGCGGGGGCCTACATGTGTATGGCGTGCCCGGCGACCGCGAGCGCGGCTTCTTTCACGCCTTCGGACAGCGTGGGATGGGCGTGCACGGTGGCGGCGATATCTTCGGCAGCGCCGCCGAATTCCATGCACAGGACCGCTTCGTGGATCAGGGTGCCGGCCTCGGGCCCGATGATATGGACGCCCAGCACGGCATCGGTCGTGGCATCGGCGAGAACCTTGATGAACCCATCCGTGGCACCACTGACTTTGGCGCGCGACACCGCCGAGAAGGGGAACTTGCCCACGTTGTAGTCGATACCCGCTTCCTTGAGGTCTTCCTCCGACCGACCGACGGTGGCAACTTCGGGGTGGGTGTAAACCACGCCAGGCACCTTGCCGTAGTCGACCGCGGCGTACTGCCCGTGCAGTTTTTCGACGCAAGCAACCCCGTCTTCGGACGCTTTGTGGGCGAGCATCGGACCCAGGATGACATCGCCGATGGCGTAGATGCCGTCGACCGAGGTCTTGTAGTTCTCGTCCACGGCAATGAAGCCGCGATCGTCGCGCTTGACGCCGACATCGTCGAGTCCAAGCCCATCGGTGAAGGGTTTACGCCCGATGGAGACGAGCACGACGTCGGCTTTGAGGTCTTCGGCCTCGCCGCCCTGCGCCGGTTCGACCGTGAGGGTGACCCCGGCCTTGGTCGACTTTGCCGCCGTGACCTTGCTGCCGAGCTTAAAGGTCAGGCCCTGTTTTTTGAGGACGCGCTGCAGATGCTTGGCCGTTTCGCCGTCCATCCCCGGCACGATGCGATCGAGGAATTCGACGACGGTCACCTCGGCGCCGAGGCGGCTCCACACCGAGCCCATCTCGAGACCGATATAGCCGCCGCCCACGACGATCATTTTCTTCGGCACCGACGACAACGACAGCGCGCCGGTCGACGAGACGATGCGCTTTTCATCGATCTCGATCCCGGGCAGGCCGGCGACCTCGGACCCGGTCGCGACGATAATGGTCTTGGCGGTGAGTTCGGTTGTGCCCTTGGTACCTGCCACCGAGACCTTGCCGGGCGCCGTGATGGTGCCGACGCCCTCGACCGACGTGATCTTGTTCTTCTTGAACAGGAACGCGATGCCTTTCGTGAGCTCGCCGACCATTTTGTCCTTGCGGGCGAGCATGGCCGCCAGGTCGAGCTTGACGTTGTCGGTCTTGATGCCGTGTTCGGCAAAGCCGTGCTGGGCTTCGGCATAGAGTTCGGAACTTTGCAAAAGCGCCTTGGAGGGAATGCAGCCGACGTTGAGGCAAGTACCGCCCAGGGTGGGGCGGGATTCGACACATGCGACTTTGCTGCCCATTTGGGCGGAGCGGATTGCGGCGACATAGCCGCCGGGACCGCCGCCAATTACCACGATGTCGAAATTCGTCTCCACGATACCGTCCTTTTGTTAGAGCTGCCGACGCTGCCAGACCAGATGCGCGGCACTGGGGCTGCCACCGGCTTTTTCGGCTTTTGTTGCGAGAATCATTCGGTCGCCGTCGAGATCGACGGTTCGGCTCAATTCCTGGCCGACCCAGTTGGGAAAGTAGCTGGCGTCCGGGTAGTGAAACACCGTGTCGCCGCGAAGCTCGTAGCGCCCGGCATAGGCGACGAAATGTTCGCCGCCGCGTTGGCGTTCTTCGGGCGTGCCGTAGACGTCGCCTGATTCGAAAGGTGCGCGCCCGCCGGGCATCAGGATCGCCTGCATGTAGCCGTCTTGCGTGTAGGTAAGCCGGCCGACCGGGGCGTCCCCTAAGGGGTGCGAAACGGTCCCGTCTTCGGCCCGGCGTTCCACCGAGACAAGCTCCCAAGTGCCGACAATGCCGTCCGCCACGATAGGCCCCAATGCTTGCGGTTACATATCCAGCAAGATGCGCTGGGGATCCTCGATGCACTCTTTGACCCGCACCAGGAAGGTCACGGCCTCGCGGCCGTCGATGATGCGGTGGTCATAGGAAAGGGCCAGGTACATCATCGGCCGGACGACGACGGCATCGTCGACCACGACCGCACGCTTTTCGATCTTGTGCATGCCGAGGATCGCCGACTGCGGCGGATTGATGATCGGCGTCGAGAGCAGCGAGCCGAACACGCCACCGTTGGAGATGGTGAACGTGCCGCCGGTTAGATCTTCCATGGTGATTTTGCCGTCGCGCGCACGCTTGCCGAAGTCGGTGATGGTCTTTTCGATGTCGGCAAACGACATCTCTTCGACATCACGCAACACCGGCACGACCAAGCCTTGCGGCGCGGAAACCGCAACGCCGATATCGCAGTAGTTCTTGTAGACGATCTCGTCGCCGTCGATTTCCGCGTTTACCGACGGAATTTCGCCGAGCGCGATGACGCTGGCCTTGGCGAAGAAGGACATGAAACCGAGCCGCACGCCGTGTTTCTTCTCGAAGGTATCGCGGTAGTCGGCACGCAGTTTGAGCAGCGCCGTCATATCCACCTCGTTGAAGGTGGTCAGCATGGCCGCGGCGTTTTGCGCTTCTTTCAGTCGCTCGGCGATGCGCTGGCGCAGCCGGGTCATCCGCACACGCTCTTCGCGCGGGCCGCGCGCCGCGGCGCCACCGCCGGCCGCCTGGGCGAGCATGTCGCCCTTCGTCACCCGACCACCTTTGCCGGTGCCCGGCACCGTGGCGGGATCGATCCCTGTTTCGGCGGCAAGCCGACGCACAGACGGGGCCTGGCCGGTAGACGATGCGGCGGGTGACGGTGCGGGCTTGGCAGCTGCTGCCGTGGTCGCGGGGGCGGCCTTTGCTGCAGGCGCGGCATTTCCCTTGGCAGGCCCCGCGCCTTCGGCGATCGCGCCGAGCAATGCGCCCACTTCGACGTTGTCGCCTTCGGCGGCAACTATTTCGCTGATGGTCCCCGAGGACGCCGCCGGCACTTCGACGGTGACTTTGTCGGTTTCCAACTCGACGAGAGGTTCGTCGGCAGCAACGGCTTCGCCGACGGCTTTGAACCATTTGGCGACCGTAGCTTCGCTCACCGATTCGCCGAGCGCGGGGACTCTGATTTCGACTGTCATGACGGCCTACTCAAACTGTTGTCGCTTCGCTAACGATCTTGGCTTGTTCGTCGAGATGCTTGCGCAAAAGCCCGGTGGCCGTGGACGCGTGTTCGGTCCGACCGAAATATCGCACGCGATCATTGCCGCGACCCAGGGTTTGGAAGATCTCTTCAAGGCGGGGCGCGACGAAGGTCCACGCACCCTGGTTCTTGGGCTCTTCTTGGCACCACACGATTTCCGCATTGGGAAAACGCCGCAGTTCTTTGGTCAGGGAACGGTACGGGAAGGGATAGAGTTGCTCGGCGCGCAAGACGACGACGTTCTTGATGTCGTTCTTTTCGCGCTCTTCCCAGAGGTCGTAGTAGATTTTGCCCGAGCAGATCACCACGCGCTTGATCTTGTCGTCGGCATCGACCGGACAATCGTCCCATAGCACTCGGTGAAAACTGGTCTTGCCGGCAAGATCCGAAAGCGAGGACACCGCACGTTTGTGGCGCAGCAGGGACTTGGGCGTCATCAAGATGAGCGGCTTGCGGAAATCACGGTGCACTTGGCGGCGCAAGATGTGGAAATAGTTGGCCGGCGTGGTGCAGTTCGCGACCTGCATGTTGTCTTCGGCGCAAAGCTGAAGATAGCGCTCGAGCCGGGCCGAACTATGTTCCGGCCCCTGCCCCTCGTAGCCATGCGGGAGCAGCATCACGAGTCCGCTCATACGGAGCCATTTGCTTTCGCCCGACGAGATAAACTGATCGACAATGACTTGAGCGCCATTGGCGAAGTCGCCGAACTGAGCTTCCCACATCACCAAGGAATTGGGCGCGGTTTGGCTGTAGCCGTACTCGAACCCAAGCACGGCGAACTCCGACAGCATACTGTCGACGACTTCGAACTTGGCTTGGTCCGGTGCGATGTGTTCGAGCGGGATAAAGCGGTCTTCGGTTTCCTGGTCGATGAAAACCGCGTGACGCTGCGAAAAAGTGCCGCGTTGGGAATCCTGTCCGCTGAGGCGAACGCCGTGGCCTTCGGCCAGCAACGAACCGAAGGCGAGCGCTTCGGCGGTCGCCCAATCGACGCCCTCGCCCGACTTGATGATCTCTTTTTTGGCGGCGAGCTGTCGGCGGATGGTGCGGTGGAGATTGAAGTCCTCCGGCACGTTTGTGAGGGTCTCGCCGATGTCGCGCAGAGTTTTCTCGCGCACCGCGGTCTTGCCCCGGCGGGCATCGCCGCTGGCGGTCTTTAGCCCTTTCCAAACCCCTTCGAGCCAGTCGGCTTTGTTGGGCTTGAAATTGGACGCCGCATTGAAATCGTCTTCGAGCTTGGCGTGGAACGCCGCGCGGATTTCCTCGGCCTCGCCAGGTTTGAGGAGTGCGATCTTCTCCAGGAAATCCGCATAAATCTCGCGGGTCGGCTTGTGGTCTTTGATCTGCCGATACATGAGGGGCTGCGTGAACGCCGGCTCGTCACCTTCGTTATGACCGTGCCGGCGATAGCAGAACATGTCGATGACGACATCGCGGTGAAACGTCTGGCGAAAATCGGTGGCAAGGCGCGCGGCATGCACCACGGCCTCGGGATCGTCGCCGTTGACATGAATCACCGGCGCCTGAATGCCCTTGGCCAAATCCGACGGATAGGGCGAGGATCGGCTATAACCCGGCGAGGTCGTGAACCCGATCTGGTTGTTGACGACGACGTGGATCGTGCCGCCGGTGCGGTATCCCCTGAGGTCCGACAACGCAAAACACTCGGCCACGATGCCCTGCCCGGCGAAGGCCGCGTCGCCGTGCATGATCACGCTGAGCACTTTGTCGCGGTCGGTGTCGTCGTGTTGCAACTGCTTGGCGCGGGCCTTGCCCAATACGACAGGGTTCACGGCCTCGAGATGAGACGGATTGGCCGACAGCGATAGATGGACGCTCGCGCCTTCGAACTCGCGATCGGCCGACGTCCCGAGATGGTACTTCACGTCACCCGAGCCCTGGACGTCGTCGGGATGGGCGCTGGTGCCCTGGAACTCGGCGAAGATGTTGAGGTAGGGCTTGGCCATGACGTTGGCCAAAACGTTGAGGCGACCGCGATGCGGCATGCCGATCACAATCTCTTTCACGCCCGATAGAGCGGCACGCTTGTTGATCGCCTCGAGCAGCGGGATCAGCGACTCGGCGCCGTCGCAACCGAAGCGCTTGGTGCCGGTGTATTTGAGGTGCAAAAAGCGCTCGAACCCTTCGGCATGGGTAAGCTGCTCGAGAATCTTACGCCGCCCTTCTTCGGTAAAGTGCGGGCGGTAGTTGTGGCCTTCGATGCGCTCCTGAATCCACGCCTTCTGTTCGGGATATTGGATATGCATGAACTCATAGCCAATGTTCCCGCTGTATGTGAGCCGGAGAACCTTTTCGATCTCGCGCATGGTCGCGGTTTCGAGACCAAGCACGTTGTCGATAAAGATCGGCCGGTCCATATCGGCTTCGGTGAAGCCATACGTCGCGGGGTCGAGTTCAGGATGCGGATCGCGACCTTCGATACCAAGCGGGTCGAGGTTGGCGTTAAGGTGCCCGCGCACGCGATAAGAGCGGATCAACATCAACGCTCGGAGAGAATCCAGCGTCGCGGAGCGCAGCGTATCGGCATCCGCGACCGGCGCCGGCGCCGGCGCCACAGCTTCGATCGGTTCTTCCGGCGGCACCGAGGTGACGAACGGGCCACCTTCGGGCGCCCAACTGGCACCCCGGACAGCGCCCAATGCGGCGGCGGCGTCATCGCCGAGGTCGGCGAAGAACCCATGCCAGTTTTCGTCTAGCGTTTCGGGGTTCTCGACAAACCGCGCGTATTGTTGTTCGAGGAACGCACTGTTAACGCCGGTCAGAAACGATGCACGATCCGGTTCGTTACCCATACTCTTCGGCGCGCTCGGCGCGCCCTCCATCAGCCGCGGGGCTAACCGCGTTGAAGCACTTCCAATAACGTGGTGCCGATGGCCGCCGGCGATTCGGTCACCGTGATGCCGGCGGACTTCATGGCGTCGATCTTGTCGTCGGCACCACCTTTTCCACCAGATATGATAGCACCGGCATGGCCCATCCGGCGACCGGGCGGCGCCGTGCGCCCGGCAATAAAGCCGACAACGGGCTTTTTGACGGCGCTGTCCTTGAGGAGCTGCGCCCCCTCTTCCTCAGCGCTGCCGCCGATTTCACCGATCATGATGATGGATTCGGTCTGCGGATCGCCCAGGAACATTTCTAGGCAGTCGATGAAATTCGTACCGTTGACCGGATCCCCACCGATGCCGATGCAGGTCGACTGGCCCAAACCGGCAGCCGTGGTCTGCGCGACGGCCTCGTAGGTCAGCGTGCCCGAGCGCGAGACGATGCCGACCGAGCCCGCTTTGTGGATATGGCCCGGCATGATGCCGATCTTGCACGCCTTGGGGGTGATGACTCCCGGACAGTTCGGCCCGATGAGACGCGCGCCCGAGTTTTCCAACGCGCGCTTGACGTTGACCATGTCGAGTACCGGGATGCCCTCGGTGATGCAGACGATCAAACCAACGCCCGCATCGATCGCTTCGAGAATGGCGTCGGCCGCAAACGGCGGCGGCACGTAGATCACCGAGGCATCCGCACCGGTCTGATCGACCGCGGCGGCGACGGTATCGAAGACCGGCAACCCGAGATGTTCGGTCCCGCCTTTGCCCGGCGTCACGCCGCCGACCATCTTTGTGCCGTAGGCGATCGCCTGTTCGGAATGGAAGGTGCCCTGAACCCCGGTGAAGCCCTGGCAAATAACTTTGGTGTTCGCATCGACGAGAACGGCCATCACGCAGCCTCCTTGACGGCCTTAACAATTTTCTCGGCGGCATCGCCCAAGTCTTCGCCGGTGATGATCGGCAGGCCGGAATTGGCAAGGATCTCCTTGCCCAAGTCGACGTTGGTGCCTTCGAGACGAACGACCAACGGTACATGAAGGCTGACGTCCCGCGCGGCCGCGACCACGCCTTCGGCAATGACGTCGCAGCGCATGATGCCGCCGAAGATGTTGACCAAAATGCCCTCGACGTTGGCGTCGGAAAGAATGATCTTGAACGCTTCGGTGACGCGTTCCTTGGTGGCGCCACCTCCGACATCAAGGAAGTTTGCCGGTTCGCCACCGAACAGTTTGATGATGTCCATAGTCGCCATCGCCAGACCGGCGCCGTTGACCATGCACCCGATCGAACCGTCGAGCTTGATGTAGTTGAGGTCGTGTTTTTGGGCTTCGATCTCGGCCGGGTCTTCTTCGTTTTCATCGCGCAGCTCGGCGATATCTTTGTGCCGGAACAACGCGTTGTCGTCGAAGTTCATCTTGGCGTCGAGCGCGACGACCGCACCGCCGCCGGTAACGACCAGCGGGTTTATTTCAAGCAGACTGGCATCGGTGTCCATGAACGCTTTGTACGCCCCCATGACGAAACGTGTCGCGGCTTTGATCTGATCGCCTTGGAGGCCCAGCGAAAAAGCGACCTTGCGGGCGTGGAACGGTTGGATGCCGGCAACCGGATCGATGGTCACGACGGTGATCTTTTCCGGCGTCGCGGCCGCCACTTCTTCGATGTCCATGCCGCCTTCGGTGGAGGCCATGATCGAGACCCGACTGGATCCACGATCAACCAACATGCCGAGATACAGTTCGCGAGCGATGTCGGCGCCTTCTTCGATATAGATCCGGCGCACGACGCGGCCTTGCGGGCCGGTTTGCGGCGTGACCAGTGTCATGCCGAGGATCTCGCCAGCAACGGTTTTGAGTTCGTCGAGCGACTTGACGACCTTGACCCCACCGCCCTTGCCGCGACCGCCGGCATGGATTTGCGCTTTGACGACCCAAACCGGACCGCCAAGGTCCTCAGCCACCTTTACCGCTTCTTCGACGGTGTACGCGACCCCGCCGCGCGGGACGGCGACGCCGTATTGGGCCAGGACGCCTTTTGCTTGGTACTCGTGAATATTCATGCTGGACCTATTCTGGTGTCCGAACCGCCCGGTGGAACGGCAGCCTAACTACCTTTTCCTGGCGCGCGATTTGCTGGCGCGGGGCTTCATGCTCGGATCGATGCGTTGCACCGCCTTGATCAACCCCTTCACGGCATCGACCGAGTTTTTGAACATCTTTTTCTCGGACGCGCTGAGGTCGATTTCGACAACGCGCTCGACACCCTTGGCACCGATCACCACAGGCACGCCGACATAGATGTCACGGACGCCGTATTGACCGGTGAGATAGGCCGCGCAGGGCAGCACCCGCTTTTTGTCCTTGAGATAGGACTCGGCCATCTGGATGGCCGACGCCGCGGGGGCATAGAAGGCCGAGCCGGTCTTAAGCAGACCGACGATTTCGGCACCCCCGTCGCGCGTGCGCTGGACGATGGCATCGACCTTTTTCTTGGTCGTCCATTTCTTCTTGATCAAATCCGGAATGGGGATACCGGCGACCGTGGAGTAGCGCACCAACGGTACCATGGTGTCGCCATGGCCACCGAGCACGAAGGCGGTGACGTCTTCGACGGAGACTTTGAATTCTTCGGCCAGGAAGTAACGGAAGCGCGCCGAGTCGAGCACGCCGGCCATGCCGACCACCATGTGCGGCGGCAGGCCGGAAGCCTGGCGCAACGCCCAGACCATGGCGTCGAGCGGGTTAGTGATGCAAATCACGAACGCCTTGGGGGCGTACTTTTTAATGCCCTCGCCGACAGACTTCATAACGTTGGTGTTGATCTCGATGAGATCGTCGCGGCTCATGCCCGGTTTGCGGGCAACACCGGCGGTGACAATGACGACGTCGGCGCCCTTGATATCTGCGTAGCGCTTGGTCCCGGAAAGGCCCGCATCGAAGCCGTCGACCGGAGAAGACTGCGCCAAATCCAGGGCCTTGCCCTGCGGCAAACCGTCGACGATGTCGAAAACGACGATATCGCCCAATTCTTTGAGGCCGGCCAAATGAGCCAGCGTGCCACCAATGTTTCCGCCGCCAATCAGGGCGATCTTGTTCCGCGCCAAAGCATCCTCCTTGATAGCCGTGAAGACCGCGCCATCCGGCCTATTCGACCCCGGTACCTACTCCGATTTCGGGAGCCGGGCAAGCGAGGGCTTGGCACGACTTGAAGCCAAGGCGACACGCCACATATTGTGCGGCAGCCGAACCGCCGCGCGGTTCCCAGATATTCCGCACGGAGACCACGACCATGGCCGAAACCCAGGCCCCCGATACCGAAAAGAAGAGCTTTCAGGCCGAAGTCAGCCGCCTGCTCCAGATCGTCGCCAACTCGCTCTACAGCGATCGCGACGTGTTCCTGCGGGAGCTGATTTCCAACGCCTCCGACGCCTGCGACAAGCTGCGCTACGAGGCGATCACCAATCCGGCCCTAATCGAGGGCGACCCCGACTTCAAAATCGTCCTGGACGTCGACGCCTCCGGGGGCATCCTGCGGATCAGCGACAACGGTATCGGTATGTCGCGCGAGGAATTGACGGAAAACCTGGGCACCATCGCCAAATCCGGCACCGCAGCCTTCATGGAACAGCTTCAGACCGGCGATAAGGACGAAAAAGCCGGGTCGATGATCGGCCAGTTCGGGGTCGGGTTCTACTCGGCCTTCATGGTTGCCGATCAGGTGAGCGTCGAATCGCGCCGGGCCGACGGCAGCGACGCCTGGAAATGGGAATCGGACGGGCTGGGCGAATACACCATAGGGCCGAGCGACCGCGCCACCCGTGGGACCACCGTGGCGCTTCACATCAAGAAAGACGCCAAGGACTACCTCAAGCCCGACACGTTGCGCGGCATCGTCAAGAAGCATTCCGACCACATCGGCATTCCGGTCGTCCTTAAGGGCGACAAGGACGACGATGAGGCGCTGAACGATGCGTCGGCCCTGTGGACCCGACCTAAGTCGGAAATCGACGACGCTCAGTACACCGAGTTCTATCACCACGTATCCAACAACTTCGACGACCCGATGCTGACAGTGCATTCGCGGGTCGAAGGCAAGATCGACTACACGCTGCTGTTGTTCATCCCGTCGGTGCGACCGTTCGACATTTTCGATCCGGCGCGCCGGCACCATGTGCGCCTCTATGTGAAGCGCGTGTTCGTGACGTCCGAAATGGAAGGGCTGATCCCGCCCTATCTGCGGTTCTTGTGCGGCATCGTCGATACCCAAGATCTCAGCCTCAACGTCAGTCGCGAAATGCTGCAGACGAGCCCGTTGATCGCGAAGATCCGCAAAGACATCGTCAAGAAGACCTTCCGCGAACTGAAAAAGCTTGCCACCAAAGAGCCCGAAAAGTTCGAGGGCTTTTGGAAGGAATTCGGCGCCGTCCTCAAAGAAGGGCTGTACGAAGACCCCGACAACCGAGACGCGATCCTTGAGATTGCCCGTTTCAGGACGACCGGGTCGGACGCCCCGACGACGCTGGCCGACTATGTCGGCCGGATGAAAGACGATCAGGCCTCCATCTATTACATCGTCGGGGACGCCGATTCGATCGAACGCAGCCCTCAGCTTGAGGGGTTCAGGGCACGCGGTATCGAAGTATTGTTGTTGTCCGACCCGGTCGATGATTTTTGGGTCAATACGCTGGGCGATTTCCAAGAGAAACCGTTCAAGTCGGTGACCCGGGGGGCGACCGACTTGAAGAATGCCGCCGATACCGACGATGCCGGCCAGAACGACGAGGCCAAGCACGACAAGGACGACGTGCCGACCGCGCGTTTGGTGGCGCTATTGAAATTGGCCCTTAAGGACCGCGCCCAGGATGTCCGCACCACCGACCGCTTGACCGATAGCCCGGCCTGCATTGTCGCCTCCGAGGACGGTCTCGACATGCACACCGAGCGCCTTTTGCGCCAACACGGCCGGATAACCGAAGCAACACCGCGCATCCTTGAGATCAACCCGAAACACGCGGTGATCACCGCGCTGGGCGCATTGGCCGCGAGCGACAATGCAAGCGGGCGGATCGACGAAGCCGCGCATCTGTTGTTCGATCAGGCCACCATCTTGGAAGGCGAGTTGCCGCCCGACATCGGCGCTTTTTCGAACCGGTTGGTGTCTTTGCTGGAAAAAGCCGTCCAGGCGCCCGACTAGCGCGCAGGCAAGCTCGTGAGCTGGGCCTGTTGGGCCCCGAGGACGTGCCCGGAATCGCCCTCTTGGACGATGACCGCGACGGATTCTCCGACCGTGCGTAGCGGCGCGATATCCAGCATCACCTCGAGCGCTTTGCCGTACCATTCGCCGATCTCACGTACGTCCCGCACGACATTGTGGTAGCCGAGCGTCCGGCCGCTGTTTTCGCCGCGCTGAATCTCGACCTCGTGGTAGGGGTCGAAGAGCACGAGCCACACAACAATGCGGCGATTGTAGATCTGACCGGCGGCGACGGAGATTTGAAGTTTGCCCGCTGTGGCCTCGCGCAGCCGAACATCGAGGGATTCTTTTTGTTCGAGCGCAGCTTTGCGTATCGCGCGGTCGATTGCGCCATGGCGCGAGCCAACCTCGTGATAGCGACCGCCGATCACCACTTGGGGGGTGTAGATCGTGCGTTCACCCATCGTGCGCGCATAATCACGTTGACGCGCCGTAGTGACTTCGCTGGCAAAAGTGTCCCGCCAACCGAGATAGTCCCAATAATTGACGTGGTAACTGAGCGCCAGAACGTTGTCGCGGCCCTTGAGGGTGGCGAGGTAGGCGTCCGCCGGCGGGCAGGAGTTACAGCCTTGCGACGTAAACAACTCGACGACGACGGGCGATTTGGCCTCGGCCGCAAATGCCGAGGTCGCGACAAGCGACACCAGCGCGATCACGCCGCATCCCAGGAATAGTCGCAGGTTGCGCATACCTGAACCTAATCCTGGGTTTTTCGAGCCGCGAATCAAGAAATGGTGACTGTCGTGCCCCTTAGGCCGCCTCGGCGATCAAGTTCCTCAACACGTAGTGAAGAATGCCGCCGTTGAGGTAGTAATCGACCTCGTTCGCGGTATCGATCCGGCATAGAACGTCGACGGACTTCGACTTGCCGTCGGCATAAGTGATGCGGCAGGTAAGATCCATGCGCGGCTTGATGCCTTTTTCCAAGCCGGTGATGTCGATGGTTTCGCTGCCGTCGAGCTTGAGCGACTTGCGGTTTTGCCCGTTCTTGAACTCAAGCGGCAATACCCCCATACCGACTAGGTTGGAGCGGTGGATGCGCTCGAAACTTTCGGCGATGACGGCCTTGATACCAAGCAGCGTGGTGCCCTTGGCGGCCCAGTCGCGCGACGAGCCGGTGCCGTATTCCTTGCCGGCAACGACGACCAACGGCACGCCCTTTTTCTGGTAGGCCATAGAGGCATCGTAGATCGGCATTTGTTTGCCGCCGGGTTGGTAGCGGGTCACCCCACCTTCCGTGCCCGGCGCCATTTCGTTGCGCAGCCGAATATTGGCGAAGGTCCCGCGCATCATCACTTCGTGATTGCCGCGCCGCGAACCGTAGGAGTTGAAATCCTTGGTCTTGACTTTGTTGGCTTTGAGATAGTCGCCTGCCGGGCCCTGCTCTTTGATCGAACCGGCCGGCGAGATGTGATCGGTGGTGATCGAATCGCCGAGCAGCGCCAGCATCCGCGCGCCCTTGATGTCGGACACCGGATCGAGATCGGGCGACATGCCTTCGAAATAGGGCGGGTGTTTGACGTAGGTCGACTTCTTCCAGTCGTAGGTGAGCCCGCCACCGGTCTTGATTTTCTTCCACCGCGAATCGCCGACCGTGGCCTGGGCGTATTCGTCGCGGAACATCGCCGGCTTGACCGACTTGCGGATGGTGCGATGGATTTCTTCGTTCGAGGGCCAAATGTCGGCGAGATAGACCGGGTTGCCTTTTTTGTCTTCTCCGATCGGGTCCTTGAAGAGATCGACCTTCATATTGCCGGCGATGGCATAGGCGACCACCAACATGGGCGAGGCGAGATAGTTGGCCCGCGTGTGCGGGCTTACGCGGCCTTCGAAGTTGCGGTTGCCGGACAGCACCGACGTGACCACCAAATCGCCCGCGCCCACCGCGTCGGCGATCGGCTCGGGTAGCGGGCCGGAATTGCCGATACAGGTGGTGCAGCCGTAGCCGACCAGGTTGAAACCGAGTTTGTTGAGATCGTCCTGGAGGCCGGCATGCTTGAGGTACTCGCTAACCACTTTCGACCCCGGCGCGAGCGAGGTTTTGACCCAGGGTTTGACCTTGAGCCCCTTGGCCACCGCGTTGCGCGCGACCAGACCGGCGCCCAGCATGACGGCCGGGTTTGAGGTATTGGTGCAGCTGGTGATCGCGGCAATGACGACATCGCCATGGCCGAGGTCGTAGTTGGTGCCTTTGACTTTGACGCGCGTGGTTTCGTCTTTGACCGCGAACTCGCCGCTGAGGCCTTTTTTGAAACCGGTCGCAGCTTTGGAAAGCGGAATCCGGTCCTGCGGCCGCTTGGGACCGGCAAGACTGGGTTCGACGGTGGAGATATCGAGTTCCAGCGTCGACGTGTAGCTGGGTTCCGGGCTGCGCGACGAGCGCCACAAGCCCTGGGCCTTGGCGTATTTTTCGACGAGGTCGATGTCGGCCTTTTTGCGTCCGGTGGCGCGCAGATAGGCGAGCGTTTCGTCGTCGACCGGGAAGAAGCCGCAGGTCGCGCCGTATTCCGGCGCCATGTTGGAGATCGTCGCACGGTCGGCGAGCGACAGTTGATTGAGACCGGGGCCGTAGAATTCCACGAACTTCCCGACGACGCCTTTTAGGCGCAGCATCTGCGTTACGGTGAGGACGAGGTCGGTGGCGGTCGCCCCCTCTTTGGGTTTGCCGCTGAGACGGAAGCCAACCACTTCGGGCACCAACATCGAAATCGGCTGCCCGAGCATCGCCGCTTCGGCCTCGATACCACCGACGCCCCAACCCAAGACGGCCATGCCGTTGACCATGGTGGTGTGGCTGTCGGTGCCGACGAGGGTGTCTGGATAGGCGATCGTCTTGCCGTCGACCTTGTCTGTCCAAACGACGCGGGCGAGGTATTCGAGATTGACCTGATGGCAAATGCCGACGCCGGGCGGGACGACACGGAAGTTGTCGAACGCCCCGGCGCCCCAGCGCAGGAACTGGTAGCGCTCCATGTTGCGCTCGTACTCGAATTCGACGTTTTTCTTGTAAGCGGAAGCACTGCCGAAGGCGTCGACCATGACCGAGTGATCGATCACCAGATCGACCGGCGAGAGCGGGTTGATCGCGGAAGGATCGCCGCCCGCCTTGGCGACGGCATCGCGCATAGCGGCCAAATCGACGACCGCGGGCACGCCGGTGAAGTCCTGCATCAGGACGCGGGCCGGACGATAGGCAATCTCGCGCGGGCTCTTGCGGCGCTTCAGCCAAGCGGCCATCGCTTTGATGTCGGCCACTTTGACGGTGCGCCCGTCTTCGTAACGCAGAAGATTCTCGAACAGGACCCGCAGCGACAGCGGCAGGGTGGAGAGATCGAGGTCGAGGGCTTTTTCCGCCGCCTTAATGCTGAAGTAGTCGTAGCTGCGATTGCCGACCTTGAGGGTCCGCCGCGTTTTGAGGGTATCCCGTCCGATCGACGCCACTATGTGCCTCCAGGTAGAAAACTATGGGGGGAGCGGGCCTTTCGACGCGCCACGGGCGCGGTTTACCACGCCGCGCGGGGGAATTCTACTCGGCCGGGGCGATCGGCCGGAGGCGCCGTGGCGTGGACCCCGGCACCAAGGCGGCAACCGCCGCGCCAAGCAGGAATCCGAGGGTGACCAAAGCCAAACCGAACACGTTGACCCCGAAATCATCGGCATAAACACCGATCCCCAGATCGATCCACGACGGAAAAATGGACACCCCGACGGCGCTTTCGATCGTCAGCAAAACGCCGAACAGGAGCCCCGGCCAAAAGGCGAGGTGAAAGCTGAGCCGCCGCGCCGTGGGGATCCACGACAACAAAAAGATCGGCGCGAGGCCCATGACCATAGTACCGCTGATGGTGGTGGCCGCGATCACCGCGGGGCCTGCGCGATCGCCGAGATAGATACTGAACAGCGGTAGGTTGCCCAGAACGGCGATGGCCAAAATGATGTAGCGCCCGGTGCGCATCCGCCGGACCGTGGGGTCTTCGGTTTGGGGTCCGGCATGCCAGTCGCGCACGACCAATTTGGACGTACTGGAAAACGTCGAATCGAGCGTCGAGCCGGCGCTCGTCAGCATGAGGCCGTTGAAGACGAGCATCATCGGCAAGCCCAGCATGATCGGCACCACGACCGAGGGGTTGCCGTCGGCGGCGAACGACAGGGCGTACAAACCAACGCCGCTGTAGATCAGGACGAAACCGCCTGCGATCAGGCCCGCCAAGATGAAAGCCCGCAGCATGATCTTAGGGCTGGTGAGGAACGCCCGATCGGTCATTACCGGGTCGTGAAAGGGGTAGCTGAGGACCTGCACCAGCGCGAGGCCGGCGAACGTCCAGCCTGCGAGGTGCGTAGCCCGCGAGACCTCGGGCAAGCCACGCGCGGAAAGACCCGGCCAAACCACCAGCATCACCGCGACCAGCAAGACCGCGGCGAGCAACATTTGCGCGCCGTCGGTCAGGAGGCTGGAGCGCAAACCGCCACGCCAGGAATAGAACACCGTAAACGCCGTGACGACGATCGCGGCCATCCAATAGGCGCCGCTGCCCTCGTCGCCAAAGAACAATGCCGCGACTTTAGTATTCGACCAGACCTCGTTGAACAGGCGGATCGAAATCGCGATTAAGAAGAGCCGCGCGGCGAGGACGCCGTACTTGGATACGAGGAAACCCGACAGCGAGGTGTGGCCGCCACGGGTGCGAATGAAATAGATCGCGACGCCGGCAACCAAGAAGCTGAAATAGTAAAAGCCGTACCCGATCCCGCCGATCACGCCGAACGCATCGGCCAAGCTGGCTGCGTTGGCGATCGACTTGGCGAAGATCCAGGTTACCGCGGCGCTGGCGACCAACAACCACAACCCCGGCGGCGCACCGGCATCCGACTTGCCGTCGAAAAATTGGCTGGCAGAGACCCGACGCGGGGCGAGCCACCAAATGAGGGCGCAATACCCGGCGAGAACGAGCCAGGGAAGCGTTGTCGGCAAGGTCATGGAAAATCCGATCGAGGTGTCGGCGTTTGCAGGAGCGGAATCTAGCGCCCTAAACTGCGCACGCACCCGTCACAATCCGGTGACGCCCCAACCCAGGCAACCATGAACACGCCCACCGACCTGCGGCACGAGACCTTTAAGGCCGAACGGCTGACCTGCATTCGCGGGCAGCGGGTGGTGTTTTCCGATCTCAGCTTTGCCATTCCGCCGGGCACGGCCACCGTGCTGCGCGGGCCGAACGGCAGCGGCAAGTCGAGCCTGTTGCGCTTGGTCGCCGGCTTGCTCAAACCGGCGACCGGCGCAATGCGATGGGGCGACGATACGACCCGACCGGATCCTGAATTTCACCGTCGTCAGGTCGGCTTCGTGGGACACCAAGACGCGATCAAGCCCGCCTTTACGGTGGGCGAAAACTTGCGGCACTGGCGCGCCATTCTGGGCGGCGCGGCGGACGACAACGGCGTCGCGACCGCGCTGGCGGCGCACGACCTCGGCCACCTCGAGGATCTACCGGCACGTTTGTTGTCGGCGGGACAGCGGCGGCGGCTCAATCTCGCTCGCCTTGGCCTGGTACCGCGGCAGTTGTGGCTGTTGGACGAACCGACCGTTTCGTTGGACGACGACAGCGTGGCGCGGCTGGAGACCTGCCTGCGCCGACATTTGGACAACCAGGGCAGCGCCCTGATCGCGACCCATGCACCGCTGAACATCGGACCGACCGCGGCGATCGATCTCGCGCCCGCCACCATGGGGGCGTTGGATGGGTGAGTTCTTTGGTCTGATCCGGCGCGATCTTGTGTTGGCCCGCCGACAAGGCAGCGCCACCACCAGCGTAGCAGTGTTCTTTATCCTGACGGTGACGTTGTTCCCGTTGGGGATCGGACCAGAATCGGCGCTGCTCGGTCGAGTCGCGAGCGGAGTCATTTGGGTGGCGGCCTTACTGGCCACGATGCTGTCGCTGGACCGGTTGTTCCAGAGCGACTTTGAAGACGGCAGTCTTGACGTCATTGCGCTCAGCCCGTTGCCGTTAGAGCTGGTTGCGCTCGCCAAGACCTTGGCGCACTGGGCATCGACCGGCTTGCTGCTCGTCGTTCTGAGCCCGGTGTTGGGCATCTTGATGCAACTGGACGGTCCCGCTTACGTGACGCTGATTGCTGCAATGGCATTGGGTACGCCAACGCTCAGTCTTTTCGGCAGCATCGGCGCGGCGCTGACCGTCGGGGTTAAGCGTGGCGGCGTTTTGCTGTCTCTTTTGGTGATCCCACTCTACATTCCGGTACTGATTTTTGGCGTGGGTGCCGTGGACGCGGCAACCGAGGGTCTGTCGCAACGACCACACTTATTAATACTGGGGGCACTATTTTTGTTTTCGGTGGTGCTTTCGCCGATTGCGAGCGCCGCCGCACTCAGACTGAACTTGGAATAATGGCCATCGCCCCCATGTTGGAACTGCACGCCGCCTCTGCCGCGGATTTCGCGGCCTCGTGGATTGCCGGAACGACCATCGAGACCGCCTAATGGCCAACATGCATCGCTTTGCCAACCCCGCCCGCTTCGTCCGCATCGCGACGGCCCTGATGCCGTGGCTGCTGGGCGCCATGGTGATCTTCTTCGGTGCCGGGCTTTATATGGGTCTGCTCGCCTCGCCGCCCGACTATCAGCAGGGCGATAGCGTACGGATCATGTATGTGCACGTGCCAGCGGCGACGCTGGCCTCGGGCGTATACGCGTTTATGGCGATCGCCAGCGCGGTGGCGCTAATTTGGCGGCATCCCTTGGCCGATATTGCGGCCAAATCCGCCGCGCCGATCGGGGCGGTGTTCACCGTGATCGCGTTGGTGACCGGGGCCCTGTGGGGCCAGCCGACCTGGGGAACCTGGTGGGTGTGGGATGCGCGCCTGACCTCGGTCCTGATCATGCTGTTTTTGTATTTGGGCTACATGGGGCTTTGGGAGGCGTTCGACGACGACCGGCGCGCCGCCAAGGCAGCCGGTATTTTGGCGCTGGTCGGGGCGGTCAATCTGCCGATCATCAAGTTCTCGGTGGAATGGTGGAACACGCTGCACCAACCTGCCAGCATCCTTCGTGCCGGTGGGCCGACCATTCATCCCGACTTGTTGACGCCCTTGGGGCTGATGTGGGGCGGGTTTCTTTGCTTCTTTGCCGTGGTGCTGATCGTGCGGATGCGGCGCGAAATCGTCGCCCGCCGGATCCAAGCGTTGCAGACTTTGTATGTGGCCGACGACGGCCATGCCGCGGCGGAAGCCTAGTATCGTGCGCTTTCTGGACCCATCACCGAGCGGTTCCTATATTGACGCCCTACACGCCGGACGGTCCGCACGACCCGTCGGGCATTCACAACGCGATGGATGCGGTGGAAGAGTTTCTCCGGATGGGCGGTTATGCCGCCTACGTTTGGCCGGCCTTCGGCGTGACTGCCGTGCTTTTGGTCGGGCTTTTTTTGTGGAGTCGGATTTCGTTGAAGGCGGCGCAGCGCACGCTCGACCTTTTGCAAAGCACCCGCCGCGCGCGACGGCGCGACTTAGATACCGCCACCCGCGACTCGGACGGTTGAGATGAGACCCAAGCGGCGGCGGCTCTATTTCGTGCTAGCCGGGATGGCGGCGCTTGGCTTCGCCGTGGCGCTGACGCTTTTCGCCTTTGAAGACAATCTGGTGTTTTTCAGCAGCCCCACCGACGTCTACGCTAAAGACATCGGCCCGGATCGCAAATTCCGCCTCGGCGGTTTGGTCGAAGAGGAATCGGTCGGCAAATCCGACGACGGTCTCACCACGACCTTCCGCGTGACCGACCTATCGAACGCGGTCCCAGTCGCGTACACCGGCATCCTGCCTGATCTGTTTCGCGAGGGTCAGGGCGTGGTCGCCGAAGGCCGCCTCGGCGCAGATGGCGTATTCATCGCCGAAAGCGTGTTGGCGAAACACGACGAAAACTATCTGCCGCCAGAGGTCGCCGAAGCCTTGAAGAAAAGCGGGCAGTGGAAAGGCGCAAACCCGTGATTGCCGAATTAGGACACTTCGCCATTGTGTTGGCGCTGGCCGTCTCGATCGTGCAAGGCACGCTGCCGTTGGTCGGCGCGCAACGGGGCATCGACGCGCTGAGCGCAATCGCGCGACCGGCGGCCATCATGCAGTTCTTGTTGTTGGTGTTGGCGTTTGTGGCGCTGACGCTCGCGTTCACGGGGTCGGACTTTTCGGTCCTAAACGTCTGGCAGAACTCGCACACCCAAAAACCGATGCTCTACAAAATCAGCGGCGTCTGGGGGAACCACGAAGGATCGTTGTTGCTGTGGGTCTTGATCTTGGCGGCCTTCGGGTTTGGCGTGGCGACGATGGGCAACAATCTGCCGCCGTCTTTGCGAACCCGCGTCATTGCCATTCAAGGATTGATTGGCGTCGGGTTTTTGTTGCTGCTGGTCTTTCTGTCCAATCCATTCGAGCGGGTGTTTCCCGTGCCGGCCCAAGGCAATGGGTTGAACCCATTATTGCAAGATCCCGGGCTCGCGTTTCATCCGCCGTTTCTCTATCTCGGCTATGTCGGTTTCTCGATCGCTTTTTCCTTTGCCGTCGCCGCCCTAATCGAGGGCAAAGTCGATGCGGCATGGGCACGCTGGGTACGCCCATGGACCCTCGCCGCGTGGACCGCGCTGACGATCGGGATCGCGATGGGCAGTTGGTGGGCCTATTACGAGCTCGGTTGGGGCGGCTGGTGGTTTTGGGATCCGGTCGAGAACGCGTCGTTCATGCCGTGGCTGCTGGGCACCGCGCTGTTGCATAGCGCAATCGTGGTGGAAAAGCGCGATGCGTTGAAAACTTGGACCGTTTTGTTGGCCATCCTGACGTTTTCGTTCAGTTTGTTGGGCACCTTCATCGTGCGCTCGGGCGTGCTGAATTCGGTGCATGCGTTCGCCACGGACCCGGCGCGCGGCGTCTATATCCTGGCTTTCTTGGTCGTGGCGATCGGTGGGTCGCTCGCACTGTATGCGTGGCGCGCGCCGACTCTAAAGACCGGCGGGGTGTTTGCGCCGATAAGCCGCGAAGGCTCGTTGGTGCTCAACAACCTGTTGCTGATCGCGGCCACCGCTACGGTCTTCATCGGCACGATGTATCCGCTGTTTCTCGACGCGATCACGGGCGAGAAAGTCACGGTGGGGCCGCCTTTCTTCAACGCAACCTTCGTGCCGCTGATGGTGCCGCTCGTCGTGGTGATGGCGATCGGCCCAATGATGCCGTGGAAGCGCGCCGACCTTGCCGGCACGCTGGCGCGGATGAAGGTCGCCGCCATGATTACGGTCGCGGTCGCGCTGTTGACGCTTTACCTGTCCGGGTTCGAGCCGATCCTCGCGGTGCTCGGTATGGCGCTCGGCACCTGGTTGGTCGCGGGCGCGGCGATCGACATCGGCGAACGGACACGCGTGTTCCGAATCTCGCTGCGCGATACCCTGAATCGGGGCCGCAACCTACCGCGATCGGCCTGGGGCGGCGCCATTGCGCATGCCGGTTTGGGGGTCGCCATCCTGGGCATCACGGGCTCGCTGTCATGGGAGATCGAACGCCTGCAGATCATGCGGCCGGGCGATCGCATCGGCATCGCAGGCTACGAGGTCGAATTCGGTGGCGTCGCGCCGGTGACCGGTCCGAACTATGACGCGGTCCGTGGGACGTTTCGGGTCTTCCGCGACGACGAATTGGTCGAGGTCATGACGCCCGAGACACGACGCTTTACGCAACCCTCGATGGTCACCACCGAGGCTGCGATCCGACCACGAAACTTCGGCGACCTTTATGCGGTGGTCGGCGAATCGAACGGTGATGGCGGCTTTGCAACCCGCATCTACCACAAGCCGATGATCAACTGGCTTTGGGTCGGGTCCATTATGATGGCGCTGGGCGGATTGGTGTCGCTAACCGATCGCCGGCTGCGTGTCGGCGCGCCGCGCCGACGGATCGCCGAATCAAAACCGGCACTAAGACCCCAACAACAGGCGACCTAGATGCGCTTGCGCTATCTGCTCCCCGCGATCGCCTTTCTTGTGGTTGCCGTCGGTCTGGGTGTCGGGCTGACCCTCAAGCCGCGAGAAATCCCGTCGGCATTGATCGGCAAGCCGGTGCCCGAGTTTAGCCTACCGGCGGTCGAGGGACGGACAGGCGGTCTGGCGACGGCAGACCTCAAGATCGGCACCCCGGTGCTGGTGAATGTGTTCGCCTCATGGTGCGGTCCGTGTCGGGTAGAGCATCCCCTGTTTATGGAACTTGCCCGCACCACCGACGTCACGATTTACGGCCTCAACCAGCGCGACGCCCCGGCCGATGCGGCACGTTGGTTGGAAACGTTCGGCGACCCGTATGACAAAACCGGCGCCGACCTTGATGGGCGCGTGTCGATCGACTGGGGCGTCTACGGCGTTCCCGAGACTTTTGTCGTAGATGGCGCGGGGTGCATTCAATACAAGCACATCAGCGTTCTGACCCGCGACGTTCTTGAGGAAGAGATTATGCCGCGCCTGCAAGGCAAAAAGCATGTGCCGTGCGAGAAATGAGCATGCGGATTCTCGCCATCGTCATGTTGCTTGCTGGTGTCTTCGCAGCGCCGGCCGTGGCGCAATATGTCGACCAGCCCTTGAGCGATCCGCAGCTAGAGCACCGCGCCCAGGTTCTGCACAAAGAAATTCGATGTCTCGTGTGTCAGAACCAAGCCATCGCCGATTCAAACGCTCAACTCGCCCGCCAATTGCGCGTCATCGTCCGCGAGCGGCTTGAGGCCGGCGACAGCGACAGCGACGTAAAAACCTATTTGGTCGACCGGTACGGCGACTGGGTGCTGATGCGCCCGCCGCTCAAAGCGAGCACGCTGATCCTGTGGATCGCTCCGTTTGTTATTCTTGCCTTCGTGTTGGGCGGCGCAGCCATGTTTGTCTTGCGTCGACGCCGACAACAACAAGCAAGCGTGACGCCGCTGGACGCGCAGGAAGAAGCGCGCCTTGCGGCCATTCTCGACGAGCAGAACTAGGACAACCGCGTACCGCTATGATTTGGATCGCCATTGCCCTGGTCCTACTGGCGACCGTGGTGGCCATCGCCATCCCGGTTCTTAATGCCAAACCGCCGCAAAGCGCGACGGAGGCATACGACCTTGCGGTATTCACCGACCAAATGAAGGAGCTCGAGCGCGATCAGGCCCGCGGCTTGATCAACACCGAAGAGTTCGATGCGGCCCGCGCCGAAATCGGCCGACGTATCTTGGCTGCGCAACGCGCGGCGGACGACAAAGCCGGGCACAAAGCCGCAGGAAATAGAGGCAACACCCTCGCCGCCCTGACGGTCTTGTTGTTGATCCCGCTGATCGCCGCGCCGCTCTACGTCTGGCGCGGCAACCCGACCCTGATCGGCGATCGCGTCGCCGCGCAACAACCCGCACCGACCGCACAGCCCGATCCCGCGCAGCAAGCCGGGCTGACGGAATCGGTGAAGCGGCTTCAGGAACGATTGGAGGCGGCGCCGGACGATTTCGACGGTTGGGTATTGTTGGGGCGCTCCTACATGGTGACCCAGCAACCTTTGTTGGCGATCGAGGCCTATACCAAAGCGGTGGCGTTGCGACCCGAGGATGCCGCGGTGCAATCGTATTTGGGCGAAGCGATCGTCTTTTCCGCCGACGGGACGGTGACCGAAAAGGCGCGCGCAGCGTTCGTCAGGGCCGTCGAGGCCGACCCGGCCGATCCCGCCGCCCGGTTCTATTTGGCGATGGCCGATGCCCAAGCCGGCAATTTGCGCGCGGCTTTGGATGCGTGGATTGCCTTGGCTGCGGACACGCCTGCGGATGCGCCCTGGCGCCCGGTCCTGAACCAGCAGTTGCGGGCGGCAGCGCAGGAACTCAACGTCGATCTCGCCGCGATATTGCCCGACGTACCGCCGCCGCCACCCCCGACGTCAGGTCGCGGGGGACCCAGCCGCGAAGATATCGAGGCCGCCGAACAGATGTCCGCGGCAGACCGACAAGAGATGATCCGCGGTATGGTGGCGCAACTTGCCGCCCGGCTGGAAGACAACCCCGACGATGTCGAAGGTTGGGAACGGTTGGCGCGATCCTACCGAGTCTTAGGCGAAACCGACAAAGCCGCCGAAGCAGCGGCACGGGCCGATCAATTGCGCCGTGGCGCGGCGTCACCATCGCAGGCGCCACCGCGCAACGACGCGCCCGCCGCGTCTGTCGACTCGGAGGAACAACAAGCTCGGATCGAAGGCATGGTGGCAGGGCTCGCTGCCCGGCTCGCAGACGATCCGGCGGATCGCGAGGGATGGATCAGGCTGACGCGGTCCTATCAGGTGTTGAACCAACCGGAGAAAGCGCTAGAGGCGTTTGCTACCGCGACCACGCAGTTTCCACGGGATGCCGAATTGCTCCAGCTCTACGCGCGGGCCGTTCTGCAACAAACCGCGCCGGACGCGCCGCTCTCGACGCGGGCCTTCAACCTTTACCGGCGTGTGCTCGAGATCCAGAACGAAAACCCGGAAGCGCTTTATTTCGTCGGCCTCGGTGAAGCGGAACGCGAGAACCCCGACGAGGCACGACGTTTGTGGACCGCCTTGCTGAGCTTCTTGGAAGCCGGTTCGGAAGCGCACCGCGTCGTTCAAGACCGGTTGTCGCGATTGGGGACCCCTTAAAAAAGAAAGAGGCGCATCAGGGACAATGCGCCTCTTCCTAGGATTACGGACGTATTGGGGGATCGATCCGTAACTTGCGGCTGACTGTTACCTCGCAAGGGCCCAAGCCGCTGGCCCTTACGCCCTCTATAGTAGCAAGCCCCTTACCAACGACCTGGCATCGTGCCAAGCTTGTTAAGCCTTTGATTTTGCAGGGAATGATGATTCCTGGAGGATCGTCGTTGGGACACCGGTGCTGAAATTGGGACGTTTTATATGCCAATACGGGACTTGGCGCCGTCGTCTTTCTCCCTATGTATTGGTTAACAATAACAATCGCCGACGCGCCCTTTTCTGCGCCTGCGGATAACGTTAAGGTTAACGGGTCATGGTTCAGATCGGCTTTGGCGGCATCAACGTCGCCCCCACCATTCTCGTCGGCCCCAATCCGGGGGAGACGGTGTCGCGCCGCGTCCAGGCGCAGCAGACCGATCGTCCCGTGCGCGAACCCGAAGAGACCGATGACGGCGGGGATCGTCCGCCCAATACGTTGATCGAGAGCCGCGACCGGTCGGAGGAAATCCGGGCCCAAGAGGCCGCGGCCGATGACGAGATTCGAGCCGCCCAAGATGTTCGCCGACGCGAGCTTGAAGACCAAGAACCGCGGCCCGGCGATCGGGTCGATATTCGCGCCTGACGTCGGCGTATATCGGGTTTTGAGCAAGGGCGCCGCGGGCGCCCTTTTTGATGTCCGGCCCTACGTTTCGCCGTCGGATGCCGCATCGGTTTCAAGCTTGTAGCGCTGCAGCAACGGCAACTGCGACAAGCTGAACAGGATCGTGATCGGCATGATGCCGAATACTTTGAAGTTGACCCACATGTCGGTCGACATCGTGCGCCAGACGATTTCGTTGAGCAGCGCTAGGAACAAAAAGAACCACGCCCAGCGCCAGGTGAGTTTGCGCCATCCCTCTTCGTCAAGTTCGAACACCGTACCTAGGACCACCTTGAGAAACGGGCGCCCGATCGCTAGGCCGACGAACAACGCGGCGGCAATCAGCACATTGGCGATCGTCGGTTTGAGTTTGATGAAGGTTTCGTCGTTCAGGATCAGCGTGAGCGTGCCGAACGCCAGCACCATCACCGCGGTGACGACGGGGAGTAGCGGGAGGCGACGCTCGATCGAATAGGAAATACCGAGCGACACCACGATGGCGATCATGAAGGCGCCGGTCGCGACGAAGATGTCGGCCCGCGCATTGGCGATGAAGAACACCGCGAGCGGCCCCAGGTCGAGCATGAATTTAAGAAAAGGCCCAATCGTCCGCCGTTCGGCCGTGTTGTCGGTCACCGCGCATTCCTTGTGATGGATCGTGGCACCCAGGACGGCGCCGAAGGTTCATGTAGCAGCGCGGCCGGACAGAGACCAATCACGACTCGGCCACCTCTAGCCCGACAATGGCCTTGGCAAAGGCATCGGCCGCGAACGGTTGAAGATCGTCGATCCCCTCGCCTACACCGATCGCATGGACCGGCAACCCGAACCGCGAGGCCACCGCCACCAGGATGCCCCCGCGTGCGGTGCCGTCGAGTTTCGTCATGACAAGGCCGGTCACGTCGCAAGCTTGTTGGAACAGCTCGACCTGCGAAAGCACGTTTTGGCCCGTGGTGGCATCGAGCACGAGGACGACGCTATGTGGCGCGGTCTCGTCTTTCTTTTTGATGACCCGGACGATTTTTTCGAGCTCGGCCATTAGCCCCGCTTTGTTCTGCAGCCGACCCGCGGTGTCGACGAGCAAAACGTCCTTGCCTTGGACCTTGGCGGATTCGAGCGCATCGAAGGCAAGCCCCGCCGGGTCGGCCCCGACCTCTTTGGCATAGACCGAAGCGTTGGCCCGCTCGCCCCATACCTTGAGCTGATCGATGGCGGCAGCCCGAAAGGTATCGCCCGCGGCGATCGCCACGCTAAGACCGCGCGCCGCAAAGAGGTGTGCGAGTTTCCCGATGGTGGTCGTCTTGCCGGTGCCGTTGACGCCGACGACGAGGACAACATAGGGCGCCCGGGCGGCGTCGACATCGAGGGGCACCGCGACCGGTGCGAGAATCTTTTCGATTTCCGTTGCCAGGAGAATGTTGACGTTGGCGGCATCGTCGGGCCGTTTGGCGGCGATGGCTTCGACGATGCTGCGCGCGCCCTCGATCCCCATGTCGGCGGTAATCAAAAGATCTTCGAGATCGTTCAGGGTCTCGCGGTCGAGCTTCTTGCCGGTGAAGATGCCGGAGATGCCCTGACTAAGCCCGCCGGCCGAGCGCGACAAGCCGCTGCGTAAGCGGCCGAGCCAGCTTTTCTTGGTGCCCTCAGCCATCGAGAGTCCCGATCAGGGTGTCGTCGGTATGGCCGGTAAGCGCGACCCGCGCCCATGTGCCGGGCACGGCCTTGCCGTCTAGGGACACCGGGAGATAGTGGGCCGTGCGAGCAAGGCCCGGTTCCTCGACTACGGCGTCGACGGTACGCCCGACCAAACGCGCAAAAGTCGCCCTGCGCTGACGGTCCCCGGCCCGACGCAGGGCCGCGGCGCGCTCACGGCGCACAGCTTTGGGCCACGCCGGCATTTTGGCGGCGGCGGTGCCTTCGCGCGCCGAATAGGGAAAGACGTGCAAGAGCGCCAGATCGGCCTCTTCGACCAGCGCCAGCGTGTTGGCGCTTTGCGCTTCGGTCTCGGTGGGAAACCCGGCGATGAAATCTGCGCCGATGACGGTATCCGGTCGAGCCGCACGTAGGGCCTCGGCGACGCGCACCACATCGGCGCGACGGTGGCGGCGCGCCATGCGACGCAACACCATGTCGTCGCCCGACTGCACGCTGAGGTGCCAATGCGGCTGCAAGCGATCGTCACGCGCATAGAGGTCGATCAAGCGGGCGCTGACCTCGACCGGATCGATCGAGGTGATGCGGACCCGCATGTCGGCGGGCAGCGCATCAAGCAGCGCTTTGACAAGAGCGACGATCGTTGATGGAGTCTCGAGATCTTTACCGTAGTCGCCGATATCGACACCGGTCAGCACGATCTCCCGAAAGCCGTTTTCGTAGAGGCGGTTTGCCTGGGCAATGACGTCGACCGTCGATACGCTTCGCGACGGCCCGCGACCGAAGGGAATGATGCAGAACGTGCAGCGATGGTCGCAGCCGTTCTGAATTTGCAAGAAGGCACGCGAGCGGCCGTCGAACCCTTCGATCAAATGTCCGGCGGTTTCGCTGACCGTCATGATGTCGCCGACCAAGGGGACATCGCCTAGCCGCGCAAACGTCTCGGGCGCGAGCTTTTCCTCGTTGCCGATAACCGCATCGACCTCGTCCATGTCGGCGTAGCGGTCCGGCGTGATTTGGGCGGCACAGCCGGTGACGATCAGCTTGGACTTGGGGCGTTCGCGGCGCAGGCGGCGGATAGTCTGGCGCGCCTGGCGTTCGGCCTCGGCGGTGACCGCGCAGGTGTTGACCACGACGGCATCCGACAGGCCGGCTTGCGTCGCATTGCGCCGGATGACCTCGGATTCGTAGGCGTTGAGGCGACAACCGAAGGTGACGACGTCGATCATTGGGCTACGGCCATCAAGTGGTCGAGGTCGACCGTACCGGTAAAACTGGTGGCGACGGGCCCTGTCATCAGAACGTGGTTGTCGTCGCGCCAGGTGATCTCAAGTGCGCCGCCAGGCAAATGCACCTCGGCCGCACGGCCGCATAGGTTGCGCCGGGCGGCAGCGACCAGCGCCGCACAAGCCGCCGTGCCACAGGCCAACGTCAGGCCGACGCCACGTTCCCACACGACGAGCGTGATGGTGTCGTTTGCGACTTGGGCGAGACTGATGTTGGCCCGCTCCGGAAATAGCGGGTGATGTTCGATCTCGCGGCCAAACGCGCCGAGATCGTAGCGGGCAACGTCGTCGACAAAAAACACCGCGTGAGGGTTGCCCATGTTGACCCCGACGGGGTCGCTGAGCGGGCCGACCGCGGTCTGGTGCGTGAGATCGAGATGGAGCGTGTCCATCGCGCGAGCCACGGGGATGTCCTGCCAATCGGTGCGGGCCGGGCCCATATCGACCGTGGTCATCCCGGGAACCGCGGTCGTCGCGGAGACTAAGCCGGAATCGGTTTCCAGCGTGACCGTGTCTTGCCGGCGTTCCTCCAAGAGGAGAGCCGCGACGCAGCGGGTCCCATTGCCGCAAGCCCCAACGGTCGCGCCGTCGGCATTGGCCATATATAGGCCGGCATCGGCGGTGTCGGCCTTCTTGATCACCATGATCTGGTCGAACCCGATACCGCGATGTCGGTCGGCGAGCGCGCGCACCTGTGCCGCGGTCAGGTCGACCGGGTTGTTGCGGGCGTCGATCACGACGAAATCGTTGCCCAGACCATGCATCTTGGTGAACGGGAGGCGTACCATGCCGCGTTATATGGCCCAAACCGCTGAAAATCCAAGGATTTCCCCGGCCGCAATTGCTTGACCGCTTTTGGCCCCGAGCGTATGGTCCGGCCCATTCATTACGGTTTCCGCCGTAGACCCGGCCCATCGCCGGTCCGCCAGTCCGCGAGTGTTCGCGCACTGGCGTTTTTCGCGTTGGGCCCTAGACGATGAGACGCGATGTTTGATGCCCTGCAAGAGCGCTTAGGCTCGGTCTTCAGCAAGCTGACCGACCGGGGCGCGCTGAAAGAAAGCGACGTCGCCGAGGCGCTGCGCGAGGTGCGCGTGGCGTTGCTCGAGGCCGACGTCGCGTTGCCGGTGGTCAAGGACTTCATCGCCCAGGTGCAGGAAAAGGCCGTCGGCGAGGAGGTGCTGCGCAGCGTCACCCCAGGCCAGATGGTCATCAAGATCGTTCACGATCACCTGGCAGAGATGCTGGGCTCGGAATCGGCCGAACTAAATTTCCGGGCGACCCCGCCGGTCCCCATCCTGATCGTCGGTCTGCAGGGCTCGGGTAAAACGACCACCGCGGCCAAGATTGCGCTGCGGCTGCAGGAAAAAGACAAGAAGAAGGTTTATCTCGCGTCGTTGGACGTGTACCGCCCGGCGGCGCAAGAACAGCTGAAGGTGCTGGGCGAGCAATCGGGCGTGCCGACGCTGCCGATCGTCGAGGGCCAAATGCCGCTCGATATCGCGAGGCGCGCGATCCAAGCAGCAAAGCTCGGCGGTTTCGACGTCGTGATCCTCGACACCGCGGGACGCCTTCACGTCGACGGGGCGTTGATGAGCGAGGTCGCCGCCGTGCGCGACGCGGTTAAGCCGGCCGAGACCTTGTTGGTGGCCGATGCCTTGACCGGCCAGGACGCGGTCAATGTGGCAACCGAGTTTCAAAAGCATGTCGGCTTGACCGGCATCGCGCTGACTCGCGTCGACGGCGATGGCCGGGGCGGGGCCGCGCTGAGCATGCGGGCCGTCACCGGCTGCCCGATCAAATTGCTGGGCACTGGCGAGAAGCTCGATGCCTTGGAAGACTTTCACCCGAGCCGAATTGCCTCGCGCATCCTGGGGATGGGCGATGTCGTCAGCCTGGTCGAAAAGGCTCAAGAGTCAATCGATGCCGACGACGCCGCGCGTTTGGAGAAGAAGTTCCTCAAAGGCCAGTTCGACCTCGACGACATGGCCGCGCAGTTTCGGCAGATGCGCAAGATGGGCGGCATGAACGGCCTGATGGCGATGCTGCCCGGCGTCGGCAAAGCCAAGAAGCAAATGGCCGAGGCGCAAATCGACGACAAAGCGCTGCGCCGACAAGAGGCAATCATCAGTTCGATGACACCGACGGAGCGTCGCAACGTGCGCATTCTCAACGGCTCGCGCCGACGGCGCATCGCCGGTGGCGCCGGTGTCGAAATTCAAGACGTCAACCGACTACTCAAACAGTACAAGCAGATTTCCACGATGATGAAAAAGGTCGGGAAGATGGGGAAGAAGGGCAAAGGACTGTCGCCCGAAGCCCTACGCAATTTGATCCCGCCCCAACAATTTCCGCAGTAACACTCAAGATTAGCAACAAGAGGTAGCCAACCCGTGTCCACCAAGATTCGTCTATCCCGAGCCGGTGCCAAGAAACGTCCCTATTACCGGGTCGTCGTCGCCGATGTTCGCAGCCCGCGCGACGGCAAGTTCATCGAACGTGTCGGGTCGTATAATCCGCTGCTGCCCAAAACCGATCCGAACCGGGTCAAAATCGACGCCGACCGGGTCAAGTATTGGCTCGACAATGGCGCCCGGCCGACCGATCGGGTGGCACGTTTTCTCGGCGAAGCCGAGATCATTCCGGTACCGGCCAAGCGGAACAATCCGCAAAAGGCCAAACCCAAAGCGAAAGCCCAGGAACGGTTGAAGGCCGCCGAGGAAGCCGCCGCCGCACCGGCCGAAGAGGCCCCGGCGGAAGATGCCGCACCCGCCGAGGAGGCACCCGCGGAAGCGGCCTCTGCCGAAGAAGCCGCGGCCGAACCGGCTGCAGAAGAAGAGGCCGCTAAGGCTGAATAGGCGGTGGAGAAATCCCGGCAGAATATTCTGATGGGAGTGGTGACCCGAGCACACGGCATTCGCGGCGACGTGGTTGTGAAGTGGTTCGGGGACGATGTGGAAACAGTGAGTTCGTACGAGATGTTTCAAGACGAACACGGCACGCAAGAGTATCGCGTTATCCGCGCACGACCGTTGAAGGGCGACACGTTCGTGGCGCACTTCGCGGGTGTCGAGTCGCGCACCGATGCCGAGGCGATGCGTGGCACGTCGTTGTTCGTCGATCGCGCGCTGTTTCCGCAAACCGAGGGCGACGAGTTCTACCTCGTGGACCTGATCGGCCTGAAGGCCATCGACGACAATGGGCACCCTGTGGGCCGCGTGTCGGAGGTTCATAACTTCGGTGCGGGCGACGTGATCGAGATTGCGCCGGAGGACGGTTCGGCTTCGGTCATGGTGCCGTTCACCCACGACTTCGTGCCCGAGGTCGAGATCGGTCGGCACGTCGTCGTGGCGTTGCCCGAAGAAACCGACGACGAAGGCGCGCCGTCATGAACCATCGCGCCGCACAAAGCACCGCGCCTGCGTGGGCCGCGCAAGTGCTGACCGTTCTGCCCGAGGCCTTTCCGGGCTCGCTGGGGCTGTCGCTGGCCGGCAAGGCCCTCGACGCCGGGCTGTGGGCGCTTGACGTCGTGGACTTGCGCGACTTTGCCGTCGACAAGCATCGTACGGTGGACGATACGCCGTTCGGTGGCGGACCGGGAATGGTGATCCGACCCGATGTGGTCGCTGCCGGACTCGATCACGCCGCAACGGCACGCCCGGCACAGACCCGCCGGCAAATCTATTTGTCGCCGCGCGGGACCCCGCTTACCCAATCGCTGGTCAAAGAACTGGCGACGGTAGAGGTCGTGACGCTGATTTGCGGCCGCTTTGAAGGCGTCGACGAGCGCATCTTGCAGGCGCGCGACATCGAGGAAGTCAGCTTGGGCGATTTCGTCCTGTCGGGCGGCGAACCCGCGGCGATCGCGCTGATCGATGCCGTGGTCCGGTTGGTGCCGGGCGTGCTCGGCGACCAAGACAGTCTTTCCGAAGAGTCCTTCGAAGGGGACCTTCTCGAATACCCGCATTACACCCGACCCCGAGTTTGGGAAGGGATGGCGGTGCCCGACGTGCTGACCTCGGGTCATCACGAACGGGTTCGCGAATGGCGTCAGAACGAATCGAACAGAATCACCAGACAGCGGCGGCCAGATCTCTGGAGCCGGTCCGTCGACAGTAGAAAGGCAAGGATTTAGCCATGAACATTATTGAGCAACTTGAGAAAGATCAGGTCGCGCGCCTCGGTGCGTCGGTCCCTGAGTTCGGCCCCGGTGCGACCGTGCGCGTGAGCATCAAAGTCGTCGAAGGCGAGCGCGAGCGTGTGCAGGTTTTCGAGGGCGTATGCATCGCCCGTAAGAACCGCGGCATCAACTCGTCATTTACGGTGCGCAAGCTGTCGTACGGCGAGGGCGTGGAACGCATCTTCCAGCTGCACTCGCCCCAGATTGCCGGGATCGAAGTGGTGCGCCACGGCGATGTCCGCCGCGCCAAGCTTTACTATCTGCGCGGCCGCACCGGTAAACGTGCCCGCATCGCCGAGAAGCGCGACGATCGGCGCACGGCAGACGCCGCCAAGGCCGAAAGCGCGAGCGAATAAGCAGATCACGAAGGACGGAAGCCGATGGCAAACCCACGCACATTGTTCGACAAGATCTGGGACGCCCACCTCGTCAAAGAGGTCGAGGACGGTACGGCGATCATCTACATCGATCGCCACCTCGTTCACGAAGTGACCAGCCCGCAAGCCTTCGAAGGGTTGCGCATTGCGGGACGCAAGGTGCGCAGCCCCGAGCGCACGTTGGCGGTGCCGGATCACAACGTGCCGACCACGGCCGACCGCTTAACGGTGATCGAGGACGAGGAGGGCCGCCTTCAGCTGGAGACGCTAAAGAAGAACGTCGCCGACTTTGGCGTGCCCTATATTCCCATCGAGGACATCCGTCAGGGCATCGTTCACATCATCGGCCCCGAACAAGGACTGACGCAGCCCGGCATGACCGTCGTATGCGGCGATTCGCATACGGCCACCCACGGCGCATTCGGGGCGTTGGCGTTCGGCATCGGCACCTCCGAAGTGGAACATGTGCTGGCCACCCAAACGCTGCCGATGAAGCGGCCTGCCAACATGCGGGTGACGGTCGAAGGCGCATTGAAGAACGGCGTCACCGCAAAGGATTTGATCTTGGCGATCATCGGCAAGATCGGCACCGCCGGCGGCACCGGGCACGTCATTGAATATGCCGGGCAGGCCGTGCGCGACCTGTCGATGGAATCGCGGATGACGGTGTGCAACATGAGCATCGAAGCCGGTGCTCGCGCCGGCTTGATCGCGCCGGACGAAACGACGTTCGAATATGTAAAAGGCCGGCCCATGGCGCCGAAAGGCGGCCAGTGGGAACAAGCCGTGGCGTATTGGCAGTCGCTGCCGTCGGACGACGGCGCGACCTACGACAAGGAAGTGACGATCAACGCCTCGGATATCGTGCCGCAAGTGACGTGGGGCACGAGCCCGGAAGATGTCGCCCCGATCAACGGCAAGGTGCCCGACCCCGCCGACGCCAAGGACGAAGCCAAAAAGGTCGCGATGGAACGGGCGCTCGACTACATGGGCCTGACGCCCGGGATGGCGATCGAAGAGATCAGGGTGGACCGGGTCTTTATCGGCTCGTGCACCAATGCGCGCATCGAAGACCTGCGCAGCGCTGCCGCGATCACCAAGGACCGCAAGGTTGCCGACGGGGTGGTTGCGCTGGTTGTACCCGGCTCCGGTCTTGTGAAGCAACAAGCCGAAGAAGAAGGCCTCGACAAAATCTTCCTCGATGCCGGTTGGGAATGGCGCGAGCCCGGGTGTTCGATGTGCCTGGGGATGAACCCCGACAAAGTAGGGGCGGGCGAACGCTGTGCCTCGACCTCTAACCGCAACTTCGAAGGCCGCCAAGGCACTGGGGCCCGCACGCACCTCGTCAGCCCCGCCATGGCCGCCGCCGCCGCGGTCACCGGCCATCTGACCGATGTTCGCGCCCTCGACAACTAACGGATTTCAATCATGGAAAAGTTTGGCGTTTTGACCGGTACCGCGGCCCCCATGCCGCTGAAGAACATCGATACCGACATGATTATCCCGGCGCAGTTCCTCAAGACGATCAAGAGGACCGGGCTTGGCGAGGTCGTGTTCTTTCGCATGCGGTTCGACGAATCGGGCGCGGAGAACCCAAATTTCATCTTGAACCAAGAACCGTTTCGCGATGCGAAGATCATCGTGGCGGGCGACAATTTCGGGTGCGGCTCGAGCCGCGAGCATGCCCCCTGGGCATTGGCCGACTTCGGCATTCGCTGCGTGATTTCCACGAGCTTTGCCGACATTTTCTTCAACAACTCGGCCAAGAACGGGATCTTGTTGATCGTGGTGTCGCCCGAAGATCGCGACGCCTTGATGAAGGACGCCCAGCAAGGCGCAACGCTGACGGTCGATCTGGAGAAGCAGGTCATCCGACGCGCCGACGGCACCGAGGTGGCTTTCGATATCGAGCCCAATCGGCGGCACAATTTGCTGAACGGGTTGGACGACATCGGCCTGACGTTGCAACACGAAGCCGATATCACGGATTACGAAACGCGCCTCGGCGCCGACCGCCCCTGGCTGTAGAAAGATCGCCGACATGAGCAACAAGAAAATCCTCGTCCTCGCCGGCGACGGCATCGGTCCGGAGTGCACCGGGCAGGCCCTCCGCGTGGTCGATTGGTTCGCCAGCAAGCGGGCGCTGAAGTTCGATCTGACCGAAGATCTGGTCGGCGGCGCGGCCTATGACGCGCACGGCACCTCGTTGACAGACGAGACGATGCAAAAAGCGATCGAGACGGATGCGATCTTGTTCGGCTCCGTCGGCGGCCCGAAGTGGGACGGCGTCGCGCGCGACGTGCGGCCCGAAAACGGCTTGCTACGGATTCGCAAGAAGCTGGACCTTTTCGCCAACTTGCGGCCTGCGACGGTATTCCCCGCGCTGGCCGAGGCATCGAGCTTGAAGACCGACTTGGTGTCCGGGTTGGATATTATGATCCTGCGCGAACTGACCGGCGGCGTGTATTTCGGCGAGCCGAAGGAGATCACGACTCTGGCCGACGGCTCTAAGCGCGCCATCGATTCTCAGATCTACACGACCCAAGAAATCGAGCGAGCCGCGCATGTCGCGTTCGATCTCGCCCGCAAGCGCGACAACCGGGTGTGTTCGGTCGAAAAGTCCAACGTGATGGAGACCGGCGTTTTGTGGCGCGAGGTCGTGACCGAAGTGCATAAGGCCTCTTACCAAGATGTCGAGTTGAGTCACATGCTGGCCGACGCTTGTGCCATGCAGTTGGTGCGCGCGCCCAAGCAGTTCGACGTCATCGTGACCGACAATCTGTTCGGCGACATGCTTTCGGATCAAGCCGCGATGCTGACGGGCTCGATCGGCATGCTGCCCTCGGCCTCGCTGGGTGCGGTGGACGACAACGGACGCCGGCCCGCGCTGTACGAGCCCTGCCACGGCAGCGCCCCGGATATTGCCGGCCAAGGGGTGGCCAACCCACTCGCGCAAATCCTGAGCTTTGGGATGTTGCTGCGGTATTCCTTCGATCTGTCGGCGGAAGCCGATCTGGTCGAGGCGGCCGTCGCTAAAGTGCTTGATCGGGGCATCAGAACGCCCGATATCATGCAGCCCGGAATGGAAAAAGTGTCCACCGACGGCATGGGAGACGCCGTCCTGGACGCGTTGAGCGAACTGGCCGCCTAGCGGCCCGCAGGAGTTAGGACCATGAGTTACCGCGTAGCAGTCGTCGGCGCGACGGGAAACGTCGGCCGCGAAATGCTGAACATTCTCGAGGAACGCAAGTTCCCCGTAAGCGAAGTCATCGCTCTCGCCTCAAGCCGGTCCGCCGGCAAAGAGGTGTCGTTCGGCGAAAAGACCCTGCGGATTCAAGCGCTCGAGGACTACGACTTCTCCGGCACGGACATCGCCCTGTTCGCGGCGGGCTCGCCCGTTTCGACGGAGTTTGCGCCGATCGCGGCTAAGGCGGGCTGTGTGGTTATCGACAACGCCTCGAAGTATCGCATGGACCCCGACGTTCCGCTCGTCGTGCCGGAGGTCAACGCCGATGCGGTCGCGGGTTATACCCGCAAGAACATCATCGCCAATCCCAACTGTTCGACGGCCCAACTTGTGGTCGCGCTGAAGCCGATTCACGACGCTGCAACGATCAAGCGTGTGGTGGTGGCGACGTATCAGTCGACCTCGGGCGCCGGCAAAGAGGCGATGGACGAGCTCTTCAATCAGACCAAGGGCATCTACGTGAACGACCCGGTGGTCCCGGAGCAGTTTCCGGCACAGATCGCTTTTAACGTGATCCCGCATATCGGCGGGTTCATGGAAGACGGCACCACCGAAGAAGAATGGAAGATGATGGTTGAGACCAAGAAGATTCTCGACCCCAAGATCAAGCTGTCCGCGACCTGCGTTCGCGTGCCGACGTTCGTCGGTCACGCCGAGGCGGTCAACCTGGAGCTTGAGCGGCCGATGTCGGCCGCCGAGGCGCGCGACCTCTTGCGCGAGTCACCGGGCCTGATGCTGGTCGATAAAGCCGAAGATGGCGGCTACACGACGCCGATCGATTGCGTCGGCGATTACGCCACGTTCGTCAGCCGCATACGCGAGGATGCGACCGTGGAGAACGGTCTAAACCTGTGGGTGGTGTCGGACAACCTGCGTAAGGGCGCCGCGCTCAACGCCGTGCAGATCGCCGAATCGCTGATTAATCGCCACCTCAAGAAGGCGGCCTAGGCACCGCGGGAAACACCGGCGCCGGCGATAGAATGGCGTCGCGCGCGGCATAAAGGGCCAGATCGGGCTGACCGCCCGAGGCTTCTAGAATGCAGTGAACCGAGGAAACGGCGTGTGACAGCGCCGTTTCCGGCGCCTCGCCCGCGGCGAGCCGCGCCAGAAAAACCGCCGTCAGCACGTCGCCGGCGCCGTGCGCGGGGCATTCGACGTGCGGAGCGGTCACGATCCAACCGTTCGGCCCGTCCAACAGGAAGGTGTCAAGATGACCTGGCGGGGTGTCGGGTGTCAGCACCGATGTCGCCACGACGATGCCCGGACCCGCGCTCTGAAGCGCTTGCATCGCAGCCCAGACCTGCGACGTGGTCTCGACCGGGGCACCGGTCAGGTAGCCCAGCTCGAAAAGGTTGGGCGTTACGATATCCGCCGCCGGCACCAGTACGTCTCGGATGACGGTCGCAACATCGGTCGGCACATAGAGACCGGTGGCCTGATCGCCACACACCGGATCGCACGCATAAGGTACGACCCGGCCTGTTCGCCGTGCCGCCGCGAGAAGCGCCAAAATAACAGGGGCGTGCGCCACGGCGCCGAGATACCCGCTTTGCACCCGGTCGACCTGTTCGATTAGTCCGTTTTCTTGAAAAGCGACGACACATTCGTCAAGCAACTGCGGGGAGACCACCTCACCGGCAAACGCCCGCCCGGCCGGATGGTTGGAGTAAAGGACCGTCGGGAAAGCCCACACGGCACGACCGAACGCAGCATTTACCGTCGATGCCGCCGCGTTGCCGACGGCCCCGGCGGCCACATGAGATTGAAACGAAACAGTCGCCATGATGTTGGATTCCTTGGCGAAATCGCCGTTGCAATTCGTTCGCGTTTGATTGACTTGCCGCAACACGCGGTTTCTAATCGGGCCTTCATTTCGGCAAATCATCCGCCGGTCCGCAAGGGACATCGCCCGTTGTCGCCTGACGACGCTGAAAAAGGTCGTACTAATGAGTGTGCAAGATCGTCCTCTCTCTCCCCACCTTCAGGTTTATCGGTGGCCGATTTCGATGGCGCTGTCGATTCTGCACCGGATCACCGGCATGGGCCTGGGTTTGGGCACGTTGCTCATGACCTACTGGTTGGTGGCTGCAGCGGCTGGACCGAATTGGTTCGCAGACGCGCAGGTTTTCCTCAACAGCTGGATCGGTCGAATCATTCTGCTCGGCTTTACCGCGTCGTTGATGTTCCATTTCTGTAACGGCGTTCGGCATCTGTTTTGGGATGCGGGCAAAGGGTTCGAGCTGAGTACCGCGCGTGCTAGCGGGATCGCCGTCCTCATCGGGACCGCCGTTCTGACGGTCGCGGTCTGGATTATCGGCTACGAGATTCGGGGGTAAGCCATGAGCCTGAGAACACCGATGAAAAGGGCTCGCGGCCTGGGTTCCGCCAAAGAGGGCGCACACCACTGGTGGCACCAGCGGGTGACCGCGATCGCCTTAATGTTCTTGGCCATTTGGTTCGTCATTTCGATGATGGTCATGGCGGGCGCGTCCTACGAAGAGGTGCGTGCCTGGATCGGGCACCCCGTCGTATCCGGCCTGCTGCTCCTGACGATCGGCTTTATGTTCTACCACCTGAAGCTTGGGCTACAGGTGGTCATCGAGGACTACGTTCAGGCCGAGATGCTGAAACTTGGCTCGCTGATGCTGATATCGGGGGCCTGCCTTGTAGGCGCGCTGGCCTGCGCACTTTCCGTTCTTCATGTTGCCTTTGGGGGCTGACCCAGGATGACCGACGCGTATCCCATCACCGAACACCTGTATGACGTCGTCGTGGTCGGCGCCGGCGGCGCCGGTTTGCGCGCTGTTGTCGGAATGGCCGAAAAGGGCCTCAAGACAGCCTGTGTGACAAAAGTCTTCCCGACCCGCTCGCACACCGTTGCCGCGCAGGGCGGCATTTCCGCGGCGTTGGGAAATATGGGCCCCGACGATTGGCGCTGGCACATGTACGACACCGTCAAGGGGTCGGACTGGTTGGGCGACCAAGACGCCATCGAATACATGTGCAAAGAAGGTCCGGCGTCGGTCATCGAGTTGGAACACTACGGCGTTCCCTTTTCGCGCACCGATAGCGGCAATATCTACCAACGTGCCTTCGGCGGTATGACGACCAATTACGGCGAGGGCACCGCGCAACGCACCTGCGCTGCGGCCGACCGCACCGGCCACGCCATCTTGCATTCGCTGTATCAGCAAGCGCTGCGCCACAAGGCCGAGTTTTTCGTCGAATACATCGCCCTTGATCTGATTATGGACGAGGAAGGCGCCTGCGTGGGTTGCTTGGCGTGGAATCTCGACGACGGCAGCTTGCATTTGTTCCGCTCGCACCAAACGGTGCTGGCAACCGGCGGTTACGGCCGCGCTTATTTCTCGTGCACTTCGGCGCATACCTGCACGGGCGACGGCAACGCGATGGTGCTGCGCGCCGGCTTGCCGCTCCAGGACATGGAGTTCGTCCAGTTTCACCCGACCGGGGTGTACGGCGCGGGCGTCTTGATTACAGAAGGGGTGCGCGGCGAAGGCGGCTATCTCGTCAATTCCGAGGGCGAGCGTTTCATGGAACGCTACGCGCCGAGCGCTAAGGACTTGGCTTCGCGCGACGTGGTCAGTCGGTCGATGACGATCGAAATTCGCGAAGGCCGCGGTGTGGGCGCCAACAAAGACCACATCTTCCTGCATCTCGACCATCTCGACCCCGACATCATCGGCGAGCGTCTGCCCGGTATTGCGGAAAGCGCCAAGGTGTTCGCCGGCGTCGATGTAACGCGCGAACCCATCCCGGTATTGCCGACCGTGCACTACAACATGGGCGGCATTCCGACGAACTACCATGGCGAAGTCATCAACTCGACCGACGACAACCCCGACGCCATCGTGCCCGGCCTCATGGCGGCGGGCGAAGCGGCATGCGTTTCGGTGCATGGCGCCAACCGATTGGGCTCGAACTCGCTGCTCGACCTCGTGGTCTTCGGTCGCGCCGTGGCCAACCGCGCCGCCGAGGTGGTGACGCCCGGCACCGGCCATCGCTCAACGCCGCAGGCAAGCGTCGATAAGGCGCTCGCGCGGCTGGATCATTTCCGCAATGCGAGCGGCGGTACGCCGACGGCCAAGATTCGCGATGCCATGCAAGCCACGATGCAAAACAACTGCGCCGTGTTCCGCACCGGCGAAGTGCTCGAGGAAGGCAAAACCTTGATCGACGACGTGCGCAAGAGCATGTCCGACATTGGGGTAACCGACCGGTCGATGATCTGGAACTCCGACCTCGTGGAGACGTTGGAACTCGACAATCTCGTCGGTCAGGCGGTCGTGACGATGCATGGCGCGGCGAACCGGCAGGAAAGCCGCGGCGCGCACGCGCGGGAAGACTTTCCCGACCGTGACGACGAAAACTGGATGAAACATTCCATGCAGCGCTACGACGAGAACGGCGCCGTGAAGATCACCTATCGGCCCGTGCACGAATACACGTTGACCGATGAAGTTTCCTATTTCCCGCCCAAGGCGCGGGTTTACTAGAGCCAGCAGGAGCCCCCATGGCTGAGTTCACACTTCCCCGCAATTCCAAGATCGGAAAAGGCAAGACGGTCAAGGCACCGGCCGGCGCCAAACGGACGAAGGAATTCAACGTCTACCGGTGGAACCCCGATGACGGGAAAAATCCGGTCATCGACACCTATGAGGTCGACCTCGACTCCTGTGGACCCATGGTGCTCGACGCCCTGATCAAGATTAAAAACGAACAAGATCCCAGCCTGACCTTTCGGCGTTCTTGCCGCGAAGGTGTGTGCGGGTCTTGCGCGATGAACATCGACGGGTCCAACACGCTGGCCTGCACCAAGGCAATCGAAGACGTGAAGAAAGACGTCAAGATTTACCCGCTGCCGCACATGAAGGTCATCAAAGACCTCGTGCCGGATATGAACAATCTCTACGCCCAATACGCCACGGTGAAGCCCTGGCTCCAGGCCGAATCCGAGCCGCCGACCCGGGAACGTCTTCAGTCGCGCGAGGAGCGTGCCGAACTGGACGGCTTATGGGAATGCATTCTCTGCGCTTGTTGCTCGACGAGTTGCCCGAGCTATTGGTGGAACAGCGACCGTTATCTCGGCCCCGCGGTCTTGCTACAGGCCTATCGCTGGATTGCCGATAGCCGCGACGAGTACACCGGCGAACGCTTGGACGACCTTGAAGATCCGTTCCGGCTTTACCGCTGCCACACGATCATGAATTGCACGGCAGCATGCCCCAAAGGCCTGAACCCGGCGAAGGCGATCGCCAAGACCAAGAAACTGATGCAAGAGCGGCGCTAGTTCGCGCCCCAACCGAGGAATGCGCGGTGAGCGACGCGCCGCCCGACGACGGTCTTCGGAGCAGTTACGATCAACTGCCCTACGAAACGCGGGCGCGACGTAAGACGCACCCGGATACATTGGCGACCCTCGCCACTGTTTTTGGACTCGAACCACCCGACGTAAGCACCGCGCGAGTGCTGGAGTTGGGCTGTGGCACCGGCGAAAACCTTCTCGCCATCGCTAGCGCCCTGCCCCGGGCGACGTGTGTCGGGGTCGATTTTTCCGCCCCACAAATCGCCCACGCCGAAGCCCTTGGCGCCGAGGCCGGCATCGGCAACGCCCATTTTATTTGTTGTGATTTCAAGGAGTTAGATCGCAACACGCCGTGCGATTACGTTGTCGCCCACGGGTTGCTGTCTTGGATTCCACCCAGCCGCCATGACGAACTGCTGTCGCTGTGTCGCGACCTCCTGGCGCCCGGCGGACTGCTTTATCTCAGCTATAATGCGCTGCCGGGCTGGCACCATCGCCGCATCGTGCGGGATTTTCTGATGCAAGAAACCGCCGGCATCGCCGATGTGGGGGAAAAAGTAGGCACGGCGCGCACCGCCTTGGCCGCGTTGACCGAAACAGTACGCGACTTGGGCTGGGCCTACGGGCAAATCATTGCCGACGAGAACGACAACGTGAGCAAGCTTGGTGACTCCTACCTCGCACACGATCTACTGGAGACCCACAACACGGCGTTCTACTTCGACGAGGTTGTCCGCGCAGGTAACGAGCGCGATCTCTTTTACGTGGGGGAAGCCGGTTTCGAGGCGATGATTCCGGATACCTATCCGGCGGCCATCGCTGAAGCGCTGAAAACGATCTCGGATTTACATGCGCGCGAACGGCGGCTCGATTTCCTCACCAACCGGACGTTTCGAGAATCGGTATTCGCGAAGGGTCGCCGACCGGCTGGGCAGCCCGACCAACGAATGCTGGCCAAGCTCTATGTCGCTTCACCCCTGCAACGTCCGCCGGGACAAGATGCCACCTCACAAACGCCGACCTACAAGAACCCCGGCGGTATCGAGATCGCCGTGGAGGCCGGCGTGGCCCAGCAAGCGCTCGATCTTCTTGGGACCGTGTACCCTGAAGCAAGGTCGCTTGAAGCGATCCTTGGTCATGTTCAGCGAACCGCGGGGCGCGCCCTCGAACCCGACGCCATCATGACGCTGATGAGCACGCTGTTCGCGGTATATGCCCGCGGGCTTGTCCACCTACACAGGACGCCGCCGCGTGTTACTGCGACGATCGATCTGAGACCCGCCACTACGGCGTTGGCGCGCGTCCAGGCGCAACGTGGCAGTCGCGTCACGACGATGCTGCTGGATAACGTAGAGATCGACGACGCCGATTGTCTCGCCGTGCTGCCGCATCTCGATGGCCGTCACGACCGCGGCATGCTGACCTCATATCTTTCGGGTGAAGGTAGCGACGCGACGACGCGACTGGAAGCCGCGTTGACCAAGCTTGCCCGCGCCGGCCTACTCATCGGTGAAACGCCATCGTGACGACGCTCGACGCGGCATACCAACGCCTGCACGAACAGGAGGGCTGGCACCCGGACCCGGTTCAAGACAGCGTCGTGGACCGCCTGACCGAAGTCGTCCGAAATCTCGACGGGTTTGGCGGAAAAGGGAGTGGGCTGTTTTCGCGACTGGTCGGCGCCAAGAAGGAACCAGCACCAAAGGGCTTGTATCTGTGGGGCGGCGTCGGGCGCGGCAAATCCATTCTCATGGACCTGTTTTTCGACACCGTCTCGTCGGTGCCGAAACGTCGGGTTCATTTCCATGCGTTTATGCTCGATGTACACGCCCGGGTTTTCAAACTGCGGCAGAACCCGGCAAATACCGGTGATCCTTTGAAAGACGTTGCAAAGCAAATCTCCAAGGAAACGACGCTGCTTTGCTTTGACGAGTTTCAGGTCACCGACACGGCTGACGCGATGATTTTGTCGCGGCTTTTCAAGAAGATGTTCGAGCGCAACGTCGTGGTCGTCGCGACCTCGAACCGCCCGCCCGACGATCTTTATCTCGGTGGACTGAACCGAGAGCTCTTTTTGCCGTTCATCGAGCTGCTTAAAGAACGTTGCGACATCGTGCATCTCGACGGCGACAAAGACTATCGGCTCGAGCAACTGCGCGACATCGGGGTATTTCATACGCCGCTGGGACCGGAGAGCGAGCGTGAGCTGGCCGACGCCTTTCATCGTCTGACCGGCCATGACCGCGGCGAAAGAGTGACCTTACAAGTCCAAGGCCGCATCGTTGAGGTGCCGAACGCCCTTGCCGGCGTGGGCTGCATGACTTTCGAGGAACTATGTGCCCGGCCGTTGGGTAGTGCCGACTATCTCGCGATCGCCGAGTCGTTCAACACCGTCATCATTTCGGGCATTCCCCGCATGGGGCCAGAGAATCGCAACGAGGCCAAGCGGTTTACCACGCTGATCGATGCGCTCTACGAACATAAGGTCAATCTGATTTGCTCCGCCGAGGCCGAGCCGAACGATCTTTACCCCGAAGGCCATGGCGCGTTCGAGTTCTCGCGCACGGTGTCACGCCTGATGGAGATGCAGTCGTCCGACTATATGGCGCTAGGCCATATCGTAGGTGACGGCCGCACCTCAGCCTGACGCGTCCCACGTCAGCCCCGACATGACCGCCGTCGGCCGAGCGTCACCGGATTCGATGAAGGCCGCCAGTCGGGCCTGATCGATCGGGTCGCCGATGTCTGTGCGGTGCAAACCGCCAGCGATGAAAATCGAATCGATGCCGAAGGCGTTCGCCCCCGCAATGTCGGTGCGCGGACTGTCGCCAATCGCCACGACGCGAGATGGCGGCACCGACCGACCCGCGAGGCAGGCCTCATAGGCAGGGGAAAAGGGCTTGCCGAATTGAATGACCTCGCCGCCCAGATCGGCGTATCGCGCGGCGACGGCGCCGGCGCACGGCAAAATCCGGGTGCCGCGCATGACACTGATATCGGGGTTTACGCAGACCAGCGGAAGGCCGCGTGCATTTGCGGCTTGGAGTAGGTCGTCATAGTCGGCGGGGGTCTCGCTTTCGTCGTTGCGTAGCCCTGCAACCAGGAGAAAGGCAGCTTGTTCGATATCGGCGACCGCCCGGAAATCCAGACCGTCAAGGAGGCCCGCATCTTTCTCCGGACCGCAATAGAAGTAGCGCTTCTGTCCTTGAAGGGACGGCAGCCCGGCCTGCAAGGCGTTGAACGTAACGTCGCCGGAACTAACGATGTGATCATAGGCATCGGACCCGATCCCATATCCCTCGATTTGCCGCGCTACCGCCGAGGCCCGCCGCGGCGCGTTCGACAAGAGGATGCGCGTCATCCCCGCATCACGCATGCGGGCGAGACAATCGAGCACGCCTGGATAGGGTTCCTTGCCGTTGTGCACGACCCCCCAGAGATCGATTAAGGCGAGATCATATCGCGACGCCACCGCGCCAAAGCCGGAGAGAACTTCGTAACTCATTAGCAGCAGTACTTTTTTTGATTCTTGAACGTCATGCGCCCGAGTCCACGCCGACGACATCCGCGAGCTTTTTCGCACCGTCCCGTTCGAGCAATGTGTGTACGTCGCGCAAGATGTTCTGGACGAGGCCGGGGCCCTGGTAGATCAGCGCCGAATAGAGCTGCACGAGCGACGCGCCCGCTTTGATTTTGGCATAGGCGTCGGCGCCCGACGCAATCCCCCCGACACCGACCAGCGGCAGACGCCCCTCGCTGATGCGAAAGGTTTGCTTCAAGACCTCGGTCGCCATGGCGAACAGCGGCTGCCCGGAAAGTCCGCCAGTTTCGCCGGCGTACGAACTGCGCAGCGACGGCGGGCGTTCGATCGTGGTGTTGGAGACAATCAGCCCGTCGACGCCGGTGTCGAGCGCGACTTCGACAATGGCCGCGAGTTCCGGCGTTGTGAGATCGGGTGCGATCTTGACCAAGAGCGGGGGGCGCGCCGTCGCCTCGTTCCGCGCCGTGTCGATACGGGAAAGGAGGTCCTGAAACACGCTGCGCGCTTGCAGATCGCGCAGGCCCGGCGTATTCGGCGACGAAATGTTGACGACGAAATAGTCCGCAACCGCGGCGAATCTTATGACCCCGACGACGTAATCCTGAATGGGGTCCGCGCTGTCTTTGTTGGCGCCGACATTGACGCCGATGATCCCCGGCTTGCGCGTGCGTTGGCGATCGAGGTTTCGGGCGAACGCATCGTGGCCTTCGTTGTTGAACCCCAGCCGATTGATGACGGCACGATCTTCCGGCAAGCGAAATATGCGCGGCCTGGGGTTTCCGGCTTGCGGTTTAGGCGTGACCGTACCGGCTTCGACAAAACCAAAACCCAATTTGAGCATTGCCCGAGAGGCCACAGCGTTCTTGTCGAACCCGGCGGCAAGCCCCACAGGATTGGGAAAACGCAAGCCCCACAGATCGACCCCTAGACCCGCAACGGGCGACCCTGGCGAGGGAACCAAACCGGTTCGCAGGGCCGCGAGCGTCACGTTGTGGGCCCGTTCGGGATCGAGCGCAAAAAGCGCAGGTCGCAAGAGCCCGAACATCTTCTAGAACAGGCTCGCTTGGCGGGGCGGCATGACCTCGCCGGGTTCGAGACACCTTGGATCGTCGTTCTTGACGCTGTTCACGCTGGGGCCCACGGCCATCACCTCGAGATCGACATGGTCGGGCGTCATGAGGGGCACCAAATCTTCGGTTGTGGCGTCAGGAGCGAGCCAGCCATCGAACGCCCCCCTACCCAGGACAATCGGCATGCGGTCGTGGGTATTGGCGACCGAGGGGAGTGCAGGTCCGGTCACGATCGAATAGGTCTCGATGACCTGACCGGCCGGACCGACGTCGCGCGGGCTGCCGGCTTCGACGGCCTGAGCGCGAGTCCACGTCTCCCAAATACCGGCAAAAACAACGATCGAGCCATCCGAGGGGCGAATGAGGTAGGGCTGCCGTTGGCCCTCAACCATCTTCCATTCGAAATACCCGTCGGCCGGCACAAGGCAGCGCCTGGACTTGAAGGCCTCTCGAAACGCCCCTTTGGTGGCCACGGTTTCACTGCGCGCATTGATCATGCGCGATCCGACGGCAAGACTGTCGGCCCAGCCCGGCACCAACCCCCATCGGAGCAGCGCAAGTTCGCGCTCGCGCGCCGCATTCAGCCGGACCACCGGCATGATATCGGTCGGGGCCACGTTGTAGCGGGCCGGAAAGTTGGGGAGCGCGCCCTGGAGATCAAATAGCTGCCGAATGGACTCGGCAGGAGACTGCAGGAAGTAGCGACCGCACATGGGCGGCATCCTAGCGATTGCGCCGGTCGCCGCAATCGCCTGGGTTTGACCGCCTTCGATCCACGGTCAAGAATGCGCGCCACACGCGAGGCAACGGCACAATGGCGCAATCCCAAATCAAAGAAGAAGGCCTCTTCTATTTCGACGGGGAATGGTTCGACACCAATCCCAAGATGATCGGCCCGGCAACGCACGCGTTTTGGATGGCGTCGGTCGTGTTCGACGGGGCCCGCGCGTTTGGCGGGTTAGCGCCCGACCTCGACAAGCACAGCCAACGCTTGATCCGGTCGGCCAAGGCGATCGGGTTGGAACCGCCGGTGGATTGGCAAACGGTTTACGACCTGTCGGTGGAAGCTATTCGAAAGCTGCCCGCCGATTCTGTGCTGTACATCCGCCCGGCGATCTACGCCGAAGAGGGGTTCGTCAACCCGGATGCGGGAAGCGCCAAGTTCGTCCTCGCCGTTCTGCACTCGCCGATGCCGCAGTTCGGCAACTTCACCGCCTGTCTGTCAACGCTGCGCCGACCGGGCCGCGATATGGCGACGACCGACGCCAAGGCCGCCGCTCTTTATCCCAACAGCGGACGGGCTTTGCGTGAAGCCGCCAAACGGGGTTTCGACAATGCGATCATGCTGGACCCGAACGGCAATGTCGCGGAGTTCGCCACGGCAAACCTATGGTTTGCTAAAGACGGCGTCGCGGTCACGCCCGCAGAGAACGGGACGTTCCTAAGTGGGATCACGCGGGCGCGGGTGCGCGACCTACTGCAAGCCGACGGCATTGAGGTGCAAGAACGCGCCTTTACCTTCGACGAGGTGATGGACGCCGACGAGGTGTTCAACACCGGGAACTACGGCAAAGTGATGCCAGTGACGAAGGTCGAAGAACGCGAGTTGCAACCGGGCCCGGTGGCGCGTCGCGCGTACGATCTCTACATGGACTTTGCGAAGGGTTGCAGCGTCCTCTAGTCGCGCGACGCAAGCGACGCGCGAACCAGTTCGACGAAATTCTCGACGCCATAGAGCGCGACGAACGACCCCATGCGGGGCCCCTGTTTCTGTCCAAAAAGCACTTCGTAGAGCACGCCGAACCAGTCGCGTAGGTTTTCGAAGTCGTGCCGTTTGCCGACCTCATAGATGCGATTTTGGATGTCCTTGGCCTCGGTCTCCGGCGCAATCGTGTCGAGCTCGGTCGCAAGGTCTTCCAGGGCGGCGCGCTCTTTATCGGTCGGCGCACGAAAATCCTTCGTGGGCGCCACGAAGTCGCGGTAGTAAGCGATCGCGTAGTTGACCAAGCGATCGAGCAAGGGATGGGTCTTGGGCGTGGCACCCGAAACGTAGCGTGCGACAAAGCCCCACAGCACCTCGGGATCGTCGGTGTTACAGACGCTCACCAGATTGAGCAAAATACCGAACGATAGCGGCAGGTCTTCTTCCGGTGCGGCGTCGCCATGGATGTGCCACACCGGATTGTCGAGGCGTTTCGTACGCTCGTCGGTTTGGTGAAACGTGCCGAGGTGCGACGCGTACTCATCCACCGCACGCGGGATGACGTCGAAATAGAGCCGCTTTGCTTTGCGCGGCGATTGGAACATATAGAGCGCGAGGCTTTCAGGTGAGGCGTAGCGCAGCCAGTCCTCGAGCGTGAGGCCGTTGCCGCGCGACTTGGAGATCTTCTCGCCGTTCTCGTCGAGAAACAGCTCGTAGGTAAAACTTTCGGGCGGACGTCCCTCGAGTACGCGGCAAATCTTGCTGGATAGACGCACCGAGTCGATCAGATCTTTGCCGGACATTTCGTAGTCGACATCGAGTGCCCGCCAACGCATCGCCCAATCCGCTTTCCATTGCAATTTGCAATGGCCGCCGGTAACCGGGACCTCGGTTTGTGTCTCGTCTTCGTCTTGGTAGACGATCGTCCCGGCATCCGGATCGCGACCAATAACCGGCACTTGCAGCACGCGCCCGGTCTTGGGGCACACCGGCAGGAACGGGCTGTAGGTTGCGCGGCGCTCGGGCCCGAGGGTCGGCAAGATAACGGAGGTGACCTCGTCGTAATGTCGCAACATCAACAACAGCACCTCGTCGAAGAGACCCGCACGATAACACTCGGTCGCACTCTTGAACTCGTAGTCGAATCCGAAACGGTCCAGGAACGCCTGTAGCCGCGCATTGTTGTGGTGGCCAAAGCTTTCGTGGGTGCCGAAGGGATCGGGAACGGCAGTCAGCGGCTTGCCGAGATGCTCTTGCAGCAGCGCTTGGTTGGGCACGTTGTCGGGGACCTTGCGCAAGCCGTCCATATCGTCGGAAAAGGCGAAAAGGCGGGTCGGCAAGTCGGAGAGTTCAGAGAAGGCGCGACGCACCATGGTCGTCCGCGCGACCTCGCCGAAGGTTCCGATATGCGGCAGGCCCGAGGGACCGTAGCCGGTCTCGAACAGGACGTAGCCTTTTTCCGGGGCGTGGTCGCGAAAACGCTCAACGAGGGCGCGCGCCTCGGCAAAGGGCCAGGATTTGTGGGTATCGCTAGACACAGTGAACTCGCTCGGCAACCTAGGCGGAGCAGGCCGGTAGGGTCAACACCGCCGGTCGGGCCGCGCGGCCCGCGGGGTTGCTGCGCCCTACCCCAATCCCTAAATTGCGGCCACCCTGAAACGAGGAAATTCCGATGTCTGTGAAACCAGAGCACCAGGCCCTGATCTACGTGATGGTGCTGATGTCCGCTGCCGATAGCGACATGACCGACAAAGAACTGTTCACGATCGGCGAGATCGTGAAGACCCTGCCGGTCTTTAACGATCTGGACATCGAAAAGCTGCCGGAAACGGCGGAGCACTGCGCCACGTTGCTATCCGAGGATAGCGGGTTGGACAATGTCATTGCCTTTGCGGCCGATAACCTGCCGCCGCGACTGCACGAAACGGCCTACGCCTTGGCTTGCGACATCGCGGCGGTTGGCGGTCGATTGCGTACCGAAGAGATCCGGCTGTTGGAGTATTTGCGACATAAGCTTGAGATCGGCCGTCTACCTGCAGCCGCCATCGAACGCGGCGCGAAAGCGCGCTACCAAACGATCTAGATTCCCGCGACAAAGGCCGCAGCGGCGTCGACTGCCTCGGCCAAATTCTGGGCATGCGTCCGCCCCGACGCTTTGCGCGGCTTGAGGTCGTGATCACCGTCTTCGAGCCAATGCAGATTGATCGCCGGACTGAGATCGTAGCCGGCGACATCGTCGGCATTGCCGAGGGGATCGCGGGTGCCCTGGAGGATCAGACTCGGCGTTTCTAGCGTCGCTAGGTGCGCGGTGCGGGTTTTTTCCGGCCGGCCGGCCGGGTGGAACGGATAGCTGAAACACAGCAACCCTGCGACCCCTGCGGTATCCGCCACCATGGTGGCGATCCGACCGCCCATGCTCTTGCCGCCGATGATCAGCTCGCCCGGGGCGCCGAGTTCCTCAATCACGGCCCGCCAGGTCTCGAGTAAAACGGGAGGCCGGTCGGGGCCACGACGTTTGCCGGTGTCCCGGCGCTGCGCCATGTAGGGAAACTCGAACCGCACCACGCGCAGACCGTGTCCCGCCAACCCCTGTGCGACGTCCGTCATCCACGGCGCGTCCATTGGCGCCCCGGCCCCATGCGCCAACACAACCGTGCGGGCGGCACTATTTTGGCCGTCGATTAGGAAATCCATCGGTTGGCTCTCATTGCGCGATCACATGTCCCGTCTATGAACGCGCCGCGATCATTTTCGCCGCGGTCTTCGTGATAAAGCGGGTCAGACGATCGGTATGTTCGTCGCTGGTGCCGTCGGGAACGAAGTGATGAAAGAAACTGCCCTCGCCCAACAATTGGCCTTCGTCATCAGGTGAAATCGGCGCGTAGGCCATACTCCAATCACCAAACAAGCGCGCCTCGACTTCACGTGCGTCCAGACGCTTGACCGTGATATGCCGCGGATCATCGGAGATCTCTTTGAATAGGGCCTCGACCGAAGCCTTCCGCCCTTCCAACACTTGAAAGAACTCGCTGTTGTGAAACATCAGCAGCCCGGTGAGCTTTAGCCGCGAATTATTCGCCCGCGCCTTGGACAAGATATCTTCAAGGTCTTTGTCGGTTACGGACGATATTGCCTTCGAGGTATAGACAAGCCTGTAGACCATGTTGTCCCCAAAAATTACTGCGCCCGCCGGGCACCGGTGGCGGATCGGTAGTAGCACGAATTGGTTTGGAAGGGTTGGAGCGGGTGAAGGGAATCGAACCCTCGTCGTAAGCTTGGGAAGCTTCTGCTCTACCATTGAGCTACACCCGCGCCGCGGCCCGATTGTCCCCACGGGGGGCGGGAAATCAAGAGGGGAGACCGGTCGCCCCTACCGGGTCACCACGGCCAAATTTACCTGGGCGATCAAGAGCGGGTGATCATCGTCCGGCGAGCGTTGACACCGTTCCGACCTTGCGAAATGGTCGCCTCTTTCCGTCCCCTGGACCCTTTCGTTCATGAACATTACCGGACCAACTGCCGCCGAGGCGGCAAGCGCGAAGTTCGCGCACCCCGAGGTCACCGCGGACGGGAGCGTACGCGCGTCGGTCGATTTGCGCCGTCTGGAGACGCTGTGGATCAACACCGGGACGCTGTGCAACCTGACTTGCGAGCGCTGCTACATCGAATCGAGCCCAACCAACGATCGGTTGGTCTATATCACCCACAAAGAGGTCGTGGCGTACCTGGACGAGATTCGCGATCAAGGGTTGGCGACACGCGAGATTGGCCTGACGGGTGGCGAGCCGTTCATGAATCCCGAGGTCATCGATATTCTGGACGATGTGCTGGCGCGCGGGTTCGAGGCATTGGTCCTCACCAACGCGATGACGCCGATGAAGCACCGGCGGGACGATCTGCTACGCCTCAAGGAACAACACGGTGACGCACTGACGCTGCGCGTGTCCCTGGATCACTACACCCAGGAACGTCATGAGGAAGAGCGCGGCGCATTTTCGTGGGCGCGCACCATCGATGGCCTGCAATGGTTGGCGCAAAACGGATTCAATCTCTCCGTCGCCGGCCGGTCGTTGTGGCATGAAGACGAGGCGGCGGCCCGCAAGGGCTTCGCCCAGCTATTTGACACCCTTGAGCTGCCGGTCGATGCGCAAGACCCTGGCCAATTGGTGATCTTTCCCGAGATGGACGAGGCGGCCGTGGTGCCAGAAATCACGACCGCCTGCTGGGGCATCCTGGATGTCCGTCCCGACGCCATGATGTGTGCAACCTCGCGGATGGTGGTGAAGCGGAAGGGCGCAACGCACCCCGCGATCGTCGCCTGCACATTGTTGCCCTACGACGAACAGTTCGAGATCGGCCGAACCCTGGCGGACGCCCAAACCAGTGTGCGCCTGAATCATCCCTATTGCGCAAGCTTTTGCGTGTTGGGTGGCGGATCGTGCAGCGCTTGAACCTCCCGCGCATAGACGACCTCGGCGCTTTGGAACCGCCGCTACTGTTCTTCGGCGGTCCCTATAGCAACCTGCACGCCACCCAAGCGCTGATCGAGACAGCGGTAGCGTGTGACATCCCTCCTGAGTCGTGCATTTGTGCCAGTGATGTCGTGGCCTATGGCGCGCATCCGCAAGAGACGGTGGATACGATTCGTGCGTTCCGATGCCACGTGATCCAGGGCAACTGCGAAGAGGCGTTCGCCTCACGCACCGGCGATTGCGGATGCGGCTTTGCCGAAGGATCGCGCTGCGATGTCTTATCGGCGCGGTGGATGGATCATGCCCAACGGCACCTGAGCGACGAGGCTTGCAGCTGGATGGCCGCGCTTCCATCCGGCATTCGCTTTTCGGTCCGAGGCACGTCGTTTTTTGTGACCCATGGCGCGCCGTCGCAAGTGAACCGATTTGTCTTTCGGTCGAGCGCGCGGGCGTTCAAAGAAACCGAGCTCGAGGCCTGCGAGGCCGATGTCATGATAGCGGGCCATTGCGGCCTGCCGTTCTCGCACACCTTGGGATCGCGCCTTTGGCACAATCCCGGCGTGATCGGGCTGCCGGCCAACGACGGCACGCCGCGGACTTGGTTTAGCGTTCTTGGCGATGCCCGGGACGGGCTTCAGATCGATACCCGGTCGCTCGACTACGACTTTGCCGCCGCCCAAAAGGCCATGCGAGATGCCGCGATGCCCGAGGCCTACGCCGCCACGCTGTCGACCGATCTGTGGGACAATTGTGACATCCTCCCGGCCCCCGAAACGCAAGCCCAGGGCCGACCCCTCACACCGTCGTGGTTTACCCTCCCCCGGACCGCCACAACGCTGATCTCTGCAAACGCCTGACTTGACTGTCCGAAATGGGGGGCGTAAGTAGCCCCTCCGTGGTGATTTGAGCCGACCGGCTTGCGGCCACGTAAAACAATCCGCTTAAAAGGTCGGGGCGACAACCCGGCTCCTGGCCGGGTTTTTTTGTTGGGAGACAGAGCAATGTCCAGCACTGGAAAGAAGAAGGACAGCCGCACATGGCGGCGTCAGACCGTCGCGGTTCGTGGCGGCCAAGCCCGGTCGAACTTCGGCGAAACCAGCGAAGCGCTGTACCTCACCTCGGGCTACGTATATGACGCCGCGGAACAAGCCGAAGCGCGGTTCAAAGGGGAAGACGACGGCTTTATTTATTCGCGCTTCTCCAACCCCACTGTCGGCATGTTCGAAGAACGCATCGCCGCGATCGAAGGCATGGAACGCGCGATGGCGACCGCGACCGGCATGGCGGCGGTCAACGCGTCCCTCCTGTGTCAGCTCAAGGCCGGCGATCACGTCGTGTCGGCCCGCGCGTTGTTCGGATCTTGCCGATATATCATTGAAGACATCTTGCCGCGCTTCGGGGTCGAAACCACGCTTATCGAAGGCGGCGACCTCGATCAATGGCGCAGCGCCATGCGCCCTAATACGGTTTGCGGATTTCTGGAAACGCCGTCTAACCCGATGCTGGACATCGTCGACTTGAAGGCGATTGCCGATATCTTGCATGACGGCGACGCCCGATTGATCGTCGACAACGCCTTTGCCACCCCGGCGCTGCAACGCCCCGGCGAATTCGGCGCCGATGTCGTTGTGTATTCGGCGACCAAACACATCGACGGGCAGGGGCGCTGTTTGGGCGGCGTGGTTTTAGGTAGCGAAGATTTCGTCGAAAACACGCTGAAACCGTTTTTGCGCCACACGGGCCCGGCACTCAGCCCGTTCAATGCGTGGGTGATGCTGAAGGGTTTGGAAACATTGGAGCTTCGGGTGGAACGGCATTGCGCCTCGGCCGCGAGGGTAGCCTCGTTCCTCGAAGGCCATGATCGGGTGACGCGCGTCATCTATCCCTTCCTTGATAGTCATCCGGGGTCGGATTTGGCGAAACGGCAGATGGCCGGCGGCGGCGGGATCGTGACCTTCGACATCGAAGGCGGCAAAGCGGGGGCGTTCCGGTTCCTGAATGGGCTCAAGATTGTCGATATCTCGAACAATCTGGGCGACTCCAAGAGCCTGATTACCCACCCCGCGACGACCACGCATCAGCGGATTTCCGAGGAAGAGCGCCTTGAGGTCGGGATCAAACCCACCACGGTGCGGCTTTCGGTCGGCCTTGAGGATGTCGAAGATTTGATCGGAGATATTCGCGACGCCTTGGGCGCGGTATAAATAGACTTGCACTTTGGCAATCGTCGGCGGCTGCAACTATGTACGACAGAACGACCCGCGGCGTCCGTATCGAGGTCCAGCCGTTTTATCTCGAGGATCAATCGACGCCCGACCAAGGACACTTCGTTTGGGCCTATCGGGTGAAGATCGAGAACGTGGGAGATGAGCCGGTTCAACTGCTGAACCGGTATTGGAAAATCACCGATGCTTTCGGGCGCATCAAGGAAGTACGCGGCCCCGGCGTCGTCGGGGAGCAACCGCGGCTGGGTCCAGGCGAAACGTTCGAGTACACCAGCGGTACGCCGCTATCGACCCCGTCGGGAATCATGGTCGGGAGCTACGAGATGACGACCGACAACGGCGATTCCTTTCCGGTCGATATCCCGGCCTTTTCACTCGATAGCCCGCACGAACAATCGTCGCTGAACTAGCCGTACGTCCCGCCAAGAGGAGCACCCATCAGATGGACACCCCCGTAGACAAGGCCACTGGCACTGCCGACAAACGACCGTCCCGCGAAGAGGCCGAAGCCGCGGTGAGGACATTGCTCCGCTATGCCGGCGACGATGTCGCGCGCGAGGGACTGATCGACACGCCCGCCCGTGTGGTGCGGTCCTACGACGAATTCTTTGCCGGTTACGGCGACGATGCCGTCGAATACCTGGAGCGCACGTTCGAAGAAACCGACGGGTACGACGAGATGGTGGTCTTGCGGGATATTCGCGTCGAGTCGCATTGCGAACATCACATGTTGCCAATCATCGGTCGCGCCCATGTCGGGTACTTGCCGAACAACCGCGTCGTGGGAATCAGCAAATTGGCTCGTGTCGTCGATGCCTATGCCAAACGTCTTCAGGTGCAGGAAAAGATGACCGCCCAAATCGCGAGTTGCATCGACAGCGTGCTCAAAGCCAAGGGTGTCGCCGTCGTCATCGATGCCGCCCATCAATGCATGACGATGCGCGGAGTTCACAAGCCCGGCGTCAGCATGGTGACCAGCCATATGACCGGCGCTTTTCGCGACGACGCGACGACACGGCGCGAGTTTCTCAACATCATCAGCAGCCCGACCAACCCGTCGGGCTAGCCCCATGTCTGGCCAGACCGGAGCGCACGATCGGTCATGATCGAATTCCGGCCCATTGTCTTCTTTCTCGGCGTGCTGTTGATCGCGTTGGCCGGCGCCATGCTGGTGCCCGCCGGCGTCGACGCCGCGAGCGGCAACCCTGACTGGCAAGCCTTTCTAGGCGCAGCGGCGCTTACGCTGTTCGTTGGCGTAAGCGGTGTGCTGACGACCCGGGGGGCCTGGTCTACGCTAACGATCCGCCAGAGCTTCGTTCTAACCACCTTGGCCTGGACGATCGCCGCGGCCTTCGCCGCCCTGCCGTTTCTTTTTTCCGGCCTTGGCTTGGACTATGCGTCGGCTTTTTTCGAGGCGATGTCCGGGATCACCACAACGGGATCCACGGTCCTCACCGACCTCGACAACGCGCCGCCGGGTATCCTGGTGTGGCGAGCGATGCTGCAATGGCTCGGCGGCGTCGGGTTTATCGTCTTGGCGGTATCGGTGCTGCCGATGCTGCAAGTCGGCGGCAACCAACTGTTCAAAACCGAGTTCAGCGATCCGTCGGGCAAAGCCTCGCCACGCATCGCCTCGTTGGCGAGCGGTATCGGCATGGTCTATGTCGGCGCGACGGCGCTGTGTTTCGCCGCCTACTGGGCGGTTGGAATGTCGGGCTTCGATGCGATCACCCATTCGATGACGACTATCGCGACCGGAGGCTTTTCGACGTCAGACGCCTCGATCGGGCACTTCGGCAATCCGGGGGTCGAATGGATTGCAACGCTATTCATGATCGTCGGCAGCTTGCCGTTCGCCATGTTGCTTGTGGCCTCGCGCGGTGACCCCATGCGCGTGGTGAGAAACAGCCAAGTTCAGTGGTTTGCTGGCTTTCTGGTGGCGGGCACCGCAGCGATCGCGATCTGGCAGATTGTCATGAACGACGACACCTTGGGTCACGCCATACGCGCCTCGGCCTTCAACGTCACGTCCATCATCACCGGCACGGGCTATGCAAGCGAGGACTTCTGGCAATGGGGAACGTTTCCCGGCATCGCCTTTCTCTTCTTCATGTTCGTCGGCGGTTGCGCCGGTTCGACCAGCTGCAGCGTGAAGATTTTTCGCTACCAAGTTCTCTTCCTGGCATTGAAGGCGCAACTGGAACGGCTACTGCGCCCGCACCGGGTCTATGTGGCGCACTACGAAGGACGCCCGCTTCCGGACAACGTCACGGACTCGGTATTCGCCTTCTTCTTTCTGTTCCTCTTGCTGTTTGGCCTGTTGGCGTTTGCCCTCGCTGCGCTGGGCCTCGACTTCGTCACCGCCGTCTCAAGCGCCGCGACGGCCATCACGAACGTCGGCCCCGGGCTCGGCGACATCGTCGGTCCGGCGGGGACTTTTGCCACCGTGCCGGAAACGGCAAAATGGTTGTTGGCGGCGGGCATGCTTTTGGGTCGGCTCGAAGTCTTTACCGTGCTTGTTCTTTTCACCCGCCGTTTCTGGCGCACCTGACGCCGACAAAGGATGCTATGACCGACTTTACGCCGCTGGCGATGGCCAAGAAGCTCGTCTCCTATGACACGACCAGTCGCGATTCCAATCTCGATCTGATCGGGTTCGCCGCCGACTATTTGAAGGGCCTCGGCATCGACGCGACGCTGATCCATAACGGCGAAAAGACCAAAGCGAATCTCTATGCGACGATCGGGCCAGCCGATGTGCCCGGCGTTGTGCTATCCGGCCACACCGATGTCGTACCTGTCGATGGGCAGGACTGGTCCACCAACCCGTTCGAGCCGGTTGAGTCAGAGGGGCGGCTATTCGGCCGCGGCACCAGCGACATGAAAAGCTTCATCGCCACCGCGCTGGCGTTGGCGCCCGATATGGTGGCCGCCGACCTCAAGATGCCGATCCACTTCGCGTTCTCTTACGACGAGGAAGTCGGATGTTTGGGCGTCCACGGCATCATCTCCCACCTAAGCGGGATCGCACCGCTGCCGCGCGCCGTCATTGTCGGCGAACCGACCGACATGAAAGTGGTCAATGCGCATAAGGGCGTCTTTGCGTATCGCACCTCGGTACACGGCTTGGAGGCCCATTCCAGCGCCACCCATATCGGGGTCAACGCGGTAATGTATGCCGCCCAGTTGGTGTCGTACTTAGCGGAGTTGGCGAAGGATCAACGCGAAAACCACGGCGAACATCACCGTTTCGATCCGCCCTATACAACGGTGCATGTCGGCACAATTCGCGGCGGCACGGCGCTTAACATCATCCCGAAGGAATGCTCGTTCGTTTGGGAATACCGATTGATCCCCGGCCAAAGCGAACAGGCGATTCTCGACAGATTCAACGCTTACGCCAACGATGTCGTGCTCCCTCAAATGAAGGAAGTGTCCGCGCAGGCCGATATCGTCACCGAGGCTAAGGGTCGCGTTGCGCCTTTGGTACCCGAGTCGGACTCACCCGCAGAAACGTTGGCGATGATGCTCGCCGGAACCAATCAAACCGATGTCGTCAGCTATGGCACCGAGGGCGGGATCTTTCAGGAGGCCGGCGTCCCGACCGTGGTTTGCGGGCCCGGTAACATCCTGCAAGCGCACAAGCCGGACGAATACATCGAGATCGCACAAATCGATGCGTGCGAACAGTTTTTGCGCAAACTGATCGACGTGGCGGCCACTCAGAGCATATAGGCCGAAAGAAACTCCGCGATCTTGGCCTCTAGGGCCACATTCAGGTCATTCAGCAGGACTTCGACGAGACGATGCTGAATGGCTCGCCGCTCGTTGAGCGTAAGATCTTCGGGGACAGTCTGGGATCGCTCAGCGGTCGCCGTGGCAAAGGCTTGGCGAAAGCCACGGTCGTTCCGAATCTCAAGGGTCACCGTCAGGGTCGCGTCATAGCGCCGCGCTTGATCAACCGTCACCGCGCCGCGCAAACCTTTTTCGACCGGAAGATCGGTTTCGACGACCGATGCCGTATCGATCACGAATTGAGCGCGCCCCTCCGTCCCAAGCGCGCGGAAACGATCTTCCGCCAAACGGCGCGCGGCCTGCGACGGCGGTTGCGGGAAGAGGTGTTCGATGTTCGGGCCGCGCAACGGCGGCACATAGTTCTCGACGACCTCGATCGAATCGACGTTCAGATCGATCGTATCCAGGTGGCTGAACGTCAGGTCGGGCAGCGGGGCTGGCGGTGGTGTCTGCGCGCAGGCGGCCAACAGGCCGATACCCAACGCGATGACCGCAAGCGTTTGCATCTTTCTCGAAACGTAGCCCATCGCCGCCTCCTCAGATCTAAGGTTGCCCGTCGAAAGTATACGATTGGTTGCAGAATTCGCAGCGCACTTCGATCAATCCACTGTCCAGCACCATTTCCTTGACTTCCTCGGCAGAGAATTGCTCGAGCACGGTCTCGATGCGATCCCGCGAACAGCGGCACTTTGCCGCTAGGTTTGTCGGATCGTAGAGCCACACACCGTCCTCGTGGAACAATCGTCGCAGGAAAGCGGTGGGCTGCAGTAGCGGATCGCACATCTCGGCCGCGGTCGCGGTCTGCACCAATGCCTTGGCATGCTGCCAGTCTTGTTCGGTGGCATATTGATCTTCGATCTTGCGCCCGCTGTGACCACCCACGGCGGCAAGGTTTTGCACCATAATGGCGCCGGCGCGCCACTGACGATCGCCGCCGCGCACCATCTCTCGAACCACGCCGACCCGGACGACGGCACGCAATTGTTCCGATTGGCGAAAGTAGTTCTCGGTGCATTCGGCGAGGGTTTCGCCGTCGAGCGACACGATTCCTTGGTGACGCTCGGTATCGTTGCCCTGATCGACGATCCAACTCAGAACGCCATCACCGCAGAAATCGCGAACCCCACCGTTTCCGGACTGCGCCACCTGGGCGACCGCCTCCGAATCGAAACTCGCAAAGGCCCGAATCGATCCCGGAGATTGGAAGTCGGCCACCAGCGCCCGAATCGCGCCGTTGCCGCGCACTTGTAACGAAAAAACTCCCTCGAACTTCAGCGCACTCGACAACGCGGCACTGAGGGCCACCAGTTCGCCGAGGAAATTCGATACCGGGTCGGGATAGTCGTGATTTGCCAGTATGGTGTCGATGGCGGGTCCGAGACGAACGAGGCGCCCACGGATGCCGACCTTGTCGATCTGAAACGGGTAGACGCCGTCATCAGCCTCAACGTGGTCGCGACTTTCTAGGTCATGCACCAGTTAAGAATGCCTTTCTGGGCGTGCAACCGGTTTTCCGCTTCCGCCCATACCACCGACTGAGGTCCGTCGATGACCTCTGCGGTGACTTCTTGGCCTCGATGCGCCGGCAGACAGTGCATGAACACGGCATCATCCTTTGCCGCGGCCATGATGCGCGAATCGACTTGAAAGGGCTTCAGCAAGTTATGCCGCGCCGACGCCGCGTTCTTCCCATCCGCCGACTCGTCATTCATCGACACCCACACATCGGTCGCGACACACGCCGCATCGGCAGCCGCTGCCGCGGGATCGCGCGTCACGCCGATCGCGGCACCCTGGGCTTGGGCCCACGCCACGACGGTGGCGTCGGGCGAGAGTTCCTCAGGGCACGCCAATTCGAGGTCAAACCCAAAACGGGCCGCCGCCTCGATCCATGAGGTCGCCATGTTATTGCCATCACCGATCCAAGCGACCTTGGCGCCGCGAATCGGACCGCGATGTTCCTCGAAGGTGAGGATGTCGCTCATGACTTGGCAAGGGTGACTGCGATCGGTGAGCCCGTTGATCACCGGAACGCTCGCCGCCTCGGCAAGTTCCTCGAGGACAGAATGCTTCGACGTCCGAATCATGATCGCATCGACATAACCCGACAGCACCCGCGCCGTGTCGGCGACGGTTTCTCCACGGCCGAGTTGCATCTCCGCGCCACTCATTTCGATGGTTTGACCGCCGAGTTGCCGCATTGCGACGTCGAACGAGACACGAGTCCGCGTCGACGGCTTTTCGAAGATCATCGCAAGGATACGTCCCTCGAGCGGGCGATCGGCATCGAGCATGCCTTTAGACATTCCGGCACGTTGCTTTTTTCGCGCACTGGCATCGTCCAAAATCCGCCGCAGAGTCGCGTCGTCGAGGATCGCGATATCGGAAAAATCCGGCACGACCTAAAAGCTCGTCGCGCTCAGCGCCTCGTCAAGCTTGGCGAGCGCTTCCGCAATATGTTCTTCGGTCACAATGAGCGGCGGCAACAACCGAACGACGTTGTCGCCCGCGATCACGGTCAGCATCCCGCGCTTGCGTAATTCTTCGATGACAACGCCCGGATCACCGGTGCACCGCAGCCCCAGGAAGAGCCCCTTGCCGCGAACCTCGGTGATCTTGTTGCCATGCTTGGCTTTAAGCTTTTCCAGACCACCCCTAAGCAACGCGCCGTTTTTCTCGACGCCTTCCAAAAACCCCGGCTTGGTGACTTCTTCCATGACCGCCAGCGCGACCGCGGTCGAAAGGGGATTGCCGCCGAAAGTCGATCCATGGGTGCCGGCGACCATGCCTTGCGCCGCACGTTCGGTGGCTAGGCACGCGCCGATCGGCAAACCGCCACCGAGCGCCTTGGCGACCGCCATGACATCGGGCGTCACGCCCCAGTGCTCGTGCGCGAAGAGCCGCCCGGTCCGCCCGACGCCGGACTGGACCTCGTCAAAGATCAACAAAATCCCCTCGCGATCGGCAATCTCGCGCAGGGCCGGCAGGAACGAGTCCGAAGGTACGCGTACGCCGCTTTCGCCCTGGATCGGTTCAACCATAATGGCGGCTGTGGCGGGCCCGATCGCCGCCTCGAGCGCGGGGACATCGCCGAACGGCACTTGGTCGAACCCATCGACCTTGGGGCCGAATCCGTCCAAGTGTTTCGCCTGATTGCCCGCCGCCAGGGTCGCCAGCGTCCGCCCGTGGAACGCGGATTCGAAGGTGATGACCCGAAAGCGTTCGGGATGACCGTTGGCTGCATGGTATTTGCGCGCAACCTTGATGCAGCACTCGACCGCCTCGGCGCCGGAATTGCCGAAAAAGACCGTGTCCGCGAACGTGTGGGCGACAAGGGTCTCGGCGAGCGCTTCTTGCGTCGGGATGTGCACGAGATTCGATGTGTGCCAAACGCCCTCGGATGCGGCCCGAAGCGCGGCGGTGAGGCGAGGGTGATTGTGGCCAAGCGTGGTCACGGCAATGCCGGAGGCGAAGTCGAGATACTTCTGTCCCTCGGTATCAAATAGGTAAGGACCCTCGCCCCGGACAAACGCAAGGTCTGCGCGGGCGTAGGTCGGCATGACGGCGGAAATCAAGGTGCTCTCCCGCGTTCGGTTCAGGGAACCAGCGTTGGAAAACGGCAGAATATGGGGCCCACGGCCAAATCTGTCAATCTGAACACCCGTCGGACACGTCGCGGTCGAGGAAGGAATTCCGGCTTTACGAAGGGTTAACCGGCTGCCCACACTCTGGCCATGTGCCACCTCAAGCCCCCAGCGAAACGGTCGAACAGAATATGACGCCCCCCGGCGCCGACGGAAAAATCGACGGCAAGACCGCCGCGCACGTCCTGGCCGCCGCCCGCGAGGCCGCGGCACAGGGCGACCAAGCGGGGGCCGTCGAGATACTGGCCACCTTTGACCGAAACCGGGACGACGCGGAAGTCTCGTTTACCCTCGGTGTTTGGAGGATGAACGCGGGTGACGCCAATACTGCGCTGGTTGATTTCCAAAGAGCGGCCCGCCTAGCCCCTCAGGTCCCCGAAGTCTTTATCAACATGGCCGCCGCAGCCTCTCGACTGGGCCAACACGACGAAGCTGTCGAGTCCGCCCGACACGCGGTCATGCTGACCCCTGATCGCGCCGTCGCCCATGGCGCACTCGGCAATGCGCTGGTTGCCGCCAACCGTCTCAAAGAAGGCGAGGTTGCACTCCGAGAAGCGGCCGAGCGCGCGCCCGACACGCTGGCTTGGAAATTAAATCTCGGCGACTGCCTGCTGGCGCAGGGCCTTATCGACACCGCACGACGTTGGTTCAACCACGCGCGCCAACAAGACCCGACGAACAGCATGGCCTTCAACGGTTTGGGTTTGTGCGAACAGGCGGCCGCCAACCATACGGCGGCGATACCGCATTTCGAGAAAGCCGTGGCGCAGCAGGCGCAATACGCGGAAGCATTCGGCAACATGGCGATTTCGCTCCAGTGTCTCGGGCGGCACGAAGATGCGCTTGAGGCCGCCCGGCAAGCCGTCGAGATCGCGCCGAGCGACCTCAACGCGCGCCTCAACCTCGGCCATATCCTGCAATCGTTGGGACGTCACGCCGAAGCCGTCGACGCCTATCAGGACGCGCTGTCGCGCGACCCCGCGCTGCCCGGCGCACATGCCTATCTGCTGCACTCGCGCCGCCACATTTGCGCGTGGGATGACGATGCGCAATTGGTCGCGGCGGTTATCGACGATGTACACGCAGGCGCCCAGGTGCCCCCGTTCGCACTAGCTGGAACAACCGCCGACGCCGAGACCCGCCTGATCGCGGCCCGGCGCTCCGCCGCCGCCGCCGAAGTCGGGCCGGTTGGAGACGCGCCGGCGGCGGTTCCGGGCAAGCCGACGCTTCGAGTCGGATTCGTCTCACCTGATTTTCGCACCCATAGCCTCGCCATGTCGTTCTCGAGCGTGTTGGCCGCACGCCAAGACTCCACCATCCAGTGGATCGGTTATTCCGTCGCTGCCGGGGAGACCGATACGCAAACCGAGGAACTTGCCGAGGCGTTCGATCGGCTCGTCGATCTCAATGCCTTGTCGGCCGACCAGGCCGCCGCACGCATTCGTGCCGACGGCATCGATGTCCTAGTCGATCTGGCCGGGCATACCCGTGGCGGTCGGCTGGATATCTTTGCGCGACGACCGGCCCCGGTGCAGGCGCATTATCTGGGCTACGGCAGCACGGTGGGGGCGGACTACATTCCGTGGCTTGTCACCGATCGCACGCATACGCCGCCGGCGTTGGCCGCGCACTGCACCGAAGTGCTGGCCTATTTGCCCGATACCTTTATGGCGGCAAGACGAATCGATGTGCCCGAAGTCGCGCCGACCCGGGCAGAAGAAGGATTGCCCGCAACCGGTGTGGTCTATGCCTCGTTCAACGCGACCTACAAATTGGATCCCGCCGCTTTCGGCGCATGGATGAACATTCTGTCGGCGGTACCCGATAGCGTGCTGTGGCTGCGCGCAGCGGGCGACGACGTTCAGGATCGCCTGCGCGATGCCGCAGCGGGCCAAGGTGTTGACGGCGGACGCCTAGTCTTTGCCGCGCGCAAGGATCGACATGCGCACCTCGCGCGTCACCCGCTGGCGGATATTTGTTTGGACGCGTTCGGGCACACCGGCGGGGTGACGACGCTCGACGCACTGCTTGCCGGCGTCCCGGTCCTGACGATTGCCGGTACCACCCAAAGTGCCCGGACCGGTGCGTCGATCCTAACCGCGCTCGGCACCCCAGCGTGGATCCACGACGATGTGGCGGGCTACACGGCCGCGGCGATCGCCCTGGGAACCGAGCCTGAGGCATTGCGCCGCGCCAAAGAGACCTTACGCCGACAACGTGATGCGGCGCCGCTGTTCGACGCCGGTGTGCTGGCAGCCCATCTCAATACGGCCTTTCGTAAGATGTACGATATGGCGGCACACGGTACGCCGCCGACCACCTTTGACGTCGACTCAAAAATCTCCTGACCGCAAGAACGTTTCCATGTGAAAGCGCATGTGATCGGGAATGTATTGAAACTCTCGCCCCACCGGGCAAGCGCGGCGAGAGGCACACCCGTGCCGCCGACAATCCCGCCCTTCGGCGCGACCGCTCCCGGCGCACCCCTGAACATGGTTGCGGATAAGGTCGTTGCCTGAGACGGGACACGCCGATGTGCAAAGGCGATCCTGACAGGTCACGCAAGGGGATGGCCGATCATCCGGTGCGAACAACGCAATCGATTCGGGGAACACCAGCGCCGCACGATAGGCATGCCACAGGCCGTATTCGGGATGGACAAACAACCCGAGCGGCGAAGGCGAGACCGCATCGCACCGCGCGGCCCAGGTCAGGAACGGCAAGTAAGGCGGCCCTTGGTGGGCATAGACGACCCGCGCGCCGAGCGATGCGGCGACATCGCCCACCACCTGTTCGATCCACCGGTTCAAAGGATCCGGCAAGCCGTCGCGAGATATCGGATGAGATTGGAACGGCGCCCACAGCGCGGACCCTGCGTTGCCGACCAACACGACGCTGCCCACCGGTTCATCGTTGGGAAGGCCGCATTCTCCTGGCGCGGGATCAAACCCGCCGCGATAGATCAAACAATACGGCGCGAGGGAACGCACAATAGTGCGGGCCATGACCACCGACCCTAGCGCAACCGACGTCAAAGTTCGGGCGAGCGAAGAACCATCATCTTCTGGATCTGCATGTCATGCATGGTGTGGGGAATACCGCCCACCCCGAGTCCCGACTGACGCAATCCCGCAAACGGCATCCAATCGACCCGGAAGGCCGTGTGGTCGTTGATCATCACTGCCGACGCATCGAGACGGCTGTAGACGCGCATCGCGCGGTCGATGTCTTTGGTGAACACTGCGGCCTGAAAAGCGAAAGGCAGCGCGTTCGCACGTTCGATCGCCTCGTCCATGTCGTCGTAGGGATAGACGCAAACCACCGGCCCAAAGATTTCCTGTTGCGAGACGCGAGCATCCTCGGGCGGGTCATAAAGGACGGTGGGCCGATAGCAGTTGTGGTCCATCGGTTCGCCGCCGGACAGCACTTCGGCGCCGCGGTCGATAGCCTCGGTGGTCCATTCGTGGACGCGTTCCACTTCGCGGGGTCGGATCAAGGGCCCCACTTCGGTATCGGCCCGCGTCGGATCGCCGACGATCATTTTTTCCGCCGCATCAGCCAGCGCCTCGGCCAGAGGGCGCGCGATGCTTTCGTGCGCAAAGACCCGCTGCACCGACACGCAGACTTGGCCCGCGTGATACATCCCGCCCTTGGCGAGCGGGGGCACGATCTCGGCCACGTCGGCATCCGGTCCGACGATGACCGGCGCGGCCCCCCCATGTTCCAGCGCGCACCGGGTACCGGGCGCCAATTGCGAGCGCAGCGACCAGCCCACACCGGGGCTGCCGATAAAGCTGAAAAACGCCACGCGGGGGTCGGTGACCAACGCGGTCGCGACATCGCGCGTTTCAGTGACGGTGACCTGACACCACTCCTCGGGGAGCCCAGCCTCCCGCAGGATTTGAACGAACCGGATGCACGACAACGGCGTATCTTCGGACGGCTTGACGATGACGGGGCAACCCGTCGCAACCGCGGGCGCAACCTGATGCGCAATGAGATTGAGTGGATGGTTGAACGCACTGACGGCGACGACGACGCCGATGGGCTCCAGCGTGGTAGCGGCGAACCGGTTGGCGGACGCCGCATTGACGTTCATCGGGATAATCTCACCGGTCGCATACTTGAGTTCTTCGACGCACGCTTCGACGGAACTGATCGCGCGCACCACCTCGACCCGCGAATCGATTAACGGCTTGCCGCCCTCGCGCGCCGCGTCGAGCGCCAATTGCTCGACTTGGTCGTTCATGATCGCGGCGGCCTTAGATAGAATTTCGATACGCCGTGGTTTGGAAAGCCACGAATCTCTGTCCCGAAACGTCCCGTAGGCGGTTGTGAGCGCGGCCTCGACCGCCGCCCCGTCGGCGGCATCGACCGTAGCAATCACGCTTCGGTCATAGGGCGCAAAAACCTGTTTTTGCGCTTCCGAAGGCGTGGCCCCCACGACCATGAGGCGATAGTGCGGCGTGTTGTCTGTCATGAACCCTCCCGACCCGCGTTTTGCGGACACCACCTTAGCGTCGGGTTGTGCCGGTCGCTATCGATCGGTGAAAGGAGGAGTGGCGCGGCTGGGAAGATTCGAACTCCCGACCCCTAGATTCGTAGTCTAGTGCTCTATCCAGCTGAGCTACAGCCGCCCAAGTGTGGCGACACCACCGGGCTCGCGCACGAAGGCGTGGAACCTAATCAATATGCGGTTTCCCTGCAAGACGCCGCGCAAGCAGGACTCTGACCCCCAATTCAGTGGGGTCGGTTAGCCCCGCACCACCTAAATGCTCGATTTTCAAGGCAAAATCGCTTGTGGGGTTGGTCCTCATTTGTTTAAGATCGCGCAGTCTCAGTAAACTTCAAGTTAGCTGACCCGTATTACCTGTATATTGTTGGATAATCTCAAGAAATGATTGTTGCTGCTGGATCGAAAATCGATCGCGATCTTCTCGAGTTGTTCGACGTCGACATGCATATCTAATGGTGTTGCCTCGCATGGTAGGGAAATATTCTTCAGTCGCCTTTGTCGTGGCTATCGCGCTCGGTGGATGCTCATTCGTCTCCGATGCGGTTTTCCCCGGTCGAGGTGACGATCAGGTCGTGTCTTCGGCGGCGACCGCCGCCCCGGCAAACCAAGGCATACAGAACGCCCAAGTCGCCGCGACACCCAACACCGTCGCACCGGCACCTGTCGCGCCCGCGCCGCCGCCGGCGCTGGGTCGGTCAACCTTCAATCCGCCCGACGTCACGCCCGGTGTCAACACGGGCACGTTTGTCGGACAGAAGGTCGCGCAATTGCGCGGCGAACTCAGCCAGCTGCAAGCCAACATCGTTCAGCAGAACCAGCGGTTGCAGGTGATTCGCGAACAGCTTGCCGCGACCTCGCAGCGCTATCACGGCACCATCGCCGCGATCTCGGCACGCCTGCAGGTCGGCACCACCCCTGGCAATCCGGTCCTAGTGAACCAGTGGAACCTCGGTCAGGCCGAGCTCGACCGTTTGGGCAGCGACATCAACCAGCTGAACAGCTTGGCGAATTCGGTCGCGGCAGATTCGGCTTTTGCCTCCTTCGTCCTGGAAAGCACACGGGCGACCTTTGGGTTGTCGGGTGCGATCGACGAAGATCACCGCCAACTCGTGATCCTAGAGGACGAGACCAACCGCACCGTTGTCCTGATCGACCGTCTCCTCAACGAATTGAGTGAAGACGTCAGCCGTCAGACTGCTTATGTCGGCAACGAGCGGGCCAATCTCACGACGCTTTCGCTGGCGATCAAGAACGGCGAGTTGTTGGGGCCGAGCCTCGCCAACCGCGCTTTCGCGACCGCCGCGCCGATCTCCAGCTCGCCGCCGCAAGCCGCGACCGCGCCGAACCGCAACAGCCAGTTTGCCAACCGACGGCCCTTGGTGGTGATCCGGTTCGACCGTCCCGACGTGCCCTATGAACAGGCGCTGTTCTCCGCGATCAGCCGGGCGTTGGAGCAACGGCCCCAATCGCAATTCGATCTCGTCGCGGTCTCGCCCAATCGGGGCACCCCGGCCGAGGTTGCGCTGAACACCTCGCGTTCGAAAGACAATGCCGAACGGGTATTGCGTTCGTTGAACGACATGGGTCTGCCCGCCAACCGGGTGCAGCTTTCCTCGTCGTCCAGCGCCGAGGCGTTCACCAACGAGGTGCATATCTACGTTCGCTGATCCGCGACCGTTGCGCGCCTAGCTCAACCCAAACTGATCTTTGTAGGACGGGAAGTCGCCCAGCGACTCCGCGTTATACACGCCCTTTGCGATCGCTCGCGCGGCAGCATCCGCAGCCAAAAGCCCGACATCGGCAAGGAGCGGCGGCGTCACCGCAATATCGAGCGTGCCCGTGGCAAGGGCAAAGACGCTATCGCCATCGAACGGCGAATGTACCGGCCGGATGGCGCGCGCCAAGCCATCTTGCGCCATGATCGCCAGACGCTTCGCCTGGCTGCGGGTCAACGACAGGTTCGTCGCCACCGCGACCAAGGTGGTATTGGCGCCTTCCATACCCGGAAGGACATAAGGCATATCGGCCGGCTTGATCGCCGGGAGTGCCGCCTGCCCGCCTAGCTCGCCCGCCATTTCATAGGGCGCAGCCCAGAACACCGACGATCCCGGCGCGACGGTCGAACCAAAGGGATTGGCGATGGCCAGCGCGCCGACCTGGATCCCGTCCCCGCGCACCACCGATGCCGAACCGAGACCGCCTTTGAGCGGTCCCGCGATCGCCCCCAGACCGGCGCCGACATTGCCTTGGTCAAAGCTGGTCGAGGCCGCCTTGCACGCCTCGATCGCCATCGAACGATGGGGTGGGTTCTGATGCCAGTCCTGGGCACCGCCCGCGGGCGGATCGAAAATGATCGCGGCCGGCACGATGGGCACCGTGACGTCGCGCACCCGCGCGCCGCGGCCCTCGCTCGCCAACCAAGAAACCACCCCGCTGGCAGCGTCGAGGCCGAAAGCCGTACCGCCCGAAAACACTAGACCGTTGATGGTCTCGACGCTGTTGGCCGGATCGAGCAGATCTGTCTCGCGGGTCCCCGGCGCACCCCCCCGGATGTCAGCCGCGGCCACACAAGGTTGATCGGGCAGCAACACCGTCACACCACTACGAATTCGGTGGTCGTGAACGTTGCCCACTCTGATACCATCGACGTCCGTGATGGCGTTGCGTTGTCCGACTGCGATCATGATGTTTCCCTCAGTGGAGCGACGGTAGAGGGCGCCATGGACATGGTCAACGCACGGTACGTTTCGGTTCGACGCCGATTCAAACATTTCGCAACCATCGCGGTCCTCGCCGCCATCGGTTTTGCAGCTACGACAGGCGACGCAGCCGACAACGTTTCGGTCTACGCGACCCGACATATGGTTTCGGCGGCCAACCCGTTCGCCGCGCGCGCCGGTTTGGAAATCCTCCGGCGCGGCGGCAGCGCGGTCGACGCGGCGATCGCGGTGCAAATGGTCCTGACCCTCGTCGAACCTCAGTCGTCGGGCATTGGAGGTGGCGCCTTCATGCTGTTCTACGACGCGGACGACCGTTCGGTCCAAGCGTATGACGGACGGGAGACGGCGCCGGCGGCCGCGACACCCGATCTGTTTCTCGATGACGGCGGCAAACCGCTGGGTTTCTTCGAGGCGCTGGTTGGCGGGCGCGCGGTCGGCACACCCGGCGTGGTGCGCATGCTCGAAATGGCGCACGACGAGCACGGCGTCCTGCCTTGGCCCGACCTTTTCAAGGCTGCGATTGCGTTGGCGGATGACGGATTCCCGATCTCGCCTCGCCTCAATCATCTCGTTGCGAACGACAAGTACCTCGCCACCTATCCCGACACCCGGCGGTATTTCTTCGAACCTGACGGCACGGCAAAGCCCGTCGGGCGAATTCTCCGCAACCCAGCGCTGGCAGAAACCTTTCGGCGCATCGCCGCCGAAGGTGCCGATGCGTTTTACGAGGGCGCCGTCGCGCGTTCGATCGTGTTCGCGGTGCGCTCTGCTCGCGACAATCCCGGGCTGCTTTCGCAGGCGGATCTTGCGGGGTATGAGGCCAAACGCCGACCGCCGGTGTGCGGACGGTACCGTCGTTTCGAGCTTTGCGGCATGCCGCCCCCCACATCTGGTGGCGTCGCGACCCTGCAAATCCTAGGCGTTCTTCAGGCAACGGCCTTTCGCAGCGCGGCGCCCAGCAGCTCCCTAGCCGCACATTATGTGGCCGAGGCAAGCCGCCTTGCCTTTGCCGATCGCGGCAAATATCTGGCCGATCCGGACTTCGTCGATGTCCCCGTCCGGGCGTTGCTCGATCAGCGCTACCTGCGGGAACGGGCTCGGTTGATATTGCGCATGCAGCCCATGCCCGAGGCCAAACCCGGCACGCTTCCGGAAAGGCGTACCGAGCGCTACGCAACCGGGCAGAGCCCGGAACTGCCGTCGACGACGCATTTCGCGGTCGTGGATGGGAACGGCAACGCGGTCTCAATGACTGCAAGCGTGGAGAACGTCTTTGGCTCTCGCCTGATGGTTGGCGGGTTTTTGCTCAACAATCAGCTGACGGACTTCTCCTTTGCCCCGGAAGCGAACGGCGCTTTGATCGCCAACCGAGTCCAACCCGGGAAGAGGCCACGGAGTTCGATGTCGCCGTTTATCGTGTTGGACGGACAAAAACGTTTTCACATGGCGGTCGGCTCCCCCGGGGGCAGCCGCATTATCGGCTACGTCGCTAAAACACTGATCGGGGTGATCGATTGGCGCCTCGATATTCAAAGCGCGATCGATCTCCCGAACCTGACCAACCGAGGACGCGCCACCGAGATCGAAAAACGTGACGACACCAGCGGTCTGGTCCAGGCCCTTGCCGAAATGGGACACACGGTGAGAGCCGTGCCGATGACCAGTGGCATCCACGGCATCGTCCAAGACCGACGGGGATTGTGGGGCGGCGCCGACCGCCGCCGCGAAGGCGTTGCGTTAGGCGATTAACGCCGGGCGACTAAGAAAAGGCGCTGCATTCCGAAGAGCGTGTTGCCGTCAGCGCGCGGCGGATAGGCCGCACGGTAGCGCGCGCGCATCTCCTCGATGAATTCCTCTTTCGCGACGCCTTCGAGAACTTCGAGGATGGGCCGCATCGCCGTCGACATGAACCACGACAGCACGGGATCCTCGCCGGTGAGGATATGGGTGTAATTGACCTCCCAGATGTCGATGTCCCGCACCAGCGGTGCGAGAACATCATAGTAAAAGCCGGGCGGCTGGACGTGTTCGTAGGAGACCGCCGCCTTGAGGTGCGCGCGCGAGGGTTTTGCCGCGATGCATTCCAGGATTTCCGTATGGGTGGGTTGGGCGTAATTGCGCGGCATTTGAACCGCGAGCACGCCGCCGTCCGCCAAACTCGCCACCAAGCGGGGCATGAGCTGGGCATGATTCGGCACCCAGTTGAATGCCGCATTCGAAAAAATGAGGTCCGCCGCTTGCGTCGAAAACCCGGCGATATCTTTTTCTACCCAGGTAATGACAGGATCGAGTGCGCGCGCTTTGGCGAGCATTTCTTGGGATGTATCGATCCCCGTGACGTCGGCATCGGGCCATCGTTCTCGCAACTTCGTCGTGACGTTGCCGGGGCCGCAACCGAGATCAAAGATTCGCGTCGGCGCTTGGAGCTCTATGCGCGCGAGCAGGTCAAGCGCAGGTTGGACCCGGTAGCGCTCGAACCGTAGATAGAGACTGGGGTCCCAGGCCACGCGCTAGCCGACCCGAGCGGCGTGGTCGGCATTGTCAACGGGCATTTCAAGGACATTGGTCGGCAACTCGATCCGGAATGTCGTCCCGTTCTCGCTCGTACGATGGAGGACGAGAATCCCGCCGTGAGCTTCGATCAAATCTCGAGCGATGGCCAAACCGAGGCCCGTGCCCGACGATTTAGTGCTCGACTTGAAAGCTTGGAACAGGCGGGCTTGCACCGCCTCGGGCACCCCGGGCCCGTTGTCGCTGAAATCGATGACGACGCAGTTGGCCAACGTTGCGGCCGAGAGGGAAACAGTGCCTCCGTCGGCATCATCAATGGCCTCGATCGCGTTGCGGCCGAGATTCATGAAAACGCGGAAGAGTTGCTCGTGATCGGCGCTGATGTTGAGCCCGTTCGGGACGCCGTTCTCCCATGTGACGGGCGATTCCTTTCCGAGACCAAGCGCGACCCCGACATCGGTAGCGAGGTCGCGCAGGGAAAACATCGTCCGATGAGGCTTTTGTTCGTGGGCCTTGCCGAATTGCAGCGTTTGGGTGCACAGCTGAATGGCGCGATCGATCGCCCGCAATAGGACCGGCGTTGCGCGACGCGTCTCGGGATCGCCACTCACCGCAAGTCGGTCTGAAACCAGCTGAGCGGTCGCGAGAATATTGCGCAGGTCATGGTTGATCTTGCTGACTGCCGCGCCGAGCTCGGCAAGACGAGTTTTCTGCCGTAGTGCGAGGCGAAGGTCTCCCTGCATCGCGGCAAATTCGCGCTGGGCGAGACCGATTTCATCGGAGCGCGCATCGGGCGCGTCACTTGGACCGACTCCTTCGGGATCGTTCCGGAATTCGACCATGTTTTGCGTCAACCGCCGCACCGGACGAACGATGAGGATATGAAGGGCAAGGTAGACCATACCCGCGGTGACCGCCGAGATCAGGAGCGACAGACCAAGCACGCGTGCCGAGAAACTAAACATCTCGCCGCGCAAAGGATCTTCGTCGATCACGATATCGACGAGCGTTTGCGGATCCTCCAGCGCCGGTGCCACCACACGAATCGTGCGGCCCGGGCTGAACATCGCGGCAAAGGCGTCGACGATCGACGACCACGTGGTCTGATCTCTAAGATCGAACGAGGCGTTGATTTCTCGGGTGACGCCGACGTTCTCGCCCAGGACCAAAGAGCGCGCTTCTTTGCGCTTAAGGACGATCGCTTTGATTTCCGCCCGATCGAGAAGGTCTTGCTCGAGCTGCGGCGTTACCAGCCGGTCGGCATCTTCGGTCAACGCGAAGGAGGCCAGTTGCGCCACGGCGATCCGGTCCTCGAGATAGGTTTGTCGAAAACCCGCGATCGAAGGCACGTAGATCAGCACTTCGCTGACCATCACGAAGAATAGCGTCAGAACCAGAAGGCGCCCTGACAGACTTCGCCGCCAAGGCACGAAGCGCACCGCGTTAGATAGCCTCATGCTCTCCGTTTATCACAGAAAGCCGCAGAATTCAGCCAAATCGCGCCAGGAAACGCACGATGCTCTTAACCCTGGGGCTGGATAGCGCCGGGGCGAAATAACTGCCTGCCGCACGTTTGCCGATTTCCGAATTGGTCGGATAGGGCGCAATCAAATCTGCCATGGTGCCGAGTTTCTCACGGCGCCCGACAGCCATCACCCACGGCAAAATAAGGTCGCCAGCGTTGCGCGCCACGATTTGAACGCCGAGAATGCGCCCCTTAATCGTGCTGACGATTTTGATGACGCCTTCGAGTTCGTTCTGCGCCTCAGCACGATCGTTTTCCGCAAGCGGCCACCGAACAACCGAGATCTTGCCGAACTTCTCGCGAGCCTCATCCTCGAGCATGCCGACGTGGGCAAGCTCGGGGTCGGTATAGGTTACCCACGGCACGACCTGTTTGGTGGTGCGTGCGGGGATACGAAACAGAATGTTCCGAAGCGCTATGCCGGCGTGATACGACGCCACATGCGTGAATTGCAACCCGCCCGCAACGTCACCTACGGCAAAAACCTTTTTGTTGGTGGTGCGAAGGCGTGAATCCACGGTCACCCCGCGACGGGTATGCGCAACCCCCGCGGCGTCGAGATCGAGGTCCAAGTTAGGGACACGGCCCGCCGCGATCAGTAGGTGCGATCCTGTGATGCGCCGCACCTCACCATCGATTTCGGCGGCCACCTGGACGGCATCGCCTGCCTTATCGACGGCCTGAACTTGAGCGCCCGAAAGCAGTTCGATTCCTTCGGCACGCAACCGGTCGGTCACGATCTGCACGAGTTCTTGGTCATCGCGCGGCATGAAGCGCATCATCTCAAGCACCGAAACGCGCGCACCGAGCCGTCGGTGCGCTTGTGCGAGCTCTAGACCTATCGGTCCGCCGCCGACGACTAAGAGATGATCTGGGCACGACCGGTTGTCGAAAATCGTTTCGTTGGTGAAATAGGGTACCGAGTCGAGGCCTGAGATCGGCGGCACCATCGGCGAGGACCCCGTTGCGATCACAAACCGTCGGGCCCTGATCACGTGGTCGCCGGCCGCCAAAGTGTTTGGCCCCGTGAACTTGCCGGCCGCCTTGATCACTTCGATTCCCATGCCGCGGAACCGTTCTTCGGAATCGGTCGGTGCGATGCCGTCGATGACAGCACGGACACGCTCCATTGCTTTGGCGAAATCGACGTTCGGTGTGTCGTAGCCGATGCCAAACGGTTTGGCGCGCTCACCGAAGGTCGCCGCCTCACCCGCTGCAAGCAGTGCCTTGGACGGTACGCAGCCATAGTTGAGGCAGTCGCCCCCCATGGCGCCGCGTTCTACCAACACGACGGAGGCGCCCATCAATGCACCGCCCCCGGCCACCACGAGGCCGCCGGCACCGGCGCCAATGACGCAAATGTCGGGCGTCAGCTCTGCCATCAAGATGCTCCCGGGCTGCGTCGGTGCTGAATGTATTTGTAGGCGATCGGCAGCAGTGCCAGCACCGCCAGCCCGATGATCGGAATCAAGACATCGGCCTGCAGAAAAACACCAAGACCCGGCACCGCACCGCTGTCGATCACCGACCCAGTCCCGGCACCGACGCCAACATAGACGAAAGCGCCCGGGATGATCCCGAGCGCCGTCGCCAGTACGTAATTGCGCAAGCTCACGCCCAAAAGCGCGGGCACGATGTTCACAACGAAGAACGGAAAGAGGGGGATCAATCTCAGGATCAACAGATAGCTGAACTCGTTCCGCTGAAACCCGGCTTCCATCTTTCTCAACGCCGGCCCGGCGCGTTCGTGCAGAAGGGCGCCCAGGGTCGACCGTGCGATGAGGAAGAGCGCGGCGGCGCCGGCGGTGGCGCCAACGACCACACAAAACGTGCCGATTGCGGTGCCGAAGAAGAACCCGCCCAGGATCGACAACAAGGTCGCGATCGGCAGCGAAAAGGCCACCACCACCGCATAGGCAGCCATGAACACCAGCGCGGCGAGAATACTATGGCGATCGACAAAATCGCTCAGCACCGCTCGGTTGTCGCGCAGCGCCTCGAGGGTCACAAAGCGATCAAGGTCGAAGGCAAAGAAGGCGACTAATCCGACGACGAGGACAGCGAGCGGCGCCAGCCTCTTAAGGCCCGCGCGACCGCTGTTTTCGGTGATTTTTTTGTCTGTCACGGGGCCCTCAGGCTTAGCCGGAGCCCAGATCCGAGCAACGGCAGGTAACGAATATGGCGGGCGACGGCACCTTACACGAGGAACCCTAAGATCGACCGCGGCGCGCGAATTTAGCCGATTAGCGCCTCTGGGCCTCGTTTTTCAACGTCCGTCACCGAACCGTGATGCCCCGCGAGGAGGCCCTTGGGGGTCCGACCCGCTGTCGTTGACAGGGTCCGCCACAGAACGTATACACCGGGCCTTATTTCGAGGGCCTGGGGCCCGCGAATCCTTGGAGATCAGCCGTGAAAAGAACGTTTCAGCCCAGCGTCATAGTGCGCAAGCGGCGTCATGGCTTTCGTGCCCGCATGAAGACCGCCAACGGCCGCAAGGTCCTGGCCCGGCGTCGCGCGAAGGGTCGAAAACGCCTCTCGGCGTGAGCAAGCGCCCATGGCGGCGCCCGTGATACGTCTAACCCGAAGAGCCGACTTTCAGCGGCTAACCCGAAAAGGGGCGCGTCGCGCGATGTCCGGCGTTGTGCTGCAAGGAATCGAGCGACCGGAACGGGACTCCGATGTGTGCCGCGTCGGCTTCACGGTGTCCAAGAAAGTGGGCGGCGCGGTGCAGCGAAACCGAGCCAAACGCCGATTACGTGCCGCCGCCGCAGAAATCATCCAGAACCCACAGCCGGGGTGCGATATCGTATTGGTGGGTCGCAAAGCGACGCTGACCCGACCTTGGGACGCCCTGCTGACCGACGTCCGCCACGCTTGCGTCGAGCTTGGCGTCCTCGACCCCGAGGCTTCGGTATGACCCTCACCGGTTTGATCGCCCGCCTCCCCGCGCTGGGCCTTACGGCCACGATTCGCGGATACCAGCTTTTCATTTCGCCGGTGCTGGGGGCCAATTGTCGGTTCGATCCGACCTGCTCGGCCTACGCCCAAGAATCAATCAAACGTTTTGGCGCGGTTCGGGGTTCTTTCCTCGCGGCAAAGCGAATCTCCCGCTGCCATCCCTGGGGTGGTTTCGGCCACGACCCGGTGCCAGAACGCGCACCTCACAATCGGTATCACGATGTTTGAACAACGCAATCTGATCGTCGCCATCGTCTTTTCGGTTGGCATTTTGGTGATTTGGCAGTTCTTCTTTCTGCCGCAGCCGGTGCCCCAAGATCCCGTCACCCAGCAGACCCAGCTAGGCGGCGAGATTGCACAAGGCGATCGCGTCCCTGCCGCACCGGGCGTACCCGGCCCCGCACCGGCACCGACGATTCGGGATCGTGGCGATGTATTAACCGACGCGCCACGCATCGCGATCGAAACGCCCGCGGTCTTCGGGTCGCTGTCGTTGCGAGGCGCGCTCATCGACGACATCACCCTGAAGCGGTATCGCGAAGACATCGACCCTGACAGCCCGCCGGTAACGTTCCTATCGCCGGGAGAAACGGCCAACCCCTATTACGCCAAATTCGGGTGGACCAGCGTCGACGAAATTGCGCTGCCTGACGACACCACGGTCTGGCAAACCACCGATACCGTTTTGTCGCCGAACCGACCTGTAACCCTGACATGGGACAACGGCGCCGGTTTGCGGTTCTTCCGGACGATCTCGATCGATGCCAACTATATGTTCGAAGTATCGGACCGGATCGAAAATTACGGCGCCGCGCCCGTCACGCTTTTCCCGTTCGGCGCCATCGTTCGCAAGGGCGAGCCCGAAACCGTCAACTTCTTCATCCTACACGAAGGGGCATTGGGCGTTTTCGATGAGGTTCTCGACCAACAGGACTATGACGACATCGTCGATGCCGAAGGAGGGCAGATCGAGGAGCAGCCCGAAACCACCGGCGGCTGGATCGGGATCACCGACAAATACTGGCTGACCGCGTTGATCCCCGATCAACAAACCAAGGCGACTTTCAGGTACAACCACTGGCAAGACGCCGCACGCGACAACTTCCAGGTCGATTTCCGCCGGATCGACGGCATGACCATCGCCGCAGGAGACTCGGGATCGATTTCCAACCGTGTCTTTGCCGGCGCGAAGGTCGTGCGTTTACTGGACGGTTACAAGAACAGCCTAGGCGTGCCCGGTTTCGACCGCGCAGTCGACTTCGGCCTGTTGTTCTTTTTGACGAAGCCCATGTTCATCGTGCTGCGTTTCCTGAGCGAGACGATCGGCAACTTCGGAATCGCCATTCTGCTGGTCACGGTCATCGTGAAACTGATTTTCTTCCCGCTCGCCAACCGCTCCTACCGCGCGATGAGCAAGATGAAGAAATTGGGCCCGGAAATGGCCAAGATTCGCGAACGCTTCAAAGACGACCGGCAACGGCAACAACAAGAAATGATGGCGCTCTACAAGAAGGAGGGCGCCAACCCGGTCTCGGGCTGTCTGCCGATCTTCGTTCAGATTCCGGTGTTCTTTGCGCTGTACAAGGTGTTGTTCGTCACGATCGAGATGCGGCACACGCCGTTCTTCGGGTGGATTCAGGATCTCTCTGCGCCCGATCCGCTGAACCTCTTTACCGGCTTCGGCCTGATCCCTATTTCGTTGCCCGAGTTCATTCCGGTAATCGGCATTTGGCCGATTCTGATGGGCCTAAGCATGTGGCTGCAGCAACGCCTGAACCCGCAGCCCATGGATAAGATGCAACAGCGCATCTTCATGCTGCTGCCGATCGTCTTCACGTTCATCTTGGCGCCGTTCCCGGCCGGACTAGTGATCTACTGGACCTGGAACAACATTCTTTCGATCGCACAGCAATGGGTCATCATGCGGCAAGCCGGGATCAAGAACCCCGCCGCTGTCGACTAGCTATGGGACCCGAATGCCGGACGCTTCCGCACACGACGCCAACGAGTTTGGACGCAAGCTTTTCGCCCGGCATTGCGAGTTCCTGACCACCGCCGTCGGGCGCGAGTCCTGTCCTGAAGAGAGCCTTCCCGAGATTGCCTTTGCCGGGCGCTCCAACGCCGGCAAGTCGAGCCTGATCAACGCGCTGACCGGACAGCGCGGGTTGGCACGAGCCTCCAATCAGCCGGGCCGCACCCAAGCCATTAACTTTTTCGAGTATGCCGGCGCGCTCCGTCTCGTCGATCTACCGGGTTACGGATTTGCCAAGGCCCCCAAGGCGACGGCCGATTCTTGGCGCCGCCTGGTCTACGGTTTTCTGCGCCACCGAACCACCGTGCGCCGGGTTGCCCTCTTGGTTGATGCCCGGCGCGGGTTGATGGCCAACGATCGTCAAACGATGGCCGACCTCGAAGAGATGGCGGTCGTCTATCAAATCGTCCTCACCAAAGCCGATGCGTTGGCAACGGCGAAGGTTCCGCCGCTCGTCGAGGCCATTACCAATGAGATCAGACAACGCGCCTCGGCGTTCCCGTTGGTCTTGGCGACCAGCGCCCGCCGGACGACGGGGATTGCGGAGCTTAGGGCGTCACTTGCCGAACTGGCCGCCTAGTCGTGATTCGGCTATAAGCGGCCCATGTCCAAAACCACCCGAATCGACCCGGCCAAGCTAGCTGAAATTTCGGACACGCTGGCCGAAGCGTTGCCGTTCATGCGGCAGTTCAGCGGCCAAACGTTCGTCGTCAAGTTCGGCGGCCATGCCATGGGTGACGACGACCTGGCGATGTCCTTCGCCGAGGACATCGTCATGCTGCGTCAGGTCGGTATTCATCCGGTCGTCGTGCACGGTGGTGGCCCCCAGATTGGCGAAATGCTCGAACGGCTGAACATCAAAAGCGACTTTATCGACGGCCTACGGGTTACCGACCGAAAAACCGTCGATATCGTCGAAATGGTGCTTTCCGGGTCGATCAACAAACAGATTGTGGACAGCATTCACCGGGCCGGCGGGACGGCGATCGGTCTTTCGGGGAAGGACGGCCGGCTGATCGAAGCGCGGCAGTTGCGGCGGACCACGCGCGACCCGGACTCCAATATCAAGAAGATTCTCGATCTCGGGTTCGTCGGCGAACCGATGAACATCAATACCAAGGCGCTCGACGTTCTGAACAAGTCCGACATTATTCCGATCATCGCGCCGATCGGCGTGGGCCCACGGGGAGAGACCTACAACATCAATGCCGATACCGCGGCGGGCGCAATCGCGGGCGCCTTGGGGGCGTCGAAGCTGTTGATGTTGACCGATATCGCCGGTGTGTTGGATGCCAACAAAGAGCTGTTGCCGACGCTAAGCAAATCCCAGGCACTTGGTCTGATGAAAGACGGCGTCATTAGCGGCGGCATGATTCCCAAAGTCGAGACCTGTCTTGAAGCCGTTCGCCGCGGCACCAACGCGGTTCATATCCTGGACGGTCGAATCAAACATGTGCTGCTGCTTGAGGTTTTCACCGAGCATGGCGTCGGCACCATGATTCAGGCTGACGACTAAATTACGTCGATCGCACGAAGTACCCGACGAACCAGATCATCTCTTCTTCCGTCATCGGATAATCGGTTCCGCCTCGGGGGTTCACGACCGCCGCTCCTTTGAGACCGAACAAGTTGCGTTGCATGCCGACGGCGGTCCGCATGGCGAGCTTCGCCTTCCAGCACAAGGCAACCAACGCCCGTGGTGAATGAGACCCGAGAATTTTCTGCACCGTATCGGCGGTATCACCAGACTTGAGCGAAAGCGCCTGTGCGACAAACGGTCGATCGTCGTCCTGCACCGCGGCCAACATCATCTCGTCGTCGAGCTTGCCGACGGCAAAGGCCGCATCCGCGCGCGCCCGAGCCGCGGCTTCGTCTTCGGCGGACGTCTTCCCCGTCTCTTTGAGCCGCTCTCGCACCCGTTGGCGGACGTATCGTTCAGTCTCGGGGTCAAAATCCGCCCGCGCCGCAAGCTCGTCCAACAGCGCCGCAGCCACAAAGCCGGCTATGCGGCGCACCGCCGCCGGGGAAAGGCTCGGTCGTCGCACAAGCGGTTGATGCCAAGGTCGGCGGGAGGGCGCTGCATCGATCACGCGATCGAGCGTGTCTTCGCGAATTTGCGCGCCGTGGTTCGCCAAGAGGGACGCGATGGAACTCTCGTCACCGGTCGCGACGATGGCATCGCACACCGCTGGGCTAAGTTGCGCCCGTTGCGCCACGGATGCCAAGACGGCCGGTTGCTGGGCGCCGGCCACAACCTCCAGAAGATCGTCATCACTAAGCAAAACGGAGTATTGCAGTACCGGCGCGCTGACCACCGCTTCGACATCGCGCGCCAGGCGGGCAACGATATCCTTCGGCACGTGAGTCGCGTTCTTGATCTCTTCCGCAATAACCTGGCGCACTTTGGGCAGTTGGTCTTGGGCAAGCGTGGTGAGGATATCGATCGTCAGTTCTTGCAGGTGGCTCGCCTCGCCTGAATCGATATCCGGAATAAGACGACCGATCTTGTGCGCCAAAACCAATCTGACTTCGTCATCGGAGTCGGTTGCGAGAAGTTGTTCCGCCTGACGCGGCGACGTCGGGTTCTCGGCGACCGCACGGCGTACCTCCGATGAAGTATCGGCAGCCAAGAAATAGAGGATTTCAGGTCGGGCGTCGGTTCGTCCGGCGAGGTCTTTGCGAACCCCTGCATCGGGGTGGCGGGCGACTTCTTTTTCCTGCTCGTAGGTGATCGCCGGCTTGTCCTTACCCTCGGACCAACCGAAAAGCCGATCTAGCATACCCCGCCTTCGGCCACATCGTCCTCCAGGGCGCCGGAAATCGCAAAGCGCCCCTTCCCGGCCCGTTTGGCGCGATACATCGCTTCATCGGCCCGCGTGACGAGATCTTCCAACGGCTCCGCCGTACTCGGGTCGGTCACCGCGACGCCGATCGAGACGCCCAGCGGATGATCCGCGTCACCGGAGAATTGCTTGAGTCGCCGGGCTTCATCCAAAAGGGATTCGGCTTTTGCTGCGGCACCGGCTTCGTCGGTGTCCTCCAGCCACATCGCAAATTCGTCGCCGCCGAGGCGCGCCACGATATCGCCAACCCGGCTTGTCGAGGTGAGAAGCTGGGCAACATAGATCAGCGCATCGTCTCCCCTCTTGTGGCCGTGCACGTCGTTGACCAGCTTGAAGTTGTCTAAGTCGATGAACAGCAGTGACGCTTTACGGGACGCTCGCCGCAAGGCCCGCAAACGCAGGCCAACCTCTTCGGTGAAAGCGCGCCGATTGAATAACTGGGTCAGCTCGTCGGTCCGCGACAGCTCCTCGAGAAGTTCGCCGTTTTCGATCTGAGCGAAGGCGATGCCGAGATGGTTTGCCACCCCCGACAGCAGGGTGCGATCGGACTCGGTCCAGTAGTCGTCGTCGTTTCGGGCCACGCAAATCGCGCCGTTCACTCGGTTTCGATATCGACTGACGTGAACCAACACATGAAGCGTCGCTTCATCCGTTTTGACGAAGAGTTCTTCGTCGTCATCTTGCATCTGAAGGCGAACGGCTTCGACGACCGGGCGTGGCGGCGGTCCCTCCGGACCGGCAAATTGAACGGCGCCGGTGAACGATCCGTCGTTTCGCGCTCGTACGATCCAGCAATAGCGCGCACCGAGGACATTGATCGTTGCCCGAGCCGCCGCGCCAAGCATGTGCTGCGGTTCGACTTCGTTTCGCATGGCATCGACAACATCGGCAATCAGGCGCTGGCGAAGTTCCGCCGTGTCGAGCGCTTCCTGATGTTCCTTTTCCGCCGTGACGTCTTTGCACACGCCTCGGGTGCCGATCCAGTGCCGGTCGTTGTCGAACACCGGTCGCGCCGAAACGACCACACAGACCGGCGCTTCTTTCGCGTCGATGAGCCAGATCTCTTCGGACTCGACCGAATCCTGGCTGAGAAACGGCAGGTCGTGGTCCCGTTCCTCAGGGTGCACGACCTTGTCGACGGGCGCCCCGACGAGATCCTCGACGGAATAGCCAAGCGCGCCATGGGAAGAAACATAGGAGAAGGTTCCGTCCGCTTTGGTCTCCCATGCGAAATCGGACGAACATTCGACCAAATCTCGGTACATCTGCCGCGAGGCGACCAGCGCCCCGACCAAACTCTGTTCGAGCGCCGCCTTTTTGCCGAGCGCCAACACGTGAGACGTCGCGCCGGTATCGTCGCGTACCGGCACCAGAAAAAAGTCGATCGCTTCGTCGCTGCCGCGCGCCGTTACCAACAGGGAACTCGTGCCGACGGCGCCGTCGCGCGCGGCCTGCTGCGCCGCTGCGACAATTTGCGTATCCGCGCCCGTTCGAACTTCTTCTGCGGCGGATCCGCCGGCCCCATTGGCGGCGATAACTTGTCCCTCGGCCGACAGAAGGAGGGCCGGGCCGGGGAAAGTCCCCAAGACCGACTGGAGGTCTATTCGCTGGGATGTAGGAAATGTCGCGGCGTTTTGGCCCATATGAGGCGCACGTTGCCCCGAAACGCCAGGCTCGGCAAGATCAATCCTGAACGAGGATTTTAGCTAAATTCTGCGGTGAATTGCTGCGACATGCGTAACTGGTTGTTTGATCTGGATAACACGCTCTACCCGTTTGAATCTGGCCTCTTCGACCAGGTGCGTGCGCGGATCGGCGAATACATGGCTCTCCACTGTGGCGTGCAGTTAGGCGATATCGAGTCAACTCAGCGGCGCTACCGCCACCAGTACGGCTCCAGTCTCGCCGGACTCATGGCCGAGAATCTTGCCGAACCCGGACCCTTTCTTTCGTTTGTTCACGATGTCGATTACAGCGTTATCGACCCCAATCCACGTCTCGCCGACGCGCTGGCATGTCTGACCGGGCGCCGGATCATCTTTACCAACGGGTCAACGGAACACGCAGAAAACGTTCTCGACCGCCTCGGCATGACAACCCTATTCGAGGATGTCTTCGATATCGCCCGCGCCGATTATGTCCCGAAACCCAACCCGGCCCCCTATGATCGTATCGTTCGCGATTACGACCTTGAGGCTTCGGAGACGGTTTTCGTTGAAGATATGGCGCGAAATCTAGCGCCGGCGCGCGCCCTCGGAATGACGACGGTCCTGGTCGCGACCGACCCGGAGGCGGGCTCAGAAGACGCAGATCATGTCACCGACGACCTCGCCGGCTGGCTGACGCGGACAGCGAGGCCGCTTGGTTGACTCCGGTTGCTACCCCGCTATTTTCGCCGCGCAGCTAGACGGGAAACGCCATGAACCAGTCACTAGAACAAACCATTAACGACGCCTGGGGCGCCCGCGACGATGTCGGCGTTTCAACCCAAGGCGCCATCCGCGAGGCCGTCGACGACGCGCTCGACAAGCTCGATCGCGGCGATATGCGGGTCGCCGAGAAGAAAGACGGCGCCTGGCACGTCAATCAATGGCTTAAGAAGGCCGTTCTGCTGTCGTTTCGGCTGAACGACATGGCGCCCATCGAAGGCGGGCCGGGACGCAACGGCAACTGGTTCGACAAGGTGGCTTCAAAGTTCGACGGATGGGATGCCCAACGTTTTGGCGCGGCGGGATTTCGCGCGGTACCCAACTGCGTCGTTCGGCGCTCGGCCTACATTGGGAAAGGCGTCGTTTTGATGCCCTCCTTCGTCAATCTCGGAGCCTATGTCGACGACGGCACCATGGTCGATACCTGGGCGACCGTGGGTAGCTGCGCGCAGATCGGGAAGAACTGTCACATCTCCGGGGGCGCCGGGATCGGAGGCGTCCTCGAACCGCTACAAGCCAACCCTGTGGTGATCGAAGACAATTGCTTCATTGGCGCGCGTTCCGAAGTGGCCGAAGGCGTTCTTGTCGAAGAAGGTGCAGTGCTGTCTATGGGCGTCTATATCGGGGCCAGCACGAAGATCGTCGATCGTGCGACCGGAGAGGTCTTCGTTGGGCGCGTGCCGGCTTATTCGGTCGTCGTGCCCGGCACCTTGCCCGGCAAGCCGCTCCCGGACGGCACGCCCGGCCCCTCGCTCTATTGCGCGGTGATCGTGAAGCGCGTTGACGAGCAGACCCGCGCGAAGACGTCGGTCAACGATCTGCTACGGGACTGACTTCGGTCCGAATATCCAATGAGTAGCCCGATCGATCCGGTCACGCTCGCGCAGGATATGATTCGCTGCAACAGCGTGACGCCGGCCGACGGCGGCACCCTGGATGTGCTTCAAGCCGCGCTCGAAGACCTCGGCTTTACCTGTCATCGACTGACCTTCAGTGGAGACGGCAACGACGAAGTTCAAAACCTTTACGCGCGATGGGGCGTGGACCAGCCCAATTTCTGTTTTGCCGGGCACACCGATGTCGTGCCGGTCGGGGACGTCGCCGCCTGGACAACCAACCCCTTCGGCGGTCGCATCGACGACGGCAAGCTTTACGGCCGCGGCGCTTCGGATATGAAGAGCGCGGTGGCGGCATTCGTCGCGGCCTGTTCGCGTCGGCTGGAGGTAGAAAAGCCGCATGGCTCGATCAGTCTCTTGATCACCGGTGACGAAGAGGGTCCTGCCGTGAACGGAACCAAAAAGGTTCTCGAATGGATGGCGGAGAACGACGAGACGATCGACGCCTGTATTGTCGGAGAGCCGACCAACCCCTTACAACTCGGCGAAATGATCAAGATCGGACGGCGCGGATCGATGACCGCCGAACTAGTCGTACACGGCACGCAAGGCCATGTCGCCTACCCTCACCTCGCCGACAATCCCGTCGGGCGCCTGATAAAAATGCTGGCCGCCGTTACCGCCGAACCGTTGGACGCCGGGACCGATCACTTCCAGGCGTCGAACCTCGAGGTGACGACGATCGATGTCGGCAATCCGGCCAGCAACGTAATCCCCAGCGAAGCGCGAGCACGGATCAATATTCGCTTCAACGATCTGCAGACCTCGGATGGCTTGAAGAAGTGGATGACCGAAACGTTCGATTCCTTTGGCGGAACTTATTCGCTTGATGTCCACGTAACGGGCGAGGCCTTTCTGACGCCGCCGGGCCCTTTGAGCACAATGGTCGCCGAAGCGGTGAAAGCACGGTTGGGAGTCGAACCGGAACTCTCGACAACCGGGGGTACTTCCGACGCGCGTTTCATCAAGGACTATGCGCCGATTGCCGAATTCGGCTTGATCGGCAGCACCATGCACAAGGTCGACGAACACGTGGCGGTCGACGACATCGTTGCCTTGAGCGACATCTACGAGGACATCATCAAGCGGTACTTTGCCGCTCGCCCCTAGTCTTCCGGGTAACGCACCGTGCGAAGGTAGAGGCCATCGGGCGGGGCTGTCGGCCCCGCGGCGGCACGATCGCACTTTGTCAGCGCATCCGCCACGTCCTGTGGCGACCAACGCCCCTCGCCGACCAGCTTGAGGGAGCCGACAAGCGCGCGCACCTGGCTGCGCAGAAACGACCGGGCGCGCGCCGTGACGCTGATGATTTCGCCCTGCCGAACGACATCGAGCGCTTCGAGCGTCTTGATTGGCGATTTTGCCTGACAAAATGCCGCCCGAAACGACGTGAAATCGTGCTCGCCGACCAATCGATCCGCCGCCAACTGCATTGCGGCGGCATCGAGCGGTGGCGGCACATGCCAGACCCGTCCCTGATCGACCGTCGGCGGCGGTCGGCGCGCGAGAATGCGGTACTCGTAGGTGCGTTCGATCGCCGAAAAGCGGGCATGAAACGACTCGTCGACGAGGATCGCCGATATCACGGCAATCGGTTGCGGCTTGAGATGGTAGTTCAACGCGTCGCGGACCGTATCTGTGGGGTGATCCTTGACAAGATCGACGTGCGCGACCTGCCCCGACGCGTGCACGCCGGCGTCGGTTCGACCGGCGCCGTGCAACGTCACCGCCTCGCCGGAAAAAGCACGGAGGGCGCGCTCGACCGCCTCCTGGATCGAAGGTCCGTTTTTCTGCCGTTGCCAGCCAACGAATGGACCGCCGTCATACTCAATCGTCAGCTTGTAGCGCGGCATCAGACGAAACGCGTTCCCGTCGGCACCGCATGCCCAGTCAAAAACGCCTTGGCGTCCATTGCCTGACGGCCGGCGACTTGCAGGTGCGTGACCTCAACCGCGCCGTCGCCGCAGGCGATGACCAACCCGTCGGTGAGCGCAACGCCGGGCTCCCCGACACCGTCGCACGACCGCGCGGCCAGCACTTTGATGCGCGCACCCGCCCATTCGGTCCACGCGCCGGGCACCGGCGCAAAGGCATTGATCCGTCGGACAACCCGACCCGCAGTTTCCTGCCAAACGATTCGGGTCTCGCCACGGTCGATTTTGTCGGCGTAGGTCACACCGTCCGCCTTCTGTGGCGTCGCTTTTGCCGACCCTCCCGCTATCCTAGGCAGCCAAGCCTCCATCAAAGAGGCGCCGATTTCTGCCAAGCGATCGTGGAGCGCACCAGCCGTCGTCGTCTCGTCGATCTGGGTGGATTGGCAGGCGAAGACAGGTCCAGTATCGAGTCCCGCGTCCATCTGCATCAAACACACGCCGCTCTCGGTATCGCCCGCCAGAATGGCGCGTTGGATTGGCGCGGCGCCACGCCAGCGCGGCAACAACGACGCATGGATATTGACGCAGCCCCATCGCGGCGCGTCGAGAATAGCTTGGGGCAGGATCAAGCCGTACGCGGCGACGACGGCAATATCGGCCTCCAGCGAACGGAATTGCTCTTGCGCGTCCGGATTCTTAAGCGATTTCGGCGTGCGAACCGGAATGCCGTGTTCCTCGGCGACGCGGTGAACCGGAGAAGGCCTAGTTCGATGACCGCGCCCGGCGGGGCGCGGCGGCTGGCTATAGACTGCGACCACTTCATTGCCGGGGATCACCGCGCGCAAAATGGGAACCGCAAAATCGGGCGTGCCCATGAAGACGACCCTCACAGGCACCCTACCTATTCTGCGGCCTGCAAGCGCCGCAGCTTCTTCATGCGCCGCATGATGATGTTGCGCTTGATGGTCGAGATGTGATCGACGAGCAGGACGCCGTCGAGGTGGTCGATCTCGTGCTGAAGCGCAATGGCTTGCAGGCCTTCCGCCTCGACCACACGGCGCACGCCGTTCTCGTCCAAATATTGGACATGGACGGCGCCGGGACGTTCGACTTCTTCATACTGATCGGGAAAGGACAAGCAGCCTTCTTCGAATGGGCTGGTTTCCTCCGCCTGCCAGATAATCTCGGGATTGATCAGACGCAGCGGTTCGGGTGGGTCGGGATCTTTGGCGGTATCGATCACGACGATCCGGCGTGCCACGCCCACCTGAATGGCCGACAGGCCCACGCCCGGCGCCGCATACATCGTTTCCAGCATGTCATCCATCAGCGTGCGGACGTCATCATCGATATCTTCGACCGGCCGCGAAGTCTCGCGGAGACGCGGATCGGGGGCGGTTATGATCTGTCGTAGGACCATTTCGTCTCCAGCACCCTACCTATGCGTCCGCCTTGCGCCGGTCAAGGTGGGCCGCAACGGCGAATTTGGTGCTATCGTCCTCATATGTCGTTTGATCAGTTGATTCAGGATTGGCCATGGCTGCCGATCGCCGTCGCGATCGGGTTGGTGGTCCTAGTTGGCTTCATCGTGATGGGCCGGTACCGAAGCCGGTCCCAGGCTGCGGAACGCCGATTGGCGGAACTCGCCGTGTCGACATCGGGATTAACGCAGGCGCAGGCCGAGGTCCTGGGACAGATCAAGGCGATGGCCGAAGCTACCGCGACGCTCCAATCTGCGATGACCGGCACCCTGAACGAGCGGCTCGACGCGGTTTCTGGGCAAATGCAGCAGTCCTTGCAGACATCTGCGGTGAAGACGGCCGAAAGTCTGGGTGAGTTGCGTAAGCACTTGAGCAAAATCGACGAAGCACAACGCAACATCACCGAACTGTCGGGGCAAGTCGTCAATCTGCAGGATCTCTTGGCGAACAAACAAGCGCGTGGCGCTTTTGGCGAGGTGCAGCTCAACGACATCGTGCGCAACATGCTGCCGCCCTCGGCGTTCGATCTCCAAAAGACACTCGGCAACGGCACGCGGCCCGATTGCCTCCTTCGACTCCCCAACCCACCGGGGTCGATCGCGGTCGATGCCAAGTTTCCCTTGGAGAGCTATCAGGCCCTGCGCAAGGCGGAAAACGACGGAGATCGCCTTATCGCAGCGCGCAAATTCAAAGCCGATATGCAGAAGCATATTCGCGATATTGCGGGCCGCTACATCGTCCCGGGGGAGACCGCGGAATCGGCGATTATGTTCATCCCCTCCGAGGCAGTTTACGCGGAGATCCACGGATCGCTGACGGAAGTGGTCGATGAATCGCACCGACTGCGGGTTTGGATCGTCTCGCCGACGACGATGTGGGCGCTGCTCAACACCGTCCGCGCGGTTCTCAAAGATGTGCAGATGCGCGAGCAAGCCGACGTGATCCAGGCCGAGGTCGGCCTGTTGCTGCAAGATGCGACACGGCTCGACGATCGGGTTGGCGCGTTAGAAAGACATTTTAATCAGACCGTCGACGATGTCCGAAAAATCAGAATCTCGACCGACAAGGTCATGCGCCGCGGCGAACGAATCGGCGAACTGCAGCTTGAATCCAAAAATCCGGAAGCCGAAGAAGACGGCACCAGCGAATTGCCGTTCTCGCCCCCCAGCCCGGACGAATCGGCGGAGTCAAATCCGGCCTCAAACATCAGCCAGATCTCCGGGTCCCTGCGACCGCCCCGCTAACGATCAAGCATTACGTCGGCGAACACGAAGCCGTCCCTTAGGACCGTCTCACCGACCGTGACCGATAGGTCTTTCTCAAACATCGGACCGCCGAAAACCAGCGTATGGAACTCGCCGTTCTCCCCGCACGGGTCGACATCTTCGGGAAGATCGTCGAGAAAACTTTCGTCGAATAGGCGGCCGGCAAACGAGGCGTCCAGCCGGCGCGGGTCGACGCACACCACGGCGGCACGAAGCCCCCCGGCGACCATTTGCCGCGCGAGGTTCGGCGTCGGGCGCTGCCACAGCGGAAACACCGCCGACATCCCAACCTCTGCGAGGTTGGCCTCGCGGTAGTCACGTATATCTTCGAGAAAAAGGTCGCCGAACGCGATCGTGCCGATGCCGTCGTCGCGCACCTTATTCATCGCCGCGGCCATACGTTCCGCGTACACCTCATTGGGACAAGGCGAGGGGATCATCACTTCCATGAGTGGAAGACCGGCCGCGACGGCCTGCGCGCGGAGAATGGCCCGACGCACCCCGTGCATCGAAACCCGATCAAAAGGCTCGGTCACTGTGGTGAGGAGGCCGACGACCTCGACATCGGTCGCCAACCGAAGGTGGTGCAATGCCCAGGCACTGTCCTTGCCGCTACTCCAACTTAGGAGAATGCGCTCGGTCACGCCGGATCGAGCGGGCGGCGGGCCTTGAGCGCCGTATTGAGCGTTCCCTCATCCAGGTAGTCGAGTTCGCCGCCCACCGGTACTCCGTGGGCAAGGCGGGTCACCGTCACGTCGCAGGCGGCAAGACGATCGACCACGTAGTGGGCGGTGGTTTGTCCATCGACGGTGGCACTGGTCGCCAGAATCACTTCGCGCACCCGCTCTTCCTTGGCGCGCGTCACTAGGCCGCCGATCCGGAGATCTTCGGGCCCGACCCCATCAAGCGCCGACAGCACGCCGCCCAAGACATGAAAGCGCCCGCGAAACTCGATAACGCGCTCCAGCGCCCAGAGGTCCGCGACGTCTTCGACGACGCAAATAACCGTCTCGTCACGCTTGGGGTCGGTACAGAAGTGACATGGCATAGCGGTATCAAGATTCCCGCAACTCGGGCACTCATGCACGGCGTCCGCCGCCTTGAGCATGGCATCGGCCAGCGGGCGCAGGAGCGTTTCCTTTTTCTTCAGAAGCTGCAGCACAGCCCGCTTCGCGGAGCGTGGGCCCAATCCGGGGAGCTTGGCCAGCAGCTGAACCAGCCGCTCGATTTCCGTGCCGTGCACGAACGGCGCCGGCTAGAACGGCAGCTTCATGCCGGGCGGCAACTCGATTCCCCCGGTGAGCTTTTTCATTTCTTCCGCAGCGTGTTCATCGACACGGGACTTGGCATCGGCGCACGCCGCTACAACGAGATCTTCGACGATTTCCTTTTCGCCCGACATCAACGACGGATCGATCCGTACGGCGCGCACATCGCCTTTGCCGTTCATCGTGACTTCGACCAAGCCGCCACCGGAGGCACCCTTGAGTTCGGCTGCATCAAGCTGCTCTTGCATCTCCGCCATCTTGGACTGCATCTGCTGCGCTTGCTTCATCATTTGAGCAATGTTTTTCAACTGTCGCGCTCCACCGGCACATCATCCTCCAGAATCTCTTCGTCGATTTCGGTTACGCCACCGGCACCGGGCGGGACAATGTCACGCACCTCCCGAATTTCCGCGCCGGGAAATTGGTCAAGAACCGCGCGAACCAGCGGATGGCGTTCGGCTTCGCCGCGTCGCTGCGCCGCTGCCGTTTCTTGCTGTTCTTGGATTGTGGGATCGCCCGGTTCGTTCGAGGGCGATACCAGCCATGTTTCGCCCGTGACGTCGGTCAGGAAACGGCTGAGATGCTGCAGCAACCGAGGCGGTGTTCGCTCGGTCAGCCTCAAGTCGATCCGGCCTGGTTCCATGCGCACCAGATGAACGTTCGTAACGAGGTGGCTGCGCAAAATGTACTCGGTCTTGGCCTCGGCGAGGTCGATCACATCCTGAAAGGTCGACACCGCGACCACCGCATTTTGGTCTGCGTCCTCGGCGGGCGCCGCCGCAGGCGGTGCGACGGCTGGCGCTATAGCGCCCTCGGCATTTGCTTGCGCGCGGGCACTGCCACCTGTGGGGCCCGGTCGGGCAGGCGCCGTAAGGGGCGCGCTGGCGGCCGTTTCACCGCCGCCATCCTGCAAGGTACGGATCAATTCGGCGGGCGGCGGCAACGCGGCGGCGTACCCGATGCGCACCAGCACCATTTCACAGGCCGGATACGGGGTCGGCGCCGAAAGCACTTCTTGGAGCCCTTTGAGGAGCAGTTGCCAGGTGCGCGAGAGTTCCGCCATGGTCAGTTTTTCGGCCATCGCTTGGCCTCGCACCCGTTCGACCTCGGTGGCCGCCAAGTCGTCGGCGGCAGCGCGAGTAACCTTGAGCCGGGTCAGCCAATGGACGAATTCAAGTAAGTCCTGGACGATCGTCACCGGATCGGTACCGAGGTCATAGAGTTCGCGCGCAATGGCCAACGCCTCACCGATCTCTCCGCCCATCGTCTTTTCGAAGAGGTCGATCAGGCGCGCGCGGTCGGCCAGCCCCAGCATGCTCTGCACCGACTCTTCGGTCACCATGCCGTCACTGAACGCGAGCGCTTGATCGAGTAGAGAAAGCGCATCCCGCACCGAGCCCTCGGCGGCGCGCGCGATCATCCCGAGCGCGCCGATATCGGCCGAGGCTTCTTCTTGTTTTGCGATGTTACCGAGATGCTCGATCAGGGTCTCCGAGTCGAGCCGGCGAAGGTCGAAACGCTGGCACCGCGAAAGGACCGTGACGGGGACCTTACGAATTTCGGTGGTGGCGAAGATGAACTTCACATGCGGCGGCGGCTCTTCCAGCGTCTTCAGCAACGCGTTGAACGCCGGCTTCGACAGCATGTGCACTTCGTCGATGATGTAGATTTTGTAGCGTGCGGTGGCGGGCAGGTAGCGCACGTTGTCGATGATTTCCCGAATGTTATCGACGCCGGTGTGGCTGGCGGCATCGATCTCAATGACATCAACGTGACGATCTTCGCCGATCGCTTGGCAATGTTCGCAGGCGCCACAAGGATCGATGGTAGGGCCGCCCTGGCCGTCCGGACCGACGCAATTGAGGGCGCGGGCAATAATCCGCGCCGTCGTGGTTTTGCCGATCCCGCGGACGCCGGTCAGGATAAACGCCTGTGCAATACGCCCCGTTTGGAAGGCATTGCCGAGCGTCCGCACCATCGCGCTTTGGCCAACGAACAGGTCAGTGAACGTCGTCGGTCGATATTTTCGGGCCAGAACCCGGTAGGACTGATCTTGTTCTGCTGACGCCATAGGTCTTTTGTTGATCGAACGGACGCGCCGGTTCGCGAAGGTGGGAGGTTGGTGAGGCGACCCGGCTGCATCCCGTTACGGCTGCTTCCTTCCGGACCTGACCGGATTGGCGAGCGCCACCGTCCGCCGCCAACCTCCCACCGGGACTATATCGCATTGCGCCGAGAGTCCCATAGGTTGCGCTCCCTTGCGCGGCGTTCAGTGGGGTGCAAATGTGGCCCGAGATCATGGACGCGTTAAACCCCTTTGAAGGCAACGTATTTGCCGGAAGCCATCTGGACCGGGCGGGCAATGCCCGCCGTGATCCCGAGTGGCTGGCAACGCAGCTGCGCGACCCCAGGGCCCGCTTTCTTCCCCTTTGGCAACTCAAGGCGCCGACCGATCCCAGCGATACCGCGTGCCTGACGTGGTTGAGCGCCGAGCAGGCGCAAGGCCACCTCGATGGGGCCAATGCCATTCTCCTGGGGGTCGACCGGCAACGGGTGCCGTATTTCGCGTTCGACGCGGGCGGCGAGGGCGATGAAGCGCCCTTCCCCGACATCCAATACGAGGAAGTCCGCAGCATCGCGCCCAACATTTCGCGCGGCGATGCCTCGCTTCTGGCGCAAGCACGGTCCCTTATCGATTGGCACCGGCGTCATGGATTTTGCGCGGTGTGCGGGGCCCCGACCCGGATGGCCGACGCCGGTTACGTCCGGCGGTGCTCCAGTACCGGCTGCGGCGCGCAACATTTCCCGCGCACCGACCCCGTGGTCATCATGTTGATCGCCCACGGCGATCGATGCCTCGTTGGCCGCCAGCGCTGGTTTCCCAACGGATTCTATTCGACGCTAGCGGGGTTCATGGAACCCGGCGAGTCCATCGAGGAGGCTGTTCGGCGGGAAGTATGGGAAGAGGCCGCGATTGAGGTCGGCGAAGTGCGGTACCACTCTTCCCAGCCTTGGCCCTATCCGTCTTCGCTGATGATCGGGTGTATCGGCGAAGCCCTAACCGATCAGATTACGATCGATCCGCACGAGCTGGATGACGCACGTTGGGTGGCGCGTGACGCGGTTCGCCGGGCGATCGACAAGGTCACGGCCAAGGCGTTCGATCCGTTCACCGAGATCGCGACACCCGATGACTCCGGCGAGTTCGAGCTGATGGTGCCGGCCCCGATGGCCATCGCCCATCAATTGATGCGGGCCTGGGTCTACCCGAACGGAGACTAGCTAGCCGCGCCCGCGAAAGGGGTGGGCGGGATAGACGCCCAAAATCTTGAGCTTCGAGGTAAAGAAATGGAGCTCTTCGAGGGCCAAGCTAACGTTCTTGTCGTCGGCATGTCCTTCGACATCGGCATAGAACTGCGTCGCATTGAAACTGCCGCCGACTTGGTAGCTCTCGAGCTTGGTCATGTTGACGTTGTTGGTGGCAAACCCACCCATCGCCTTGTAAAGCGCCGACGGCACGTTGCGGACCTGAAAAACGAACGACGTCATGCAGGGTCCCTCATCGGGCGCCGGACGACGCGCCGTTCGTGACAACACAACGAACCGCGTCGTGTTGTGATCGGCGTCCTCGATGTCGCGGCGTAGGACATCGAGGCCGTAGATCTCACCCGCGAGGTCGGATGCGATGGCGGCGTGGGCCTTGTCGGCCCGTGCCGCGACATCCTTAGCCGAGCCGGCGGTGTCTGCCTCGATTTCAGCAATGATCCCCAAATCCCGGATCAAGTTGCGACATTGGCTCAAGGCCTGGATATGGCTGTGAACGGCCTTCAGATCGCCGACCGTGGCACCCGGAACGGTCAAGAGGCAGTGGTTCACGCGCTGAAAGTGCTCGGCCACAATGAACAGCCCCGAATCGGGCAACAGCGTGTGAATGTCGGCCACCCGGCCGGCCACCGAATTTTCGATCGGGATCATGGCGAGATGGGCACGCCCGCTCGTGACCGCATCGAAGGCATCTTCGAAGGATTCGCACGGCATGGCCTCAAGATCGGGGTAGGCCTCACGGCACGCCAAATGAGAATAGGCGCCGGGGTGCCCTTGGAAGGCAATGAGTTGATCCGCGGCGGGCGCCATGCGTGCTCTCTATTTATCTGATTTTATTGACAAAATCCGTCTCGCCTCGGCGAGATGAGCGGGAGTATCGACACCGAGCGGAATCGTGTCAACGCGTTGCGCCACGATCGTCATTCCGGCCTCCAAGGCGCGGAGTTGCTCCAGACGCTCGCTTTTCTCGAGTGGGCTGGGCGGCAGGGCCACGAAGCGCGCCAGGGCGGCGGGTCGGTAGGCATAAATGCCGATGTGATGGTAGCGCGGGGCATCGCCACCCGGGACAGGCAGACGCGAGAAATAGAGCGCCCGACCGGTTTCGGCACCCCTCGGGAAGGCAACGACGGCTTTGACGACATTCGGGTCGGCCGCCTCGGCATCGTCTTTGATCGGGGTGACCAGGGTCGCGATGTCGACCGCGGCAGGCGCGGCGGCCAGCGCGATGCATAGTTTTTGAATGTCTTTCGGGTCGATCGTCGGCAGATCGCCTTGCAGATTGACGACCCCCCCGACAGCACCGCCAAACGTACTGACGGCCTCAAAAACGCGATCGGACCCTGAAGGGTGGTCGGGGCGAGTCAATACGGCCTCGCCACCGGCATCGGCGACCGCATCGGCGATTTCTTGCTCCGCACAAGCGACGATGACGGGCCCCACGGCCGCTTCGACTGCCCGGCGCCACACTTGGACGATCATGGGAACACCGCCGATATCGGCCAACGGCTTGCCCGGCAACCGGGTTGAGGCCATACGTGCGGGAATCACCACGAGGGTCTGGTCGCTCAAGGGAACCTAGCTTTGCAATTAGGGCGCGAAAACTTGTATGCGGCCCGCCACCGTCCCTTTGGAAGGCCCCGCGCGGATGGTAGAAGCTAAGCTAATGAAAATCATTCGTTTTTTAGTCCATAAACGCTGGAAGCCAGCCAATAATTGGGGTATTCATGCGCCCGTCTTTGCGTTGCGCCCCCTGTCGATTTCATGAATAGTCGGGCGGCAATTTCCGAGGAAGTGGTCGATGGATACGTTTGAGCTGAATAAATTTGCGGGCGCCATTCTGGGCACGATTCTTGTCGTTTTCGTCGTGGCCAAAGTCAGCGAAACCGTGTTCCACCCCCACGAAATGGAAGGCCAGGCCTACGGCGAGATTGCGGTCGCCGAGGAAAGCCATGGCGCCGTGGCCGAAGCTGAGCCCGAAACCCCACCGCTGCCGGTCCTTCTCGCCTCGGCCAATGTCGAGACCGGCGCGCGGGTGGCCAAGAAATGCGCCTCCTGCCACACCTTCGAGAAAGACGGTGCCAACAAGGTCGGCCCCAATCTCTACAACGTCTTGGGCGGGGCCCCGGCTACCAAGGATTTCGCCTACTCCAATGCACTGGAGGAAAAAGGCGGTCAGTGGACTTTCGAGGAGCTGGACGCTTTCCTCGCCTCGCCACGTAATGCGTTGCCGGGCACGAAGATGAGCTTCGCCGGATTGCGCAAGGCCGAAGAACGGGCGGCCATTCTGCTTTACATGCGTCAGCAGAGCGATTCGCCCCTGCCGCTCCCCGTCAACTAACAGGCGACCGGGTGGCGGACCGCTGCCCTGTTGATCTCCTCGCCTTTGCGGAGAGGTTGGCCGATCGTTCGGGCGAGGTCATTCGCAAGTATTTCCGCCAACCCTTCGATATCGACTCCAAGGACGACGACAGCCCGGTCACGATCGCCGATCGCGAGGCCGAAGAAAGCCTTCGCGCGCTGATCGCGGCGACCTACCCCGATCATGGGATTATCGGCGAGGAGTTCGGTCGCGAGCGCGCCGATGCAGAGTATTGCTGGATATTGGACCCGATCGACGGCACCGGCTCGTTCGTCACCGGCAAACCGATCTTCGGCACGCTGATTGCGCTGTGGCATCGTGGCGAGCCGCTCCTTGGCGCCATCGATCAACCGATTACGGGGGAACGATGGGTGGGCGCGGTGGGACATGGCACAACGTTCAACGGCAAGCCGACCGGCGTCCGCGCCTGTTCAGGCCTGGCGGCAGCAGCGCTGGACGCAACCGATCCCCGCATGTTCGACGACGAACCGCGCTTCGAGCAAATTCGCCAAAAGGTCGCCCGCAACCGATGGGGAAGCGATTGCTACGCCTACGCCTTATTGGCCTCCGGGCACATCGATCTGGTGATCGAAACCGACCTCAAGCTTTGGGACTACGCGACGCTCGTCCCGGTAATCGAGCAGGCCGGCGGAACCATTACCGACTGGCGAGGCCACCCCTTGCGGCAAGGGGCCGCGGGGCATGTGCTGGCCGCGGGCGATGCGCGGGTCCACGCCGAGGCGCTGGAGATACTGAGTGCCTGACGTCACGAGCGTTTGTACACGCCAAGTGCGCAAATCACCCCGGCAGGTCTTGTTTTCGCTACAATTGCCCGCCCAAATGAAGCCCCCACACGGACGAGGATTCAACGTGTTACGCGGAGCCCTAGTTGTCGCGACGTTTTTTTTGGCCACCCTTTGGGGCGCCGGCGCGTTGCTGGCCCAAAGCGCCACGCCGCAGCACGCCATGGTGCAGTTCGGCTCGCCCAAATACGGGCCCGACTTTACTCATTTCGACTATGTCGATCCCGCGGCGCCAAAAGGCGGGTTGTTCCGGCAATTGGCCACCGGGACGTTCGACACGCTCAATCCTTTTGTCTTGAAGGGAACGCCGGCTCGTGGGATCGGACTGGTTTTCGAAACCCTGATGACAGGGTCGGCGGACGAGGTCGACACCAGCGCCGAATACGGTTTGATTGCGGAAACCGTCGAAATCCCCGACGACTTTTCCTGGGTCATCTTCAATTTGCGCCGCAATGGTCGCTGGCATGACGGCACGCCGATCACCGCGGACGATGTCGTGTTCAGTTTCGAGGTGCTGACCACCAAGGGACACCCGTTCTACCGTCAGTACTACGCCAACGTCGCGACGGCGGAAAAAATCGACGACTTCCGCGTGAAGTTCACGTTCAGCGGACCGACCAACCGCGAGCTTCCCAATATCGTCGGTCAATTGTCGGTCCTGCCCAAGCACTACTACGAGTCGACCGCGTTCGCCGAGACGACCCTGGAACCGCCGATCGGCAGCGGGCCCTACCGAATCAAACGGTTCGAACCCGGACGCTTCATCGAGTACGAACGCGTGACGGACTATTGGGGCGCCGACCTACCGGTCAACATCGGGCGCAACAATTTCGACAACATCCGCTACGACTATTACCGCGACGCCACGGTGGCCCGCGAGGCGTTCAAGTCCTACGAATTCGATCTCTACCCGGAGTTCTCCGCGAAGGACTGGGCGACCGGCTATGACTTCCCCGCCTTCCGCAAAGGATTGGTCATAAAAGAGGAGGTGCCGGACCTGACCTCGCCGGGCATGCAAGCTTTCGTCTTCAACACGCGTCGCGACATCTTCGCCGATCGCCGGGTGCGGCAAGCGGTCGGGTTGGCGTTCGATTTCGAATGGTCCAACAAAGCGTTGTTCTTCGGCCAATACCAGCGCACGACCAGCTTTTTCGAGAACATGGAACTGGCCTCAAGTGGCCTTCCCGAGGGCGCCGAGCTTGAGTACCTGCTGCCGCACAAAGAGGCCTTGCCGGAAGAGCTCTTCACCAAGCCTTTCGCGCTGCCGAAAACCGATGGATCGGGCAATCCGCGCCGCGAGCTCCGAACCGCGGCGCGCCTCCTGAAGGCTGCAGGGTGGCAAGTGAAAGACGGTGTCCTGACGCACGGCGAAACCGGTCGCGTCTTGAAGTTCGAGGTATTGCTCATCCAGCCGAGCCTCGAGAAAATCGTCCTGCCGTTTATCAGCAACCTCAAAAAGCTTGGTATCGAGGCCAGCGTGCGGACCGTTGATACCGCGCAATACCAGCGTCGAATCGATACCTTCGATTTAGACATGATGATCACCACGTTTCGCCAATCGTTCTCGCCGGGCAACGAACAGCGCGACTTTTGGGGTAGCGCCGCGGCAGATCGTAACGGCGGTCGCAATCTTATCGGCATCAAGGACCCGGTGATCGACGCTCTGATCGAAAAGATCGTGACCGCACCGGATCGTCCGAGCCTTGTGGCCGCCACCCGCGCGCTTGACCGGGTCTTGTTGTGGGGGCATTACGTCATCCCGCAGTACTACGTCCCTATCGATCGGCTGGCATACTGGGACAAGTTCGGGCGCCCACCGAAAGACCCGAAGTTCGGCGTCGATATTTTCGCGTGGTGGATCGATACGGAGAAATTGGCGAAGGTCGAGACGGGTCGGCAACCATAGTCATGACGAACGGTTTTTTCGGCTTTCTACTTTCGGCAACGATCGCGTTCTTTGCGACCGCCGTTGTCGCCGAGCCTCGACACGGCATATCGACCTTTGGCGACCTCAAATACCCGCCTGGGTTCGACCATTTCGACTACGTCAATCCCGATGCGCCGAAGGGCGGCGTCCTGCGGCTTGCAGGCGGCGAAGGCACGTTCGACACCGTCAACCCGTTCACGCTAAAAGGCATCCGCTACCGCGGACGTGCGGGCTCCGTGATGTCGTTGCCCTACGAGACCCTGATGGCGGGCGGCGCGGACGAACCCGATGCCCTCTACGGCTTGGTGGCGGAGACGGCCGATCTCGCACCGGATCGCAGTTCCATCACGTTCAAACTGCGCGCCAAAGCCCGCTGGCACGACGGCACGCCGATCACCGTTGCGGACGTCGTGTTTTCCTTCAACACGCTGACAAACGACCCCGGCGCGTTTCCGAGCTACCGAATCATCCTGCGCGACGTGACAGGCGTCGAGGCGATAAGCGACGACGAGGTGCGCTACACCTTTGATCCCGACGCTGTGGCGCTACGAGACTTGCCCAATACCGTGGCAACCCTTCCCATTCTCTCTAAGAATCATTTTGCCGACCGGGAATTCGGCGAGACCACGTTCGACCCGCCGCTGGGCAGCGGCCCCTATCGCATTGCGGAAGTCAACGCAGGCCGGTCGATCGTGCTGGAGCGCGTTCCTGACTATTGGGCCGCCGACCTCGGCCTCAACCGCGGACGGTTCAACTTCGATCAAATACGGCTCGAGTTCTACCGCGACCGCGATGTACAACACGAAGCCTTCAAGTCAGGCGCCTTCGATTTCCACGAAGAGTTCACGTCCCGCATCTGGGCAACCGGGTATGACTTTCCTGCGGTACGCGACGGTCGCGTCATCAAAGAAGCGGTGCCGAACGGCGGACCGGCCTCGCGGCAATATTTCGTCCTCAACCTGCGGCGCGCCAAATTTCAAGATCGCCGGGTCCGCCAAGCCATCAACCACACCTTCGATTTCGAGTGGACCAATACGAACTTGTTCTACAGCGTCTATGAACGCTCGGGCAGCATCTACCAGAACACGGACATGGCGGCGGTCGCCCCGCCGGACGATGCGGAACTGGCCCTTCTCAAACCGTTCGAAGATCGAGTGCCGCCGGAGGTATTTGGCCCCGCCTACCGTCAACCCCAATCGGACGGGAGCGGCAACAACCGGCGTAACCTGCGGCGCGCGCAACAGCTGTTCGCCGAGGCCGGCTGGACGGTCAAGAACGGGCAGCTCAAGAACGCCGCCGGCGAGGTGATGTCGATCGAGTTCCTGACCTTCTCGCCGTCCTTCGAACGCGTCTTCGCGCCGATCGTTCAGAACCTGAAACGCATTGGCGTCGAAGCGTCGATCCGCATTGTCGATTCCAGCCAGTACACACAACGTGTCGACCAAGACCGCGACTTCGATATCACGACAGCTGCGTTTGGTGTATCTGCAACGCCCGGCGTCGGCGAACGCGGGTTCTGGAATTCGGCATTTGCCGATCAACCGGGCAGCAATAACGACGCTGGCGTCAAAGATCCGGTGGTGGATGCGTTGGTCGAAAGACTGGCCAGCGCTAAGGACCGCGAAAGTCTGACGGTTGCGGCGCGCGCACTGGATCGCGTTCTGTTGTGGAACCAGTACATCATTCCGCAGTGGTATCGCAGCACCTACACAATCGCTTATTGGGACATGTTCGGCCGCCCGGAGACGGTGCCCACCTATTCGTTGGGCTTTCTCGATACCTGGTGGATCGATACTGCCAAAGCGGCCCGCCTCGATCGCGACAAACCATAGAATTCCGCTAGACTCACCGCCGCGATGACCGCCTATATCATCCGACGCTTGCTGTTTATTGTCCCGACCCTGTTCGGTATCATGGTGATCAATTTCGCCGTCGTGCAGTTCGCGCCCGGTGGCCCCATCGAACAGATCATCGCCCAGGTGACCGGCACCGCCGTCGATGCGACGGCCCGCGTCAGCGGGGCAGGCGGTGGCGATGCGCCCCAATCGCAGGCCCAGCAGGGCGCCACCAGTACCGCGGGCATCGAATCGCGCTATCGCGGCGCCCAGGGCCTCGACCCGCAGTTCATTGCGGATCTGGAAAAGCAATTCGGTTTCGACAAACCGATGCACATCCGCTTCATCGACATGATGGGGAATTACTTGGTCTTCGATTTCGGCGAGTCGTTTTTTCGCGACCGACGGGTCGTTGATCTTGTCCTAGAGAAGATGCCGGTTTCGATCTCGCTAGGCCTCTGGACCGCAATTTTGATCTACCTGATATCGATCCCGCTGGGGATTCGCAAAGCCGTACGCGACGGCTCGCCATTCGATATTTGGACAAGCAGCGTGGTTATCGTCGGGCAAGCCATTCCCGGCTTCCTCTTCGCGATCCTGTTGATCGTACTGTTCGCCGGCGGCACTTACTTGGACTGGTTCCCGTTGCGCGGGCTGGTATCGGAAAATTTCTCGGATCTCAGCGCTTTCGGGAAAGTGGTGGATTACTTCCATCACATCGCCCTCCCGATTACGGCCTTGGTAATCGGCGGGTTCGCAGGCCTTACGCTGCTGACCAAGAATTCGTTTCTCGATCAAATCAACCAGCAGTATGTCTTGACCGCACGGGCGAAGGGCCTGACCGAACGCCGGGTGCTCTACGGTCACGTTTTTCGCAACGGCATGCTGATCGTGATTGCGGGCTTCCCGTCTCTGTTCATCAGCATTCTGTTCGCGGGCTCGCTGCTAATTGAGATCATCTTCTCGCTGGACGGGCTCGGTCTCTTAGGTTTTGAAGCCGTCATCAACCGGGACTATCCCGTGATGTTCGGCACGTTGTTCTTCTTCACTTTGCTAGGTTTGGTCTTCAACCTGATCGGCGATTTGATGTACGTCATCATCGATCCGCGGATCGATTTCGAGCGGCGCGATGTCTAGCGTAGAGGCCGCTCCGCCACGACCGCCGCGCCGCCTTTTCGGCATGCGCATTACCCCGCTGACCGAGCGGCGTTTTCAAAATTTCCGCAAGAACAGCCGCGGCTATTGGTCGATGTGGATCTTCGTTGCCCTTTTCCTGCTGACATTGTTTGCCGAGTTTCTCGCCAATGATCGTCCGCTGGTCGTGAAGTTCGACGGCGACCTGTTGTTTCCGGTGTTGACGGACTACGCGGAGACACGCTTTGGCGGCGATTTCGAGACGGCCGCAGACTACCGTGACCCGTACGTTCAAGAATTGATTGCTGAAAAAGACGGCTGGATGATTTGGCCGCTGATTGAGTTCAGTTTCGATACGATCAACTACGACCTACCGCAGCCCGCGCCGTCGCCCCCCTCCCGTGAAAACTGGCTAGGTACCGACGACCAAGGCCGCGATGTCACCGCGCGCCTCATCTACGGGTTTCGGATTTCCATCCTCTTCGGACTGGCACTCACCGTGATCAGTTCGGTTATCGGCGTGATGGCCGGTGCGGTACAGGGGTATTTCGGTGGTTGGACAGACCTTTTATTCCAGCGCTTCATCGAGATTTGGTCGGGCATGCCGACCCTCTTTCTGCTGATCATCTTGGCCAGTATCGTCACGCCGAACTTCTGGTGGTTGCTCGGCATATTGTTGCTGTTTAGCTGGATGGCGCTCGTGGGCGTGGTGCGAGCCGAGTTCTTGCGGGCGCGAAACTTCGACTACGTGCGCGCGGCACGCGCTTTGGGCGTGCGAAACTCGACCATCATGTTCAAGCATTTGTTGCCGAACGCGATGGTGGCGACAATCACCTTCCTGCCCTTCAACTTGGCCGGCGCCGTCACCGCGCTTACCAGTCTTGATTTCCTGGGCTTCGGCCTGCCCCCTGGTTCGCCCTCGCTCGGAGAACTGCTGGCCCAGGGCAAAGCCAACCTTCAGGCGCCGTGGCTTGGCCTCACGGGGTTCTTTACCTTGTCGATCATGCTCACTTTGGTGGTGTTCACCGGTGAGGCAGTGCGCGACGCCTTCGATCCGCGCAAGACGTTCAGCTGATTATGGCTTTCGTCGACGTCAAAGACCTCTCGGTCGATTTTCGCAGCAGCGAGCGGACCGTCCATGCCGTAAGAAACGTCGGTTTTTCGATAGATGCGGGCGAGACGGTCGCGTTAGTCGGTGAGAGCGGCTCGGGCAAGTCGGTATCGGCGTTGTCGATCTTGCAGCTCCTGCCTTACCCCCTGGCGTCTCATCCAACCGGATCGATCATCGTCGACGGCATGGAGGTCGTCGGGGCGCCGCATGCGGAGATGCGGCGGATTCGCGGCAACAAGGTCTCGATGATCTTCCAGGAGCCGATGACGTCGCTCAATCCGCTGCACACGATCGAGAAGCAGATCAACGAGGTTTTGTTGCTTCACCAGGGGATGAACCGCCAAGCGGCGCGGGGGCGCACGATTGAACTGCTGAACCTCGTCGGTCTGCCCGACGTCGAGGCGCGGATTCATTCCTACCCGCATCAGCTGTCGGGCGGGCAACGCCAACGCGTGATGATCGCGATGGCGCTTGCGAACAACCCCGAATTGCTGATTGCCGACGAACCCACGACGGCGCTCGACGTCACCATCCAGGCGCAAATCCTCCGGCTTCTCCAACGCCTGCAAGACGAACTCGGCATGGCGATGCTGCTGATCACACATGATCTCGGGATCGTGCGCAAAATGGCGAAACGCGTGTGCGTGATGAAAGAAGGCGCGATCGTCGAGGCCGGCGATACCGAACAGGTGTTCGAACGCCCGACGGACGACTACACCCGCATACTCCTTGACGCCGAACCCAAGGGCATGCCCAACAAGGCCGACCCGAATGCCAAAGAAGTACTGCGCGGCGAGAACATCCGGGTCTATTTTCCCATTCAGAAAGGTGTGTTGCGGCGCACGGTAGGACACGTCAAAGCCGTGGACGACATCAGCGTCACGGTACGCGAGGGTCAAACAGTTGGCGTGGTCGGCGAAAGCGGCTCGGGCAAAACGACGTTAGGCCTCGGCCTCCTGCGCCTTCTCAGCAGCACCGGCAATATCACCTTCGATGGTAAACCGATTCAGGATTTGAATTTCAGCGCCCTCCGCCCGTTGCGCGAAGAGATGCAGATCGTGTTTCAGGACCCTTACGGCAGTCTCAGCCCGCGTCTTTCGATCGGCCAGATCGTCGAAGAGGGGCTGCTCGTCCACACGTCCATTCGAAACTACGACGAACGCCGCGCGGTCATTGGGGCCGCCCTCGAAGAGGTCGGCATCCCGGCGGACAGCCAAGATCGCTACCCCCATGAGTTTTCCGGCGGGCAGCGGCAACGTATCGCCATAGCCCGCGCGATGGTCCTTAAGCCACGTCTTGTTGTGCTGGACGAGCCGACATCGGCACTCGATATGTCGGTGCAGGCGCAGATCGTCGATTTGCTGCGCGACCTCCAGCGCAAGCACAACTTGGCCTACATCTTCATTAGTCACGATCTGAAGGTCGTACGCGCCATGGCCGATGAGGTGATCGTGATGCGGGACGGGCGTGTCGTTGAGGCGGGATCTACCGATCGCATCTTCGACGACCCCCAAACCGATTACACCAAGGCGCTGATGGCGGCCGCCTTCGACCTCGAAGTCGCCTTCGAGGACGCCATCTCGACGTAAGCCTAGCTGGGCCTCGCCAACTCCGGGAGCGTCTTGCGGACCACATCGCCAAGCGCAGCGACATAGACCGACCCCCGGACGGTGCGCTGAATAATGACACTGCGGCCGTCGGCTTCGTCGGGCTGACGACGGCAATAGTCTAATTTCTCGAGCGTATCCACGGCGCGAGTGATTACCGGTTTGGCCAAGCCGAGCACCGCCGACAAACCCCGCACGGTACTCGGCGCATCGTTGGTGTAGACGGTGACGAGAACGGCAAGTTGGCGGACCGAAAGATCGACGGCGTCGTCCTGCACGAGCGACGCCAACGCCTTTTGCCAAACTGCCAAGACCTGCGCATTGGTGGACACGAGGCGACTTTAGTGCGTCGCCCGCGCACGCAAAAGCACTACGCGACCAACAGGTTCCTGAATTCGGCGGCGGGCATCGCCTTGTGGAAGAAAAAGCCTTGGGCGTAGTTGCAGCCCGCATTCTTAAGGAAATCGATCTGATCTTTTCGCTCGGTCCCCTCGGCCGCAAGTTTGAGGCCGAGACTACGCGCCATCTCGATAATCGTGGTGACGATCGTGACCGATTGAGGATGGTGCACAAGGCCCGAGACGAACGACTGGTCGATCTTCAACGTATCGACCGGGCAGTCGACGAGTTGCGACAGCGACGAATACCCCGTGCCGAAATCGTCGATCGACACCGTGATGCCCAAGTCGCGGAGCTTCGAAATCGTATCGTTTCCAACGCCATGATCATCGGCAATAGAGTGCTCGGTCAGCTCGATGTCCACACGCTCGGGCGATAGCTTGCTGGTCGACAACGCGTCGGTCACCGTTTCGATGAGGTTGTCCTGACCAAACTGGATGGCCGACAGGTTCACGCCAAGACGCGGGGCGTGATTGCTCTTTGTCTCCCACGCTTTGGCCTCCTCGAAGGCCCGATGAAGCACCCATTCGCCGATCGGGATGATCAACCCCGTGACCTCGGCGCGCGGAATGAATTCCGCCGGACTGATCTTGCCTAGTTCAGGATGGGTCCACCGCAACAACGCCTCGGCGCCAAGAATGTCGCTGTTGCCGAGATCGACAAGCGGTTGATAGTTCAATTCGAATTCACCGTGCCGGAGCGCATCGGATAGGGCATGGTCCAAAGTAAGTTCACGATTGAGACGATCGCGAAACGCTGGACTAAAGAGTTCAACTCGATTGCCGCCGCGTTGTCGCGCTTCTCGCAAAGCAAGATCGGACGCATGGACCAGTTCGCTCAGCGAGGTCCCGTGAACGGGAAACACCGCGACACCAATACTGGCCGAAAGTCGGTAGGTATTGCGGTGCACCTCGTAAGGCTCGGACAGCACTTTGAGGAGTTCGTTCGAGAGGCGGCTTATTTCTTCGTCCGGCCCGCCAATCGGCGAGACAAACGCAAATTGGTTGGTCGCGGTGCGGGCGATCATCGCGCTTCCGCTTGCGACCAATCGCAGACGCTCGCGTGCCTCCCGCAAGATGGCGTCACCGGTCTCATAGCCCGCCGTTTGATTGACTTGTTGGAGCCGGTCGATCCGAATCCGGAGAAAGGCAACCTGTCCGCCGGTGGCCAACGCATCCACCATCATGGCGTTGGCCGGCGCACCCAGGGCGGCCCGGTCGCTCTCGCTGGTGACGACATCGAGCATCACGGGCCCTTGTGATGCAGCGGGGCGCGCAACGCTGACGAGCGTGATGATGCGCGCCGGGTCGCCATGAATCCCGATCATTTGGTCGCGCAGCGACACCGACAATTTTGTCCCGTCGCGGTGCCGGAGGGTGCCTGTCACGGTCCCGCTTGGCGCCCGGTTTGGGCCGCGCGACTCGATTTTCAGAAAATGAGGAGGCTTGCCGATCAGGCTGCCGGGAGCATAGCCCGCCAACCTGTTCAACGCCTCGCTCGTATGGACCACTTTGCCGTTCGAATCGACGACAAGAACCACACCCTGTTCAAGATCGGTCAACTTATCCCCAGGGTTAACCACATTAGTTGGGCCCTCTAGGACCATCGTTCGACGGGCCCCAAATACTGCCAGTGCGCTGATCTAGACGATTCGCACCGTCGCAGACAATAAACTTATCCACAATCACAAAAACTTACGGGGTGGGGAAACCAGTCGCCTTGTTTATCCGTCCAGTGCCGGCGGGCGAACATCGGGATTGCGCCGCAGATGCTCGAGATAATCTCCAGAATCGATGCGCGGACGCCCCGCAATAGGGCCCAGATAGACGTACATCCAGGCAGTCACCTTGCTGTGTTGGTGGGTCGCCACAGCAATCCGCACCCGTTCGTAGAGGGCTGTGTCGTACTCCCGGGTCCCGGCCACGCCTTCGTAACGATCGAGCAAAGCAAGCGTCGGGCGCGGAGTCTTCAGCGCGTAGACTTCGCCCTGGACCAAGTCTTCGGCATGATCCGAAAGAACAACCCCCGGGTAGGCGCCGAAATCGTACATGATCGCGCGAACGCTGCCCTCGTCAAAAAACGTCGCGTGTTGGGCAAACAGCGCAAAGGCCGGTGCCTCGACGGCGCGCCGAAGAGTGCCGTAGACGAACAGCAACGAGTCCGGCGTGGCGGTCACGACTCCCCAAACCGCCGACGAATGACATCGAACAAAGCCCGCATAGCCATGGCCTCACCCCCCCGGGGTCGACCGGGACGGTCGGTGTCGTTCCAACCATAAAGGTCGAGATGGACCCAGGTCTTGGCCCGTTCCACAAAAGTTCCCAAGAACAGAGCTGCGGTTATGGCACCGGCAAAACCACCCGTGCCCGCATTGTTGATATCGGCGATCGGGGTATCCAAGAGCCGGCGGTAAGGTTGCCACAGCGGCAGACGCCACAGTGGATCGGCCACCCTGTCCGCTGCCGCGTTGAGGTCATCCGCGAACGCGTCATCGTTGCAGAACATGGCGGGCAAATCGGCGCCGAGCGCCACACGTGCGGCGCCCGTGAGGGTTGCACAATCGATCACCAAGTCAGGATCTTCTTCGTCGGCCAGAGCAAGACCGTCCGCTAAGACAATCCGCCCTTCGGCATCGGTATTGCCAATTTCGATCGATACGCCCTTCCGCGTACGCAAGACATCGCCCGGGCGGTAGGCATTGCCGGACACGTTGTTCTCAACGGCCGGGATGATGGTGCGCAGCCGAACCGGCAGACCGGCGCTCATGATGAGGTGAGCGAGCCCCAGAACCACCGCAGCGCCCCCCATGTCCTTTTTCATCCACCGCATGCCGGCAGCGGGTTTGAGATTCAGACCACCGGTATCGAAGCAGACACCTTTGCCGACCAGTGTGACCTTCGGATGTTTCGCCTTGCCCCACGTCATGTCTATCAGGCGCGGCGCCTTGTCGGCAGCTCGCCCAACCGCGTGAACGGCCGGAAACTGTTCCTTTAGCACCTTCCCCTGTACAACCCGGAACTTCGCACCGAAACGCTCCGCCACCTGCTTGGCCGCGGTGGCGAGTTCCGGTGGTCCCATATCGGCGGCCGGTGTGTTGATTAGGTTGCGCACCAAAGTCACCGCATCGACTTGCGCCTCGACGGCGCCACGGTGGGCGTTCTTCGGCATCACCAATTTGGCGGGAGGCGGCGCAGTCTCCGAGAGATAGCGATCGAAACGGTAGCCCCCGAGTCCCCACCCCAACGCCAACCTCGTCGCAACGGCGGGTTCAAACTCGCCATCCAAAGTGTACGTGCCGGTGGGCAGGTCGTACGGAAGCCCGGCCAACGCCCATAGATCGGGAACGTCGTCTGAAATCACGACGACGCGGCTCTTCGGCCCATTCGTCGCGGGAAGGACCATATGCGCGCCAGGTTTCGCTTTAAACCCCGACCGGCGCAATGCCTCGCGGACCGGGGCACTCTCTTTCCGGCGCCAGGCGGCATAGCTTTTCTCCGTGACGATCGTGATCGGGACCGTACCGGCAGTGCGACGCTGCGCAAACGCCTTGCTCATGTTGTGACCTTGCTAATTGTGTACCGTCACAGTTTAACGCATCCTGCGCGTTTCAGTGCGGACGAACGGAGTCGGAATGTCGTTGCAACTAGTCGTCGGGAGTAAGAACTACTCGTCATGGTCTATGCGCGCGGGAGTCGCGCTGCTCCACACCGGACTCGCACATGAGGAGATTGTCATTCCGCTTGGCCAGCCCGACACGCGCGAGAATATTGCCCGCTATTCGGCGGCCGGGCTTGTCCCGATCCTGATTAACGATGCACATACGATCTGGGATAGCCTCGCGATCATCGAATACTTGGCCGAGATCGGGCCGGCGAACCGGATGTGGCCTAGCGATCCAGCGGCGCGAGCGACGGCGCGGTCGATGTCAGCCGAGATGCACGCGGGGTTCGGCGCGCTTCGGCGCGACCTCCCGATGAATTGCCGCCGCCGTTACGACAATTTTACCCTGGGCGAGGACGCTGCTCGCGATGTGGCTCGCATCTGCGACCTCTGGCGCGACGCGCGCAATGGATATGGCCGTCCTGCGGGTGGTGACTTTCTGTTTGGCGACTTTTCGGGCGCCGATGCGATGTTCGCGCCCGTGGTTTCTCGTTTTGTCACCTATGGAGTGTCGACCGACGCGACCGTCAGCGACTACGTGGCGGCCGTCATGGGCCATCCGACCGTTCGGTCCTGGATAGTCTCGGCAAAACAAGAACCGGTCATCGCACGTTACGAATTCGATTAAGGCGTTACCTCGACCGGGGCTTCCGGCTTACGCTGGCAAGGCCGCTAACCGTCAGCACCGTCAAGAGTATGATGATCGCCGCGAGCCAGAACACCCAACGCGGATCGGCGTGATCCATCAGCCAACCGAACGCTATCGGCATCAACACGCCGCCGAGCGCCAACCCGGTCGAGACAAAGGCGAAGACCTTGCCCATCGAGCCGGGTGGGGTGACCCGCCGGACCAGCAGGTCGCGTGACGGCTGCACGATTCCAGTAACGAAACCGGCGCCGGTGAGGACCGCCGCCATCGCGGCGATCGGCAACGAGATCGACCCCGCAATGGCGAGCAACGCCGCGCCCGTCAGAAAGCCTGCGATGGCAGTCAATTCGGGTCGGCCGACTTTGTCTACCAAAAGCCCACCCACCAGAATGCCCGCAGCCGCACCGGCGAGGAACCCGGTCAAGACGCCGTTGGCGGCCTCCAGCGGGGTGTCGTAGATCGCGACGAGCGCCGCGACGGAGAAAACCCGCACCGCACCGGTGCCCATCGCAATGAACATGAAGAAAAGGAACGCCATCAAAATGGGAGGCGACAACAGCAACTGAATGCCACTCAGGGGCGCAGGGGCGTCGGACGGCGGCGCCTGGTTTGCATCCTCGCTCGAATGGCTAACGCCACGGTCGATCAAGTCGGCCCCTCGGATTGCCAAGATGGCCGCGGTCACGATCCCGGCCAGACCGGCGAGAATCACGGCAGTCCGCCAATCCCATAGCGCGGTCAGGGCTACCATCGCCGCAGGCGCGATCGCCCAGGCGATATTGCCGGAGAAGGTGTGAATACTGAACGCGCGGCCCAAGCGGTGCGGCGTGACGCGGGCGTTGAGAATGGCGTAGTCCGCCGGGTGGTACACGGTATTGGCGACGCCCGCGATCATGAACAGTACCAAAACCGCCCAATAGGAGGTGGTGAAGCCGATCGCCATGATCGCAACGCTATGGAGGAGAAGCCCAGCCAGCAGAATCCAACGCGCACCAAACCGATCCACCAAGAAACCGACCGGCGTCTGGCAAATTCCGGTCGCTAGGCTCGCCGCCGTCAGAAACAGCCCGAGCGAAGCATAACTGACGCCGAACTCCACCTTCAGCAGTGGAAATAAGGGGGGCAGGACAAGGAAGTAGAAATGGCTAAAGAAATGGCCACCCGAGACCAACCCAATGACGCGGATATCGCGTCCCATCGTTTCGGAGGCAACTGTCATTCGGAACGCGCCCTAAGCATGCAGCCGCGGTTTCCGCAGAAAGTCGGTGCGATCGGCGGAACGGACCGTGATTTCGAGCGGGCCACTTTCTTCGCGCCGCACCGTCAAGGGAACGTCGACGCCGGCTTGACCCTGGCTCCACACATGCCGAAACAGGTCCGGCAGCCCTTGTATCGGCGCACCAGCGACCTTCAGTATTTCATCGCCGATCCTAACACCGCCCTGACTTGCTGGACCCGAGCTCGCCATGCCGGCCACGACGATCGCATCGTCGGTATCGGCGGCGTAAAGGCCGAGCCACGGGCGCGGCGGCCGGCCGGTGTGGCCGGTTTTCTGCATCGGATCGAGAATGGGTTTCAGCACATCGATGGGCACGATCATGTTGCCGTCAGCACCATTGGGGCTGGCATCCTGGATAAACAACGACCCGACGCCGACAAGCCGACCGGATCCGTCGATAAGACCGGTCCCGCCCCAATTCGGATGGACGGGGGTCGTGAAGATCGCGTCGTCCAAAAGGTATTCCCACGATCCGGCAAACTCGCGCCTGGCCGCCACAGTCGACGCCAGCGCATGGCGCCGACCGCCGCCGGCGGCCAAGACCATCGGATCGTCCAAGCGGACGTCCGCCGAGGTACCGATCTCCATCGGACGTACCGCCAGACGGCCCAGCGCCTGCACCAGCCCAAGGCCGGTGTCATGATCGTAGCCGATCACGTCGCCCTGGACGGTCTGACCGTTATTGGCGACCAACCACAACGATTCGGCCTCGGTAATCAAATATCCGATCGTTACGATCAGACCTGAGTCACTGATCAGAATGCCGTTGCCGGCGCGCTCGGTCCCGAGCACCTGTGCCGTGAAGGCATCCTCTGGGACTTGCGATCGGATGAAAACCACCGCAGAAAGCGCACGCTCGAGGTCGAAGGCATAGTCCTCTGGACGCGGACGGGCTTCAACCGGAATCTCCCAGTCGACCGGATCGTCTTTACTCATCGTGCGGTTAGCGCCCCGTTATTAACCCTAGGACTCATAACGGCTCAGGCCAGCGAAGCCAAATCCGGTTGGCGATTTGCCTCGGGCCACCGGCGTTTGCGCGTTCCTGACGCATGGCCAACACTCTATATTAGCGTTATGGGCGAACGCCAAGACCACTGGGACAAGGTCTACGCATCGAAGGCAGAGGACGATGTCAGCTGGTTCCAGGACAATCCCCGACGGTCGCTGGAATTGATCGCGCGGATCGGCCTCGACAAAACCGCGCCGGTGATTGACATCGGGGGTGGGGCATCGCGGCTGATCGATGCCCTTATCGATCACGGCTATACCGACACCACCGTCCTCGATATCTCGAAAGGCGCAATCGCGCTGGCCCGCCGACGCCTCGGCCGATTCCAGGACTCGGTCGATTGGATCGTCGCCGACGTCACCTCGTAGACACCTCGCCAGCGCTATGTGTTATGGCACGATCGCGCCGTCTTCCACTTCCTCACCGATGAAGCCGACCGGCGCGCCTACCGCAATGCTCTTGCAGCCGGATTGTCGACGGACGGTCACGTGATCATCGCCACCTTTGGACCTAACGGCCCCGAGACGTGTAGCGGCCTGCCGGTCGCACGATACGGCGAGAGCGACATCGCAGAGATTTTCGGAGGTCTTTCTCACGCTGGAAGAATCAATATCCGAAGATCACACGACACCCTCGGGCGCACACCAAGCGTTTATGTTCTACCGCTTCGTTCGTAGTACGGACCGACCATGATGGACGATCTCGATCGAATGGTGATCGAGCGGGCGTGTGAGAGGTTGATCCAACTCTACGCGTTCTATGCCGACCACCACCGACATACGGAAATGGCGGATTTGTTTACGGAAGACGGCGCACTAGACCGTGGCGAGGGACCGGTGCGCGGCAGGGCGAAAATTTTCGACGCCCTGGAACAGCGACGGCCCGATGCGATCGTGCGCCACGTCACCTCCAACGTGATCGTTGAGGTGGGCGGACCTCACCAAGCCAGCGCAACATCGGTCATGACGCTGTATCGCGTATTCGGCGCCAGCGAACCAGGACAAACCCTTGAGCCACCTTAGATGGTGGCCGACTACCACGACACCTTTAGGCTTACCGATCAAGGCTGGCGGATTCATGACCGTCGAAGCATTATCGTGCTTCGGCGGGATCCTTAGCGGGGAGGCAGCGGTGAATAGCCAGAACGAGATTGCCGCGTTGAAGGCGCAGCCTGGTCAAAGGCCGGCGGCGCGGCATCTACCTGGACGGCTAAGCCGGGAATCCTCGATCTAGGCGAGGCCGGCTCGTGATGGCAAAGAGGCTTGGCGGAGGGAGTGGGATTCGAACCCACGTTACGGGTAAACCGTAAACACGCTTTCCAAGCGTGCGCCTTAAGCCACTCGGCCATCCCTCCGGAGATCCTGTCGGCGGCGGAATACTAGCGATACGCGGCACCGGTTTCCAACGCTCTCGGCGCAAAAAATGCGTTGAAAATCAAGGCTCTGACAGAATTTTGGTGGTGTCGGCAGGACCTAGGCTCCATTATTGAGCGATGGAACCACTCTACCGCGAGGGGGACGCATGGTAGTCGGTCGGTTCGTCGCGTGGCTATGTCTGGGCGTAGCGGTGTTCTCGCTCGGATGGGCAGTGGTCGATTCGATCAACACGGGCACCATCCAATGGGGCGCGCTCGGCGAACAATGGTTTCGCCTGCACAAAGAAAGCCTTGGGCTATTACAAGCCGGCACCCAGCGCCACATCGCACCATGGCTATGGGATCCGATCCTGCTGACCGTGATGTTGTGGCCTGGTTGGCTGGTATTCGGCGTTCTGGGCCTGATCCTGCGCCGGTTGTTTCGCCGGCGGCGCAAGGATCGCTGGCTTATCTGAACGGCCTTAGGTCTCGCCCAATTTGAGGGCCGCGATGAAGGCCTCTTGCGGGATGTCGACCTTGCCGATCGTGCGCATCCGCTTCTTGCCCTTTTTCTGCTTGTCGAGCAGCTTTCTTTTGCGAGAGACGTCGCCGCCATAGCACTTTGCAAGAACATCTTTACGTAGCGCACTGATGGTTTCACGCGCCACGACCTTGCCGCCTAGTGCGGCCTGGATCGGAATCTTGAACATGTGGCGCGGGATGAGTTCCTTAAGGCGCTCGCAGATGGAGCGACCGCGCGATTCCGAGTTCTTTCGGTTGACGATCATCGCGAGAGCGTCGACGGGTTCGCCGTTGACGAGAATCGACATCTTAACCAAATCGCCCTCTTCGTAGCCGTCGAGTTGGTAGTCGAAACTGGCGTAGCCACGCGTCACCGACTTGAGGCGATCGTAAAAGTCGAAGACGACCTCGTTGAGCGGCAACCGGTAGCTGGCCACCGCGCGCGATCCGACATAGGTAAGGTTTTCCTGCACGCCGCGCCGCTCTTCGCAAAGCTTGAGCACCGCACCGAGAAATTCATCCGGCACCATGATCGTTGCTTTGATCCAAGGCTCTTCGACCCGGTCGATCCGTGTCGGGTCCGGCCAATCAACCGGGTTGTGGATTTCCAACGTCTCGCCATCGGTCAAATGCGCTTTGTAGACGACGCTGGGCGCGGTGGTGATGAGGTCTAGATCGAATTCACGCTCCAGCCGTTCTTGGATGATCTCAAGGTGGAGCAGGCCCAAGAAACCGCAACGAAAGCCAAAGCCCAAAGCGGGCGATGATTCTTGCTCGAACTGAAACGACGAGTCGTTGAGACGAAGCCGCGCCAGGCTTTCACGCAATTCGGGAAAATCGTTGGCCGAAACCGGGAACAAGCCACAAAAGACCACTGGTACGCTTGGCTTGAACCCGGCCAGCGGCGTTGCTGCAGGCCGGCGCGTTTCGGTCAGCGTGTCGCCGACGTTGGTCTCGGCCACCTCTTTGATCCCGGCCGTGATGAAACCTATTTCGCCGGGGCCCAGTCCGTCGACCATGACCGCTTTCGGCCCAAAGAAACCGACACGCTCCACAGTATTCTCGGACCCGGTGGCCATCATGCGCACGCGCATGCCCTTTTTGAGGTGGCCGTCGTAAACCCGCACCAAAATGACAACGCCGAGATAAGCGTCGTACCAGGAATCGACCAAGAGCGCCTTCAGCGAATCCGCTTCTTTGCCCTGCGGCGGTTTGAGACGGGTGACCAACGCCTCGAGAACTTCGTCGATGCCCTCCCCTGTTTTGGCCGATACCGCGATGGCGTCGCTGGCATCGAGGCCGATCACATCTTCGATCTGCTGCTTGACCCGATCGGGGTCGGCGGCTGGCAGATCTATCTTATTCAGCGCGACGATGATCTCGTGATCCACGTCGATCGCTTGATATACGTTCGCCAACGTCTGAGCCTCGACGCCTTGACTGGCATCGACCAGCAAAACCGATCCTTCGCAGGCGGACAGGCTGCGACTTACCTCGTAGGCGAAGTCAACATGCCCCGGCGTGTCCATTAGGTTGAGCTCGTAGGTTTCCCCGTCGCCCGCGGTGTATTTCAGGCGGACGGTTTGCGCCTTGATCGTGATGCCGCGCTCGCGCTCGATATCCATCGAGTCGAGAATTTGCGCCTTCATCTCCCGCGCATCGACGCCACCGCAACGTTCGATCAAACGGTCGGCCAGGGTAGACTTACCGTGATCGATATGCGCGATGATCGCGAAGTTGCGGATATGCGCGAGGTCTGTCATCGAAGAGTGTCGCTCGGCGTTACGATCATGCGCTCCGAAGCGTAGCCCCGGTCGCCTTGGTAACGGCGTCGACAATTTTCGCCGCCACCGCATCGATCTCTGCTTCGGTCAACGTCTGATCGGTGGGCTGCAAAGTGACCCGCACCGCAATCGATTTCATCCCCTCACCAACCGTTTTTCCGGCAAAGACGTCGAAGACCGACGCATCGGTCACCAATTTTTTGTCCGCGGCGATAGCGGCCCCGACGACATCGGCCGCGGGCACCGTTTCGGCCACAACGAAGGCAAAGTCCCGATCCACCGGCTGCAAGGCATGGGCATCGAGCGCACCGCGATTGGTCGACTTCTCACGCTTGGGCTGCGGCACGGCGTCGAGGTGAATCTCGAAACCCACACAAGGCCCTTCGCAGTCCAGCAAGGCCAGGACACGCGGATGCAGTTCGCCAAACGCCGCCAGGATTGTCTTGGGGCCGAGCCGCAGGGTGCCCGACCGACCGGGATGGTACCAAGGGGCGGCATCGGGGAAGACGCGCAATTTTTCGACCGGCACGCCGATTTCACTTAGGACGGCCAGCACGTCGGCCTTTACATCGAACGGATCGACGGCCCGCGCCGACGTACTCCAATTGCGCGAAACCGCGTCGCCAAGGCGGACGCCAGCGGCGACCATCGACTGACCTTGGGGCGTATCGTCTTGGAACTGCGGGCCAACCTCGAACAGACCAAGGTCGGAAAAGCCCCGATCGACGTTCCGCGCCGCCGCGGTAATGAGGTTGGGTAAAATGCTCGGGCGCATCGTATCCAGGTCTGCGCTGATGGGATTGAGTAGACCAAGGGCGGGGTCCCCGCCCCCAAAGGGTGCCGCGAAACGCTGCGGCATGAACGACCACGTCACACATTCCTGCAGCCCACGACCCGCAAGGGTGCGACGCGCCGTAACGCGGTGGCGCTGCACCGCCGTTAGTGCCGGTCGGGTGACCGCACGCTCCTTCTCAAGCGGCACCGTGGGTATCTTGTCGTACCCAATGATGCGGGCGACTTCTTCGACCAAATCGGCTTCGCCGTCGATGTCCTGCCGCCAAGACGGAACATCGACGGTCACGCCGCCGGCGTGCGGTGTCGCGCCAAAGCCAAGCGCGGTGAGCGCCTTGAGACATTCATCTTCTGAGACATCGAGCCCGACGAGTTGATGAATACGGGCTGGGCGGAACTCGACTTGCCGTTGCCACTCAGGCACGTCGCCGGCAACGACGAGCTCGCTCGCTTCGCCGCCGCAAAGCTCAAGCACCAATTGCGTAGCGAGGTCCATGCCCGAGAATACAGCCTCGGGGTCAACCCCACGTTCGAACCGATAGCGCGCATCGCTAATCAAATTGTGCTTACGGCCGCTCATCGCGGTACGAATGGGATCGAACAGCGCCGCTTCGATGAAAACATTCTGGGTCTCTTCGGTGCACCCCGTTGACTCCCCGCCAATAATCCCGCCCATCGCCAGTACGCCGTCGTCGTCGGCAATCACCGTAACATCATCGTCGAGTTCATATTCGCGTCCGTCCAAGGCAAGAAGCGTCTCGCCGGCGCGCGACAGTCTCACGTGGAGTGCACCAGCGACGGTTTCAGCATCGAACACATGAAGTGGTCGGCCGCGGTCGAAGGTGATGAAATTCGTGATATCGACGAGGGCCGAAATCGGTCGTAGCCCGATGGCCCTCAACCGGTCTTGAAGCCACCGTGGACTTGGCCCGTTTTTCACCCCCCGTACGTAGCGGCCGACAAAAAGGGGACAAGCCTCTCCGGTGTTGTCAAGGCGCAGCGTCACCCCAATCGGGCTTTCGAACGAACCAGAGATCGACTCCGGCCGACGCGAAACGACCTTCCCTAATCCACGGGCGGCGAGATCGCGGGCAATGCCGTCAACGCCCAGACAATCTTGGCGGTTCGGCGTGATTTTGATTTCGATTACCGGATCATCGAGACCGGCGTACGCCGCAAACGGCTTGCCGACCGGGGCGTCGGCGTCGAGATCGATGATGCCTTCGTGCTCGTCGGACAGGCCGAGTTCGCGTTCCGAACACAGCATGCCACTGCTTTCGACGCCGCGAATCTTTGCCTTTTTGAGGTGCAGTCCGGTGCCGGGCACGACAGTGCCGGCCGGTGCGAAGACCCCCTTCATGCCGTTCCGCGCGTTGGGGGCGCCGCACACAACCTGAACGGTTTCGGTGCCGGTATTCACTTTACAGACCTTGAGTTTGTCGGCGTCGGGATGCTGCGAACAGTCGACGACTTCGGCGACCACGAACGCCGATAGCTGTGCCGCCGGATCGACCAAGTGCTCAACCTCAAGGCCCAATGCGGTGAGCTTGTCGGTCACCTCCTTGAGGGAGGCCGTTGTTTCCAGATGCTCTCGAAGCCACCCGAGCGTGAACTTCATCGCGCCAACCCTCCAGCTAGGGTCGGCACATCAAGGGCACTGAACCCATAATGGCGGAGCCACCGGAGGTCGGAGTCAAAGAACGCACGCAAATCGGGAATGCCGTATTTCAACATCGCGATGCGATCGATACCCATCCCGAAGGCGAAACCCTGGTACTCGTTGGGGTCCACACCGCAGTTCTCCAACACCCGCGGGTTGACCATGCCGCAACCGAGAATCTCCAACCATTCGTCACCTGCGCCGATCCGGAGTTCGCCATCGCCGCGGGCACAACCGATATCCATTTCGGCGCTCGGCTCGGTGAACGGAAAATAGCTCGGCCGGAATCGATACGGCAGATCGTCGACATCGAAGAACGCACGGACGAATTCGATCAGACACCCTTTGAGGTGTCCCATATGCGTGGTCCGGTCGATCACGAGGCCTTCGACCTGGTGGAACATCGGCGTGTGAGTGATGTCGGAATCCGACCGGTATGTGCGCCCCGGCACGATGATTCGGTGGGGCGGCGGCTGCGACATCATCGCGCGGATCTGAACCGTCGAAGTATGCGTGCGCAACAGTTTCCGCGTGCCGTCCTGCTCGCCCGATAGATAGAACGTATCGTGCATCTGCCGGGCCGGATGTTCGGGCGGCATATTGAGCGCGGTGAAGTTGTGGAAATCGTCCTCGATGTCCGGCCCTTCGGCCAACGCGAACCCCATGTCGGCGAAAATCGCGATGATTTCTTCGGTCACCTGACTAACCGGGTGAACCGAACCGGTCATTTCCGGACGTGTCGGCAGGGTCAGATCTATGTGTTCTTCTTGAAGCCGTGCCTCTAGGGCCGCTTCTTCCAACGTGCCGCGACGAGCATCGATGGCCTGGGAGATACGGTCCTTAAGCCCGTTCAGAAGAGGGCCCGCGGTTCGGCGTTCATCCGGCGACATCGACCCGAGTGACTTCATTAGGTCGGTAATACGCCCTTTACGACCAAGCGCGCCGACCCGCACCTGCTCCAGCGCGTCGAGCGTCTCGGCACCGCTCACGGCGGCCATCAATTCGGTTTCGGTTTCTTTCGGGTCCTGCATGGTCATCACTTAGAGGGCTCCCAGTCGGGCCCTTCGAGAGTGACTTTCCGAGAGGGCCGGGTCTTAGGCCTTCGCGTCAGCCTTTTCCGGTGCGGTATCGAGAGCGGCCTGGGCCGCCTCGGCGAGCTTACTAAAGGCCCCAGGCTCTTTGACGGCGAGGTCGGCCAAAATCTTCCGATCCACCTCGACCCCTGCAAGCTTGAGACCGTTGATAAATCGGCCATAGGTCAGACCATGCTCGCGGGCCGCCGCGTTGATGCGTTGGATCCACAGGGCGCGGAACTGCCGTTTGCGGACGCGGCGATCCCGGTACGCATACTGCAGGCTCTTTTCGACTCGCTCGATCGCGGTCCGAAAGTTGCTATTCCCACTACCGCGAAAGCCTTTAGCGGCTTTGACGACCTTACGATGACGGGCGTGTGTGGTGACGCCCCGTTTTACACGTGCCATGGCGTCGCCCTAACCGTACGGAAGGAATTTTTTGACGATCTTCGCGTCAGCCGCGCTCAAGATCGACGTGCCGCGTTGCTGGCGAATCTGTTTGTTGGTGCGCTTGATCATGCCGTGCTGCTTGTTGGCTTGGTTCATCCGAACCTTGCCCGTGCCCGTCAGCCGAAAGCGTTTTTTCGCACCGCTCTTGGTCTTCATCTTGGGCATTTTGCTTCCTTTCGTCGGACATGAAGCTATTCGGCGGATAGGCAATGCCCTTCGGCCCGGCCACCTTGAGGGCGGCGTTATAACTGGCCGGTCGATGCAAAACAAGAGTGTGGGACGTTTCAAGAGTTGGACCTAAAGGCCATTTTATATTGAAATATGAACATCTATTCATATAATTGAACTATGGATCAGTTGCACGAACTAGCCGAAGTGTTTCGCCTCCTGGGCGACCCCAGTCGGCTCCGGGTCTTAATCGAATGCCGGGCCGGGCCCACGCCAGTCGGGCAAATCGCCCAAAACACCGGATTGTCGCCGTCCCTGGTGAGCCACCACCTACGCCTTCTCCGCGCCACCCGTATCGTCCGTGCGACACGTCAGGGGCGCCACGTGCTGTATTCTCTGGACGATCATCATATCGACCGCGTCCTCACCGACATGATGGATCATGTGGGCGAGCCCGCGGACCCCAACGAGGTGCCGCACTGATGGCCGGATGCGCGCACGACCACCGCCCCCCACCGATCGATGACGCGCGATACCGGCGCGCGCTGATCATCGTTTTGTTCGTCAATGCCGGGATGTTCGCCGTTGAGGGCACCGCCGGGGTCCTGGGAAATTCGGTGGCGCTGCAAGCCGACGCCCTAGACTTCCTGGGGGACGCGGCGACCTATGCCATCAGCTTGGCGGTTCTCGGTCTCGCATTGAAATGGCGCGCTTTGGCGGCGCTTCTCAAAGGCGCGACCATGGCCGCATTCGGCATCTGGGTGATCGGTACGGCCGGGTACTACGCCCTGACCGGCGAAATCCCGTCCGCGCCGCTGATGGGCGGGATCGGTTTGGCCGCTCTGGTCGCCAACTTGGTGAGCGCACTCATTCTGTTTCGTTTTCGATCCGGCGATTCGAACCGCCGGACGGTATGGCTATGTACCCGAAACGACGCCATCAGCAACGTCGCGGTCATCATTGCCGGCGGGGCCGTTTTCGCCACTGGAACCGGATGGCCGGATGCCGTCGTCGGCGTAGCCATGGGGTGTTTGGCGCTCCACAGCGGCTTTCAAGTGATCCGGCAGGCGCGCCAAGAACTCGCCACCGAAACGGTGGCGCCGGGCTATTAAAGGGGTGTCGCCGGAGACAGCGGGTTAGCGCGGTGCGATGACCATGGTCATGAGCCGGCCTTCCATCTTGGGAAACTGCTCGACCTTGGCCATTTCTTCGACCTGATCGCGGACTTTCTCAAGAACCTTCATGCCGAGATTCTGGTGGGCCATCTCTCGACCTCGGAACCGCAGGGTTACCTTGACCTTATCGCCTTCCTCGATGAAGCGAACGATGGAGCGCATTTTCACATCGTAGTCATGATCGTCGATGCCCGGGCGCATCTTGATCTCTTTGACCTCGATGACCTTTTGCTTTTTGCGCGCGGCGTTCGCCTTCTTCTGCGCTTCGTACTTGAACTTACCGTAGTCCAGTAGCTTGCAGACGGGCGGATCCGAATTGGGGGCGACTTCTACGAGGTCGAGCCCGGCTTCTTCAGCCATGGCCATTGCCTCTTCGATTCCAACGACGCCAACCACCTCACCGTCGGCTGCAACCAGCCGTACCGAGGGATTGTTGATTTCGCCGTTGACGCGCGGCCCTTGTTTTGATGTGGGCGGTGGCGCGTGGTGCGGTCTTCTGGGTATCCGTCTATTCCTTCTTTTGCCTCATAAACAAACCCCTACCGCGAATCGGGAGGGGTTGCTTCTTTGCGCAGGATATCGACTGCCTTGTCGAGCGCAAGGATTTCTTGCCGTTTGTCCCCCAACTTGCGGACCGAAACGGTGTTCTCGGCGGCTTCTCGTTCGCCCAAAACGAAGATGTACGGCGTCTTGGCCAACGAATGCTCGCGCACCTTGTAGTTAATCTTCTCGTTCCGCAAATCAAGTTCGGCCCGAAGACCCACCTCCGCGAGGCGGTCACATACCGCCTTTGCGGCATCATCCGCCGCCTCGGTAATGGTTGCCACCACGACCTGAACCGGCGCCAACCAAAGCGGTAGCTTTCCTGCGTGGTGCTCGATCAGGATCGCCATGAAACGCTCGAAGCTGCCCAGGATGGCGCGATGGAGCATCACCGGACGGTGCTTGGCCCCGTCCTCCCCGATGTAGGAGGCATCGAGACGTTCCGGCAACACGAAGTCGACCTGAAGCGTGCCACATTGCCAGGACCGTCCGATCGCATCGGTCAGATGAAATTCCAATTTGGGACCGTAGAAAGCGCCCTCGCCGGGATTGAGCGACCAATCGAGGCCCGTGGTGTCGACCGCTTCGCGCAGCGCGGCCTCGGCCCGATCCCAAACGGCATCTTCGCCGGCCCGAACGGGGGGGCGGTCGGCAAACAGGACGTTGACGTTCTCGAAGCCGAAATCGCGATAGACCGACTGAAGCAACTCGCAGAAGGCCACCGTTTCGACGTTGATCTGATCTTCGGCGCAGAAGATGTGCGCATCGTCCTGGGTGAATTGGCGCACCCGCATCAGGCCGTGCAGCGCGCCGGAAGGCTCGCTGCGATGGCAGGAGCCGAACTCCGCCAAGCGCAACGGCAGGTCGCGGTAGCTCTTCAGGCCTTGGCGGAAAATCTGGACATGCCCCGGGCAATTCATCGGCTTGAGCGCCAGAACCCGATCCCCCTCGTCCGCCGCGGTGAACATGTTGTCGCGGAACTTTTCCCAATGACCGGATTCTTCCCATAGCTTGCGGTCGATCAGCTGAGGCGTCTTGACCTCTTGGTAATCGGACGCGTCGAGGCGACGGCGCATATAGGCCTCGACCTCGCGATAGACCATCCATCCCTTGGGATGCCAAAAAACGCTACCAGCGGCTTCTTCTTGCAAATGGAAAAGCGAGAGCTCGCGCCCAAGCTTGCGATGGTCGCGCTTTTCGGCTTCTTCCAGCCGATGCAGGTAGGCCTTGAGTTCCTTTTCGGTGCGCCATGCGGTGCCGTAAATCCGTTGCAGCATGGCGTTGCGCGAATCGCCGCGCCAGTAGGCGCCCGCAACCGACATCAACTTGAAAGCATGTCCCAGGCTCGATGTCGCCGGCAAATGAGGGCCCCGGCAAAGATCGAGAAACTCGCCCTGCTTGTAGACGCTGATGTCTTCGCTCTCGGGTAGATCGCGAATGATTTCAGCCTTGTATGTTTCGCCCTCGTTCTCGAAAAACGAGATCGCCTCGTTGCGGTCCCATACCTCTCGGGTAATTGCCTCGCCGCGATCGACGATCTCATGCATCCGCGCCTCGATGCGTTCGAGATCTTCGGGGGTGAACGGATCTTCGCGCGCGAAGTCGTAGAAAAATCCGTTCTCGACGTTCGGTCCGATCGTCACCTGAGTGCCCGGATAAAGCTCTTTGACGGCTTCGGCGAGAACGTGGGCCGCGTCGTGGCGCAGAATATCGAGCGCTTCTTCTTCATCTTTCGAGGTAACGATCTCGATTGCGGCATCTTCGCCGATCTCTCGCGAAAGATCCCACAAAGCGCCGTTTACGCGGATGCAGAGCGCCGCCTTGGCGAGGCCTGGTCCAATATCGCCTGCGATATCGGCGCCGGTTACCGGCGCGTCATAGCTCTGGATACGCCCGTCGGGAAGGGTGATCGCGACCATTTTCGAAGTTCAACTCTAGAAAGCGGAGCGGGTCCGCGGACGGGCCGGATACTTCAAGCGATAGCCGCTCAAGTCAAGAACATGCCACGTCATGCTTGGTCCAGGATTTGTCGATAAACCGCCAAGGTCGCCGCGCGCATTTGCGCGACCGTGAATTGTTTCAGGACGTGAGCCCGCGCGACTTCCGCCATCTTCTCTCGTTCCGCAGGATCAAGTGCGAGCGCTTCGGCAATCGCCGTCGCCAGGGCCTTGGAGTCGTCGGGTTTTACCAGCCATCCGGTTTGCCATGGGATAACCGTCTCTCGCGCACCGCCGTGGTCGCTGGCAACGACGGGGCGCCCCATGGCCTGCGCTTCAACAGCAATGCGACCGAAGGCCTCGGGGTCGGTCGAGGCCGACACCACCACGTCGGCCAGCATGTAAGCCGCCGGCATATCGCGGCAGTTGTCGACGACGTGCACAATGTGCTCAAGCCCCCGGTCCCGGATCAACTTGTCGAGGTCTTGCCGGTAGCCCTTGCGCCCTTGGTCCGAGCCTACGAGCAGGCAGCGCACGTCGTCGCGGCCGAGGTGGCTTAGCGCGTCGATCAACACCGATTGGCCCTTCCAGCGTGTCAGGCGGCCGGGCAGCATAATCACCGGCATTCCGTCTTGGAGCCGCCAGGCATTGGCGAGTTGAATGATCCGCTCCGCCGAGGTTTTTTGCGGATCGAAAAGATCAACATCGATGCCGCGATGAATCGTGACGATGCGGCTTGCTTCTGTTTTGTGTCGCTGCTGGATTTGCTGCGCGATGAAATCGGAAATCGCGATGACGCGTTCGCCGCGCGCCATCACCGAGTTGTAGAGATTCTTGACCGGATTCGCGGCGTTGTAGGCACCGTGATAGGTCGTCACGAAGTGGGCCCCGATCCGTCGTGCCGCGATCATCGCGCTCCACGCCGGCGCGCGACTGCGGGCATGAATGATGTCGACCTTGCGGTCGAAGGCGAGTTCGGTCAGCACACCTGCATTGCGGTGAATGGTCCACGGCTTTTTCGACTGGAGCGGCAACGTCACGTGTTCGACGCCCGCCCTCTCCAAATCCGCCACCATGGGCCCCCCGGCGGAGGCCACAATACTGACCCAACCGCTATTGGCGATGGCCGTGGCGATATCGACGGTGCCGCGCTCGACGCCACCGGTGACGAGTTCGGGCAAGACCTGCAAGACCACCGGTTTGTCGCCCTCGGCCGCCACGGCGGATCGATCCGACGTTGTCTGGTTTACCGAGTTCATGCGATCAATGACTCATGAACGACGCTGAAAGCTCCCCAAAAGCGCTGACGCGCCAGGCCAATATGCACCTCGCGTATCATTCTACGCGAGGCGAAACGCCGGGCGTGATTTTTCTGGGCGGATTTCGCTCCGATATGACCGGCACGAAGGCGACCGCGTTGGAGCATGCCTGCGCAGAAGCCGGCCGCGCCTTTGTCCGGTTCGACTATTTCGGCCACGGTCAATCGAGCGGCGAGTTTTCCGACGGCACGATCAGCCGCTGGCGCGATGACGCAATCGCCGTCATCGATCAGCTTTCCAGCGGCCCACAGGTCCTGGTCGGCTCGAGCATGGGCGGCTGGCTCATGATTCTGGCGGCCTTGGCACGCCCGAACCGTGTCGCTGGGTTGGTCGGGATCGCCGCGGCGCCGGATTTTACCGAAGACTTGATGTGGGCGACATTCGATCCGTCGATCCGCCACGCCTTGGAGGTCGACGGCGTTTACCTGGAACTTTCGCCCTACGACCCCGAACCGACCCCCATCACGATGCGCCTGATCGAGGACGGGCGACAACACCTTGTGTTGCGGCAACCGATCCCCTTTTCCGGCCCGGTCCGCTTGGTCCACGGCATGGCCGATCCCGATGTGCCGTGGCAGCATGCCGTGCGCACGGCCGAGGCTTTTGCCAGCGACGATGTTGCGATCAACCTCATCAAAGGCGGCGACCATCGGCTGTCGGCGCCAGATCAACTCGCGCAAATCGTTGCGACCGTCGAGGAGACCTGTCGGCTTGCTGCTATCGAAGTGGATCGACAAGGAGCGCCTTGAGCCCTTCGCGGTATGTTGGATATGCCAGCGCGTAGCCGAGTTCGTCCCGGAGCCGACCGTTCCCCACCATTTTGTTGTCTAGGTAGAAACTCCGCGCCATCGGCGACATCTCCGCGGAGGCGAAATCCTCTTCGGGAGGCGGTGCAACCCCGAGAAGCGAACATCCGAAGGTCACGACATCTTGCGGCGGTGCTGGTTCGTCGTCCGCCACATTGTAGATCGCTCCTGCGTTGGGCTGCGCGATAGAGGCGCAGAGGATGCCCACGATATCGTCCCGATGAATCCGCGACAGCTTCAGGCCCGGCTTTACGATCCGCTGGGCGGCGCCCTTCCGAATGCGCTCGAGTGGATTGCGACCCGGCCCGTAGATGCCAGCAAGCCGAAAAATATGGACTGGCAAGCCATGGGTTTGGTGAAGCGCGTGCCACTGGCGCTCAGCGTCAACGCGACGACGGCTGCGGGGACTTGTCGGGCGCAATTCCGAGTTCTCGTCGACCCACGCGCCGTCGCGGTTGCCGTAAACACCGGTCGTGGACAGCAGACCCGCCCAGCTGACGGCTGCGGTTTGGTCCGCATACTGCGCGAGCCATGCCGCCGCGGGGTCGCCGGCCTCGTTGGGCGGGATCGACGACACAATATGGGTGACGCCCTCTAGGATCGATGGGGCAAGATCGTGGTCGGGTGAGAACAGCGCCGCGCCGAACCCATTGTCCGCAAGCGACGCTTGCTTTTCCGTACTGGTGCAAGTTGCGGCGATCTCCCAGCCTTCGGCAGCCAACCGGCTTGCCAATGCCGTAGCGACATATCCCATGCCTAGACAAAGAAGCTTGTTCGTCATTGTGCTGCCTCCGTCCGCCATTCGTCGCGCACCGCGTCGTCAGGGTCGTCACGATACTGGTGCGCAAGCCGTTCAGTAGTCGGGCGGTCGGCAAGACGCCCAACCGCCCAGACCGCCATCGCCCGAACCAAAGGCGAATCATCCCTCAAGAGATCGATTGCGACCGGCAAGAGATCCTGGTTGCCACTGTTCCCGATGGCGATCACCACATTGCGCACAAACCGTGCCCGCCCAGTGCGCTTGATTGGCGACTTGCGAAAGAGCTGACGAAACGCCGCGTCATCCAGCTTAGCGAGCATCGCTAGCGGCGGATCGTCCAATTCCTCGCGTACCCGCAATTGCGCGTGACGCGACGTCTGGGCAAACCGATTCCACGGACAGACCGCAAGGCAATCGTCACAGCCGTAGAGTCGATTGCCGATAAGAGGCCGGAGCGCGCGATCGATATGACCTTTGTGTTCGATCGTGAGATAGGAAATGCAGCGCCGCGCGTCCAACTGATAGGGCGCGGGAAACGCATCGGTCGGGCAGGCCTCCAAGCATCGCTTACAGGTGCCGCAGTGGTCGACCTGCGCCTCGTCGGCCGTTAACGCCGCGGCGACATAGATCTCGCCCAAAAAAAGCCAGGATCCGAATTGCCGTGAGACGAGGTTCGTGTGCTTGCCCTGCCAACCTAGGCCCGCCGCGGCAGCGATCGGCTTTTCAAGCACCGGGGCTGTATCGACGAATACCTTGACGTCGGTGTCGAGCGTTTCGCCAACCCAGCGGCCCACCGCTTTGAGACGCTTTTTCATCACGTCGTGATAGTCGTCGCCCCGCGCATAGACCGATATCGCGCCGCGGTCCCGTCGGCGGACCGCCGCCATAGGATCGACCTCGGGCCCATAGTTGAAGCCGAGCGAGATCACGGAACGTGCCTCATGCCACAAGGCGTTCGGGTGCCGACGGTGGGCCAGACGAGCGGCCAGCCAATCCATGTCGCCGTGCGCCCCTTGTGCAATGAAGGCATCCAGACGACGGCCCGGTTCGTCGCCCAGGTCCGCATCGGCAAAGCCGACGACATCGAACCCTTCTTCCAACGCGCGATCCCGGATTGCCGCTTGAATGGCGGTGACACCGGGATCGGATCTAGAAGTCGAGGTCCGCATAGTGTTTGGGAGGAGTGAGGCCCGAAATGTGATCGGACAGCAAACCGCGAAAGCTCGGCCGCGATTTCACACGCGCATACCAATCTTTGGCCGGTCCGTGTTGATCCCACGAAACATCACCCAAATAGTCGAGGCACGAAAGGTGTGCCGCCGCCGCGGCATCGGCCAGGCTGAAATCCTCTCCCGCGAGCCAATTGCGCCGTTCGGTCAGCCAGCCGATGTAGTCGAGGTGATACGAAAGATTTTGCTGTCCGGCGCGAATCGCTTCTGAAGCGGGCTGCCCCATGCGCATGAAACGCTTAAGCACCTTTTCGTCCACGATGTTCCGCGTGACTTCCTCGTAGAACTTTCCGTCGAACCAGGCGACCAATCGCCGGGTTTCGGCACGGGCGAGCGCATCGAATCCGATCATCGGTCGATCCGGGTGCCGTTCGTCCAGGTATTCGCAAATCGCGGCGCTATCGGCCAGCGGGACGCCTGATTCTTCGACGAGGACCGGCACCTGCCCCGCAGGATTGAGAACGAGAAAGGTCTCGGCCCGCTCCCAGTATTTCTCGAACCGCAATTCGAAAGGCAGTTCCTTCTCACCAAGGACGATTCGGACCTTGCGGCTAAAGGGACACAACCAGAAATGATGGAGTTCCAACATTGCCGCTAACGTACCCCGTTCGCACGTCTCGCCGAAATACCCCGTCGATCAGTCGCCAGCCGCCAGCTCGGTCTGGCCGTCACCATCGACAAGGGGCTGTTCGAGCATCGCGATCACCTCGCTGGGCACGACCTGCCAGAAATTGCCGATTTCCAAATCCCAGTGAATGAGGAGGTCTTCGGCAAAGGCCGACCCCGTTTCAGCGACGTGTTCCTCGACCAAGCGGCGACAGGCATCGTCCCAATAGGTCGACTGTACGCGTTGAATGGTGACGTGCTCACGATTGACGTGTTGCTCGAAGGTACCGTCGGTGTCGTAGATGAACGCCATCCCGCCCGTCATCCCTGCCGCGAAGTTTTCGCCCACGGGACCTAAAATGACAGCCGTGCCGCCGGTCATGTATTCGCACCCGTTGGCGCCGCAGCCCTCGACCACGACCTCGGCACCGGAATTACGGACGGCAAATCGTTCGCCGGCTTGGCCGGCGGCGAAAAGTTTTCCGGATGTCGCCCCGTACAACACCGTGTTGCCGATAATTGCATTCTCATTGCTGGTAATCGGCGCGGAAGGGACGGGACGCACGACGATCGTGCCCCCCGAGAGCCCCTTGCCGACATAGTCGTTGGCATCGCCCGAAACCACGAGCTTGAGCCCCTTGAGCGCAAATGCGCCGAGCGACTGCCCGGCCGAGCCACGCAGCTGAACCGTGATGTGATCGGGGTTGAGCCCGTCGGGCCCGAACCGGCGGACCAGACGAGACGAGAACCGCGTCCCGATCGCCCGATGGGTATTTCGGATGCTGTAGGCAAGCTGCATCTTCTCACCACGATCAAACACCTCATGCGCGTCTTTGATCATCTGTGCATCGAGGGTATCGGGTACCTCGTTGCGCCCGTCGACCGAGAACACCGCGGGGTGGTCGCCCGGATCGGCTTGAACCAAAAGCGGATTGAGATCGAGATCATCGAGATGGGCCGCGCCACGACTAACCTGCATCAACAGGTCCGCACGACCGACAATTTCATCCAGGCGGCTGTATCCGAGTCTCGCTAGAATCTCGCGCACCTCTTGAGCAATGAAGCTCATAAGGTTGACCACCTTTTCCGGTGTGCCTTCGAACTTCGCCCGCAGATCCTCGCGCTGGGTACATACCCCCACAGGGCAGGTGTTGGAGTGGCACTGGCGCACCATGATGCACCCCATCGCCACCAAACCGGCTGTGCCAATGCCGTACTCTTCGGCGCCCATCATGGCTGCGATCACCACGTCCCGGCCGGTCTTGAACCCACCGTCGACCCGCAGCTTAACTTTGTGGCGGAGGCGATTGAGCGTCAGGACCTGGTTGACCTCCGTCAGTCCCATTTCCCAAGGAACTCCGGCGTATTTGATGGACGACTGTGGACTGGCCCCCGTGCCGCCCGAATAGCCCGAGATCATGATCACGTCGGCTTTGGCCTTGGCGACGCCCGCGGCGATTGTCCCAATGCCCGCTTCGGCCACGAGCTTCACGTTCACCAAGGCATCGGGATTGATCTGTTTGAGGTCGTAGATCAGCTGCGCCAAATCTTCGATCGAGTAGATATCGTGATGCGGCGGCGGCGAAATCAACGTCACGCCCGGCGTCGAGTGTCGCAACTTGGCGATCAACTCCGAAACCTTGAATCCCGGGAGTTGGCCACCTTCGCCGGGCTTCGCGCCCTGCGCAATCTTGATTTCGATTTCCGTACACTTGTTCAGATACTCGGCGGTCACACCAAAGCGCCCAGAGGCGATCTGCTTGATTTCGGAATTGGCGTTGTCCCCGTTGGGTCGTGGCGAGAAACGCTCGCGCGCCTCGCCACCTTCGCCCGAATCCGACTTCGCACCGATGCGGTTCATGGCGATCGCCAGGGTCTCATGGGCCTCGGGGCTCAACGCGCCCAGCGACATCGCGCCGGTGACGAACCGCTGGCGAATCTTGGTGATAGATTCAACCTGATCCTCGGCAAGCGCGTCCCGGTCGGATTGGAAATCCAACAGATCGCGAAGCTGCACCGGCGGCATTTTATGCACTGCCTCGGCATAGCGGCTGTAGGTTTCGTACGAGTCCTGCTCCAACGCAGTTTGCAATTGATGAATCAATCGTCCGTCAAAGGCATGCACTTCGCCCTTGTTGCGATAGCGATAGAGACCGCCGACGGGAAGCGTCACCACATCGGTGGCGTAGGCTTTGGCGTGTTGGCCGAGAACTTTTTTCTCGATACCCGGCAAACCGATGCCGGAAATCCGCGACACCATCCCCGGGAACATCTCGGCAACCACTGTGCGCGACAACCCGACCGCCTCGAAGTTGTATCCGCCGCGATAGGACGAGATCACGGCGATGCCCATCTTCGACATCGTCTTCAAAAGGCCCGAGTCGACGCTTTCCTTGTAGCGCGCAAGACAGGTCTCGATATCGGTATCGCCGAACAGACCGCGCTGATGTCGGTCGGCGATCACCGCTTCGGCAAGGTAGGCGTTGACGGTCGTCGCGCCGACGCCGACGAGGACCGCGAAATAGTGGACATCGAGACACTCCGACGAACGAACATTGATCGACGAAAACGTGCGGAGCCCTTGTTCGACCAGGTGGGTATGGATACGACCTGCGGCCAAAATCATCGGCACCGGCGCGCGGCTTTCGGATACCGCCTCGTCGGTCAGGAAAAGATGCACGGGCCCGCGACGAACCGCGTCCTCGCTCTCGACCCGGATGCGGTCAATCGCCTCCCGGAGCGATTCCTGACCCACTTCGAAGGTGCAGTCGATCTCGACGGCTTGCGTACCAAGGTGCTCGCGCAGCCGTTCCATTTCGGCGTAGGTCAGTACCGGCGAATCGAGCTGCAGGATATTGGTTTGACTCGAATCGATCTCTAGGACGTTGCCCAAGTTGCCGAGCCGCGTCTTGAGGCTCATCACCCGGCGCTCGCGCAAGGAGTCGATCGGGGGGTTGGTAACTTGGCTAAACTGTTGCCTGAAGAAGTGATGTAGGCCGCGATACCCATTTGAAAGAACGGCAAGCGGCGTGTCATCGCCCATCGAACCCGTCGGCTCTTTGCCGGTCTCGACCATCGGGTGCAAGATCAACTCGACTTCTTCTAGGGTATGGCCCACCGAGACTTGCCGACGCCGTAGGTCGTCGCGGTCGATCGCTGGGATGACGGCGTCGCCGACCAATTTCTGATCGAGGCTAGTGATGTTCTTGGCCCACTCCTCGTAGGGATAAGCTGCGGCGAGACGCGTCTTGATTTCACGGTCGTGGTAGAATTTTCCTTCGGCGAGATCGACGGCAATCATTTGCCCCGGCCCGACGCGACCTTTTTCCACCACCGTGCGTTCGTCGATCGGCACCATGCCGGTTTCAGACCCGACGAACAGAAGCCCCCCCTCGGTCAGCGTATAGCGCAAGGGGCGAAGTCCGTTCCGATCCATTCCACCGATAACCCAACGTCCGTCCGTTGCGGCAATGGCCGCCGGGCCGTCCCAGGGCTCCATCACGGCATTGCAATAGGCGTACATGGCCTGTTGCGCTTCGGGCACATTGGACTTGTTGGACCAACTTTCCGGCACCAAAAGAGTCTTTACTTCGGGCGCGTCGCGACCGGCGCGGACGAGTAGTTCAAAGACCGAGTCGAGCGCCGCCGAATCGGAACTACCTGCCTGCACCACAGGCTTAAGGTCTTCGCCGTAGTCGCCGAAATATTCCGAGACCATGCGTATTTCATGGCTCTTCATCCAGTTGACGTTGCCCTTCAGCGTGTTGATCTCGCCGTTGTGGGCCAGCGCGCGGAAGGGTTGAGCCAACTCCCAGGTCGGGAAGGTGTTCGTCGAATAGCGCTGATGAAAGATCGCGAAGTTGGAAACGAAACGTTCGTCGAGCAAATCGGGATAGAAATCCGTTAGCTGTTCAGCCAGGAACATACCCTTGTAGATGATCGAGCGACAGGACAACGAACAGATGTAGAAGTTCCGAACCTGCTGTTCGATCACGCGGCGCTCGATCCGGCGACGAATAATGTAAAGGTCGCGTTCGAATTCTTCCTCCGACGCGCCGCGCCCGTTCGCGATCATGATTTGCTCGATTTCGGGGCGCGTTGCGTTGGCAACCTCGCCGACGATCGACGCATTGACCGGCACTTGGCGCCATCCGTAGATCCGGTGACCGAACCGCAAAATTTCCGTTTCGACGATCGAACGACACGCTTCTTGTCCGGCGAAGTTCGTTTTGGGCAGAAAGACTTGGCCCACGGCAAGCAGCCCTTTGGAGGGCTCATGCCCTGTGCGCGCCACGTGTCGCTTGAAGAAGTCCTGCGGAATCTGGACGTGAATCCCGGCGCCGTCGCCGGTCTTGCCGTCGGCCCCGACGGCACCACGATGCCATACAGCCTTCAGGGCATCGATACCCGCCAACACGACCTCGCGCCGCGGGCGACCATCGACCGCTGCAACAAGGCCAACACCGCACGCGGCATGTTCATTTGCCGAGTCGTAAAGACCGTTCGACGACAGGAAGGCGGCGTTATCAGCCCACGCTTTGACGAACGCGGCGCCGGCTTGTTTTCCGTTTTCCTTTGCCTTGGTCATCGCTGTCTCCCTTTTCGGAACCTTCGGTCTGTTTCGGTTCGCGGGCCACTTTGTCTTGTAGGTATGAATGGATCGATGCCGCCGCGTCGCGACCGTCGCGCACCGCCCAGACAACGAGCGACGCCCCGCGGACGATATCGCCGGCAGCGAATACGCCATCGAGATTCGTCATCCGCGACCGGAAGTCGATCCCAACGGTCCCCCAACCGGTGACGCTGAGCCCAGGCTCGTCGAACAGCGTGGGCAAGTCCTCGGGGTCGAAGCCCAATGCCTTGATCACGAGGTCGGCGGCGATTTCATGCGAGCTACCCGCGACAATCTCCGGCGTCTGACGACCTGTTGCGTCTGGTGCGCCAAGACGAATGCGCACCGCCCGGACACCTCGGACGACGTCGTCGCCGAGATAGGCTTCGGGTGCGGTCAGCCAGACGAACTCCACGCCTTCTTCTTGGGCGTGCTCCACTTCGCGCAAAGAACCCGGCATGTTTTCCCGGTCGCGGCGGTACAAGCATTTGACCGACTTTGCGCCCTGTCGAACCGCCGTACGGACGCAGTCCATCGCAGTGTCGCCGCCGCCCAAAACGACAACGTCCTTGCCCTCGGCATTTAGGTCGCCGCTTTCGAATTCGGGAACGGAGTCGCCCAAGCCCTTTCGGTTGGACGCCGTCAGGTAGGTCATCGACTGAACAATGTTTTCCAATCCGACACCCGGCAGCGCCACATCACGCGCCTTGTAGACGCCGGTCGCGATCAGAACAGAGTCATGTCGGTCGCGAAGTTCCTGAAGGGTGGCGTCTCGACCGACCTCGAAGTTCAGCTTGAACGCGACGCCGCCGTCCTTGAGCAGGTCGGCGCGCCGCTGAACGATCTCTTTCTCAAGCTTGAAGCTGGGAATGCCATAAATCAGCAAGCCGCCCACGCGGTCGTAGCGATCGTAAACCACAACCTGGTAGCCCAGGCGGCGCAGTTCTTCCGCCGCCGCCATTCCACCCGGACCGGCCCCAATGATGCCGACCGATTGATCGCGTTCCAGGCGCGGCCTGGGCGGCAGGACCCAGCCCTGATTCCAAGCCGTATCGGTGATATAACGTTCGACCGACCCGATCGTGACCGACTCGAACCCTTTCTCGATGACGCAATTGCCTTCGCACAGCCGGTCTTGGGGGCAAATACGCCCGCAGATTTCCGGCATGTTGTTGGTCGCCGAAGAGATCTCATAAGCCTCTTCGAGTCGCCCCTCCGCGGTCATTTTTAGCCAGTCCGGAATGTTATTGTGCAGCGGGCAGTGGATTTGGCAGAACGGCACCCCGCACTGCGAGCAGCGCGCGGCTTGCTCTGCCGCTTTCGGGCGCAGGTATTGCTCGTAGATTTCTTGAAAGTCGCCCGTCCGGGCCGAGGCTGCCCTTTTTTCTGGGCGTTCTTGGACGGTATCGACGAATTTCAACAAGCGTTCCGGCATGACATCCCCTTTTGGACCGCCCTAGATAGGCTGTTTTCGCCGCGACCGCGAGGAAAAAACGCTTATTATGTCATATCTATTGACCTAATACTTTGGTTAGTGTGCGCAAAACCACTGCCCGCGGGCACGAGCAACAGGTTAGACCTAAAATATAGTATCGAATCGGAACTATATGGCCGATTGGTCCGGGACCTCACTGTGTGCTAGCAAGAGCCACGTCGCCCAACGGACTTTTCTATGACGCTTCTGCAGTTGATCGTCCTCGCCGCCGTTCAGGGTGTCACCGAATTCCTTCCCATCAGTTCCTCCGGCCATCTGATCCTGGTCCCCGCTGTTACCGGTTGGCCGGACCAGAAATTGCTCGTCGACGTCGCGGTGCACCTGGGCACGCTGCTGGCGGTCATCGCCTATTTCTGGCGCGATGTTGCGGCGCTGTTCTCCGGGCTTGTTAAGATCGCCCGCGGCCGCCACGATCAGTCGACTCGCCTTTTGGTGCGCCTGATCGTGGGCACCGTGCCCGTCGTGATCGCGGGCGCGGCCTTGGTCGCCCTGGATGTCGTGGATAGCCTCCGCAGCCCTGAAATTATCGCGTGGACGACGTTGGGCTTCGGCGTGCTCCTTTACGTCGCTGACCGGCTTTTCCTAAGGGTGCGGAAGCTGGAGCAGATGACCGTTGGCCACTCCCTCATTATCGGCATCGCGCAGATACTGTCGCTTATCCCCGGCACCAGTAGGTCGGGAATCACAATGACGGCGGCGCGTATCCTCGGGTTCGAGCGCCCGGAAGCGGCGCGTTTCTCGATGTTGCTGTCGATCCCCACGATCGTCGCGGCAGGGATTTTGGTGGCGTCCGACGCGGCCAAGGTAACCGCCATCGGGGACATCACCGAGGCGGCCATCGCCGCCGTGCTCGCATTCGGGTTCGCGTTGCTGGCGATCACCGCGTTATTGGCGTGGTTGCGCCGCGCGACCTTCGGCCCCTTTGCGCTCTACCGAGTCTTACTAGGTGTCGGTCTACTTATCTGGATCTACGGCTTTGACGCCGTCGGGTTGACCTAGGCTTCGACCGGGCGGCCGCCTTTCCGAAATCGCGCTAGAAAACTCGGGACGACGGCTTCAACCGGCGTCGGCGATACGCCCAGATCCGCCAATCCCGGCATATCCCCGCACACGTTGTCGATCCGCAGGAGTTTGACTTGATCCCGGGTCAGAGGGGCCTGGGGCACCATCTCGAGAACCGCCGCCCCCACACCGGCCAGCGAATACGGAACCGGCAAAAGCAACCGACGGCGCCCTGTGTATCCCAAGACCAGTTCCATCAACTCGCGGAATGTGTAAACGCGCGGACCGCCCAGCTCGTATGTCTTGCCTTTCGCCGCATCGTCCGTCAGGCCGCGCGCGATGGCCGCCGCAACGTCGCCTACAAAAACCGGCTGAAATTTGGTTGTCCCCGCATCGGCAACGGAGTCGCCGAAGATGGGGAGGAACGGTGACAACGCCGTCATCGCCGCGAACCGATTGAAAAACTGATCCTCCGGGCCGAACACCAAACTGGGCCGGATGATCGTTGCGTCGGGAAATTCGGCCTTCAACGCCGCTTCACCCTCGGCCTTGGATTGAGCGTAATGCGACGCTGATTCCGGGTCCGCACCGAGCGCCGAGATTTGGACCAAGCGCTCGACCCCACCCATACGGGCGAGCCGGCCGACCCGGCCAGGACCGGCCGCGTGCACGGCATCGAAGGTCTGATGTCCGCTATTGCGCAGCACGCCGACCAGGTTGACGACGCCCCAGGCCCCGCTTACCGCGGCTAAGACCGTCGTGTCGTCGCGCAGGTTGACTTGGACCGGCACGATTTGGCCGACATCGCCCAATGGCTGAAGGAATTTTGCCTTTTCGGGGCGTCGAACGCCGATCCGAATACGGTAGCCCTGCGCCGCCAGTCGGCGGACCAAATGGCGCCCAATAAAGCCGGAGCCGCCAATCAAGGTAATGAGTCGCTCGGACATCGATTCCTCCGCTGCCAAGGCCCGGCATCTTAGTCCTGCCCGAGAATCGGTCAATGAGCGGGCGCGATGCTTGACACGCCTATCGGTCACTCTTTACCAGTCACGCCTCGGGCCCAGGTGGCGGAATTGGTAGACGCGCTAGCTTCAGGTGCTAGTGGCCTTCGGGCCGTGGAAGTTCGAGTCTTCTCCTGGGCACCACACCGCCGCGATGTTGCCGCGACCAGAAAAGAGGCCGCTATGGCGTCCGCACCCAAAATCCATCTCCACCAAAACGATTTGCCCGACGGGCTCGACCTCGGTGACACCGTGGCCATCGATACGGAGACCACCGGCTTGTCGCTGGTGCGAGATCGGCTTTGCCTTGCGCAACTTTCTGGGAATGGCGCCGACTGCCATCTTGTGCAATTTCGCCATCCGGCAGCTTATGACGCGCCGAACCTCCGCGCCCTGATCGCCGATTCGAATGTCACCAAACTCTTCCATTACGGTCGCTTCGATATCGCGATGCTCGAACGGCACATCGGGCAAATCGGCGGCAAGGTGTATTGCACTAAGATCGCTTCCAAGTTGGTGCGCACTTACACCGATCGCCACGGGTTGAAGGACCTGTGTCGCGAGCTTCTCGGCATTGATCTATCGAAGGAGCAGCAATCCTCGGATTGGGGGGCCGATACGTTGTCTCCCGAACAACAGAACTACGCGGCGCAGGATGTCCTCTATCTGCATCGGTTGCGCGAAAAGCTCGATACGATGCTGGCGCGCGAAGGCCGAACGGAACTCGCGCAATCCTGCTTTGATTTTCTACCAAAGCGTGTGGCGCTGGACATGGGTGGTTGGCCCGAGGACGACATCTTTTCGCATTAAGTTATTGCGAGAGTTATTGAATTTGCTCCGGGGGGAGCGCATAACAAGAAGGTTGGCGCGGTGTTCGCGCCACGGTCATGAGGCAGTTTTCGAATGAGTTCGGGCGCCCCCACCCCAGATTTGGCTTCCAACCCTCCCCCTGATCGCGACGTTGATGTGGCCCGCGAGGTGTTGGGTCAAGAATCCGCCGCCCTCGCCGAGCTGTCACGACGTCTTGATGCGCGCTTCACCGAAGCCGTGGAGGTTCTCGCCCGGGTCGGCGGTCGGGTCATCGTCGGTGGTATCGGCAAGTCTGGCCAGATTGCGCGGAAGGTGGCCGCAACGCTAGCCTCAACAGGCACGCCCGCCCAATTCGTGCACCCCAGCGAAGCCAGCCATGGGGATTTGGGCATGGTCACGGCCCAAGACGCCGTCTTGTTGTTCTCGAAATCCGGCGAGAACGGCGAGTTGGCCGACATCCTCTCTTACACGAAGCGGTTCAGCATTCCGTTGGTCGCGATCACCGGAAATCCTGAATCCACGCTTGGTCGTGCTGCCGACGTCGTTTTGATGCTGCCGGATGTGCCGGAAGCGTGTCCGATGGGCCTTGCTCCAACAACGTCGACGACGATGATGATGGCCCTTGGCGACGCGCTGGCCGTCGCGTTGCTAGAACGCAGTGGGTTTTCGCCGGATCGATTTCGCGTTCTCCATCCCGGTGGGCGTCTGGGCGCCTCGTTGCTTCGTGTGGGGGACCTCATGCGGAAAGCGCCGGAAATGCCCCTCGCGATGCGTAATGCCTCCATGTCGGACGTCCTCTTGGTGATGTCAGAAAAGAATTTCGGGTGCGCGGGAATCGTCGACGACGGTGAGCGTCTCGTCGGGATTATCACGGACGGTGACCTCAGACGACACATGGCGCCCGGCCTGCTTGAGATGGAAGCGGCCGCGGTGATGACCCCGGATCCCCAAACGATCTCGTCGGACAGCCTCGTTGCCGAGGCCGTCGCAATGATGGCCGGGAAGATCACAAACCTCTTTGTGGTCGATGACGGGCGCGTTGTGGGCATTGTTCGGCTCCACGATTGTCTCCGCGCAGGCGCAGCTTGAGCGCCGACGCCACATCAACCCCGCCGCGCGAGGTCTTCTCGCCCCAGGGGCGGCGCGCCCTAAGCCGGCGCTACAGCCGTTTCGTCAATCTCGCCAAAATCGCACTCCCCCTTACCGCCCTGGGGCTTGTCCTGATTCTTGTCGCTTGGCCCCAAGGCCAGGAAACAGACTCGACGTTTCGCGTTTCCCTGGCCGCGCTGCCTGAAGGAGACGCCGGCGATGCCGGCATGACACGCGCCCGCTTTGTCGGCACCGACTCCCAAAACCAACCATTCGTGATCACTGCGGAACGCGCGGTGCCGAATGCCATTAATCCCGAGCGTATCGCCCTCCACACCCTGCAGGCCGACATCACCCTCGACACCGGCGCATGGGTGTCGTTGATTTCGGCAAGTGGGCTTTACGATCGCACCCAGCAAAGCCTCGCCCTAGGCGGTGGGGTCGAATTGTTCGCCGACAACGGTTTTGCCATGCATACCCCAAGTGCGCGGATCGATTTGATTGACGGCACGGCCCGCGGGACCGAACCGGTCAGTGCGCAAGGGCCGCTCGGGACGCTGGACGCCGATTCATTTCGAATGGAACGTGACGGGCGCCGCCTCTTTTTCATGGGCAACGTACGGATGACCCTCCAGGCTGGGAATGCATTATGAACGCGCGATTGATGCCGATGCTGGCTTTGTTGGCCGCCATGGTCACGGGGTCCCCCGCACTGGCGCAAGAGCGCACGGGCCACGACACGGCCTTGCCGATCGAAATCGCCGCCGATTCGCTCGAGGTTCAGCAAGAAAACCAAATCGCCGTCTTCAGCGGTAACGTCGACGCCCAGCAGGGCAACATCAGACTCCGCGCCGAGCGTCTGTGGGTGCACTATCAAGACGGTGCCGATGACGACGCCGCCCAAGCCATTTCGAAGATCGACGCCGAGGGACAGGTGTTCTTTTCGTCCGGCGAGGAAACGGCCGAAGGCGACGAGGGTACCTACGATGTGGACAACGGTGTGATTACCTTGACCGGGCGCGTGGTGCTGACCCAGGGCGAAAACGTCATCAGGGGAAGCCGCGTGGTATTTGATCTCACGACCGGTCAAAGCACCATGGACGGCGACAAAACCGGTGGCGACGGTCGTGTTCGCGGGTTGTTCGTCCCGCGCCGAAATGGTGGACGTTGACCGCTTGTTAACCAAATCCGACCGAGAGTCGGATACGGTAACGGTGGTAATTTGACCAATGGCTGATTTGAGCAACATAGACCCAGAAGGACCCCGGCTTGTCGCAAGCAACGCAGGGCTTGTCGCCGAGCGCCTGGGTAAGTCCTTTCGCAAGCGCCCAGTCCTGCGCAACGTCACCTTGTCGGTTCAGCGTGGCGAGGCGGTCGCTCTTCTGGGCCCGAACGGTGCGGGCAAAACCACCTGTTTCTATTGCATGACCGGGTTGATCGCGCCGGATTACGGCACGATCAAAATGGACGGTCACGACATCACCAGCCTACCGATGTATCGCCGCGCACGCCTTGGCGTTGGTTACCTGCCGCAGGAAGCATCGATCTTCCGGGGCCTCTCGGTCGAGAACAACATTCGCGCTGCCTTGGAAGTGACCGAGCCGCATCATCACCGGCGCGAAGAGTACCTTGAAGAACTTCTTGCCGAGTTTTCGATCGAACATCTGCGCCGCGCCTCGGCCGTTACGTTGTCGGGTGGCGAGCGACGCCGCGTTGAGATTGCTCGAGCACTCGCCTCGCGACCGAGCTTCGTTCTTCTCGACGAACCTCTCGCCGGAATCGATCCCATCGCACTTGGCGATATTCGGGACCTGGTCGCTCACCTCAAAGATCGCGGGATCGGCGTGCTGATCACCGATCACAACGTTCGCGAGACACTCGATATCGTCGACCGCGCCTACATCCTCCATGACGGCGGCATTCTCATGGAGGGCCCTCCCTCCGAGATCGTTGCCCACGAAGCCGTTCGCCGGGTTTACCTCGGCGACCGCTTCACGCTTTAGGAGACATCGATGGCGCTCGGTCAACGGCAGGAGATGCGGCAATCACAATCGCTTGTGATGACGCCGCAACTGCAGCAAGCGATCAAGCTCTTGCAGTTGACCAACATCGAACTCTCGGAATTCGTCGAGCAAGAAATCGAACGCAACCCTCTGCTTGAGAGAGTGGAGGGGGATCGGCTGGAACGCGGCGAATCTCTCCCCGATGACGTGGGCAATGTCGGCACCGACAATGTCGACACTGCTGCTCTTTCAAGCGCCGCTGAGATTCCGAACGACAACGAGCAACCGCTCGATATGAGCTACGGCGACGTCTACACCGACAATGCGACCGGCGAGGGTTACCCGTCGGATGCGGGGCTACGTGGCCCCTATGCAAGCTCCGGCTCGTCCTTCGAAGGATCGGGCGATTTGCTGGAACAGACGATCGGCGAAGAGATCAGCCTCACCGATCATCTCTTGGCCCAACTGAATATGGACTTTACCGATCCCGTCGACCGAATGATCGGATTCAACCTTATCCATATGCTCGACGAGGCCGGGTATTTGGTCGGCGAACTCGACGCGATTGCGGGTCAAGTCGGGGCGCCGGTCGAACGCGTCGAAAACGTACTGACACGCTTGCAGGCTTTCGATCCCGTTGGGATCTTCGCGCGCGACCTCAGTGAGTGCCTGGCGCTCCAGCTTCGTGAAAACGACCGCTTCGACCCGGCCATGGCGGCTCTAGTCGAAAATCTCGATCTTCTCGCGTCCCACGACCATGCCGCCCTGGTATCGCGTTGTGGGGTCGAGGCCGAAGATATTGCCGATATGATTCAGGAGCTCCGGCGGTTGAATCCGAAGCCCGGCTTGGCCTTCAGCAATGAAATTGCCCAAACCCTCGTGCCCGATGTTTATGTAAGACCTGGCGCGAACGGCGGATGGACCGTCGAGCTCAACAACGAAACGTTGCCGAAGGTCCTCGTGAACCAGCAGTACTTTGCCGAGGTGAATACACAAAGTTGTTCGCGGAAGGACAAGGCCTACATCACCGAGCAACTTCATTCCGCCAATTGGCTGGTGAAATCGCTCGAGCAACGCGCCCAGACCATTTTGAAGGTCTCGGCCGAGTTGGTGCGCCAACAGGATGCCTTTTTCGCCCACGGTATCCAGCATCTCCGTCCGCTGACTCTGCGTGACATCGCGCAGGAAATCGAGATGCATGAAAGTACGGTCAGCCGCGTGACCACCAACAAATACATGGCCACGCCGCGCGGTACCTATCAGCTCAAATATTTCTTTACCTCGGCGATCACGTCGACCACCGGGGGCGATGCGTTGTCGGCGGAATCAGTGCGGCATCGCATTCGCGATCTGATCGACAAAGAACCGGCAAACGCGGTGCTCTCGGACGACAAAATCGTCGATATGTTGCGGCGTGAGAACATCGATATCGCGCGCCGAACCGTCGCAAAATACCGTGAAGCGATGCGTATCCCCTCGTCCGTCATGCGTCGACGGATCAAAAAATCCGATCGCATCGCCGTCGGATAGCCCCCGATTTGGCTGTTTTCCGCGGATTTCTTGTCGTTGACAAGCCCGCGACGCACAGCCTATGTTCCGCCGCCTCAGCCCCGGCCGAGCCAAGAATCATCGGCTGGCGGGCGTCGAACATAGCTTTCAATGTTGATTCAGAACCGCAGTCACGCCAACGACTCCCTTCACCGCGCCCGATCTCATGAAGCGCGCCTCGAAGTGATTCGGCGGCAGCACCCCGGCCAAGCTCAAGTGGCCGCGATCAGCGAGCGCCGATAAATGGATATCACCGAGTTGCTAAACGTCGATTCCGTCGTATCGCACCTCAAAGCGACCGGAAAGAAACACGCTCTCCAGGAACTTGCGGCCATTGCCGCGAAAACCTCGGGTCGCGAAGAACGCGAGATATTCGACATCTTGCTGGAGCGGGAACGCCTGGGAACGACGGGCGTCGGACATGGCATTGCCATCCCACACGGGAAACTCAAGGACCTCGACCGATTGCACGGCGTCTTTGCCCAACTCGAACGTCCGATCGACTTCGACGCCATCGACGATGAACCGGTCGACCTCGTGTTTGTCTTGCTGGCACCGGAGACGGCCGGGGCCGACCACCTAAAGGCGCTCGCCCGCGTCTCGCGACTTCTTCGTGACAATGCTGTCTGCGAGAAGATCAGAGGGTGTGACAACCCCGATGCGATTTACGCCGTCCTCACCGAACAGACGGCGACCTCCCACGCCGCCTAAAACGAAATGACCACCTAACGTTTCTGCGACCGGAAATGCTATGTTCCGGTCCATGCAGTTTCGAACGCGCGAAATGTCACGTTTCCTTTCCGCCGCGTTGCTTTCGGCCGTCCTGGTTGGCTGGGCACATTCCGACGTCGATGCGCAGCAGGCCGTCCCACCACCGATCGTCTTAGGATCGCCGGTCGCATGCTCGGTACCCGAAATTTGCTGGGCGCAGAACTATTTCGATCACGATCCCGGACCCGGCGCCGAAGACCACACCTGCGGACGTCGGGCGTATCAACGCCACTTCGGGATCGATTTTCGCGTCGCAAACCTAGACGTCATGCGCGAGGGGATCTCGGTTATTGCCGCGGCAGATGGCGTCGTCGCCGGAACGCGCGACGGAATGGACGATGTCGGCATTTTGGAGACCGATGCGAATAGCGTCCGGGGTCGAGAATGCGGGAACGGCGTCGTCTTGCGCCACGACAACGGCTGGACTACGCAGTATTGCCATTTGCGCAAAGACAGCATCGTCGTCGTGAAGGGGCAGACGATCAAGAAAGGCGAACCCCTAGGGGAGATCGGGCTCTCTGGATTGACGCAATTTCCGCACGTTCATTTCGAGGTGCGCAACGGCAAGAAGCGCGTCGACCCCTTTGTTGGCTTCGAGGCGACCGGCAAGTGCGGGACCGCCGGGGCGCCGTTATTCGAACCCGCGTTCCTAGAAAAAACGCCCTACGTAGAGACCGGTCTACTCAATGCCGGTTTCACCGATCGGCCACCCAAAGGGATCGAAGTGCTGGAGGGCGAACATGCCAACGACGCGTTGCCGGCAGATGCCGGCGCCCTGATTTTCTGGGTGGAGTTATTCGGCACCCATCCCGGAGACCGCGATCGGTTTACGATTTTTGCGCCTGATGGCTCAGTATTCACGACCCAAACACGATCGGCGCAAGAAGGCTATAGCGCACGCCATCTCGCATTTGTCGGACGCCGCCGTCCCGCCACCGGTTTTGAGATCGGCACCTATCGTGGCGTTTTCGAACTACTTCGCGAAGAAGTCGGCGAGACCAAGATCGCCTTTAGGCTGGAACGTACGCTTCAGCTTGGCGACCAACCCGCCATGGCATCACCCCCGGCATCCACGCCGACACCGGCGGTTACACCAACCTCGCCGGGAACACCAGTCACGCCGGCAACACCCCCGTCAGCAAGCGAACTACCTCCGGCGAACGACGCAACGACGCCACAGACCCCTGCCGCGCCTGAAGTTGCCCAGGCTACGCCCGAGCCGGCCGCCCCGACTTTGGCCGAGCGCGCCGAGGAACTTCTGCCCGTGACTTTGCCTGCGGCGTTGCGGACGCCACGCGGTGCTAAGGGACCGCCACCGTGGCTCATCGCCGCGGCCTTGATTGGCGTCATTCTGTCGATGGCCGGGATCGCATTTATCACCCGGCGGTAGGCGGCGGCACTTAGTGAACGCTGACCGGCTCAAGGTCGTTTTGCCGCACAACCTCCTCTGCAAGGTCACGACGGGCCATCGTCGCCATCACCCGACCGTCCGCCAGATGAATCTCGAATTGGCAATCGCCGTCAGCAACCACGGGCTTGATGTAGGCAAGACCCTCCGCGCCGAGCGCCGCAAAAGCCGCAGGAGACAGGTTGCGCAACAATTCGGCGGGACCGTCCCCGATCAGTGTCGGCGAGCGCTCATCCCGGGTCATTGTCGGTCCCCACTGCAACTTTTTCCGTCGACACCGCAGGCTCAGTGGTGATCTTCACCGAGCGGACCAACGTCTCAACCTGGGGGCGCGCCATTTCGATGTGCAGCAGCCCCTTCTTGAGCGTCGCGCCGGTAACTTCGATCCCGTCGGCTAGAAGGAAAGATCGTTGAAACTGGCGCGCCGCAATCCCGCGGTGCAAGAACACCCGATCGTCGTCATCCGCACGTTGCTTGCCGCGGACCACGAGCTGATTGGATTCGACCGTCACGCTGAGGTCTTCCTCGGCGAATCCGGCAACGGCAAGCGTGATTCGCAGCGCGCCTGCACTGGTTTGTTCGATGTTGTACGGCGGATACCCGTCGCCGCCCGATTTCGTTAGTCTGTCGACCGTACGCTCGACTTCTTCGAACCCCAGAAGGAGCGGGTGATCGAAAAGGGAAAGGCGCCCCATGGCTTTTGCTCCTCTTGTATGAGCGAGTTCAAACCCGAATGGAGCCCACCATTGGCACCCCACAGCGCTAAAGGTGGGGAGATCGTCCGCGAATTTCAAGAATTGTCGTAGCGCGCCTCCGCGGCAAGGTCCCGAATATACTGGGGCAGTGCAAAGGCACCTTCATGGATGGCGGCATTGTAATAGCGGGTCTTGAATCCCGCTTGTTCGATTCGCGCCACCTCGCTCGGCGTAAGGCGCTGTGACAGATCCCGCGCATTGCTCCCCCACCCCAGGGTCATGAAACCACCGTAGTAGGTCGGGACCGCGACCACATAGAACCCGAAATGGGCAAACACACCGTCGAAACGCTGCGATGTCCGGACCAGCTCTTCGGCCTGAAAGTAAGGCACACCGTTTTGCGTCACAACGATGCCTTGGTCCTCCAGGATTGCGGCACAACGCCGGTAAAAGGATTTGGTGAAAAGACCCTCGCCTGGGCCCACGGGATCCGTCGAGTCGATGATCGCCACGTCGAACCGCTCATCGCAATCGGCGACGAATTGAACGCCGTCGCCCACGACGATCTCGGCTCGCGGGTCGTCGAACGCCCCGGCGCTAAGGCTCGGCAGAAACTCCTTGGACAGCTCGATGACCTGCCCGTCGATATCGACCATTGTCACCTGATCGACCGGGTGTCGCAGCACCTCGCGCAGGACGCCCCCGTCGCCGCCACCGATGATCAAGACCCGCCGGACATTGCCATGCGCGAACAGCGGCACGTGGGCCATCATCTCGTGATAGATGAACTCGTCCTTTTCGGTCGTCTGAACAATGCCGTCGAGCGCCATCACCCGACCCATGGCCGCGTTCTCGAAAATCTCGACATGCTGAAAGTCCGTGTCGCCCTCGTACAGCAACGTGCGACGGGCCAAATTCTGGGCCACGGACGGATAAAGATTTTCCCGAAACCAGTCAGTCATCGTGAAACGGTCACTCGCCGAACAAAGAGGCGAACTCTTTGCGCAACGCGTTCATCTTCTTGTTCATGGCCTCTTGGCCGGCCGGGTCCGACCATACCCGATGCTCCCCTCGAGCGTAGGCCTCGGCGTTTTGTTCGTACATGAACGCATTCAAGCGGTTGGCAATCCAGTTGTTGCGGGTCTTTGTGACTTGCGCGGGGACACCCATGACGATCGAATTGGGCGGGACGACGGCACCTTCTCGAACAAAAGCGCCGCCCGCGACAATAGTGTTATCGCCGATCACCGCACCATCCATAACAGTCGCATTAATTCCGATCAGGCAGTTGTCGCCGATTGTGCAGCCGTGGATCGTGCAGTGATGGGTAATGGAACAATGGTCGCCGATGATGGTAGGCGTGCTGGCCCCGACGTGTATCATCGTGAAATCCTGAATATTGGTGTGCGCGCCGATTTTGATCGCAAAGCATTCGGCGCGCATCGCTACGTTGATCCAAACCGACGACCCGGCGCCGATGGCGACATCCCCGTAAATCTGTGCGGTTTCATGAATGTAGGCTGCGGCATCGACTTGCACACCCGGACCAAATGTTATCATGTATCCTCAATTGAATCGCCAACGGTGGCAGCACGGCATAGTAGCGACGGTCACAGCACGGCGCGCCCCAAGCAGCTAGGTTGGCCCGAAATTCCATTACCAATCCACGAGCTTAGACATGGACGCGAATAAAAGCTTCGAACGGCTGGCCATTGAGTCGCACACAACGATTTTCAGCGAAGGCGAGCCCGGAGACAACGCCTACCTTATCGTGAGCGGCCACGTCGAAATACGAAAAGGCGCCGGACGTGGCAAGCCACATGTCGTAGCGGTCTTAGGCCCAGGCGATGTCGTCGGCGAAATGGCGCTGTTCGACGAGCGCCCGCGCATGGCCGAGGCGGTCACCGTGGAAGAGACGGAAGTGATCATCGTCGCGCGCGAGGAGTTCCTAAAGCGCCTGAACGAAATGAACCCGGTGATGCGGCGCATGCTTCAGATCATGGTCGGGCGCGTCCGCAGCATGACGGACGAGTTCATGAAACGAAAAGGCGAAAGCCAGTGGGATGAGAAATCGGGCGGGGCGCCGCCGTCATCCTAGGGTCCACAAATATTGAAGGCCCGGCGTGAACCGAGCCTTCTGGAAACTGGTGGAGCCAGGCGGAATCGAACCGCCGACCTCTTGAATGCCATTCAAGCGCTCTCCCAACTGAGCTATGGCCCCCTAGGGTGCGAGCCCCACCGGTGGCCCGCGGCTGGGAACCTAGGGCCGCTCAGGCTGCGAATCAAGCCTTGGGATTAGCCATCGGTACGACGGGCAATTGTGCCCGGCGGATGCCCGGTTCATCATGGGGAAAACGGGAGATTACCATGGCCGAGACCCTGCCCCACGTCATGTTACCACGCGCCAACCACGACGAACTTGCCGGACAGCAGTTCGTCCAGGCGATGAAGGTGCATGTGTCGTCCCAAATAACCGCCGGCAACCACAATATCTACGATCACGTCGCGAAGCCCAAGTTTGAGAAAGAGCACAAACGAGCGCCGGCAACACGACATGAAGTTCGTCACCTGATGGAAGCCGAGCCCTACCATCAGATGTGGGGCTCATTGATGCGCCTGGGACAAGAGTTGATGTGGGACACGATCATCGACAGCGTCGACCGCCAGCTCGACGACCTCATTGCACTCTCGCGTCCCAAGAAGCCACTAGGCTCGTTGACCCTAGACCCCGGTTTGAAACAACCGCGCTATTTGGCCGCTGTAGACCAGCATGCCCAGCCCGGCAGCTACTACACCGATACCTGCGATCACGACGTGCGCGCCGGCGCGGTGTTGGACCGCGGGGCATCGATCTACCACTTTGGCCGGGCTGGCGGGAATGGCATGGAAGGCCGCGGTCGTACCATGGTTCAGTTCCTTTACGAGAAGTTTCCCGACCTGAACCCCAAGACGATCCTCGATATCGGGTGTTCGGTCGGCGCGAGCACCGTGCCGCTCGCAAAGTTCTTCCCCAAAGCCAAGGTCTACGGCGTCGACCCGGCCGCGCCCCTGCTACGCTATGCGCATGGGCGGGCCGAATCACTCGGGGTTCCGGTCCACTACGCCCAGCAAAGCGGCGAAGATCTCAAGTTCGACGACGAAAGCCTCGACCTCGTGGTATCGCTCGTCATGCTTCACGAAACGAGCACCAAAGCGCTCCCGCGGATCATGTCGGAGTGCTATCGGGTGCTCAAACCAGGCGGCGTCGTGGTGCACCTGGAAGTGCCGGTTCGATATCCGGACATGCCCAGCTTAATGGAACAAACGCTGCGCGACTGGCAGACCTACTACAACGACGAACCTTTCTGGGGTCGAGTGTGCGAGACCGATGTCGTCGAAGCCCTCGGCGCTGCGGGGTTTCGCGACGCTTTCGAGGGCTATCAGAAACAAACACTCGATCCGCGCCGCGGTGTCTCGGGCTTCACGAAAGTCGCGGATTCCCGGCCCGGCCATTGGTACGTCGCCGCCGGCACCAAGTAGTCGGCGCCCGGCGGAAGGGCCTAGGCGCTAGTCGCTCTTCCCGCTGTCGATGACTTCTTCGAGGTCGTCATCGTCGTCGTCATCGTCCAGATCGATGTCGTCATCGTCCAGATCGTCGTCGACCTCATCGTCGTCAAGGTCGTCGCTTCCGTCCTCGTCGTCTTCCGGGCCACGGTTCCGCCGGTCGTGTTTGGGCGGCGGCTTGGCCTCTTTGGGTTCGGGCTTCGGCGCCGGTCGAGCGGCAACAACCACTTTGAATTCCGTCCCACAATCAGGACAAATGATGGGTGTCTTTCCGAGGTCGTAGAACTTGACCTCGCATTCCTGACATTGGCGTTTGGTGCCCCATTCCGGTTTCGCCACAGACCAGCCTCCGATATCCAAACAACCGATTTGCCACCGCAAAACGGCGATCTGCAATGCCATGATCCCCAATCTCTGTCAAAAACTTTTGCACGCATTTTTGGGGCACAAAAGTAGTCTTCTTTAGACCCAGCGAACGCTGTGCTAGACAGGCGGACGCGGCGCCACCCCGCAGAAACATCGCTCTCGAACCCGCAGAAACATCGCTCTCGAAAATGACGGCCTTTCAGTCCCATCCCCTTCGCT
>JAYONB010000001.1:26274-428941 GCA_038121105.1 Alphaproteobacteria bacterium | reverse complement strand
GGCTAGGCGCCCTTAGCTCAGCTGGATAGAGCAACGGCCTTCTAAGCCGTAGGTCGCAGGTTCGAATCCTGCAGGGCGCACCAATTCTCGACCAATGCGGAACGGGCGGCGGCTTGCTGGTGTCGACGGTGCCGGCGGCGCCCTAGAAGTTCCCTGCCGCGTAGTCCTTGGGATAGGTGCGGCGCACCCAGTCGGCGACGCCGGGGTGGTCGTTCACCTGGCGGCAGACGCGGCGCACATTGGGAAAGGGCGCGAGCAGGTCGGTCGGCAGGTGGTCGATGGTGCCCGACGTGAGCCAGCCGAACAGGCGCCACATGGCGATGTCGGCGATCGTCAGGCGGTTGCCGACGAACCAGTCGCCCTCGGTGCGCGTTAGCTGCTCTTCGAGGAAGCCGATCTTGCGGGGTAGCGGGCCGGCGGCGAGGTCGAGCCGCATCTGCTTTTTCTTCGCTTCGTCCTTCTCTGCGTTGGCCGGGCCGAGCAGTACGGTGATATCGGTCGCCATGTCGATCACCTGATCGACCAGCGCGGCCTCGACCAGGTTGTCCGTGGGGTAGAAACCGGAGAGCTTGCCGCAGATCCGGCTGATGCCGCCGGTCTGAGCGATGCTTTGACCGTCCACGACCAGGCAGGGGATCTGCCGGTAGGGGATGATCGTGCCGTCGGGCAGCGTTCCCGTTTCCTTGGCCTCAAGGAACTCGTCGCGGCTGATTCGCCGGTCGACGAAATCAATGTTCCCAAGGTGCAGGGCGATGCGGCCGATTTCGGCGCGCCAGAAGGGAAAGTCGAGATAGATAAACGATACTTTCAATTGAGTCGTCTCCGTTGGTTAGCGCTGCGGTTTGTCGCCGGCGATGGTGACGCGGTGCATCACGCGGTTGAAGCCGTGGTAGTCGTTGATCGGATTGTGCTGGCTCGCGTAGTTGTCCCAGAACGCGAGCGCGCCCGGCGTCCAGACGAAGCGGCAGGTGAACTCGGGGCGCGTCAGGTGCTGGAGCAGGAACTGCAAGAGCGGCTGGCTTTCCTCGTGGGTCAGTTCCTTGAAGCGCTCGCTGTGCGCCGAGTTGACGTAGAGCGCCTTGCGCCCGGTGCGCGGGTGGGTGATGACGGCCGGGTGTTCGGCGACGAACTGCCGGGCCTGGCCGCCGTCGGCGCGGATCGAGTCCTCGCGGGTCTTGGAAACTTCGGCCCGGCCCGAGTTCTGGATCACGGTCAGCGTTTCGAGAAATTCCCGCAGGCGCGGCGACAGCGTCTCGTAGGCGAGGTGCATGTTGGCGAACAGCGTGTCGCCGCCGTAGGGCGGTAGCTCGACGGCATAGAGCATGGCGCCCATCGGCGGCTCGTCGAGATAAGTTGTATCGGCGTGCCACAGGCCGCCGAAGTTCACCCGCTCGTCGGCGTTCTTGACGACGGGCACGACGGCATCGGTGCCGGCGAGCCCCTTGACCATGGGGTAGGGGATGAGCGGGCCGAAGCGGGCGGCGAACGCCGCCTGTCGCGCGGGCGTCAGGGACTGGTCGCGGAAGAAGACGACGTGGTGTTCGTCGAGCGCGGTTGTGATTTCGGCGAAGACGTCGTCGGTCAGGTCGACCGCCACATCGATGTTCGAAATCTCGGCGCCGATCGCACCGGCGAGGCGTTTGACCTGAAGGTGCCGGTAGGTCGAAAACGTTTTCGGCGGTTCCCAATCGCTCAACATGACGAGGTTGTTCCTCCTCCTCGGGGTGTCGGGGTCAGACGAAAGACGGCTCGTCGATGTAATGCATCCAGGACGCCGCCGACGTTCATGTTTGCCTCCTGGTTGAGCGCATTCAATCAGGTGGCGGGCGTGGGCGCGAATCAATACAGATTGTTTTTCTGGTCTTCGATCACCAGTGCATCGAGTGCCTCGGCCGAATCCTGGGGACGGCGCTGGTCGCGGATCACTTCGCCGGGCGTGGGAAAGGCGTCGCGTGGTACCTGCGCCGCTGGGTCCCATAGGCGGGAGCGCTTGAGCGCCTTGGCGCAGTGGAAAAAAACGCGTTCGACCTCGACTCGAATGCCGAGCTTGGGCGCTTTGCCTTGGACCGCGAGGTCGGCCAACTGCGTGGCGTCGTCGATGACGGTCGCCCGCCCGGAAACGCGCAAGGTCTCCTCGATGCCGGGGACGAAGAAGATCAACCCGACGACCGGTTCGGCCATCACGTTCAACATGGAATCCGCGCGCCGATTGCCCGGCCGTTCGGGGATCAACAACGTACGTTCATCCACCACCTTAACGAACCCGGCAGGATCGCCGCGCGGGCTCACGTCGGCCTGACCCGTACCGTTCGTCGTTCCGAGGCACAAAAAAGGCGAGAGTTCGATGAAGTGCCGAGCATGTTTGTCCAGGTAGTCCATTTCTTTGTCGACCGTAATGGGGTGGGCGTCTCCGATCAGGTCGCGAAGGGCGGCTTTGGTGGCGATGTTCATGCGGATCTCCTAGGCGACGATCAATCCTCGACAAAGGGCACGTCAGTATAGAGCCGAATGAGGTCGGCTTGCCCGCGTTCCCCGGTACGTGCCGCGACCAAGCGGTAAAGCTCGGCGACTTGCGCGGTTACCGGCATGGGCGCGCCGGTGAGTCGCGCCATATCGAGCGCGGCATCCATGTCCTTTTGCATCAAGCCAGGTCCGACCGGATCGTCGGCCAGCCGCGCCATGCGGCGGGCGTGATCTTGTGCGACAGCCGAATCCGCCCATCCCCCGGCGAGACAGTCCGGCAGGGCGCCCGCATTGACGCCGAAGGCGTGCGCGAAGTTGAGCGCCTCGGCCCACACCGCCACCGTCGCGCCGATGATGATCTGGTTGCACACCTTGCTCGCCTGCCCCGCGCCGACCGGCCCCATGTGGGTAAACCGTTTGGTATAGGGCGCGGTTATGGTTCGAGCGTGGGCGACATCGGCTTCCCTGCCGCCGGCCATCACGATCAGCGCGCCGGCTTGTGCGCCCTTGGTGCCGCCCGACACCGGCGCGTCGACCCACCCCATGCCGGTGTCCGTCATAAGGCGCGCGGCCATCTCGCGGCTTCGTTGCGGATGACTGGTCGTATGGTCGATCAGTAGTTTGCCTTCACTGCCACCGGTTGCCACGCCATCGGGGCCGAATACCACGTCGTCGACCGCCGCGGCATCGAACACGCAAAGCAGGACGATATCGCTTTGGGCGGCGAGGTCGCGGGGCGTCTCGCATAGCACCGCGCCGGCATCCATGAGCGGCGCAATTTTGGCCGGGCGCCGCGCCCACACCTGCACTGCGTATTCGGCTTCCAGGAGATGTCGTGCCATCGGCATCCCCATATCTCCTAGGCCGATAAAACCCAGTCGTGGTTTGGTCATTGCGGTCTCCCTTCCGCGCCACTGTCGCTTGGGAATCGTCTAGGCGCGGGGTAGGCTGTGGATCGTTTTTCATCCCGCCAGGAGTATCCCGTGTCGCGCGTCCATCCCCAAGCCCAAGCCATCCTCGACGCCGCAGAAGAGGCCGGCGGCCCGCTGCTCAACGAAATGCCGGTCGCTGAGGCGCGCGCCGCATTGGACGAGATTCCCAAGGCCTATGGCGTTCCGTTGGCGCCGGTCGACCGTATCGACAAACTAAAAATTCCCGGTCCGGGCGGCGGCATGGATGCCCTGCTGATCGTGCCGCGCGACGCTGGCCCCGATCCGCTACCGCTTCTTGTCTACTACCATGGCGGCGGGTGGGTCTTGGGCCACCTCGAAAGCCACATTCGCGAGGCGTCTTATTTCGCCGCCGGGGCGGGTTGCGCGGTGTTGGTGCCAGACTACCGCTTGGCGCCGGAGCATAAGTTTCCGGCCGCGTCCGAAGATAGCTTTGCGGCCTTGCAATGGGCATTCGACCGCGCCTCCATGTTGAACATCGATCCCAGGCGAATTGCAGTCGGCGGCGATTCAGCGGGTGGGCATCTTGCCGCGGTGGTCACCCAGCAGGCCCGCGAGGCCGGGATGAAAATCGTCTTTCAAGTTCTGATTTACCCGGTAACGGACACCTATCAAGACACCGAGACCTATCGCACGCGCGCCGAAGGGTATTTTCTGACTTACGATTCGATGGCGTGGTTCATCGACCTCTACCTCAACGATCCGACTGAGCGGGACGACCCGCGCGCCTCGCCGCTTCGCGCTTCGACATTCGACGGCCTACCACCGGCAATCATCTGTACGGCCGGTTTCGATCCCCTGCGCGACGAAGGGGCGGCCTACGCCGACAAACTCAAAGCCGCCGGCGTGCCGGTCGACTACATCGACTATACCGGCCAAATCCATGGGTTCGTGTCGATGGGCGGTGCGATCGACGAGGGGCGCGCGTTTATGGACCGTGCTTGTGCGGCGCTGCGCCAGAGCTTTGGCACCTGAACCGCAAAACGATACCCACCCGGGCATCCTCGGTACGTTGCGCCGACACGGCCTGGTCTTTTTCTTTGCCGCCGCGTTCGGACTTGCCGCCTATGGCGTGATTAAATTGTTGATCTTTGTCGCCGACCGGTTGGGCCTGCCGTTCTGATCAGTAGTTCACCGAGGGATTATCGCCGGGATAGATCACGCCCGCGACGAACATCCCGCCGGGGTCGGTGCACTCCAGGCTATGAACCTGCTTGCGCGGCAGGAAGATAACATCGCCGGTGTTGACGGCCGCCTTGCCGGTCTCGGTCCACATGAACCCTTTGCCTTTGATGACCACAAGGGATTCTTCGTAAAGGTGCCGGTGTGGCACTGCTTTCGACTGCGGGATTTCGCCGATGAACTGCGTGACAAGGTCCGAACCCACGGATTTGTCGACCAACATTTGGAAGAACCGATCGGCCATGGAGTGCCGCTTGTTTTCGTCGATCCCAACGGTGCGTTGCGGGTGCGCCGAATCGAAGGTGTCCGTCATCTCCTCGTGCCATTCCGGTGCGTCGGCCAACGGTCCGACGGAAACGAAAACCTTGAGGGCCGACCTCGCATGGAGTTGAAAAAGTTCGCCGGGTCGGACATAGACCCCGGTATTGGGCCCGACCTCAAAGCGGTGGCTGCCGATATCGACATCGCCGTCACCCTCGGTCACCAAAAGGACGACATGGCGGTCGCCGAATCCTGTGACGGGGGCGGTGCCTTGTTCGGCGCAAAAATAAAACTGCGATTGGTGGTTCGCCCCGTCCCGCGAGGTGATGATCGGCCCCCACGATAGTGTCTCTTGGGTAGTAGTCGCGACCTGCGGCACCGAACAGACAAAGCAGCCACCGTCGAGTCGCGCCTTGGCGTCAGCTTCGGTCGGCACCACTGGAATGTTCGCGTATTCGGGGGCGTTGGGATCGTCGGTGTCGTAGGTACCTTTGAGGTTGTTATGCGCGCCGTCGCAGAACGGTTGGTCGGCCGTGCGCTTGCAGCCGCAAAAAAGAACCTCCTCGCCGTCCTCTTTAGCCCGGTACTTGACCGGCATGATCCCGGTCCCGCGGTGCGAACCGTCGCAGTGCGGTTGTGTCTTGCTGCGCCCGCACGCGCACCACAAATAGGTCTTGCCGCCCTCAAGTTCTTCGTAATACGGCTTGTAGCGGGCGATAACGGGCTCGGCTTTGTCGCTCACGGTCATTGCTTTCGGACAATGTTCTGTACGGGCTTATTATAGCGGACGGCAAACCGGTGGGGCCATGGCACCAACCCAAATCAAAGAGAGGCTTTCCTTGAAAACGACCCAGCAATTGGCGCTGATTCTCAGTCTCATCGCGCTCGTTGGGACGCCGCTGCAGGCCTATGCCCAAGCGAGCGATCTCCTCAAGCGCGGTCGTGGCGCACTCGACTCGATCACCCGATCCGTACCCGCGCTGCCGGGCGGCAATGACGAAACCGACGGCAGCGCGCTGACGCTTGGCGAGATCGCCGCCGGGCTTCGCGACGCGCTTAAAGTCGGCAGCGAGCGGGTGGTGGCGCAGGTCGGGACCGCCGATGGGTTCAATGCCGATCCCGAAATTCATATTCCGTTGCCGGAAAATATGCAGTCGGTGCAGCGTGCCTTGTCGCGAATCGGTTTGTCGTCGATGGTCGATGATCTCGAGCTGAAACTGAACCGTGCTGCCGAAGCGGCGGCGCCGCAGGCCAAACAGTTGTTTTGGGACGCGATTACCCAGATGTCCCTCGAAGACGTGCAGGCGATCTACAAAGGTCCAAAAGATGCCGCGACGCAGTATTTCCGACGGACGATGTCCGACCCCCTGCGAGATACCATGCGTCCGGTGGTCGACCAGACATTGCAGCAGGTCGGCGCGGTACGGGCCTATGACCAAACCATCGCGCGTTACAAAGACATTCCGTTTGTGCCCGACGTCAAAGCGGATTTGAGCAACCATGTTCTCGATCGCGCGTTGGACGGTATTTTTCTCTATCTCGCCAGAGAAGAGGCCGCTATTCGCGATCAGCCCATAAAACGAACCACCGACATCCTAAAAAAGGTATTCGGTGCAGCAAGTTAGGCCGACGGAGGTCGCTTTAACCGGTTCTTAACCATAGGCGTCCAGACTCCTTCCCCGAGGGTAATCTCCTGGGGAGGGGATCAAATGGTAGACATCAGAATTCTCAAGACGATCGTACTAGGAACCGCCGTGGTCATTGCCTTGGCCTTGGCCTTCGCGTTGCCGGCTGCAGCCGACTTCGCCGACGGACAGGCAGCGTTTAAACGCGGTGCTTATGCCGAGGCGGCGGACCACTGGCGTCCGTTGGCCGAAGAGGGCAACATTTGGGCCCAGCACTCTTTGGGCTTCCTTTATGAAAAAGGGTGGGGCGTCGAAAAGGACTTCTCAGAAGCGCGCAATTGGTATCGCGACGCCGCCGAGCGCGGCAATCCGAACTCCATGGTCAACCTCGGCGCACTCTACGTGAACGCCGAAGGTGACGATCGCGATCTAGCCCGCGCCTATACTTGGTTTCGTTTGGCGGCTCTGCAGGGGCATCCGATGGCGCCGTTCAACATGACCTCGATCGAGATGGAAATGACCGAAGCCGACCGCATGCGCTCGACGCACCTGGCGATGGCGATCCTGCCGCAACTCGCGGCCAACATGAATGATGCCGACAAAGCCAAAATGCGCAGTCGGGTCACCGAATTTCTAGGGTCGGGCAACGGCCGGCGGACGATGGCCTTCCTCAATTCGGCGCGCCGCAAAAGCCAGTATTACGAGGCCGCCCGCAACGCCCGCGGCGAACTGCCCAGCCTTACGGAGATCGATACCGTGGGCCCCGTCGGACCCGGCGACGACCCCGTCCAAACCAACTAAGACTCCAGACTGCCCGCCATGAGGGCAGCGGGTCATGGCACAACGTGACGGCGCCCCAGCGGGCCCGGTATGATCCCGGCAACCAACTCGGGAGGATGCTGTGACCACTGCAAATGAAGTCTATGCGCGCGCGCGCCGTAACGACACCTCGCCAGAAGTCTGGAAAGCGCGAGTCGATCTGGCCGCTTGCTACCAGTTGTTCGAGCAAAAAGGCTGGACCGACGGCATCAACACGCACCTTTCGGTGCGAGTGCCGGGCACGGATGGCCACTTCCTGCTCAAGCCCGACAAGCTCCTGTTCAATCGCGTGACGGCGTCGTCGTTGGTTGAGCTCGACAAGAACGGCGACCGAGTCGATCCCGACGACGAACCGGTAAACCCGGCGGGCTCGATCATTCACAGTGCGGTGCTCGAAGGACGCGAGGATGTCGGCTGCGTCCTGCATCATCACACCGATGCGGGTATCGCGGTGTCCTCGCTCGAAGTCGGCCTATTGCCGATGAGCCAGCACGCCCTCCAGTTTCACAACCGGATGGGCTATCACGAATACGAGGGCGTCGCGTTGGACGAAGCCGAAAAGGAAGGCCTCAAGCGCGACCTTGGTCCGCACAACGCGATGATGCTGCGCAACCATGGCGTCTTAGTTGCCGCGCCGACGGTCGGCACGGCCTATGCCATGTGCGACAACCTCGAAATCGCCTGTCGTTCGCAACTGCTGGCGATGCAAACCGGCGCCAAGATCCATCTCCCCACCGAGGAGGTGCAGGAACATACCGCGCAACAGTTTGCGGGCTTCCCGTCTTCGCGCAACGACACCATGGAATGGGATGCCATGCTCGGCTGGCTCGACGACCTCGGCGTCGAATACGCAGTCTAGGCTGGCGAAATCAACGGCTTGCACGTGCGATAGACGTAAGGGATTCTTCCGACAAGTCGTTCAAAGCATGGGCCAGGGGTGAGGCCGACAACTGGGTCATATCAGGATCGTTTCCATCACCCAACGGGAATACGCGGCGAGGTCTGTCGTACTCATCTCGTACCCCATCAGTTGCAAGCCCAACGGCAACCCGTCGGCGGTCATCACGGGTAACGTGAAGCACGGCAGTCCGAGATACGACCACGGCACCTGGTAGTGCCGGCTGCCGGTTTCATCGTGACCAAGCGGTGCCGGGCCCGTCGAGGCCAAGGTGATAAAACCGTCGAAGCGATGGGCAAAGTCTTGGGTCAGCGCGCGCAGCGCATCGCGGTGGGCGAGGGCGGTATGATATTGCGCTTCGGTTACCGAACGACCGCGCTCCAACAAATCTTGCAGGCGTGGGTTCAAGCGGTCCGGCGCGTAAGCCGAGAACGGCCACTGCATTTCGTAGGCAAAGATGTCGAACGAGTCCTTGTCGATCATCGGCAGTAGCTTTTCTTGGAGCGTGGCGAGCGGCGCATAGTCGTCCGGATGGACGACCTCGCAACCCGTATCGCGGATTTTGGCCAGGGCTGTTTCCATGGCTGAGAGGCTCGACGCTCCGGCCTCGTTCCACTCCGCAAAAGGCAGCAAGGCGAGCCGCCGAGGGGCCTTGGCGTCCGGCAACGCGGACGACCCTCGCAAAACATGATGCCCCGACACGCCGCCCGGTACCGCCGCCATGATGTACGCCGCGGCCCACACATCCTCTAGCGCCGCGCCGATGATCCCAACATGGTCGAGTGTCGGTGAAAGCGGATGGACGCCGCCCATGTGGATCGCATCCAGCGCCGGCTTGAACCCCACTGCGCCGTTGAAGGCGGCGGGCCGAATGACGCTCCCGCGGGTCTGCGTGCCCAACGCCAGCGGGACCATCCCCGCGCCCACGGCGGCACCGGAGCCAGACGACGAGCCACCCGGCGTCCTGTCGAGGTCGTGGGGATTGCGGGTTTGGTTGGTGTGCCCGGCCGCGAACTCGGTCGTGACCGTCTTACCGACGACCACTGCCCCCGCGTGCCGCAGTGCGTAAACGCAGGCCGCGTCTACAGGTGCCTGCCACCCTTCGAACAGTGGGCTGCCCATCTGCGTCGGCAGGTCGCCGGTTTGGATCATGTCTTTGACGGCAAGCGGGCATCCGTCGAGGAGCGAAAGCGGCCGACCCTCTTTGTACCGGGTCGTTGCGGCATCGGCATCTGCACGCGCCCCATCAAGCCGGGTGGTCACGAAGGCGCGGACATCGCCGTCGCGCGCCTCGAGGACGGCAAGGCCACGCTCGAGGAAATCTCGCGGGGTGTCGCTACCGTCCAGGAACCTTGTACGGGCGGCGACAAACCCAGGATGCGGCGTTTGCGGCGAATACGTCATGGTTAGTGACCTTTGAATTCGGGCTTGCGTTTGTCCATGAAGGCGCGCCGTCCCTCGATGTAATCCTCGCTGTCGAAGCATGCTTTCACGGCGTCGCGCGTGCGTCGAATGTCGCGGTCGGCGGGATCTTTCGCATGCTCCAAAGCGTTGATCTTGAATGCCCGAACGGTCAACGGCGCATTCGCGGCGATGGTCTCGGTCATGCCGGTGACGGTTTCGTCGAGCCTCGCCCGATCGACCACTCGGTTGAGCAAGCCCATCTGGTAGGCGCGTGTCGTGTCGATGCGTTCGCCGGTAAACGTGATCTCCCGGGCGTTGGCGAGGCCGATCACATCGACTAGACGGCGAAAGTTCTTGTAGCTGTAGCCCAGACCAAGTTTGGCCGCCGGGATGCCGAACTGAGAGCCCTCGGCCGCAATACGCAGATCACAGCATAGCGCGACGTTGAGGCCGCCCCCCAAACAGAAGCCGTTGATCCGCGCCAATGTTGGTTTCTCGGTCGTGGCAAGCGCCTCGACAAAACCCGTCGATACTTTGTCGTACTTGGCGACGGCTTCGGCTTGGGCGCGTTCATCCTCGAACTTCGAAATATCGGCGCCGGAAATAAACGACTTCTCGCCGGCGCCGGTGATGGCGATCAGGCGCACCCCGTCGTCGGCTTGGAATCGGTGCAGCGCATCATCGGCGCCTTGCCACATCTCCAGCGAGACCGCGTTATGCCGCGCCGGGTTGTTGAACACGATCCAACCAACGGCGCCTCGCCGTTCGGTTAATATTTTATCGGTCATGCGATGACGTCCTTGGCGCGTAGTGTCTCTATGTCGGCGGCGGAATAGCCGTAACTCTCTAAAATAGCGTCCGTATCCTGGCCATGGCGATGGGGTGCGGATTGGACGTGACTCGGGGTGCGCGACATGTGGATGGCTTGCCCGACCAAGGTTACCGGGTCGCCGTTCGCCGGGTTCTGTGCAATGCCGAGGTGCTGGACCTGCGGTTCGGCAAAGACCTTGTCGATCGTATTGATCGGGCCGCTGGGTACGCCCGCCGCGTTGAGCGTGGCGACCCAGTGGGCCACGGTATTGGTCGCGAGTTTAGCGTTGATCGCGGTGCGCAGTTCTTCCCGCAACTGCCAGCGGTCGGCTGAGGTCCGATAGCGTGGATCGTCCACGAGATCCGCCGCATCGATCGCGGCGCAAAAGCGCTCCCAAATCAGCCGACCCGTCACGCCAATGTTCATGTCGCCGTCTTGCGCGGTGAATACGCCCATTGGCGCGTGGGTCGGATGATCGTTGCCCGCTTGGCCCGGCACGTCCTCGTCGATCAACCAGCGCGCGGCTTGGAAATCCAACATGTGGATCATCGCCTCCAGCAACGACGTGTGAACCCACTGGCCCTCGCCAGACACCTCGCGCTCGTGGAGCGCAGCCAAAACGCCGTAGCCCAACAAGATCCCGGCGCACAGATCGGAAATCGGGATGCCGACCCGCACCGGTCCCTGACCCGGCAATCCGGTAATCGACATCAGGCCGCCCATCCCTTGGGCGATTTGATCCACGCCAGGCCGGTCGCGATAGGGACCGTCTTGGCCAAATCCCGAAATTGAGCCGTAAACCAGGCGCGGGTTCAGCGGGCGCAAGTCCTCATAACTTATGCCGAGGCGTTCTTTGACCGCCGGTCTGTAATTCTCCAGCACGACGTCCGCGGTCGTGGCGAGCTTCTTGAACAGCGCCACGCCCTCGGCCTTTTTGAGGTCGATGGACAACGTGCGTTTGTTGCGGTGCAGGTTGGTAAAGTCCGGGTCGCGCCGATCCTCGGCCATGGGGTCGCGCGCCTTGGCGGTGAGCGGGGCCTCGATCTTGATCACGTCGGCCCCCCAATCGGCCAGCATACGGGCGGCGGTGGGCCCCGCGCGGGCGCGCGTCAGGTCCAACACCGTAAATCGTTTGAGGGCCGTCGAAGCGGGTGATCTTGTCATTGGTGGGATCTCGAAGAGGTGAGGGGAGACCCTACGTCAATTTTGCCGCCCGCTTAAGGGCGTCAGAACCCCAAAAGCCAGCGCACCGCATAGCCAGTGGAAACCAGCGCGACGATGACCACCGCCATGGCGGCAACCCAGGCGAACCAGGCAAAGGCGCCACCTGTCAGGATGACGAGAAAAAGCACCGGGCCTTTCAGGATGATGAATACCAGATCGTGGATAAACCAGAGCAGGTGAAAGCGCGGGCGTGGGACGGGTTCGGGCGTCAGGGCTTGGTCGTCGACCTTGTCGTGCGCGGCGAACACGTCGTCGCGCAGTTCGTTCATCAGCACCCAGGCCCGGTCGGTGAAGTAGAACGGAAATCCCGCCGGCGTGAAACCGGGCTCGGCATAGGCAATGCCGCGCTCGGTCAGTTTCAGCGCCACCGGGTCGGCCGGGTCGCGATTGAACCCGTTGCGCCCCCGAATCAGGCATTGCGCCATGATCCTGAGTTCCTCGGCGCTTTGGTCCGGCAATAGACGGAGAAAATTCACAGCGTGTTGTTCGACGGTCTGGCGCCGGGACTGGGCCTGTTCACGCCGTCGACGCTCACGCCCGATATAGTCGACCAGTTCGCCCACCGGGTCGGCGCACCCAAACACCGCGGGTCCGAGAGCCAGGATCGACATCACCAAGAAGAATTCCCAACTCTGCCAGGTCAAGATGCCGATCAGGTAGGCAAGGCCCAACGGGACCAAAAACGTCCAGCGTTGGAGTGAGGCGGCAAGGTTGCGGGCGGGCGGCATCAGCGCAATCGTATCGCAGTGGGACAGTTTGTTGTCCCGATTTTAGTGTCCCGATCCGGCCAATTTGGTGAATAGCTTGCCGATCTGACGATGCGCGCGAGGGCGCGGCGTCCCATCAACCCGGAAGAAACTACCAGAGATGCATCCCCGGCAAGTTTTGCCGGGTAAAAGATGCCGAGGGTGGGAATGATCTACCGTGTGCGGTGTTGTTAACCATGAAAGCCCTTGGTGCGACTCAGGGGAATCCAAGGATATTTCGGATTTTAGCAACTTTTGCGAGCAAGAACGTGCGGGTTTCAAGTTGGCCCGAAACTTGCGAGCTGACTAGCGGAGTGTGGCGTCTGGAGGGTCGTCCCTTGTCAATTTCGTTCACAGAGCGGTGTTGGCGGCGGAACGGCAGGAAACGGGGCCACCATAATTGGCGGCGAAGTCGTCGGGGTGTGATCATTGACACATCTACCGGCGGTAGAGCCGTTGTAAGGAGGGCAGACCGAAAGGGACGTCCGAGAAGAAATTCTCCCGGTGATCGGGGCTCGTCAGAAAGATGGGTGTTCGAACTGAAGCTACCCCGCCAGGCGGCGACAGATATCACCAAGAGAATCCCTCGACTAAAGGCAGCCTAACGAGGAACAACGAAAGTAGGATGAGTAGAATGACGAAATTTTTGAAACTTCACCATTTGGCGATCGCCGCTGTTGCCGCGCTCGCTGTTGTGGCTTTTGGTACGCAAGACGCGAACGCTCAAAGCCAGACGGTTAACTACACCGCTTCGGTGACCGTCCAGAATACCTTCACCGTCGGCGAGACCACCGCTCTCAACCTCGGCACGATCGCCGCGGTTGCGGACCCGACCAGTGCCAACACCCAGGCCACCTTGGTCTTGGCCGGCAACTCGGGTACTTCGACCACCACGAATGGCAACGGCACGGCTCGGATTTTGGCAATCACCGCCGCAACGCCGGGTGTGCTTTCTGTCACTGCCGCACCGCCGAGCACGCTGTTCACCGTGACTCAGGGATCGACAATTCAGTTGGTTGACCCGGCCGTTGCTGGTGAGACCACGTTCAACTTCACGCCGGCGGCCGTTTGCGCAGGGTTCAACTGCACAACCGATGCAGCTGGTGCATTGACCATCAACGTTGGTGGGACTTTGTCGACGCGTGCACAGACCTCTGGTGGTGCCGAAGACAATGGTTACTCGGACGGCACCTACACCGGTACGTACGCTGTTACGTTGGCGTTCTAATCTACTGGTCTAGGTCTTAAGTGCGCTCCCGCGAGTCGATTGCCGGCTCGTGGGAGTGAACTTTTTCTTGAACGGTTCAGCGCGGCAGATTTGGGAAATCTCTTCCGCGTGCGAATCAGCTTAGGATTTCAAATGTTTTATGGTCTGTCTTCGAGACTAAAGGCCAAAGCGGTCGCCGCTATTGCGGTGGGCGCTTTTTTTGTGGGTCTATCAGACGCCGCACTGGCACAAAGCCAAACGGTAAACTACTCCGCTTCGGTTACCGTGCAGAACACTTTCACCGTGGGCATGACGACGCCCCTCTCGATGGGAACGATTGCCGCGATCGCGGATCCCACCGGCGCAAACACCCAAGCCACGCTCGTCCTTGCGGGCAATTCGGGAACGGCAACGGCAACCAACGGAAACGGGACGGCGCGTATTCTGGTCGTCGGTAACCCGACCCCGGGTGTGATTGCCATTACCGCGGCGCCACCGAGTACGCTTTTCACCGTGACCCAGGGTTCGACCATTCAGCTGGTTGATCCGGCAGTGACCGGCGAAACTCAGTTCGACTTTGACGTAGCGGCGGTATGTGCAGGCTTTAACTGCACGACGGATGCGTCAGGTGCGTTGACGGTCAACGTGGGCGGCACCTTAACCACACGGCAGCAAACCTCCGGTGGTGCCGAAGACAACGGCTACTCTGATGGCACTTATACGGGCACGTTTAGCGTTACATTTGCGTTCTAGTTCTTTTGCCATCAGCACTACTGAACAGCCCCGCGGCCGCTTTTCGGTCGCGGGGTTTTTCGTGCGCACGGCCTTTGGCGTATCGCGGCACCCATTTTTGTTTCGTTAACCAACTCGCCTTAATCTAGCGCCGATGGAGAATGTCAACAGAAATTGGTTAGGGATTCCGACTCGGGTCGGATTCGCCTTGGCAATCGGTTTGGTTTTAGCAAGCTCTGCAAGCGCTCAGATCATCACGCTTCAACAGCAATTCAGTTTCGGCACGATTGCCATGCGATCGAACAATGCCAAGGAACGATTGGTCCTGAACCTGAACGGAACCTATTCAGAAACCGCAAACATTCTTGTGATATCGGCGCCGCAGCGTGCCGAGTTCCTGGCGACAGGATTTCAGCCCTCCACCGCTCTGTCACTGAGTATTCAACCGATCGAACTCTCAGAAGACGGCCAGGGCACAGGCAAGAAGTTCAACGTCGGTTTCGTCTATTCGCCCAACATTTCGACCGATCCAACAGGCAGCGTAACCATATTCATCGGCGGAACGCTCGAGACGTCCGGCGACGGCACGCCCTATGACGACCGTCAATACGCTGGCACAGCTTCCCTTATCGTGAACTATTGAATTGTTGAATCGGCCCTCTTGCGGCGAGATTAGCAATCCGTTAACCATGGGTCTTTATTAGAGAAAGCCAGATTCTTTCCTAAAGAACCGGGCATCGACATGTCGTTTTTCCCTCTTCAGAGCTTTCTCCCCTGGCTTCGCCTCCTGACGTTCAGCGGTCTCTTTGCGGTCGCGATCGGTCAGCAGGCCAGCGCCCAACTTCTCATTAGTCCCTTGCGGGTCATTTTCGAAGGTCGCGAGCGATCAGCCACGGTGATAGTTACCAATCAAAGCGATACCGCAGCAACTTATAGGCTGGAGTGGCAGGAGAAGACCGCAACCGTAGACGGCCAGTATGTTGATGTAGCCGACCCGACACCTGAGATGCGGATTGCGAGTCCCTATGTGCGGTTCAGTCCGCGCCAAGTGACGCTCGGTCCGGGTGAACGGCAACAGGTTCGGCTTGCGTTGCGACGCCCAGCCGATCTTCCGACCGGTGAATACCGGTCCCATCTCGCCTTTGTGGTTATCGACGAACGCCAACGAAGCGCTGCCCGACAGAGTGGGAGCGGCGGAGCGGCGATTCAGGTCTTCATGAATCTTGGCTTTGCAATTCCGATTATGATTCGTCACGGCGGCGGCCGACCCGGCGTCAGTTTGTCCGGTGCGGAGCTGAGTGTCGATGAACTGAACCGCCTGGGTCTGAAGGTTCAACTAGCTCAAGAGGGCAACTTCAGTGCCTACGGGCGATTGCGCATTTACTGGAGACAGAACCCGAACTCGCCGGAGTCGCAAATTGGATTGCTCCAGAACGTAGCGGTCTATCCCGATGTGCAATCGCGCCTGGCTACCGTTTTGCTCAATCAGCAGCAAATACCACCAGGGATCCTAAGAGTGGCGTTTGTCGGCGCTGACGAATACGCCGGACGCACTTGGTTCGACCAAAGCTTCCAGATCGGTAATTAGGGAGGATTGGTCCGGAGGCAAACACCGTGTGCCTTTCATACCTCCAGCGTCTTGTTGCGGCGGTGGGCGTCTCGATTTCCGGCTTGTCGCTTGGCGCCGAGACTGCGATTGCTCAACAGACCAGCGACCTAACCCCACTACTCGAGGAATTTCTCAAACGACTTCCTGACGGACAAGAAGCTGGCCCTTCGGCTGGAGCAGGGGATGCTTCGCCGGAAAGCGACGCTCCGGTGATTGCTGACACCAGGCCGCTTGTTCCTCCAGTCAGTTCGGCGCCCCTCATTCCCGCCGATACGATTCAGCCGGCGGTGCCATCAACGAACCTAGCCCCGGTCACTGGCCCCGAGGCTGACTTGGCCCGACGTTTGTTGGCCATCACCGATACCAAGGAAACGCAAGACGAGGTTCGCAAGAACCTTGCGACTGAATTTGTCAGGCGACTCCGCGGCCCTTTGCTCGAGGCTCCACTCGTCGAGGTAGAAGCGGAAACAACAGTTTCGGCTCTGACGCTTGCAGACGATGAATCAGGAATACCGGATGGCGAAGAACTGATTTTCGAGGTCCGGATCGACAACCGACGGTTCCTCCAGTCTCTGTTTGGGGTCAAACAGGGCGACGGAATTCTAGTCGACCTTGGGGAAGCCGTTGAACTCCTTGAGTTCGCGATCGACGTCGATGCCCCGAGCGGCACAGCTTCTGGTTTCTTCATCAATCCAGAGAACACCTTCGCACTTGACCTCAATGCGGGGATCGTGACGATCGAGGGAGAAACAATTGAAGTTGTCGCCAACGATGTACGACGTCTGGATGACTCGATCCTTGTTCACAGCGATGTATTCGCGATTTGGTTCAGTGTGCGCTTGGATGTTGATTTTCGAGACCTTGTCGTCAGCGTAGTTCCTGAAACACCGATTCCGTTACAACAAAGGCTTGAGCGGCAGCGACGGATCGCCGGCGTGCGTCGAGCACGGCGAAACGAACCATCGCTGCCGCGCATCGACGATCCGTACCGCGCAATCGACTGGCCTTTTGCAGACGTGCGTCTTCAGTCTTCCTTGCTTGATGTGCCGGGTCAGGAGCTCCGGACAACACAGAACTATTCAGTTGTCGGCCGTGGGGATCTTGGGCTAGCAACCGGTGAATTCTTCCTGAGTGGGAATCGAGATGACCTTTTCAATTCAGCGCGGCTAACCCTCCGTCGCGAGGACCCGACTGGTGGCCTCCTAGGGCCGCTTCAGGCAACTCGCGTCGAGGTGGGTGATGTCATTGCGCCGGGCCTGCCCGTTGGAGGCACGGGAATCGGGGGGTTCATCACAAATAACACAACTGGAATTCAAAATCTTGGGACGACGACTGACTTCGTCGGTACCGAACAACCGGGAACTGACATCGAGCTATACCGCAACGGAATTTTGCAGGATCTCCAAACCGTAGGGGACGACGGCCGTTACGAATTTCGTGACGTACCTTTGGTGTTGGGGGACAACGAGTTCCGTCTCGTCTTTTACGGAACACAAGGCGAGATCCGTGAGGAACGGGCGTCACGAACCGTCACGTCGGTCGGCAGGTTAACGAATTTGCCGACATATTCGGCTGCAATATTCAAACCCGGCGAACCTCTGATTCCACTTGAGCCGGTTTCGCAGGAGCCGGGACCGCTCGCAAGCGCGGTCAATGTGCAGCGCAGTTTTTCGAACGGAGTATCCGCATCTGCCGGTCTTTCCTTTGTTGATACCGGTAGGCCGAGCACTGGTAGTCTCGATGCGGCAGTGAGTTCGCCTTTGTTTGACGGTGTGGCGAGTCTAGGTACAACCACATCATTTGATTCGGGGTGGAATGCGACTGCTGAATACCGGACATCGTATGGTGGCCAGTCAGTTGGATTGCGATTCGAGACCACGCAGGCTTCGGGTCCGTCCAACGCCAACGGGTTTAGTGTATCGGCTTCCGGGGATATCCCGATCATCGGCGCCTTCGAGCTTCCCTATACTGCGTCAGCGAGCCGGATTGTCTCCGAGACCGGTACGGTTTCGGATAGTGCTCGACTAAGCAACAGTACAGGGCTCGGTCGCTTTCGATTGTCGAATACATTGGAATGGGCCCGCTTAGATCTTCCCTCGGCGAACCAGCAGCGTTCCCTTACCGGAACGGTGCAGAACTCCGTTTTTGTGTCTCCCGTCAACTTTCGGCTTGGCGCCAGCTACCGTCTGATCGAGACGCGTCAATTGCAGCGAGTTGATGGCGACATCAATTGGACGATCAACAATAGATCGCAAGCCCGACTTGGATATCAGCGCTTCCTATTGTCGCAACGTAAGGCCTATAGCTTAGGCGGAAGCTATCGGTTCGATCGCTTCATCCTGAGTCCCACGTTGACATACGATTCGAACAACCAGTTCTTCGCATTGTTGAGCCTTTCGTTTGCCGCGGGTCGAGAACCTTTCTCTGGGCGCGTGGAGACTGCAGGGTCGACCTTTACCGGTGGCGGCGCGGTTGCTGCCCGTGTCTTTCGCGACGAGAACCTGAACCGCCAGCTCGATCCGGGCGAGGAGTTGTTGCCGGATGTTCGGGTCGAGGCGGTACAAGCGAACAAGTCGGATGATACCAACGAGGAGGGAATTGCGTTCGTCAAGCGACTGCCGCCGTACCTATTAACTGATGTTCGCGTTCGGCCGGGTTCGTTGCCGGATCCATTCCTCGCGCCGTTGGTTACAGGGCGGTCGGTGTTACCGCGTCCGGGTCGGACAAATACCATCGATTTCCCGGTTGCGCTCACAACCGAGATCGAGGGGTCGGTCGTCGCGCTCCTCGATGAAGGCGCCGAACTATCACCGCTTCCGGGGGTGACGGTCGAGTTGCGAAACAGCCAGGGCGAAGTGGTCAGCACCGATCAAACGCTCTTCGATGGTTTCTTCCTCTTTGTGAATGTGTTTCCCGGTGACTATACGATCCAGCTCTCTCCCGAAAACGTTGCGACTCAAGGGCTAGTCGTCCCCGCGCCGCGTCGGATTCCGGTGCCGGTTACCCCCGAAGCCGATCCGATCTTGGGAGTTCAAATTGTGACCGGCCGACCCGGTCTGACGCTGCCGCCACCGGCCGATCTAAAGTTAGCGGCAGTTCGGTTGGGGCTATTCCCCACCCCGGAAAGCGCCCGCGCTTCGGTGGCGATTTACCGTGAGCTTTATCCGGAACTCTTAGGGAGCCTTGCGCTTGAGACACCGCTCGACCAGCAGGCTGGACCCTTCGACCTTACACTAGGCCGCCTTTCGCCTGCTGCCGCTGAGACGGTTTGCGCACGGCTCAAGGCAACCAATATTTCATGCGACGTTGTCGGGTTTCCTTATGTTCCCGAGCCGCCGGTTCTGTTGCCGTCTTCGATTGAAGCTGTATCCGGTGAAATAAATGCCCCGACCGCCACGGAGGGGCCGATCGATTTCTCTACGGATGTTCCAGTCATCGTCGACCTCGGCCGCTATCCCACAGCGGATCGCGCCGATATCGCGTGGTCGTTATTGCGCCGGCTCTATGCGGCGGACTTAGAAGGCGCGGACCGTCAATCCGGCGTTGACCCCGAGGTATTGCAGGTCGGCCCGTTGACGCGGGAAGGAAGTGAGGCGTTGTGCGTACAACTTGGCAGCAGCGTCCCGCGCTGCGACGCAAAACCGATCGTGACGGACACACCGATGGCGGCTGCGGATACGAAAGCCCCCGCACCACTACCCGGTCTACGTCCCATCGGGCCTGTGGTTGCGGCCGAGCCGGTGTGGCCTGTGGAGAAAGCACCATTGCCGGCAATCGAAGAAACCGCCGATGCCGTGTCTGACACCCCGGCCGAGACGGTCGTTGCGGTCCGCCTTGGCGAGTACGGATCGCAAACCGGCGTCGATGCAGGCTGGCAGTTGATGCGCCGTCTTTACCCCGACGTTTTGCAAAGTGCCCGTCCGCTTCAAAGTGCCGACCCGGTTGCCGATAAGCGTCCGTTGCTGGTCGGTCCGTTTACGGAAATCAATGCGCTTTCGATATGCGCCCGTCTCATCGCGGACGGTCAGACCTGTCGGGTCACCCGCGCGCGGCTATAGAGTTATTTGTTGCCCGTGAAGTCCGACAGTACGCAATAGGCGTTACGAGATTTCATTAAGCGGCAGATTTCCTCGGCACTTGCCGTATCGGTGAAGGGGCCGGCCTTCACGCGGTAGAACGTGCCGCGGCCGCCCGAAAGCTGAACCGGGCTGATGCGATAGTCGAGCCCGCCCAAAAGGTCGCTATGGGTGGCCTGCAATTCGCGCCAACCTTGTCGCGCACTATCCTGTCCCCGGAATGACGCAAGATGGACGCTGACTTGTTCGGCTGGTGCCACCGAGGGCGAAATCGAGGTGAGTTGCGTGGGCGCAGCCGGCGCCGGTGCCGCCGTTGCGGCTTGCACGGGCTGTAGCGGGCGCAACGATTGTGGTTGGCCGGGCGCCGGGGCGGGCTGGGCTTGTTCGACCGGCTGAAGCGCCGGCGGGTTAGGGGCCTGCGCCGGTGCAGCTGCCGAACCGGTGTCCGTCTCGGCCGTCTCGGCCTCGTTTGTCGCCGTTTCGGTCGTACCGCCGTCCGGGCCGGTCAACCGCGACAACTGCGTCAGCAGGACTCGAATGTCGCCTTCGATCCCGACCAGGCGTTCGATGCTGGGCTTGAGTTGCGCTAGTTCGGCCCGCAAGGCGGTGACCTCTTGCTCCAAGCGTTCGATGCGTTCGTCCGAGGTCCCGCTGCCTAGGGGCGCGGGCGCATTGTTGCTCGCGGCCGGTGCGGGCGCCGCTTGAGCGGTGGTCGTGGAACGACCACTGTTTTGTTCGTCGCCGCCCGGAAACACCGCGCCTTTGACCGAGCTACTGACCGATGAAAAGGCCCCGCCGATCGCGTTACAGCCGCCTACGGCCAAGAGCAGCGCGGAAACCAGCAGAATTCTGCGGCCACGGCGCGACTCGCGCGTCAAAACGATGCCCATGCGTTGGTTTGCGATGATTTGCACCTGGTTGAACTCAGGCCCACCATTTCCCGTTGACGACGAGTTTGAGCTCTCGCTGCCTCATACAAGCACAGAATGTAGCATGAGGGTGGGGGTGGCTCTACCAGATTTTGTAGCTATTCCGTGATTTGCCAGGGCGGGTCCCGGCGCGGTCGTCGGTCGGAACAGTTGGTGACCTCGTAAATTGGGCCTAGCATGGTCCTCAAGGGCGATAGGGGGACACCGCGGGTGTCCACTGATCGGCTGGGGGCCATGCCGTTGCGAAAAGAGAAAAATCGTTTCGAAGTGGTGGTTTACAACAGCCTTGTTCGCAAATTGGTGGAACGAAACGAAAGCCACAAAGACCTGAGCGACGACTGGGCCGAAAACCACTACCAGGAAGTTGAAGCCGCCGACGCCGATGTGGCACGACGCAAAGTTGAGATCCGCTACCCCGCCGACAAGGGCTTTGTGATCGACAAGGTGATTCCGATCCAGGCCTACGACGACGACTGACGCCTCCGCGCGTGGGCCCTTAACGCGTCTTTAACCACGTCCGGATAGGCTGATCCGAATGTCACCGGTATCAGTGGAGCGCCCTATGCGGAAACGCCCGCGGCGTCTTTTCTTCGTTGGATTATTCCTGGCGCTCAGCGGGTGCGGGACGTCATTTTCCTGCGGCGCCGAGTTCGGCGCACCGCCCGAACGGGCCTTTTGGTGTGCCCAGCCGGGCGAGGTCGGGAAGTTCTTCCAAGTGCCGCCACCGCCCGCCGAACCGCCGGCCCCGACCGTGCGCTGCACCGAGACGCTCGGCGAACGCGACTGCACCGCGATCAACTCCTAGTCGGCGGCCGCCGCATTCCGGTCCACGGCCACGGACTTAATTAGCGCCGTGACCTGCCGTCCCGGGGCAAGGCCGAGATCGGCCACCGATCGCAACGTCAGTCGAGCCAGGATCGGCATCCCTACGTCGACCAGAATATCTTGATGGGCATGGCGCGGCATCCCGATGTCGGTTATTACGCCGGGGAGGCAGTTCAACGTACTGATGTGGCTTGGCGTATCGGTCGCGATCGCGACGTCGCGCGCTTGAATTCTGAGCCTTAGTTTCTCGCCGATGATTCCTCCAATGGCGGGGACGACCAGTTGTCCGCCCGGAAACGAGACCGTCGTCAAATGGTAGGTCGAGTCGTGACTTTCGATTCGGCCGTCCAGCACCGTGCCCGCATCGCGTCGGTCGGTAAGGGGGGCGATGTCCAAACGGGTCGTGACCTCCGACACAGCCCCGACCGCCAGCGTTTTCCCGGCGTCGACAACGACGAGCGTATCCGCCAAGCGTGTAATCTCGTCGATCGCATGGCTGACATAAATGATCGGCACGGCGAGGTCGCGGCACATCTTTTCCAGAAAAGGCAAGATCTCGTCACGCCGCGCCGCGTCCAAATTGGCCAGGGGCTCGTCCATGAGCAACAGGCGCGGGTGGGACAGGACCGCCCGCCCGATCGCCACGCGTTGTTTTTCGCCGCCGGACAAGCGATGCGGCAAGCGGTCGAGCAAACGATCGAGGCCCAACAATTCGACAATCGCGTCAAAGTCGGGCGCGTCGCGCGCACCATCGCGACGCCGACTGCCGTAACGCAGGTTGCGCCGCACGTCGAGGTGGGGAAATAGCCGGTCTTCTTGGAACACATAACCGACGCCGCGGCGTTCGGGGGCCAGGAACACCCCCATGTCGGAGTCGAAAAGGACCGCATTGCCAACCGTGATCCGGCCCCAGTCGGGCCGGACGAGGCCGGCGATGGCGTTGACGATCGAAGTCTTGCCGGCGCCCGATACGCCAAAGAGCGCCGTTACGCCGGCGCTGGATTCGAACCGAGCGTCGAGGACGAAATCGCCATCCCGTTTTCTTACGGCGACACTGATCATGCCGCATCCCCCCGGATGCGGGCCGTCACGCGTCGGCTCAACACCTCGGAAAGAACGAGTGCGCCTAAGGCGATCGCGATCGAGATCAAGACGAGGCGCAAAATGGCGTCCTGCGCGCCTGGGCTCTGCGTCAGAGTGAAGATGGCAAGCGGCAGCGTCCGGGTCTCTCCGGGAATGTTCGAGACGAAGGTGATCGTGGCGCCGAATTCCCCCAACGATCGCGCAAACGCCAACACGGTGCCGGCCAATATTCCAGGTAATGCCAGCGGTAGGGTGATCGTCGCAAAGACCCGAGGCGGGCTAGCGCCCAGGGTGCGCGCCGCGGTTTCAAGGCGCCGGTCGATGGCCTCGATCGACAACCGGATGGCACGCACCATCAGCGGAAACGCCATGACGCCGGCGGCCAGTGCCGCGCCCTTCCAGTCGAAGGCAAAAGAAACGCCGAAATTCTCGTAAAGACCCCCCCCGATCGCACCTTGGCGCCCGAACAAAACCAGCAACGAGAAACCCACGACAACGGGTGGCACCACTAACGGCAGGTGAAGCACACCATCGACAATTACCTTGCCGGGGAACGTCGTGCGCGCCAGAAGCCAGGCCGCGGCGATCGCCAACGGCAAACTGAACAACACGGCCCAAAACGCCACCCGGAGCGACAACGCGATAATCTCGAGTTCAAGGGGCGAAAGCACGGTCACGACCTGGGCAGGAAGCGAAAGCCGAACCGTTCGAAGGTCGGCTGCGCGTCGCGAGACGTAAGGTAGCGGAGGAGGGCGCGCGCCGCGTCGGCAGGCGCCGCACCGACAAGCGCAATGTCGTAACGCACGGCGTCGTGGCTGTCCGCCGGCAGGGTGCCGACGATCCGAACGGCCTCGCTCATCGCGGCGTCGGTCCGGTAGACGATGCCTAGGGGGGCTTCACCCCGCGCGACGAAGGCGAGGGCGGCCACGACGTTGCCGGCCGGCGCGAGACGCGGCGCGACGCTGTTCCACGCGCCGAGCGCGACCAGTGCCTGTTTGGCATAAAGCCCGGCGGGTACGTGATTGGGGTCGCCTAAGGCGAGGCGACCGTCATTTCCCAATGCACTCGCCAGCGCCGAAGGGCTGGCGAGGTCGAGCGAGCCTATGCCGTTCTTGGGGGCAATCAACACGAGTTCGTTGCCGAGCAGCGCAAAACGCCGCGTGGCCTCCACGGCGCCGTGGTCTTGTAGATAGGTCATCCAGCGCGGATGCGCCGTGACGACAAGCTGTGCGGGCGCCCCTCGGACGATTTGTTGCGCCAAGGCCGAGGTTGCCGCACCGGAAACGGTGACGGCGATGCCGGTCTCCCGCGTAAAGCCCTCGCTCGCCGCGCGCACGGCAGGCTCGGCGCTCGCGGCGGCGAAGACCAGGACGGATTGCGCCTTTGCCTGGCTTGGGGTGAACCCGACGCCGACCAAGGCAAGCGCTGCCAGGACGAGACATAGAAGAACCCTCATAGAGCGTAATATACCGTGATATATAACGCTCCGTACAACCACGCAGCCGCCGAAGCGGCTGCGCTTAAAGTTCGCCTAAGTCCAGGTCTTGCGGGCGGGCGATTTGATCTCGATCTGGACGCACTCTTCCAATGCTTCCGAGAAGTGCGGCACGCCCGGCGGATGACGCCACACGTCGCCCGGCCCAGCGATGAATTCCTCGTCGCCGATTTGCATTTTCAGTTTTCCCGATACCAACGTCGCAACCGACTCGTGGTCGTCATGTTGGTGGATCGGATCGATCAGGCCTTTGCCGCGCCAGGCCCGCAACACAAGCATGTTTTCGGTAACCATCAAAACTTTGACGCTGAGCTCACCTTGCTCGACGGCGCCTTCAACAGCATGGATTTCTTCTTCGGGAATGTCTTTGCTGGCGCGATAGAGCACGTCCATCGGCGTCATGATGCGATCGGCGGGTCCGTTCATGATCTTCTCCGTTTTTGTCTGAAGTCTTGTTTAGGCCGGACGGTCGTCCGGGTCGAAATAGTGAATTTCAAACACGGTGCAGCCATTGTCGCTGGCCACCGGTCCATGGGGCGATCCCGGCGGTCGTACCGCATAGGTCAACGCCTTGAACGTTTCTCCACCTTTGCCCTGGGCGTCGTTGCCGACGCGTAAGTCGCCTTGGAAAAGGAAGACCTCTTCCCAGTATTCGTGCTCGAAGGGCTCGATGGTGTAGGTGCCGGGTGCGATCGTCAGCACACGTGTGCGGCTACCGGTCTTGTTCTTCTCGTCCAGCGAGCCGGACAGGATCTTCTGCTTGATCCCTTCCGGATAGCCTTCGGGCGTTTCCCAGCCGGACTCCATGTCGAGTTCGTAAAATTCTCGGTGGTCTTTCGGAATCATGATTGTCGTCCTCCCCAGGTTTTTCGCAGTCTAGCCCTGGTTTTCGCAACCTACCAGGGAAGTTCGGGCGGGCGGACCGGTTTCTGACATACTGGTAGGGAAAGACAACTAAGGGGTGTCATGATGTCTTCACAAGCCCGGCATGCGATGCTGCCGCAGTCCACGCACGACGAGGAAACGCGGCAGATATTCACCAAAAGTTTGCGCGAACACGTCACCGGTACCGTGACCGCTGGCAACAAGGTGGTCTACGAGGGTGCCGCGAAGAAAGCGTTCGAGCGCGAACACGGCCGCGCACCCAAGTCGCGCGGAGAAGTGCGCAAAGCAATGGTGGCGCAACCCTATCACCAGTTCTGGAGCGCGTTCATGCGCACCACGCAAGAGATGATGTGGGACTCGGTCGGTGCAACCGTCGACCGTGATTTTGACGGTCTCCACCTGCGGGCAACCGAGAACAAGAAGGGAAAAGGCACGTTACGCCTCGATCCGAAATTGCCCATCCCGCGCTACGTAACGGCGGTCGACATTCACTGCATGCCGGGCAACTACACGACCGATGCCGCCGCCGACGACGTTTCCGCCGGTGCGCTATACGACCGGGGCGTCTATCTCTACATGATGGGCGGCATGGGGGCCTACAACGAGTCGTGCGGGACCACTTTATTGGGCCACCTCCAGGCCAACTATCCCGACTTCAAACCATTGCGTATTCTCGATATGGGGTGTGCCGTGGGTCACTCGACGCTGCCGTACGTCGATGCCTTTCCCGACGCAGAGGTGCATGCCATCGACGTCGGTGCGCCGATGTTGCGTTACGCGCATTCACGCGCGGTCTCGCTCGGCAAGACGGTGCATTTCTCACAACAAAACGCCGAACGCACCGATTACCCCGATAAATCCTTCGATCTGATCGTCTCGCACATTGCCCTGCATGAAACCTCGTCCAAGGCGATGCGGAACATCATGGCCGAGTCCCGACGCCTCCTACGTCCCGGCGGGATGGCCCTTCATCTCGAAGTGCCGCCGTTTGGCGACAAGGATCCGTTCGACCAATACCTCACCGATTGGGACACGCATTACAACGCCGAACCCTTTATCGGGACATTGCACGACATGGACTTGCGCGAAGTCATGCAAGACGCTGGCTTTGGTCATAACGAGGTGATCGTGGATATGATCCCGGTCCACGTCCGCAGCGATGATGGCGCGGGCAACTACACCCACCACGTCGGCGGCTACCTTATGGCGCATGGCGGCAAACGTACGGGGTAGGGCGTTCGTTTAAGCGTCGTTGCGATACAACGTCTTAGGATCGGTCTCGACGCTGGCGATTTCAAAAAATGCCTCGCCCCGCACCGCGCGATAGAAACAGTTGCGCCGCCCGGTGTGGCAGGCGACGCCGGTTTGGTCGACCAGCGCCAGGATCGTATCGCCGTCGCAGTCCAGGCGAAGTTCCTTGAGCGTTTGGATTTGCCCCGACGTCTCGCCCTTCTTCCACAAACCACCACGCGACCGCGACCAATAACACACCCGTCCTGAAGACAGTGTTTCGCGAATGGCGTCGGCATTCATCCACGCCATCATCAACACCTCGCCGGTGTCATGCTGTTGCGCAATCGCCGGGACGAGACCGTTCGCATCAAACTTGGTCTCGGCAAGCAGTTGGTCGGCGGCGGTATCGGTCATGGCGTCACTCTGCATGAAGGAACGGAGAGTCTACGCCCGACAACGCGGTCGGGCCAACCTGCACTTACATCGCGGCGTTGCGCCGATCGAAGGCTGCTGCAAGGTCGGCGATCAGGTCGTCGACATCTTCGAGGCCGACGTGGATACGCATGGTTTGGCCGCCCGGTTCCCAAGTCGTCGCGGTGCGCATCTTTTCGGGCGAGGTCGGCATGCATAGGCTTTCGTAGCCGCCCCACGACGCACCCATCCCAAAATGCTCGAAATGATTGACCATTGCCTCAAGCGTGGGACGCGGCGTGCTGTCGATCACGAAGGCGAACAGCCCGCAAGCGCCGGTGAAGTCGCGTTTCCACAACGCATGGCCGGGATCGTCGGGCAGGGCAGGGTGGATCACGCGCACCACCTCGGGCCGTTCTTGCAGCCAGCGCGCAACTTTGAGACCGGACTCCATATGCTGGCGCAAGCGCACACCGATGGTGCGAATGCCCCGCGTCCCAAGGTAAAGGTCGTCCGGCCCGGCGGCGTAACCCAAACCGTACGAAGTATCCTGCAAGGCCTGCAGGCAGGCGTCATTCGCCGTCACGGTGCCCAACATCGCATCGGAATGTCCGACGATGTATTTGGTTGCCGCCTGGATCGACAGATCGACGCCATGCTCGAACGGCTTGAAGTAAATCGGCGAGGCCCAGGTGTTGTCCATCAGCACCTTGGCACCGCCTTCGTGGGCCGCCGCCGCGATGGCGGGAATGTCTTGCACCTCGAACGTTAACGACCCCGGCGATTCGGTGAACACCACCTTGGTGTTGTCGCGCATGAGTTTTGTGATATCGCCACCGATCAGCGGATCGTAATACTCGGTCGTCACGCCAAGACGCGCGAGCAACGTGTCGCATAGCCGCCGTGTCGGCCCATAGGCGCTATCGGAAACAAGAAAGTGCGCGCCGGTTTCCGCATAGGTCAGCAGCGCGCCCGAAATGGCCGCCAAGCCGGACGGAAAGCTGACGCAGCCCGCGCCGCCTTCGAGCTCGGTAACCGCTTCTTCGAATGCATAGACGGTCGGCGTGCCCCGGCGGCCATAAGCCATCTGAGGCTGCTTGCGTTTGCTCAGGCCCTCTAGCTCTTCGAGCGTATCCACCAGGACGGTCGAGACGTGATAGACCGGCGTATTCACGGCGCCGCCGTGTTGCGCCGGATGACGTCCCGCGCGGACGATTTTTGTATCTTCTTTCATGATCCGGCACTCATAGCACCGGGCGCAGGACCGCGCTAGTTCAGGCCCCTGCGCGCCGCCGTCGCCACCGGTTCAGCGCCACCAAGGCCCAGATGGCCTCGACGATGCCGAAGGGCCAAGCGCCGATAAGGAACCCGTAGATCGAGGCTGCGGTACAGGCTCCGGCAAAGGCCAGAACGAACCCCGCATGGCGGCCCTCAAGGGCATAGAACAGCAGCATCCCGCTGACTGCGGCGAGCCCGTAAAGGTCGACGCCGGTCATGGCGGGCGTTTAGGTTTCGATCGGCGTATCGGTGCGGCCGCCCCACTCGGTCCACGAGCCGTCGTAAACCGCCCACTGATCATGGCCGATCAGATGCAAGCCCAGCGCCATGGCCGAGGCGGTGATGCCCGAACCGCAACTGGTCACGACAGGGCCGTTCAGGTCGATTCCCGAACCATCGAGTGCCGCGCGCAGTGCCTCGGCATCCTTCAATGTGCGGTCGTCGTTCAGAATGTCGGTGTAAACGAGGTGCTTGGCGCCCGGAATGTGGCCGGAACGCACACCAGGTCGCGGTTCGGCATCGGTGCCGTCGTAGCGGCCCCGGGGCCGCACATCGAGAACCTGTTCGGCGCGGGTTTCGGTGTTGGCCAAGAGCTGTTCCACGCTGCGCACTAGGGCCGGGTTGAGCGCGGCATTGAACGTCGCGGGCGCCGGCGCGGGCACATCGGTTTCGAGCGGTCGACCTTCGGCGGTCCACTTCGGCAGGCCGCCGTTCAAAAGCGCAACATTGTCGTGGCCAAAAGCGCGAAACTCCCACCACACCCGGGCGGCGCTCTGCAACCCCATGCCGTCATAGACGACGACGCGATCTTTGTTGGAAATGCCCATTGCGCCCACCGCTGTCGCGAAATCGGCTGCACTGGGCAGCATGTGCGGCAAATCCGAATTGGAGTCGGCGATGTCGTCGATATGGAAGAACTGCGCACCCGGAATGTGCCCGGCGTGGTACTCCGCTACCGGATCGCGCATTTGCGTCGGCAAGTACCATGATCCATCCAGTACCTTCACGGTGCCGAGGTTGTCGGCAAGCCAGTCCGTTTCGACCAGCGCATCGGGGTTGGCGTAGGGCATGGGCAGGTTCCTCTGTTGGCGCGCCAGTGGCGCGTTGAGTCGTCGCTAAACGAAGCGCAAATTCACGCGCCGGTTCTGGCGGCCCTTTTTCTCGATCTTGCCGACCTCGACGGCGCCGATCTCGCCGGTGCTCTTCACGTGCGTCCCGCCACACGGTTGCAGATCGACGTTGTCGCCAATCCGCAGTAGGCGCACCTTACCGGCGCCGCGTGGGGGTTTGACGGCCATGGTCTTCACCAATTCGGGCTGCGCATCCAGCTCGGCATCGGTGATCCAGGTATCGGTCACCGGGTGGTCCTCGGCGATCAACGCGGCGAGTTTGGTGTTGATCTCTTCCTTGTCGAGCGTCGCCTCGGGAATGTCGAAATCAAGCCGGCCTTTGGTGTCGCCGACGGAGCCGCCGGTAACGGGGTAGGGCAGGATGGCCGACAGCAAATGCATACAGGTATGCATGCGCATGAGTTTGTGTCGGCGATCCCAATCGATTGCGGCTGTGATTTTGGCACCGAAGGCGGGCGGCGCGGTGCCCTCGGCCAGCACATGCACGATGCTGTTCGGCCCGTCGCCCTTCACGGTGTTGGTAACTTCCAATGCAGTGCCATCTTCCAGCGTCAAGGTGCCGCGGTCGCCGGTCTGTCCGCCGCCTTGCGCATAAAAAACGGTTTGGTCCAGTTCGACACCCGCCTCGTGCACCACGGTCACTGTGGCGGTGCATTCCTTGAGATAGGCATCTTGTGCGAAAAGCTGTTCGGTCATGGCGCTATGCCAGCCAGTGCGGCACGGGCAGGCCCTTTTCGGTCAAGAAAGCGGGGTTGAACATTTTGCTCTGATAGCGCGTACCGAAGTCGCACAGTACCGTCACGATGGTGTGGCCGGGCCCGAGATCCTTGGCCATGCGTACCGCACCCGCGACGTTGATGCCGCTCGAGCCGCCCAACACCAGTCCTTCTTGTTCGATCAGGTCGTAGACGATCTGCAATGCCTCTGCGTCGGGGATTTGGTAGGGCAGGTCGACGGGTGCGCCTTCGAGGTTTTTGGTGATGCGGCCCTGGCCGATGCCTTCGGTGATCGACGAGCCCTCGGACTTGAGCTCCCCGTTGGCGTAGTAGTTGTACAGCGCCGCGCCCATCGGGTCGGCCAGGCCGATCTTCACGTCGCCGTTCTGCTCTTTGAGATACATGCCGACGCCGGCCAGCGTGCCGCCGGTTCCGACCGCGCAAATAAAGCCGTCGACCTTGCCGTCGGTCTGCCGCCAGATTTCCGGGCCCGTGGTGCGAAAGTGCCCTTGCCGGTTGGCGACGTTGTCGAACTGGTTGGCCCAAATCGCGCTGCCCGAGTCTTTTTCGTTCAATTCGTCCGCCGTGCGCCCTGAAACCTTCACGTAGTTGCCGGGGTCCTTGTAGGGCTTCGCCGGCACCGGACGAAGATCGACACCGCACAACTTGAGCATGTCCATCTTCTCTTGGCTTTGCGTCTCGGGGATGACGATGATCGTCTTATAGCCCTTGGCATTGCCCACGAGTGCCAGACCGATCCCGGTATTGCCGGCGGTGCCTTCGACGATGGTACCGCCGGGCTTCAGCGTACCGTTGGCTTCGGCGTCTTCGATAATCGCCAGCGCCGCGCGATCCTTCACCGAGCCGCCGGGGTTGAGAAACTCGGCCTTGCCGAGAATTTCGCAACCCGTTGCGTCCGACAAGCGACTGAGACGGATCAGCGGCGTGTTGCCCACGGTATCGAGAAAGCCTTTGCGAACGTCCATGGCGACCTTGCGATTTTGCGGCGGGGTGCCTTCGAACTTAGGGGGGCACCCCGCCCGCTGCAAGGTGCCCTAAGGCAGCGCCGCCATGAGGCCACCGTCAACGGTCAATGCCTCGCCGGTTACCCACTCGGCGTCGTCGCTAGCCAGAAAGAGGAAGCCGTTGGCGATGTCGCGCGGCAAGCCCAGGCGACCCAAGGGGTGCAAGCCCGTCGCAAATTCTCGTGCTGCGGCCGGATCGTCTTGATCGTCGAAATAGCCTTGGATCATCGGCGTGTCGATAAAACCCGGACACACGCAATTGACCCGGATGCGGTCGCCCGCGCCGTCCTTGGCCATGCATTTGGTCAGCATCAAGACACCCGCCTTCGAGGCGCAATAGGCCGCGTCCTGCGCGATACCCGTCCGGGCCGCGATCGAGGCGGTGTTGAGGATGACGCCGCCTTTGCGGCCCTTCATGTGGCCCCAAATGGCGTTCGACATCAGGTAGATGGACTTCAGATTGATGTCCATCTCGGTGTCCCATTGCTCCTCGGTAAGTTGTTCGACGCTGCCGACGATGGTGATCCCCGCATTATTCACGAGGATGTCGAGGCCGCCGGTATGATCGATGGACTTCGCGATGACGTCTTTGACTTGATTCGGCTTGGTGACATCCAGCGTTTCGGCAAAAGCCTTGCCACCGCTGTCGTTGATTCCCTTGGCGGTGGCTGCGGCGCCGTCGCCGTTCTTGTCGGCGCACACGACGGTGCAGCCTTCTTCCGCGAAGCGTTCTGCGGTGGCTTTGCCGATCCCCGATGCCGCACCCGTGACGAGCGCGGTCTTGCCCTTAAGACGCATGTTCTTCCTCCCGATGAAAACGAATGATCAGTTGTGGCGGTCGCGCGGCACGTAAGAGCCGTCGCGGAGTTCGGCAAACAGGTCCTCAACCAAGGGGTTGTGGATCGCCGTGTCGTCGTCGCTGCGCTCGAGGTGGCGTTCGGCGACATAGGTGGTGTGCTCGCCGCCGTCGACCAGCACGCTGTACCACGGTTTGTCTTTGGGCGGGCGCGAGCGCGCGATTTCGTCGTACCAGGCATCGTCCAGGCTGAACGACGGGTCGACGTCGTAGACCACGCCGCGGTACCCCGCGCGGCGGTGGGAAACGATTTGACCAACATTAAAACGGGCTCTTCTGGCGCTCACAGCGGCAACTTCCTTGGCGTGTCATGTGGCCCGGGGGGCCGGATCGGGTACTCTGGGGCTCGCCCAGAATGGAGAACACTTAGTATGAAGAAAGGCTACAAGCAATTGGTCGACGAGGCCAATGCCGCCATTGAGACGATTGCCGTCAAAGACGCGTTATCCCTGGTGGGTGACGACACCGTGACCCTCGTCGATATCCGCGACATCAGGGAATTGTGGCACGAGGGCAAGATCCCCGGCGCGGTCCATGCCCCCCGGGGAATGCTGGAATTCTGGGTCGATCCCGACAGCCCCTATCACCGTGATGTGTTCGCCAGCGGCAAGAAGTTCGTCCTGTACTGCAAGTCGGGCTGGCGTTCGGCACTCGCGACAAAGCAGCTCCAAGACATGGGCCTCGAGCCCATCGCCCATATCGGCGGCGGCTTCGGCGCCTGGGTCGAGGCCGACGGCCTCACCGAAAAGGTGGAGCAGAAAAAGCCCAAGGGGTAGAGGGCTACTCGGCGGCGACGCTGTCTTTTGCGCCGGTCACCAGCCGCGCCGCAGCTTCCCCGGCAAGCCGGCCTTGCGTCGTCGCGGTGAACAGCCCGGCGGCCGGAATGTAGCCCCAGTCCGACGGGCCCGAGGTCGATCGCGCCGTGCCCCCGGCGGCAAACAGGTTGGGCAGGGCGCCGCCGCTCTCGCGCTGTACTTGCGCGTGACCATCGATCACCAACCCGCCTTGGGTGTGGAAAAGCGCACCAACGGATTTCACCACATACCACGGCGGCCCATCCAACGGCTCCTCGCTCGCGAAGTCGCGCCCGTGCGGGTCTTTGCCGTCGCCGTTCTGCATCGCGATGACCCCCTCCAGGGTTTTCCGCAATGCATCGGCCGGCACTTTGGTGATCTTTGAAAGCTCTTCCACGCTATCGGCTTTTTTGACCGCGCCAACCTCCATCGCCTCTTTGTGTTCTTCGTACTTCAGCACGAAGTCCTGGCGTTTTTGGTCGAAGATGAACCAGACGTAGTGCTCGGGCTGCGCCGTCACTTTGCGGCCCATGCCGGAGATGTCGTTGGTCTCGTCGGTGAACCGTTCGCCGTTCACATTGACCACGATGCCGCCGCTCAAGATGGCGTTGTAGTGGATCAGCACGCGAGACGGCTCGGCCAAGGCGCCTAGGCCTTGGAACGCCGTCATGTCGGCGGTCGCGGCGCCCAACTCCATGCCCCACTGGATGCCTTCGCCCTCATTCCCTTCATGGCCGTGATAGAGCGCGTCGCCCATCTCGGGAATGAATTTCTTGATCATCTCTCGATTGGCGCCGAAGCCGCAGGTCGTCAGCACCAGCGCGCCGCACCCGACCTCTTCGTCCGAGCCGTCGGGCCGTTCGAATCGGACCCCGCGCACCGTGCCGTCCTGATCGGCATAAACGTCGACGACATGCGCATCGGTAATGAGATCGACGCCCGCCGCCTCGCAGGCATTCATCAAGCAACTCATGAGTTCGGTGCCGGTCTTGCTCGGCGTCGCGTGAATGCGCGACCGTGAATGACCTAGCTTGGCGCCCCAATCGGGATCGACTTCAAGCGGGATGTTGTGCTTCTCCGTCAGCCAATCGACCGTCGGTCCGGACGCCTCGGCGAACACATAGGCCAGATCGTGATCGGTTTCGCCGCGCGCCAACGCGACGATATCGTCGCCGAACCGTTTGCCCGAGTCGTCGATCCCCGCGGCGGCTTGGCTCTTGGTTCCGGCCGCCGCGATGTTGCCCTGCGACATCGCGGTCGAACCGCGCGGCGTATGATCGCGTTCCAACAACAGCACGTCGGCCCCGCCGTCGCGCGCGGCCAATGCGGCGGTCATCCCGGCCGCGCCGGCGCCGACGACAACGACAGGCACCGTGTATTCGAAGGATTTTCCGGCGGCAGGCTTAACGGGCATGGTGGCTCCTTGTTCGGCAATCAGGCTAGCACAGCGGCGGGGGCGGGTTAGCCCCGTACCATCTTGGCGGCTTCGCGCCCGGCGATCCGGCCCAGCACCGTGGCGGTCAGCAGGCCGTTGCCGGACAAATAGCCCCAGCGCGACGGGCCGGACAGCCCGCGTGCCGCGCCGCCACCCGCAAACAAGTTCGGTAATGGCGTCCCGTCCGCGCGCAGCACTTGCGTCTTATCGTTCACCACAAGCCCGCCTTGCGTGTGAAACAGCGCGCCGGTGATCTTGGCGAAGTGATAGGGCGGCTGCAGCGGCTTGGCCTTCGACCAATCCCGGCCCCACGGGTCTTCTTTGCTACCGGCGTGAAACGCCGCGACGTCGTCGAATGTTTTTTGCAGCGCCGCGAGTGGGATGCCGGTCTGCTCGGCGATACCCTCAACGGTGTCGGCCGATTTGTGCGCGCCCATTTCGATGCCATTGCGGTAGTCCTGAAAATCGAGGCCCAACTCATGCCCGGCTTCGTCCCAAATTTCCCACGCGATGTTGTCCGGTTGACCGATCACCTCGACCGCTTGTTCCGAATAGCCGCGCACCTCGTTGGAAAACCGTTCGCCGTTGATGTTCACCTGGAACCCGCCTTCGGTCAGTAGACCCCAGAACAAGAGTGTGCCGTGCGGCTGCGTCACGGCGCCGTGGCCCTGATAGCCGCCCATGTCGGCGACCGCGCCGCCCAACGCCGTGCCCCAATGGATTGCGTCACCCTTGTTGCCGGTGTGGCCGAAGTACCAAGCGTCGGCCATTTCTTCGACGTACTCGCGCACCATATCGGGGTTTCCGCCATAGCCGTTGCAGGCCAGGATCAACGCATCGCAGCCGATGTCCTCGGTCGCGCCGTCGGGTCGCGTAATGCGTACCCCGGTCACGCGCCCGGTGGCTTCGTCGGCAAACAAATCGGTGACCGGTGCCGAGGTTGCGATGTCGATCGCTTCGCGGCCGATCGCATCGTTCAGCACCGCCATCAACTCGGTTCCGGTGCGGTTGGGCGATCCGTGCATCCGGTAGACGCTGTGCCCCGGATACTTGAACCCGGCCACCAGCGAGAGCGGCAAGCCCACGGTATCGACCAGCCAATCGACGGTCGGCCCGCTGGCGGCGGCAACCCAATAGGCCATCTCGGGGTCGTTCTTGTTTTTGGCCTTGGCGATCAGGTCTTCGGCGAAGATCTCCACCGAGTCCTCGACGCCGGCGGCCGCCTGAAGTTTCGTGCCGGCCGCCGGGATCAGGCAGGTCGACAGCGCGGAGGACCCGCTCGGGGTGTCGTCGCGTTCCAACAGCATCACCTCGACGCCGTTTTCCTTGGCGGTGAGGGCGGCGCTGATGCCGCAGGCTCCGGCGCCGATCACCAGAACGGGCACGGAAAGCTCGAAGGTTTTGTCCGCGGCGGGAAGAATCATGACGCCCTCATGCTGTTGTTTTGTCCAACAGTAACGCGGGACGCCGGCGAGACAAGGCCGTCCGAATTAGGCCGCCGTGGCCCGCACCAACCGGCCCGGCAGCGCGCCGGTCCATTCCCCGTCCCGTCGCGTCACCTCGCCTGTCACAATGGTGGCGACATATCCCTCAGCTTTTTGTGACAGCCGCATCGCGCCTGTAGGCAGGTCGTGGGTCGCCCGTGCGGCATGGAGCCGCAGTCGGTCATGGTCGATCAGGTTGATGTCGGCCTTCAGGCCGGGTCGGAGCAAGCCGCGGTCGGCCATTCCCATCACACGGGCATGATCTCCCGTCAGCGCTTTGACCACCCACGGCAGCGGCAAGCGTTCGTCCTCGCGGTCGCGCACCCAATAGGTCAGCAGAAAGGTCGGTATGCTGCTATCGAAAATGCGCCCGACATGCGCCCCGGCATCCCCCAGTCCGATCTCGACCTCGCGCCGCTTCAACATTTCCAAGCACGTATCGAGGTTGCTGTAGGCAAAATTACGCGCCGGCAAATACAGCACGCCATGGCCGTCATTCTCCAGCATCACGTCATAGGCCACGGTCAGCGGGTCTGTGCCTTCGCGTTCGGCGATGTGATCCAGCCGTTGTTCCATGGGCGGCGAATAGTTGGGCGGATCGCCCATGCGATAGAGCAGGTGGGCACTCCGCGACATCATCACTACGCGATCGTCCGGATCGCCCGGCGCTTCTTCGAGCAACCGCGCCCGTAAGTCGGCATCGCGTAGCGCCGTGACCCGCTTTGCCAGCGGCAGGTGCGCGATGGCCTGATATGACGGGCAGGTGGTGAACGGATTGTTGGTCATTTCCAGGCCGAACAGTACGCCGACCGGGCGGGGCACCACCTGACCGATCATCGTCGCGCCGTTCTTTGCCGCTTCCGCAGCGCCATCGGCAACATCACGCCAACGGTCCGGTGCATCGGGTGCCTGCAACAACGGGAAGTGCACCGGTCGTCCCGTCGCCTCCGCAATCCGTCGCAACATGTTGAATTCCGACGACACCCCGTCGGTCCACTTGCACTCGGACGCCGACATGAAATGGCCGCGGCCCTTGCATTCCATGACGCGCGCCATCGCGAGCAGTTCGTCTTCGTCCGCCGTCGTGCAAGGGATCACGTCACCGCTTCGCGAACGGTGACCGGTGGTGCGAGAGGTCGTGAAGCCGAACCCGCCGGCATCAAGTCCGTCTTCAAGTATCGCCGCCATTTGTTTGATATCTGCAGGCGAGGCGGGCTCGCGGCGAACACCTCGCTCGCCCATGACAAAAACTCGGATCGGCACATGCGGCACAAAGGTACCGAAGTCGGAGTCGACCCGGCGGGTTGCCAAGGTATCCATGAATTCGGGAAAGCTCTTCCAGGTCCACGGCAATCCCTCTTTGAGAACGTCGGCTGGAATGTCTTCGACGCCGTCCATCACATCGACCATCATGTCGCGGTGCTCGGGCCTGCAGGGGGCAAAGCCGACCCCGCAATTGCCCATCAAGGTCGTGGTGACGCCATGCTCGGAACACGGAGTCATATGCGTGTCCCACAACACTTGCGCATCGAAATGGGTGCGGATGTCGATAAACCCTGGGGTGACGAGATGGCCCTTGGCGTCGATCTCCTCGGCGCCGCGATCGTCGATCCGGCCGATCTCCGCAATCGTGCCGTCGCGCACGCCGACATCGGCTTCAAAGGGGTCGCCCCCGCCACCGTCGACAACCGTACCGCCACGAATGATGAGATCGAACGATGCCATGACGTGTTCCCCTCCCCGGAACGCGCATGCTGGCCGTTCCGCGGTCCGATCCTAGCCGACCCAGACGCCGATCTCCCGAACAAAGAAAACGCACGCGACCGGTACTCTCCTGACACAAGGGTGTCAGGAGGGGGTGGCTATGGTGGCGCTGCATCTACGCAACAACATCGACAGGAGACACCCTCATGACAAACCCGTTCGCATACATGGAGCTGCACCCCAGTAGCCCGGACAAGGCCAAGTCGTTCTATGGCGACCTGATGGGCTGGAGCTTCTCGGATATGGAATTGGGCGGCCAGACCTACACCATGGTTACGAATGGTGCCGAGCCTTTCGCGGGCATTGCCGCGCCGAACGGCGGGCCGGCGCATTGGTTGCCGTACCTTTGGGTCGAAGACCTGGATGCCTCGGCGAAAAAGGCGGAATCGCTCGGCGCCAAAGTCGTCCAACCGAGAGTCGACATTCCTGCCGGCAGTTTCGTGGTCCTGCAAGACCCCGCCGGCGCGACGATCGCGCTTTACCAGGGCGAAGGCGCAGGTTCCTAATCTGGGCTATTCGACGCGACAAGACTGGCGCACTAGCATTTCTGCTGGTGCGCCGCTTGCCGCGCCCTCGCAACTGATGAGCTCCCATGCGTCGCGCCGATCGTCTTTTCGAAATTATCCAGATGCTGCGGTCGCGCCGTTTCATGACGGCGGCACAGCTTGCCGAAGAACTCGAAGTCTCGGAACGCACCATCTATCGCGACGTCAGCGATCTCGTCGTGACCGGCGTCCCGATCACCGGCGAGGCGGGCGTCGGCTACACTCTGGATCGCAAGTTCGATCTTCCGCCTTTAATGTTTAACGCCGAAGAAATCGAGGCCCTGATCCTGGGTTCCCGAATCGTGCAAAGCTGGACCGATCCCGACCTCGCCTCGGCTGCGCATAGCGCGCTGACCAAAATAGAAGCGGTGCTGCCCGAACCGCTACGCAACAACATTGTCGAAAGCGCCCTGTTCGCACCGCGCATCATGCCCGACACGGCCGTCACGTCGAACCTCGCGGTCACGCGACGCGCGGTGAACGATCGCTACAAGCTCGATTTTCGTTACACCCGTGCCGACGGGGAAACCACCAGCCGCACGGTGCATCCGCTCGGCCTATTCTATTGGGGATATGCGTGGACGCTGGTCGCTTGGTGCGAAACACGCGACGATTTTCGCAGCTTCCGCTTGGATCGGATGGAGCAATTGGTCCGGCGCACGGAGAAGTTCGATGAGGTCGAGGGTCGCTCGCTCGGCGACTTTTTGGCGATGCGCCGCTAGCGGACGCAAAAGCGTCCCGAGGGCGCAAGGCCCCCGGGGACGTAAGGCGTTAACCGCCGAGTTCGATTTCGTGCCAATTGATCGCACGGTTGAACAGACGGTAGTTCTTCACATTGGATGCGAGCCCGTCGATGACGGTGCGCTCGTACATGTACGAAATCAACGCTTCGTCGTGGTAATGCTTGACGACTTTGCGCACCAGTTCGGCCCGTTTCGCCGGGTCGAATTCGGTGTTTGCCGCGTCGATGGTCGGCTGGATATCCTTGTCACAGATGAATGCGCCGAAAAACGCGCACGAGTCTGTCGCAAAGGGGCGCATCACGTCGCCGGTCGGGAAGGACTCGACCAGTCCCATCCACATGTGCCCGTCCCAGGGTTTTTGACCGCGCAACTTGCCCAACAAGTCGGCAAGCGCGATTTGCCGCAGTTCGAGATTGATCCCGACCCGCTGCAAGCTGGTGGCGATGAACTGCGAGGTGTTGGTGTAATCCGTCGAGGTCGGAATCAACTCCATCACCAGGTTCAATCCGTCGCCGTAACCGGCCTCGGCCAGCAGCTTCTTGGCGCGCTCCGGATCGTAGGGATACGGTTTGATGTCGTCTTGGTGGCCCGCGACGGTGCTGGCGGCGGACTGCCCAGCGGTGACATAGAGCCCGCCCAGCACTTCCTTGACGTATTGATCGCGATTGATTGCGTAGTTGATCGCCTGCCGGACGCGCCGGTCCAAGATCGGCGAATTGTCGGCCGTCGTGCGTTCGGGAATTGTGTTGAACTTGAACGAAACGACTTCGAAGTTCTGGGTGATCTGCACCTTCTTACCGGCGCTATCGAGCCGGGCGATGTCGTCGGGGCTTACCAACCAGGCGATATCGACCTGACCGGACTGAAGCGCGGCAACGCGCGCCGCCGTCTCGGTGAGGGCGGTGATTTCGAGCCGGTCGACTTTGGCCGGTCGCCACGCATCGGCAAATTTCTCGGCCGCCATCGCTTCGCCCGTCCAATTCGTAACTCTGAACGGTCCGGTGCCGATCGGTTTCACCGTGAATCCTTCGATCCCGACGTCTTTCTGATAGTCCGCGTCCATAATCCGGAACAATGCGAACCACCGGTCGAGAATTGGATTGGGGTTTTTAGTCGTAATCTCGACGGTATTGGCGTCGATCTTTTTGGCGCCCGCAAGCCCCAGGAACCGCGACGAGATGCTTGTCTTGCCGGCGTCGTCGTTGACGAGGAACTCGACGTTCTTAACGACCTGTTCGGCGGTCATCGGTGCGCCGTTATGAAATTTCACGCCCTGACGGATTTTGAATATCCAGGTCGTGTCGTCTTTGACTTCCCACGAGGTCGCCAGACCCGGATCAACCGAGCCGTTCGGATTGAGATAGGTCATGCTATCGGCAAAAGCCATCAGCGGCAGGGTGGACTGTGCGCCGAACGCCATCTCGAAGCGACCTTTTTGCGGGTTGAACCCGTAATGCGCCACACGCAATACCTTGTCTTGCGCCTGCGCAACCTGAGCGGTTCCCAAAACACCAAAAGCTACAGAGGCGGCGAGGGCGGTTGCACTCGCACGTTTAAACAATCGTTTCATCGGTTCCTCCCAAGAGGGCGATATGCCCCGTCGACTGCAATTCTAGGTCCAAGGGTCAGAGATGCGAAGGGTTCTTAGTTCCGCCCAAGCCGTGGTGGCTGGCACGATGCGTCGACCGGGGTTGCACGTTGCGTGATGCACCGCAACACTGCGCCCCATGACCCGATTTGATATTCCATCCATCCTCGTGCCCGAACATATGGCGCTGCACGCGGCGCGCCATCCCGACAAACCCGCATTGGTTTGCAATGACGTCGTCCTGAGTTGGGGCGCCTTCGACCGGCAACAGAACCAGATCGCGCACGCCCTACGGGCTATGGGGGTCGGGCGCGGGGACAAAGTCGGCATTCTCGCCGACAACAGCAACGAGGCCATCGCGGCCTACTTCGGCACCCTTAAAGCGGGTGCGGCGGTCGCCTCGCTTCCCACCATTGTGACCGCCGACAGCCTGGCGACGATGATCAACGATTGCGCCGCCAAGGTCTTGATCGTCAGCGACGCCTACCTTGAGCGCATAGATTCGATCCGCGGTCTACTTGATGTTGCGGCCGACGCCTACATTGCGATTGGCGCGGCACCCGCTGAATGGCGTGCGTTGGACGGCTGGCGCAACGCCGCCAGCGACACGCCGCCACCGATCGTCAACCAACCCGACGACGATGCGTGCTTGATCTATTCCTCCGGCACCACAGGCGTCCCCAAAGGGATCGTCCTCACCCACTATTGCCGTATCAACCACGCCTACCTGATGAGCGCCGAACAGCACTTCAACACCGATTCGGTTTTCATCGTCACCACGGCGCTGCATTCCAACACGGCTTGGACACTCCTGCTGTGCGCCTTTCTGTTCGGTGCCACCAGCGTGATCATGCCCAAGTTCGAAGCCGAAGAGTGGTGCCGACTGGTCGACAAGTGGCGGGGCACTGCAACGGTCATGGTGCCGGCGCAGTATCAAGCGATTCTCGACTCGCCAGCCGCCGAGACATGCGACCTCTCCACGTTGAAAACGCTCGCCACCGTCGGTTCGCACATGCGCGAAGGGATCAAGCGCCGCATGCTCGAAAAATTTCCCTGCGGCTATTACGAGGTCTACGGCCTGACCGAAGGTTTTGCGACCATCGTTCGCCCCGAAGATCTGCCCGAAAAGATCGTGTCGGTCGGGCGCCCCATGCTGGGCAATGATATCCGCATCATCGACGATGCAGGCGTCGAGCTGCCTCGGGGCGAGGCCGGCGAGATTGTCGGGCACAGCCCTATCTTGATGAAGGGCTATCACAATAGCCCGGAACAGACCGAGGCCGCGATCTGGCGCGACCCCGAGTCCGACCGGACGTTCTTGCGCTCCGGCGACATCGGTCGCCTCGACGACGACGGCTTTCTCTACCTGCTCGATCGCAAGAAGGACATGATCGTGTCCGGCGGCTACAACGTGTTCCCCGCCGACATTGAGCGCGTCCTCGGGGCGCACGCCGATGTCTACGATCTTTGCGTGATCGGCATCCCGCACGAACGGTGGGGCGAAACCCCTCTAGCCTTGATCGTCCCCACGCCAGGGGTCACGCCCGACCTTGAGGCGATGCGCACCTGGGCCAACGACCAATTGGGAAAACATCAGCGCATTGCGGCGATCGAGGTGTGCGAGGCGCTGCCACGCAATCCGGCGGGCAAAGTCATGAAGGCGGAGCTGCGCAAACCCTACTGGGAAGGACAGACCTAACGTGGCCTACAAAGACATCAAATACGCCGTCCGCAAGAACGTCGCGACGATCACCATCAATCGGCCGCGCGTGCACAACGCCTTTCGGGGGCAAACCTGCGAAGAAATGGTCGATGCTTTCAACAGGGCTGCATGGAACGACGACATTGGCGTTATTGTCCTGACCGGTGCGGGGACCAAGGCGTTCTCGTCCGGTGGCGACCAAGGTGCGCATGACGGCGCCTACGACGGGCGCGGCACGATCGGTCTGCCTGTCGAAGAACTTCACGCAATCATGCGCGACGCGCCTAAGCCGGTGATCGCCAAGGTGCGCGGCTGGTGCATCGGCGGCGGCAACGTCCTGGCTACGATTTGCGACCTCACCATCGCCGGTGAGAGCGCGGTATTCGGTCAGGTCGGGCCCAAGATGGGCTCGATCGATCCAGGCTTCGGCACCAACCTGCTGGCCCGCCATGTCGGGCAAAAAAAGGCCAAAGAGATTTGGTTCCTGTGTCGTCAATATTCGGCACGAGAGGCAATGGAGATGGGCCTCGTGAATGCGGTCGTGCCCGATGCCCAACTCGATGCCGAAGTGCGTCGCTGGTGCGACGAAATACTGCAAATGAGCCCGACGGCGATTGCGCTCGGCAAGCGAGCGTTCAACGCCGAGACCGAGTCCATTCGCGGGCTGTCCAACCTCGGCAACATCGCGGTCCGCCTTTACTACGATTCGCCCGAGGGACGGGAAGGGGAGCGCGCCTTTCGCGCCAAGCGCAAACCGCAATTCCGCAAAGCCGCCGCCAAGAAAAAGAAAAGCTAGGCGTTCGCCAACAGCCGTTGCGCCACCTCGGGCACGACGTTGCCGCCGGTCAACAAGGCCACCGTCTTCCGATCTTGCGCCACCTTGCCCGACAGAAATCCTGCCGCGGCGACGACACCGGCCGGTTCGCCCAATACCTTGCCGCGAAACAACAGTGTGCGAAACGCGTCTGCGATCTCGCCTTCGCTCACCAATACGATGTCGTCGACATAGCGCTGCACATGGGCAAACGGAAACGCCCCGGGCCGCACCGCCGATAGTCCGTCCGCCATGCTGTCCCAATAGTCGATTGTCGTTGGCGCGCCCTTTTGGCGGGACACATAGGCCGCGTTCGCGCATTCGGGCTGCACGCCGATCACCGACACATGCGGCGCGCTTTCCTTGATGGCGGTGGCGACCCCCGCGATCAACCCACTACTGCTGACCGGTGCCAGCACGCATTCGATGTTGGGCGCTTGTTCCAGCAACTCCAGCCCGATGCTGCCATGCCCGGCCGGGATGGGGCGTTCTTCCCAGGTATCGATCACCGTCATCCCGCGTTCGGCGGCGAGCCGTTCGGCGGTCGGTTGGCGCGCTAGGGCGTCGTCGCCGCAGAACACCACCTCCGCTCCATAGCCGCGCGCCGCCTCGACCTTGAACGGACTGGTGCGGTCCATCATCACGACCACGATCGGTACGCCGAACATGCGTCCCGCCAGCGCGAAGGCCTGCGCGAAATTGCCCGACGAGGTCAGGACCAATCCACGTTTGAGGTTTTCGGGCCCCAAAACCCGGATCATGTTGAACGCAGCCCGTACCTTTTAGGCGCCCGTCACTTGCAGGTTCTCTAGTTTCAAGAACAGCGCCTCGTGGCCGACCTCGGCTGCTGTGCGCGCCAGCGGTACAATGGGCGTACGCCGGATGATGTCGGGCAAATGATCGTGCGCGGTTTGGATCTCCGCCAGCGTGACCAAGTGGGTCATACCGCCAACCCGGTCACGGCGAACGATTCAATCACTCGGACCCCGGCTTCTTTCATCGCCGCCAGCGCGTCGTTGACGGCTTCGTCGCTCAAGCCTCGGCAGCCGTCCAGGATCAACACCGTATCGAACCCGTGGTTGCGCGCGTCCATCGCGCTAAAGCGCACGCATACGTCGGTGGCGAGGCCGACGAGGAAAACCCGATCGATGCCGCGTTCGCGCAGGTACCCCGTCAGACCGGTCGGCGTCGTGCGGTCGTTCTCGAAAAACGCCGAATAGGAGTCCACCGCCGACCGAAACCCTTTGCGAATCACCAACTGGGCGTGGTCGCGGTCGAGGTCGGGATGAAAGTCCGCGCCGGGCGTGCCTTGTACGCAATGGTCTGGCCATAAAGTCTGATCGCCATAGGCCACGCTCACGGTGTCGAAGGGCTTTTTCTTGGGGTGTCCGCTCGCGAACGAGGTGTGGTCGGCAGGGTGCCAATCCTGGGTCAGCACGATGTTAGCGAAGTGACCCTGCAACCTGTTGATAACCGGCACCACGTCGTCTCCACTCGCCACGGCGAGCGTCCCCCCGGGACAGAAATCGTTCTGCACATCGATGACGATCAAAGCATCGGTTTCGCTAGGGGTCAGCCGCATGGTGGTCTCCGCGGGTCTATCGGGCAGGATGGGATCAGGAAGGAATAGGCGGCCATTGCCGTCCTTGTCCACTCAAACCACGCGGGTGCCGGTTATGGTGAAGCGGGGGTCAGCACCCTAGACTACCCGGGCCCCATCGCTCTAACCCCTTGGCAAGGATTGTTTATGTCCGCACAGGTTCTCCCGATCGCGCATTCGATTCTCGATTCGCCGTCCCTTCGTGAGCGCATCGTCGATGCCTACGATCTGCCGCCACCGGTTCAGTGCGAACTACTGACCCGCGGGATGAACGATGTCTATTTGATCCGAGCCGGCGGGGAAACCTTCGCCAGTCGTGTGTGGCGCTCAGGATTTCGCAGCGAAGCCGATGTCGACTACGAAACCCAATTCCTCAAGTTTCTCGATGCCGCCGACATCCCGGTACCGGCGCCGATCCCAACCCGCGACGGCGCGTTCTACGTCCCGCTCGACGCGCCGGAAGGTCGGCGGCACCTCTCGTTGTTCCAATGGGCGGCGGGCGCCCCGTTCGCCGACAACCTCAACACCGGCATGGCCGAACGCTTGGGCGCGATGTTCGGTCGCTTGCACGTCGTGGCCAAGGGCTTCGCGCCCAACCGAGGGCGCAACATCGATAGTGGGGGGCAGTTACGTCGCGGATTGCCCGCGTTGCAGCGCATGGTCGCGCACCGCGACGGCGACGGCGCGTGGTATGCCCAGGCCGTCGATGCCGTCGCCAAAGCGCTCGAGGCTTTGCCCGAGTCGGATGTGCCCAAGGGCCCGAGCCATGGCGATTTCCACATCTACAACGCCTTCATCGAGAACGACGAGATCGTGCTGCTCGATTTCGACAATTGCGGGGTCGATCATTGGGCCGCCGAGATCAACAGTTTCGTCTGGGCCAATCACTACATCGGCAACATCGACGAAGCGATCAACGAAGCCTTCGTGGCGGGCTACGAACGAGAACGTCCGTTTACCGAAGCCGAACGCGAATTGATGCCGCTGTTCTATGCCGCCAAAGAGCTGCGCTTCCTGATCGGTTTTGCCGGCAACGTGAACGCGGTCGGCCATACGCCGTTACTCAATCCCGATCTGGATTGGTTCGGCGACCGAACCCGGCGCCACATCGGGGCACTCGGTCTCCTCTAGGTTTGCCGGGTGACGACCGCAACGGAAACGCCGCCGACCGCGGCGCCCGACAGCCCCTACCGCTGGGTCGTGCTAAGCGGAATCTGGCTGATCTATTTCTCCTTCGGCCTCCAGATCAATGGCCTTGCGCCGCTGGTTGGGCCGGTCGCTGCGGATTTGGGGCTTAGCTACTCGGCGATGGGCACGATCCTCGCCGCATGGCCCATGCTTTACGTCTTCGCCTCAATCCCCTGTGGGGCGGCGGTCGATCGCCTCGGCGCTAAACGCGCGCTCCTCATCGCTGCGGCGATCATGTCGGTTTCGGCGATCACCCGGGGCCTCGCGATCGACTTCTGGAGTTTGTTCTTCGCCGTCGCGTTGTTCGGGATCGGCGGCCCGCTCCTATCGATCACGACCCCCAAGGCCATCGCCAAGTGGTTCACCGGACCCCAGCGCGGCCTCGCTATGGGCATCTACTTCACCGGTCCTTCGCTTGGCAGCATTGCCGCGCTGGCCAGTTCCAACACGCTGCTGATGCCGCTCACCGGGAACAATTGGCGTTGGGTGTTGATGATCTACGCCGCCTTCATGGTGGTGGGTGGGTTGTATTGGTGGGCGTTGTCCACGCGCGCGGCTTTTCGCGCGGTCGACAGCGGCGACGATCCGGCCGGGCGGGGCACGATCCGCGAACAGATCGCGGTGTTCGGCTATTTGCTCAAGAACCCCGCGGTCGTGCTCATTCTGTTGATGAGTATGGGCATGTTCTATTTCTACGATGCCACCACCAACTGGTTGCCTGAAATCCTCATTTCCCACGGGCTAGCGGCCGGTCCGGCCGGGCTATGGGCGTCCGCGCCGATTGCGGTGGGTGTGGTCGCTGCACTGATTATTCCACGCCTCGCGACCCCGGAACGCCGTTCGGCTGTCCTCCTCCTGCTGTTCGTCTGTATGGGCCTTGGCGCCCTGTTCTTGTTGTCGGCGCAACCGGCGTGGCTCGGCGGTTCGTTCTTGGCCCACGGCATCGCGCGGGGCGGCCTGATGACGGTCGGCTTGATGACGCTGATGGAAACGCGCGGCGTGGCCAGCCATCAAATGGGCGCCGCGGGCGGCTTGTTCTTTACCGCGTCTGAGATCGGCGGGCTGTTCGGCCCGCTTTCGTTTGGCGTGCTGTTCGACGCCACCGGCACCTTTGCCGCGCCTCTCTACCTCCTGGCCGGGGTCAGCCTAACGTTGATTGTTTTGTTGGCCTTCCATCGCCGGGCGACAATGCACGCATTGCCGACGCCGGCAGTTTCGTAGACCCTAGCGTGATGGCCTCCACCGACACCGCGCACAGCATCACGCCGTACGAACATCCGTTCCGATGGGCGATGTTGGGTGGGGTATGGCTGATCTATTTTTCGTTCGGCTTGCTGGCGGCCTCGATGGCCCCGCTCGTCGCCACCATCAGCACCGATCTCGCGATTTCCAATACCGTCATGGGCAGCATCCTGGGCGCCTGGCCGCTGGTCTATATCGTCGTCGCCATTCCCTGCGGCGCGTTCGTCGACCGCGCAGGGCTGAAATGGGCGCTGTTCTTGGCCGCCGTCCTGATGGCCGCATCCGGTGCGTTGCGCGCCGTGGCGCCCGATGCCCTTATGATGTTCCTCGCGGTCGGCATCTTCGGGATCGGCGGGCCACTCATTTCGATCGGCGCGCCAAAAGCCATCGCGCAGTGGTTTCGCGGTCGCGAACGCGGCATGGCGATGGGCATCTACATCACAGGGCCGTCGTTGGGCAGCGTTCTGTCGCTGTCGCTCACCAATAGCGTCTTGATGCCCGCAGTCGACAACGACTGGCGTGCCGCCCTCATGGTCTATGCCGTCATCATATTTGCCGCCGGTATCGCTTGGTTCGTCCTGGCATCGCACCCAACCAACAGATCGGTCGAGGCAGCCACCAAAAACACCGGCTCGATGGGCAACCAGATCGCCGTGTTCGGCGCGTTGCTACGCATCCCTTCGGTTCTGATCGTGTTGGCGATGAGCATCGGCATCTTTTTCTTCTTCCACGGGTTCGGCAATTGGCTGCCGGAGGTATTGCGTCACGGCGGCATTGCGCCGGTCGAAGCAGGTCTTTGGGCTTCCGTCCCGGTAGCGGTGGGGATTGTCGGCTCGTTGGTCGTCCCGCGGTTCGCCACCCCGCCACGACGTTTCGGTATCCTGCTCGTCTTGTTCGCCAGCATCGGTGTCGGTGCGGTGCTGCTATTCAGTCCTTACATGCCCAGCATCGTCGGCTCGTTGGTCCTGCAAGGTCTCGGGCGCGGCTCGCTGATGGCGATCACGCTGCTGGTCTTGATGGAGACGCGCGGCGTCGATGCCGAACACATGGGAGCGGCGGGCGGCTTGTTCTTCTCGGCGGCGGAAATCGGCGGCGTACTCGGTCCGCTGTCGATCGGCATTGTTGCGGACATTACCGGCGGTTTCGACGGCGCGCTGTGGATGATGGTTGTGGTCAGTGTTGCCCTGGTGCTGTTGCTCTTGGTCCACCGCAAGGCCGAAGCCCGTGCGGCGATCATGGCGGGCGACGCTATTTCGTAAAGTGCGCGTTCTTGATGACCCCGAACGGATTGCCGAACGGATCGCGCACCGCGGCCACGACGATCCCTTCGCCGACGTCGTGCGGCGGTTCCAGCGCGGTGCCTCCCATCCCGACTAGCCGGTCGTACTCGGCTTGGGCGTCCGCAACCCCGAAATAGCAAAACACCAGCGGCTTCTCCGGCGCGTCCGGCGCAGCCCCCGGCATGAGTCCGAGTTCATAACCCGAAACGCTAAAACCGACATAGAAGGGCTCGTCGAAGTAGGGCGGTGCGCCGAGGACGTCGGTGTACCAAGCCTTGGCGCGGTCGAGGTCGGGCACGTAGTACACGCACGTCTGCAGATTGAGGAAACGGGCAGGGGCCTCGGTCATGGTGGTGCTCCGAATGATTCGGCTCAGCCTAGAGCCGGCCCCTTCCGGAGTCTGCCGTCAATGTGCTGGCACTAGGTTGCGCCGCCGCGGCTCGCTAGGATGCGCCAGTTCGGGGAGGGTTTATGAACCAGCACATTGTTCCGGCCGCACACACCATTCTCGACGCGGTGGCGTTGGGCGAGGCTATTCGCGCGCATTACGGTTTGGGCCAGCCGTTCAATTGCGAACTCCTTCACCGCGGCATGAATGACTTCTATCTCGTGCGCGCCGCGGGCGCGAAGTACGTCGCCCAGGTCTGGCGGCCCGGGCTCACGCCGGTCGACAAGGTCGATTACCAAATGAACTTCATGCTGCACCTGGATGCCGGCGGCGTGCCGCTCCCGGTGCCGCAACGCGGGACCGACGGTTCGGGGCATATGCTGGTCGCCGGTCCCGAAGGCGAACGTCCCGTCGCCTTGTTTGCGTTCGTCGAAGGCAGCGCCTTTTCCTCGAAGCCGAGTGAAATCGTGTCGCGCAAAATGGGCGTCATCTTCGGCCACATTCACACCCTGTCGGCCGCCTGGTCCGAAACGAAGAAAGGACGATTGATCGACCGCGAGTCGGGAATCACCAGTTCGTTTCCCTATCTCGAAAAACTCGCCGCCCACCGCCCTGACGATGTTGCTTATTACCGCGAAGTCGCCGACGCCGTCACGGCGGGCTATCGTGGCGTCAAAGCTGCCGACGACGTGCCGTCCGGTGCTATTCATGGCGACTTCCACATTCACAACGCCTTTGTGCGCGACGGCGACGACGTCACGATCATGGATTTCGACGCCTGCGGCCTCGATTACTTCGTGCAGGAGCTAATGAGTTACCGCTGGTCGATCGAAAAGAACGGCCTGCCGATGAAACTCTGGGATGTGTTTCTCGAAGGCTACGAGACCGTCCGGCCGCTCTCCGACCTCGAACGCCGCCACATCCCGTTGTTCTTGGTTGGCAAAGAGTTCCAGTACCTTTGCGGTTTTTCCCGCGCAGTAAATGCGATCGGCCATGTCGCATTCCATTTCCCGGGCTTCGATTGGTTTGCCGAAAGCGTGCGCCGTCACGTCGACGACGCCAAACTCCTCTAACGCGCGGCCCGCAACAGCCCTATCAGCGTTCCGGCGTAGCTCGGCGCCACCCCGACGAGATCTTGTTTGATCCGCGTGTGCAGAGCGGGCAAGGCGTGAAACGGAACCCATGGAAACGCATGATGTTCGCTGTGGTAGGGCATGTTCCACGCCAAGGCGCGCACAACCGCCGTACTGCGTGTTGTTCGGCTGTTACGCAGCATGTCCGGGGTCTGCGGGCGACCGCCGTGTTCCGCCAGGAGGAACACGCGCAAGAAAGGCTGGCCGACCAACATCGGGAGCACCCACAGCCACAACAGTGCGGCAATGCATCCCAGGGACCAACCCGCAGCGCCGAGCGCGACGTAAACCCCCAGCGTAACGCGGGCCTCGCACACGATTGCACGCCGCCGATAACGGGGCACAAACGGCTCGACGCCTCGGCCCAAAGCGTGTCGCAGCAAGCTCGACACCCGTTCGCGCCACAACGGCCATCCCGAGAGATGCCAAAGGTAGTCGCCCACCGTCTCGCGTCCCCGCCCGCTCAGTTCCGGGTCGCCCGGTATATTGGTCAAGCGATGGTGAGCTGCATGAAAATGGCGAAAATAGTTTGCGGGCAAGAGCAGCGCCGTGCCCAACATCGCCGCAACCCACCGGTTCAGTGCTCTGGTGCGAAAGGCCGTGTCGTGGATGGTCTCGTGCAACGGGGCAAACAAGAAGACCAGCACGATTCCGTGGACAACCAAACCGGGTGCCCCCCACCACGTGCCGCGTGACGACCACACCAGGACGCCGGTCACGCCCAGTGTCGCAAGGTGTGCCGCCAAGCGCGCGATCGCCGGCCCATTCCGACGCCGACCCAACTGTTGCCGTGCCGCTGCATCAAGCAGATGGTTGGGGAAGGGGGTCGACCGTGCCATGGCGCACTATAACAATCGCGGCGCTCATACCCCTGTCGTCACGTTGCCAGGGGGCCTAAACTCTGGGGATGAACGACACGTCCAAACAGCAAGTTCAGGTCAACGGCCTTTTTCCCACACCGGTTTTGGTGACGAAGCTGCCCGATTACGAGACGCTCAACGCCGCGCTTCAAACGACCATCCTCGACTACGAAAAATCGCATCCCTCGACCCAGCACAGCAATCTTGGCGGCTGGCAATCCGACACCGAATTTCTGACCTGGGGTGGCCCGGCCGCGCAAACGCTTCTGGGGCACGCACGCGCATTGGTCGACCGCCTAACCGCCGGGCGTGACGGTCAGCCGGTCAAAGTCGATTGGCACCTCAATGCCTGGGCCAACGTGAACCGCAAAGGCAATGGCAATGAATTCCACACCCATGCCGGCTGTTTCTGGTCCGCGGTCTATTACGTTGCCGACGGTGGGATCGGCGAAGATCCGACGCTCGGTGGCGCGCTCGAATTCGCTGATCCGCGTGGGGTGGCTCCGGCCATGCACGCGCCGTTGTTGGCTTACAATTTCTCGGGCGGTCACTCCGGCGGCGCCAGCGAGGCGATCTCGCCGCAAGCCGGTATGCTGGTAATCTTTCCGTCCTACGTCAGTCATGCGGTCAAACCCTATCTCGGGAAAGAGACCCGTATTTCGATTGCCATCAATTTCTCGGCGACGCCGACCCTCAACCCGCCCTCGGCCTGATTGACGCGCCGCCGGTCGGCAAACCCCGAATAGCAAACCCAGAAACAAGGGACATTCCATGCCGTTGCCGCTCGTAGCTATCGCGTTTGAACCGGAAGAAGACGCCGTTCGTGAGGTCTTCGTCGAGGTCCTCGGCGAAAAGTCCGATCTCGTTTTTCTGCACGAGCTCGACGACGCGGCACGCAGTCAAGCGATTGCCGACGCGAAGGCTATCCTGTTGCGCGGTTTTTCGGCCGACCCCTCGAAACAACTCGATCCAACAATGTTTGCGGGCAAACTCGTGCAGACGATGATTGCCGGTGTGGATCAGCTTCCGTTCGACGCCCTGCCGGCCGATGCCGCGATCGCTCATAACGGAGGCGCGTTCGCCCCTCAGATGGCCGAGCACATCGTCGGGATGGTGCTTGCCGCAAAGAAGGACTTTCTCGGCAATCACACTGCGATGCAACAGGGCGAATGGCGGCAGTGGAAACGCATGCGCGAACTCAGGGGCGATACCTGTCTGATCATCGGATATGGCGGGATCGGCAAGGCCACCGCCAATCTGATGCGGGCGTTTGGCGTCCGGATCGAAGCATTGAACCGCAGCGGGCGTACGGATGCCCCGACCGATTTCATCGGCACCCTCGATGACCTCCATACCGCCATCGCACGGGCCGACGTGGTGGTCTTGTCGTGCGGCCTGAACGCGCAGACCAAGGGGCTCATCAACGCCGCAGCGCTCGCCCACGCAAAGGACGACGCCATCTTGGTCAATGTTGCCCGCGGGGGCGTGATAGAGGAGGCCGATCTGTTTGCCCACCTAGAGGCAACCCCCACGTTTTGGGCCTGCCTCGACACCTGGTGGGGCGAACCCTACCGAGAGGGCAAGTTTGCGGAGGATCGCCCCTTCATTGAGCTGCCGAACGTGCTGGGCTCGCCGCACAATTCCGGCATTACGGTGGGCTATTTCATCGATGCCGCGCGTCATGCGGCCACCAACGTCGTGCGCTATCTCGAAACCGGGCAAGCCGACCGATTGGTCACGCCGGCAGACCGTCTTTAGCCTCGCGGATGCACCGTCCCCCCATATTTGGGGGGAAATTCGCCGCTCAAATCGGGCCAAACGTGACGGGCGTCACAGATGGCGCCGGCTCGGTATGGGATTATCAGGCTCTTCAGTACGACGAGCTTGGTAACTTTTTTAAGGCGGTCCCCCCGCTGGCCCTGGAGGGGGACCGCCCTTTACCTTTTCGCTGACAACGGCGTGGGTATCGCACCAAGGCGCCGCGAGGCGCGACCAAGTTGGGGCTGAAATTGACCACTCCCCAGACAAAAAAGAATCAAGCGATCGGCGACCGGCTGACGCGCGCGGTGACCCGTCTCACGGCGCACATCGGCGTATGGCCGACCGTATTGGCCGTCAGCGCCCTTCTCATGTTGACGGTGAATTTCTTTGCAACGGTTGGGTTCATCATCCTGGATCAGCCCGGCTATGCCGAGCGGCCGTTCTTCGGCGCCCTTATTTTTATCGTGCCGTTCCTCGTCAGCGTCCCGATTTCGTTCCTTTTCGTCGGCGCACTCGATCGCGCGCACAAGGCCGAGCTTCGCGCGCGCGACAACGAGGCGAAGTTCCGCGCCCTGGCGGAAGGGTCCGTAAAGGGCATTTGCATTCAACGGAATTTCGTCCCGTTCTACTGTAATGACACCTTCGCCAAAATGTTTGGCTTCGACTCCGTTGAAGACGCCCTGGCGCACGGACCGATGTCCGACCTTCTGCCTGAGGCGACTCGCGACGCCGTTATCGCGCGTTCGAAAGAGGTCGGTCGTCCCGGTGTCGCACGCGCGGTGGTGCACCCGGCCCTAAAGAAAGACGGCACGGAGTTTTGGGTCGAAACCTACATCCAAATGGTCAAGTGGGGAGGCGAGGATGCTTTTCAGCTTTCAGTCTTGGATGTCAGCGAAAAGCGGAAAATCGACGAGATGAAAAACGAGTTTATCTCGACCGTCAGTCACGAACTACGCACACCGCTGACCTCGATCAAAGGCGCCCTGGACCTACTAGAGTCCGGGATGATCGGCGACCTTCCAGTTTCGGCGCGGGACGTCGTGAAGATTGCAGCGACAAACAGCGACCGTTTGGTGCGCCTAATCAACGACATCCTGGATATCGAACGGATCGAAGCCGGCGAGGTGAAGTTCGACGTGGAGGCTCTGAACATCATCTCGTTGATGCGACAAGCGGTCGATCAAGCGATTGGCTTCGCGCATAGCGAAGGCGTGAGTCTGTTGGTCCGCGATGCCAATCTTGAGATCGAGGTCATGGGTGATCGGGATCAACTTCTCCAAGTCTTGGGGAATCTCATTTCCAACGCGATCAAGTTCTCGCCACGGGGCAGCGAAGTACGCCTATCGGCGGATCCGCGGGGCGATACGGTTAGAGTGCTGGTGGTCGACCAGGGGCCCGGGGTGCCGCCCGATTTTCGACCGCATCTATTTGACCGGTTTTCGCAGGCGGATGCTTCGACGGCGCGTAAGCACAAAGGAACAGGACTCGGTCTTCACTTGTCCAAACTCATCATCGACCGTCACGGCGGGCGGATAGCTTTCGAGCCGACCAAAGGCGGCGGCGCAACATTTTGTTTTGAGCTGCCGACGCCTGTCGCGCGGGCGAAGCAACCTCGACTTGCGGCGGAATAGCGGCGCGGTTGCCGGGCGAATGGCGCGCAAGCGATCATCGGATTGCCGTGGCTAAACAAACGATGACGTTGGCGCAGGCTTTCGACGCCGGCATGGCGGCATTGCGTCGCGGCGACCGCGACAATGCCGAATCGATCTTTCAACAGGTTCTCGCGGCGAAGCCCGACCATGCGCCAAGCACACATTTTTTAGGCGTGATCGGTTTTCAGCGCGGCCGGCATGATGAGGGGATTGATCTCATGCGCCAGGGGATTGCGCAGCGTCCCGACGAAGCGGCGTTTCATCAGAACCTGGGCGGTGCGCTGCGACAAATCGGTCGTGACGCCGAGGCTTTGTCGGCGCTCCAAACCGCCACCCGCCTTGCGCCCGCCGACGCGACAGCAGCGGCTAATCTTGCGACTGTCTTCTATCGACTGGGGCGGCATGACGAGGCCTTGGCCGAGGGCCGTCGTACGCTCACCCTCAAGGACGAGCAGTCTCGAGCGCGCGATATCGCACCCATTGCGCCCGAAGAGGCAACGGTGCCGCCGTTTCGCGCCGACCAACCCGAGCGCAACATCATCGCATTCTCGTTATGGGGCGACGTCGAGGAGTATCTCACAGGCGCGCTCGAAAATGCGCGTCTCGTCGCGGAGATCTACCCCGGTTGGACCGCCCGGTTCTACGTCGATGCAACCGTGCCCGGCACTGTGGTCCAAGACTTAGAAGCGCAAGCCGCGCAGATCGAGCGTCGTCCCACGCCCAAGCAAGCCGCGCGTGGCGCATTTTGGCGGTTCGAGGCCGCGAACGATCCCGACATCGATCGGTTTCTATGCCGTGATTGCGATGCCCGTCTCAATCGGCGAGAGGCCGCGGCGGTGGCAGATTGGATTAACGAAGGTAGCGCGTTTCACATCATGCGCGACAGCCCGGCGCATTTGGAGCTGATCCTGGCTGGCATGTGGGGCGGGGTGGCCGGTGTTCTGCCTGCGCTCGAACCTCTGATTGCACCGCGTCTTGCACACTATGGTGGACGCTGGGCCGACCAAATCTTTCTACGCGAAGAAATCTGGCCGCTTATCTGCAATATCTCAGTGGCGCACGATTCCGTTTTTCGCTTCGGTCATGCACGCCCCTTTCCCGAAGGGGCAGAGTTGCCGCGGGGTCAGCACGTCGGCGGCAGCGTCCTCGGCGCACGCGATCGTGGTAGCTTCTAGCTATTTGGCTCGGTTGACACTGGCCGTTGCCGTCATAGGCTTTGAGGGCGTGTTCTTAGTTGGGGGATAGTCATTTGAAAAATTCGCTGAACGCGATTGGCGTCGCCGTTGGCCTCATTCTCGTATTCTGGAACGCGGCGAGCGCACAAAGCCCGCCGCTGTCGATAGAGCTCAATCGTGTCGACCAACAAGGTCAGGCTTGTCGTTTCGACTGGCGCGTCACGAACCGCAGTGCGTCCCACATCGGCGCGATTACGGCCGAATTCGTTCTTTTCGACAAAGCCGGTGTGAATGTTGCGCGCATGGCCATCCCGTTCGGGGCGCTGCCCGTCGACAAGTCCGTTCTTCGGTCATTCCAGCTACGACCTTTTGATTGCACACAGGTCGGGGAGGCTCTGCTCAACGCGGTCTTAGAGTGCGTTGCCGAGCCGACGCTCGATTGCGTCGCCGCGATTGGCGTCAGTAGTAAAGACCCGATCCAGCTCACCCGATAAAAGCGCCACAAAACTGTCACGGGTGCGCGGTATCTTGCCGCCGAAAGCAGCGCACCGACATCCGGTGCGCAACACAACTGTGAGAGCAATGTACACCAACAGACACGCCGACGACCTCGTCGTCCTCAACGTTCGATTGCCGGAAGCTGTTCTTGTCCGATTGGAGGAGACGGCGCGCCGTGAGGGCAGGCGGCTACCGGACCTCGTCCATGCGATCGTCGAACTCGGGCTCGACGTACACAACGGCCAGGAGGTACGCCGCGCGGCGTAACGGCTAGCCGATCTTGCCCAGCGCGGCCTTCAGTTGCTGCTTGCGCAGAAAGTGACGACCGTGCGGTCCGCGATCGCCGCCAAGGCGGAACACTTCGTTGCCCGAGGGGTCGAACAAATAGACCGCCGGCACACTGAAGACGCCGCCAAAGCGATCGTCCAAGGCGTCGCTACCTTCGATGACCGCAATGCTGGGATGAATGCGGTTGATCATGCGTGCCAAGCGTGCATCCGACCGACCGGTCAAACCTTCGATCCAGTTGACGGCAATGATGTCGACTTCGGCCTCGCCTTCTTCGGCGATGAACTCGGCCAAGTGGGCGAACTCCGCAGCGCCGGGCGGGCACCAGCTGGCAAAGAACGTCACCAACACCGGTCGTTGCCCCAGCGCATTCATGTTGGGCCCGCCGGGCCGCAGCTTTAGGGCAGATACCAATTGCGCTTTGGTGGCATCGTCGAGCGAAAGGCGATCTTGCGCGGCGAGCGGGCTGGCAAGGGTGGTCAGGCCGATAACCAGCGCGGCCGCGAGGGCCAACATGCGCATGCGGAACTCCGTGGCGAAAAGCAAAGCAGCCTCCTTATAGGGGAGGCCCTTCGTCACACGGGATCACCTGGGCGTGAAGCGCGCCAAGATCTCTTGCCGGTTCTTATTCCGCGGCTTGCTGGTTGGCCGGGTTTCGCGGGTCGTCGATCCACGACACATAGGGCTTGCCGTTGTCGACCTTTTTCATGGTGATGCAGTTTTCCACCGGGCATACCAGCATGCACAAGTTACAGCCGACGCACTCTTTATCGATCACCTCGTAGCGCCGTTCGCCGTTGGTCCGTGCGGTGATCGCTTGGTGCGCGGTGTCTTCGCAAGCGATGTGGCATAGTCCGCACTTAATACACGCGTCCTGATCGATGCGAGCGACGATCTCGTAGTTCATGTCGAGATTTTCCCACCGCAAGTAGTTTTCGACCGCCTGTCCCCGGAAGTCGTCGATCGTCTTGTAACCCTTCGAGTCCATCCAGTTGGACAACCCGTCGGCCATGTCCTCGACGATCTTGAATCCCTGGTGCATGGCTGCGGTGCAGACCTGCACGGTGCCCGAACCCATAGCGATGTGCTCGGCGGCGTCGCGCCATGTGGCAATGCCGCCGATCCCGGAAATTGGCAGGTTCGACCCGAACTCGCGTGCAATGTCGCCGATCATGCGCAACGCGATCGGCTTGACCGCTGGTCCGCAATAGCCGCCATGGCTGCCTTTACCGTTAACCTCGGGCAGGGGCGACATCGTGTCGAGATCCACCCCGATGACGGACGCCACCGTGTTGATCAGCGAGACCGCATCCGTTTTGCCCTCGACTGCCGCCCGTGCGGGGTACAGCACATCGTTGACGTTGGGCGTCAGCTTCACGATCACCGGCATGTTGGAATAGGTCTTGGCCCACTCGGTAACCATCGTGACGTATTCCGGCACCTGGCCCACCGCGGCGCCCATGCCGCGTTCGGACATCCCATGCGGGCACCCGAAGTTGAGTTCGATGCCGTCACAGCCGGTGTCCTCGACCGCGGGCAGGATGTTTCTCCAGGCCGATTCTTCGCACGGCACCATCAGCGAGACCACCACCGCGCGATCGGGCCAGCGCTTCTTCACGGCACGAATCTCTTCCAAGTTCACCTCGACCGGCCGATCGCTGATCAGTTCGATGTTGGTGAACCCGGCGACGCGCGTCCCGTTATAGGCATTGGCGCCATAGCGCGAGGACACGTTGACGACGGGTTCGCCGACGGTCTTCCACACCACGCCACCCCAGCCGGCCTCGAAGGCGCGTTCGACATTGTAGGCCTTGTCGGTGGGCGGCCCGGAGGCCAGCCAAAACGGGTTGGGCGATTGGATCCCCGCGAAATTGGTGCGTAAGTCCGCCATGCTGTGTTCCTTCCTCGTTCAACCGCGCAAATCGGCGTCGATCGCCTGCGCAGCCACTTTGCCATCCTCGACGGCTTGTACCGTCAGGTCGTCGCCTTCCACGCAGTCGCCGCCGGCGTAGACGCCCCCCAACGACGTACGCCCCTGGTCGTCGACCACGATTCGGCCACCGGAAATGTTCAGCGCTTCTTTCGTCCCGTTATTGACCGGGTCTTCGACCAGCACCTGACCCACGGCCGTCAACGCCATGTCCGCCGGCAGGACAAACGTCTCGCCGGTGCCCTCAAGCTTGCCGCCGGTCAGTCGAGTGTATTCGAACTCGATGCCGCTCAGCGCCCCATCGTCGCCAACGAACCCGACGGGCTTGGCCCAATGCTTGATCTTGACGCCCTCGGTCTGCGCGAATTCCTGTTCGTGATCGGTGGCGCCCATTTCGTCGGGGCCGCGGCGGTAGACCAAGGTTACATCCTCCGCCCCCAACCGCTTGCTTTGGATCGCAGCGTCGATAGCGGTGTTGCCGCCGCCGATCACGATGATGCGCCGTCCCACCGGCAGGGCGGCAAGGTCGGGTGCCTGGCGTAGCCGTGAAATGAAATCGACTGCCGGTTCGACGCCGCTCAGGTCTTCGCCGGCGGCACCAACGGCGCGCACGCCGGCTTGTCCCATGGCCAAAAAGACCGCGTCGAAATCCCGTCGCAGGTCGTCCAGGGAGATGTCTTTACCCAGTGCTTTGCCGGTTTCCAGGGTGATGCCCCCGACCGACATGATGAAGTCCACTTCCTTTTGGGCGAAATCTTCGACGACTTTGTAGGCGGCGATCCCATATTCGTTCAGCCCGCCGGCCTTGCCGCGCGCGTCGTAGACCACCACCTCGTGCCCCAACCGGGCGAGGCGATGGGCGCACGACAGTCCTGCCGGGCCCGCACCGACAACGGCAATGCGTTTGCCGCTCGCGTCGGCCCGCGTAAAGGGTTGCTCGCCGGTTTCGAAGAAACGGTCGGTGGCGAAACGCTGCAGCAGCCCGATGGCCACCGGTTTCGTTTCTTGGGCGTCACGCACGCAGGCCTCTTCGCACAACTCTTCCACCGGGCATACCCGCGCGCAGGCGCCGCCAAAGATGTTCGGCTCCAGAATATCGAGTGCGGCGCCGCGAATGTTGTGGGTCGAGATCTTACGAATGAACGATGGGATATCGATGCTCGTCGGGCAGGCCTCGACGCACGGGGCGTCGAAGCAAAAATAACATCGACTGGCTTCGATAAGGGCCCGCCGCTGGTCGAGCGGCGTCTTCGCGTCGATGTTGAAACCTTGGGCATAAGCTGCCTTTTCCAAGCGGCCGGCAGCGATATCGTGGTGTTCAGCCATAGAGCCTCGCAAACGAGCAAAACTCATTTGAACATTTTTGGCAGACGGGTCGCCACACAAAAAACGGGGCGCCGGCTGGTCCGGCGCCCCGTTTCGTTTATTGCCGAATCGGTCTAGTTGGCGGCAATCGCGCTATAGTCGATGTTCCGATTGACGTAGCGAAAACCGTCGATGCGTTTGTTCACGCCGGTCACATCGATTTGTTCGACCAGGAAAATCGCCGGCGCGACTTCTTTGGTGACTTCGTGAAGCTTTAGAAGAAGCGCTTCACGCTTCGTCGGGTCCATCTCAATGCTAACCTGCTCGTAAAGCGGAGTTTGATCGGCGTCACAGAAGTGCGGGTTACGCTTTGCGCACGTCTGATAGCTGTACGCCCGGAACGAATCCATATAGGGCGCTGAATTCCATGACGACCCGAAGGCGTGGCCCGCCCAGGTGTTGTTCAGGAACTTCTTCAGCCAGTCGGGAAAATTGACCCGTTCCATTTCGACATCGATTCCCACCGCGGTGAGATCTTGCGCCGCTTTTTGGTAGATGTCGGCGTCACTGGGGAACGATCCGGTGATGACTTCGATCTTCAACGGGAAGCCGTCCGCGTAGCCCGCCTCCGCGAGAAGTGCCTTGGCCTTGGCCGGGTCGTAAGGGTAGGGCTGAAGCGTCGGATGATAACCGAACGAGGCAGGCGTGCCCGACTGTCCCGCGGCTTTGCCCTGGCCGAGCAGAAGGTCGCGTGCCATCGATTCCTTATCGACCGCATAGTTCAGGGCTTGGCGCACGCGACGATCTTTCAATGGCGAATCGCCATCGACCTCGGTGCGCATCATCAATGACATGACCTGCGGCGCGGGGGTGACCAGAACATTGATCCCCGACCCTTCCATCTGGCCGATGTTGTCAGGGCCCATGCCGAAGGCGACATCGATCTGGTTCGATAGCAGCGCCTGGAGGCGTGAGGCCTGCTCGGGCAAACCCAACAGTGCCACCTTGTCGACCTTGCCGGGCCGCCAGGACGTGGTGTTGCGCGTGAGCGTAAGGGCCTCACCGGTGAACGACTCTTTGGCAAAGGGGCCGGTTCCGACGGGGTCGGCGTTAAACCCATCCGGACCCAGGTCGGCCCATGCTTTCGGCGCCACCATGTACAGCATGGCCAATTTGTTGACGAGCAAGGGGTCGGGCGCCTTGGTCACGATGCGCAAGGTGTTGTCGTTCACGACCTCGACCTTTGCGACGCCGCGAAATTCGCGCCCGACGACCGAGGCCTGGCCGGCTTCACTTGCCATCCATTCCAGGGTTGCCGCAGCGGCTTGGGCGTTGAAGGCCTCGCCGTTCGAGAACACTACCCCATCGCGTGTGGTGAATTCCCAGGTCGTCGGGTTTACGACCTTCCAGCCGGTAGAAAGAACCGGTCGAGGCGAGCCCGAATCGTCGGGTAAGGAAAGGGGGTCGAACAGGGCGTTCCAAAGGAACGTGCCTGGATTGCCACGACCGGAAAACGGATTGCCGTGACGGCCGATGTCGTTCACCCCGAGGCGTACTTCGGCGGCTTCCGTAACAGCCGGCAAAGCAACGAGACTGGTGATCCCGAACGCGACACCGCCCAGGGCGGCGCCGAGCAACCGGCTTGGTTTTCTTTGCTTTTCCAAAGTCTTTCTCCCTAATTGATTCCGTAACGGGTTCAGGCACGCTTGTTTCTTGACGCAATGCCCGGGCAAGTTGTGGGTGCTATATACCACTTGCGAGACACATTTGAACCGAGGACGACCCTATGAAATTGATCAGCTACCGCTACAACGGCAACGACACCTACGGGGTCGCTTTGGATAACGGTGTCGCCGACCTCGGCCGTCAGTTCGCTGATCGATGGCCAGACCTTAGCGCCGCGCTGGCCGATGGCAGCTTCGATGATCTCGTGCGCACCGGTGCCGGCAAGGCCGCCGAAGTTCCGCTGGAGGAAATCGAACACCTGCCCACCATCGTCAATCCCCCCAAAGTCATTTGTGTCGGCTTGAACTACAAGAGCCATATCGAGGAAATGGGCCGCGACGCGCCCGAATACCCGATGCTGTTCGCGCGCTATGCCGATTCGCAAGTTGGCCATGAACAACCGATGGTTCGGCCCAAGGTCTCGGACAAATACGACTTCGAAGGCGAGCTTGCGTTTGTGGTCGGGCGCACCGGCCGTCATATCGCGGCCAAGAATGCGCTCGACTACATCGCGGGCTATGCTTGCTTCAACGACGGTTCGATCCGCGATTACCAACGCCACACCACCCAGTTCATGCCTGGCAAAACCTTCTTTCATTCCGGCGCCATGGGCCCGTGGATGGTCACTGCCGACGAAATCCCCGATCCGACAGCGCTGACCCTGACCACCCGGCTCAACGGCGAGGTGATGCAGCAGGCCACAACCGACGATCTATTGTTCGATATCCCGAGCTTGATTGAATACCTCTCGCAGATTGCGCCGCTGGTGCCCGGCACCGTGGTCGCCACCGGCACGACGGGCGGCGTCGGTGCAGGCCGTACGCCGCCGGTATGGATGAAGGCGGGCGACATTGTCGAGATCGACATCTCCGGTATCGGTGTTTTGAGCAACACCATCATCGACGAGGCCTAGGATGATTGCGCCGCCGGCCTTTCGACGCCCGGCTGTAGAAGGCCGTATCTCGATCGCGCCGGACCTCACGCTGCACTATCTTGATTGGCCGGGCGAGGGCGTGCCCGTACTTTTTCTGCACGGCAGCAAATCGAATGCCCGGGCGTGGGACTTCGTTGTCGATGCCAGCGCGCTCGGCGACAGACGGTTCATTGCACCGGATCAGCGTGGACATGGCCTCAGTGAGGCCCCGACCACCGGCTACCAAATCGAAAACCTCGCGTCCGACATGTGGGCGTTTCTGGATGCCCTTTCGATCGAGCGCGCTGTCGTGGTCGGCACCGCCACCGGCGGTTACATGGCGTTGACGATGGCCTCATCGCGGCCCGAGCGCGTGGCCGGCATAGCCGTTGTCGACGCGGGCATTTGGATCAATCCCAATCTCAACTTTGCACCGCGCAAACGTGTCTATGACTCGATGACCGCCGGTCGCGCCGCCTTGGATCGCAGCGATCTATGGGACGAGGCTGCGAAAGACCACTACGCGCTTCATTCGTTCCGCGACCTCGGTGACGGCCGGGTCGAGTATCGCCATTTCGAACAACCCGAAACGGCTGAGAGCCGCGCCGCCTTCGATGTCGAGGCCCTTAAGATCGGCTGCCCCACGCTTTTGGTTCGGGGCGAGCACTCGGACATCACCGAGCCCGACACCCACGCGCGACTGGCCGGCTTTATCCCGCAGGCCGAAATCGCGACCGTGGCCGGATCGGGCCATCACGTATCGCTCGACAAGCCCGCCGGGCTAGCCGCGATCCTCGATCGTTTCATCGCCGGTTTGGACTGACGCCCCAAAAAAAGGCGCGCCATCCGCGTGGTCGTCGCCCGCGCCATTTGCCGCTATCATGTCCCCAAGACAATGCCGTGCGGCGAACCGCACGCGGGGCGAGGAGGTTAGGGAGCGATCGTGACGTCGGAGGCGGCGGCGCTGCTTCAGGTTGAGGGCATCGAACTGAGCTTCGGCGGCGTGTCGGCGCTCAAGGGGGTGTCGCTCGATGTCCGGCGCGGTGGCATCACCGCCCTGATCGGCCCGAACGGGGCGGGCAAGACCAGTCTCTTCAATGTCGTCTCAGGGTTCCATCAACCGGATTCGGGGCGCCTCATCTTTGACGGTACCGAATTCACCCGGCTGAAAACTCACAAACGCGCCGCGCTCGGCATCGCACGCACCTTCCAGAACATCTCGTTGTTCCCGGGCATGAGCGTACTCGACAATATCAAGCTGGGTGCGCACACCCACCTCAAGACCGGCGTTCTCGAAGCGGGCGTCTTTTGGGGCCCGGCGCGGCGGGAAGAAACCGAACTGCGCGCCGAGATCGAACGCAAGATCATCGACTTCCTCGAGATCGATCACATTCGCAAAACGCCTGTGTCGATGTTGCCCTATGGCCTGCAAAAACGAGTCGAACTCGGTCGCGCGCTGGCGATGCGCCCCGAGCTCTTGTTGCTCGACGAACCTGTTGCCGGGATGAACCGCGAAGAGACCGAGGACATGGCGCGCTTCATCCTCGACCTGCAAGAAGAGTGGGGCGTCACCATTCTCTTGGTCGAACACGATATGTCGATGGTGATGGACATCTCGAACCATGTCGTGGTGTTGAACTTCGGCGAAAAGATCGCCGAAGGCGAGCCCCATGAGGTGCAGCAAAACCCGGCCGTCATTGAAGCCTATTTGGGCGCCGAACAGGACGTCGCCTGATGGAACTCGCTTTCGTCATCGAAGACAGTCTGACCGGGCTCATGACCGGCGGCGTTTACGCACTCATCGCGGTCGGTATCGTGTTCGTCTTCCGCGCCACCAAAGTGTTCAACTTTGCCCATGGCACCGTGATGATGATCGGCGCCTATTTTTATCACACCATCACCTTGGCCCTGGGCGGCCTGGGTCTCGGTGCGTGGGCCGTTTACGTTATCGCGCTGCCGTTGACCCTCGCGGCCAGCGCGTTGTTCGGTGCGGTGATCGAGCGCGTCGTCATGCGGCCCATGCTCGGGCAAAACCCGTTTGCGATGATCATGGTCACCATCGGGTTGATCTCGGTCCTAGAGGGCGCCGCCGCCGTCATTTGGTCGACCAATGCGTTCTATCCACCGGCACTTGTCGGACTCAGCATCGACTTTGTCGGAGGCCTCGCCATCAACCGGCAGATGTTCGCAAGCTTCCTCATCGCCATCATCGTCTTTGCGACGATCGCCGCCTTGTTCCTCAAATCCAAAGCAGGGGTGGCGATTCGCGCGACTGCGTCCGATCAATCCACGGCCTATGCCATGGGTATCAATGTCCCGCGTGTCTTCTCGACGACGTGGATGATCGCGGCGGGGACGGGGGCTCTAGCGGGCATTCTGTTGGCGCCACTCAATAGCCTGACCCCGTCGCTCGGTGCGGTCGGCCTTAGCGTGATCGCGGTAGTCATTCTCGGCGGCATGGATTCGGTGATCGGCGTGCTTCTCGCCGCGTTTCTGGTGGGTTGGCTCGAAGCCATGGCGAACCATTTCCTCGGCGGCAACTTCAAAGAGATCGTTCCCTACGTCGTTGTCTTGGTGATCATATTGATCCGCCCCTATGGCCTTCTCGGTACTCGCGATGTTGAGCGCGTGTAGATGCTGATCGGCGACTATAAATCCACCTACGCCGCGGACGAGGCGATCTTTCGCGCCTGGCCGGTGCGCTTCGGCCTTGCCGCGCTCTTGGTGGCGCTCGTCGTGCTGCCGTTCGCCGCCAACAGCTTTATCGTGTTTCTCGCCACGCAAGTTGCGATCTATACCGTCGCCATTACCGGGCTCAACATTCTCACCGGCTACACCGGATTGATCTCGCTGGGCCACGGTGCGCTGGTCGGCGTCGGTGCTTACGCTACCGCGATTTTTTCCAACTGGTTGGGCCTGCCGTTCTGGGCTGCGATCCCCGTGGCGGTCGTCGTGACGGCCGGTGTCGGTCTGATGTTCGGCCTGCCGTCGCTTCGCATTCGCGGTCTCTATCTCACCATCGCCACCCTGGCGGCAAGCTTCATCATTATCTTCGTCATCGAACACTGGACCTCCGTCACGCGGGGCGACAGCGGCATTACCTTGGCACCGGCCTCGGTGTTCGGCATCGAGTTGGTCAGCGATGCGCAGAAGTATGCGTTGATCGTACCGATCGCGATTCTCGCGGTGCTGTTTGCGCAGAACCTGTTTCGCACCCGCGTCGGGCGCGCCTTCATCGCCATTCGCGACTCGGATTACTCGGCCGAAATCATCGGCGTCGGATTGACCCGCTACAAACTGCTCGCCTTCGCTTTGGGGTCGGCTTACGCCGGCCTCGCGGGTTCGCTGTGGGCCTACAACTTCCTGGCGCTATTGCCGACGCAGTTCGAGCTGCAACTCTCCATCATCTTTCTTGCGGCGCTCGTCGTCGGCGGTTCGGCCCGCACCTTGGGGCCGGTGTTCGGCGCGGTTTTCGTGATCCTGATCCCCGAATTCCTCAAGTGGATTTTTGGCTTTCTCACGCCGTTTAGCCCGACAATCGTCGAGTACACCGCGCCGGCCAACACAATCACATACGGGCTCTTGATTATTGGGTTTATGATCTTTGAGCCGATGGGCTTGGCCGCAATTTGGACGCGGTTTTGGCGCTACATAAACCTATGGCCGTTTTCACCGTAGCCAGTTCATCAACGAAATAGATAGGGAGAAGCACAATGAAAGTGGATCGCAGAAAGGTTCTGAAAGGGACAGCGGCCGTCGCCGCGACGTCCGTCATGGGCATGCCCTCGATCGTACGGGCGCAATCCAATAAGTGGGTCTTCGCCGGTTCCTCGCCGCTGACTGGGCCTTTCGCCCAAGCCGGCACCACTGCCCTCAAGGATCTGCTCGATTGGGCGGAGATGACCAACGACATGGGCGGCATCGCCGGTCGACCGGTCGAAATCGTCCATGAAGATTCCGGTTACAACCCGGCGAACTCGCTCGCCAATTTCAAAAAGGCGATGTCGGCGGACGAGCGTCCGATCTACTACAACGGCGACTCGACCGGCTTCATGAAACTCGTTACGCCGGAGCTGACGCGCACGCCCGTCCTCTGCGGCGGCACATCCTTCGCGTCCGAACTCGCCGACCCGTCGACCCACCCGTACCAGTACATCGCCGGGCCGACTTACAATTCGATGTTCGACATTCTCCTCAAGCACGTGAAAGACAACGGCGGCAGTACGGTCGCGTTCGTCTATTCTGATACCGAATTCGGGCGCGACCCGATCGAACATGGCCGCAAGTCGGCCGCCGCGCTCGGTCTCAAAGTCGTGCACGAGGAAATCACCAAACCGGCCGGTGCGGAGGTGCAAACGCACGTCGCCCAACTACGACGTGCCGACCCGGATTTCGTCATCTTGCACGGCTACGTCACAGGCGTGTGGCCCGAGATCATCGGCACCGCGCGCGCCTTCAAGATGGACACCAAGTTCCTCGGCACGTTTTGGGGTATGGAAAAGGTCATTGCCGACGGTGTGACGGCGAAGGCTGGCCCGATCCTCGACGGCTACGCTGGCGTGTTGCCGTATCGCTACTTCTACGAAGCAAAGGACTCCGCGTCCTACTCCAAGTTCTTTGCCTTCAAAAAGCAAAAGTACGGCGACAAGTTCCCGGGGTATGTCGTGACCTGGTCGCTGCAACCGATGTTCAGCCACGAACTGGCCAAGAACGCGATAGAAGCGACGGTCAACGCCGACAAAGAAGTCAATGCCGACAATCTCGTCGCTGCATTATCGGCGATCAAAGATTGGGACTCCGGTGGCTACATGGGCCAACCCGTCACGGTCGTGAACCATGCGGTGCCGCAGGGACGTGTCTATGCCTATGGGGCAGAGAACAAACTGTTCCTGCCGATCTCCGACTGGATCGTCACCTAACAGTGGGACGTGCGGCGGCGCCGGCGCCGCCGCCGTTACCCAAGAGGGACGCGTGCTGAGCGTCAATAATATCGAGGTCTACTACCATCGCGTGGTGCAGGCGCTGCGCGGCCTGTCCTTCGACGTGCCCGAAGGCAAGGTCGTCGCGCTGCTCGGCTCGAACGGTGCCGGCAAGACCACGGCGTTGAAAGCGATCTCCGGATTGTTGCCGCTCGAAAATGGCGAGGTCACCGACGGCGATATCACTTTCGGGGGCCGTTCGGTGTTGCGCGACGAGCCCCACACCTTGGTGCGGCGCGGGATGGGGCACGTGCGCGAAGGGCGACGAATCTTTGCCGACCTTACCGTGCAGGACAACTTGGTCGCTGCGTCCTATGCCCTGACCGGGCGCAAAAACGCACATGCCGATTTCGACGACATCTACGATTTATTCCCCCGCCTCAAGGAACGTCGCACCCAGCTCGCAGGCTATTTGTCCGGCGGCGAACAGCAAATGCTGGCGCTCGGACGCGCGCTAATCGGCAAGCCCGAGATCGTGCTGCTTGACGAACCCTCGCTCGGCCTTGCGCCCAAACTGGTACTCGAAATCTTCGACACCATCTCGCGCATCAACGAAGAACGCGGCGCCACGATATTGCTGGTCGAGCAAAACGCCAACGTCGCGTTTTCGCATGCCCACTACGGCTATATCCTGGAGAACGGTCGGGTGGTGATCGAAGGCGATGTCGACAAGCTGCGCAACGACGACGACGTGCGCGAGTTCTACCTCGGCATCGGTGGGGCAGAAACCAAGTCCTTTCGCGACGTCAAACACTACAAGCGCCGCAAGCGCTGGCTGAGCTAGGGCAAGAACAATGGCCATCGCCGAACAAATCGACATCGACGCCGAAATCGCGCCGGAGGTGCGCACCTTGCCGCGCTTGCTGCGCGCCCATGCGCGCAACCGCCCCGACACCCCGGCCTTGCGCCAAAAGCGTTTCGGCATTTGGAACGAACTTACTTGGGCGGACTACGAACGCGCCGTCGGTCATTTTGCCCAAGGTTTGGTGGCGTTGGGCTATCAGCGCGGCGATCACATCGCGGTGCTGTCGGAGAACCGACAGGAATGGCTGATTTCAGAGTTGGGCATGCACATGGCGGGCGTGGTGACCGCGGGCGTCTATCCAACGTCCCCAGCACCGGAAATCCTGCACGTCCTCGATCTCGTCGAGGCCAAGGCGGTGATCTGCGAGGACCAAGAACAAGTCGACAAGGTGCTCGAGATCAAGGACCGGCTACCCAACCTTCGCCACATCATCTTTATCGAGAGCAAGGGGCTCGCCGGGTACGACGACGACGATCTCATCGCCTACGCCGACGTCATGTCGCGCGGCGCCGAGGCTGCGCGGCATGATCCCGAATTCCTCGACCGGGCGCTACACGCGCATGATCCCGACGACGTGGCGCTCATCGTCGGCACCTCGGGCTCGACCGGCTTGCCTAAGGCCGCGCTGATTACGTTCCGCAACATCGCCTTCGTGGGCGAGGCCTCGGCACGGAATATCGGCCAAACCGACAACGATTCTACCGTCTCCTATTTGCCGCTTTGCCACGTCGCCGAGCAGCTGTTTTCGGTCTTTCTCGCGATGAACGCTGGCTACGCCGTGAGCTTCGGCGAAAGCCTACGCACCGTGCAGTCGGACTTGCGCGAAATCGCGCCGACGATTTTCCTCGGCGTGCCCCGCATCTGGGAGAAAATGCGCGCCGAAGTATTGATCCGCGCGCGCACTGCCGGACCCCTCCAACGGCTGGTTCTGGGGCTCGCCTTGCGAGACGCCCACCGTTTCGACGAACCGTGGAAAACCGATTACAGCCTAAGCGACCGTTTGCGCCGCGCGCTTTGGGAACCGCTGGCCTACCGCCCGTTGCGCAATGCGCTCGGCCTCACGCGCTGCAAGATTGCGGTCTCGGGCGCAGCCCCGGTCGCGATCGAAACCCTCAAATTCTTCCGCGGCCTCGGCGTGCCGCTGATGGAGGGATTCGGGATGACCGAGACGGCGGGTGCGTGCGCCATCCAACGGCGCGAGCAAAAGCTCGAGGGTCGCATCGGCGCGCCGCTTGACGGCATCGACATGAAAACCGCGGACGACGGCGAACTGCTCATTCGCGGCGGCTGCGTATTTGCGGGCTACTACCGCAACGAAGAAGCTACGAAAGAGGCCTTACAAGACGGTTGGCTTCACACGGGCGATATCGCCGAGATGTTTCCCGACGGCTCGGTCTCGATTATCGATCGAAAAAAGGATGTTGCGATCACCGCCGGCGGTAAAAATCTCACTCCCAGCCTGATCGAAAACACCATGAAGGCGAGCCCCTACATCAAAGAATGCATCGTCGTGGCCGACGGTCGGCGTTTCGTCACCGCTCTTATTCAGATCGATTTCGACATGGTGGCCAACTGGGCCGATGGCAAAGGTCTTGCCTACACCACGTTTCGGGCGCTCGTAGAACATCCGGCCGTGGGCGAGTTGATCCAGCGCGAGGTCGATCGCGAAAACCAACGTCTCGCCAGCGTCGAGCAGATCAAAAAGTTCCACCTGCTGACCAAAGAACTCGACCATGACGACGGCGAGGTCACCGCCACCATGAAAATTCGCCGCGCCAAAATCACCCAAGCCTACGAAAACGAAATCGCCGCGCTCTACGCCTAGCGGCGGCGGCGGCCTCAGGTGCCGTAGGCATCGTGCAGCCGAACCCAACCCATGGAATAGGGCAGGGCATCCTCGTCGCGTCCCTTCGGCACGACGTCGAGATAGTGATAGGCCGTCAGAAACATATCGAGCCCACGGCCATAGCTTGAATAGGTATGGAACACCTGCCCGCCATCGTCCTTGACGAAAACGCTCAAGCCCGGTGCCTCGGTAGTCGGAAAGCCTCGGTCTGCATAGTTGTAATGCGCCTTGCCCCCGTCGACCTCCTCTTGGCTGAACGACACGCCGAAGTCGCGGTTGAAGTCGTTCTCGAACGACGACACCCATTTGAACGACCAACCCATGCGATCCCGAAAGGCCTGTAGCTTTTCCAAGGGCGCCTTGGACACCGTCACCAGCGTCACGTCGCGTTGCGCCAGATGCACGACGGCCGGGTTGTAGTGATCGGCAATGAACGAACAGCTCTTGCAGCCCTCGTCCCATGTCGGATCGAACATGAAATGATAGATCAGCAATTGGCTGCGCCCGTCGAACAACGCCGCCAGACGTTATTTGCCGTCGGGACCGTCGAAAACGTAATCCTTGTCCACTTGGCGCCACGGTAGGGCGCGCCGCGCGGCGCTCAGGGCATCGCGTGCGCGGGTGAATTCCTTTTCTTTCTGCAGCAGAACCTTGCGCGCGTTTAGCCAATCCTCGGTTTGAACAACGTCATGATGGGCCATCGGAACCTCCGTCGCGGATGATCGTGCGAGCTTGATCGAAAAAGTGCCGGTCTAGGGTGTCGCCGTTCGACGCTCTCAAAGAATTCATCGACAACGGCGAGGCGTTCCCTAGTGTGTGAGGCGTTGCCGCCTGCGCGGTATAGAGGGAGAGCGTGTTTCGTGATTTACCACGTTTGCAAAGCCGCCGATTGGCACGCCGCCAACGCGGTCGGTCGCTACACAGGATCGGCCGATGATACCCGCGACGGCTTCATCCATTTTTCCGCCGCCGAACAATTGCGCGAAAGCGTGGCGCGCCACCGCGCCGGGCAAGACGGCCTCGTCCTCCTCGTGGTCGACCCCGAGGCGTTAGGCGATGCGTTGAAGTGGGAACCTTCGCGCGGTGGCGCGCTGTTTCCGCATCTCTACGGGGCTTTGCCGGTCGCCGCGGTGGTCGCTACCCACGATCTGCCGCTCGGTCCTGGCGGCGTCCACGTATTCCCCGCCGACATCCCCTAAAGCCCGCCCTCTAGGGTTCGTCACCGAACGGGGTAAGATGGGTCAAAAGACGGGGAGGAATCATGTTTCCAATTCGCCACTCGGTGGTCGACAACGAAGCGCTCGGCGAAGAGATCCGGACGCGCTGGGATTTACCGACGCCGTTCCGCTGCGAACTCATCACGCGCGGCATGAATGACGTCTACCTCGTCAAATCGGGCGCCGACAGCTTCGCCGCCCGCGTCTGGCGGGCCGACAAGCACACCGCCGACAACGTCACCTGGGAGCTCGACTACCTCGCCCACCTCAAGAACAAGGGCGTCCCCGTTATCGCCGCGATCCCCGACAAAGCGGGTGATCTTTCCTTTGGCATCGATGCGCCGGAGGGGAGCCGCCGTGTATGCCTGTTCGAATGGGCCGAGGGGGATCAGTTTTACGCCGACCCCAGCGAACCGCTGGCCCGTCGTATCGGCGGCGCCGTCGCCCAGGTTCACCTCGCCGGCGCCGATTTTAAGGGCAAGACCGCCCGTCCCATCGATTTCCCGGGCGAAATCCGCCGCAAGTTTCCGCACCTCGCAGCGCGCCTCGATGAACGCCCCGAGGACCTGGCGTTCTACCAGCGCGTCGCCGCGGTCTTGCCGGACAAACTCGAAGCGGCCTACGCCGCCGGTGTGCCCTACGGGCCGCTGCACGGCGATGTTCATGTCAAGAATGTGTTCGTTACGCCGAACGGCGACTTCACGATTTTGGATTTCGACACCTGTGGCGAGGCGCACATCATCCATGACTGCATCAGCCTTGCGTGGGCCAATAGCTATTTCTTGTCCAAGGGCGACACGCGTATGACCCCGGCGCTGACGAACGCATTCATGCAGGGCTACGAAGAAGTCCGCCCGATCGAAGACTTCGAACGGTCTTGCCTGCCGCTCTTCATGTGTTCCAAGGAGTTCAGCTATATGTGCGGCATGTCCGACGGGGTTAACTACGTCGGCCACATGTCATTCGGCCCGCAACATTTCGACTGGTTCGCGCAATCGGTGCGCCGCCATGTCGAAGAAGCTCATCTGTTCGACTAATCTCGACGCGTCTGCGCGTTCAAAAGGAAACCCCATGCCAAAAGGATTGGTGATCGTGCCGTTCCCCCTCGACGACGAAGGGGTGGCCAACCGCAAACTGCAACTCAAGTCGGTCAAGCTCGGCCCCGACATCGATTTCGATTTCCGCCCGGTGCGCGCGAGCTGCACCAGCTTCATGAGCGACCACGATTGGTTCTTGATGGACGCCGGCTGCTTCGAAGCCGGCCTCACGGCGCAAGAAGAGGGTTACGACGCCGTCGTCATCGACGCGACATCCGACTCGGCCGCCGGCGCCTTACGCAGCGTGCTCGATATCCCGGTCGTCGCGCCGGGCCGCACGGCCATGCTCTACGCCCTCATGCTGGGGTCGCGCTTCGGGATTCTCGCGATGAACGAAGCCGGGTGTTTCAACCATTGGCAATGGGCCGAACAGCGCAACTTGTCGCAGTTCATGGCCGCCGCCGAGCCGATCGGCGGCGGCAAGACCGACGTCTCCAAACTGATGACCGGCAAAGAAGAAGACATGTTCCCCTTGATGAAGGCCGCCGCCGAGCGCGCGATTGCCAAGGGCGCCGATGTCATCTTGCTGGGCTCCACCACGATGCATCAGGCCGGCACTTGGTTGAACGAAAACCTGCCGGTCCCGGTCGTGAACCCCGGTCCGCTGACCTACAAGATGGTCGAAACCATGTTGGCCCTGGGCCATACCCATTCCCGCCAAGCCTTCCCGGCACCGATGGTCGAAAAGTCGGGGATGATTCACGCCATGCTGCGTGCCGCCGCCAACTACGAAAAGCGCGAAGCCGCCAAAGGCAAACCCAAGAAAACGACCAAAAAGAAGGTCGCTAAGAAAAAAGCCAAGGCGACCAAACGTAAGACGGTCAAGACCGCGACGACCAAAGCGCGCACGACACCCAAACGCAAATCCACCCAGAAAGCCGTGCGCAAAAAAGCGAAACGCCGCTAGGCGCTGGAACCACGCATGGACTTCCTCCTCAGCGACGATCAACGCGCACTGCAAGAGGCCGTCGCACGCATCGCGGCCTGCTTCGACGAGACCTACTGGCTCGCCCGCGATCGCGAAGGCGGCTTCCCGGCGGAATTCGCCGACGCCATGGCCGCCGACGGATGGCTCGGCATCGCGATGCCCGAAGCCCAGGGCGGCGCCGGTCTCGGCATCACCGAGGCGGCCCTGATGATGCAAGCCGTGGCCGGCGGCCCCGGCGCTTTTGCGGCGGCCTCGTCCATTCACCTCAACATCTTTGGGCTCAACCCGGTCGCGGTCTTCGGCACAGACGATCAACGCGCCCGCATGTTGCCGCCCATCATCGACGGCACCGACCGCGCCTGTTTCGGCGTCACCGAACCCGATGCCGGGCTCGACACCGGCAGCCTGAAGACCAAAGCCCTGCGCGACGGCAAGACCTACATCGTGAATGGCCGCAAAGTATGGACGACGAATGCGCAGTCGGCCTCGCACATGCTGCTGCTCGCCCGCACAACACCGCGCGAAGAGGTTGCCAAGTCGACCGACGGCCTCTCGTTGTTTTACACCGCGCTGGACCGCGACTACGTCACCGTCCGCGAGATCGACAAGATGGGCCGCAAGGCGGTCGATTCCAACGAGGTGTTCATCGATGGTCTTCCGGTTCCGGTCGAAGATCGGATCGGAGAAGAAGGTGAGGGCTTTCGCTACCTCCTGCATGGCCTCAACCCCGAACGCATTTTGGTCGCCGCCGAGGCCATCGGCATTGCCCGCTACGCCATCCAACGTGCGGCCAAGTATGCGGGCGAACGCATCGTCTTCGGGCGCGCCATCGGCCAGAACCAAGCCATCCAGCATCCGCTTGCCGAAAGTTGGGCCGAACTGGAAGCCGCCGATCTGTTGATGCTCAAGGCAGCCCAACTCTACGACGCCGGCCAGCCCTGCGGCGCCGAAGCCAACGCCGCCAAATATCTCGCCGCCGAGGTCGCCTACCGCGCGTGCGAGCGCGCCGTCCTGACCCATGGCGGGTACGGCTATGCCAAAGAATTCGTCGTCGAACGATTGCTGCGCGAAGTCATGATCGCGCGCATCGCGCCGGTCAGCCAGCAACTCCTGCTGTGCTACATCGCCGAGCGCGTCTTGGGGCTGCCCAAAAGTTACTAGCCCGAAACGCGAAAGGGCGGCCCTTAGGACCGCCCCCGCGAGAATAGGCGCTAAGCGCCCATGGACGATTCATCCAATTCTCTTACGACGCCGAAGGTTCCCCCATCGCCGTCGTCCCGAACTGGCGGATATCGCCACACATTTCGCTAGACAATGGATCACCTCCTTTTTGCTCGTTAATGACCCACAAAGTCTAGGCGAGATCGCGGCCCGAGGGCAACATCTTGTGCCACTTCCCCGAAATAAGCCGCCAGGACAAGCGCCACGGGTTACCATGGGCCCAAGCCAGCGGCATCAACTCAGGGGGCACTATGTCAGAAGACCGTCAAATGACGCCGACCGAGGCGCTTTTCACCGCAGACGCCGACATCGAACGCGTCAAGATCGAGTCCGTCGAAAGCGTCAAAGAACCCGAAGGGCTTTATCTCAAGGTTCTGATGGTCACCGACAACATGCTGGTGTTCAAAGCCTGGAAGATGAAAGGCATCACCGATCCCTGGCAGGTACACGAGGACCACGAATCGGTGGCGACGTTGCTCGAGGGCAAGCTCCGCATGCATATCGGCGACGAAACCTTCATGTGCGAACCGGGCGACGTGTGGCGCCACCCACAAGGCGTTTGGCACATGAGCGAAGCTCTGGAAGACTGTGTCCTCATCGAGATCAAATCACCGGCCAGAAAAACGTGGACCTAAGGGGAGGGAGCAAGAGATGGGCGACGGACTCGCAACACGGATGAAATTCGGGGTGGTCACCCCCTCGACCAACACCATCGTGCAACCGGAATACGACGACCTGCGCCCGCTCGGCGTGACCAACCATGTCGGGCGCATGCACATTCCCGATGATCCCGTCACCAACGACGCCGATTTCGACGAACTGATCCGGCGCATCGATGTCGCCCTCGAAGAGGCCGTCGACCGCGTCATGACCTGCAAGCCCGATCACATGATCCTCGGCATTTCGGCGGAAAGCATTTGGGAAGGCGGCTTGGAAGCGGCGCAAAAGGTTAAGGCCCGCATGGTCGAACGCTCCGGTGGCCTCGGCGTCACGCTCGCCGCCGATGCTTTGCCGGCGGCCCTCAAAGCGCACGGCGTTACGGGCAAGGTCGGGCTGCTCACGCCCTACATGCCGACCGCCCAACAGCACATCCAGAAATTCATGGACGATATCGGCTACGACGTCAGCAGTATGGTGCATCTCAAGTGCGGCGGCCCGGTGGTGATCGCCCATGCCACCCGCACCCAGTTGCGCGAAGGCCTCGAAAAGCTCGTCGATGAAGGCGCCGACGCCATCATCCAATTCGGCGCCAACCTGCCGATGGGGCGCTTCGCCGCGATCGCCGAGGCCTGGCTCGAACGCCCGGTGATATGCGTCAACGTCGCCACCTACTGGCATGCCTTGCGCGTCAACAACATCAACGACCGTGTCGGCGGTTACGGTGCGCTGATGGAGCGGTTCTAGCGGCGATGAAACCGCTGTTCACCGCCCTCGCGGCCATGACGGTCGCCTGTCGCGCGCCGCAACGCTTCGCGGCCTTCCTGACCGAGGTCTGGGATTGGGAAACGTTGGCCGAGGGATCCGTCGATCCCGACCTCACGTCGTTGTGGGGTATCGCGCCGGATAGTGCGGGAGATCGCTTCTTCATCCTCCGCTCCTCCGGCGCGGACCGCGGCATGCTGCGCTTAGTTGCCGGCGACGAACGATCCCGTTCGCGGCAGCGCGCCGCGCGCTGGGGCGGCTTCGAAATCGTTGTGATGGAGGACATCGACAGTCTCTACACCGCCATGGAAGATCACCCGGACACGGCCCCGTTTGAACCGCCTAAGAACTTCGACTTCACGGCATCCGGCAGCAACATCCACCGCGCCTTCAGCGCGATGTTGCCCGGCGGCACCCATGTCACCCTGACGATGGCGGTGACCCAGCCCAAAACCCGCGCTTTCCATGCGGCCGGCGCACGGGTCGGGCACATCTTCGAGATACCCGTCACCACGCCGGACTACGCTAGGTGCCGCGCCTTTTACGAACACGATCTCCGCCTGACCCCTTTACTCGAGTCCCAATCGACCGATGGGCCCATGCACGACGCTTGGAACATCCCGCCCGGCCCGACCTATCACCTCGATATTCTCAAGGGCGACGCGCCGGGGCCGGGTCTTGGCGCCGTCGAGATTCACGGTATCGAGGCGGCCTACATCGACCCCGATCCGCTTACGCCCACACAGTTCGACGGCGGTACGTGCCTTGCCACGTTTACCACCACCGACCTCGACAGCGTGGTCGCAGCGGTTCATAAGTCCGTGCACGCGCGGATCATCGCCGAGCCGCGCGCCATCGCGGCTGCCCCCTACAACGGCGCCCGCGCTTTTTGTTTTTTCGGGCCCGACGGCGAACGGGTCGAAGTGTGCGAAACGATGTGGGCATGACCGACGCTGCCGAGGAAGAAATCCCGACCGAAGAAGCCTCACCCATTGTTACCGTCACCCGCCCCAAACGGGTCCGCCGCGGCAGTCCGTGGGTTTTCTCCAACGAAATCGAAATGAATGCCGCGGCCAAGGCCATCCCGCCCGGCACCATGGTGCGGCTGCAGGAACAATCCTGCAAACCGGTCGGCGCAGCCTATTTCAATCCCCATAGTCTCATCGCCGCGCGCGTCATCGCGGACGATCCCACGCAAGCCTTCGATACAGCCTACGTCGTCGCGCGACTCACCAACGCCCTGGAATTGCGCGACCGGCTGTACCCTGCGCCGTTCTACCGCCTGATCCACGCCGAAGCCGACGGGTTACCCGGCATCGTCATCGATCGGTACGGCGATGTCGTGGTCTGCCAGCTCAACACCGCGGGCGCCGAACGTCATCGCGCCGCCGTCACCGATGCCTTGCAGGACGTGCTGAACCCGCGCGCCATCGTCCTGAAAAACGATTCGCCGGTCCGCGATCTCGAGCGCCTCGACCGATACGAAGAAACCATCGGCACGTTGTCGGACGACCCGCTGGAGGTTCAAGAGAACGGCGCCACGTTCCTTGCCCCCATCGGCGCGGGGCAAAAGACCGGCTGGTTCTACGACCAGCGCGACAACCGCGCCTTCGTCGCTTCCCTCGCCAAAGGGGCGCGGGTGCTGGACCTCTACTGCTACCTCGGCGGCTTCGGCATTCTCGCCGCCAAGTCGGGCGCGGCCTCGGTGCTCGGCATCGATCGCGCCGACGCAACCCTCTCACTCGCCCGCGAGTCCGCAGACCGTAACGGTGTCGGCGATATCTGCACCTTCGAAAACGCTACCTTGCCGGGTGCGCTCGAGACCTTGGCGACGGCGGGAGAGCGTTTCGACATCGTGGTGTGCGATCCTCCGGCTTTCGTAAAGTCGCGCAAGAACCTCGCCACCGGCCTCAAGGGCTATCGCAAACTGTTCAAGCTTTGCGCGGGCCGCGTCGTGCCCGGCGGTTTTCTGTTTGCCGCGTCGTGCTCGCATCTCGTCGAACGCGATGCCTTCGAAGACGAAGTCGCTCATGCGTTGGCCCTGGCGGGCCGCAAGGGCAGGGTGCTCCGCGTCGCCGAAGCGGGCGCCGATCACCCGGCACACCCCATGCTGCCGCAAAGCCGCTATCTCAAAGCGATGGTCCTACAGCTCGACTAAGCGGACTCAGCTCACCGGCGGGCGCGCTTTGTGCCAATCCGTGGTGGCTTGAAACGCCGCCCCGGCACGCAGGACCAATGCATCGTCGAATCGTTTGCTCATCAGTTGCACGGCCAACGGCAATCCGTCTTCCGACATCCCCGCCGGAAAGCCAAGCGCGGGGACGCCCAACACGTTGGCCGCCATCGTCACCAACGGCTTGCTGAAGAATTGGAATGCGCCAACGCCCGCTGCTTTGGGCGCGGGCCCCGGTGCGCCGGGCGCCAAAACAACGTCGACCTCGGCCATTGCCGCGTTGTAATCCGCAATCAACTTGTCGCGCAGCTGCAGCGCCCGCGCGTAGTCGACCGCGCGAATGAAAGGCCCCAACGAAAGCCGCATCCGGCTGTGATAGCTGTAGTCGGCCCGTCGCGCCTGCAGGTCCTTCTCGTGGATCGCATAGCCTTCGACCAGCGTGATGACGATTTGCGCCGTCGCAAAGTCCGTCAGGCTGGGCAGGTCGATCTCGTGCACCGTCGCGCCCAAGTCGCGAAAGGTCTCGGCGGCCGCGCGATAAGCCGCAATCCCGTCCGCCGAAACGGCATCCTTTCCCGCCAACGCCCCAGCAAGGCCCACGCGCAATCCTTTGGCGCCAGCCCCAAGGTCTGCCGTGTAATCGACAGCGGGCCGCGCGATGCTGCCCGGGTCCGCCGCATCGTGCCCGGCCAGCGCGTTCAACAGGATCGCGCAATCTTCCACGGTGCGCGCCATCGGCCCGACATGGTCCAAGGTCGAAGATAAGGGAAACACCCCGGCCCGGCTCACCAGCCCATAGGACGGCATCAACCCGGTAATCCCGCAATAGGCCGCGGGCAAGCGGATCGACCCACCGGTATCGGTCCCCAACGCGCCCATCGCGAGCCCGCTGGCCAGCGACACGCCCGCGCCGCTCGACGATCCGCCCGCGTAACATTCGGCGTTCCAGGGGTTGCGCGCCGGTGGGGACAGACTGTCATCCGAAGGCCCGCCATAACAAAACTCGGTCGTCTCCAACTTCCCCAGTAGCACCGCCCCGGCATCGCGCAGGCGCGCCCACGCCGTCGCATCGGTCTCGGGCACCCGGTCGCGTAACAGTTTCGAGCCCACCGTGGTGCGAATGCCCGCGGTATCGAACGCTTCTTTCAACGCCACGGGAATGCCATGCAACGGTCCGCGATACTGCCCCGCCGCAATCTCGGTTTCGGCGGTCTTGGCGGCCGCGCGCGCCACCTCATCCGTGGGCGTAACGAAACTGCCCAGCGCCCCGTCGATCGCGCCGCGCCGGGCGATCATCGCCTCGGTCAGATCGACCGGCGACAGTGTCCCGGCTTTGATCTGCGAAGCGGCCTCGGCGATCGAGAGATAGGCGAGGGGATCGCTCACGACGCGTCGTCCTTGCCTGGCGCCGCCGCGATCGGCGCATCGTCCAGCCGCGCGATGAATTTCAGCAAGATCGCCACGCCATCCGCCATGGTGGCGCGTTCCTCCGCGGGAACCGATAGTCCGGCGTCGCGGAATGTTTGGTCGATTTCGTCAGGGGTCATGGTTCAGGCTCCCAATAGCGTCCCGACATCGTACCCCATTGCGATCAGCCTTTGCGCGTTGCAACCGCCTCGGCGAGGGTTTCCAGGCACGCCACCGTCCGGTCCCAATCCAAACAGCCGTCGGTGATGCTCTGCCCGTAGGTCAGGTCTTGCCCGGGCTTTTGGTCTTGTCGTCCGCCAACCAAGTGGCTTTCGATCATCACCCCGAAAATACGCCGCTCGCCGCCTTTGATCTGGTTTGCGATGTCGTCGATCACGGCCGGTTGGTTGTCGGGGTTCTTACCGCTATTGGCATGGCTCGCATCGATCATCACCACCGGCGCGATACCAGAGTTCTCGGCTTTTTCGCAGGCCGCCGCGACGCTGGCCGCGTCATAGTTCGGCGCCGATCCGCCACGCAGAATGATGTGGCAGTCCTCGTTGCCGGTGGTCTCGGCGATGGCGCATTCGCCGTTCTTGGTCACGGCGAGGAAATGATGCGGGTTGGACGCCGACTTCACCGCATCCACCGCAATCTTCACGTCGCCCGACGTACCGTTCTTGAACCCGACCGGGCACGACAGCCCCGACGCCATCTCGCGATGGATTTGGCTCTCGGTGGTCCGGGCGCCGATCGCTGCCCACGCGACGAGATCGGCGAAGTACTGCGGCGTCGTGGTATCGAGAAACTCCGCCCCGGCCGGCAGCCCGAGCGCGTTGATGTCCGCCAACAATCGGCGCGCCAAGCGCAAGCCCTTGTTGATCTGAAAACTGTCGTCGAGATCGGGGTCGTTGATCAATCCCTTCCAACCCACCGTCGTCCGCGGCTTCTCGAAATAAACCCGCATGATCAGCTCCAGCCGGTCGCCCAACGTGCTGCGCAGCGCAACCAATCGGTTGGCGTATTCCATTGCCGATTTCGGGTCGTGGATCGAGCATGGGCCCACCACCACCGCAACGCGGTGGTCCTGGCCATGCAGGATCTCCTGCACCGCCCGTCGCGCGTCGGCGACGGTCTGCATGGCCTCGGGCGCGGCAGGCACTTCTTGCATCACCGCATCGGGCGTACTCAGCGCGCTGATATCTCGAATACGTAAGTCGTCGGTCGCGGTCGTCATGGTCGTGTCCTTTTGTTGTCCAGCCCAGACGGCAACAAAAAAGCCGCCAGGTGTCTGGCGGCTCGGGAATGTCGATGGACCTGTCTTCAGTCCGTACGAAACCCTCCCGCCGCCAAAGGCGCCGGATACCCCGTAAAATAGGAGCTGCTTGCGGGTGCGTGGTTCATCCGCGGTCTTATAGCGATGCGAACATGGACTGTCACGCCCCGTCGGGATCGGCCGTGATCGGCGGTCCCTTGGCCAGCACCTCAAGAAAGGCATCGCCGAACTTCTTCAGTTTGGCGGGCCCCACGCCGTTGACCTCCGCCATTTCCTCCAAGCTGGTGGGCTTTAATTCGCACATATGCTGCAAGGTTTTGTCGGCAAAAATCACATAGGCCGGCACCTTGCGGGCCTGGGCAAGGTCGCGCCGCAGCGCCTTTAGCGCGGCATAAAGATCGGTATCGCCGTCATCAAGGTCCGCCGGGGCGGCTTTCTTCTTGCGTGCGGTCTTGGCCAACGTGAAGCCTGCGGCCTCGTGATAGGCAAACGTCTCTTCGCCCTTTAGCACGCGCCGTCCCCGATCGCTCAGCCGCAAGCCCCCAAAGCGTTCGATATCGATCTGCAAGTACCCGCCCGCCACGGCCTGTCGCAGGAACGCTTGCCAGAACGTCTTGGTTCGGTCCTTACCCACACCGAACGTGGGCAGCGTGTCGTGCCCCAGCTTGACGATCCGTTCGTTAGTCTTGCCCATCAGGACGTCGATCACATACACGGCGCCGAACCGTTCGCCCGTGCGCCGCACCGCCGAGAACAGCATCTGCGCCTCCTCGGTGCCGTCGATCATCTTGGGCGGGTCTTGGCAATTGTCGCAATTGCCGCACGGCTCCGGGGTCTCGCCGAAATACGACAGCAGCGTCACGCGTCGGCACTGCGAAGCTTCGCAATAGGCCAGCAGAGAATCCAGACGCTTGTGCTCGCGCCGCTGGTGATCGGTGTCGTCGCCGTCTTGCTCGATGAACTGGCGGCGCATCCGCACATCGTCGAGCCCATACACCATAAAGACGTCGGCCGCCGCCCCGTCGCGTCCCGCACGGCCGACCTCCTGGTAATAGGCCTCCATGCTGCCCGGCAGGTTGAGGTGAAAGACGAACCGAATGTCGGGCTTATCGATGCCCATGCCGAAGGCGATGGTCGCCACCATCACGACGCCGTCTTCGGCCATGAACGTTTCTTGGTTTTCCTGGCGCACCTCGGGCGAGAGCCCAGCGTGATAGGGCAGGGCGTTGACGCCCTCGCGGCGCAACAAGTCGGCGACCTCTTCGGTCAATTTGCGCGACAGGCAATAGACGATGCCGCTCTGGCCCTGACGGTCCTTCAAAAAACCACGCAGTTGGTCGCGCCATTTCGTTTTCGGCGTCACGCCCAGCCATAGGTTGGGCCGATCGAACCCATGCACGATGATGTCGCCATGCCCGCCGAACAACTTGTCGGCGACATCGCGTTGGGTTGCGGTATCGGCCGTGGCGGTAAACCCTGCGAACGTTGCGTCGGGAAACTGAGCCTTCAGTGCATCGAGCGCCCCATACTCGGGCCGAAAGTTCGTGCCCCACTTGGAAACGCAATGCGCCTCGTCGACCACAAACAACTTGGGCTTACAGCGCTGCAACGCGCTCAGCATCCGCGGCGTCATCAATCGTTCGGGCGACATGTAGACGAGGCGCGCCTCACCAGCGTCCACCCGCCGCCAATCCGCCACGTTGTCCGCGCGCGATCGCCCGGAGTGAATGCGCGCCGCCACCACGCCATTGGCCTGTAGCGCCGCGACTTGATCGTCGATCAACGCAACCAAGGGGGAGACCACCACCGTCAGCCCGTCTTGGATCAACGCCGGGACCTGATAGCACAGCGACTTTCCGGCCCCGGTCGGCATCACGGCCAGCACGTTTCGCCCGGCCAGCAACTTGTCGACGATCTCGCGCTGCCCGGGCCGAAAGCCTTGGAAGCCAAAGACGTCATGCAGAATTTGTTCGGGGTCGGTGGTCACAAACGATGTCCGAGATGGGCGCCGCTGGGTTGTAGCACACCGCAGACCTCGTCGCGCCCGGGGCGTGGCCGAAACGATCGAGCGGTTTTGGATGCGGCGTTCGGTCGAAACCGTCTAGTCGACCCGGACCCCGGCACGATAGGTGCCGGTCAGCGCGCCGTCTTCGGTGCCGTCGGGATTGAAAAACGTCCAATGCCCATCGCGTACACCATTCGCGAACCCACCCGTCGAGGCCATTTGCCCGTTAGGATGAAAGAACACCCACGGCCCGTGTTCCCTTCCGTTTTTGAACGTGCCTTCCGACAACCGTTGCCCGTTGTCGTCGAAGAAGATCCACGAGCCCTCGCGCAATCCCTCCACGATCTGCCCATGACCGCGTACCTCGCCGGTAAACGGCACGCGGGTATGAACTTTGAAGAACACGCCGTCCCGCAACACCAGCTCGTCCATGAACACCAGTTCGCCTTGGGCTGCGGCGGGCAGCGTGGCCGTCGTCAACATCGCGGCGGCAAGGGCGGTGCGCAGCGAACGCAGCGCGCACGCACAAGGAGATGCATAGATCATGACAGGGTTTCCCTCTCGCGGTCGGTGCCGAAGGCCAAAAACAGCGCCGTCGCGCCGAATGCGACTACGGCGAACGCCGCAATCACCACGAACGGTGCCGAAGGCGAGATCGCGACGAAAAGCCATCCCGCCAACAGCGGTCCTCCGGCGGTGACCGCCGATGCGACCGTGTTTTGCACACCCATGGCCTCTCCGCGTCGATCTTCTTCTGCGCCCAGCGAGACCAAAGCCGTTGTCACCGTGCGCCCAAGGCCGTTGCCGAACGCGGCCAAAACCAGGATCAAATAAACCACCGCCGGTTGTTGCACGAACACGAAGGAAAGAAACGCCAGAACGACGCCGAGCTGACTGGCTAGCAAGACGGGTGTATGGCCGAACCAACCGGTAAGCGATGCTGCACCGAGGTTCCAGAGCATTACCAGCGCCGCCATCGTGGTGACCACCCATGACGTTTCGGCGACGCCCCAGCCGAACCGATCCAACACCCAAAGGGCCAGGATGGCGCTGGTGCTGCTCGACGAAAAGTGGACTGTGGCCACGCCCAGCAACGGAACCGACATGAGCGGCGCCATGTAGACCCGCAGTCGTTGGGCGAACGATTGTCGCGCCGTGGCGAGTTGTTGGCGCGCCGCGCGCGTACGACTCTCGGGCAATGCGAACGTCGCCACCACGATCAACACACCGTACAACGCCGCCGTGATAATGAAGGGATAGAAGAAACTCGGTTCGTCGGTAAACGCGGTCGCCAGTATCCCGCCCAGCACGGGGCCCACCATGAACCCGGCGGTCAGCGATGCACTCACGCGTCCCATCGCCCCAGCGCGTTTCTCAGGCGAGGTAATGTCGGTCATCGACGCGAAAAGCGCCGGGATGCTGCCCACGAATACACCGGCAATGGCGCGCGATAGATAGATTTCGGTCAGCGAGGTGGCGTAGGCAAGCCACAGAAAACTCGCGAACTGACCGACCAGCGAAATGATCACGATCGGGCGGCGGCCGAACCGATCGCTCGCGCGCACCCAGACGATGCCGGAGACCATCGCAATCCCAGGCGTAATCGCAAAAGCAAAGGTCACGCCCAACGCACTCGCACCGAACGCCGTCGCATAGTGCGGCAGCACCGGAATGACGATCGAGATTCCGACGAAACTCGAAAACCCGATCAAGAGAATGACAATTTGCGCGTACATGGGCGTCCCGATCCCCACGGTCCGTTTACCTTACCTCATGGCCGGCGCCACCGCCGCGTGGACATTTCGCCCTCAACGCGCAATCTTCGAAACCGCACAGCGCGCCAGGAGACCCCATGACCAGCACCACCCTCGCTGACGACAACGATCTTTTCGAAGGCCTGCGCCAGGCGCCCATGCCCGAGGTGCGCGCGGCGATCCGGTCAGGCGCGTACCAAGGCCACACGGCGGGCATCGGGCTCGGGCATTTGCAGGGCAACCTCGCGATCCTGCCCGCCGATTACGCGCTCGACTTTTTCCGGTTTTGTCAGCGCAACCCCAAACCGTGTCCGTTGGTTGGGGTGTCCGATACCGGCGATCCCATGCTGCGCACGTTGGGCGATGACATCGACATTCGCCGTGACGTGCCGCTCTACAACATCTACCGCGATGGGCAACTGGATGCACAAACGCCCGACATTGCCGCGTTGTGGCGCGACGATTTGGTTGCCTTCGTGCTGGGCTGTTCGTTCACCTTCGAGCAAGCGTTGATGGCCGACGGCATTCGCCTTGCCCACATCGAGGAGAACAAAACCGTCGCGATGTATCGCACCTCGATCGACACCCAACCGGCTGGGCCGTTCAAAGGCCCCACGGTGGTTTCGATGCGCCCCATGCGCGCGCCCGAATCCATTCGTGCCGCCGCGATCACGGCGCGTTTTCCCCACGCCCACGGCGCCCCGATCCACATCGGCGATCCCGCCGCCATCGGCATCGAAGACCTCTCGAAACCCGATTGGGGCGATCCTCCGGACATTGAGGACGATCAAGTGCCCGTCTTTTGGGCCTGCGGCGTCACCCCCCAGGCCGCCGTGCAAGCCGCCAAGCCCACTCTGTGCATCACCCACGCCCCCGGCGCGATGCTGATCACCGACGTACCCGAGCAGGGACCGGGGAACTGATCGGGTTAAACGAAAAAGGGGCCGCGCCCGTTGGCGCAACCCCTTGATCAAAATCTGGCTCCCCGGGCAGGACTCGAACCTGCGACAAAGCGGTTAACAGCCGCTTGCTCTACCAACTGAGCTACCGGGGATCGGTCGCGGTGCTATAGCAAATGCGCTGGCGCTTCGCCAGCCAAAAGCGGCCCTGTGGGCACTGCTCTTCCGAAGGCCTGCGGGCTCACCCATAATCCCAGTCCGCGACCCGCACCGATCGCATAGGGGGAAGCCATGCCGACCGTCCTGATCACCGGGGCCAACCGGGGCCTTGGGCTCGAATTCGTCCAGCAATACGCGGCCGAAGGTTGGTCGGTCATCGCCTTCTGCCGCGACCCGGCGAACGCCGACGACCTCATCGCGGAAGCCGCCAAGGCCGATGGCCGCATCGTCGTCGATGCGCTCGATGTCACGGACTTTGCCGCGATCGATGCGGCGGCCGCGAAATATTCGGGCCGCCCGATCGATGTATTGATCAACAACGCGGGCATCATCGGGCCTGTCCGTGCCGACATTGCACGGCAAAGCTTCGGCACGATGGATTACGACGCCTGGGATCGCGTGCTGCGCACCAACACCCAGGCACCCTTTAAGATCACCGAGGCTTTTTTCGACAACATCCTGCAGGGCGACCAAAAGAAGGTTGCGGTGATCTCCTCCACCGTCGGCTCGAACGTCGAAATGCAAGCGCCCGTCTTTTCTTACGCCTCGGCCAAGGCGGGCGTGACCAAAACCTTCACCACGCTTGCCTCGGTTCTGCGCGACAAGGGCGTTACCGTCATGGTGTTCTGCCCCGGACATGTCAAAACCGACATGGGCGGCGAGGGGGCCGGCGTCGAGCGGTTCGATTCGATCGCCGGGATGCGCAAACTTATTGCGCATTGGACGCTCGAAGAGTCCGGTCAGTTCAAGCGCTTCAACGGCGAAACCGTCGCGTTCTGAACCATGCCCAAGATCGCCATCATCGACGACTACGTCGGCAACGTGCGCGACTACGCCGATTGGGCCCAGTTGCCGGACGATTGCGCCGTGACGGTCTACGGCAGTCATGCCGACAATGCCGATGCGCTGGTCGCGCGCCTCGAACCCTATGACATCGTGTGCTGCATGCGCGAACGCACGCGCTTCGATCGCGCCGTCCTGGAACGGTTACCCAATCTCAAACTGCTGTGTTCGACCGCGCCCACTAACGCGGCGATCGACGTCCAGGCCGCGCAAGACCTCGGCATCAAAGTGTGCGGCACCGGCGTGCCCGATCCCGGCCTCGCCACGGCCGAGGTCACCTGGGCGCTCATTCTCGGGCTCACCCGCCAGATCCACGTCGAAGACGCCAACATGCGCGCTGCGCGCTGGCAGACCACAATGGGCCGCGATCTTAAGTACCTGACACTGGGGGTGATCGGGTTGGGCCGATTGGGCACGCCGGTCGCACGCGTCGGCGCCGCCTTCGGCATGAACGTCCTCGCCTGGAGCCCCAACATGACCGAGGCTCACGCCACGGAGGCGGGCGCGACCTTGGTCGGCAAGGAAGAGCTGCTCGCGCAAAGCGATGTCGTCACCCTGCACATGGTGCTCAGCGACAAAACGCGCGACCTCCTCGATGCCGACGATCTACGCCGTATGAAAAAAGACGCGATTCTCGTCAACACCTCGCGCGGCCCCCTGATCAACGAGGCCGCGCTCGTCCAGGCCCTCGAGGAAGGCTGGATCGGCGGCGCCGCGCTGGATGTCTACGACCAAGAACCCTTGCCCGGCGACCATCCCCTACGCCGTGCGCCCAATACCTTGCTCACGCCACATATCGGCTATGCCACCCAGGCGACCTACCAGGTCTTCATCCCCGATACCGTCGAGAACATCCTGGCCTATCTGGCCGGCAAGCCCATTCGCGTGATGAACCCCGCCGCCCAGACCGACCGCAGCCAGCCCAAATACCTGGACTAGGGCCGGTCTCGAACCGCCCAGATAGGCGAAATCGCAAATTTCGGCGAATTTTCCTGGCGGCCCCTTCTTGACAGGCGGTCGAGCCTCTCCTAAATCCCGCGCTGAGTTATCTGGCACTCCGGACTAACGAGTGCTAAGCACTCTAGCCGGAACACTGCTAGCTGCAGGTAGGGAGAAAAAGACTATGAAATTCAGGCCTTTACACGACCGCGTTCTCGTCCGCCGTTCGGCCGAAGAGGAACGCACCGCCGGTGGGATCATCATTCCCGACACCGCGAAGGAAAAGCCCATGGAGGGCGAAATCGTCGCCGTCGGCCCAGGTGCCCGCAACGACAAGGGTGAAATCATCGCCCCTGAGGTCAAAGCAGGCGATCGCGTGCTGTTCGGCAAATATGCCGGCACCGACGTCACGATCGAGGGTGAGGACCTCGTCATCATTAAAGAGAGCGATGTCATGGGCATCATCGAAGGCAAGTCTTCCTCGAAGAAGAAAGCCGCGTAGCCCACCCGAGCGAATAAGAAGGAAAAGATCTCAATGGCTAAACAAGTCAAATTCGGCACCGACGCGCGCGAGCGCATGCTCAAGGGCGTCGACATCCTCGCCAATGCGGTGAAGGTGACCCTCGGCCCCAAGGGCCGTAACGTCGTAATCGACAAGTCCTTCGGCGCCCCGCGGATCACCAAAGACGGTGTCACGGTCGCCAAGGAAGTCGAACTGGCCGACAAGTTCGAAAACATGGGCGCGCAGCTCGTCAAAGACGTGGCCCAGCGCACCAACGACGAAGCCGGTGACGGCACCACCACCGCCACCGTGCTGGCCCAAGCGATCGTGCGCGAAGGTAACAAGGCTGTTTCTGCCGGCGCCAACCCGATGGACCTCAAGCGCGGCATCGATCTTGCGGTTGCGGCCGCGGTTGCCGACATCAAGTCGGCCGCCAAAAAGATCAAAGGCCACGACGAGATCGCCCAGGTCGGTACCATCTCGGCCAACGGCGAACGTGAAATCGGTGAAATCCTGGCCGAGGCTATGGACAAGGTCGGCGAAGAAGGCGTCATCACCGTGGAAGAGGCCAAAGGCTTCGCCACCGAGCTCGATGTCGTCGAAGGCATGCAGTTCGACCGCGGCTATCTGTCGCCGTACTTCGTGACCAATGCCGAAAAGATGACGGTCGATCTCGAAGACCCGTACATCCTGATCAACGAGAAAAAGCTCTCGAACCTTCAGGCCATGTTGCCGGTGCTCGAGGCGGTTGCGAAATCAGGTCGGCCGCTCGTGATCATCGCAGAAGACGTCGAAGGCGAAGCCTTGGCCACCCTCGTGGTCAACAAGCTGCGTGGCGGTCTCAAAGTCGCCGCAGTGAAAGCGCCCGGCTTCGGCGATCGTCGCAAGGCGATGCTCGAAGACATCGCGATCCTGACCGCAGGCACCGTGATTTCCGAAGATCTCGGCATCAAGCTTGAGAACGTGACCCTGGATATGCTGGGCCGCGCCAAGCGCATCAACATCACCAAAGAAGAGACCACCGTGGTCGACGGTGCCGGCAAGAAAGCCGACATCGAGGGCCGCTGCAGCCAGATCCGCGCGCAGATCGAGGAAACCACCTCGGACTACGACAAGGAAAAGCTGCAAGAGCGTCTGGCCAAACTGTCCGGCGGCGTTGCCGTCGTGCATGTTGGTGGTGCGACCGAGATCGAAGTGAAAGAGCGCAAAGACCGCGTCGAAGACGCGCTCAACTCGACCCGTTCGGCGGTCGAGGAAGGTGTGGTCGCGGGTGGCGGAACGACGCTTCTTTTCGCCAGCCGCGCGCTTGACGGTCTCAAGGTCGCCAACGAAGACCAGAAGATCGGCGTCGACATCATCCGCAAGGCTCTCCAGGCCCCGGTGACGCAGATCGCTGAAAACGCCGGCATCAACGGTGGCGTGGTCGTCGGCAAGCTGATGGACCAGAAGAGCCGGACCTTCGGCTTCGATGCCCAGAAGGAAGTCTACGGCGACATGATCAAGGCTGGCATCATGGATCCGGCCAAGGTCGTGCGCACCGCGCTCGAAGACGCCGCATCGGTGTCGAGCCTGTTGATCACCACCGAAGCCGGTGTGACCGACAAGCCCGAAAAGAAAGACAACGCGGCGCTGACACCGGGTGCCGATATGGGTGACATGGACTTCTAAGAAGTCCTTCGCTCAGACGATATAAAAGGGCGCCTTCGGGCGCCCTTTTTTATTCCAGCAGCAGGTCGCGCAGCGACGCGACGGTCTCGTCGTCCAGTCTTAAACCGCCCGACAAATACGCCTCCAGCGTCTCGTGAATCTCGTGCAGCGTATCGATCGCGGCGCGCAAATAGACATCGTTGGCCGCAATCAGATGCTGCCGCGCGGCCTCGGGAATGTCTTGCTGCACCCGCAAACCACCTTCGGTCCAATAGTCGTTGGTTGCCAAGTAATCTTCGAAGATGACGTCTTCCGGCACCCCCAGCGTCATTAGGATCAACGCCGCGGCGAATCCGGTGCGGTCCTTGCCGGCCGCGCAGTGGAACACCAAGGGATGGTTTGTCGGGTCGGCCAATTGCAGCATCAAGCCGCGATAGGCCTCTGCATGGTCGCGCACATAGCACCGATACGCCTCGGTCATGTAGTCGCGCGCCAACTCGCCCGCCGCCGGATCGCCGGCATCGATGCGCGCGCGGTAGTTCCCCTTCACACGCGGTCGGATCGGCAGGCTGTGGATCGTCGCGGGCGCCTCGGGCGCCAACCGTGTGGGGTACAACGCTTGTTCTTCCGGGTGGCGCAAATCGCAAATCGTGCGCAAGCCGACCTCGCTCAATAGCGCAAGGTCGGTATCGCTCAGTCGATCCATCGCGCCCGAGCGAAACACCTTGCGCCACCGCACGCGCCGACCGTCTTCGGTCTCGTAACCGCCGAGGTCGCGGAAATTGCTCGCACCCTCCAGCGGCAATCGGCGTTCTAGAATCTGGGTCATGGCGGCGACTCTAGCGCACCGCACGCCAAAAGCGAACGGGGAGGGGTCTGTTACCGTCTGCGCCCGACCTCTATGCTCCGCGCTCGGTCACGACAAAGAACAAGGCAGGCGCGTATGAAAGCGATCGTACTCAAAGATCTCGGCGGTCCCTCCAGTCTCGAAATGGTCGACCAACCCGACCCGACGCCGGGCCCTGGGACGGTGCTGGTGCGTTTGCGCGCCGCCGCGCTGAACTACCGCGATACGCTGGTGACCACCGGCGGCTACGGCTCGCGGCAAAAGAAATCCGGGCTGATCCCGTTGTCCGATGGCGCCGGCGAGGTCGTCGAGGTGGGGGAGGGTGTGACCCGGTTCAAACCCGGCGATCGTGTCACCGTCAGCTTTTTCCAGAGCTGGGTCGGCGGCGAACCTACCCAAGAACTCCTCGACGATGATTTGGGCCGCGCCCAAGACGGTACGCTGTGCGAACTGCGCGTCTTCAAAGAAACAGGATTGGTCCACACGCCGGATTCGTTGAGCGACGTCGAAGCTGCCAGCGCGCCCTGCGCCGGGCTCACCGCTTGGACCGGCATCGTCACGTTGGGTGCGACGCAACCGGGCGACATCGTGCTCGTCCAAGGCACCGGCGGCGTTTCGTTGTTCGCCTTGCAATTCGCCAAGTTGGCGGGCGCCGAGGTGATCGCCACCTCCTCCAGCAACGAAAAGCTCGAACGCGTGCGCGACCTCGGTGCCGATCACCTCATCAACTACATCGACGATTCCAATTGGGGCAAAACCGCCCTCGACCTCACCGGCGGTCGCGGTGTCGATCACGTCATGGAGGTCGGTGGGGCCGGCACGATGAAACAGACCCTGCGCGCTATCCGGCCCGGTGGCATGGTCAGCCTCGTCGGCGTTCTGGCCGGCGCGCGCTCGGACTTGCTCGTGCCGCTCGTCGGCTCGCGCAACATTCGCCTGCAAGGCGTCACAGTCGGGACCACCGAAGGCCTGGCGACCATGCTGCGCGCCATGGACCTGCACGGCACCAAGCCGGTGATCGACAAGGTCTTTCCGATGGCCGAGGCCCAAGCGGCCTACGAACACCTCATCGCGGGGCGTCATTTCGGCAAGGTCTGCATCTCTATTCCATAACGAATCTGGGGTTATTGGACCCTGTCATCGGACAGTCGTAAGCTTGCCTCTCACGCGGGGAGGTCAGCCATGAAACAACCTTTTGCCCATCCGATGATGCCGCAGGCCGCGCACGACGAACTTGCGCGCGAACACTTCGTTGTCGATCTCAAGATCCACATGGAAGAAGACGTTTATCCCGTCGACGCCGCGGTCTACGAGAAAAAAGCGCTGCCGCGCTTCAAGAAAGAAAACGGGCGCGCCCCTCAAAGCCATCACGAAGTGCGCAAGCTGATGGAGCGCGAGCCCTCCACCAAATTGTGGAGCGCGATGGCGCGCACGATCCAAGAAATGCTGTGGGACGGCGTCGGCAATACCGTCGAACGGCAATTATCGGATCTCATTACCGCATCGCAGGTGACAAAACCGCTCGGCACCCTAACGCTCGACCCCGACCTCAAGGTACCGCGCTACAACGGCGAGATCGACATCCACTGCATGCCAGGCGGTTATCACACCGACCTTACCGACGACGATGTCTTCGCCGGTGCGATCTACGACCGCGGCGCCTACTATTACGTCGCCGGTCTGTTGGGCCGGGGCGCGCATGCCATCGACGACCAGCCGGACAACAAGTTCGGTCTGTTCCTCGAATATCAGGGCCGCGCGACGATCGCCTACATCAAGCAGCGCTATCCCGATCTCAAGCCCAAGCGCATTCTCGACATGGGCTGCACGATCGGCGGCTCGACCTTGCCCTACGCCGAATCCTTTCCCGATGCCGAGATCTACGCGATCGATGTCGGCGCGCCGAGCTTGCGTTACGCCCATGCGCGCGCGGAGTATTTCGGCAAGAAAATTCACTTCATGCAGCAAAGCGCGGAACGCACGAACTTCCCCGATGGGCATTTCGACCTCGTCCTCTCGCACGGTCTGCTGCACGAAACCGCCACCCAAGCGACCAAGAACATCCTCAAAGAGGCCAACCGGTTGCTCGCCCCCGGCGGGGTCACCATGCATGCCGATCCGCAATTCGACATCGGCCTCAATCTGCACGATCAATTCATGCACGATTGGGACACGCGCTATAACGCCGAACCGTTCTGGGGCAAATTGCACGATATGAATCCGCACGACCTGATGCGCGATGCCGGCTTCCCGACGCAAAACGTCACCGCGGTGTGGATGACGATCGGTCAAGACGGCAATCCGGCGTTCCCCGCGGTCAAGGACGATCCCGCGCTTTCGGATCTCGGACGCGGCATCATCTTCGGCGCCCATCGCTAGCGGCACATCGCGCCGCGCCGCACAAGGGCGCCGACCATGAACGCCGATTCCAATCGCCTGACCGGCGCCCAAGTGATGGCCCGCGTGCTCGACCGCTACGGCGTGCGCACGGTGTTCGCGTTGGCCGGCGCCTCGCAGGCGGTCTTGCTGGACGAACTCGACAAAAACCAGGTCTCGGTCGTCCCCAGCCGCCACGAATCCGCCACCGTCGGAGCGGCCGACGGCTACAGTCGCATCACCGGCAAGGTTGGGGTTGCGATGATCAACGTCGATCAGGGCATGCCCAACGCCATCACCGGCATTTCGTCGGCCTACGAGGCCTGCTCGCCGGTGGTGATCTTGGTCGGGCGCGAACTCGACACCTGGACCGAACCCGAACACCAAGTCGACCACGACGAACTTGCGTTGGTTCGCAGCATCACCAAGTGGGCGCGCACCGTCCATGGCCCGGAACGGCTGGGCGAATATCTCGATGCCGCCTGTCGTCGCGCGCTGTCGGGGCGGCCCGGCCCGGTCGTGCTCGCCTTCCCGAAGGATTTCCTAACCGCAACCGTCGAGCCCGGCACCGACCTCGATACCCCGGTCGTCCCGCCGTCCAAACCCGCGCCCGCCGCGGCGGACCTTGCGCGTAGTCTCGACCTCATCGCCGCGGCCAAACGGCCTCTTATCATTGCAGGCACCGGGGCCGCCCATGCCGGCGCAGGACCGGCGCTGCGCCGCCTCACCGCGTTTGGCCTGCCGGTTCTTACCAATGCGATGGCCCGTGGGTTGGTGCCCGAAGACGACGCCCTGGGCTGGTCGTGGCCGCTGGCTCAAACCGCGGCCAAGCACGCCGATCTCGTCGTGTGGCTTGGCGCGCGCATGGGCAAACGTTTCGGTTACGGCCTCGCACCGCGTTTCGATCCCGCCGCGGCCATGATCCAGGTCGATGTGCATGCCGACGAGATCGGGCGCAATCGCCCTGTCGATCTTGGGATGGTGGCGGATGCCGCGCTCGTCGGCGATGCGCTGGCCAACGCCCTCGAAGCGCAAGCCTACCGGCGCGATCCGGCGTGGCTCAAAGATGCCCTCGCCGAACGCTGTGCGGCGATCGATGCGCTGGGGCGCGAAACTACCGGCCCGATCCATCCCTACCAAATCGGGCGCGGGATCATGGCGCACATGCCGCCGGAGACGATCTTCGTCAACGACGGCGCGTCGATCCTTACGTGGATGTTCGGCGTCATGCGCATTCAACGCGAAGGCGGCTACGCCGACCATTTTCCTTTGGGGTCGATGGGTATGGGCGCGCCGTTGGCGCTCGGTCTTGCCGCGGGCGCGCGCGAAATCGCCGCCGAGACCGGGACCGCGCCGCGTCCCGTCGTACTGGTCACCGGCGACGGCTCGTTCGGGTTCTACCCGTCGGAATACAACGGCGCGGTGCTCGCCGGGCTCAACAAGTTCGTCACCGTCATCGCCAACAACGGGGTGTGGGGCAACGAACATCACGCCCAGCCGCGCCAAATCGGGCGCACCATCAATGCGAGCTTCGGCGAGGTGCGCTACGACAAGATCGCCGAGGGCTTCGGCTGTCATGGCGCCCGCGTCACCGCGCCCGGCGACCTAGGGCCCGCGCTCAAAGACGCTTTTGCTCGGACCGACAAGCCCACCGTGCTCGACGTGATCTGCCCGGAACCCGAATCCGCCATGGGCAATCCCAAACTCGCAACGATCATCTATTCGGATGTCGAGGAAACCCGCAAAGCCCATTGGGCCGGACCGACCAAAAAAGCCGAGGGCGATTAGCGCCGCGCGGCACGGGCCAACACGAACGTCGCCGCCAAGGCGATCACCACGCCCGGGACGATGCGCAGCGGCGGCAATCCTTTGCCGACGACGAAGTCGATCACGACCACCAGCAACGGGTTGAGATAGTAATAGGCCGCCACCCGATTGGGGCCCAGTTTGATCGCCGCGGCCTGAAACAAAAACGTGCTCAAGATCGTGGTCATCACCGCGAGATAGATGATGCCGGTCCACACGCCGGCGTCGATCGCGGTCCAGTCCGTCGAGAACAGTTTGGTGTTGGAAAACAGCGCGAGCCAGACACAACCCGTCGCCACCGACCAGAACGAAATCACGGCGGGCGGCTCTTGGCGGTGAAGCTTCTTCACCAGCGGCCCGTAGCCCGCCATCAAAAAACACCCGGCCAGGAAGATCAGGTCGCCGCGGTTGAACTGCAGCCCCAACAGACGGTCGAGGTCGCCCCGGAAAATCACCCACACCGCGCCGATCACTCCCAGCGCCAGGGCGGTCAGTTTGTATCGTCCCAACCGGTCGCCCAGCAGGAAGAAGCTATAGATCGCCGCCAATGACGGGATCAGCACGAAGATCGTGCCGGTGTTCAGGGCGGTGGTGAAGCGCAGCGCTTCGAACATCGCCCAGAAAAACCCGGTCATGCACAAACTGATTCCGGCATATCCCGCCAGGGCCGACCATCCCGGCCATTTGAGCCCATAGCGCCACGCAATCACCGGCGCGAACAGCGCGGCCGCGATAACGAAGCGGAGGAAGGTCAAGACGGCTGGGTCGAGCCCCTGGGCGATCGCCTGTCCGACCGGGAACGAGGTCGCGATTAGGACCGTTGCGCCCCAAATTTGGAACTGGCCGGTGATGTCGGATCGGTCTTGGTCGGTGCTCATTATTGGCCAAAAGCTGGGGGCAGGGCGGGCCACAATGGGGCAGGGGCGGGCCGCCGTCCAGCGGGGTTGAGGGCCGCAGCAATCATCGTGTCAAGGAAGGCTTGATTCGCAGGGGGGTACTCCAACAAACGCGACTCATTTCTTAGAGTCCATCGATAACAATATGAATTGAAATGAAAATTTTTCTGGACGCAGGAGTCCGGATGATTCAACATCTGGCCCGTTGTCCGCATCCCGACACAAGACCTTGGGTTCATGAAGAAGATCGTCGTGCTCACGTTTTGTCTTACCCTGCCGGCCTGCGTCGCCCCACCGGCCCTGACCGTGGCTTCGCTGGCACTCAGCGGGGTGAGTTTGGTGCAGACCGGCAAAACACTGCCCGATCATGCGCTGTCCTCGGTCTCCCAGCGCGACTGCATCATGTTTCGCGCGACCCGCGGCGAACAGATTTGCCAAACCGAGATTGCGGCGCCCGACGGCGCGATCGCAGTGGCGTCCGGCCCGACCGACGCCTCCGGCACGCCCTGGCCCGAGGAAATCACCGCCTTCCCCGCACCGCTCGATCGCGCCCCGGCCAACGACCCGTTGCCGGTGCAGCCCGTCCAAGTCGCTTCCCTCGCGCCGATCGCCTTGCCCGCGCCGCTTGAAAATCCCAGCGAGCGCGAGACCACGGCGCGGAATGACCCGACCCCCGTCGCCCCTTCGCCAGATCTTGGGCCTGCAACGGGCACCCGCCAGGTCGTCACGGCGATGCCATTCGATCCGTCGCCCACCCCGACGACGACCGCCGAGCCCCGGTCCGAGATGGCGGTCAAACCGGTGTCGCCGACGCCGAGCACGACGACGCGCGCCGAAACCGTTCGTCACCTCGTGGTCGGTAGCTTTCGCGATCGCGATCGCGCGGCCGCGCAGGTCCGTCGCCTTGGTGATAGCGACCTCACCATCGTCACCGCCACCGTAAAGGGCCGCGTGCAATACCGTGTCGTTGCCGGTCCTTATGCCGATGCCGACCTATCCGCCGTTAAGCGCGACTTCGCCGCGCGCGGCATCAAAGGCGCTTGGCCCATCACACTTCGTGTAACGCCCGCCGGATTTCAGATCGCGGCGCGCTAGGCAGCGTCCATCTACGTGCCGACGTCCGGCGACGACTTGCCGCGCAGACCGCGACCGAGTCGAGTCGACTGGATCGCGCTGACCAAGTCCCGGTGGCGCGCGCCTTGCGATCCTTCGCGACGCACGCCGTTGCACCGCCCAAATCGCGTCATTCCGAACAGGCCGCCTCGTCCTTGTTCATGACGAAGCGATCGTCCTCGGTGCGGTAGTGAATCGCCTGTATGACCGCTTTAGTGGGCGAGAACGCGCGATACATCATGCAGCCCGTGTCGTCCTTGGCGATCGGCACCATGTAGACGTCATCGCCCACCGCGATGGCCCCTTCGGGCACCTCGGCGGCAGACGTTGCCGGGGTTGCTCCGGCTTTTTCGCCGGTATCGCTACTCATGGATTCGCCCCCGCACGCCACCAAAGTCGCGGCCAGCGCCGTCGCCCCAACCAAGTTTAGAAATCGAGCCATAGTCTAATCCCTGTACCAAATGCCGGTTTAGCGCTGTTGTCGTGGCCGGGGTTCACCATCATTACGCCATAGGTCGCGGCGTTGATCGTACGGGTCGGGTGCCAACGATAGGCCAATTGCAGATCGATTTCCCGTCCTGTCGGCGTGACGTCGACGCGCTCGCTTTGATAGTGAATGGCGCCACCGGGCACGGGCTCGGTGCCCACCGGGATCGTTAGGTCGGCTTGCGCGCCATAAACCCGCAGCGGCTGGTACACCGCCAACCCGGCGCGATCGCCGCGCTGGAACAGGTCCGACTGCGTCAGCCCGAACGAAAACGCATTCGCCAGCACCGAGCTCCAATTGTTGAGATACCCATCGCCGGCATACAGCACGTCGGCCTGGGCGGCGGTATAGCTGGCGTGCGCCGCGAGCGTCGCGCTCACCGGGACCGACGCCCCGAAAGTGACAAACGTACTTTCGCTGTCGCCTATCGCGCCGAACGCGCCGCTTGAGGTCGAATTGAACATCGCCGCGTTTTCCTGCGCAAAGCCGACGCCGACCCGCAGCACCGGGCCGAACGACAGACCGTGCGTCAGCGATGCTTGGATCAAGCTGTCGCCGCCTTGATCGGTAAACGGGTCGGTCTCGGTTTCCATGAACCCCAGACTGATCCGCGTGCGGTCATCGAGCCGGTAGCTTGCCCCGCCGCCGTCGCCTTTGCCGACCAACGAAAGTTGCGGCGCGTTGACGAATTCGAGCCCGACGAACGGACTCGCCGCGCCGGCAAAGCGCGCGACGTCGTCGAACAACTCGGTGCTCGACGCGTTAAGCGCGAGCGACACGCCGACATCGCTGCCGATATGTCCTTGGTAGAATGCGGATTGCACGGTTTGGGCGTCGCGTGGCGGGGCCACGTTGCCGAAGTCCAACAGATCCTCGCGGTTCTCGATGGCGGGGCCCATCGTCAACGCAAGCGAGCCCGACGACCCGGTGGCGATTCGCCGCACGTCTCCCGGCGGGGCGGCGATGAAGCCGGCGACGCCAGGATCGACGGTCGCGTTCTGAACCACATTGCGTAAGTCGGTGTTGAAGGGGCGGTCGAACGCGTCGAGGACGATCGCTTGACTAAGAAACGCTTTGCTTTGCAATGCATTGCCGAAGGCCGGCCCCAAGGTGAGGGCGCTAGCCCGCAGGTCCTCGCTGCTGTCGCCGATCTTGTTGCCCGTCGGCAGCGACGTCAGCCCTTGCGACTGAAACGCGCCGGCAAGGTTGAGCAAGCCGCGACCGAACGTCGTGTCGGTGCCGTTTGCGCCCAAGTCCGTCGCGCTCGTGAACAACAACGATACCGCCTGTGCGGTCGTCATCGTCGGAAAACGCTGCATCACCACGGCGAGGGCGCCGGCGACATGCGGCGCGGCGAACGACGTGCCGTTCACGGTGCGCGTGCCACCGCCCAGCGACAACAGGTTGGTCGTAACGATGCCGACGCCGGGTGCGACTAAAAACCCGCTGGCGGTATCGCCGGCGCGGTTGCTGAAAGATGCGATCGCGTTGGATTGGTCGGTCGCACCGACGGCGATCATCTTGCCCTGGGCGTTGAACCCGTTGCACAGGCCACCGCCACCGGTGCAGTTCGCGAGGCGTGCGGTGAATAATGCCTCCGAACCGCCGGAATTGCCGGCTGCCGCAATCACCGCAACATTATTGTTCACGGCGTTCTGTAGCGCGTTCTGAAGCGCCGTATTCGGCGCCGAGGAACCGCCAAGACTGATGTTGATGACGCGGGCGCCGTTGCTCACCGCATGGTTGATGGCCTTCGCGATATTGTCGTCGGTAAACGTGCAGCTGGTGAAGCACGAACCAACGGTGTCGGTGCGAATGGCGAGAATAGTGCTGTTGAACGCGACGCCATGCGTACCCGCGGAATTCCGCCGAGCGCCAATTACGCCCGCCACGGCCGTGCCGTGCCCCGACGTCGAGGGGTCTTGCAGAAAGGTCTTGTTGTTGGTGACGATGTCCGTGCTTGCCGCCGCGATCGCGCCCGAGAATTCCGCGTTGTTGACGTCGATGCCGGTATCGACGACCGCGACCGTAATGCCCGATCCGGTGCCGTTATTGTTGTAGGCGGTCAGCGCGCCGATCTTCGACAACCCGTAATTGGCCTGAAATTCCGCCGTGTTGAAGTTGGTGGTGCCGCCGCCGCCGCCACCACCACTCCCACCACCGCCGCCGCCGCACGCGGCGAGGACAAGTGTTGCGGCTACCGCGACCAGCCACTGCCGCGGCGTTGACGTGCGCATATTCCGGAATGTCGCCATGTCCATGATCCCCTCAATTTCCCTTGCCGCACACTATGCCGGGGCGAGGCCCGCTTTTTCTCACCCGATACCGTTAGGCTTAGTCCCCCACCACATGCACCGTTACCTGTCGCGCCTGCGGCCGTCGCCGATGTTCGAACAGGTAGATGCCCTGCCATGTGCCCAAGGCCATCTCGCCGTCCCGCATCGGCACGTTCAAGCTGGTTTGGGTGAGGGCGGTGCGCAGATGCGCGGGCATGTCGTCGGCGCCTTCTGCGGTGTGCCGGTAACGCGTCGCGCTTTCCGGCGCCAGCGACACCATAAAGTCCTCCAGGTCGCGGAGTACGTCCGGGTCGGCATTCTCCTGAATAGTGAGAGAGGCCGAGGTGTGATGGATAAACAGCGTCAGCATCCCTGTCGCAATACCGCTCTGCGCGGCGCAAGCCACCACCTCGCGGGTGATGTCATGCAAACCTGGGCGCGGTGCGCGCACCGTGAGCGTTTCTTGGAATTGCCGCATGTCACCCCATGGGGACCGCGAAGCGGATCGAGAAATAGCTAGCGGCAGGAAAACTGGTTTACCAACGCCACCGTGACGGCATCGCTGGCCGGTTCGGGGCCTGTCTTCTCTTTCTGTTTCTGCACATGCGCTACGACCGCGTCGCGCATCGCCGATAGTTTGGCGTCTTTGCCGAAACAGGCCTTGCGTTTGCCGACGCCTTGTTCGGCCAGGGCGTCGGCGATCGCCGCGACATAGCCCAAACAAATGCTGCGCCGGGCCGAGCCGGAGGGCTGCGTGCAGGCATTGAGCAGATTCTTGCCGTCCATCAATGCGGCATCGGCATGGCTTGGCGTGATGGCGAACACGAAAACGCCGGCGAGGGCGGCCGGCAACAAATGTCGAACGAACATGCGGTATCCCCTGAAAACGCGATCCTTACGAATCGTGCCGCTCGCCCGGGGCCGATGCAAGCGGGACGATATCTCGCGATCTAAACCAACAGCCCGACGGCGCAGCCGTGGACCGGTTCGACCCGCCGCGGACGTGCTTCGAAAAGGTTCATTTTGGCCAGCGCGCCCGCCAGGATCACCGCCGGCGGCGGGGCGAGGGGGCCGGTATGACCCGCGATCGCGCTATGCTCTTCTTGGGTCTGCAGCGCCGCCTGGGGGGTATGGCGCGCCTGGCGGGAATAGGTCGGGGTCGTCAGTCCGAGCGTCTCGCCCATCGGTTTCTCCTCCGTGGGGCCTTTTTCTAAGGCCCCCGGCGGATCTCTCGGCGACCCGCCATCGTCATTAACCATGCTTAGGACTATGGTTAACGAAGAGGGTAAAGATTCCCTTAACCCGGCTGCACAGGCGCAGCTTTCCTAGGGTTTCGGGATCGCGCCGAACCAGGCATAAACCGCGTTTGAACGAGAGAGGAGACGCACCATGGACGACGACAGCAAAAAAAACCGCACTCAGGATGATCCCCTAGGGGCTTTATGTGATGACGGCCGAACACGACGGCGAGGTCGCGGCCGCCACGGTCAATTGGGTGACCCAAACCTCGTTCAACCCGCCTTTGCTTGCGGTCGGCGTTAAGACCGATTCGGGCGCCTACGGGCTCAGTCGCGCGGCAGGGGGATTTGCCCTCAACATTTTAGGCAAGGGCCAGCAGGGGCCGGCGTTCGCATTCTTCAAACCGGCCCAGCGCGACGGCAATACCATCAACGGCGAGCCCTATCGTAGCGGCGACAACGGGGCGCCGGTTCTAGAGAACGCCCCGGCGTGGGTGGAGTGCAAGATCGTCGAGGTAGTGGAGCAGGGCGACCACCACATTTTCGTGGGCGAGATCACGCACGCCGGTTTGTCGTCCGAAATCGAAGGGCGGCCCGACGAAGCGGTTCTCGAAATGAAGGACCTCGGCGAAAAGGTTTTCTACGGCGGCTAGTCCGAAGGCGCGTTGCGGTTGATCGGGTAGCCCGACGCGGGCCCGATCGCGGGCTGCACCAACATCCGATCGAGCCACTGATCGCGCGCGGTGCGGAACTGTTCGATGCCGATCGTCATGCCGTCGTGTCCCGCCGCCGGCTGTGCGCGATAGGTGCCGCACAGCCGATCCCACCACGGAATGTTGAACCCGAAGTTGCTGTTGGTTTCTGCCGGTACGATCGAGTGGTGCACCCGGTGCATATCCGGCGTCACCACGAAAAGACGCAGCAGCGCATCGAGCCGGTGCGGCATGCGCACGTTGCCATGGTTGAACATCGCGGTCGCGTTGAGCACGACCTCGAACACCAGTACCGCCGCCGCCGGCGCGCCGAGCGCGGCAAGGACGACGATCTTGAAGCCCATCGACAGCAATATCTCGATCGGATGAAAACGTAGGCCCGTCGTCACGTCGAACCCGAGATCGGCGTGATGCATGCGGTGCAGCCGCCACAGCGCCGGCACCGCGTGGAACATCACGTGTTGGATGTAGATCGCGAAGTCGAGCGCCGCGAGCGATAAGGCAAAGGCCAGCCAAAACGGCGCCCCTACCGCGTTGAAAAGCCCCCACCCTTGGGTTTCGGCCCAGGCCGCGAAGCCCACTGCGGCTGCGGGAAACACCAAGCGCAACACCACGGTGTTGACCACGACGATCCCCAGGTTGCTGGTCCATCGGACAAGGCGCGTGACGTCGTTGCGCCGCGGCGCGATCATCTCCCAAAGCGCCATCGCCACCAGAACGCCGATAAAAAAGCCCAGTCGAATCGTCGGTTCGTGGGTCTGTAAAAACTCGGTCATCTCTTAGCGGTTTACCCGTGCAATGCGATTGTCCAGCGCTTGGATCGTGGCGTCCAAGTCTTCCCATACATAGCTCAAGGTCGCGATATCGGCGTTCCACAATCGTTCGGATCGTTCGGCATGCATAGTTCCGCCCATCGCCTCGTAAAAAAACCGTGCCGGGTTCTGCGCCACGACCCAGATGACCGCGCGGTCCATGCGATGTCGCCGCAGCGCGGCAAACAAAGCGCGCAGCAGTGCCCGGCCCAAGCCACGTTCCTGATAGTCGTTGTCGACATAAAGCATTTGCACTTCGCCTGTCCGCACGGCGTCGCGGCCGCGCGCGGGGCCGCAGGTGCCGAACCCGACCAATGTCTCGTCGACCGTCGCCACCGTGATGGCTTCGTTCGCCCGGCGGCGCATCAGTGCGGTGCGCCAATAGCGCATCTGGCGGTCCACCGACATCCGTACCAGCATGTCCGTGGGTAGTATCCCGGCATAGGCGTCGCGCCAGGTCGCGACATGGACCTGGGCAAGGGCGGCGGCATCTTCGTAGGCGCCGGGGCGAAGACGAATCATGGGCGCAGTCTACACCGATTGGCCGCGCCGAAATCGCAAGACGAGGCAGGACAACGGCTTGTGATCCGTTTAGTCTGCGCTCCGGTCGGGCTGGGGGTGCAAACGGAAAGAACGAAGCATTGGATCAAAAGACTCTCGCCGCCGTTGAGGCACATATGGGTTGGGCCGCGGGTCGCGGCGGGAAGCCCGGCGATTTCACCGGCAACGAATTGCGCGGCGTTGATTTCTCCAAACGCGTGCTCCGCGAAGCGAAATTCGTCCGCGCCGACTGCGAAGGGGCATCGTTTGCTGCCGCAAATCTCGTTCGCACCGACTTTTTCGGCGCTAATCTGGGCAACGCCAACCTCTCCGACAGCGACCTCACCGGTGCCAATCTCCGCGGCGTCAGCCTTTACGGCGCACTGCTCGACGGCGCCGATCTGACCGACGCCGATCTCCGCGGCGGTACGGCGATCAACTACGAAACCGGCGAAGCCTACGGCGCCAAGGTGTCCAACATTGCGCGATGCCGCTTCGACGCCGCCAAACTGGTGGGCGCGCAACTCAATAACGTGAATCTCGAAGGCTCCAGTTTCGTCGGGGCCAATCTCAAGGGCGCCCATCTCGCCGGCGCCGATCTCAGCCACGTCGATTTCTCGGAAGCCGATCTCAGCGGGGCCGACCTGCGTGATGCCCAACTCGGGGGCGCGATATTGGTCAGCGCCAATTTGCAAAACGCCGACCTCACCAATGCCCACGTTAAAAGGGCGACGTTCCAGGGTGCCAATCTTAAGGGCGCGCGCTTCGACGGCGTCGACCGCGCCGAAAGCGACCTAGAGGGAGCGCCGGTGTTTGCCGACGACCGGGTTATCGAAACGCGTCAGGTCGAAACCGTCTTGGAGGAACACGTTGCCTGGGTCGCCTCCTCGGGTGACGCCGGCACCCGCGGTGACTTGTCCCGACGCCTTCTCAAGGGCATGAAATTTTCAGGCCGCGACCTCAGCGGCATGACCTTCGTCGACGCCGACCTCACCGGGGCCGATTTTTCCGGGTGCCGCCTCGTGCTGTGCGATTTCAGCGGCGCGTTGCTGGCCAAGGCGACCTTCGACGACGCCGATGCCTCCGGGGCGACGTTCATCGGCGCCGATCTCCGCACCGTTTCCTTTCGCAACGCCCTACTGGATGCGGTGCCCATCAAAGCCGCTGGTGGTGGGGTTACCGGGCGAACGAAAACACCGATCTTTGCTGGCGCCCTTTTGGCGGGCGCCGACTTCACCGGCACCGATACCTCAGCCTGCGGTGACCTTCAGGGGATTTAGCGATGCTTTTTGACCTCATCCGAATCGTTTTCGCCATTTTTTTTGCCGCCCGTGGGGCTCTTCCTCCAGGTCGGCCTGGGCCTGCATTTCTGGCTTAATATCGTGTTGACGCTATTGGGGTATATCCCCGGAATCGTGCACGCAATCTGGGTCATCGCCCGCAAATAGGGGCCGACTTCCGCCCTAATCTGCGCCGATCACGATATTGGCCCAAACCCTTTCGGGCATCGCGCAGCCAAGCCGAGGCTGTTATAATGGATCGGACAAGCTAGGCGCCGTGGGCTATGGTGCCGGGCCTTAACAGGGTAGTCAAAACAACTGGGACTGAAAGAATGAACCTACTCAAAAAACACGTATTGCCCCTCGCAGGGGCAGCGGTGTTGAGTTTGTCGGTGATCCTGCCGCAGACCGCATCGTCGGAGGAAGTCACGGTTGCCGTTCGCATGTTCGGCGCCGGGAAGGGTAACCCTTATTCTGGGTGTAACTGTACGCCGGGCGTATTCGCCTGGGCGCCGGTTTTCGAAACCCTCACCAAATTGAACGAAGACGGCACGCCGGGCCCGTTGCTGGCAACGAGTTGGGAAAACGTCGAGCCCACGCGCTGGCGCTTCAAACTGCAAGAAGGCCACGTCTTCTCGAACGGCGAGCCGGTCACCGCGCAAGCCGCAAAAGCCACCTTCGATTTCTGGTGGACCGACGAAGGCGGCGTGTTCTCGCAATCCAAGACGATGAAGAACTTCGTCAAGTCGGTCGAGGTCGTGGACGACCACACCCTCGACGTGATCACGGACGCACCGAACCCAATTCTGCCGATGAACATGCGGGACCCCGCCGTCATCGCGCCGAAAGACTTCGCGGATCGTGGCGTTGCCGGGATCACCACCAACCCCGTCGGTTCCGGGCCGTACATGATCACGTTTGCCGAAGAGGACGCGACGGCGGTGCCGAACCCGAAATCCAACCGACCGATTCGGGACGTCACCAAGATCTCGTTCAAGGTTCTGCCGGAAGCCCCGGCGCGGACCCAGGCGTTGGTCTCGGGTCAGATCGATGTGAATACCGCGATGTCGGCCGACGAAGCGACCGCCGTCGAAGCGGCAGGGATGAAAGTGTTCGCACGTCCGTCCACCCGGACGATGGGTATCTCGATCGTGTCCTATCGCAACGGTGCGCAGGTTGATGGGCCGATGGGCGACGTTCGCGTTCGCCAGGCGCTCAACTACGCCGTCGACAAGAAGGCCATCGCCGAGGCGTTGTTCTTGGGCAAATACGCCCGTCCGTCGACGCAGCCGGCATTCCCGGGCATCAACGGCTACAACCCCGCGCTCAAGGGCTATCCGTACAACCCCGAAAAAGCCAAGGCCTTGCTGGCCGAGGCCGGGTATCCGGACGGCAAGGGCCTCAAGTTCGAGGTTCGCGCCATCGTCAACGACGAGGCCTTCAAGAACGCCTACGAAGCGGCCATCCAAGACATCCGTCAGCTCGGCGTCGACGCCACGCTCATCGCCCAGCAGTTCGCGGGCACCGGGCAATGGCTCGAGCATTGGCTCAAGGGTGACTGGCCCTACGAAGCCTTCGGCATTGGTTTCGACCTGACCGCGACCATGGATGCGGCACGGGTGTGGAACGTCTTCGCGTCGTGCAAAAAGCACGGTGGCAAGGCGCCTTACTTCTGTGACGAAGGCGATATGCCGTTGATCAAGGCAGCCAACGAAGAGTTCGATCCCGAGAAACGCCGGGGTCTCCTTCGTGAACTGGGTCGGATCACGATGGAAAAAGCCCCCATCGTCTTCCTCGTCGAGTTCGACGAGCTGATGGGTTACAACCCGCGGATCAAGAACTTCTCGCACCATCTCTTGCAGATTCCGTACGAGACGTTCGAGGTGTCTTCCCGCTAGGGAACCGCCAACGCCACGAGAAAGGGCGCCTCCGGGCGCCCTTTTTTTGTTTGGATCGTTACGCCGCGCCCAGCGCGATCAACGAGCATCCCGCGTCCGCCACGCTTTCTTTTGCGGGCCGGAACGACACGCCGGTCAAGTCCGTCACGTAGGCGCATTGCGCGTGGGGGTGTACCCCGAGGTCCGGTCGCACGGCCCGAATATTGGGGTCGACGAATGCAGCCAACCGCGTAATCCAGATCGGTAACGAGCGTTTCGGGATTTTGCGCGCCCGCTCGGGGCAGGCCTCCCGCAAGATCATACTCATATCGTGGAGCGTCAGCGTTTCCCCAGCCCCCATCAAGCGCCGACCGCCGGCTTCGTCGGTCGTCATCGCGGCCACATGCAGCGCCGCGACGTCGCGCACGTCCACGCACGGAAAGGCGATTTTCGGCAACGCGGGGTAGGCGCCGGTCAGCAGCATCTTGACGAGGTCGAGCGATGTCGCGGAGTCGGTATCCGGCGCGGGGCCCATGACGAAACCGGGGTTCACCACGGCCAGCCGTGATTTATCGTCGCCCATCGCGTCCCACGCGGCACGTTCGGCACGGGTCTTCGAGACGATATAGGCCGACAACTGATCCCACTCCGGATCGGTCCAGTCGTCTTCCGCGACTTGCACGGTTTGCGGTCGATTGGCGCGATACATCATCGCCACCATCGACGAGGTCAAAACGATACGCGCCGCGCCAGCCGCCATTGCGCTTTTGAGCACCCGCAGCGCGCCGTCGCGCGCCGCCGGCACCAGCGCCTCGCGATCCTTCGGTTGCGCCATCGGAAAAGGCGAGGCGATGTGCTGCACGTAGCGCACGCCGTCCGTCGCCTGACCCCACCCGTCATCCGCCAACAAGTCGGCTTCGCAAAACTCAAGCCTTGCGGTATCGGCGCCAATCCGCGCGATGCTCTCGCGCACGGCGTCGGCCTTGGCCATCGTGCGCACGGTGCCGCGCACCGCGTAGCCTTTGTCCAACAGCGCCGCGGCCACGTATTTCGCGATAAACCCGCTTGCGCCGGTTACCAGAACGGTATCGGTCATTTCGATCGTGCCCCGCTGTCGCTTCGGTCGTCCTCGGCGGCTGCCGTCATTCTCGGATGTTGGCGGCCGCGACGGCTTTTCAACCCGGCCCCCCGAACCAGGCCAGCGCCACCACGGCGGCTATCACCGCCAGCAACAGCAAACGCCGGTGGCGACGAATGAAGGAATCTGGGTGGCGCTCGGTCATAACGGGTAGGGGGTGTTGGAGGCCGGGACCGGAATCGAACCGGTGTACAAGGATTTGCAGTCCTCTGCGTAGCCACTCCGCCACCCGGCCTCGGGCGCGTGTATAGGTTTGGCCCCGCGGCGGGTCAAGGCTTGCCGGGGGCAGGGGATGCCGCAATCAGCGCCGCACACTCGTCGGCAAAGGCGTCCACGGCCGCCCAATCGGTGTAGTCGTGATCGACCGAGGTATCGGTGTCGCCGCCGCTACGCCGCGCGATCCGCCGCATTACCAGGCGCACCAAGGGATTGTACTGCCGATAGCGCAGCGCCCCGGCAAAACCATGCGTCAGACCGGGCGTCCAACCGGTGGCGCGCAGGAAGCCCGCCATCAGGTCCGCCGCCGCGCCTTGATCTTCCGCCCGGGTCGAGGCGGCGACCAAACTGACCGAAAAAAAAGCGCTCGGCAACGCATTCAGGGCCGCCCGATGATGCTCAACCCAGCGCCGCAGGGCCCTGCTGTGACGGCCATAGCGCACCGGCGCGCCCAGGATCACCGCCCGCACCCCCTCGGGCGAACAGGCTTGGCTGCGCAGATCGACCACATCCACCGCCACATGTCGGGCCGCAAGGTGGGTGCCGAGCCGATGTGCAATCCGCGCGGTTTGCCCGTCATGCGATTCGAACGCGATCAACGTCGGCTGGCTCATACCGCTATTCTTGCATAAACCTCCCCGCGGGGTTTGCGGGCGATTCGCAGTTGGCGCCAGCCGAAACCAGCGGCGATGGCCGCTGGTTGTCTTTCGCCCCCCGGAACCGTATAACCGGCGCAACATAAGGGTTTGGGACACTTTGGACCGATGACCGATTACGCCGCCGCGCGCCGCAACATGGTGCTCAGCCAGTTGGAACCCAACCGGGTCAACGATCAGCGCATCCTCGACGCCATGGGCAGCATTCCGCGCGAGGTGTTCGCGCCCAAGTCGCTCGCCGGCGTGGCCTATGTCGACGAAGACCTGGAAATTGCCCCAGGCCGCTACTTGATGGAACCGATGGTGCTGGCGCGCCTGATCGATGCGCTCGCCATCAAATCCGGCGATCTCGTTCTCTGTGTCGGCAGTGCGACCGGTTACGCCGCCGCCGTGATGGCACGCCTTGCCGGTACCGTCGTCGCGGTCGAAAGCGATGCAGATTTGGCCGCCGCCGCGGGCGACAACCTCACCAAGGTCGATATCGATAACGTTGCGGTCATCGAAGGCCCGATGGCCGAAGGCCAGGCCGACCAAGGTCCGTTTGCCGCCATCCTGATCGACGGCGGCGTCGAAGAGGTGCCGGTGGCGTTGCTCGAACAACTTGCCCCCGGAGGGCGCCTCGCGTGCGTCCTTCGGTCCGGACCGACCGGTAAAGCGACGCTGTACGCCGAGAGCAACGGCGTCTTCGGCCATCGTCCGCTGTTTGACGCGTCGGTGCCGGCGTTGCCGGGCTTCGCCCGACCCAAAGTTTTCGCCTTTCAATAGCGTCCCTTTGGCCCTCCGGTTGAACCCCGTGCGTTTGCGCTTATTTGTATCGGGCGGCCGGTCGGTCGAGATTGACCCTACGGCAGCGACGGACAAGCGGTCCGCGCAACGTGTACGAAGCACCTGGGTCGGCAAAGAGGGAACACACAACATGGCCATTCGTGCAAGCGTCGTTGCGGCGGCGGTCGGTCTATTGACGGTCACAACCGGATCGGCCCAGACGCTCGAAGAAGCGCTTGTCATGGCCTACCAAAACAATCCGACCCTGCAATCGCAACGCGCCTCCTTACGGGCCACGGACGAAACCGTGTCCCAGGCGCTCAGCGGCTGGCGTCCCACCGTGACCCTGTCCGGCGATGCCGGGTTGACCCACTCGGACGGCAATTCGACCGGATCGTCCGACACCAAACCGCGCAGCGCCACCGTGCGGCTCAGCCAACCGCTCTATCGCGGTGGGCGCACCGTCAACGGCATCGCCCAAGCCGAAGCCAATGTCGAAGCGGCGCGTCAGGCCTTGCGCCAAACCGAACAGGGCGTACTGCAGTCCACCGTCCGCGCCTACATGGACGTGCTGCGCGACCAAGCCGTGGTCGAGCTGAACCAAGCCAACCTCGATCGCTTGAACCGGCAACTCGACGCCACGCGCGATCGTTTCGAGGTCGGCGAACTCACGCGCACCGACGTCGCCCAAGCCGAGGCGCGCGTTTCCGGCGCGATCAGTTCGCTGGTGGCGGCCCAAGGTGTTCTCGAATCAAGCCGCGCCACCTTCCGCCGCGTCATCGGTCTCGAACCGGCCGATTTGTCGCGCGTGCCGGCACTCGGCGCGTTGCCCGAAAACGTCGAGGATGCGCGACGCATCGCCCTCGAAGAAAACCCGTTGGTGCGTCAGGCCGTTCGTAGCGAAGAAGCCTCGCGGGCCGCCGTCGAGGTCGCCAACGGCGTGATCTTGCCGTCGGTCAATCTGACCAGTGCCCTGTCGCGCGGCTACGACACCAGCAGTTTCAACGATCGCCTCGACAGCGCGTCCATCACCGCCACCGTGACCGTGCCGCTTTACCAATCCGGCTCGGAATACTCGGCCGTGCGTCAAGCCAAGCAGACCAACAGCCAGCGCCGTATCGACATCGAAACCCAACGCCGCGCCGTGGTCGAAAGCGTGACCCAGGCGTGGGCCACCCTGAACTCGGCCACCGAACAAATCCGCGCCAACGTCGATCAAGTGCGCGCCGCCGAGGTTGCGCTCGATGGCGTGCAGCAAGAGGCCGAAGTCGGCGCGCGCACTGTCCTCGACGTACTCGATGCCGAACAGGAACTGCTCAACGCCCAAGTCGCCTTGGTGCGTTCGGAGCGCGATGAGTTTGTGGCCGGGTTCGATCTGCGCGTCGCGTTGGGGCGCTTGTCGGCCGAACAACTCGGCCTACCGGTGGCGGCTTACGATCCCACCGCCAACTACCAGGCCGTGCGCAACAAGCTCTTCGGGCGCGACATCCTCGGCGACCGCTAATCGCCGGTCGCCGCACGGTAGGGGCGGGGTGTTCCCGCGTCCGACACATGGCATCATGCGGCATGTTTGAGTCACCGCGCCGCAGGCATCTTGTCGCGGCTATGGTCGTTTTCATTGCCGTCATTTCCGGCAGTGGCGCCCACGCCCAGAGCGCGCCGCCGCTGGTCGATCCCGCCTGGCTCATCGGTCAGCTTCAAGACCCACAACTCGTTGTCTTCGACCTTCGACGCAAAGCCGCCTACGACTCGGGCCACCTTATCGGGGCGATCAACGTCGACTTGACCAAGGTCGCGTTCCGGCAGCGCACCAGCGATGGCGAACCGCAACTCCTCGATACCGAAGAATTTTCCGCGCGCCTCGGAGCTTTCGGGGTTCGTGCCCAAGACAAGATTGTTTTGATGTCGGCCGGCGAAAGCTGGCTTGATGTCGCGGGCGCAACCGAACTGTTTTGGCTGCTCAAACGTGTCGGTCATACCCAAGTCGCGATCTTGAATGGCGGTTTTCGGCGGTTGGCGGAAACGGCCGGGGTTCGCCTGGATAGCCAGTCGAACGTTAGACTCAAGACCGTTTATACGCCGGGCACGCCGCTTGTCCGGGGCTACCAGTCAGCCGACCTTATCGATCTACCGCCTTCGGTTTTGCGCGTCGACGCCCGCCTCCGTGCGCAGTTTCTTGGGATCAACAAGGTTGCCGGCGTTGCCCGCTACGGGACCATACCGGGCGCCAAGAACCTACCCGGGAATTGGGTCACCTACGATGCCGCGGGTCAGCTGCGGACGGCCGATGACCTGCGCCGAGTCCTCGATCTTGCGGGTATCCCGCAGCACGGGCAGATGGTTGTATTCGGCAATACCGCGGCTGCGGGATCGCTGGTTTGGTTTGCTCTTCGGGTCATTCTGGGGAACCGCGAGGTTCGTCTTTTTGACCGTGGGTTCGGCGAATGGGCCGCAGATCCGGCCCGTCCAGTGGTTCTTCACCTCGGCTCGACGGAAACCCAGCGGCCATGACGGGTCGCCGAACCTCAAAAAACCTCTCAAGCGGCCGGTTTTTCCGCTTGCCCTGGCAGGGCTCCTTGCCCTATCGGTGGGGGGTGATTTTAACAAAAAATCAATATTTGGCCCCTAAAGCTAGATTTTTGGGCATATCTCGCGTAGCTTTGCTGCTTGGCGGCCCCTTTTTTGAACCGGTGACCTGGCGGTAATGAGCGATCCGACCACCGAGCAAGAACCGACGATGGAGGAAATCCTTTCGTCGATTCGCCGGATCATTTCCGAAGACGACGACGGCGGGGAGGCTGCGGCTGACGCCGCGCCCGAGCCCGAGGACGAGATCGAAGCCGTCGCCGACGAGGACGACGACGACGATTTCGACATCGACGACCTGCCGGATGTCGCCGAAGAGCCCGAGGCCGAAGAAGAGCCCGAGCCGGAACCCGAATTGGACGACGAACCAGACTACGAGGACGAAGAGCCTGACGACGAGCCCGTCCCGCTAGCCGCCGTCGAAGAAGACATCGAGGACGAAGAGCCCGAGGAAGAAGACGAGGCGCCGGTCGAAGACGACGCGCTCGATCTCACCAACATGGTGCAAGAGGACGGCTCGGTCGTCGAACTCGACGACGACGGCAATCCGTTGTTCGAGCCCGAACCGGAACCGGAACCGGAACCGGAGCCGGAGCCGGAACCGGAACCCGCGCCGGTGGTTGCACCCACTGCGGCGGCGTTTCAGGCCGCACTCGACGAGGCCGTCGAACCTGCCGTCCATCACGACAGCCTGTTGCACGACGCCACGACCATTGCCGCAGCCAGCGCCTTCGCGCATCTTTCCAGCGCGGCGACCGCGGTGCGCGGTCAACCGCTCGGCGATCCCAACCGTACGCTCGAAGATCTCGTCAAAGAGCTCTTGCGCCCCATGCTCAAAGCATGGCTCGACAAAAACCTTCCTTCGGTTGTCGAACGCATCGTCGAAAAAGAGATCGCCAAAATCGCCCACGGCGCCGAAAAGTAACCGCGTCTCCACGACGTACCGTCGGCCTTTGGGCAGACCATCCGCGCCATTCCGATCGCTTTGAGCCGCCCCGACCTCGGAGGCCGGCTGCGTCGCTAGGGTTTTTTCGCGACGATAAACATGGCTTTGGTCGGACCGGGGCGCCATTCGTGGTCGATCCTAAAGCCCGCCTGCGTGATGCTCTCGGCGAGTTGCTTGCCGGTAAAGATGCGCAGCGTATCGGGGAACTTGCCTACCATGCGTCCGATCGGGGCGATCAAGGGCACCAGCACTCGCGCCACCATACTGTCGCCGATGCACACGGTGCTGCTCACCAGCACGCCGCCTGGCTTGAGCATGCGGAACAACTTGGCGAGCACGGCGTCGCGGTCGGTGACCAGATGCAAGATCGAGTGGGCCATCACCATGTCCACGCTGGCGTCGGGCGCGTCGAGGTCGTCGATCGCGCAGACCTCGAAGGTGGTGTTCGTGACGCCCGCCGCCGCCGCCCTACTGCGGGCGATGTCGAGCATCGCGGGCGAAAGGTCCGTCGCGCGGATGTGCTTGACGGCGGGCGCGTGATGGATCGCCGTCGAACCGGTACCGCAACCGATTTCCAGCACCTCCATGTCGGGCGTCATGTAGTCGCGCGTGACGGCGAGTTTCTTCTCGTATGACGCCGGGTCGGCGACCGGCGACTTCGCATATTTCGCGGCGATGGAATTCCAGAAGTTTCCGTCGTTCGCCATGCCGCCTCCGGGTTTGGCCGACCGGTAGATAACACAGTCGGTTGGGCGGGGGGATGGCCGCGCGCAAAACCTGGCGGGTAGGGGCCTCGACATCAATAAGGATGTCGGCAGAGCGCGGCCAGTCCTTGAAAAACATATCGACCGATATATCTAGTAAGTATCAATCACCGCCAAGGAGCCCCCATGAATTGGAGACACCGACGTCGCGCGCATCATATGCGTCGCCATTTACACCGCTTCGGCCCCTGGGTCATGGCTGGCAAATTCTTCGGCAGCGGAGATACGCCCCTCGCGCTCCTCTCCTTGCTCGAAGAGGGCCCGCGACACGGCTACGACCTGATGACCGCTATCGAGGAAAAATCCGGCGGCCTCGCGCGCCCCTCGGCCGGCACCATTTATCCCACGCTACAACAACTGCAAGACGAGGGTCTCGTCATCTCGCAAGAAGAAGACAGCAAGCGCATCTACCAACTTACCGACGCGGGCCGCACGCGCGTGACCGAAAACGCCGATCGCATCAAAGAGATTTGGCAACGCGCCCAAGACGACGAGTGGGGCAATTGGGGCGATGCCATGCATCCCGACGCGCTCGAGGTCCTCAAGCCTGCGTTTCGCTTGATGCGCACGGCCGTGCGATCGTCGGTCCGCTCCAACGATCCCGACCGTGCCGACAAGGTGCGCGAAATCCTGCGCCGCGCCGCCGACGACATCAAGGCGTTGAACGGAAACTGAAGGCGGCGCACAGACTGCGCCAGCGCACGTAATTCCGTTACGCCGCCTCTACGTGTTCGTGGCAGATCTGGTCGGTTTCACGCGGCGTGAGCGTTTCGCCGAGCAACGCACAATGCCCGCCACCGCCTTTCTTCTGGAAATGCGCGCAGGACTTGCAGACGCCGAAAGGGCGCAGCCCGCGTTGCCGAAGGGTGTTGCGAACCAGCGTCTCAAGCCCGAGATGCAAACCGGAGGCAGGCTCGCCGTCAAGGGAGGCGATGACGCCGTCAAGTTCGCTCGTCCGGTTGAGCAGCGATCGGCCGGCGGCCGTGACCGAGTAGCTGATCGACCTTTTGTCCGTTTCCGAACTGATCTCCGAGATAAGGCCCTTTCGCGCCAACGCCTTCAGCGTTTGAGAGATCGTGCCGCGGGTGGCCGACATAAAATCCGCCACCTGGGAGGGCGCGCGTGAAAAACGGTTCGCCTGCGCGAGGTAGCTCAACGCCGTCCACTGCGTCGGGTTGAGGTCGCCGGTCCACTCCTCGGCCGCAACGAGGCGGCCGAGCCGCTCGATGAGCGCTTTGATTCGCTGCTGGTCCTTCGCCGCCATGCGATTATTTAGTAGCGAGTCGAAAACACTATTGCAACACCGTTGCCTCACTGTTAATAGTAGCGAGTCGCTATTAATTTACCAGGAGGTCACTATGAAACTTACGCTTATCGCGGCGGCCACGCTGATTTTGGCATCGGGTACCGCCAATGCGGACCAGGGGCATGCCGCACATGCCGTCAACCAGACCGGCGCGGTCAAATCGCCGGCCGACGGATCGAAAACTGCCGCGTTCGATATTCTCGCCGCCCATGTGCACAGGAAGGGCGCCACGGTGACTTTCCACATGACGACCAACGGCGTGGCGGGATCGGAAACGCCTACGCCGGCTGGCGCCCTTGGCGGCGCGCCGGTCCTGGCATATGTCTGGCCGACATCGCTCGATCCCGCGACCGTGGGCTTTGAGGGCGAGACCGGCATTCTTGCGTTGGTGGCCACAAGTCATCCCGACTTCGACGACACGCCGCTCTACGACGAAAACGGCGACGGCGATCCTGGCAACGACGGGACGTTGTGGCATAGCCACTGGGTGGTGTTGGCCCCGACCGAGGCATGTGGCCCCGGCGCCTTGGCGGTCCGCGACATTCCCGCGGGGGAGACCCCGGCAATGCCGGCGACTTGGCCGGGGCTCCCCATCTTCATCGACAGCCCAGGCTTCTCGCCCCTTTTCGATGGCCCGGAGATCACGATCAACGTGGCGTTCAAAGACGCCGATGCGATCGCCGGGGCGTCATACGATGGCGTCACGTCGGCCCTGCGGGTCAACGCCAACGTCCACGCGCCACTGCTATGCGTGACGGACGTTTTCGATGTTGCTTCCGGCGACCTGAGCCTGCCCGGAAAAATCGACTAGGACCCAACCATGGTTTCGGCGAGGCCCGCCCGTGCCTCGCCGAACTTCTCCACGCGGGCCGGGCGCCTTGCAGGTGCTTGCCGGGCGTCAGGAAGCGGTCCGCCCGGTGGATTGGTCCGAGAGAACGTCGCCGGGTCGCTGTGCCTCTAGATGCAAAATGGCGATGGTCCTGAGCCACCCTTGTGTGGTAATGCAGCGACGAAGGTTGTTTGGCTTGTCGTTTAGGCAGTGATCGAGCAAATGAAGCGCGGCCGTCGTTGGCTTCAGGCGCGATAGGCATACCCAATGAAAACGCGAAACCTACCGTCGGCGCGGACTCTCGGTCCCGTGTCCGACCTCGAACGTCATCTGCCGCCGGATTGGTGGCAGAGCCTCTTCAACTCGCTCTATATCAAAACCGATGGCGATGTCGTCGAGAACGATGCCAATACCACTCAGGATGTAGATCTGCTGATCGGTGCGGCCGGCCTAGAGCCCAACGACACGATCCTCGACCTGTGCTGCGGCCAGGGGCGACACCTGCTCGAACTGGCGCGCCGGGGGTTCAAGAATCTCACCGGCGTCGACCGCTCGCGCTATCTCATCCGGCTCGCGCGCACGCGGGCGCGGAATGCCCCGCTAAACGTCACTTTTCGCGAAGGCGACTCGCGTAAGGTACGGCTGCGTGCGACCACGTACCGTTGCGTGACCATCATGGGCAACTCGTTCGGCTACTTCGACCGAGAGGAAGATGATGTCGCCATCCTCGAAACGGCGAAACGGGCGTTGGTTTCGCGCGGCACCTTGGTCATGGACGTAACCGACGGCGCCTGGACGCGGGAGCACTTCGAGCCTCGGTCGTGGGAATGGATCGACGAGGACCACTTCGTGTGCAGGGAGCGTAGTCTCGCCGGCGACGAAAGGCGGCTCATATCGCGGGAGGTTGTCGTTCATGCCGAACGCGGCGTCCTTGCCGACCAGTTCTATTCGGAACGGCTCTACGCGCGCGAGGAAATCACCGGACTGCTGGAAAAAATCGGCTTCGAACAGGTACGCCTGCACGCCGAACCCGAAAGCCGTTCGACCCGATCGCAAGACCTCGGGATGATGGCGCGTCGCCTCTTCATCACCGCGGTAGCGCCGGAGAAGAAGACGCCGCGGCGCGGCGTTGTGCCGTTTCCTGCCGTGACCGTTCTGCTCGGCGATCCGCGCCTCCCTGATTCGGTGAAGCTGAACGGCAAGTTCAATCCCGAGGACATCGATACCGTCAAGCGGCTCAAGGACGCTCTGGCCGAACTGACCGACTACTCGTTCCAGTATTTGGACAACCATGCGTCGTTGTTCAGCGACATGCGCGCGTCGCCGCCGGAATTCGTCCTTAATCTCTGCGACGAAGGCTACAACAACGATGCCTTTCTCGAATTGCACGTGCCTGCCATGCTCGACATCCTCAACGTGGCCTACTCGGGTGCCGAGGCAGCGTCCCTTGCATCGTGCTACGACAAGGCGCTGGTGCGTGCCGTCGCGGCGGCCCTCGACATTCCGGTGCCGGCGGAAACCTATTGGGATCCGGGCGACCAGGCCGCCAATCTGCCGAGCGTGTTTCCCGCCATCATCAAGCCTAACTTCGGCGACTCATCCATCGGCATTACGACGAACGCGGTGATCCACACCCCGGAAGAGGCCATCGACTACATCAACTGGTTGCGCGATACGTTGCCGGGGAGGCCGCTATTGGTTCAGGAGTTTCTGCCGGGCACCGAATACTCGGTCGGGCTGGTCGGCAACCCGGACCTGGGTTTTCACGTGCTGCCGCCGCTGCAAGTCGACTTTAGCCGCCTCGACGATGGGCTGGCGCCGATCCTCGGGTACGAGTCGAAGTGGGACCCTGAATCGCCCTACTGGACGCAGATTCGCTACGAGGAGGCGGAGCTCGACGACGAGCGACGTCGGGCGATGGTGGATCACTCGATGACGCTTTTCGAGCGGCTCGGATGCCGCGACTACGCCCGTTTCGATTTTCGTGCCGACGCCGCAGGCGAGATCAAGTTTCTCGAGGTTAACCCCAATCCGGGCTGGTCGTGGGATGCGAAGATGAACCTGATGGCCGGATTCGAAGGTCTACGTTACGCCGATCTGCTGCGCCTCATCATCGAGGCGGCGCAGGCACGCGTCGCGGCGGCGAGAAACGGCCGGCATTAGGCCGGCGGGGGGGCGGGCCCGCGCCGCGGCTTCTACGACGGAATCGCGTTTTGCCCGCGACGGAGTTATCCCTTTCAGCACGTGTGAGGTTCCGAGACTTGGACAAACCCAACTCGGAGATCCCACATGAAAAAAACATCCCTTACGCTTCTTTCCGCCGCCTGCTTCGCGGCGCTCACGGTGCCCGCGCTTGCCGCCGGGCCGCAAGGCATGCGCGGCCATCACGCCGCCCACGGCGGTGGCGCGACTCTGCTGGAAACCTTTGACACCAACAACGACGGTCAGCTCACCCAAGCCGAGATCGACGGCTTCCGCGCCCAACGCCTCGCCAAGTTCGATGCCGACGGCAACGGCACGCTCAACCTGCAGGAATACGAAGCCCTGTGGTTGGATGCCTTCCGCGAACGGATGGTCGATGCCTTCCAACGCCACGACGACGACGGCGACGGCATCGTCACCACCGAAGAATTCAACGACCCCTACGCCAACATGGTTGCGCGCATGGACCGCAACGACGACGGCATCCTGTCGGGCGAAGAACTCAAACCCAAGCGCCACCGCGACATCTCCCACCGCCGCGGCGCGCGCCACGACCGCCAAGATCGCGACGACAAAGACGAGTAGGCCTCGCGCCTCGTTCTCCCGCTCCCAACACCCGCATCCTGAGCCGCCCTGATCGCGCCACAGGCGCGCGCAGGGCGGGACGAAGGGCCCGCCACGCGGGTCGCTTTCGTCTGGCGACGCGGCCGCCCCGGCTCGGGATGCGGGATTAAATAGTGGGAAAGAAAGGCTGCGCCGCGTTATAACCCCCGGACCGCCCACTCATCCGGAACGGAATACCGCGCCCCATGCCGCTCGCCAAAACCTATAAGCCCGAAGAGATCGAAGGCCCGCATTACCAGCGCTGGGAAGAAGAGGGCGCGTTCGCCGCCGGGCGCACCAATACCGGCAAGCCCTACACCATCGTCATCCCGCCGCCCAACGTCACGGGCTCGCTGCACATGGGCCACGCGCTCAACAACACGCTGCAAGACGTGCTCATCCGCTTCGAGCGCATGCGCGGGCGCGATGCGTTGTGGCAACCGGGCATGGACCACGCCGGCATCGCCACCCAAATGGTGGTCGAACGCCAACTCGACGAACAGGGCACCGACCGCCACAAACTCGGGCGCAGCAAATTCGTGGATCGCGTGTGGCAATGGAAAGAAGAATCCGGCGGCACCATCTTCAATCAGCTGCGCCGTCTCGGCGCCTCGGCCGATTGGGAACGCGAACGCTTCACGATGGACGAAGGCCTCAGCCGCGCCGTCACCAAAGTCTTCGTCGAGCTCTACAAGCAAAACCTGATCTACAAAGACCAACGCCTCGTCAATTGGGACCCCAAGCTGCTGACCGCGATCTCCGACCTCGAGGTCGAGAACCGCGACGCCCCGGGCCACCTGTGGCACATCAAATACCCCATCGAAAACGAAGAGGGCCGCTACATCACCGTCGCCACCACGCGGCCCGAAACCATGCTGGGCGATACCGCCGTCGCGGTGCACCCCGACGACCCGCGCTACAAGGACCTCGTCGGCAAGAACGTCGTGCTGCCGCTCGTCGGTCGTCGCATTCCCATCGTCGCCGACGACTACGCCGATCCCGAGCAGGGCTCGGGTGCCGTCAAGATCACCCCGGGCCACGACTTCAACGACTTCGAGGTCGGCCGCCGGCATAAGTTGGACCTGATCAACATTTTCGATCAGCACGCCCACCTCAACGACAACGTCCCCGAAGCCTTCCGCGGCCTGGAGCGCATGGCCGCGCGCAAAGAAGTCCTCGCCCACATCGAAGCCCAAGGCTTGCTCGAAAAGGTCGACGACATCACCCACACCGTGCCGTACGGCGATCGCTCGGGCGTCGTCATCGAACCCTGGCTCACCGATCAGTGGTACGTCGATGCAGAGACCTTGGCCAAACCCGCCATCGAGGCGGTGGAGCGCGGCAACATCACCTTCGTCCCGCGCCAATGGGAAAACACCTACTTCTCGTGGATGCGCAACATCCAGCCCTGGTGCATTTCGCGCCAGCTCTGGTGGGGCCATCAAATCCCGGCTTGGTACGGCCCCGACGGGCACATCTTCGTCGAGATGGACGAAGACGCCGCCCTGAACGCCGCCAAACTCCACTACGGCAAGGAAACCCCGCTCACCCGCGATGAAGACGTCCTCGACACCTGGTTCTCCTCCGCCCTGTGGCCGTTTTCCACCCTCGGGTGGCCCGACAAAACGCCCGAGCTCGATCGCTACTACCCCACCGATACGCTCGTCACCGGCTTCGACATCATCTTCTTCTGGGTCGCCCGGATGATCATGATGGGCCTGCACTTCATGGGCGAGGTGCCGTTTCACACGGTCTACGTCCACGCGCTCGTCCGCGACGAAAAGGGCGCGAAGATGTCCAAGTCCAAGGGCAACGTCATCAACCCGCTGGACCTCGTCGACGAATACGGCGCCGATGCGCTGCGCTTCACCCTCAGCGCCATGGCCGCCCAGGGCCGCGATATCAAGCTCGCCAAGTCCCGCGTCGAGGGCTACCGCAACTTCGCCACCAAACTGTGGAACGCCAGCCGCTTTTGCGAAATGAACGTGTGCCTGTTGCGCCCGGACTTCGAACCGGGCGCGGTGCGCCAAACCGTCAACAAATGGATCGTCGGCGAAACCGCCAAGGCCGCCGGCGCCATCACCGAAGCGATCCAGGCCTACAAGTTCAACGAGGCCGCCGACGCCGCCTACCACTTCACCTGGCACACCTTCTGCGATTGGTACGTCGAACTCATCAAGCCCGTCCTGCTGGGCGACGACGAAATCGCCGCCGAAGAAACCCGCGCCTGCGCCGCCTGGACGCTCAGCCAAATCCTGCACCTGTTGCACCCCTTTATGCCGTATGTGACCGAAGAGCTGTGGGACAAACTGCGCCACGATTCGCCCATCCCCGACACCCAAGACCTCATCGTCCGCGGCTGGCCCGATGCGTCCGCCCTGCCGATGGACAAAGACGCCGCCCTAGAAATGGATTGGGTCATTAGATTGGTCACCGAGATCCGCAGCGTGAGGGCCGAAATGAACGTCCCGGCGGGCGCCAAGATGGACGCCAAACTCGTCGGTGCGCACCCCGAAACGCAACGCCGCCTCGCCACCCACGCCGACCTCATCGCCCGCTTGGCGCGCCTCGAGTCCATCGACCTCGCCGATCAATCCCCCGACCGCGCCGTGCAAGTCGTCATCGACGAAGCTACCGTGGCGCTCCCCTTAGCAGGCGTCATCGACATCACCGCCGAACGCACGCGCCTCGAAAAAGAAATCCAAAAAGCCGACGCCGAAATCGCCAAAGTCGACAAAAAACTCGCCAACGACGCCTTCGTCTCTAAAGCCCCCCCGCACGTCATTGAAGAACAACACACAAGACGCGCCGACCACACCCAAACCCGCGACAAACTGGCGGCGGCGCTAGAGCGGTTGAAGCAAGCGGGCTAACCCCGCACGCCCACACCCCACCCACCACTGTCATCCTGAGCCGGATTACTTTCGCGAAGCGAAAGCAATCCGAGACGAAGGGCCTGCTCAACTTGAGGGGGGCCAATGGCGATCTTGTCATGAGCACGTCACTATGGTCCGCAAGGACGCCACACACACCTCAACACCGCACCCTGAGGAGTGGCCTACGGCCGCGTCGTGTGCCTCAGCACTTGATTCGCGCACCGGTTGACGATCGATCGCGCCGGCGGCACCATGTTGCACACCTCGCGCACCAACCCCGGGCGCGTGGCCGCCGACGATGTGCCGCCGCATCTGGAGGACCGCTTTACCCCCGACGCCACCACCGGCACCACCGATTGCACCGCCCATGTCGTGGAGGCGCTGAACTGGCTCGGCATCGATTGCCTGATCGCGATCGGCGGCGACGATACGCTGTCCTATGCCGCGCGCCTCGCGCAAGAAGGCGTGCGCGTCGTCGCCATCCCCAAAACGATGGACAACGACGTGTTCGGCACCGATTACTGCATCGGCTTTTCCACCGCCGTAACGCGCTCGGTCGAATTCATCCAAGCCTTGCGCACCCCGGCGGGCTCCCACGAACGCATCGCGGTCATCGAGTTGTTCGGCCGTCATTCTGGCGAAACGGCGCTCATCGCAGGCTACCTCGCCGATGCCGACCGCACGTTGATCTCCAAAGTCCCGGTCGATATCGACCGGCTTGCGAAGTTGGTGCGCCAAGATCGCATCGACAACCCCAGTCACTACGCCGTTGTGGTGGTCAGCGAAGGCGCCACGCTCGAAGGCGGCGCCCGCGTCGAAGGCGGCGAGGCCGACGCCTATGGCCACCTCAAGCTGGGCGGCATCGGCCAAGTCATCGGCGCCGAACTCAAGGCCCGCACCGGGGTCGAGATCATCAACCAAAGCCTGGGCTACCTCATGCGCTCCGGCGCGCCCGATTCGCTCGACCGCATGGTCGCCGTCACCTTCGGCCACTTGGCGCTGGAACAAATCGCCGACGGCGCCGGCGGCATCATGCTGTCGTTACAAGGCGGCCGCTACACCACGGTCCCCGTCGCGACGTGCATCTCCGGCGAAAAACGCGTCGACATCCCCCGCCTGTACGATGCCCAGGCCTACCGCCCCAACCCCCAACACGTCCTCGGCGCCCCGATGTTTCTGTACTAGGGGTGCACTCCGCACCAGCCCACACCAAACGAAACGTCATCCCGAGGCGCGGCCCCAACCCGCCGTAAAAAGAAACGTCATCCTGAGGCGCGGCCCCAACCTGCCGTAAAAGAAACGTCATCCTGAGGCGCGCGCATCGCGCGCGTCTCGAAGGGCCTGCCACCACAACAAACGATCCGTCGCAAGGCGTCCGCATTCTTCCGCGGACGCCGCGCGCACCGCACCACCGTCGCCGCCATCCTCCTCCCCCTGCACGCCAGGGGGAGGGCAGGGAGGGGGTCGCCGCCAACATCACGCACAACACCACCAACCCCCACCTCAATCCTCCCCCTCCCAAGCAGGGGGCGGCGGTACCCCATCGCCCACAGCAAACAATGTCATCCTGAGCAGGGTGAGGCGCCGCGCGCCTCTCCCGTGACGAAGGGCCTGCCACCGCCTCGAACAATCACGATTTCCGGTCCCCGTGATCACGATCTCCGTCCCGCCCTTGGCAGGCCCTATCGCCGTGGCCACCTGTCACCCGCCCCCCGCGAGGGGCGACCCAACACAGGAAGGCACCAAAATCGCCCAAAATCTAAGCCCTTGAAAAGAAACACAGTTCTGGCTTCGTTCGTCGCCTCGAAATGTTAAGTGCTTGAAATAAAGGAATAATTTGGCTTCGTTTGGCAGAAACAAAGAATCCGGTCGAAAACCGCAGGAAAACTGCGCCCTTGGCGGTGTGCCGTCCTTCGGGGATGGCGCCCACCGAGACGGCACCGCCATCCGCCTCCGCCTGCGCGTCAGGGGGAAGGGCGGGGCGGGGTCGGCCACCCAAAAGAGCGCGGCATGGCCCTCCTCGATCCTCCCCCTCCCAAACAGGGGAGGAGGTGATCGGGGCTGGGCCCGGAAAGACGTGCTTGTGCTAAACCCTAGCGAGCCACAACAAAGAAAGACCCCATGCCCACCATCCTGATCACCGGCGCGAACAAGGGCCTCGGCTTTGGCTTCGCCCAACGCTACGCCGCAGACGGTTGGCGCGTCCTCGCCGCCTGCCGCACCCCGGAGGCCGCAACCGACCTTGCCGCGCTCGCGCAGACGCACGACGTGCAGATCCATGCGCTCGACGTCACCGACCACGGATCGATCGAGGCGCTCGCCGCCGCCATCACCGAGCCCATCGACCTCCTGCTCAACAATGCGGCCATACAAGGTGCGCATCCGCAAAAGTTCGGCCACACCGATTACGACGCGTGGGATCTTGCGTTTCGCACCAACGTCATGGGCGTAATGAAAATGTGCGAGGCCTTCGTGGGCCACCTCGAACGGGGTGAGAAGAAACTCATCGTCAACGTCTCGTCGCGCACCTCGTCCATCGCCGGCAAGACCAAAGCCGATCCCGACAACTACAAGGGCGAACTGCACCAGTACCGCTCGACCAAGTCGGCGCTCAACATGGTCTCGCGCTGCATGGCGTGGGAGCTGCAACCGCGTGGCATCGCCGTCGTCATGCTCGGCCCGGGTTGGGTGCGCACCGACCTCGGCGGCCCCACGGCGCGCCTGTCGGTCGACGAAGCCATCGCCGCGTGCGTCCCCACCATCAACGCCCTCACACTCGCCGACACCGGCCAATTCCGCGGCCATGATGGCTCGACGGTGCCGTGGTAGCGAAGGGCGGACTCATCACAACACATGTCATCCTGAGCCGCGCTGGGCAAGCAGCGCGAGCCGAAGGGCTAAACCACCACCTTAACCAACAGCAGCACGATGCCGATCATCGAGGCCCACCAGAACGTCGTGCGAAACCACGGGATACCGGTGACATACGCGGGCCCATATCCCACCCGGCCCCAGAAATACAAGTGCGACCCGACAAGCGAAAGCTGCCCGCCGCGCTCGGTCACGTGCAACAGCAACACCAGCGCCGCGAACCACGGCAACGTCTCAAGGAGGTTCTTGTAAGCCCGATCTAACCGCCCGGCCGTACCGGTTAACGCACGAGGGTCGTCGCGCGGCCCCACGCGCCAGTTGCCCAGTTGCGCTTGCGCCCAAAACGTCGCCAGCGACACCTGCACCAGCGCCAGTACGATCGCACCGGTCAGCAGCCAAAGTTCGGTTGTCATGGTTCCAGTCTAAACCGAAACCGTCGGATGGTCCGCCTACTGCTCCGGCACCCAAGCGCCGTGCACGCTGAATGGCATGTGGTGTTGCAAAGTCGCTTCGGCAATCGGGCCGCTCGCCACCTGGCCGGCATCGAACACCAGAAGGGATGACACGCCCGCCCGGCCATCCAGCGATTCGACCAGCAGCCAGACTTTGTCGGTGCCACCGCCTTGGCGCGGCACGAACACCGGTTCGCCCATTTGTTGGGTTGCACGCCCCTCAAAGGCGTCGCGCTGGCCGCTTTCCATGTCCAGCCGCACGGTGCTGCTGGTCCACCACTCGTCCGGCCTCTGGGTGCCGATATAGGCGTTGCGATAGGGCAGGCCGGACCGCAGGGGGTCGATCGTCGGGTATTCGTGGGCGCTCGAGTCCACGATCTCTTCGCGCAACGTGCGCTGCGCCAAATCGATTCGCCAGCGCCGCACCGTTCCTTGGTCTTGTATCCGCCGAACGGTGCCGCGCATGATCGCCCCTAACGCGGGGTCCTTGCCCAACAAGCACTCGGGCGAGTCGTAACCGATGAAGTCCGCGATGATTTCGCCATGGGATTCGCACGCGTTGATCGTGTGAAAGCACCACGACGGCGGTGCCTCGACCGCGAACGGATCGTCGCCGCTCTTGGGGATCACCACGACGAGATTGCCCAGCGAGGGTTTCCATCGGATCGCATCGAGAAGCGGCGACATCCCGAGGGTCGGGCGCATCGTCTTGATCTCGACCGCGTTCAAGCCGACCACCACATAGTTCGGTGTCGAGAAGAAGTCGCGGAAATAACTAGCGCGCGGCAGGCGCATGCTCAATTCGGTGTTGGTCAACCCTTGGCTGTTCTCGACCAGGATGCGCAGTTTCAGAGGTTCGACATAGTCGTGGCCCAAAACGTTCCAATCGCCGTTCAGCGGATCGAGTTTGGCGCGCGTCTTGAAGGCCGGTCGGTCCGAGGGGGCGCCGATCTGGTACCGACTGGTCGTCGCCAAGGTTTGGGGGTCGAGCGCCCACGGCAGGCCGACTTCGTCAAACGCAAGCAGCTTGCCGTGCCGCGCATACACCGTGGCCTCTGCCTGCGACCGCCTGCGGGTCGCCCCGATGTTGCGCCAAATACCGCCCGGCGCGCGGGTACTCCAGGTCGCGTATTTGTAGCGCCCCGCCGCTTCTTCCTCGCGAAACTTGGTGGTGCGCACGAATCTGGATTTGAAGTGGACCTGTCCGTCGGCGATCTCATAGGACCGAATTAGCCCATCGCCGTCGGTAACCATGCCCTTGCGAACGCCGTTGCGTTCGAAAAGACCCGGGCCATTGCGGAACAACGTACCGCGCAGATCGGCAGGCCAGTTGCCGCGCGTCTCGGCCGGATAGTCTTGCTCTTCCCGAAGACTCGGTGCGAGAAGGCCGACCCAATCGTACTCAGCGCCAAAAACACCCGGCTGATCCGGTGGGCGCGCCACTAATAAACACTCACAAAAACGACCAATCCCATCAATACTATGGTGATTTTCCGGACCAGACGGGTCAGGGCAAGGTGTTCCCGTGCATTTTGTGATGGCTATCACACCCGGCGCGAACATACCTCCCGGATAGGGCGCGATGGCGAACAAAGTCGACCTTAAAAAGAAATACAAGGCGCTATTTGCGCCAAAGAAGACACCGCAAATCGTCGAGGTGCCGCCGCTCCGGTATCTCATGATCGACGGCGCTGGCGCCCCCGAAAGCGCAGCATTTGCTGAGGCCATCGCCGCCCTCTATCCCGCGGCCTACGCCCTTAAGTTCCACCACAAGACTGCCGGGAAGGGCGACTTCGTGGTGGCGCCGCTTGAAGCGCTTTGGTGGGCCGACGACTGGACCGTGTTTATGGCCAATCAACGACAGGATTGGCGTTGGACCGCGATGATCATGCAACCCGATTTCGTCTCGCCGGATGATTTGGCGGTCGTCCTGAAGGCGCTTGAGAAAAAGAAAAAGCGCGTGCCGCTGCACGACCGGATGCGCCTTTAAACGCTGGAGGAAGGCAAGACCGTTCAGGTTATGCACCACGGGCCCTACAGCGCGGAAGGACCGGTGATCGCCAACATGCATGCCTTTGCCGAGGGCGAGGGATACCGTCTCACCGGCAAACATCACGAGATCTATCTCTCGGATATGCGTCGCACCGCGCCCGAAAAACTCAAGACCGTCCTACGCCAACCCGTCGCCTAGGCCTACCTCCTGCCAACGCAAGTCTGTAGGCTGCGGTGATGCGCGGACTTTGGCGACTGATCAAGACACTTTGGTATGCTTTCCTCACGTTGATCGCGTTGGTGGTGTTGACGTGGGCGGGGAGTGAGGTGCTACGTCAGGTCGACGAGCCGAGCTACGACGTGGCGCGCGATTGGGTACGCGTCACGCGATCCAAACATTTCCGGCCCGGCCATCGCTACCGCTTCCTCGAAACCTACGCCGAGTTCAAAGAGGTCGATGCTGCGGCGCTCATCCGCGTTCGGACGCAGACCGATGTGTGGACGGCGCGCGCCCAGCTCTTGCGAGCGATTTGGGGAGAGGGCGGTCTGCCCACCGACCTACGGCCGACCAGCGTCGATGTTGGCTTTAGGGACCCCGTCTTTTCGCCCATGGCCGAGGTTGCCCGGATCGACCGCTTGGTCCACGAAACCCCACCCGGTTTCGTTTCGCGCGCTTTTCATCTCGTCCCCACGAACCCCAACGGCAAGTTGGTGGTCTACCACGAAGGCAACACCGGTCGGTTTCATCGCAATGCCGATGTCCTGCAGCGCTTTTTGGCCGAAGGATACGGCGTCCTTGCCTTCTCGATGTGGATTATCGACCGGCAACCAGACCTCGTCGTGCCGGGTTCGGGCCGTATCACCTTTATCGACCACCAACACCTCAAGTTTCTCGACGAACCGAATCCTTTGCGTGTCTATTTCGATCCGATCGCGGCAGGTCTCAACGCGCTCCTCGACGCAGGTGCATATGAAGACGTGATCGGCGTCGGGTTTTCGGGTGGCGGTTGGGCGATCACGGTCTACGCGGCGATGGATCCCCGGGTCCGTCTGTCTTATCCGGTCGCGGGCAGCTATCCGCTCTATCTGCGCAAATACCGCAATTGGTCGACATGGCAAGAGACCTACCCGCCGATGTTGGCGGCGGCCAACTACCTCGACATGTACGTCCTTGGGGCGGCCGGGGCCGGGCGGCGACAGGTTCAGGTCCTCAACCAATTCGACGGCTGCTGTTACTCCGGTCTTGACTGGCAGACCTACGCCGACTCGGTGCGCACCACAGCCACGCCGCTGGGCGCAGGTTGGGATATCTACGTCGATACCAGCCATGCCGACCATCGCTTTTCGATGCGCGCGGTCGATCACGTCCTCGCAGACATCGTTCGCCACCCGAAACCCTAAGGCCCGGCGGGTCGTTCACCCCAAGAAAACCCGCCACAGCAGTCGGTCAGGCAGGAAGGCGAGGCCGCCGGCAATCAACAGCCCGACATACGTACCGACCATCCACGCCACGTGACCGGGCCGATCCCGCCGCCACCGGATCGCACGGACAGCCATCACCAACGAAAAAAGGGTCCAAATCGCCAAGAGATGGATCCATGAATAATGTCCTGGATTTAGGCTCTGAATCCAAAACGACGAGCCCGCTGTGACGATCATGAGGGCGACCCAGGTCCGGCCCAGCCCTTTGTGGAGGGCGTCCTTTCTTGAGCGTCAGGGTCAGCAAACCCACGGCCAACGCGGGCACCGCCGCGAACAAATGGATGGCGACCGGCCAACTCATCAGCGGCCCGTTGACGGCCTCAATGGCCGCACCGTGTGACCTTGATCACAGGGGGTGACCGAGCCCGCATGCGTTAATACCAGCTCAAGTTGAACCTTCGGACGCTTGGTATTTAGTTGAACTACTAGGGACATAATGCACCGCGATTTCGCGCAACGGTCTGTATTGGGGAGCCCATGAAACCGCAAGAATTCACCGAAACCATCAAGAAACACGAGCTTTTCGTCAACGGAATGGCCGGCGGCAGCCGGGCCGATCTTCGTGAGGGCGATTTTGCAAAGCTCAAGTACGCTTACCTGAACCTCCGCGGCGCGTCGCTCGCCGGGATCGACTTCTCTGGCGCTGAGCTTGCGGGCGCCGATTTTTCGCATGCCGATCTGTTTGGCGCAAACTTCGAAGGGGCGGACGTGACCGAAGCCAACTTCGAAAAGGCCGACCTTCGGGGGGCGTGCTTTGGTGGTGCGCGGATGAGTTTCGCCAACCTATCCGCCGCCGACCTTAGGCCGGGCACGTTGGACACCCGCCCCAGGGACACGCCCAATACCGATCTCTCGCTGGCCACCCTGGACTATGCAAATCTTAAGCGCGCCAAGTTGTCCGAGGCGAACATGCAATACACGTCGCTCAAGAAGGTCGACGCCTCGTTCGCCACGATGATGAGAACCAACCTTCGCGGGGCCGATCTCAGTGGCGTGAATTTCGAGTCCGCGCGCCTGCAAGAGGCCAACCTGACGGGCGCCAACCTATCGAAAGCGCGCTTGAACGACGCACTGCTGCGCAACACCGACGTGCGCGGCGCCATACTCGCGGAAGCCGATCTTGAGGGGGCTCACCTGCAGGGGGGCTCGGATCGGCATGGGCATCGCCAAACTGCCCGCAGATCTGCAGGCGATGCTGCGTGATCATGCGATCTGGGTCGAGTCGAACGGGGCTAGGGGGGGCCGCGCCGACCTATCTGGTCGGCCGCTGGCGGAAGCGAACCTTTCGGAATGCTATCTTTCCGGCGCCAACTTGCGCGGCGCGAATTTGGCCGGGGCAAACCTCACCCACGGTACGTTGGTTCTCGCGGATTTGCGCGAGGCCAATCTCACTGCCGCTGACTTGACCCGCGCGGACCTTTCCGGCGCGGACGTCTCAGAAGGCGTTCTTCGTGCCGCGCGTCTCGATGGATTGATTGCGGTGCCGATCGCACTCCGTGGCGCGGACGGGGAGGAGACCGGGCAGCAGCGACCGACGACGTTTGCGAATGCCGATTTCGCCGAAGCGCACCTCGGTGCCGCCGACCTATCCGAAGCCGACCTTACCGGCGCAAAACTGGACCGCTAGCGCGGGCGTAGGGAGGCTACTTCCCCTTCCAGTTCTCGCCCCATTTCGCGCTTTGTTTGCGTTGCATGAATTCGTCAGTCATCCGGCGCACGCGTTGCACCATGATTTGAAGAATGCGGCGCATCACCGGGTTCATATTGGCGAGGCGCGCAGAGAAATCGTCGCGCGGGATCACAAAAACCTCGGCGTCTTCGAACACCATCGCCTCTGCTAGGCGAGGGCGGTTGTCGAACAAAGCCATCTCCCCCACCACGTCACCGGGTCCGACGGTGGAAAGCATTTGAGGGTACTCAGACAGCACGTTCTTTCGGAGTTGGATTTTTCCGCTGACGATCAAGAAAGCTTCGTCTCCCTTGTCGCCTTCCTTGAACAACACGGTCCCTTTTGGGAATTTTTTCTTAACGAATTCGGCCATTGCTGGGTGGTTCCTAGATCGTGGGGCGGTCACATTATCACGGCAAATTTCGCGGAGTATCGACCATCCGTGTAGGTCTTTTCTGTGACGTTCCTCACCTTGAGGTAAGGACATCGTGGGTTTTACACGCCTAGAAAGACTGTTAGAATTGCGTTGTAACATATTGAACCCCCAAGGAATTATGGGGGTGTTCGCCTGGGCCCAGGAGAAACTTGGCGGCGACCAGTGCTGGGCCGCTTCGAAGGCGGTCGGCTGTCGTGGGGGAAGTGGCGTCGATGAAATCGGAAAACAGCACCGCGCGACGAGCTGGGGCTGGGTTCGGTACAGATACCGAGGTCCTTCGGCTGCTCGGCGCTGAATCGGGGTTTCTCCAATCGATTTCCGGCGCGCAGGTCTTTGACTTCATCGGCGACATGCCGGTCGGGGTTCTGCTTTTCGATAGCGACGATCGGTTGGTCCGCTGCAATAAAAAGGCGCTCGCGGTCGCTGGGGCAAACGCGACCGCTTATGTCCCGGGAACACCTTTCGAAGAAATCGTTCGTAGCGCCGTGGATGCCGGCATGGTCGACGCGGCGCTCGGGCGCGAGGATGATTACATCGCCGAACGTTTGGCCATGCACCGCAACCCCGGTGCGCCGTTCGTGATGCTGGCCGAAGGTCGCTGGATTCAGGTCTACGAGCATGTCGTCGAGGGCGTCGGGTTCGTCGTCTTTCACACCGACATCACCGACATCAAGCGCACCGAGGAGGCGCTTCGCGAAAGCGAGGGCAAGTTTCGGAGCTTGGTGGAGGGTTCGCTACAGGGTGTTTGCATCCACCGCGATTTACGGCCCATCTTTGCCAACCAAGCGTTCGCCGACATCTTTGGCTACGACAATGTCGACGAGGTGCTGGCCTTAGATTCGCTTCTTTTGCTGTTCCCTGAACATCAATGGCGTGATGTCGCGACGCGTGCCCGCGAGCGATAGGACGAACCCAACGCGACCGAAACCGTGGTCCAACAAGCTGTGCGGCGAAACGGCGAATTTTTTTTCGTCGAAAGCCGCCTTGGCGTTATCGAATGGGAAGGCACGCCCGCAATGCAGGTCTCCGTCATCGACGTCACGGAGCGGGAAACAATGACGCGGTTGAAAGATGAGTTCGTATCGACGGTGAGTCATGAACTGCGCACGCCACTGACGTCGATTAGCGGCGCCTTAGGGCTGATCGCGTCGGGCATGGCGGGACATGTCCCGCCCAAGGTCAAGGAACTTATCGAAATCGCCAACAACAATGCCGAACGATTGGTTCGTCTCATCGGCGATATTCTCGATGTTCAAAAGATAGAGTCGGGCAGAATCGGCGGCACGCACGTCGCGATCCAAGTTGCGCAGCTGTTGGAAACCGCGGCGGACGCGAATCGAGGACTTGCCGAAAATAACGACCTTTCGATCAATGTCGTCGATGACACTCGTGGCGCAAAGGTCGTTGGCGACCTCGATCAACTAATGCAGGTCATGACCAATCTGCTGTCGAACGCGATCAAATTTTCACCGCCAAAAGGGAAGATCGAGGTCATGGCGTCCCGAAGGGGCGGCCAAATCGAGATCGCGGTATCTGACCAAGGCCCTGGCGTGCCGCCCGAATATCGCGACTCGGTTTTCGAGAAATTCGTTCAGGTAGAGTCCACCGATACACGGGCACGTGGCGGGACCGGGCTTGGACTCAGTATTTGCAGGTCTTTGGTAGAGCACCATGGGGGCTCTATGGGATATGAGGATGTGGCCTCGGGCGGCGCGCGATTTTGGTTTCGGTTGCCGATGGCGACCGGCGATTAAAGCTTGTTTTTGGGTATCGGGCGTCAACGTGTGCTATGAGAAACCTGCTCAGGTCTGGGCCTGAGCTCAAATTCGAGACGGTAACGAAACCACGGCATTCCTCGGGCCGCGAGGGGCTGCGGTTGGTCTGGCCCAGGGACCACGAGCGGGAGGAATAAAACTATGGACGCGCGCAAATTCGATAAGAGCAAACTGCCGAGTCGGCATGTCACCGTTGGTGCCGCGCGAGCGCCCCATCGCTCGTACTACTACGCTATGGGCCTTGAGCAAGAGGACATCGACAAACCCTTTGTCGGTGTCGTGACGACATGGAACGAGGCCGCGCCGTGCAACATCTCGCTCTCGCGCCAGGCACAGTCGGTTAAGGTCGGTGTGAAAGAGGGCGGGGGCACCCCGCGCGAGTTCACCACGATCACGGTGACCGACGGCATCGCGATGGGTCATGAAGGCATGCGCTCGTCGCTCGTGAGCCGCGAAGCGATTGCCGATTCGACCGAACTCACGGTGCGCGGCCATTGCTATGACGCCATCGTCGGTTTGGCCGGCTGCGACAAATCGCTGCCCGGCCTAATGATGGCGATGGTCCGTCTCAATGTGCCCAGCGTATTCATGTATGGGGGCTCCATTCTACCGGGTCGGTTCCGTGGCAAGGACGTTACGGTGGTCGATGTCTTCGAGGCCGTTGGCATGCATCAAGCCGGCAAAGTTGACGACGAATACCTGCACGAACTCGAATGCGTTGCTTGTCCGTCGGCGGGATCGTGCGGGGGCCAGTTCACCGCCAATACGATGGCAACAGTGTCCGAGGCGATCGGTCTGGCATTGCCTGGTTCTGCCGGCGCGCCGGCACCCTACGAGTCGCGCGACGAATACGCGGTTGCGTCAGGCCGGCAAGTGATGGATTTGATTCAGTCCAACTTGCGGCCACGCGATATCGTGACGCGTCGGGCGCTCGAGAATGCCGCCACGGTCGTCGCCGCCTCGGGCGGGTCGACCAATGCTGGGCTCCACCTTCCGGCGATCGCCCATGAATGTGGGATCGAATTCGACCTTCATGACGTTGCCGAGATATTCAAACGCACGCCCTACATCGCCGACATGAAGCCCGGCGGGAAGTACGTCGCCAAGGACATGTTCGAGGTCGGTGGTGTGCCGGTCTTAATGAAGGCGCTGCTCGACAGCGGCCACTTGCATGGCGACTGCATCACGGTTACCGGAAAGACCATTGCGGAAAACCTCAAGGATGTGGTGTTCCCGGAAGACCAGGATGTCATCTATCCGGTCTCCAAGGCGCTGTCGCCGACCGGTGGTGTGGTTGGACTGCGCGGTAATCTTGCGCCCGAGGGTGCGATCGTGAAGGTCGCGGGCATGAAACGGCTTCAGTTCACTGGGCCTGCGCGCGTGTTCGACTCCGAAGACGAATGCTTCGCCGCGGTGCAAATGAAGCAATACAAAGACGGCGAGGTGCTCGTGATCCGTTACGAAGGACCGCGTGGCGGCCCAGGCATGCGCGAAATGCTGGCCACCACGGCCGCCCTCTACGGACAGGGTGTGGGCGATGAGGTCGCGCTCATTACCGATGGACGATTCTCCGGCGGCACGCGCGGTTTCTGCATCGGCCATGTCGGACCGGAGGCGGCAGTTGGCGGACCTATAGGCCTGCTGAAAGACGGCGACATGATCACGATCGATGCTGTGAACGGGACGCTTGATGTCGACCTAAACGACGACGAACTGAGCGCCCGGCGCGAGGCATGGCAGCCGCGGGAAACGAACTATCAGTCGGGTGCCCTGTGGAAGTACGCGCAGTTGGTCGGCACGGCCGAAAAAGGCGCGGTAACGCACCCCGGCGCGGCGGCCGAAACCCACGTCTACGCGGACCTCTAGGTCGAGAAGTCCCATGGTTGCGATCGCGCAAACCATTCTGAACGCGATGCCGCGGATCACGCATGGCGCGCGCCTGCATATCGTGCCCAAGCTGGCGACGCCGGTCGGGAGCGAAGCGATCGCGCTGGGGGACAGCCCGAATGAAATGCGTCACATTCCGGGCCATGCGTTGGATCGTTCCGGGTTATGTCTGCTCATTGTCAACGCGGGCGTCGAGCCGGTGGTTGTGTCTGAGATCGGGCTTATGGGCCGTCTGGGCCGGCCGCGGGTGACCATGCGCGAACCGTTGTTGCATGACGCGGGCGCTTGGCCGCGTGAATTGGATCCCGGCGACTCGGTCGTGGCGTACTTCGCCTCGAGCATCAAGCGACACCCGGTGCTCGCACAAGTACGGCGCGCGGTCGTGACCGACGAAAGCGGTCGAATGTTCACGTCATCCAGTCAGGCGCTAAGCTATTTCGTCCGCGAATATGCCGAAGGGGCAGGGCGCCGCCGGCTTCTCGGGCCCGTGCGCCGCGCGAGCTAAGCGATGAACGACCGTTGGCAGCGTCGACTGAAGCCGGAGGACCGGCAACGGCGTGCCTACGGGATGCCCCGGCGGAACTGGGTCGTCGTGGTCATCATCATTGCCGCGATCGGTGTATGGCAAATGCGCGGTGGCGGGACATCCCTCGATGTTGCGCCCGATTTGCGGAACTACTCTCGTACTGAATTCGAGGCCGCCAAAGTCCTAATGACGGCAGGCTACGCCATCATCACGACGCCCGCGGCCTGCCAGCAGCAGTTCGACGCGTTCGACGACGATGCGGATTGGGAAACCGCCGTAAAGTCTTGGAACGATCGCCATGAAGAACTTATGGAAAAGGTCATCCGCATTTCGCAAGAAACCGGTCTGAGCGGCACGCGCGGCCAGAGCGCGGTGCAAAATGGCGCCCTTCGCCTCGTCGAGGCTCGGTTGGGGCAGTGGGAAGGCCGTGAAGCCGAACGGTGCAGCGAATTCGTCGATCAAATGAACAACGGAATCTGGGATCTTCGGGCGCTTCCCGAGCTTCCGAATATGATCGCGACGATCGAAGGCGCACCAGCGACTGGCAAGGACGCGGCGAATTAGATCTGGTCCGAACGCGCGATCGCAAAAGCGCCGCTAGTCCTCCAGCACACACCACACCGGCACATGATCCGAGGGTTGTTTGCGGCCGCGTTCGTCGCGATCGATGCCCGCCTCGGTAAGGCGATCCGCGACACGCGGGGACAGCAGGATGTGGTCGATGCGGATGCCGTGCTTTTTCTCCCATGCCCCGCGCTGGTAGTCGAAGTAGCTCCAGGCCTCGGGTAGGTCGGGATGGAGGGCGCGGAAGGATTCCGTGAGGCCCAAATAGTTGATTTCGCGCCATAACGCGCGGGATTCCGACTGAGAAATGGCGTCATCGAGGAATGCGGCAGGATCGTAAAGGTCTTGATCTTCAGGGGCGATGTTCCAGTCCCCACCCAACGCGAAGTCGAGGTCGTCTTGCAGCATGTTGCGAGCGTGATCGCGTAGATGCCCCATCCATTTGAGCTTGTAGTCGAATTTATCGGTGCCCAACGGATTGCCGTTCGGCAGATACAGCGAGGCGACGCGAAGGCCGTTGATGGTTGCCTCGATGTAACGCGATTGGTCGTCGTCGGTGTTGCCCGGCAAACCGCGCACCACGTCTTCCAGCGGGTTCTTCGATAGGATGGCGACGCCGTTGTAGGTCTTCTGGCCGTGCAATGCGATGTTGTAGCCGAGATCTTCTATTTCCAGAGCGGGGAATTTGTCGTCGGCGATCTTGGTTTCCTGCAGCAACAGGACATCCGGTGCGGTCGCACGCAGGTAGTCGCAGACGTGCGGTACACGCACTTTGATCGAATTGACGTTCCAGGTGACGATTTTCATGCGGTCCGACCAAGAGGATGCGTGGCGTTGGAGAACGACCGGGATACCATGTTCCGCCCCGTCGGCAAAGGCGCGCGGGGCGCGCGACGTCGACAGGGCGAAGGAGGTCCCCTGCCATGATGAAACTACGCTTCACGCCGAATCCCGACTACATCCACAAAGTCCTGGTGGCGGCTGCCGAGGCCGGGATCACGGACCAGATCGCCTACGTGCGGACCGGACCGTTCGACGCCGACACCGATCTTTGGCGCGACAATCCGCTCAACAAAGTGCCGACATTGGTGCTTAAAGACGGCGAGGCCCTCTATGGCGGTCCGGTGATCTGCGAGTATTTCGATTCGCTGCACGAAGGGCCGAAGATGTTTCCGGCAAGCGGTCGCGCGCGCTTTACCGCGCTGCGGCAGATGATGCTGGGGGAGGGCGTCTTCGAGGCGGCTGTCGCCCTCGATCTCGAGAGCTGGCGCGAGGTGGGCGACCGACGCGCCGATACCGTTGAACGCCAGTGGCTCAAGATCGTACGAGCGCTCGACCAAATGGAGCGCGACGCCGCCCGCTATGACGGCTTTCATATCGGCCACATCTGCACCGCGGGCGGGTTATCGCGGCTTGACTACCGCGTGACGGCGTTCGGCGCGATCCTCGACCAGATCGATCCATTCTACGAATGGCGGGAGGGCCGACCGACGCTCGCCGATTGGTATGACGAAGTATTGGAGCGACCCGCGATGCGGTTCACTATCGATCGAGATTTGAACGAGGCGCGCTACGAACGTCCGACGCAAACGCGTTAGGCGACCGAGAAGCTGGTGCCGCAGGAACACGTCGAGGCGGCGTTCGGGTTCTTGATCGAGAATGCCGCGCCGATCATGTCTTCGACAAAGTCGATTTGAGCGCCCGCGAGATACATCAACGACATATTGTCGGTCACCACTTTCACGCCGTCTTGCTCGATCAAGACATCGTCGTCGGTTTTGCTGTCGTCGAACGAAAAACCATATTGGAACCCGGCGCAGCCGCCGCCGTCGACGACGACGCGCAGCATCACGTCCGGGTTGTCTTCCTGGCTCATGAGGAAGGACACCCGCTTCACGGCGCTATCGGATAACGAGAGCAGTTGGGCTGGGTCGGTCATACGCACCCTATGTAGGGCAATTTCGTTGCGAGTCAATCGCAAGTGGGCGTTGCGGCCCTTAAACCCTGGGGCTAGGGTCCGCCGATGTCCGCCCGCCAGCCGCTTGCCCGCTACGCCTGCGACCCCCTGCAAAGCCGTGGGCGGCAGCATCCGGAGGCCGAGAGCGGCATGCGGAGCGCATTCCAGCGCGATCGCGACCGGGTCATCCACGCCGGCGCGTTTCGGCGTCTGAAACACAAGACCCAAGTCTTCGTCTATCACGAGGGGGACTACTATCGGACGCGCCTGACCCATTCGATCGAAGTAGCGCAGGTCGCCCGCACGATCGCCCGCAGTCTCGCGCTCGATGAAGATCTGGCCGAGGCGTTGGCCTTGGCGCATGACCTCGGCCATACCCCGTTCGGCCATGCCGGAGAGGACGCGTTGGCCGCCGCGATGGCACCTTACGGCGGGTTCGATCACAACGCCCAGACCCTGCGGGTACTAACCGACCTCGAGCATCGTTATGCCGAGTTCGATGGGCTAAACCTGACCTGGGAAGCGCTTGAAGGTGTGGTCAAACACAACGGTCCGTTAATGGGGCCACACGCCCAAAAAGACGCGCCTGTCGACGGCACCATTCTCGCGTTCAATGCCGCATTCGACCTGGGGCTGGAGACCTTCCCAAGTGTCGAAGCGCAGGTCGCCGCAATGGCCGACGATATTGCCTATAACGCACATGATATCGACGACGGCGTACGCGCCGGGCTTTTTCATCTTGAGGACTTGCGCGGGGTGCCTTTGGCGACCACGGCCGTCGAGGACGTATTGAACCGTCATGCCGATTTGGAACAGTCCCGCGCCGTCAACGAGGTGACCCGCCGGGTGATCGACGCGATGGTGGTCGACCTATTGGACGAATCGAAACGCCGACTAGGGGCGGCAGACCCGACTTCGCCCGATGACGTCCGAGGCCTGGATCACGCAGTCGTGGCGTTTTCCGGGGGGTTGGCCGAGGCCGATCGGGCGCTGAAGGCCTTTCTTTTCGAAAACATGTATCGTCATACCCGAGTTAACGAGATGACCGCGCGGGCGCGTAAAGTGGTGGCAGATCTTTTCGATCACCTCATCGCCCATCAGTCGGCCTTGCCCCGAGATTGGCAGCCTCGGCTTGCCGTCGCACCCGACGAGGCGGCGCGGGCTCGCCTTGTCGCCGACTATATTGCGGGCATGACCGATCGCTACGCCTTGCAGGAACATCAGAAGTTGACGGGCCAGGGGTAATGACGCCGCTGGCCAAGCGGAATCAGACGCGCTAGAACCCGCGCAAATGCTTACCCACCCGGATTTGCCGTGACTTTGCTTTCGACGCTCAAGGATCAGATCAACGACATCGTCGGCCAGCTTGGCGCGGCCGATGTCGTGCCGGCGGGCCTGGATACCTCCAATGTCGTGGTCGAACTGCCGCGCAACCCGGATCACGGCGATCTCGCGACGAACGTCGCAATGGTTCTCGCAAAGGCGGCGGGCATGAAACCGCGCGACCTGGCGGCGCAGATCGGGCCGCGCATCGAGGCTTTGGAGTTGGTGTCATCAATCGAGATCGCCGGCCCCGGCTTTATCAATCTCCGACTTGCCCCCGCGGCGTGGCACGAGGAGTTGCGCACGATACTTGCCGACGGCGTGGACTACGGAACGTCCAAGATCGGGGCCGGGGAGAAGGTCAACGTCGAGTATGTCTCGGCAAACCCCACCGGGCCGATGCATGTGGGCCATTGCCGTGGCGCCGTGGTCGGCGATGCATTAGCCAACGTGCTGGCAAAGGCCGGATACGCGGTGACGCGCGAGTACTACATCAACGATGCCGGGGCCCAGGTGCAGACCTTGGCCCGATCGCTGCATTTGCGTTACCGCGAAGCGTTGGGCGAGACAATCACCATTCCGGACGGCTGGTATCCCGGCGACTATTTGGTACCCGTGGCGCAAGAGATTGCTCAACGGGACGGCGACAAGTGGGTAACGGCCGACGAATCGGCATGGCTGGAATCGTTCCGGGCGGCGGCGGCGGACGCCATGATGGTGTTGATCCGCGAGGATTTGGCAGCTCTGGGCATCCGCCACGATGTGTTCTTTTCGGAAAAGGCGTTGCATGACGCAGCGAAAATCGATGAGGCACTCGCGGCATTCGCCGACAAGGGCCTGACCTACAAAGGTGTGCTTGCGCCGCCCAAAGGGAAAGAGCCGGAAGACTGGGAGCCGCGCGAACAAACGCTGTTTCGCGCCACGCGGTTCGGGGACGATACGGACCGACCGCTGCAGAAGTCCGATGGTGCCTGGACCTATTTTGCGGCCGACATCGCATATCACCGCGACAAGATCGCTCGGGGGTTCAACCATATGGTTGACGTTTGGGGCGCCGATCATGGTGGCTACATCAAGCGGATGAAAGCGGCGGTCGCCGCGTTGTCTGACGGCAACGCCGAACTCGACGTGCGGATCACCAACTTGGTGAAGCTCATGCGAGGCGGTGAGCCGGTGAAAATGTCCAAACGGTCCGGCGATTTCGTCACTCTCCGCGAGGTTGTCGACGAGGTTGGACACGACGTAACGCGGTTCATGATGCTGACCCAAAAACCCGAATCGCCGCTCGACTTCGATTTCGAGAAAGTGACCGAGCAGTCGAAAGACAATCCGGTCTTTTACGTGCAATACGCCCATGCCCGGATTCGCTCGGTCATGCGGCGTGCGGCTCACGAGGCTTCGGACGTCGATGTTGGAGCCGAGTCGCTCGCAAACGCGCCGCTGGAAAACCTGAGTCATTCCGCGGAGTTAGCGGTCATCAGACAGATGGCGTTATGGCCGAGCGTGGTCGAAAACGCGGCGCGCGCACATGAACCACACAGAGTCTCGTATTTCCTGTATGATTTGGCGGCGACGTTTCATGCGTTGTGGAATCAGGGCACAGAAGCACCAGAACTTCGATTCCTGATTGAGGAAAACCCAGAATTGACGCGAGCGCGACTCGCCTTACTACAAGGCGTGGCGGCGGTCATTGCTTCCGGCCTCGGTGTACTCGGGGTGGAACCGGTTGAGGAGATGCGTTGATGATGGCTGACGACGACGACACATTCGAGATTCCCCCGCGGCGCACACCAGGCCCGCCGCCCTTCGCCAGCCCGCATACGGCCGCGAACGAAGACGGCGGTATCGACATCCCGCCGCTTCGGGAAACGGCGGAAGAGGACGAAAACCGTCGGGCTCATTCGCGCTCTCGCTATAGCAGCTTTCTTGCCGCCGCGGCGATGGCCGCCGTGCTCATGGGCGGCGCCTTTTGGTGGGGCTTTGAAGTCGGTCAACAGAACGCCTTGGAGCAGGTGCCACCGGTCGTGCGCGCCGATCCGACGCCGGTCAAAGAGGATCCGGCCGAACCTGGCGGTCTCCAGGTGCCGCACCAAGACAAGCTGGTTCTACAAGATGTCGAAGAGGACGATGCGACTGAGGCGCCCGTCACCCTGGCGCCCGCGCCGGAACAACCCGCCGCACCGCCGCCGCGCATCGTCGAAACCGACACCCCTGCCGCGCAAGCGGTCGAAACCAATCAGTTGCCGCCGCCGCCGGTCATTCGGGACGACAGTCCGGTGACCGCAGTGCGCCCGCCGGTCGCCGTCGCGCCCGCGCCGGTCGCCGTGCCACCGCCGCCGCCCATTCCGGCGACCAGCGAAGAGACGGCGGCCGTTGCGACACCGCAACCCCTTACGCCACCTGCGGCACCCGCACCTGCCGCAACCCAACCGACATCGCCCACGCCGGCGCCTGCCGCGTCGGGGACCTTTCGTGTGCAGTTGGCGGCTTATCGCACGCCGACCGCAGCGGCGTCGGGTTGGGAAACTCTCAAGACCCGGCATGAAGATTTGCTCGGCTCGTTGGAATCCACCGTGGTGCAGGTCGACCTCGGTGAACGCGGGGTCTTCCACCGGCTCCAGGCAGGTCCTTACACCAGCCGAGCGGCTGCGGAGAATGCGTGTACTACGCTGCGCACCCGCGACCAGGCTTGCTTGGTCGTGGCCCCATAGCGGCCGCCCGCTTTTTCCGGACCGACGCAGGACGCGCTGACGTCGCATGACGGCACCGGCGATTCTCGGCCTCAGTGGCCCGACCCTTACCGAAAGCGAACGCGCGTTCTTCACCGACGTAGCCCCTCTGGGGTTCATCCTTTTTTCTCGAAATTGCGAAACACCCGCCCAGGTAAAGGCGCTGTGCGATGATCTGCGGGCGCTGACCGGTCGGCGCGACACGCCGATCTTGATCGACCAAGAAGGCGGTCGGGTCGCCCGGCTGCAAGACCCATACTGGCGCCACCCGCCGCGCGCAAAGCCGTTCGGCGATTTGTGGAGCGACGATCCGGATGCCGCGTGCCGCGCTGCAACGCTGAACGGCCAACTTATCGGTGCTGAACTGCTAGCGAGCGGGCTCAATGTCGACTGTGCGCCGGTACTCGACGTGCCGGTTCCTGGCAGTCACGACATCATCGGCGACCGGGCGTTTCATTCCGATCCCGCCGCGATAGCAGCCTTGGGGCGGTCGTTCGCCGACGGCTTGATCGCTGCGGGGGTATTGCCAGTCGTCAAGCACATTCCGGGGCATGGGCGTGCGCGGGCCGATAGCCATGCGGAGCTGCCCGTTGTCGAGGCATCGGCAAAAGACTTGGAACAGGACTTTGCGCCCTTTCATGCCTTGCGCGACTTCCCGTTGGCGATGACCGCGCACGTGCTTTACAGCGCGCTAGATCCATCGCACCCCGCGACGACATCCAAGTCCATCATCGACGAGGTGATTCGCGGCAAGATCGGGTTCGAGGGGCTGTTGATGAGCGACGATATCTCGTCGAACATGAAGGCGTTGGTAGGCGACTACGCCACGCGGGCGCGGGACAGCATCTCGGCAGGGTGCGACGTCGTCTTGCATTGCGACGGCGATTTGTCCGCGATGGAGGAAGTCGGGGCGGCACTGCCGCCCTTGAGCGATCAGGCCGCGATCCGGTGGGCGCGGGCGTCGTTTCTGATCGTCGAACCCCAGGCGGTCGATATCAAAGCGGCGCAGGCCGAACTCGCCGCGCTTCTCGACTAGGCCTTAACCCCCGGCGGCGGCGCGGAAATGCTCCAGGCAATAGGGCCAGCCCTGTTCCGAGGCCATGGCGTCACGATAGCCTGCCCAACCCTCGCCATGGTTCGACAAGCCGCTGTGAACCAATAAAACGTTGGTATCCCCACCGTCGGGTTGAAAGGCGACGGCCACCTCGCTGGCGCGATCCGGGTCGGTTTCGATCTGTCGGTCCGGCGAAATCAACCAGCTGAAGATCACCGCACGCGGCGCTTCGGCGAGCGTAACGGTGCCCCATACGATCTCGCGTCCGTCGCGCGCCCGTTCGTAGCACCGCCCGCCGTCGATGCCTTCGATGGCGATGCGCGCCAGCGCCTCACCGCAAAACGTGTATTCCGGGGGCCACCAATCGCCAAAATTCTCCACGAAAAGACGAAAGGCAGCTTCCGGCGGGCCGGGAACGCGAACGGCGAGAGAGACTTGATCTTCTGTGTCGTCTGGATCCATGTGGATGCTCATGCGGCTTCGGTTAGGGTGGCAAGGCGGCGTTCGAGAAACTGTCGCTCGGCGAGGTTATCGGTCACGGAGATCGCCGTGCGATACGCCTCGCGCGCCTCCGACAAACGTCCGGCTCGCCGCAACAAGTCGGCGAGCGTCGCGTGGTACGGCTGGTAGTTAGCTAAATCCGTTTCGATGGCCAATTCGCCCAATGAGTTCAGGGCGGCCTCCGGACCGTAGCGAAACGACGCGGCTGCAATCGCGTTCAGCCGAACGATCGGCGAAGGTTGGAGTTTGTGGAGACGTCCGTACAGCATCAGGATTTCTTCCCAATCCGTTGCAGCGAAAGTTGGGGCAGTGGCATGTAGGCCGCTGATCGCCGCCTGGATTTGGTAGCGCCCGGGGTGAGGGGCGCTTTGTTTCAGCGCTTTCTGTATCACCTCGTCACCCCGCGAGATCAGCGCTTGGCGCCATGACCCTCGGTCTTGATCTTCGAGAGCGACCAGGGCGCCGGAGGCATCCGTCCGCGTCGCCCTGCGCGCTTCGTGAAACAGCATCAGGGCCAGCAGCCCCCGGATTTCGGGCTCTTCCGTGGCCAGAAGGACTAGGTTTTGCGTCAGGCGAAGGGCCTCGCGGCAAAGATCGGGGCGCGTGACGTTCTCGCCCGATGTCGCGGTGTGGCCCTCGTTGAAAATGAGGTAGAGGACGGCCAGAACGGAATCGAGGCGTTCGGGCCAGAGCGCCGGTGGCGGCACCCGATAGGGGATACCGGCCTTCTTGATCTTGCGCTGGGCGCGGACCAAGCGTTGGGCCATCGTTGGCTCGGGCACGAGAAAAGCGCGGGCGATCTCGCCTGTCGTCAGGCCGCCCAACGTGCGGAGCGTCAGCGCCACGCGGGCTTCGTCCGAGAGCGCCGGGTGACAGCAAGTGAAGATCAGGCGCAGACGTTCGTCTTGGATATCCTCGTCGTCCGTGGGCTCGACATATGTTGCGGCATCGAGTTCGGCCAACACCTTGAGTTCGTTACGCTTGGCTTCGAACGTCACACCGCGGCGTAGTCGATCGATCGCCTTGTGTCGGGCGGTCTGGACTAACCATGCGCGCGGATTTTCGGGAATGCCGCGGCGATCCCAGGTGTCTACAGCGATCAGAACGGCATCCTGGAGGGCATCTTCGGCGAGGGTGAAATCTCGTACGAGCCCAACAAGGGTCGCGAGGACGCGGCCCCATTCTTCGCGAATGACGGTTTCGACGGCGCGGTGCGCGGGGGTGGGGGTTCGATCGGCCATAGCCGACCGAGCGTACCATGCTGGCTGCGGGGCAGCAGCGCCCCTGCCGCCCCGCAATCGTCGAGTAGGTCGGTCGCTACATGTTGTCAAAGACCATCAACGGTCGAACCTCGATGGTCCCAAATTCGGCCGTCGGGATTTTCGCCGCCCATTCGATGGCCTCGTCGAGGTTTTCGGCGTCCACGATATAGAAACCGCCGAGTTGCTCCTTGGTTTCCGCGAAGGGGCCATCCGTTGTGACCGTTTTGCCGTTGCGTACCCGCACTGAGGTTGCCGTGGAGACCGGCTCAAGGGCATCGCCACCGGCCATTTTACCGCTCTTGGCGAGGTTTTCGGTGAACGCTCCATATGCCTGGAAGTACTTGCCGTGGGCTTCGGTGCCGGGTACCGGTTCGTCTGAATTATCACTTTAAATCAATAGGATATACTTCATTGCTAATCCTTTAGTGGATGAGTTGTTGTTGTCGTGTCATGGGATAGACGAATGGCCTCCGCCCTATTCGACAGTGGCGCGAAAAAAAACTAACCCGATTGCGTGAGGGGGCAGGGAAAGGCCTCGGCTAGGGCGATCGCGAGGCCGTCGTCCGCGGCCATGCCGAGACCCTCCGGGGGGCGGGTTTGTCCCCAGGCAATGAAGCGCGCCCTTAGATCGCCCAAAATGGCGCTCGCAGGTAAGCAGAAGGCGGGTTCCGGTGCTGCGCGATTGCGCTCTACCGATTGCAGAATGAAGGTAGCGCAGGCTTCGCGCGGGGGCAGGTTTTCGGCCGTGCACTGGCGCAGCAAAGTTGCGGCATCGAGCGGCTGGATCTGGGCGGATAGGGGGCCTGGCCAGGTCAACGTCGTCACGATCGTAGCCAAAATCCCGACCTTGGACGGTTTCAGCGGCGCCGTGCGACCAGGCGAACCAGAGCAGCCTCGCCCTTTTGGAACGTGTCTTGCGGTATGAAAGAGCGCGTTTCTTCGAGCACCACAATCTCGGCCTCGCTGAAATCGTCGCGCAGCATCGCCGCGTCGTAGAGCATCTCCAATATAGGCGGTCCCCCTGTTTTCAGGGCGAGCTGGTCGGTGTGAAACACCTCCATAATCAGTACGCCGCCGGGTTTGAGGGCCGCCAGCATGTTGCGATGCATGGTTCGACGCATTTCGGGCCGGAAATGCACGAAGACGCACACCACGCCGTCGAAGATGTCGCGCGGCCATTTCCACTTGGTGAGATCGGAAAACACGGTGTCGAGCTGCACGCCGCGTTCGTGCGCCATGCGGCGCGCCTTTTCTTGGGCGACTTTCGAGCCATCTTGGGAGGTTGCGGCAAACCCTTGCTCGGCCAACCACACGCCGTTGCGTCCTTCGCCGTCGCCGACCGACAAGACGCGACCGCCGGTTCTGAGATATCCGGCCTGCGCCGCGAGGAACGGATTGGGCTGGGTACCGTAGCGGTAATCGGCACCCTCGAAGCGCTCATCCCAAAACGTCAGCGTCACGAGGTCGCTCCGAGGTTCAGTTCGAGAAGCGGCAGCATACGCCCGGGGATGCTGCCCGACGGACACGATCCCGTGCGGACTGCCCCCATGCGGACATAGAACCCTTCGGCGTGCGGATCCGCTTCGATCAGTAGGCGGCGGGCTCCGGCTGAGATCGCGCGCCCTACAAGGTCGTCCCATAACCGCCGACCGACCCCGGACCCGATCGCCGCGGGGTCTACATATAGCAACTCGACGCAAGCCTCCGTGTCGGAGACGGAGAGCCGGTGAAGCCCCTGAAGGGTGCCGTCGCGTTCGGCGACACGCACCTCACCGGCTTCGATCATTCCAGAGGTGACCGTCAATTCCTCGCGACAGGCCACGAGAAACGCGTCGTCATAGCCCCAATGGGCTTTGGAACGCATGGCGAGATCGCTTAGGGCCGGTGCTTCGCTGGTGAGGGCGTCGCGAACGGTCGTCGTCACTCGGCCGCCTCTTTGACCCCGCCAAGCCAGGTGCCGAGATCGGTCAGGGCACGGCGCGCATAGGCGGGTTTGCGTTCCTTGCGCTTGGTGCGGGTCTCTAGGGGCGGGAACAAACCGAAGTTCACGTTCATCGGCTGGAACGTCGCGGCATCGGCGCCCAGGGTGATGTGATTCAGGAGCGCACCAAGCGCCGTCGTCGGCGGCGGCGTGTCGATCTCGCGACCGAGACGTTCGTTTGCTGCAAAGCGCCCCGCCAGGAGCCCGATGGCCGCGCTTTCGATATAGCCCTCGACACCCGTGATCTGGCCTGCAAAGCGTAGCCGCGGCAGCGCCTTCAGTCGAAGACGCGCGTCGAGCAGTTGAGGCGAGTTCAAGAACGTATTGCGGTGAATGCCGCCAAGTCGGACGAACGTTGCGTTTTCCAGCCCTGGGATTGTGGCGAAGAGCGCCTTCTGTGCGCCGTGCTTCAGCTTGGTTTGGAAGCCGACCATGTTGTAGAGCGTGCCCAGTGCGTTGTCTTGGCGCAGTTGCACCACGGCGTAGGGTTTCTCCTCGGGTTGATGGGGGTTGGTCAGCCCAACGGGTTTCATCGGGCCGTAGCGCAGGGTTTCGGGACCGCGTTCCGCCATGACCTCGATGGGAAGGCATCCTTCGAAGTAGGGCGTGTCTTTCTCCCATTCCTTGAAGTCAGTTTTGTCGCCGTCGATCAGGCCGGCGATGAAGGCTTCGTACTGCGCCTTGGTCATCGGACAGTTGAGGTAGTCCTTCCCGTCGCCGCCCGGTGCGGATTTGTCGTACCGGGATTGGAACCAAGCGACATTCATGTCGACGCTGTCCTTCGCGACGATCGGCGCGATCGCATCGAAGAATGCCAATGACTCTTCGTCGGTGAGTTGGCCGATGGCGTCGCTGAGCGCGGGCGAGGTGAGGGGCCCGGTCGCGACTATGACGCTGTCCCACGTCTCCGGCGGCAGACCAGTTACCTCGGTGCGGTCGATGGTCACGAGAGGGTGGTTTTCCAGCGCATCCTGAACCGCTGCCGAGAAACCATGGCGATCAACAGCGAGCGCGCTGCCTGCCGGAACGCGGTGAGCATCCCCAGCCCGCATGATAAGCGACCCACAGCGGCGCATTTCTTCGTGCAGGAGGCCGACCGCGTTCTTTTCCGGATCGTCCGACCGGAAGGAATTCGAGCACACAAGTTCTGCAAGGGAATCGGTTTGGTGGGCTTCGGTGCCGCGCACCGGCCGCATTTCGTGGATGACCACCGGGACGCCGGCTTGAGCGATCTGCCATGCCGCCTCGCTCCCGGCGAGGCCGCCACCGATGACATGAATGGGAGGGGTCGAGCTCATCGGCTATCCTTAAACCATGTGGCGGGCGAGCAAAACAACGGGACAGGCCTTTGGCGCCGAGACTGGGAAGACGGCGCGCGCACGGTTGATGTCCGAATAATGATCCTTGCCGCCACACTCCTGGGAAGCCTGTTGGTGATCTCGGCGATGGGTGTCGCGATGGTCGGCAACGCGATATGGCCGGTCGCTCTCTTTTTGGTCGTTTTGCTTTGCTTGTGTGCTGTTTTAACCGGGCTGGTAGTTTGGATTTCGGTCGTCGCTCTCTGGCATCGGCGGTCGCCGGAACAAATGCGCACTTTTGATGAGGTGCTCAATGGGCTGTTCGATAACTTTCTTCTCGGGCGCTTCGTATCAGATCATGGGGCACAACCGACGATCGGGCTCCCTGCACGACGCGCAACGTTGCTCACCCAGACGCCGGGTCGGCGCATCCTTGTTGTTGCGCTGGGTGTATTAATCGTTGCCGCTTTTCTCAGTGAAATATTGCGCAGCGGGCCAAGTTGGGTTGCCGCAGTTCCGTTGATCTACGTCGTCGTTCAGGTGAGGCGCATGTGGCGTTGGCACCGGACGGCACGACTGTCACCGGGCGTCGATGCGATACTGCGCATGGCGACCGCTGTCGCGTTTGCGAGTGGGATTGTCGCGATGAATGCGGTGGCCGGATCGGGCTGGGAGCGCTGGTGGCTCATGATGCTGCCCGGTTGCTGCGTCATTTTTGCCAACTTTTGGCTACAGGCCGGGCCGGAACCTGTTTTGGACAGGATCGCGACCGTCTTCGACTGATCGATGAACGGGTCGGGTTAGGCTGAGGCGGGCGAGTGATCCGGCTGGAAGGGTGTGACGCTGACCTTACTGCCTTGCGCCGTGATGACCGACCCTTCGGGAACCTCGGTCCAATTGTCGCCAGGTCTGTCTAGCGGTTCGGATAGAATTAACGCGGTGTCTTCCCCGTCCGCGAAGTGGATGTGGCCATCACGCATGTAGAGGTCGCCACCGGCGCGGTAGTACATGCTAGGTGACTGTCGATCACTCGAATAGCGCAGCGCCGTGACGGTCTTGCCGTCCGAAAAAGCGATTGCTGCTTGTAGTGGCTCGGTGACCTCCTGCGCCGCCATGAGATCCTCGATTAGCGCTGTTGTGCGGGCCAATGCGGCAGGCGGATCTTCCAAGAGACCGTGCCCGAGCGCCAGCAAGAAAAAGGCTTCGGTGTCCGTCGTGCCTTGACGGGCATGATAGAGATCGGTCGGTATCAGGTGCTCGAGGTCGCGGCGTATTTTGCCGTATCCGCCTACGGCGCCGTTATGCATAAACATCGCGTGCCCATGGATGAATGGGTGGCAGTTGTCGCGGCTGGTCGAGGTGCCGGTCGAGGCGCGAACATGGGCAAAGAACAAACCCGAGCGAATATGTCGCGCCACGCTTTTGAGATTGGTGTCGTTCCATGCCGGTACCGTGTCGCGAAAGAGGCCTGGTTCGGGGTATTCGTCGTACCAACCCAGACCGAATCCGTCGCCGTTGGTGGGCACCACGGAGTTGGCGGCCGAGAGCGACTGACGGATCAACGATTTGTCCGGCTCGAACAAAAGCATGTTCAGCGAAAGACGGGGCCCGGAATAGGCAAGCCAGCGACACATGGGCTTTCTTCCATTGAGGGGAATCGGCGCGGAGCCTAGCCGGGCCTCGCCAGCTTGTCGATGCCCGGCTACAGGGGTCAAAATAGGTTTGTGTCCCTTGAGACCTAGGAACCGCTCTTGGTTACACCGCCAACCACCTGCCCTTATCGCGATTGGCGAGACGCTGTTGCCATGTTGGCTTGTCGTGGCGCCGGCGGCGGTTTTTCAGTGGTAGTTCGTCTGCCTGAAGGCCGGCCATGTACCTTCCATAGAGGACGTCGTACGCGTCATCGATTAACGCACCGGGCCGACGTGGTTGCTCCATCGGCTTGCGCTGCCTAGCTTTGGGTCATGAACGAGCCGCCAGAACCACCTCGCATGCCGGAGGCCCCGACCGCACCACCTATCGCCGGTCCGTCCAAATTGGTGCGGCGCATGCGCTGGTGGGGACTTGGGTTGTTTGCGCTTGGGCTGGTCGTTGCCGTTCTTTCCGGCCAGCTCAGTCAAGATTCAGATGTCAGATTGATGGGGCCGGCGCTTGGACTGCTCGGGATGGCGATCTATCTCGCAAGTACGCTCATCCGAGCGTTTCAGTGGCGCCGAGAGTAGGCGGCAGTGCGGCCGTGCCGCGGATTCCCGTCGACTAGATAACGAACGAAAGAACCGTGACCGACCACAGTCCTAGGCCGCAAGAAAACGCTGAGCGAGACTCCTCTCATGACACGATGGTCGGTCGGCTGTTCGTTGCGGCGCTTCCGCCCGTCAAGCGTCGACCACTTCGGGTGTTGCCGAGTGGGCTCCTCGGGTATGTCTGGCGTGTCAGCGCGACACAGCAAGTGCGGTTGGTCCTTCTGACGCTGATAGTGTTCCCGCTATCGACGGTGCCGCTGGAACTGCAGCGACGCATCGTCAACGGCGCGGTTGGGGCCGGAGATTTCGGTCTCGTTCTCGCGCTCGGGGGGGCTTATCTTGTCTTTATTGTCGTTAATGGCGGACTCAAGTGGATTCGGGGCTATTACCTCGGGCGTGTTGCCGAGGGTGTGATCCGCCGTCTGCGCTTTCGGATCGTGCGGACTTTGGATACCGACGACGATTCGAACGAGGGTGCCAAGGTCTCGATGATGGCGGCGGAAGCAGAAAAGTTGGGCGGGTTTGTCGCTCAGTCGGTCGCGGACCCGCTACTGCAGATCGGGGTCTTCGCCTCGGTGCTCGGATACATGTTGTTCATCGAGCCGTTGGTCGCCATCGTCGCGTTTGCGTTCTTTCTGCCGTCGCTGATTCTCACGCCGATCATGCAGCAGGTGATCAATCGGTATTCCGCGCAGCGAATCGAACGCGTCCGTGCACTATCTCGCGACATGACGCATGACGACTTCGATGGACTCGACGAAGAACAGCTCACGGCGCACTACGATCCGTTCATCGAAGATATTCACGACTATCGGGTGCGAATCGTTTTCGTCAAACACCTGCTCAAAGTGATCAACAACGCGCTTGGGCATCTGGGCCCCCTGAGTGTGCTGGTTGTCGGGGGATGGTTGGTCATTCGAGGCGAAACCCAGGTAGGGACCATCGTCGCCTTCGTATCCGGTTACGAAAAACTGATGAACCCGGCGCGTGATTTACTCAACCTCTATCGTCAGTATTCGCAGATGCGCGTGCAGTACCGCCTTATTCGTCAAGAAGTGAATGAAATCTAGGCGCCACACGCTTGCGCTTGTGGAATTTCACCCTAACTGTCGTCCCTGGAATTGCTAACCGGCGAGGCCCTATGCCCAATAGTCCTGTTCTCGATGTCAGTCCGTTGACGACGCCATGGCAAACAATGGACCCGTTTCTGTTTTGTATGCACCACGACGATGCCTATCCGGCGGGTGACGACAACATGGGTCCCGCCACATCGCTCAACGGTCGGATGATCGGGCAGGACTTTAGCGGCAAGGATGGTTGGAGCATGTACCACGGTGCGACCGTGCCGGGGTTTCCGCAACACCCGCACCGAGGCTTCGAGACGGTGACGGTGGTGCGGCGTGGGTTCATCGATCATGCCGATTCAGTTGGCGCGAGTGCGCGTTTCGGCGAGGGCGACTTGCAATGGATGACGGCCGGACGCGGGATCGTGCATTCCGAGATGTTCCCGCTGCGCCATCGCGACAAGGGAAACCCGACCGAGCTGTTTCAGATCTGGCTCAATCTGCCGGCGAGTCGCAAAATGGTGGAACCTCATTTCAAGATGATTTGGGGCGACACCATTCCGTCCGAAACGTCCGAAGACGAGGCTGGCAATCGAACGACCGTTGCGAGCTATGCCGGTGCGTTGCCCAGCGGCGAGACGCCACCGGCGCCACCGCCGGATTCGTGGGCGGCGGATTCGGCGAACGGCGTGGCGATTTGGACGATAAAAATGGCCGGCAACGCGCGTTGGACCTTGCCCGCCGGCATGGCGGCGGCCAATCGGCGGCTATATTTCTTTGCCGGCGGTACGGTACAGGTGGCGGGCGAGGCGATTGCAGCAAGACATGCGTTGACACTCGATCCTCGCGCCGACGTGGAGCTGGCAAACGGACCGAAGGATGCAGAGTTGCTGCTGTTGCAGGGTCGCCCGATTGGCGAACCGGTGGCGCAATACGGTCCGTTCGTGATGAACACCGAAGCGGAAATCCATCAGGCTTTCGCCGACTATCGTCGGGATCAGTTCGGCGGTTGGCAGTGGCCGGACGATGGGCCAACCCACCCGCGCGATGCGAGTCGGTTTGCCCGTCATGCGGACGGGACGCTCGAGACCCAGGACGCCTAGCGGACTCTCGCTGCCACTGGCCTCATTTGCGCTTGCGCTTGATCCGAGTCGTTCGGGCCGCGGCCGCACGTTTGGCTATGGATTTCGCGCCAGCGGCCATTTTCTTGGGCGCTCGAGTCTTAGCCTTTTTCTTAGTTCCGGGTTTTTTCGTGCTCGTTCGTTCGATCGGTGGGTCGGTGTCCATCTCGTCGAGCAAGTCCGTCGCCGGTGGACGGGCCGGTGGGCTGCGCTTGAAAACCTCGGCGAGGTATTCGCCGGTGTAGCTGCCTTCAGTCTGGGCGACGGTCTCCGGGGTGCCGACGGCGACGATGCGGCCGCCTTTGTCGCCGCCTTCGGGGCCAAGGTCGATAATCCAATCGGCTGTTTTGATGACCTCCAGATTGTGTTCGATCACCAAGACGGTGTTGCCCTGTTCGACGAGGGCATGCAGCACCTCGAGAAGTTTGCGTACGTCTTCGAAATGCAGGCCCGTGGTCGGTTCGTCGAGGATGTAAAGGGTCTGGCCGGTCGCCCGGCGCGAGAGTTCCTTGGCGAGTTTGACCCGTTGCGCCTCGCCACCGGATAGGGTGGTCGCCTGTTGGCCGACGTGGATATAGCCCAGACCAACGCGCTGTAGCGTGACCATCTTTTCGCGGATGACCGGGACGGCGGAGAAGAATTCGGCGGCCTCGTCGACCGTCATGTCGAGGACATCTGCGATCGACTTGTCTTTGAACTTGATCTCCAAGGTTTCGCGGTTGTAACGGCGTCCATGGCAGACATCGCACTGGACATAGACGTCGGGCAGAAAGTGCATCTCGATCTTGACGACGCCGTCGCCCTGGCACGCTTCGCAGCGTCCGCCCTTTACGTTGAACGAAAAGCGCCCGGGCTTATAGCCGCGTGCGCCGCTCTCGGGCAGACCGGCAAACCAATCGCGAATGGGCGTGAACGCGCCGGTGTAAGTTGCCGGGTTTGAGCGCGGTGTGCGCCCGATGGGTGATTGGTCGATGTCGACGATTTTGTCGAGAAATTCGATGCCCTCGATCTTGTCGTGTTCTGCAGGCGTGGTGCGTGCATTGTTCAGGGCGCGTGCGATCGCTCGGTACAGCGTTTCGATAATCAACGTCGACTTGCCGCCGCCCGATACCCCAGTGACGCAGACGAACGCGCCGAGTGGCACGTCGATATCGACATCGCGCAAGTTGTTCCCGCGGGCACCGCGAACCCTAATTTTCTGGTTACGCTTTCCCGCGCGCCGGACGGCCGGCATCGGGACCTCGCGTTTGCCGGTGAGGTATTGCCCGGTCAGGCTGTCGGGGGTGCGCATGACTTGATCGGGCGTCCCTTCGGCGACGACGCGGCCACCATGCACGCCGGCACCGGGGCCCATGTCGATGACGTGGTCAGCTGCGCGGATCGCTTCCTCGTCGTGCTCGACCACAATCACGGTATTGCCGAGATCGCGTAGGTTCACCAGCGTATCGAGCAATCGCCGGTTGTCGCGCTGATGCAAGCCGATGGAGGGTTCGTCCAAGACGTAGAGCACCCCGGTGAGTCCGGAGCCGATTTGGGAGGCCAAACGAATGCGTTGGCTTTCGCCGCCCGACAGTGTGCCAGAGTTGCGGCTCAGGTTGAGGTATTCGAGCCCGACGTTGACCAGGAATCCGAGGCGTTCGTTGATTTCGCGCAAAATGCGTTCGGCAATTTCGTTTTGCTTGTCGGTCAATTGGTGGGACAGCGTGCCGAACCACTGATCGGCCTGTGCGATCGCCATCTGGCTGATTTCGCCGATGTGCTTGCCGGCGATCTTAACGGCGAGGGCTTCGGGTTTGAGGCGCCATCCGTCACACGCATCGCATTGCGTCTCGTTCTGGAAGCGCGCCATGTCGTCGCGAATCCAACTCGAATCGGTCTCGCGCCAGCGGCGATCCAGATTGGGAATGACGCCTTCGAACGGTTTGGTCGTTTGATAATTCCGGGTGCCGTCGTCGTAGGACATCTTGATGGTGTCTTCGCCCGATCCGAACAGGATCACCTCCCGGGCATGTTCGGGAATGTCCTCCCATGTGTCGTTGAAGGAAAATTTGTAGTGCCGCGCGATGGATTGCAGCGTCTGGGCGTAATAGGGCGAGGGGGTAGACGACCGCGACCACGGCGCAATGGCGCCATCTTTTAAGGATTTCGTTGCGTCCGGCACCACCAGATCGGGATCGAAGAAGATCTCGGTGCCGAGCCCGTCACAGGACGCGCACGCGCCGAAGGGGTTGTTGAACGAAAATAGCCGCGGTTCGATTTCCTCGATCGTGAAGCCCGAAACCGGACAGGCAAACTTCGAGGAGAAGATGGTTTGTTCGCCCGTATCGGCGTTCTCGGCGATTGCGAGACCATCGGCCTCGCGCAAACAGGTCTCGATTGAGTCGGCGATGCGATTGCCGAGGTCGGGATTAACCACCACCCGGTCGACGACCACTTCGATGTCGTGCTTCAGTTTCTTGTTGAGCGCCGGCACCTCATCGATTTCGTAGACCTCGCCATCGACCTTCACGCGGGTGAATCCGCGCTTCATCAGATCGGCGAATTCTTTGCGATACTCGCCCTTGCGGCCGCGCACGATCGGGGCGAGCAGGAACAACCGCGTACCCTCGGGCATCGCTGCGATCCGGTCGCACATCTGGCTGACGGTTTGGCTTTCGATCGGGAGCCCGGTGGCGGGCGAGTAGGGGACCCCGACCCGGGCAAACAGCAGGCGCATGTAATCGTAGATTTCGGTGACGGTCCCGACGGTCGAGCGCGGGTTGCGTGACGTCGTTTTCTGTTCGATGGAAATGGCCGGGGACAGACCCTCGATGTGTTCGACCTCGGGCTTTTGCATCAGCTCCAAGAACTGACGGGCATAGGCCGAGAGACTTTCGACGTAGCGCCGCTGCCCCTCGGCGTAGATCGTATCGAACGCGAGCGAGGATTTGCCCGACCCGGACAGCCCGGTCATCACCACCAACCGGTCGCGCGGAATATCGACGTCGACGCCCTTGAGGTTGTGCTCGCGTGCGCCGCGGATCGAGATCGTTTTCATCGGATCGGGAAGATCGCGTTTTCGGCTGTTTTTAGCGGATTTTTTGGCGGCCACGGGCACTCACGGAAACAAGGGGGAACTGACCAATATATGCCAACTTCGCGCTCGTGCGGGGAAATGAAGTGACCCCGCGCTATGACTTTTCTGTGGATAAGGTGCTGGCGAAATGCTTGCCGCAATACGGCGGCGGCGGACCGATCTATCGCCACTTCGCAGGCCATCGCGCGCGTGCTAAGGCCTAGGTGTGTTCGGAGATATCAACTATTGGCTGGTCTCGACCTTCGTGCTGCCCGTTTTGTTGGGCATCACGCTGCATGAGGCCGCGCATGGCTGGGTTGCTTGGAAGCTAGGCGACAATACCGCCTACGAGAAGGGCCGGGTGTCGTTCAATCCGATCCGGCATATCGACCTGTTCGGGACCATCATTTTGCCGGCGCTCCTGGTTCTGGGCCGTGCGCCTTTCATATTTGGATGGGCCAAGCCGGTGCCAGTCTATTTCCGCAATCTCCGCCATCCCAGGCGCGACATGGTGTTGGTGGCCGCGGCGGGGCCGCTCGCCAACATTATTCTCGCCGTTGGCGCGGGCCTGTTGCTCCATTTTACCGCGTTCTTCCCGAGTGCGCCCGAGGCCTGGCTAGAGCGCACGCTGCAGAACGGCATCTTCGTCAATCTGCTGTTGGCGGTGTTCAATATGCTGCCGATTCCGCCGCTGGATGGGGGGCGCGTGGCCGTGGGCCTATTGCCGGTATCGCTGGCGCGACCGCTGGCCCGCTTGGAACGATACGGATTCTTCATTCTTCTGCTGGTGATGCTTGGGCTTCCTGCGCTTTTTGAAGCCTGGGGCGGTCAATTTAGCCTGTTTGGCACTATTATTTTGCCCGTCATCGACTCACTATATAATGTGGTCACCATCGCTACCGGACATATATAGGCTGCCATTGCACCCCTCAGACGCATTTGACAAGGGCCTCGACGAGGTCGCCGCGCGGGCCGAAGAAGTCCAGCCGCTGGTCGTGGATCTCGACGGCTATGAAGGGCCGCTCGATGTCCTGCTGGTGCTGGCGCGGGGCCAGAAAGTGGACGTGGCGAAGATTTCCATCCTGCAGCTGGCCGAACAGTACCTGGCGTTCATCGACCAGATTCGCTCAATCAAGCTGGAGGTCGCGGCAGACTATCTCGTCATGGCGGCGTGGTTGGCCTATCTCAAGTCGCGGCTGCTCTTGCCGCCTGAGGAAAACGGCGACGACGAACTTTCCGGCCCCGAAATGGCAGCGCGGCTGGCGTTCCAGCTACAGCGCTTGCAGGCGATGCGCGATGTCTCGGCCAAACTGATGGCACGGGATCGCCTGGGCCGGGATGTGTTCAAGCGTGGCGCGCCAGAGGGCATCCGCGTCATTCGCAAATCGGTCTACCAGGTCTCGCTGTTCGAAATGCTGAAGGCCTATGGCGATTTCAAATTGCGCGGCAAAGCGCAGCCGTTGACCATGCGCACTGCCGTCATCCACACGATCGAAGAGGCCGTGCGCCGGTTGGAACGGGTTTTAGGCAAGATGCCGACCTGGCAGCGGCTCGAGAGTTTCCTGCCGGACTCGCTTCGTTCGCCGGCCGAACGGCGTTCCGCCGTCGCCGCGACCTTCGCGGCCTCTTTGGAGCTGGTGAAGCGCGGCGAAATGCGCCTTCGGCAGGGTGAGGCGTTCGGCCCCATCTACATGATGGGCGCGACCGAGGTTCCCAGCAATGCAGAGACCAACCAGTAAGGTGAGCGTATGAGTGACGAATCCCAATTGATCCGTATGGCCGAGGCACTGCTCTTCGCGGCTGTCGAGCCGCTTGACGAGGCGAGCTTGGTAGCCCGCTTGCCGGACGGCACGGACGTCGCGGCGCTGATGGCCGATTTAACGGAAATCTACGCCGAACGTGGGATCGTCCTGAAGCAAGTCGCCGGGGGTTGGGCATTCCGGACCGCGCCCGACCTCGCCTTCCTGATGGAGCGAGAAAAGACGGTGCAACGCCGCCTGAGCCGCGCCGCGGTCGAAACCTTGTCGATCATCGCCTACCACCAGCCGATTACCCGCGCCGAGATCGAGGAAGTCCGCGGTGTCGGTTTGAGTAAGGGGACGCTCGATGTCTTGATGGAAAGCGGATGGGTCCGGCTGCGAGGCCGCAAACCAAGCCCTGGTCGCCCGCTGACCTACGGCACGACACAGGAGTTCTTGGAGCACTTTGGGCTGAGCGATCTCGACGACCTACCGGGCGTGGACGAACTCAAGGCCGCGGGTCTCCTAAGCGCCGAGCCACCTGAAGAGTTGGTGAGGGACGCCGAGGAACAAGCGGCCGCCAGTCGCGGCGAGAAACAACAAGCCGAGGACGACGACGCCCCGGAATTCGATCCGGATGCAGAGGTCGACGTGACAGGCGAGGCGTCGACCGACGTTTCAAAGAGCGATGCGGCGGACGCGGCAGGCGGCGCGGCCTCGCCGGAGGAGCCGGATGCCCAGTCGACGGCGCCGGACATGACCGGGGACGAGGACGAGGCCATCGAGGAAGAGTACCACCCGCCCGCGTCGGTGGAGCCCGGCTACGGAACCGTGCCGGTCGCGGCGAAAGGGCCTGACCGCGACTAGCCGCGCCGGGAAAAGATGGGTGCGCCAGGGGACCGGGGGCCGCGGAGGGCTTCGTTAAGCGCCCATTAACCATGTTGGGGCAGTGTTGGCCGTGATTTTCAGTAGCGAGCCCGCAGGACCATGAACGACAAGGCTGCCTCAGCCATCCCGACTGATTCGGACGAGGTCGATACGGCTGTTCCGCGGGGGTTCCTTCGCCCTGAAGATGTCGCGTTGGGCCAGCGGTTCCTCGCCGATGGCTACGTCATTCAGTCAGTCGACGATAAAGACGCGCTGGAAAAAATACGCAATGCCGTCGTCGCCCAGGCGGCGCAGCATCTTGGTGTCGGCGACCCAGGGCCCGGAGAGGCTTTCCTCAACAAAATCCATGAACGGGTCGAGGTTGCCGACCTCAATGCGCTCCGCCTTGAGGTATACAACACGGTGAACGCCGAATCTTGGATGCGCGAAGCCTATTTCAACCTGGCCCGGCAGAGCCTTGAATCGCTCGTCGGCAACGAATTGGCGATGCAGCGGCGGGTGAACCTGTCGATTCAACTGCCCAATGACGATTCGTCCCTTTTGCCGGTTCACGCCGACGTGTGGAGCGGCGATTCGCCGTTCGAGATCGTCGTTTGGCTGCCGCTTGTGGACTGCCACCGAACAAAATCGATGTACCTGCTGCCACCAGGGCCGGATCGCTCGGTGAGCGGGAGACTTCACGAGTTTGCTTCGCAGAGCGCCGAAGATCTCTTTAAGGCGATCGAAGGGGATGTCGAATGGATCGATATCCGGTTCGGCGAGGTCCTGCTGTTTGCGCAATCTCTGATGCACGGCAATCGAATCAACCGCGAACCCGACACGCGCTGGTCGATGAACTGCCGTTTCAAGAGCCTGTTTTCGCCTTACGCGGACAAGCGTCTGGGTGAGTTCTTCGAACCGATCACGGTACGACCCGCGACGCGCCTAGGGATAGATTACGCTCTACCGGGGGGCTTCGAATGACGGCGATGAACGGTGGCTTCCGGGGCTATATCGCCTCGCGGCCGATCCGTAACGATCGAATGCCCCAGCAGGTCCAGAACCTGGTGATCCGAGACTACGCCGTCCGCAATGGCTTGGCGTTCAAGTTGTCGGCAACGGAATACGCCATGCCAGGGTGTTTCATGATGCTGAATGCGGTCATGGAAGAACCGCCCTCGCTGGACGGGATCATTCTGTTTTCAATGTTCATGTTGCCCCCTGATCGTGGCGCGCGAGGGCGCATCTATGCTCAGATCCTCGATCAGGGCCGGGAACTTCACGCGGCGCTCGAGAACGTGGCCATTCGGTCGCGGGCAGAAATCGCTCGCTTCGAAGATATTCTTCTTGTCGACCAGTTCGCCGCTACCGAACTTCCGCAGGCAGTGTGATGGCCTACATCGATTTCGTCGGCCGGCTGCATACCGCCACCAAGCGCGACTATGTTCAGCGCGTCGTGGAGCACGATAAGGCCGAATGTGCCGAGGTGGCGGGGCGTTTTGACAAAGACTACTGGGACGGTGATCGCCGGTACGGCTTTGGCGGCTATCGCTATGACGGGCGCTGGCGCCCGGTGGCCGAGGCGATGGTAGCCCACTACGGCCTAAAGCCGGGTGCTCGTATTCTCGATGTTGGCTGCGGAAAAGGGTTTTTGCTGTACGAATTCACGCAGGTATTGCCGGGCGTGACGGTTGCGGGGATCGACATTTCCGAGTACGCGATTATACACGCAAAAGAAGAAGTTCGACTCTGCCTCAAGGTTGGGACGATCGCCGATCCGTTACCCTATGAAGCCTCAAGTTTTGACTTAGTATATTCTATTAATACACTGCATAATCTATATAATTATGAGTTGAGCGTGGCGTTGCGCGAGATCGAACGTGTCCGCGCCGGGGGCGCTCATGTGACGATAGAGTCCTATCGAAACGAGCGGGAGAAGGCGAACTTGCTCTACTGGCAGTTGACCTGCCGGGCCTTTATGACTCCAGCCGAATGGGAATGGTCTTTTGCCCAGGCCGGCTACACCGGCGATTACGGGTGCATCTATTTCACATGAATCGATAGCGCATGACCGATAAGACCCGCGAACCCCAGTACCAAGCTGCCCTCGATATTGCCGAGGCCGACGGCGTGTCCCGTCTCGGGCTGATGACCAATCAAGTGTGGCATGACGATCCGCGCCGACTGGCGATCCTCCTCGCGCGGTACAAGTTCGTCTCCAAGATGCTCAGCGGTGCGCAGGACGTATTGGAAGTTGGCTGTGCGGATGCCTTTGGGACCCGAATCGTCCAGCAAGAGGTTGGCCAGGTGACCGCAATCGACTTCGATCCTGTGTTCATCGCCGATGTCGAGGCGCGCCGCCAAGATGCCTGGCCATTGAAGACCGGCGTCCACGATATGCTCAGCGGACCTTTCCCCGCGGATGCCCCGCGTCGTTTTGACGGCGCCTATTCGCTAGATGTGATCGAACATATCGAACAGAAGGACGAAGGCGTTTTCGTTGGAAACCTTGCCGAGTCGTTGTCCGATACCGGCGTGTTGATCGTCGGTTCGCCAAGCTTAGCCTCGCAAGCGTATGCCAGTCCGGCCAGTAAAGAAGGCCATATCAACTGCAAGACTGCCGAAGACCTTAAGGCGCTTCTTATGGCGTACTTCGCCAACGTCTTCGTGTTTTCGATGAATGACGAGGTGGTCCACACGGGTTTCTATCAAATGGCGCACTATTACTTTGCGCTGTGTTGCGGGCCGAAACGGTGATTTGGCCGAAGAAACTTCTTGTGGTTGGCGCCGATGGCGCACTCGGCCAGGCGGCTTGCGCGCATTTCGCGGCACTCGGCGTAACGGTCATCGGTACCAGCCGACGCCGTGGGGGGAACCACCACTATTTGGATCTCACCGTGCCGGCGAGCTGGGAAGTGCTGCCCGAGGTCGATGCCGCGCTAATCTGTACCGGCGTTACCTCGATCGTCAACTGTGCGCAGGATCCCACTGGCTCCAAGCAGGTTAATGTGCGTGGGACCGTCGGGCTGGCGGCCACATTGTCGTCGCAGGGCGTGTTCGTTCTTTTTCTGTCCAGCAATCAGGTTTTCGACGGCGCCATCTCCCATCGAACGCGTGACAGCCATCCCTGTCCGGTCTCCGAATATGGCCGACAAAAGGCGTTGGGGGAGGCCGGCATGCGGCATTTAATCGACCGTGAGAACGGCGCGATCTTGCGGCTCACTAAAGTGATGACAGGCGATGCACCGGTGGTGCAGGCCTGGCGCCGCGATCTCGCCGCGGGCCACCGAATCGGACCGTTCAGCAATCTGCCGATTGCCCCCATCTCGCTCAGGTTCGCGTTGGAAACCATGGAGGTTGTGCTGTCCGACCGACTGTCGGGCATCTTTCACGCTTCCTCGCAAGAAGACTCGAGCTATCTATCGCTCGCGCAGGTTGTTGCAGAACACGAAAAAGCCGATCCGGCGCTGATCCAGCCTGTTGAAGCGGTGCCGGGGTCGATCGGCTTCGATTCGCTGCCCCGGTTCTCCAGCCTCGATATGCAGATGGAGGTTTCCGAGTTCGACCTCCAACCGCCCAAGGCGAAAGAGGTTTTCCGGAGCGTGGTCGCCGGCTAGTCGCGCCCGGGCGCCGGCGTCTAGTTCGCGCGGGCGGAACGGCCTACATTCGCGGCATTCCTGGAGGGAGAATGCGATGCGTGTAGCGGTTGTCCAGTTCGAAGTCTCGGACGATGTCGAAGCCAATCTTCAGACCTGTCTACGGATGATCGATAAGGCGCAGGCTGAGTGTGATCCCGACCTGATCGTCCTTCCGGAATATTGCAATCATCCTCCGCTCTACCGCGACCCGGAACATTGCTATTCGATCGCAGAAGCTGCGGATGGTCCGTTCTTGACGGCCATTGCCGCCAAGGCTCAAGAACTGGAGTGCATGATCCAAGTGAACGTGACGATTCGCCACCGAAACAACGCGGTGCGGAACACCAACACGATGTTCGGCCCGGATGGGTCGAAGCTGGGCGAATCAAGCAAGCAATTCCTGATTTCGGGCGAGAACTTTTTTCTGGAAAAACCCGACGCGCCGTCGGACGTCATGACGACGCCGTTCGGCAAAATCGGTATGTACTCTTGTATGGATGGGGTATCGATGGAGGTAACGCGGAGCCTCTCGTTGCGCGGTGCCCAACTTCTTTCGAACAGCTTGTGTTCCTTCGCCCCTGACGAAGACGAACTTCACCTTCCTGTACGGGCCGCCGAGAACAAAGTCTTCGTCGCAGCTGCCAACAAGGTCGGTCGACTGGTGCCGGAAGGTCTGGTGAAGACCCTTGCAGGCGAGCATGACGCGCGCGACGCACGCTCGATGATGGGAGGTGGCGCGAGCCAAATCGTCGCGCCGGACGGGACGGTGTTGGCCCGAGCGCCGGTCGAGGACGAGGCCGTGATCTGGGCCGATATTGATCTGGGAGAGTCGCTCGACAAAGCCCGGCCCGATGGGTCCGACATGTTCGCCGATCGACGCCCCGAGCTTTATGGACCTATCGTGGAGGCGCCGAAACCGCACAATTTGGCGCCTGCGGCAGAGCAGATTCTCGCAGCCGTCTCGCCAGGGTTTGCCGAGGGTGACCGGGTCGCTCAAGCGGTCGCTACGGTTGCCGATGCGCGCGACCGTGGCGTCGATTTCCTGGTCTTGCCGGAGTTAGCGTTTTTGGGTGACGAACCTGTCTCGGATGTTGAGGCTGCGGGGGCGTTGTGCGAGGCGGGAATCGCCGAACTCACCAAGGCTATCGCCGGGTCGGATCACGGGATATGTGTGGCGACATCGGTCGTCCACGCGATTGGGCAGAAGGTGGCGCATCGCGGTGTCTTGCTAACAAAGGACGGTGTGGTCCTACACCAAGACACGTTGCACCGGTGCGGCCGTCACCCGTGGGTAACTGGCTATGCAGACGATTTATCGACGGTCGACCTCCCGATGGGGCGGTTTGGGCTCGTTGTCGGCGGCGATGCGTCGATCCCCGAGACATTTCGTTTGTTGGCATTGAAAGACGCGGCCGTTGTCGGCGTTCCCACGCGTATTCTGGAAGAATGGGAGGTCAGGACGGGCCTTCTCGAGCGTGCGGCGGAGAATCGCTTGAGCCTGGGGGTCGCCACGCGACCGTCCGCGGTCGGTACCGGGTTGATCGTGACGTTGGAGAAAGACTTCACGCAAGGCACGCCTCGAGCCGACGGGCAACGGCGCGGTCGCACGCTGAGTTGGCCGATTGCCGCCCATGCCGATCATCAAGCATCGCTCATGACGGCGCCGATCTACCCTGCGGCCTCATCGAACCGTTTGTGCTTTATCGCGACCGACTTGGTTGATGGTCGCCCCTGGCATCTTTCCGGTGCGATCGCCGAACAACAGCCGGCAAACTAGGTTCCGCTGGTGCTGTCTGACGTGGGAAGCGCCGGGACTTCGATCATGTGCGGTGCATTGCCCTCAAGGTAGTTTTGCCACATCAGGTCGCAGGCACTTTCGAAGTGCCGCGTGAGGCGATCGATATGGAAGAGGGGCGCGGTGTCTCGGTTGCGCCGCAACTTGGCCCTTGTTTCTGCCAACATCTCGGGTTGCGTCGCGTAAGCGACGGCCTTCTTTTCGTACTCGTCGAGCGAATAGGCGATGAGCTCCGGGGCGCCGATGGCGCTGACCAACGTCGCGCCGTTGCGCGCGGGTGGCGTGGATCCGTACAGCGTGAGAACGGGTACGCCCGCCCAAAGCGCGTCGGTCGTGGTAACGCCACCACCATGGTGCAGATTGTCCAAGGCCAAGTCGGCGAGAGGGAGGCGTGCGAGGTGCAAAGGATGCGGAATGGTGTCGGAGAAAATCAGTCGAGACGGGTCGATGCCGCGGGCCTCGGCCCCTCTCTTGAGGTTGGCCCGGCTGGTCGGCGTGCCCGACATGAACCAAAGCACACTACCCGGGATTTGGCGCAACAGTCGCATCCACGTGGCAAAAAGGGTCGGGTAGAATTTGTAGTGCGAATTGAAGTTGGCGAAGACGAACCCGTCTTCCGGTAGACCGAAGTCGGCGCGGCTGTAGCTCTCGACAGCAACTGGCGGCCGCGAGGTCGCCATGAACGTATCGGGCAGGTAGACCAACTGTTCGGTGCAATATTGCTGATCCTCGGGCGGGAGCTGAATCCGGTCGGTCACCAGGTAGTCGATGAAGGACGCGCCCGTCGTCGATGAAAATCCAAGCCAATGCGCTTGAACCGGCGCAGGCCGAAGGGCGAGCACTTCCAGCCGTCCGCCTCGGGTGTGCCCAGCAAGGTCGATCAATACGTTCACGCCGTCGTCGGCGATCTTTTTGGCTGCGTCGACGTAGGACATCTGCGTGATATCCGTCCAACTGTCGAAGGACTCTGCGAAATGGCGCGTTAGGTCGTCTTGACCGTACGTCGTGATGGCATAGGCGGCGTAGTGATAGCGGTCGCGATTGCGGTTTTCGAGAACGCCGCGAAACGCAACCGCGACACTGTGGAATCGAAAATCCGGCGAGATAAAGCCGATCTTGAGCTTGCCGTCGGTCGGTTTCTTGTAGGTCAGCGGTCCCAGCCGGGCGCGGCTGTCCTCGACTTCGCGTTCGGCGCGGCGCGCCACGTGTTGTGCGGTCCGCATGCGCAAATCGAGGTCTGCCGGCATGCTTTGAAGCCCGAAGGGTGAAATCGAAACCCCCTGGCCGCGTTCGATTTCCTTCTCGGTGTTGTCGAGGACGCGCGAGATGATGGCTTCGAGGTTGTCCCAGCTGCATTGCTGCATGAGGCCGTGGGCGAGATAAGGGTAGACGACGTTATTGTCGACGTTGCGATTGAGCGCCTCGCGAAACGCCGTAACGGCCTCGTCATGACGGCTGAGGAGCTGCAGTAGGCTGCCGAGATTGAAGTAAGCCTGGGATAGTTCCGGGTGTTTCTTGATGAGCGCGTAATAGGTGCTGACGGCGTCGTGGTAGCGCCCGAGCTGCTGATAGGCGATTGCGAGGTTGTTCATCGCTTCGGGATAGCTGTCGTCGACTTCGATGGCGCGCTTGAACGTCTCGATGGCGTCGGCCTGACGGTTGAACGCCTGTTGGGCAAGGCCGATCCCATTGAGCGCGCGCGGGTCGCTGGGATCGATCTCCAGTCCCTTGTTGAATTCTTCCAACGCTTCGCCGTGACGCCCCATAAGGCGCAATGTATTCCCGAGGTTGATATGGGCCACGGCAAGCGTCGGCTCCAGCTCGATGGCGCGACGATAGGCCGCGGTAGCTTCGTCGTTTCGATTCAAGGCCCCAAGCGAATTACCGAGATTGTTGAAGGCCTGCGACGACGACGGGTCGATCTCGATGGCTGCTTCGAAGTGATCCAAAGCTTCGGTATGCCGGTGCAGCACTTGCAGCGCATGCCCGAGGTTCAGGCGCGCTTCGAGAAGGCCAGGTATGCGCTCCACGACACCGGAAAAATACTCCGCCGCCCGGGCGAAGTTCTTCGAGGTCGCGAATACCTGGCCTAGTAGAAACTGGGTCTGTGGGTTGCCGGGTTCCAACCCATCCGAGCGCAGCAGGGCGGCTTCGGCGTCGTCGAATTTATCTAATGAAATCAACGTGGTGCCAAGCCCGCGGAGCGCCTCCGCGTCGCCGGAGTCGAGCATGACGGCGCGCTTGAATTCAGTCTCTGCCTCAATGTATTTGCCCTGTCGGTGCAGTGCCGCACCCATGTTCAGGTGAGCTTTCGCCCAGCCCAAACGTATCGACGAGGCCTTGGTGAAGCTTTCCAGCGCACCCTCGTAGTCCTGCCGAGCAAAACGAACGTGTCCCATGTTCAGATGAATGTCGGCATCTTGGGGCGCCAGTTTCATCGCGAGCCCTAGGGACTTTTCGGCATCATCCAACCGACCTGTCGCGACCAACGCCGCGCCGAGATTGGCGTGGGCGGTCGCGAGCGTGGGGTCGATCTTTAGGGCCGCAAGGTAGCTCTCAATGGCCTGCTCCACGCAACCGGTTTGATAGAGCAGTCGCCCTAGGTTGGCGTGGGCAAGGGCAAGGTCGGGTCGGCGGGCGATTGCGTCACGATAGAAAGTCTCGGCTTGGTCGTTATTGCCGCGTGACTGATGGACGTTGGCGAGGGCGGTCAAAATGCTCGGGTCATTCGGCCGAATATTCCGCGCGGTGTTGAGTAGGTCTTCGGCGTCATCCAGCCGATTGGCCGAGATCCGGATTCCCGCGAGATTCAGCATGGCGTCGCAGTTGGCGGGATCCTCTTCGATGGCCTGGACATAGCATCGGTCGGCTTCGTCCAAGCGACCGGCACGGTGATGCGCGAGGCCGGTCGTGAAGAGCTCGTGGGTGGGTTGGTTCATCGGCTATCTCTAGGCTTGTTAGGGTTAATAAAACCTTAGGGAAGGCTGTTGCAACGTCGCGTGATGACACGCGTTCAACACTTTCCGTTTCCTATGGCAATTCTTGCTGCACCAAGCGGCAAAAGATTCGCGAACTGGCAATTATTCGCTAGTGGCGCGCGCCATTTTGCGTCGAACAGCAGCGGGCTGCACTCCGGCTCGAGGTCAATTTCTATCTTAAAAACAATTACTTGCAGGAGTTCGGCTCGCGTTATCTCGGTTGTGGCACGCACGTTGCGCTTGTGGAAGCGGCTGTATGCCATTCGAAACCCCTAGGCTTTGAGCCACCTCGGAAGAGGAGACAGAAACGATGGTCTTGTCGGTAAATACAAATCTGGGAGCGGCGATTGCTCTCCAGAACTTGAACGCGACAAACAACAGGCTGGAGAGAACCCAGCTTAATATTACGACCGGCCTGCGCGTAAACGGGCCAAAGGACGATGCGGCAACTTATGCGATCGCCCAAAACCAACGCGGGGACATTGCCGGCTATCGAGCTGTCGGTACTGCACTCGCCGGCGGAGAATCCACCGTAAACGTCGCGATTGACGCCGGTAAGGCAATCTCCGAACTGATGATCGAAATGAAGGCGAAAGTCGTGCAGGCGAATCAATCGGAGCTCGACGCGGCTTCACGAACGGCGCTCCACAACGACTTCGCCGCGTTGCGCGATCAGATCGAAACGATCGTCGCCACCGCCGAATTCAACGGCGTCAACATCATCAACCAAAGTGCGGTGACGTTTCAGGTCTTGAGTACTGTCGACGGCAGTATCATCAACGTCAGTGCGCAGAAGATGGACACGACGAGTCTTGCGATCAATACGACGACGTTGCTCACCAGTTCGGGTGCGACGGCGGCGTTGACATCGATCAACTCGGCAATCGTGTCGGTCTCCGATCGGTTGGCGGCTCTGGGTGCTTCGGCCAAGCGGCTCGAAGTTCAAACCGAGTTCACCGTCAAATTGGTAGACATCCTCACTGATGGTGTCGGCAACCTTGTGGATGCCGATATGGCCCGGGAAAGTGCCAACCTCACGGCGCTTCAGGTCAAACAGCAGCTCGGTGTGCAGGCGCTTTCCATCGCCAACGCCACGCCGCAGATCATTCTGTCGCTGTTCCAGTAATCAACAAAAAATAGGGGAGGGGCCAACGAACGCCCCTTAAAAGAACATGCCGCTAAAACTGACTCTGAAGCCCGGTGAGAAATTCGTTCTCAACGGTGGCGTGCTGATTAACGGCGACCGTAGGTCGGATCTCATTATCGAGAACCAAGTGTCGTTGCTCCGTGAGCGCGACGTCCTACAGGCCGACGAAGCCAACACGCCCGTCAAGCGCATCTATTTCACGATCATGATGATGTACTTGGATGGCGGACTTGAAAGCCACTACTACGACCAGTTCACGGACCTGATGACCGACTTCATGTGTGCGGTCACCACGAAAGGGGTGCTGGAGAAGTGCCATTGCATCCTGGATGACGTGCATGAGCAGCGGTTTTATTCCGCGATGATGACATGCAAGTCGCTTCTACCCTTCGAGAAAGAGAGGTTGGAATATGTACAATAGTCCGCAAACGACAGGGGCGGTTACCGAGAATCTGGCGCCGCCGCCGGCAACCGATCAACGCAAGGCCGAATTCGATGCGTTCGATCAGGTGACCCGTGATCTGCAGGCAAATTTGGCCAAGGACAAAGAGGATCCCGATTTTCTTCGCGCCCTTGACGACAATCGCCGTCTTTGGCACGCCCTCGAGGAAGACTTGGCGCGTCCCCAGAACCAGTTGCCCGATCCGCTGAAGGCTCAGATCATCTCGGTGGCAATTTGGGTGGAGCGGCACTCCAAACTCGCCGAGCAAGGTGAAGCATCCGCCGAGGCGCTGATCCAAGTCAACGAATCGATCATGAAGGGGCTCGCAGCGTAAGCATGCTGCGTCCCACCGGCAGAATGCCGGTCGCCGTTAACGATCGACTGTGTGAATTGGCACACCGTTTGCGTGTAATTTGGCGTGATTCGCAATTGGGCACAGAATGTGACGACCCCACACGCCATGGCTGACGTCGGCCAAATGGCCCCTCATGCGCCGCATTCACCTAGCACGACGAATGCGCTACCTTCACGCAATAGACCGGCTGGCGACGCATCTAGGATCCGGCTGATCTTTTGTATGCGGGCTCAGTGAGGAGAGGCGCATGTCGATCAACAAATACAAGGCAGCCCAAGCTTCGACGGAGAACCCGCGGCAGACGGAATACCGCTTGTTTGCCGAGGTCACCAAGGCGCTGATGGCGGTCCGCGATGCGGCCAGCACCAGAGGCCTGAAATCACCGGAGTTTTATAAGGCGATCGACTGGAATCGGCGGCTTTGGCTGACCCTCCAAATGGACCTTGCCTCTAACGAAAACCGTTTCCCGGACAGTCTCAAAGCCAACATCATCTCGATCGCCATTTGGGTGGACAAGCACTCTCGGATCGTTTTGCGTGGCGAGTCCTCGGTCGACCCGTTGATCTCGGTAAACCGGTCGATCATGGAGGGCCTATCCTCCGAGCCCTCCCAGCAGAGTATTCCCAGCGCCGCCGCCTCAGCGATCGGTAGCCTCGGCACCTCTGCTTAGCCTGCCTCGTCGGGCGCTTCTTTCCCCTTAAATTTCCGCGGCGTCACCTTAGGCGCCGCTAGGCAATAGCTACCGGCAGGTTTTGCCGGGTCGGAAAAAATTGCCCTGTTAATCTTTCCTTAAGGAAGCGTCCGGACGCCTCCTGGCGATCGATCCGTGACCGAGCTCAAACGGTCGAGGCCGAAAATCCCCTTTCTTAACATAACGTTACCAAGTTCTTCGCGGCGCACTGCTAGGTCAGAAGTTCCCTGGCATAGGCATTGCTTTCCTAGTGGTCGGACGCATGTCCATCCACCGGCAAAACGTCGGCGCCAGCAAAACGCTGGAAACAGAATGCTTAGAATGAGGACGTAACAAATGGTTCAAGGTCTTTCGATCAACACCAACGTCGGCGCAATGGTTGCGCTGGAGCAGCTGAACCTTACGAACAAGAAGCTGCAAAACACACAGCTCCGGATCACAACCGGTCTGAAAGTGAACGGCCCAAAAGACGATGCTGCGACCTTCCAGATCGCAACCCGTCTTCGGGGCGATATCGCCGGCACGAAAGCCGTCGGCGGTGCTCTCGCTAACGGTGATTCCACCGTTAACGTCGCCATTTCGGCAGGTAAAGCCATCGCGGACCTGCTTACCGAAATGAAGGCGAAAGTCGTGCAGGCCAACCAGGCCGGTCTCGACACTGCTTCTCGTACCGCTCTGCAGAATGATTTCCAGGCGTTGCGCGATCAGTTGGAGACCATTGTCGCCACGGCCGAGTTCAACTCGACCAACCTCATCTTCCAAAGTGCCAGTGAGCTGAAAGTGCTCAGCACCGTTGACGGGTCCGTCATCTCGGTGAGCGCTCAGAAGATGGACACCACGACGTTGACCATCAATGCGTCGACGTTGGCGACGAGTTCTGGTGCCGCGACGGCCCTGACGTCAATTGAAACGGCCATCACGCTGGTCGCGGATAAGTTGGCGGCTTTGGGTTCGACCGCAAAGCGGATCGAAGTCCAAACCGACTTCACGACGTCGCTGGTCAACATCTTGACCGAAGGCCTCGGCAACCTGGTCGACGCAGATCTCGCACAGGAGAGTGCAACGTTGCAGGCGTTACAGATTCAGCAGCAGCTTGGGGTGCAGTCGCTCTCCATCGCGAACGCTGGTCCGCAGACGATCCTGGCGCTCTTCCAGTAGTCAATCGGTAAGTAGGGTGCCGCGTCATCGCGGCGCCCTCTAAGCCGGTTCATTCCGGCACCTCACAGAAGGTGTGGTAACCAACTCAGAAGGAAGGTTCAACGATGGTTCAAGGACTGTCTATCAATACCAATTCCGGTGCAATGGTTGCGCTGGAGCAGCTCACTCTGACTCAGAAGAGGCTGCAAAAGACTCAGCTTCGGATCACGACCGGTCTGAAGGTCAACGGCCCTAAAGACGACGCCGCGACCTTTCAGATCGCGACACGGCTCCGGGGTGACATTGCCGGTACCAATGCGGTCAAGGGCGCTTTGGCTAACGGTGAGGCGGTCGTCAACGTGGCGATTTCGGGTGGTAAGGCGATTGCCGACTTGCTGACCGAGATGAAAGCAAAGGTTGTTCAGGCGAATCAGGCAGGCCTCGATTCCGCATCGCGTACCGCGCTGCAGAACGATTTCACGGCTCTGCGCGATCAGCTTGAAACAATCGTGCAGACGGCTGAATTCAACACGACGAACCTGATCAGCTCTGGCGCGACGGCCACGTCGATCCTGAGTACGGCTGACGGCAGCACCATTGCCGTAAGTGCGCAACCGATGGCGGCTTCCTCACTGGGCATCGCGGCTTCGGATCTGTCCACGAGCGCCGGTGCATCAACCGCTTTGACGGCCATCGACTCGGCCATCACATCGGTTGCCGACAAGCTTGCGGCACTTGGTGCCGTGGCAAAGCGGATCGAGGTTCAAACTGACTTCACAACGTCTCTTGTCAACATTCTGACGGAGGGTCTCGGGAACTTGGTCGATGCCGACCTGGCTCAAGAGTCCGCCACTCTGCAGGCTTTGCAGATTCAGCAGCAGCTTGGTGTGCAGTCGCTCGCCATTGCGAACGCTGGTCCGCAGACCATCCTGGGCCTCTTCCAGTAAGGGCTTAGGGGTTTCGAAGCGGGGCCGGTCATCGCCGGCCGGCCCCAGCTCCGAATTCGCAGGAATGAATTCAAGGGTTCGTTAGTCGACTTAGAACGAGGAGACACATGTTTTACAAGACCAAAAAAGAGGAAGGTTGCGCGACAAAAAGCGCGTGGCTACAAGGTCGGTTTGGCGGCGAGTGCCAGGGGAGGTCCTCATGGCGTTAAAGCTTACACTCAAACCGAAAGAACGGTTCGTCATCAATGGCGCCGTTGTCGTCAACGGTGAACGCCGCTCTCACTTGCTGATCCAGAACAACGTTTCGATCCTTCGGGAAAAGGACGTTATGCAGGAAAGCGAGGCCAACACACCGGTTCGCCGGATCTACTTTGCGGTTCAGATGTTGTATTTGGACGATGCAAACAGCAGTGCGTACTACCAGCTCTTTGAGAGGCGCCTGGAAGAGTTCCTAGGTGCGATCAAAGATCGGGAAGCGCGGGCGCAGTGTGCAAACATCCTGAGCGACGTCGAAAACGGCAATTATTATCGAGCACTGAGTACGTGTAAAAAGTTGTTTCCATTCGAGGAGGCGAGACTCAATTACGTCCCCGAGGATGATCATTCCGCCGGCGAAGAAATGTCGGAACTCCCGCGAACGGCTCTCGCTAGCTAGTTCGGCGGGCGTAAAGGGGGAAAGGTCGATCGGCTGTTAGGGACCGGCTGGTTGAATTGGTAAGTGGTTGGTTTATATTGAGAAACAGGAGAGAAACTTTTAGGAAACGGTCCCAAAAGGACCGGTGCGGATGAAGTAAAATGGTCGTGGAAATTACTCCATTAGGCTCTGTGGCGCAGAACAGTGCGCCGGCCAAGACCGAATCGACTTCGACGCCAAGCGGTTCTGCCGCACCCGTGGCGAAGCCACAACAAGAGGGTGCAGCTGCCGTATCGGCTCCGACACCGCAGAATGCGAATGATGAAGCTCAGGACGAGCCTAAGGAGGAGCCCCGTCGAAAGCCGGTTGGGTCTTCATTGGCCGACCTCGGAGGTACTCGGTTGTCGATCCTTCAAGATTCGACAACCGAGCGGTTCGTGTATCGAGGCTTGAACTCGATCACCAAGGAAGTTGAACGCCAGTTCCCAACAGAAGCGGACTTGGCGCGCTCAGCATTCCTTCGGGAGATCAAGGGAAGCTTCGTCGACGAACAAACCTGAGGACGCGGATAGGTTCTCTATCGCCGGGCGTGGGACGAGGGTCCGACGCCCGGAGATCAATGCTGTCTGGGGTCCAGCGAACCTATACGACTTGATTGATGGCGAGCGAGACTGGACGCGATGCCTGCGACAACCGCGTTTTGCGCGCGTAACGCGAGTAGCCCTCGTCGGGGCGGTCTTTGCGCGCCACTTCTTCGCTGATGTTACGCACCATCCGTTCGGTCACGACCTTGGCCGCAGCGAGGACACGACCGTGTTCATCGAGGATCTTGCGAAACCAAGCGATGACCTTTTGTAACTCCTGCATCTCCTGGGGCGCTTCCTTTGCCAGGAAATCGCTGTTCTGGCCGACGATCGTGAGTTCTTCCTCATAGGCGGCGCCAAGTTGGGTCTTCTCGGCCTGGAGATCGGCTAGATCGGCGGGCCGCCGCTGTTTGAGCAGGGTGGTCTCCTGCTGGATAACTTTGGCCAGGCGCTTGGTGATCTCGATGAGGGAACTGATGCGTTCTATTGCCGACACGATTAGACCTCTTGCTGACGCATGATCTCGCGGTAGATCGAATCTGCGATTCCCACGCCGCCTTGGCGGCTAATCGACTTGGCGACCTCTTCGTTCATCATTGAGCGATAGAGATTTTCCTCGTTGCCGCCGCCGAAAGCACCGGGTTTCACGTCGGCGTACATCGATTGCATGACTTCGAAAAGAAAGACCGATTCGAAAGACTCTGCGGCAGCGCGGGCCTGGGTTTCGATCCGGCTTGGCTGCCGGACGTTCTTGGCGTTCTGCGCGGTCGCGGCAGACTGCGCATCTAGGAGTGGTGCCGGCATGGCGGAGAAACGATCCATCACATCAACACGATTTCGGCTTGAAGGGCGCCCGCGGTCTTCAGAGCCTGCAGGATAGAGATCATGTCGCGCGGGCTGATCCCGAGCGAGTTCAATCCGTCCACCAGTTCCTGAAGGTTAACGCCGGACTCGACAACCGCGAGTTTCGAATCGCCCTCAACGACATCGATCTGGGTGCGCGGGACGACGACCGTGTCGCCCGTCTGAGCGAACGGCGCGGGCTGGGAAACCTGAGGGGTTTCGGTTACGCGAATGGTCAGGTTGCCCTGTGCGATCGCGACCGTATTCACACGAACATCGTTCCCGAGAACGATCACGCCGGTCGTTTCGTCGATGACGACACGCGCAGGCTGGTCCGGTTCGATGCGAAGCTGCTCAATGTCGGCCAGCAGGGCGGTCATGTCATTCGCGTAGGCCGCCGGCGCGGTGAGGATGACCGTGCCGGGGTCCGACATCACGGCGGCGTCGATATCCAAAAAGGCATTGATGGCCTCGGCAATGCGACGCGCGGTCGTGAGATCGGGGTTCTTAAGTGCCAAGCGCATGCGCTGCAGATCCGCCATCTCGAAAGGGATTTCTTGTTCGATGATCCCGCCGTTTGGCACACGCCCAGCGGTGGGCACACCCTTGACGAATGTGGAGGCGTCGCCCTGAACGGTGAAGCCGCCAACCACAACGGGTCCTTGTGCGACCGAATAAACTTGGCCGTCGGCGCCCAAAAGCGGTGTCACCAGCAACGTCCCGCCAAGGAGGTTTTCGGCGTCACCCAACGTGCTGACGGTGACGTCGATCCTGCTGCCGTGCCGGGCAAAGGGCGGGAGATTCGCCGATACCATGACAGCAGCGACGTTGTCGGTGTTCAAATCGACGTTTCTAACGTTTACGCCCAGTCGCTCCAGCATTGCCTGCAGGCTCTGACGCGTGAAAGGGGAATTTCGCAGCGAGTCGCCGGTTCCATTCAGACCTACGACGAGGCCGTAGCCGACCAAAAGGTTATCTCGGACGCCCTCGAAATCGACCACATCCTTAATCCGCGATGCGGCGCCCGCGGTGGTCGCCGGAATCGTAAGGGCAAGCGAAACCGCCAGCGCGAGGCAAAGCCGGGACATTTTCTGTAAAGGGCGTGTATTGATGTGTCGCGGGGTCATGCTTTGGGGTCCACCAGGAATTCTTCCTGTCCCTACAGTGCGAAGGGCGTGCCATTCGGGTCGAGACCTAACGCGTTGAAACCAAAGGAAATTAATCGGCTAAGGGTGTATTTTCTGGGCAAACACTGCCCAGCCAACGGGCCGATCCGGGCAAAGGTTGCCGCCTTGATGTTGTCGTTTACCTGCGATTAACCATAGATTGATCAAAATGACTGCACCCGAGAAACAAGGATCACCCCGCCCATGAAAGTGACTGGTCCCGGACCGGTTCGGAACAACGCGATCCAGCGGACCCGCAAGGGGGCTGACCGTGGCGGAAAAGGTGGTTTTGCGGATGAAGTCGCGGCCACCGACGCGGAACCGGCCGCCGCGACGCAGGTGCGTGGTCCCAGCGCCTTGGCGCCGGTCGATGCGCTTATTGCACTTCAGGAAGTCGACGACGCGACATCGGGCCGCAAACGGGCGCTGGCACGCGGTCGCGACATGTTGGATCTTCTCGACAATATTCGCCATGGGCTGCTCATTGGCGGGATTTCTCGCGGCAAGCTCCATGATCTGGTGCGGGCGGTGAAGTCCGAGCGCCAAGAGATCGATGACCCGAAGCTCCGGGAAGTCCTCGATGAGATCGAGCTGCGGGCGGCCGTCGAGCTGGCAAAGTACGATCGAGCCTGAGTATTTCCTTATAAAACAATATATTAGGGTGGCCTGCTCAAGTCCTTGCTGGGCTGCGACACGGTCCCTATACTGCGGCGCCCTTGGGCGAAGTGTGGCTTTTCGGTATCAGTAAGCGTCGAGGACTTGATGGCGAGCAGAGCGAAGGCAAAAGGGCGGAAAACGGCCGCGAAGGCCAAGCCGCGGCAGGCCGCCAAGAAGAAGGCCACAGCCGCGAAGCGGCGTCCCGCGGGTAACACCGCGGCAAAGAAAAAGGCGCCGAAAAAGAAAACCGCCGCAAGAAAAGCCCCGGCTAAGAAGGCGTCCCGACCCAAGAAGGCGGCCGCCAAGAAGCCAGCGAAAAAAGCTGCGACAAAGAAGTCGCGCGCCACGGCGTCGAAAAAAGCAAAACCGAAGGCTAAGCCCAAGGCCGCATCAAAAGCCGCTAGTTCGTCGAGCGCGAGCAAAAAGGCGACTGCCAAGGCCGCCTCTCCCAAGAAAAAAGCGGCCGGTAAGGCCGCGCCAAAGGTACCTAAGAAAAGTGCGGCAGAACTTAAAGCGGAAGCCGCTAAAGAGGCCAAACTAGCCGCCGCCGAGCGCGCCAAGATGGCCGAGGAAGAACGCCGCAAGCGCGCACTGCTCCATAAGCGCGCAAAGGTCTCGAAGAATTACCGGCCCTCCGAGAGAGAACCGTTCATGAACGCCAAGCAGTTGGCCTACTTCAAGAACAAGCTGCTGGATTGGCGCGACGAGTTGCTCCGTGAGTCGACTCAAACATTGGCGCATTTGCAGGAAAGCAGCCTCGCGGAGCCGGATCTTGCGGATCGCGCCTCCGCCGAGTCGGATCGTTCGTTGGAGCTACGGACCCGGGATCGGGAGCGAAAGCTCATTTCCAAGATCGACGAGGCGCTGGGCCGCATCATTGACGGAAGTTACGGCTACTGCGAAGAAACCGACGAACCGATCGGCCTGAAGCGTTTGGAAGCGCGGCCTATTGCGACATTAAGCATCGAGGCGCAGGAGAGACACGAACGTCGCGAAAGGGTCTATCGCGACGAGTAGTCGGCGGAATAGTTCGGCACAAAATGAAAAGGCCGGTCCATTCTGGACCGGCCTTTTCTCTGGCAAGGACGGACTGCTAGAACGGGAACAGAATGTCCAGAACCTGCTGACCATAGCGAGGTTGCTGTACATCCGTCAGTTGCCCGCGTCCGCCGTAGGAAATCCGAGCTTCCGCGATTTGCGTGTGCTGAATTTGGTTCGTTGCGGTGATGTCTTCCGGCCGGACGACACCCGCGATGAGGAGTTCGCGAACTTCGAAGTTCACACGAACCTCCTGGCGCCCCTGAATGACCAGATTGCCGTTCGGCAACACCTGCGTGACGATCGCCGCCACGGTGAGGCTGAGTTCTTCCGAACGATCCACTTTCCCGACACCCTTGGACTTGGAGGTGCTGCCCAGGCTTAGAGCGCTAGTCGGGTCGAAGGATTCCGGAAGCAGTTTTTTCTCAAGCTGGGTTTCCAATCCAAACAAGTTGGTCAGATCCGAATCTTCGGTGTTTTCCCGAGTGCGTTCGGTTTCGTTGTCGAACGTGGCTTGGTCGTTGATGTTAATTACGACGGTCAAGATATCGCCGACTCGCGCGGCGCGCTGGTCCTTGAAGAACGCTCGTGCGCCTTGACGCCAAAGCGAATTCGACATGAACCGGTCGGTCGTGGCGTCCGGCATCGGCAGGCTGACCACACGGTAGCCAGGCGCTTGGGTTGGGTTCTCGATCGGCGAGATCGGCGGTGCGGTGCCTACTTGGGCAATCCGAGTGACCGCGTTGCATGCGCTCAACGAAGCTGTGAGCAACAGAAGCAAAGAGACGTTGCGTAGCCGGCGTTTTGTGTTCTGGACCATGGAGGTTTCCTTTCGCGCCTAGTTGGTCGCGGCGAGTTGCGAGGCAGCATTGAGTGGGATCTCGATTTCGCCGTCGCCGCTAACGATGCCTCGAACGGTTTTGCGGCTCTTTAGATTAAGAACCCGGACGACATCGCCTAGGGCGCCGTCCTCAACGGCTTGGCCGTTGGTCTGCAGGAGCATGTAGCGGGTCTGCACTGTGAGCGTCACGAGACGTCCCTTGCGGACCAGTCGTGGCGGCCACAAATCGTTAGACCGAATGGGCGAATCCGGGCGAATCTGTCGTTTCGCTTCTTGACCGACGATTTGTTCGAGGTCCGTGGCTGTCCGACGTTGAACGTCACCCGACCGGACTTCAATCCAAGCGATGTCGTCTTCTGCGATAACGCCGCCTTTTGCGATTGTTCGGGTCGTCACGGGAATTTCGACCACCGAATGGGCGACACCGTCGATTACCGCATTCCGCGGGGAGAATTCAGGTCCGGAGACGCGCAGTTGCGCCGTAAATCGACCGCTTTCTCGGTTGTAGGAAAGGCGATCGATTGTCAGATCGTAAATGCTGTCGATCGGTACGGCGATGCGAAGGTTTTGTCTGCGCAACTCGATGTCTAGTTGGCCCGCTGCGCCGGCCGCCCGCAATTCCTGGCGCAACAGGTACGTCACGTCGTCTTCCGCAAGCGTGGTGCTGGCGCGGCGTACGACGACCGAATTGACCGCGGGACCCGGCGCCCACTCTAGGCCGTGCTGTTTTGCAAAACGCGCGAGGCTCGCGGGTCGGATCACTGTTCGCTCGCCGGGTTCCGGCGACGGACCGACGCGTACCGAGCTCGCGTCGCCGGCATCCTCGAAAATGTGCCCAAGGGTCAAGTCCGGTCCCTCGACGACGATCGGCGAGCGCAATTGCGGTGCCGCGCTCGCCCACAGGGGCCAGCCAACGATGAACGCGGCGCAAACGATCGAGAGTAGGGGGCGGGTGAACTTCATTGGGCTATCGCCTTTCAAGGCGCCTCGCTATCTAAGGTTGGTGATGGTCCGCAACATTTCGTCGGACGCCGTGATGACGCGGGAGTTCATTTCGTAAGCCCGCTGGGCGGTAATCAGGTTGGTGATTTCCGAAACCGGATTGACGTTGGCTGTCTCAAGGAAGCCTTGCAGCACCGTGCCGACACCGCTTGTGCCGGGGGTGCCCACCGTGGCGGCACCGGATGCGGGCGTTTCCTGGAACAGATTGTCGCCGATAGCCTCGAGGCCGGCCTCGTTGGGGAAGGTCACCAATTCCAGCTGGCCGACATTGGTTGGGTCGACCTGGCCGTCGATCGAGACAAGCACTTCGCCCGATTGGTTGATGGTGACACCGATAGCATCAGGCGGCACGGTGACCCCCGGCGAAACTTGGAAGCCGTCTTGCGTGACGACTTCGCCTGCCGGAGACAATTGGAATGAGCCGGCCCGGGTATAGGTTTCCTGGCCATCGGGCTGGACGATCCTAAAGTAGCCTTTGCCTTGAACGGCAAGGTCGTAGGTGTTTCCTGTTTGAACGACCGACCCTTGTTCGGTGATCCGATAGACCGCGCCCGCATTTACACCAGTACCCAGCTGGATACCGGCGGGAACGATCGAGCCGCCGTCGGTCGAGGTCGAGCCGACCCGGGTCTGGTTTTGGTAGATCAGGTCCTGGAACTCGGCACGCTGGCGCTTAAAGCCCGTCGTGTTCAAGTTGGCGATGTTATTGGAGATCACCTCGACGTTGAGCTGCTGTGCCAGCATGCCCGTTGCGGCGATGCTTAATGACCTCGTCATGGCGTTATCCTCTGTCTAGCTTTCTAGGTTACGCGGTAACCACTTCGCCAAGCCGTTCGACGGCGCGGCGCTGTAGGTCGTGGTTGGACTGAAGCATGTTGGCGGTCGAGGTGTAGGCGCGCACGACATCCATCATGCGAGTCATCTCGACGACACCCTTGACGTTCGATCCTTCGAACATGCCTTGGAGCACTTGTGCACGTTCGGGTTCTTGCGGGTTTTGCTGGCTGCTGTAGAGGCTATCGCCAATCTTCAGCAGTTCTTGTTCGTTCTCGAAGGCAACCAACTGGAGGCGGGCGATCTCGCCGAGGTCGCCAATGACCGACCCTTCCGAGGAAAAGGTGATGGCCCCGTCGAGTGGGTCGATCACGACGGGATCGCCGTTTTCGTCAAGAACCGGAAACCCGGACTGCGTAACCAGGGTTCCCTCGGCGTCGAGTTGAAAGCGGCCGTTTTGGGTGTAGCGCGGACCGTCGGTCGTTCCGACAACGAAATAGGCTTCGCCCTTGATGGCGAGGTCATACGGATTGCCCGTTCGTTGCATCGGGCCTTCCTGCGTATCTCGCCACAAGCCGCGGTCTTGGACGTAAGACAGCTTCTTGCGATTGGTCGTCTTGACCAAAAATTCCTCGAAGATGGCGCGTTCGCCTTTGAACCCCGAAGAGTTCATGTTCGCGACGTTGTTCGCGACCATATCGAGTTGGCGGCCCAGCGCGATTTGGCGCGACAAGCCAATGTAAGAGGTGTTTTCCATATCCCTTCTTCCCTTGCCAGCCGATCCGTTTTAGATCCGCTTTACGATTGAAGGCGCCCACCTGTGGCGCCATCACAGGTGCATCGGCTGTGCCAGTCCAGAAACCCATTTATTTTCAATGGGTTGGGTGAAGCATGCAGGGTGCCAAGGTCGGCAAGGGACGCCCGATTCGGCATCCCTTGCCGAGAGGAAGTTGCCGCCTCGTGGGGCGAGCGCCGGCAATTTCTGATATCGTCCGGGCAACCGCGCCGTCGCCTTTCACCAGTTGTTAACGATATCGACCTAATGTCGCAGGACTGGATACGGCGGTCGCGAAAAGCGTTCACATAGAGATATTGGAATCGAACGAATGAGCGACACCGACGAAGACGACGACCTCGACGAAGCTCCCCTCGACGAAGGCGATGATGATGACGAAGAAGGCGGTGGCAAACGAAAGAAGGGCGGCAAACGCAAGCTCATTCTTTTCGTTGGGGTCCCGTTGGTTGTCGTCATCCTGGCCGTTGCGGGCGCTGTCGTTATGGGCATCGGTCCGTTTGGGGGCGGCGAAGACGAAGAAGTTGCAACTGAAGAGTCGCATGGCGAGGACGGCGAACACGGCGGTGCCGGCGGTGCCGGGCATGTCGGTTTCTATGAGTTGCCCCAGATGACGGTCAACCTAAACACTACCGACGGCACGACTGCGTTTCTGAGGATGACGGTTTCGCTCGAAATCGCCAACGACACGCCGGAAAATCGTGCGCAGCTCGATTCGATGTTGCCCCGTGTTTTGGACAACTTCCAAGTTTATATGCGCGAATTGCGGCTCGACGACCTGAGCGGCTCTGCGGGCCTGTTTCGTCTGAAACAGGAAATGCTCTCGCGAATCAACCGTGCCGTCGAGCCGGTACAAGTCAGCGACGTTTTGTTCAGTGAATTGCTCGTTCAATAGACGGCAAGGACGAAATGGCCGATACAGATACTGAAACCCCCGCAGGCGACGACGACGTTGCAGCCGAGTGGGAAAAAGCGCTTCAGGAAGAAGAGGCGCCGGGGGATGATGCTGACGCCAGTGTAGCGGCAGAATGGGACGAACTGGCGGGCGACGACGATGCCTCCGGCCGTGTGCTCAATCAGGACGAAATTGACAGTCTCCTAGGATTCGAATCCGGATTTGGAGACGATGCCGAACGCACAGGTATTCGGGCGATCGTCAACTCGGCACTGGTGTCCTACGAACGCCTGCCGATGCTTGAGGTCGTCTTCGACCGTCTTGTTCGGATGATGACGACGTCATTGCGGAACTTCACGTCCGACAATGTGGAAGTCTCGCTCGATAACATCACCTCGATCCGCTTTGGCGATTACCTGAACTCGATCCCGTTGCCCGCGATCCTGGGCGTTTTTCGTGCAGAGGAATGGGACAACTACGGATTGCTGACGGTTGATTCGTCGCTGATCTACTCGATTGTCGATGTTCTGCTCGGTGGGCGCCGCGGAACGGCGGCGATGCGTATCGAGGGGCGGCCCTATACAACGATCGAGCGCTCCCTCGTCGAAAAGATGGTTGAAGTCGTTCTCAAAGATCTTAGCGGCGCTTTCGAGCCCCTGAGCCCGGTCAATTTCGTCTACGACCGGTTGGAAACGAATCCTCGCTTTGCGACGATCGCCCGACCCGCGAATGCCGCCATCCTTATTCGGCTTCGGGTCGATATGGAGGATCGTGGCGGTCGCATCGAACTCCTCTTGCCCTATGCCACGCTTGAACCCGTCCGCGAGCTTCTATTGCAGATGTTCATGGGTGAGAAGTTCGGTCGTGATTCGATTTGGGAAGGCCATTTGGCCACCGAACTTTGGTACACCCAGGTCCAAATCGAGGCCGTCCTCGATGAGAAAGTTATGAAATTGGGCAAGGTCATGGAACTGGAGGTGGGTGACACCGTGATGTTCAACAGCACCCAAGACTCTGAAGTTGAGCTGCGTTGCGGTGGCGTTTCGCTTTTGGCCGGGCGCATGGGACGTGTCGGATCGACGATGGCAATTCGGGTCACCGATCAGATTAGAAACGAGGATAAGGACTGATGGAACTTCCGGTTCTTCTTGATGGCGCCGTTGCAGCGCTCCTTCTGATTACCATCGGGTACTGTGTGGTGCTTTATGCCCGCCTCAACGAGGTGCGCAAATCCAATACGACCATGAAAAAGTTGATGGCCGAATTTACCTCAGCCACCGAACGTGCCCAGGCGGGCTTGCTGTCAATCAAGTCGACCGGAAGCGAGCTATCCAATGCGCTTGGGGAACGGATCGACGAGGCCCGGGCCTTGAAAGGCGACCTCGTCTACGTCACCCGAGCCGCCCAGTCTCTTGCGGAGCGTTTGGATATTGCGCTGGACGAGGGTGCAAAGCCGCAGCCGGAAAAAAGTGCGACCAAGAAACGCAGGAACGGCGTTGTGTCGAAAGAGCTTGTTCGGACGGCAAGCGAAAGCGAGCGCGAACTGATGGCCGCGCTGCAGCAGGCGCGTTAGTACTCATGATGAAACGTCTTCGCCTTCTTCCAGTTCTCATCGTCGTTGCCTTCGTCGCCTTCGGGGCGAAGGTCGGTGGATTGTGGAACGAAGCGGAGAGGATCATCGGCATAGCTGTGCCGGTCGCTGAAGCTGCGGAACCTTCGGCCGCGGAGGAAGATCCCTTTGGCGATGCCGACGAGGAGACGGTCGAAGAGGCGCCGGCCGCGGAGGCGGGCAGTGAGTCGGCGGACGATGAGGCTTTGCTTGGGACTGGTGAGGGGCCCGCTCGTCCCGAGGACCAGGCCGGGGGGCAGATATTTACCGAGGCTGAGGTTGCGCTATTGCAGGATCTCGCCGCGCGACGGGAACAACTAGAGCAGCGCGCGCGTGAATTGGATATCCGCGAGAATCTTCTCGAAGCCGCCGAGCAGCGGATCGAAGACCAGATTGCCGAGTTGCGCGAGATCGAAGCGTCTATCCAATCGCTGATTCAACAGCACGATGCCCAGGAAGAGCGGAAGCTACGTAGCCTGGTACGGGTTTATGAGACGATGAAGCCGAAGGAGGCGGCGCGGATATTCAACGAACTCGACCTCGATATTCTGCTCGATGTTGCCGAGTTGATGAACGAACGCCGGCTCGCGCCGGTGTTGGCGGCGATGAACCCGCAGCGTGCGACCACGGTGACAATCGAGATTCGGACCCGGAGACAGCTACCGGAACGGCTGGAAACAGGCGAAAACGATGCCGCAGCGGCCCTTCCCCGCGGTGAAGAGGGCGAGCAGGGCGGCTGAGCCGTTGACCCCTGTTGTGGTGGTATCGCTTCTAAGCGCCACAAACTATTGATATTGTTGATCGAGTTATTGTCGGCAATCGGTCGGGACGCGTGGCGACCGCGCAAACAAAGAAATCTTCCTCAATGCGGTTGGTAGCGGGGCTTCTTCAGGTCTTCGTCCTAGCTCTGGGCGTGGCTGCGGCAATGGCACCGTCGACGGGACAGGCGCAGGAGACGGTTCTTGCGCGCGCCTTCCAAGGCCCGACTTTCTCTCGGATCGTTTTCGACTGGCCGGCGCCTGTGGCCTACCAAGCGCAGGCTGGGGGCGATCTACTTGTCATTGAGTTCGAACGGTCGTTGACGGCGGACCTGTCACCGATAACCAACACGCTGGGTGATATCGTTCTCGACGCCCGGGTCGAAGGGGACGGACGTTCCGTAACCCTATTGATGAGCGCCGCTTTTCAGATCAAGACAACCGTCAACGGCGCTTCGGTTATTTTCGATATCGTAACGCCGGCTGCGACAAGTACCGCTCCACCGCGTGCCGCAGCCGCGCCACCGCCCCGCCAAGCGGCCTCACCGCCGCCCGCGCGCCAGGCGCCGCCACGTCAGGTGGCGCCGTCGGTACCTCCAAGCGATGCATCATCCATTCGCGTCCGGGCGGGCGTCCACGATACCTACACACGGGTGGTCTTCGACTGGCCTACCGACGTCGCGTATGACGTGAACAAGTCGGGCGGTACCGTATCGGTGCAGTTCGACCGGCAAGCCAATTTCGGTTTTTCCCGCAAGTTGTCGGCGGGCGAGTTGCCACGGATCGCGTCGGTCACGGGACGGGTTGGCGACCGTGGCGCTGTGGTTGCGATTGACGTCGATGAGGCGAGCCGTGTGCGCCATTTCCGCAACGGTCGCTCGGTCGTCGTCGATATTCTTGGCGGTGCGCCATCTCGTGTCGCCTCTGCGCGACCTGCGCCGGCGAAGACCGAAAGCAAGCCGCCGAAGGTTCCTGCGGCCCCGGTGACCCCAGTGACGACATCGCCGGCACCCGCGCCCACTCGCGAGGCATCGGCAACCGGCAGCGCCGGTGCCGGACGCGCGGACCCGCAACAAGGTGGGACCCTGCAGGTCTCGTTCTTAGACGAGGAAGGCGCGATCTCAGCACGTTTCGAGTCGGCGGCGCCGGTCGCGGCGGCCTTTTTCGAAAGGGCTGGATTTGTCTGGGCGGTATTCGATCAAAAAGTTGCACTCGATCTGCAGCCGGTCCCGCAAAGCTTGTCTGAGTCGATCTTTCTTGTCGCCGCCGTAGATGCAGAGGGGGCTGCCGCCCTAAGAATGAGGCTGCGACCGGATCTCTTTCTCTCGGGTGTGTCTCGGGTCGGTGGGACGTGGCGGCTTGATTTTGGGCTCTCGCCGACGCCACCGGCGCATCCCGTGCCGGTCCGGCGTGAGGCCGGTCCTACCGGTCAGGCGCGCGTCGCGCTGCCGATGTCTGATGTCGGTCATCTCATTGAGGTGGGCGATCCCGAAGTCGGGGATGCCATTACCGTCGTACCAAGTTTACGGGCGGCATCCGGTGTCGTTGCCGAACGTGCTTTTGCGCAATTCCGGGTCCTTGCGACGGCTCAAGGCGTAGCGGTCGAGCGCTGGTCGGATGTTGTGACCGTTACCGCGACGCCATCTCTCGTCGAGGTGACGGCGCCTGAGGGCCTCTTCTTGTCGCAGGACGGTCTCCAAGAGCCGTCGATTGCGGCTGCTTCGCCAGCAACTGACGGCGATAGCGGCGAGGCAGCGGCTGAAGGTCATGACGACGACACCGAAGATCACGCCGCAGACGAGAGTGGCGGTGTTCACGATGAAGAGGGCGAAAACGCCGCCTTGGCAGGTATCGATTCGCTGCTGGATTACCACGCCTGGCGGCGCGGCGAAGAAGACGAATACCGCGAGCAGATCGGGGCACTGAATCTCGCACTTTCCAATGCGCCGGACTCACGTCGCGCCGAGGCGCAGTGGGACTTGGCGCGATTCTATTTTGCGCATGGCCTGGCGCCCGAGGCGATCGGGGTGCTGCGCGTCCTGGCGGAAGAAAACCCCACGATCGAACAAGACCTGACCTACCGGGCGGTGCGCGGTGCGTCGCGCTTCCTGATGGGACGCACCGATGAGGCCGCGGAAGACTTGCTTGATCCCGCGTTCAGCGCAGATCCTGGGGTGTCGTTGTGGCGTGGCGCGGTATTTGCCGAACGCGGCGATTGGAGCGCCGCTCAACAGGAATTCGCTATCGGCGCGTTTGCTATTCCGGCGGTGCCCGCGAAGCAGCAGGCCAAGTTCAAAGTGCTCGCAGCCCGTGCAGCACTAAAGAGCGAAGATATAGACACGGTAGAAGCAGAGCTGACCGGGATCGAACAGCATCCCGGGGCAACCCCGTCACTGATCAGTGAAGCAAAATTGGTGGTGGGCGAAGCTCGAATCGCCAGCGGAGACCCGGAAGGCGGATTGGCGATGCTCGAGGAAGTAGTCGGCGAGCGCGTACGACCTATCTGGGCCGAGGCGGATATCGTTCGAACCAACTATCTGTTGTCCGAGGGTGAGATCGATCAAGAGCAAGCGATCAATCGCCTGCAACGGCTTGAGCACGTCTGGCGTGGTGGTCGCTTTGAGCTGGAACTTCTCCAGCAGCTAAAGGACATGCACTTGGAGTCGGGGAACTATCGGGCTGGGCTCGAAACGCTCCGCGCAATCGCCAATACGTTCGAGGGAACCCCGGAGTCGCGCGAAGCCGGCGACGAAATGGAGGCGGTCTATCGCCGACTCTACTTGGATGGTGATTCCGAACAGATGGGACCGGTCGCGGCACTTGGTCTTTATTTCGATTTTCGTGAACTGACGCCGGTGGGCTCGGACGGCGACCAAATGGTTCGCAACCTTGCCGACCGTTTGGTTTCGGTTGACCTGCTGGGGCGTGCCGCAGAACTCATCGACTTCCAAGTAAACTTCCGCTTGAGGGGCGCCGAAAAAGCGCGCGTCGCCGCCAAGCTTGCGGCGATCTATTTACTCGACCGGCAACCGGAGAAGGCGCTCGAAGCGCTCGACAAGAGCCGGTTTCGCGCCATTCCGGGTTCGCTCCTGCGAGAGCGGCGGTATCTCCAAACCCGCGCACTGGTCGAGCTGCAGCGGTTCGAAGATGCGCAAAGGTTGATCGCGCGCGACGAAACGGATGAAGCCAACGCGCTAAAGGCGGATATCTACTGGAGTACCAGCGACTGGCCACGCGCGGCGGAGGGCTTCGAGACCGTGCTGGGCAATCGCCATCAAAGCGACAGTGCGCTCTCGAGGCAGGAGCGCAACCAGGTAATGCAAATGACGGTCGCCTATGCATTGGCTAACGACAAGGCGGCGATCGATAGCGTCCGTGCCCGCTATGGTTCGCTGATGGCCGCCACCGAAGATGCCACCGGGTTCGAAGTTCTCACATCCAATCCGGATCGCGCATCCATCGGATTCCGTGAAGTTGCAAGCCGGATCGCTCAAATCGACACGCTGGACTCCTTTATGGAGCGCTATCGTAGCGACCTCCAACAGGATGGCGTCGGCGCAATCAACTAGGACCGGTGCGCTGACGACATCAATGCCTATGACGACGTTCGTTCTTGTTCACGGCGCCTGGCATGGCGGCTGGTGTTGGGTGCGGGTAAAGCATCGACTGCGACTGGCTGGGCATAACGTCCTTACCCCCACGCTCACCGGCCTAGGCGAGCGTGTCCATTTGGCGCGCTGTGATATCGGCCTTGATACGCATACCGAGGACATCGTCAGGGTGCTCGATACCGAGGAGCTGACGGACGTCATTCTCGTCGGGCATAGCTACGCCGGCCTCTTATTGCCGGGGATCTGCGATCGTTCCGCGGGGCGCCTTCGCAAGGTGGTTTGTCTTGATGGTGCTGTGCCAAACGAAGGTGAAGCGGGGATGGATACGGTGGCGCCCGAAATACAAGAGCGCTGGCGACGCGTTGCGGGCGAAACCGGTTGGATGCCCCCGGCATACGACTTCCTTGGTATCACCGACCCCAAAGACCTGGCCTGGCTCGAACGCCGCTTGGTGCCGCATCCCTTCAAGAGCTGGTGTGACCCGGTCAGGCGGTGCGGGAACGGCTACGATCGGATACCGAAGACCTTCATCAGGTGCACGCTTCCGACGGAACGTCCGATCAGCTTGTCGGCTGAGCGGGCGCGTTCGTCGCTCGATTGGGAGTACTGCGAGATTGAAGCCGGCCACGACGCAATGATCGGCGCTCCTGAGGCGCTGACCGCGATGTTGCTGGAGATCGCAGCCGCTCGTTAGCCGAAACTCAGCACCAAGCTGTTGGTGACGAGATTCCAGCCGTCGACCAGTACGAAGAACACCAGCTTGAAGGGTAGCGAGATCAAGATGGGGGGGAGCATCATCATGCCCATCGACATCAGAACCGACGCAACCACCATGTCGATGATGATGAACGGAATGAAAAGAAGGAAACCGATCTCGAACGCCCGTCGAAGTTCGCTGATCAAGAAGGCCGGGATGAGCGCCCGGAAGGGCGTGGTCGAGGGTTCTTCAGGAAGTTCGGAGCCGGTTAGATCGAGGAAGAGACCGAGATCTTTCTCCCGCACCTGACCCAACATGAACGCATGGACGGGAACGGAAATACGTTCGAACGCTTCGGTCTCGCCAATCTCATCGTTGATAAGCGGAAGAATGCCTTCTTGGTAGGCCGACTCGAACGTCGGCGCCATCACGTAACTTGTGAGGAACAGGGCGAGGCCGATAATGACCACATTGGGGGGGGTCTGCTGTACGCCCATCGCGCTACGCAAAAGAGATAGCACCACGACGATTCGCGTGAAAGACGTCATCACCACGAGAAGGGACGGGGCCAGTGCGATGACCGTGACGAGCGCAACGATCTGCAAAATTCGCCCGGTCAGAGGGCCGGCCTCGGGTCCGAGATCGAACGAGAATTCCTGCGCGGCTGCCGTCGAAGTGAGGGCGATCAGAGCTGCTGTTGCAGCAAGAGCAAGGCGCAGGATTCCGGAGCGTGTGAACATTAACTTTGGCCTCCCGGGCCGTTACCTCGCAGGCTGCGGACGTTTTGGAGATCGTCGTCGGAAAGCGGGTCGGAGAGGTCGGGCGCGGTTGCACCTGACTCGATCAGCAGCTCGCGGTCCGCGCCCAGCATCACAAGATGTTCTTTGTCGTCGTGCCGAAGCAAAATCAGACGCCGTTTCGCATCGACAGGAAGGACCTCGACGATCGCCAACCGCCGGCTATTCGCAGTTTTCGAACCGCCACGACCGGTGCGTTTGGGCAGCGTGGCACGCGGTGTAAAGCCGAAGCGCTTTGCTAGGAGCGTGATGCCGCCAATCAGCCCAAGTACAAAGACAAGGGCGAGCAACCCGCGCATGATTTGATCGAGATCCATACCGCGCGACCGGTCTTATCTATTGGCCTGAAGGACCGGCCCGAACGGACCGACCCCGGAGGAAAGGGCGTTGAAGTTCGCGGCCATCGCATCTTCCAGCGCGTTCATGCGGTCGATCAGGCTTTCTAGTCGGGCTGCATAAGGTCGGGCCTCCAGCGCGGGAAGCGCCAACAAGCACTCGCACAAGCGGTTGGCGCGATCGTCCAGATCGCTGAGGGTTACGGCAGTGCCGTCACCAGCGCGTTCGAGGGCCTCGCCGACGAGGCGCTCGATGTCTTCGATTTCAGCGTTGGGGTCTTGAATTGGATTTTTCATCATTCGTCCGCCATTGCTTCGTTGTTTGCGCGATACACGTACCCGAGGAGTTCGGCGACAACGGCCATAACCTCGGGCGGTATCGGGCTGTCGGTTTCCAGAACGGCCAGCACCTCGGCGAGATCGGCGTCCTTCCGAATCTCGATCCCGTGTTGGGCCGCGATCTCAATGATCTGGCGGGCGATCTCTCCGTGCCCCGATGCCACCACACGCCCCAGTTCGCCGGTTGGCTGGCTATCGCCCTGAACGGCGACTGCCACATCTCTTGGCGTCTTGGGTTCGGGGGTAGGGGGTTTGGTCATCGAAAGGGGTTTCTTAGTCCGCCAAAGCTTCGCGGATTATGGGCGCATATGGTTAACGCCACCTTAATTTTGCGCGGTTCAGGCAATTGTTGCCGGGCATAAACCGCAGGGCGGCAAACTTTACCTTTCCTTAACGCAGACCACCGAGAATTCAGGCACGTCAGCAATCAGCCGCAACTGCGGAAGTGCCATGGATCTCAACAAAATTCCCGTTCTTAAGATGATTACGACCCAGATGGACTGGCTGAACCAACGCCAGAAAGTCTTGTCGCAGAACATCGCGAATGCCGATACGCCAGACTACGTCGCCCACGACTTAGCGCCGCTCGATTTCGCTGACCTTGCGCGAGAGCACGACCGAAAGTTGAAGATGAGCGTGTCTAGTCCGTCTCATATCCCCGATCCCAACTCCCAACGCGGTGAGTATCGGGACAAAGAGAACAAGAAGTTCACGTCCGAACCGTCGGGCAACGGCGTAGTGCTGGAGGAGCAAGCGATGCTCGTCTCCTCGACTCAGGTCGACTACGAACTGATGACCCGGCTTTACCGCAAACACGTCGGCATGCTGCGCACGGCGTTGGGTCGCGGCGCCTAGCGTAACGAAGGACTAGATCATGCCGAACGAAACCCAACTCATTAAGTCGATCATGGTGTCGGCGTCGGGCCTGCGCGCACAGAGCGAACGCATGCGTGTTATCGCGGAGAACATGGCCAACGCCGACTCGTTGCCGCAGGCGCCGGGGCTCGACCCCTATCGGCGCAAGACAGTGAGTTTCAAAAGCCTTCTCGATCGCGAGCAGAACGTCGATTTGGTCAAGATCAAGAAGGTGGGCTTCGATCGGTCGGATTTCAGCAAAGTCTACGATCCTGGCCATCCCGGTGCGGACAACGACGGGTATGTGCTCAAGCCGAATGTCAACACACTGATCGAAGCAATGGATATGCGCGAAGCGCAGCGCAGCTACGAGGCGAACGTCAACGCGCTCGAGACGGCGCGCTCGATGCTCATGCGCACCATCGGCATTCTCAACAACTAATACGTTTTCCTAGGAGGATTGCGATATGGCCACAGCGCCCATTCTGAACGTTGCGTTTCCGGCCGCTGGTGCGGTCAAGAACCAGGCCTTTCAACCGCACGGCGTCGGCACACCGAAGGTGAATGGACAGAGTTTTTCCGAGTTGATGCGCCAAGTTGCCGTGGACGGCATTGATCGGACCAACACTTCGGAAGTGCAGGCGACCAAATCGCTTAACAAGAGCACCGACATCGTCGACGTCGTTACGGCTGTTACCAACGCCGAAGTGACGTTGGAGACGGCGATCGCCGTCCGGGATCGCATCATTCAGGCCTATCAGAACATCATCCGGATGCCGGTCTAAGCCATGACGATCGGTGATTTTCTGGATTTGTCCCGCGACGGGATCACGGTCCTCTTGTTCACGGTTGGACCGCTGATGTTGATCAGCCTTGGCGTGGGTCTGGTTATCGCGCTTTTTCAGGCGTTGACCCAGATTCAGGAAATGACCCTCACGTTTGTCCCGAAAATCCTGGTGACCTTCCTCTCGCTGCTGGTGTTGCTGCCGTTCATGATTCGTCAGGTCACCGGTTTTATGGAGCGAATCTCCCAAATGATCATCAACGGCGCATAGGGACCGGCGCGTTTCATGCTGGCCGAACTGCTTCCGCTCGACGTATTCGCGATTTTCCTCGTTTTCGTCCGCCTTGCGGCGGCGCTGATGCTGATGCCGGGCATTGGCGAAGCGTATGTTTCGGTCCAGGTTCGACTTGCGGCCGCGGCGGTATTGACGGTTGCCATCTCACCTTTGGTGATCGGGACGTTGCCGATCCTTCCAGCGACGCCACTTGAACTTCTTATGTTGATCCTCGGCGAGCTTGTCGTCGGCATCCTCATCGGCGCGGCCGCGCGTTTGATGATGAGCGCGCTTCACGTTGCGGGAACGGTTATTGCCTTTCAGTCGAGCTTAGGGTTCGCGCTCTTCGTCGACCCGACGCAAGGCACCCAGGGCGCCCTCATCGCGACCTTTCTGACACTCTTAGGACTAGTCCTGATCTTCGCGACCGGCCTTCATATGATGATGATTCGGGCGCTTGCGGACTCATATGTCCTTTTCACGCCGGGCCAATTACCGCCAGTCGGCGATTTCGCGGCGCTTGCGGTCCGGTACGTCTCAAGTTCTTTTCGGATAGGTATTCAAATTGCTGCGCCGTTCATCGTGTACGGCCTTGTCTTCTATATCGGCCTTGGCATTCTGGCGCGGTTGCTGCCGCAAATTCAGATATTCTTCATTGCGATCCCGCTGCAGATTTTCCTGGCGCTGATCATCTTCGGTCTGGTGTTGGCGCCCACCATGATCTGGTTCCTCGATCATTTCGAGGTCCGCTTTGTCGAACTGTTGGCGGATCGCTAGATGGCAGAAGATCAGGACAAGTCACAAAAAACAGAAGAGCCGACTCCCAAACGGCTCGACGAGGCCCACAAGAAAGGGCAGGTCGCTAAGTCCCAAGAACTGAATCACTTTTTCATTCTGTTCTCGGTCACGGCGCTGGTGCTTATTTTCGGTGCCGGCGTGATGAGCGGGTTGGGGCAGATCATTCTACCGTTCCTTGAGTCGCCTCATGCAATTCCGACCGACCTCGGTCACCTGCGCGATATGAGTGCGCAGATCGGCTTCAAACTAATCATCCTTTTAGCGCCGCCGATTTCCTTGGTCGTCGTTGCGGCGGTTGCGTCGAACCTACTGCAACATGGCCTCGTATTTTCTTGGGAGCAGACCAAGCCGAAGCTGAACAAGATATCGCCTATTACCGGCGCAAAGCGGATGTTTTCGCCAAAATCGGTTGTCGAGCTTGTTAAGAGCATTCTGAAGTTTGCGATTTTGGGTGGTGTCATTCTCACGCTCATTTTGCCGGAGCAGACGATTCTATCGCAGATGATGACTGTTGAGCCACGCGAACTCTTCAACGTCATTCGAACCGAAGCTGTGCGCATGCTGATCCCGATCGTCGTGATCATGCTGTTCGTGGGCTTGGCCGATTTTTGGTACCAAAAATACGAACATAAAAAGGGTCTCAAAATGTCCAAGCAGGACATCAAAGACGAAAATAAGAACACCGAAGGCGATCCGCAGGTCAAGGCGCGCATCCGTGCGCTTCGCGCCGAAAGGGCACGCCAGCGCATGATGGCCGCTGTGCCTCAGGCCGACGTGATCATCACGAACCCGACCCACTATGCAGTCGCACTCCAATACGAAGCGGCAACAATGGCCGCGCCCAAGCTGGTCGCAAAAGGTGTCGACGATGTCGCGCTTCGCATTCGTGAGGCAGCCGAAGATCTCGATATCCCGATCGTCGAGAACCCGCCACTCGCCCGCGCGATCTACGCTACCGTTGAAATCGATCAAGAAGTGCAAGCCGATCACTACAAAGCGGTCGCCGAGGTTATCGGGTACGTGATGAAAATCAAAGGCGAGGCGACGCGGCGGAAGTTCACCGAAGAGGTGGGGGCCGAAGCGGTCGGCGCCTAGTCCCGGAAGAGGGGGCGGGCAAACGGTTCCGTTAACCCCTCTGCACTGGCGCATAGGTGCACCCCGAAATGCATATCGTTGCGGAACAAAAGCGGAATATTCTGAGAATATCCCATAAATAACAGTGGGTTGGGTGCCCAACGTATGGCTAGTGGTTGGCACGCCCGTGCTCTCGGGCTATGCCTGCGGTCATGACCAAAATCGACGACCGAATCCTCATCGTGGGCGCTGGGCCGGTCGGCCTGACCTGCGCCTACAGTCTCGCCCTAGCGGGCATTCCCGTTACCGTCCTTGAGCGCGAACCCGACGTGCCGGTCGATCTGCGCGCCACGACCTGGCACCCGCCATCGTTGGATTTTATGGACGATCTAGGGGTCGCCGATCACCTGATTGCGCATGGGCATCAGGCGCCAACGTGGCAACAGCGTATCAAGGAGACCGGGGAACGCGCGGTATTCGATCTAGGCATCCTCCGCGGTGAAACCCGGCACCCCTACCGCCTCCAATGCGAGCAAGTCCACGCGGTACGGTTCCTGACCGAACGCCTGCTGGAGATCGACCCTTCATCTGTGCGTTTCGGCGCCACGGTTTCGTCAATCGGCCACGATGAGACCGGTGTGTCGGTGACCGTCGATAGGGGTGACGGTTACACGGAGTTGACCGGCCGATACCTCGTTGGCGCGGACGGAGCGCATAGTATTGTCCGCAAGACACTTGGGCTCGAATTCACCGGAAAGACTTACGAAACGCTTCTCTTGGTCGCGACCATCGGTGACTTTCCGTTCGAGGATCACCACGAGGATCTTTCGGACGTAAACTATGTGTGGAGCGACGAGGGAAGCTTCAGTCTGTTGCGGGTGCCTGGCAAGTGGCGCTCGGGCATTCGCCCTAGACCCGGCCGTCCACCGGAAGACTCGTTAACCGACGAAGCGCTGCAAGAACATTTCAATGCGATTGTCCCGCGGGAAGACGCTTACGACGTTCAAGCCCGTGGCATGTACCGTGTCCACCAGCGCGTGACCGAACGGTTTTCGGTAGGCCGGGTCGCCTTGGCGGGAGATGCCGCCCACCTCAACAGCCCCAACGGCGGGATGGGCATGAACTGCGGCATTCACGACGCGGTCAACCTCGCCGACAAACTCAAACAGATATGGCACGGTGGTTCGGTCGAGTTGCTGGATCTCTACGATCGCCAGCGTCGCCCGGTGGCCACGAAATATGTCAACGAACACGCCGACAAGAACCACCGACGGATGCAGGTGCGCGACCGGGATGAGCGTCAAGCGATTCTAGCTGACCTGCAGGAGACGGCTGCCGATCCCGAGAAGGCGAAAGCCTTTCTCATGCGCTCGTCGATGATTGCGGGGGTCCGCGAGGCTGCCGCCGTCGGGCCCTAACCCTCCTGAAGTTTCCGTGCTCGCCTCTCCATAGGGGCGTTGCCCGCACGGCGACCTGCCGCGCGAAAAGTGGAACAAAACAAAAACATTGACGATGAGAACAAAGCATGTACATTTGCTGCCAAGCTTGCTCAGCGGCGTGCCGGAGCGGGGCTAGGAAACCTGAAGGCGCTGTGAAATAAGAAGGAGTATCCGATGTCGGACGTAGGTTTGCGGGTCGTGGGAAAGGACTCGATGGATAGAAAAAAGGCGCTGGACGCCGCTCTGGGCCAAATCGAACGGGCGTTCGGCAAGGGTTCTGTCATGAAGCTCGGCACCGAAGAGGTGATCGAGGTCGAAGGTATTTCGACGGGCTCGCTTGGGCTCGATATTGCCCTGGGAATCGGTGGTTTGCCGAAGGGTCGGATCGTCGAGATTTTCGGCCCGGAGAGTTCGGGCAAGACCACGCTGGCGCTGCACACCGTTGCCGAGGCGCAGAAGTTGGGCGGGGTCGCGGCGTTCGTCGATGCCGAGCATGCACTCGATCCGTCGTATGCGCGCAAGCTTGGTGTCGATGTCGAGGAACTGCTGATCTCGCAGCCCGATACCGGCGAACAAGCCCTAGAAATTGCCGACACGCTGGTGCGATCCGGTGCGGTCGACGTTCTGGTTATCGACTCTGTGGCCGCGCTGGTGCCGCGGGCGGAACTCGAAGGCGAAATGGGGGACACCCATGTCGGCCTTCAGGCCCGCTTGATGAGCCAAGCGCTGCGCAAGCTGACCGCCTCGATCGCGCGGTCGAACTGCATGGTGATTTTCATCAACCAGATTCGGATGAAAATCGGCGTGATGTTCGGGAACCCGGAAACGACCTCTGGGGGCAATGCCCTAAAGTTCTATGCCTCCGTTCGGCTCGATATCCGCCGGATTGGCGCCATTAAAGACAAAGACGAGGTCGTGGGCTCGCAAACCCGGGTGAAGGTCGTCAAGAACAAGGTCGCGCCGCCGTTCAAGGTGGTGGAGTTCGACATCATGTACGGCGAAGGGATCTCCAAGATGGGCGAAATCCTCGATCTTGGCGTGAAAGCCGGTGTCGTCGAGAAATCGGGTTCTTGGTTTTCCTATCAGGATCAGCGCATTGGCCAGGGCCGGGAAAACGCCAAGCAGTTCCTGCGCAGCAATCCTGAGATATCGGCAACGATCGAATCGGCAATTCGAAGCAATGCTGGCCTCGTAGTCGGCGATGAAATCAACCCCGAAACGGGCGAGATTACAGATGCCGCCGATACAGAAGACACCGCGCTCGAGGCCTAGCGGGCGCGCCCGAGACTGACTCTCTCAGTAGGAACGCGCGGGTAGTGATGCCCGCGCGTTCTCTTTTTTCGGGTCGTACAGAGAATGCCATCTCCCTGGACTTTGCCCGATACGGAGGGCTAAAAGCACCGGTTCCTGCGTGGTACGATAAGAACTCAAGGGTAGGGCCGGTCTCCGGTCCGGAACGGGTAGGGTATGACCGGCGTCAACGACATTCGCACGACTTTCCTGGACTATTTTGCGCGCAACGGCCACGAGCCGGTGTCGTCCAGCCCCCTTGTTCCCCACAACGACCCCACGTTGCTTTTCACCAACGCAGGGATGGTGCAGTTCAAGAACGTCTTCACCGGCGTTGAATCCCGGCCCTATAGCCGAGCCGTCACGAGCCAGAAATGTGTCCGAGCCGGCGGCAAGCATAATGATCTTGATAATGTCGGGTATACCGCGCGGCACCACACGTTTTTCGAGATGCTGGGGAACTTCTCGTTCGGGGACTATTTCAAGGATCAAGCGATCGAGTTGGCCTGGACCCTCATCACCAAAGAGTACGGTCTCGACGCAAAGCGCCTCCTGGTCACGGTGTTTCACGAAGACGAAGAGGCGGCCGCATTGTGGAAGAAAATCGCCGGCCTGCCGGATGATCGAATTATCCGCATTCCGACCGACGCAAACTATTGGCGGATGGGGGATACCGGCCCGTGCGGCCCGTGCTCGGAGATATTCTTCGACCATGGGGAAGGAATTCCCGGTGGTCCACCCGGCAGCCCCGACGAGGATGGCGACCGGTTCATCGAGATCTGGAACTTGGTCTTCATGCAGTTCGAGGAAATGCCGAGTGGCGAGAAGGTCGACCTACCCAAACCCTCGATCGATACGGGTATGGGGCTCGAACGGCTGGCGGCGGTCCTGCAGGGCCACCACGACAATTACGACATTGATTTGATGCGCAACCTGATCGCGGCGTCGGCCGAGGCGAGCGGGGCGGAGATCGGCGGGCCCCATGCGGTATCTCATCGTGTGGTGGCCGATCACTTGCGCTCGGTAAGTTTTCTTATGGCCGACGGGGTGATGCCGTCGAACGAGGGGCGGGGGTACGTCTTGCGCCGGATCATGCGTCGCGCCATGCGCCATGCGCACCTCATGGGGGTTTCCGAACCCTTGATGTGGCGCCTCGTGCCGGCTTTGGTGCGCGAGATGGGACAGCACTATCCCGAACTGGTACGGGCCGAGGCGCTCATAACCGAAACGCTTAAGCTCGAAGAAAGCCGGTTTCGACGGACCCTCGAACGGGGGCTACGGCTCTTGGAGGAGGAAGTCGCTGCATTGCCGGACAAGGCGGCCTTGCCCGGCGAGGTCGCCTTTCGTTTGTACGATACCTACGGGTTTCCACTCGATCTGACTCAGGACGCCTTGCGCGCCCAGGGACGTGGCGTCGATGTCGATGCGTTCAATCGATCGATGGAAAAACAACGTGCGGATGCGCGCGCCGCCTGGGCGGGCTCGGGTGAACAGGCCACCGACCAGGTGTGGTTCGAAATTCGGGAGCGTGTCGGCGCGACCGAGTTCCTTGGTTACGGTACCGAGATCGCGGAGGGACGCATTGAAGCGCTCGTCGTCGAGGCCGCGGAGATTGATGCCGCCCACGAGGGCAACGAGGTTGCGGTCGTCATGAACCAGACGCCTTTCTATGGTGAATCGGGTGGCCAAGTTGGGGATACCGGTATCTTTATCGGTGCCGAGGGCGTGGAGACCGCGGTGCGCGATACCCGCAAGATGGTTGGTGATCTACATGTTCACCTGGGCACTGTGCAGCGCGGCTCGATCAAGGTCGGCGACGTCCTCGAAATGCGGGTCAACGCCGATAGGCGCGACGCATTGCGGGCGAATCACTCTGCCACACATTTGTTGCATGCGGCGCTGCGCAAGGTGCTCGGCGAACACGTGACCCAGAAGGGATCGCTCGTCGCGCCCGAAAGGCTGCGGTTCGACATCAGTCATCCCAAGGCAATTTCCGCTGATGAGATCGCGCAGGTCGAAGCGTTGGTAAATGGGGAGGTGCGGGGCAACAGCGACGTCCGCACTGTTCTTGCCAGTCCGGAGGAGGCTGTCGAACAGGGTGCACTTGCACTTTTTGGCGAAAAGTACGGCGATGAGGTTCGGGTGGTTTCTATGGGCGCGCCTCGGGAGGACGGCCATCCCTATTCGGTAGAGCTTTGCGGCGGCACCCACGTGGCGCGGACTGGCGATATCGGATTTTTCAAAGTTGTTACGGAGGGAGCTGTCGCTGCCGGCGTCCGGCGCATCGAGGCGGTCACCGGAAGTGGCGCGCTGCGCTACGTCCAGGAACAGGAGCGCGCAATTCGTGATGCGGCAACCCTGATCAAGGTCGCGCCGGCCGAACTGTCGGACCGTTTGAGCGGACTACTTGAGGAGCGGAAGCGTCTTGAGAAAGAGCTAGCCGAAACGCGTCGCGCGATGGCGGCCGGCGGGCGCCAAGGGGGCCCTGAGGTCCAGGAGGTGAACGGTATTAAGTTCTCGGCACGCGCCTTGGACGGGGTGCCGGCCAAGGATCTGCGTGCCATGGCCGACGATGCAAAAAAAGCCCTTGGCTCAGGGGTCGTGGCGATCGCCACGGCAGGCGACGGCAAGGCCGCCCTGGTGGTCGCGGTCACCAAAGATTTGGTCGGTCGGTTGGACGCGGTCACCTTAGTAAAGGAGGGTGCTGCGGCGCTCGGCGGGAAGGGCGGCGGTGGCCGCCCCGATATGGCCCAAGCGGGCGGGCCGAACGCTGACGCCATCGGAGATGCCCTGAAGGCGGTCGAACAAGCTATTGAGGCAGCCTAGGCCAAGGCCATGAGTACGCGATCCGACCTAACCTTTAAGGAGAATGCCTACCGCATTCTCGAGTCGGGTCACGCGGACGACTATTTCAGCCAGTTTTTCGACTGGTCGATGATGCTCCTGATCCTGATCAATGTTGCGGCCGTGACACTCGAGACCGTCGACGGTCTTCAAGATCGTTGGGGCGCGACCTTCCTTTGGATCGAAATCATCACTGTGGTCGCATTTACGTTGGAATATTTGGTGCGCATGTGGGTTTCGGACTTGCACCTCCCATTGCGTCGGTTTGGCCCCATTGGCGCACGGTTGCGATACGTCGTCAGTCCTTTCGCATTGATCGATGTTGCGGCGATTGCACCATTCTACGTGACGCTGATTGCAGGTGGCGTGGACCTTCGTTTCCTTTTGGTGTTTCGCCTGATGCGCCTGCTGAAACTGGCACGTTATTCTCCGGCGCTGGCGTCACTGGGGCGGGTGCTGCGTGAAGAGCGTCGCGCTTTAGGTGCCGCCATCTTTGTCATGATGGTGTTGCTGATGATCGCGTCCACGGCGATGTACCACGCCGAACGCCACGTGCAGCCCGAGGTGTTCGGCAGTATTCCCGATTCGATGTGGTGGGCTATGGCGACGCTGACCACGGTCGGTTACGGAGATGCCATACCGGCAACGGCATTTGGACGCATTCTCGGCGGCGTCGTCATGGTTATCGGGATCGGGATGTATGCGATCCCCATCGGGATCATTGCCTCAGGCTTTTCGAACGAAATTCACCGCCGCGAATTCGTTGTCAGTTGGGGCATGGTCTCGCGGGTCCCACTGTTCTCTCAGCTTGATCCCTCAAATGTGGGACGGGTCAGCAGTCTCTTGCGCTCGCGTGTGATGCCCGCCGGGGCGGTCATCGCACGGCGGGGCGACGAGGCACACGACATGTTCTTCATTACTTCAGGTGAAGTGGAACTGGAGGTGTCGCCGGATCCGATCGTATTGGGCGAGGGCGATTTCTTCGGCGAAGTTGCGCTGCTTAAACGGACGACGCGTACGGCGACCGTTCGGGCCCTGTCGCAGGTTAGTCTTCTTGTTCTAAACGCCGATGATTTCCACACGTTGATGGCGGAAGACCCCGACCTCAACAACCAAATCACGCAGGTTGCGGAGGAGCGGTTCGCTTGGGAGGCGGAGCACCCTCAGGAAAAAGGCGAGACTAGCCAATAGTAGGTGCTTTAGTTGGTCGCGCAGCCTAGCTCATCGCCTTTTGGAGCCCTTCGTCCAGCTTGTCGAGGAACTGATTGGTTGTGAGCCACTTCTGATCGGGGCCGACCAACAGCGCAAGATCCTTGGTCATATGTCCGTTCTCGACGGAGCTAATGCAGACCTTTTCCAACGTCTCGGCGAAGGTGTTCAGCTGGTCGTTTCCGTCCAGTTTGGCGCGGTGCATCAGACCGCGTGTCCAAGCGAAGATTGACGCAATCGGATTTGTCGAAGTCTCTTCGCCTTTCTGATGCATGCGATAGTGGCGCGTGACCGTACCGTGCGCGGCCTCGGCTTCGACGGTATTGCCGTCCGGGGTCATCAAGACGGAGGTCATCAAACCCAACGACCCAAAGCCCTGGGCCACCGTGTCGGATTGAACGTCGCCATCGTAGTTCTTACACGCCCAAACGAATTCGCCGCTCCACTTCATGGCTGCGGCAACCATATCGTCGATCAAGCGATGTTCGTAGGTGATGCCGGCGGCGTCGAACTGCGCTTTGAACTCCGCCTGGAAGACCTCTTCGAAGAGATCTTTGAAACGCCCGTCGTAGGCTTTCAAGATCGTGTTCTTGGTCGAAAGATACACAGGCCATTTGCGATTGAGGCCGTAGTTCATGCAGGCGCGAGCAAACCCGCGAATTGAGTCGTCGAGGTTGTACATCGCCATGGCGACACCGCCGCCGGGGAAATTGAAAACCTCATGCTCGATGGGCTCTCCGCCGTCTTCCGGCTCGAACCGAACCGTCAGCTTGCCCTTGCCAGGGACCACGAAGTCCGTGGCGCGGTATTGGTCGCCGAAGGCATGGCGCCCAATAACGATCGGATGGGTCCAACCGGGAACCAACCGCGGCACGTTCTTGCAAATGATGGGCTCGCGGAAGACGGTTCCGCCCAAGATGTTGCGGATCGTCCCGTTCGGCGAGCGCCACATTTTTTTGAGGCCGAATTCTTCGACCCGTGCTTCATCGGGGGTGATCGTCGCGCATTTGACGCCGACGCCATATTTCTTGATGGCCTCGGCGCAATCGATGGTGATTTGGTCGTCCGTTTCGTCGCGCGACTCGATGCCCAAATCGTAATACTTCAGGTCGATATCGAGGTAGGGCAGGATCAGCTTGTCTTTGATGAAGTGCCAGATGATCCGCGTCATCTCGTCGCCATCTAGCTCGACGACGGGGTTTTCGACCTTAATCTTCGCCATTGGGCGGGGCTCCCTTGTGTTTTGGGATGAAAATCGGGGCTCGACCGGGGCCGAGCGTGGCGCACAATACCACCGGAGTGCACCGGTTCAAGCCCGGGAAAGGCTGGATTAAGGGGCCTATAGCCGGTCCAGGAAGGGCGTGACCCGAGGTTCCGGCAGGGCCCGGATCGCCGGCATGACCTCCCTGACCGATGGGACGGTCGTAAACAACTCCAGGGCGGAACGCGAGGCAAACCCTGTGTCGCAGATGTGATGAACGAGATTCAGAAACGGCTGCCAAAATCCGGCGATGTCAACGATGACGATGGGTTTGTCGTGAAGCCCGAGTTGACGCCATGTGATCATTTCGAAGGTTTCGTCGAGTGTCCCTAGTCCGCCAGGCAACACAGCAACGGCGTCAGCCATGCGGAACATCATTTCCTTTCGGACGTGCATGTTATCGACAATGTGCAATTCGGTGATGTCCCTATGCCCGACCTCCGCCTCCTCCAAGTGGCGAGGAATGATGCCCACAACTTCGCCGCCGCCGGCCATGACGGAATCGGCCAGAAGGCCCATCAGGCCAACGCGACCGCCGCCGAACACCAACTTGACGCCCAGGTTAGCCATAATGCCGCCAAGTTCGACCGCCGCCTCCTTGTAGGCTTGGTCGACGTTGATGCTTGAAGCGCAATAAACGCAAAGAGAGGTGATACGCGCCATGAAAGTGAAGGAACTCCTACTCGCTCTAACGATGTCGTGTGTGCCGGGGGTGGCGATCGCGGGGAGCGCCGATGTCGTGGACGTCAAGATGACGCGAACGGGACCGGAACTATACCGGTTTGACGTCACCGTGCGCCATCCCGACACGGGTTGGGATCACTACGCTGATAAGTGGGACGTCGTGGCGCCCGATGGCCGGGTACTTGGCACTCGCACGCTCCTCCACCCGCATGTGAACGAACAACCCTTCACGCGATCGCTGAGTGGTGTCCGTATTCCCGGCACTGTGTCCCGCGTCATGGTTCGGGCCCATGACAATGTTGATGGCTATGGGAAGGTTACCAAAACGATCACAATTCAGGCCGCGACGGAATAACGACGGCGCCATGGTGTTTGCCCCTCGACGTGCCAACAAATAGGGGTAGGAGGTATTAATGTCTTATGGGATTGGTCGAATTCTGGCGGCTGCGGTCGTTGCCGTCGGATTGAGCGTGACCGGCGCGCAGGCGCAAGAACGTATGGTTGAAGGTGAAATGGCCGGAGAGGCCGTAAAATACCGGGTGAATGTGATGCGTGCGATCGGGGCCCACATGGGATCGATCGGTGCCATTTTGCAGGGCAAGGTGGAGAACAAGGGTGATCTTGCCGCGCATGGGGCCGCACTTGAGGGTTTGGCGGGCATGATGGACGATTTGTTTCCTAAAGGGTCGGGCGAGCCTACCTCCCGGCTTAAGGCCGCCTTCTTTGAAGACAAAGAGCAGGTGGCGGGCATTATTACCGCGCTTCAAGAGGCCAGCAGCCGATTGGCAGCGGCGGCCGCATCTGGTGATATGGGGGGCGTTGGTCAGAACCTAGGCGCCATGGGCCAGCAATGCGGGGCATGCCATAAACAATATCGCGCACCACAAACCTAAAGCGACACCACGGGGCCTAGGCGCCAAAGGGAATTGGTGCCTGGGCTTCGCATTGGTTGCGCTAGCGCTCGCGCAGTTCGCGTCCTCGGCGAGCGCCCAAAATGTGGCGCGGGGCGCATATGTCGCCAAGGCGGCCGGCTGTGTTTGGTGTCACACCGATTTCGAAGCCGGTCGGGCACCGTACGCTGGTGGCCGCGCCATCAAGACGCCGTTCGGGACGTTCTATTCGCCGAATATCACGCCCGACGAGGAAACCGGTATCGGTGCCTGGTCGGACGAAGATTTTGTGCGCGCGATGCGTGACGGGGTGAGTCCCAGTGGACAGCACTATTTTCCTGTTTTTCCTTACCCTGCCTATACCCGCCTGACCGAGATCGACATCCTCGATCTCAAGGCATTTCTTTTCTCGGTCGAGCCGGTGGCATTTCGGGTACCGGATCATGAGGTGCGATTTCCGTTCAACCTTCGGTTCGGCCAGTTCTTTTGGAAGCAGCTCTATTTCGAGCGTGGGCCCGAGACAGATGATCCCGACCGGAGCGCCGCTTGGAATCGCGGCCGCTACTTGGTACGGGCAGCTGCCCATTGCGGCGAGTGCCACACGCCCCGATCGGTTCTCGGGGGACTGAACGAGGATCTGTACCTTGCGGGGACGCCGGATGGTCCGGAGGGGGAGCGTGCGCCCAACATCACGCCTGATGTCGCCACCGGAATCGGCAGTTGGACGCGGTCGGACATCGTCAATCTGCTTCAAACCGGTTTCAAACCCGACTTCGATAATGTCCAGGGAACCATGGATGAGGCCATCCAACATGGGCTCAAAGACCTCACCCCGGACGATCTCGAGGCGATCGCCGTTTACCTGAAGGCGATCCCGGCGATTTCCAACCGCGTTCCAAGCCGGTAGCGCCGTATTAGTAGGCCTCTTCGCGAAGGACCCCAGGTGTAGTAGGGTTTCGCAGCCAAACTCCACGAGGTGAGGACGGCGTGTGCTGAAATTTCTGATCCCGGCGATTGTTATTGCGATCGGCATCGCTGGTGCGTTGGTGTTGTTGCCCGAACCAGAAATAGCCGATCGCGGTCAGCAGGCCGCGCCCAGAAGCGGGGATCAAGCGCCAGAAGGTGCCCCGAAACAGCAGCAGGCCGCGGAGGCGCCATCAGAAACGCCGTCCGGCGAGCGCCGACAGGAACCGGTCACCGCGGGCTCAAACGGACCGGGTAGCGGGAAACCGGCTCCGCCAATCGAAGCACCCAAAGTCGTCCCGACTTTTGATGTCGTTCGTGTGACCCGTGACGGCAATGCCGTAATAGCAGGTCGGGCCGAACCCGGTGCGATCGTTACTGTGCTCGACAAGGGACTGCCGCTCGGAACGGTGACGGCCGATCCGAACGGGGAATGGGTACTGATCCCACAACACCGGCTTGATGCCGGTGCGCGCGAGTTATCGATCGTCGCCCGCCGCGAGGGCCAAGAGGCAGTCGACTCGGAGCAAGTCGTGGTTCTCGCAGTGCCCGATCGCGAACAAGGCGGCTTGACCCCAGGTCAGCCGCTGGCGGTTCTCACACCACGTGCCGGGGCAGGCGCCAGCCGTGTCCTCCAAGGGCCGGGCGCGGCGGCCACGAAGGGCGCACCGCCGGGCGGGGTGAGCGTGGATATCGTGGATTACGACGACAAGGGAAATGTTGTCATTTCGGGCCGCGGCGTCCCCGATACCGAGGTGCGCGCCTATGCCGACAGTGAACTCGTCGGGGTTTCCCGCACGGATAGTGGGGGCAATTGGGTTTTGCTGCCCGTCGAGACCCTAAAGCCGGGTGACTACGAACTGCGGGTCGATCAGGTGGAAGGCGGCGGTAAGGTCGTGGCACGTGCGGCGACGCCGTTCACGCGCGTCGAACCTGCGCGAATTGTGGTGCTGGAAGGGCAGGTGATCGTCCAACCGGGAAATTCGTTGTGGCGCATTGCCCGAGCAACCTACGGGACCGGTTTGAGATTCACGGTGATTTACGATGCCAACAAAGACCAGATTCGCGACCCGGATATGATCTTCCCGGGGCAGGTCTTCGCAATACCCCCAACGAATTAAGGACAAAAACCGCTGGCTCTCGTGCCGGCGGGTCCCTACCTACAATCAGGCTCGCCGATTCAGACGGGCGTTCGTTCCAGCGTGTGAGCCATGGCAAAAACAACATTCGACACAGATTCCGTAGGCACGCGAAAGGGTGGGCAGCTGCGGGCGCTCGCCGATTTGTTGCCTTATTTGTGGCCGCGTCATCGTTTGGATCTACGGGTGCGTGTCGTTGCGGCGGTCTTGTTGATTGTCGCCTCGAAGGTCGCTGTGATCTTCGTCCCTATATTACTGGGTCGCGCCGTCGATCATCTGGGGGCGCTTACCGACGCAGACCCGCTGGCAGTCGGCGCCGTCGGGGTGCCTGTCGCGATTATCGTCATGTACGGCGTAGCCCGGATCGCATCACAGGGTTTTGGTCAGTTGCGCGACGCCGTGTTCGCGCGCGTCAGTCAGTATGCCATCCGCGCGGTTGCCCTTCGCACGTTCAGGCACCTCCATCTCCTCAGCTTGCGGTTTCACCTCGAGCGGCAGACCGGTGGTCTTTCGCGCGTCATTGAACGCGGGACCAAGGCCATCGACTTCATACTCAGCTTTTCGCTGTTCAACATCGTCCCGACATTGCTCGAAATCGGTTTGGTAACGGCTATCTTGCTGGACCGGTATTCCTGGGTCATCGCGCTCTTCACCTTTGCGACGGTGGCGGTCTACATCGCCTACACGATGACGGTCACCGAATGGCGCTTGAAATACCGTCGGGAGATGAACCGCAGCGATAACGAAGCCATGACCAAGGCGATCGACAGCCTGCTCAATTTCGAGACCGTCAAATATTTTGGGAACGAGGCCTGGGAAGCCGACCGTTTCGACACCGCAATGCGCCGCTACGAAGATGCCGCGGTCAAAAACACCTCATCCCTGGCTATCCTAAATGTCGGGCAGGCGGTGCTCATGGGCGTCGGCGCGTCAGGCGCCCTTCTGATCGCAGGTCGCGCCGTCGTCGACGGCAGTATGACCACGGGCGACTTCGTCGCCGTGAGCGCCTTTATGACGCAGTTGTTCATGCCCCTGAACTTTCTGGGCTTCGTTTATCGGCAGATCAAACAGTCGCTCGTCGACATGGAGAAGATGTTTGAATTGCTGGATGTCGAGTCGGAGCTAAAGGATGCGCCGACAGCGAAACCGCTCGCCGTCGACGAGGGGGCGATCGTTTTTGACAACGTTAGCTTCGGCTATGACGTGCGACGACCCATTCTCCAAAATTTTTCGCTTGAAGTGCCAGCGGGGGCGACGGTCGCCATCGTTGGCGCGAGTGGGGCGGGAAAGTCGACCTTGTCGCGGTTGCTGTATCGCTTTTACGATGCCGATCGAGGCGGCATCCTTATCGATGGGCAAGACATCACGGATGTCACGCAAGAGAGTTTGCGCGCTGCGATCGGCGTTGTGCCGCAGGACACCGTGCTGTTTAACGACACCATTCGTTACAACATTCGCTATGGGCGACCCGAAGCGACGGATGATGAGATCGTCGCGGCAGCGAAGTTGGCTAGCATCCACGATTTTATCATGGAGACGCCGGATGGTTACGACACGGTGGTGGGGGAGCGCGGTCTAAAGATTTCGGGTGGCGAAAAGCAACGCGTGGCGATTGCGCGTACCATCCTCAAGCGACCCAAGATATTGCTTTTCGACGAAGCGACATCGGCACTCGACTCTCGCACCGAAAAGGATATCCAGCGGTCGCTTCAAGAGGTTTCCCGTAACCGAACGACGATGACGATCGCCCACCGGCTGTCCACCGTGATCCATGCCGATGAGATTGTGGTCCTGGACAAGGGGACGATCGTTGAACGGGGGCGGCACGAAGAGCTGCTTGCGCGAGATGGCCTTTACGCCACTATGTGGCGTCGCCAGCAGGAAGCCGCAGAGCACCTAAAGGCGCTCGAAGATGCTGCGGATGACGGGACGGTGTCCCCGATCAGGCCGGCACCCGAGCCGGTCCCCGGGGAGTAGCAGGAATCACTCGGCCGGGGCGTTGGATACCGCGTCAGGATTGCGTTTGCCGCGCCGGAGCGAGCCGCCGACCATTTTCAATGCATGATCGGTCTTGACCCCCAACGCGAGCAGGCTAGGGGTGATGATCAAGGTGAGGACGGTCGCAAACGCGAGGCCGGACGCCACGGTCGTTGCGAGCAGGACCCACCACTGAGTCGAGGGCGCGCCGACGACGACGTCTCGGGTAATGAAGTTGATCCCGACTCCGGTCACCATCGGCATTAGTCCGATAATGGTCGTGATCGCGGTCAGAAGAACCGGTCGCAAACGTTGAGCGCCCGTTCTTAGGATGGCCTCGTAGGGATCCATGCCCTGTCGTCGCAAGATTTGGTACGTGTCGATCAGAATGATGTTGTTGTTCACGACGATGCCTGCGAGCGTGATGATCCCGACGCCCGTCATGACGATGCTGAAGGGGAGACCGGTCGCGAGTAGGCCCAGCATGACGCCGATCGTCGATAGGATCACCGCGCTGAGAATAAGAAACGCGTGGTAAAAGCTGTTGAATTGCGTGACCAGAATAATCGCCATAATGAACAGCGCGACGATGAATGCCTTGCTGAGAAAATCGGCTGCAGCCGCTTGCTCTTCGTCTTGGCCCTTGAACGAGACCAACACGTTGGGAGGCAGCTCGATGTTTTCCAGTGCTGCCTTGATCTCCCGAACCTTATCGTCAGGAAGGACCCCGGGCAGGACCTCGGATTCGATCTTCAGGACTCTGCTGCCGTCGACCCGCTCTAGCGTTCCAACCTTCTGTTGGGCATCGCGGGTCACGAAGTTGCTCACCGGCACCAATCCATTGGCGGTGAGGACACGAAGTTCGTCGAGCATGGCGAGGGTGCGGTCGCTCTCTGGAAATCGAACGACAATGTCGAGTTCTTCGTCGGCATCGTCGGGCCGGTAGTCGCCGACTTTGATGCCGTTGGTGACCAGTTTTACGACATTGCCGACTGATACCACGTCGGCGCCAAAGCGACCGGCCTGGCTCCGGTCGACGGCGAGACGCCATTCGATGCCGGGAATAGGGCGACTATCCTCGTAATCAATGAGGCCCGGCAGGTCCTGGATCGCAGCGTTGATCCGTTCGACGGAAATATTCAACGCCTCCGGGTCGTCCGACGCGAGTTGCAGACGAAGGGCCTTGCCGGTTGGTGGTCCTTCCTCGGGTTCCCGAGCTTCGACCCGTACGCCGGGAATATTCGCCGTGTCTTCGCGAATTTGAGTGAGAATCTGCGCGGCAGGACGACGTTGGTCCCAGTCGAAGAACTCGACATACATGGTGCCGATGACGTCGGCAGGATCCGTTGAGCCTTGGCCGGAATTGCCAGTGCGCGTGTACACGGTCTTGATCCCATCGACCAAAAGCACGCGGTCTTCGACACGACGAACCAAAGAGTCGCGTTCTTCAACCGACATATTTCCACGGGCATGAACGAGAACCCGCGCGTTGTCCGGGTCAACGTTGGGAAAGAAGATCACGCCGGTGCCGTGCTGCGAGTAGAGCACCATCGCCCCGACCAACAAGGCGACCGATCCGACCGCTGTGATCAAGGGCATGGGGGCAGGGCGCACGAAAAACCGTAGCGCTTTGACGTAAAGGCCGACGACCCCGCCGATCTTGTTGATGTCGCCGGTTTCCATCGCCGCAAATCGCGCCGCGGTCTTCGGCGTCATCGAACTTGCTCGTCCGAAGTAGGACCCCAGCGTCGGGACGAAAATCAGGGCCATGATAAGCGAGGCGGATAAGGTTGCGATCAGCGTGACCGGCAAAAAACCCATGAATTCGCCCACAATGCCGGGCCAAAACAGCAGCGGCGCGAAAGCGGCCAAGGTTGTCGCCGTCGAGGCAATAATCGGCCAGGCCATACGCTTCGATGCCTCGCCATAGGCATCGAGTTTGCTCGCGCCTTCGGCCATTCGTCGGTCGGCGAATTCGGTCACGACGATCGCGCCGTCGACCAACATACCAACCGCGAGAATCAGGCTGAACATGACAACCATGTTCATCGTGAGGCCCATCACCGTAATGATGAGGATGCCGAGCAGGAACGAACCCGGAATAGCAACGCCGACAAGCAGACCACTGCGCAGCCCGAGGGCGGCGACGACGACGATCATCACAAGCAACACAGCGCTGACGATATTGTTTTGCAGTTCGGACAAGATCGTTTGGGTGAATTTCATCTTGTCCTGGCTGAACGTGACCTGGACGTTCTCAGGCCAACCGGACGTAATGAACGCAATGGTCTCGCGCACCGCAATGTTGTTCTCAATGATGTTGGTGCCGGCCCGCTTGGTGATCTCAAGGGCGACCGCCGGTTGACCGTTGAGCCGGGCGTAACTCGTCCGGTCCTTAAAGGTTCGCCGCACCGTCGTCACGTCACCAAGCGACACCACGCCGTTGCCGTCCTCACTCACTTTCAGCGGAAGGTCCAAGACATCGTTCGCGGTTTCGAACAAGCCCGGTACCTTGACCGAGAAACGACCCTGACCTGAATCCAATGCGCCTGCCGCGACAAGCCGGTTGTTGAGGTTAATCGCGTTGATCAACTCTTCGTTCGAGATGTTGTAGCTCTCGAGCTTGATCGGCTCGACGATAACCTCAAGCACCTCCTCACGATCGCCGACGATTTTGGCTTCGAGAACCGTGGGGATCGTCTCAATCGCGTCTTTGAGTTGCTCCGCCATGCGGTACAGCGTGCGCTCCGGTACGCCGCCGGACAAAGTGGCGACCAACACAGGAAATCCGCTGGTGCTGATTTCGTTGACGGTGGGTTCATCGGTATCGTCGGGAAGTTCGGTCTTAGCGATGTCGACCTTTTCTCGTACGTCATCGAGTGCCGCGTCGGCATCAAAGCCGGCATCAAACTCGAGAAGCACCGAGGCGTGGCCTTCAGACGCCGTGGAAGTCATCAGCTTGATGCCCTCGATCGTCTTCAATTCCTTTTCCATCGGCCTGACGAGCAACCGCTCCGCATCGCCGGGAGAAATGCCTGAGTGACTGATCGAGACGTAAATGAACGGAATGTTGACGTCGGGTTCGGCCTCTTTCGGAATTTCGATGTAGGCTGCCAGGCCCGCTACGAGGATGACGGCAAGGCCAAGCAATACAACGCGCGAGCGCCGCAGTGCGGCATCGATGAGGGCGTTCACGAACTAGTCCCCTCGGCGCGTTTCGTTCGAACGCGGTCGCCCTCGCGTACGAATTCTTGCCCTACCGAAATGACATCCACGCGGTCGGGCAAACCATTGAGCCAGACGCCGTCGCCGGTGTCGTCGATGATCTCCACCGGGTAGAACGTGACATTATTGTTGGCATCAACCCCTCGAACGCCGAGAACGCCGGCATCGTTGAGCGTCAATATTGCCGCACTGACATGATGGGCCATACGCTCATCAACCTCGACTTCGATTTCGGCGGTGAGTCCGTCGCGAAGCCGACCGTCGCGGTTGGCAACCTCAACTTCGACGCGGAAGGTCCGCGTCTTGGCGTCGGCTGTGGTCGCGATGAACCTGATTTTGCCTTCGACGATGCGTCCCGATGCCAGCCGTGCGAGGGCAGGGTCGCCGACCTTTAAGAACGGCACGTCGATCTCCGAAATTTGGCCGACGACCAAATAGGGGTCTTCGTCTACCACGCGCGCAACCGCCATGTTCTTCGAAACATAGTCGCCAATTTCGACATGTCTCAGCTCAAGAATGCCGTCGAAAGGTGCCTTGATTCTCGTATTGGCGATGTCGAGTTCGATCTGCGCCTGATAAGCCAACGCACGGTCGAGCTGGGCGGCGGCTTCGGCGAGTTTGGTTTGCGCGCGATAACCCCGCTCGCTCAGACGCTCCGAAGCGTCATACTCGATCTGTCGCTGGCGGACGCTGGCAATCGCTTCGGCAAGGCGCGCCTCGCGGTCATCCATGGCAAGTGCGACAATGATCTGTCCGGCACGGACCTTAGATCCCTTTTCGGCATTGATTTTGACAACGCGCGCGGCGGTTTCGGCGCGCACGTCCACCCAGCGGGATGCTTCCGTTCGACCGCGCAGTTCGATCCGGCGCGTACGCGATTCGGCCATGAGCGTCTTAACCTCAACGAGGAGATCTTCCTTTTGGGTCTTGGCGGATTCCGCTGCGGCATTCGTCGGGTTGGGGGTGGTTGCGGCGTTTCCGTCACCACCCGTCCAATTCGCACTTAGAATCCAACCTGCGACGAGCGCGGCGATGACGACGGCGATTCCAACGGACTTGATCATTCGGCTGCCACCCCGGCAGGGCGCTCCTCTTTTGCTAGAATGTCGTCGCGTGTCCCTCCGGCGACGAGCGCGGCACCTTCTACGAGATGCCGGTTGTCTTTGATGTAGTCGTGGGCGGCCTTCAGGACGGCCTTTCCGTACCCAAGGACAAATTCCGCGCTTGATTCCTCTCCGGCCGGGACCGGCGCTCCATTTTCGTTTTCCAGTTCCGTCAACAACGCGCCGAGAATGTCGAGACGCTTCTCGATCACGTTGGCGACATGTGCCGGGGGAAGGAGATGGGCGTACAGCATCAGAACAAGGAAATCGCTTCGTACCCGATCAGGTCCGGGAACGATGGTGAGTTCTTTGATGAGGTCGAATCGGCCCCGCTGGGTAAGGGCGTATACCTTTTTGTCAGGACGTTTTTCCTGGCTGCGTTCCTCGCAGGTCACTAGTCCTTCGTCCTGAAGGCGCGCGAGCGCGGGGTAAATCGCCCCGAAACTCGCTTCATGGATGTGGCTGAAGGGGCCTTCCAAGAGTTTCTTGATTTCGTAGCCTGATGCGTCCCCCATCGACAAGATGGCCAGGCATAAAGTCTTTACGTGCACACGGGCCCCGCTGTGTTGTCACATAATATAACAGAGTGATATATTACTAATAATTACTCCGGCGCCGTTTTTCAAGGGGGCAAAGGGGCCGACCATTCGGTCGGTGCACGAGATGGCCGGGACAACCAACACCGCAGCGCAGTTGAGCGGCGTTTCTAAAGCCTATGGTAGGACACAGGCGTTGGACTCGTTTGATCTCTCGCTGAGTCGTGGCGAGATTCTTGCGCTCTTGGGACCGAACGGGGCGGGCAAAACGACGGCGGTAGGGGTTCTCACAGGTGGACGCCGAGCCGATTCGGGTGTCGTGAGGTTGCTCGACGGCAGTCCGAGGGACGTCTCGGTTCGCCGCCGTATCGGGTTAACCCCCCAAGAGAGCGGATTTCCGAATACTCTGCGCGTTGGCGAAATCATTCGTCTCGTCCGCGCCCATTATCCGAAGCCACTCGACGACCAACGTTTGTACGATCGCTTTCCTTTGCTCGACCTGGTAGGCCGCCAAGCAGGCGGACTGAGCGGCGGTCAAAAAAGGATGCTGGCAGTCGCCCTGGCGTTTGCCGGCGGCCCGGAGGTCGCGTTTCTCGACGAACCCACGACCGGCCTTGATGTCCAGGCCCGCCGCGCTTTGTGGCAAGCCATTGGATCCTTCCGAGACGATGGCGGCACGATCGTTCTTACTACTCACTACCTCGAGGAAGCAGAGGCCTTGGCGTCGCGGGTCGTCGTCATGCGCGAGGGCCGGGCGGTGGCGGATGGCACGGTCGAAGAGATTCGGCATCAGGTGGGACAAAGCCGTGTGCGTTTCCGAGGGGCGTTGTCCGACGGCCTGCCAGGCCTGGTGCGCGCGACTGAAGCCGACGGTTGGGTCACGATCTATACCCACGATGCTGATGCGTTGGTTCGCGCGCTGGTCGGGCGGGAGACCACCTTCACAGATCTCGAGGTGAGACCGGCAAGCCTCGAAGAGGCGTTCGTCGAATTGACCCGCGATGGCGCCACATGAGCCTCGTTCTCGAACACTACTGCGCCACGATGGTGGGGTTGATCCGCACACCAGCCTATTCGTTGGTGACGGTGTTGATTCCCGGTGTGGTCTTCATGTTCATCGGGACCTCGGTCGGCGACTCGCGTGAGGCCGCAAATATCGTTATGGCGTCGTTTGCGATCTTTGCCGCCTTGGGTGTTGCGTTCTTCCAGTTCGGAGTCGGCATCGCCAACGACCGAGAATCGCCCTGGGAACAATTCGCCCACGTTCTCCCGGTTTCGCCCGGCGCGCGTTTTGCGGCCAGCGTTCTTTCGGCCGTGTCCTTCGCCGTTGTCGCCGTCGGGGTCCTGATCATCGTCGCGATCATTCTCACCGAGGCGGCGATGCCGATGAATTCGTGGATGCGCCTCCTGGCTACCGTGTTTTTGGGTTCGGTGCCGATGGCACTCCTTGGGATCGCCATCGGATATTGGTCACCGCCAAAGGCGGCATTGCCGATCGCCAACATCCTATTCCTCGCGCTGTCGTTCGGTGGTGGCCTGTTCATTCGTCCCAGTAGCATGCCGGAATTTCTGGACGCGCTCTCGGGCGTGTTGCCGATCCGGCAGATCGGCGAACTTGCTTGGGCGGCGGTCCAAGGAAGAGCCTGGCCGGCCGAACCTTGGTTGTGGTTGATCGGGTATACCGTTCTTTTTGGACTGATCGCCGCGGCCGGTTACCGGCGCGACGAAGGAGTTCGCTATACGTAAACGGCACGACGTCGTGATTTGTCGGTGAGCGGTCCACGGTCGACGCTGCGGCCATGACAGTACGCCAAAGCGCCCTGGCCTATTTGCGAGAAGTCTATCTCTAGGTTGGCTCGGTCTTTTTCTATGTACTCGCGCCAAGCATCGTCTTTGCGGTGATTTGGGCCTTGCGCGGCGGCAACACGCTCAACGCAAATTTCTTTCTCGCATCGGCGCTCATGTTTGCGGTGGTTGCGTCGGCGCTTGATCAAATGTCGATTCGTATTGCGGAGGATCGCGACGATCGAACCGCGCCTCACCGTGAGCGTGACCGCATCTTTGCCCGGCTATGGGCCTGGGTCGGCATTGTACTCGGCGCCTCGCTCGTCGTGATTCTGGTTGCTGCCGTCACGAGCCCGATGTCTCTCTCCGTCAGCAGGTGGCTTCGCCTCTTCTTTTCCCTAGTCCTAGGAGCCGTTTCGATCGGTTTCGGTGCCGTCACGTTGTCGTTTTGGATCGCCCCGGAGCAGATCAGCCGGTGGAGCAAAATAGGTTCCTTCGTTCTTATTCTCGGGGCGGGGCTGATCGTGCCGCCGTTCATGCTGCCGGCATTGCTTTGGCAGTTGGCGAATATTCTGCCGACCCGTCAATACGCCGATATTGTGTGGGCAAGCGGTTTCGGATGGCCCTGGCCCTGGGCTCCCACGCTCTGGCTGGGTCTTTTTACCTTAGGGTTTGTCGTGGCGGCGATCGTCGGTGCGTACCGTGCCACACATCGCCATCGGCACGGCATTGCACCAGTCGATGGCCTGTCCTAAAGATCGTCTAAGGACGGCAACGATGGGGAGGTCAACATGGAACGAATCGCGGGCAGCGGTGGTGTGGAAATTGGGGTCTATGACGAAGGTAACAAAAGCGGGCCGGCGCTTCTTTTGGTTCACGGGTTTTCCCAGGCCGCGCTGTGCTGGCAACGCCAGCGAGAAAGCGCACTTGCGGCGACATATCGACTGATTTCTCTCGATATCAGGGGCCATGGCGCCTCGGGCAAACCCTGGGAGGAAGGCGCTTACAACCAAGCGAAACCCATCGCCGAGGATATCAATGCGGTACTCGACCACTGCGGGGTCGACTCGTTTGTTTTTGTCGGTTGGTCGATGGGCGGCAACTGGGCCGCGGACTACCTGCGTCATTATGGCGATGATCGGATGCGCGGCCTTTTTCTCTCCTCGTCGCCGACCCAACAAGGAACCGAAATCAGCAACAAAATGTTCGGCTCAGGTGCCGCCGACAACTTGGCCGATATGTTTTCGCCAGACCCCCAGGCCAACATTCGTGGGACAACAGCATTCCTGCGCGCCTGTACCGCCGAGCCGCTTCCGTCCGACGAGTTCGATCTAATGCTGGGTTACAACATGATGGTGCCACCAGAAATTCGCCTGTGGATGCTGAGCCGAGAAGCGGACAATAGCGATGTCATCGGCAAACTCAGCGTGCCGTTCATGCAAGTGCATGGATCTGACGATCAAATCGTGCTGCCATTCGCGGGCGAATACACGATGTCGCAGGTCCGGCACGAAAAGAAAGAAATGACCATTTACGACGGGGTCGGGCATTGCCCGTTCTGGGAATCATCGGAACGGTTCAACACGGATCTCGCACGATTCGTAGAGTCGCTCGGCTAAATCGCCTGGGGGGGCGAGTCATGAAAACACTCAACATCGGTGACATTCGCATCGACCGGGTTGTCGAGTCCGAGTTGCCGATCTTCGAGCCGGACTTCCTTTTTCCGGACGCCACACACGAAGCGCTCGATCCGGACCGCGAATGGTTGGAGCCGCATTTTGTCGACCCCGAAACGCGAAAACTCATCATGAGTTTTCATAGCTATGTCGTTCGGACTCCGCGTCACACGATCCTGGTCGACACCTGCGTCGGAAACGACAAGCACCGTCCGGCTCGAGACTTTTGGCACCACCTCGATAATCCGTACTTGGAAGACCTCGCGCGCCTAGGCGTTCGGGCCGAGGATGTCGATTTCGTCATGTGCACCCATCTACACGTCGATCATGTCGGCTGGAATACGCGTCTTATCGACGGACGCTGGGTACCGACGTTTCCCAACGCGAAGTACATCTTTGCGCGCGAGGAGTATGCGTTTTGGGAAGCTCAACGAGCGTCCGGCGAGGAGGTCAACCACGGCTCGTTCGACGACAGCGTCCTCCCCGTCGTCGAACACGGACAAGCGGTACTGGTGGAATCGGATCATGCGATGGACGACGGCATTTGGTTGGCGCCGGCCCCCGGCCACACGCCTGGCAATATTGTAATCAACCTGAAAGCAGGTGCGGACTCAGCGGTTATGTGTGGCGATACCATTCATCATGCCGCGCAGATGGCCCATCCCGATTGGTCGAGCAGGTTTTGTGAAGATCCGGATCTATCGCGGCAAACCCGGCGAGGCCTTATCGAGCAGCTGGCGGATACTGGAACCCGGTTGCTCGCCGCCCATTTTCCCACACCGGTCGCAGGGCGAATCGTTCGCCATGGTGAGGTATTTCGCTTCGTTCCCGTAGATTGATATCCGACGACCGCGGAGCGGCTTCAAAGCCTCTCGAACATGGGATTGGCTGGGGGACCTGGATTTGAACCAGGGCTGCTCGGGTCAGAGCCGAGAGTTCTACCGCTAAACTATCCCCCAAATTCGGGCGCTTCGCCCTTGATAGAGGGCCTCGCCAAACGTTGTCAACACGAACGCCTGATGGCGGGCATGCCTGCGAACCTGTAGACTTGGCCGTCAGGTGAACGGTGAGGTTCTGGGGATGAGGAGCCGCTTTTCGACAAGCGGGAAGGGGCAAAAACGACGGTCGCGGCGCTCTGCGTCGGGTGGCCGTTGGGATCACACCTACGCGGCCCTGGATCTTGGGACCAACAACTGTCGGCTCTTGGTGGCGCGGCCCACGCGGGACGGCTTTCGTGTCATTGACTCGTTTTCTCGGATCGTCCGCTTGGGTGAGGGAATCAACGCGACCGGCCGGCTATCCGAGCGGGCGATGGACCGGACGATTGCGGCGCTCCATGTCTGTGCCGCAAAGATGAAGCGTCGGCGGGTGACGGTCGCGCGTAGCGTCGCCACTGCGGCCTGCCGACAAGCGAATAACGGTTCGACATTCTTGGCACGCGTTGCCGAAGAGACCGGCATCGAATTGGAGTCGATTGATGCCGCCGAAGAAGCGCGTCTCGCGATGGCAGGTTGCGCGCCGCTGTTGGACCACAAATGCGAAAACGCCATGGTGTTTGACATTGGCGGTGGCAGCACCGAAGTGATGTGGCTGCGCCGATGTGGAAGATTTGCGCCGGAGTTGTTGGCGTGGACGTCGGTTCCCTACGGTGTTGTCACGTTGGCCGAGGCCTACGGCGGGAACGATATTCCCCTCGAGACCTATGAAGCGATGGTGGAGCGCATTCGTGATTTGTTGGCTCCGTTTGAGGCGAAACACGGCTTGGCGCAGCACGTGGGGAGCGGTGCCGCCCAAATGGTGGGCACCTCCGGTACTGTCACCACTTTGGCCGCACTTAACATGAACTTGCCGCGATACGAGCGGCGCTTGATCGACGGTACCTGGCTAGATGCAGGTGCCATCGCCGAGGTCTCTTCGCGGCTTTCCAAAATGTCTTACTCCGACCGCTCCAGCCATCCGTGTATTGGCGAGGGACGGGCCGATTTGGTTATCGCCGGTTGCGCTATTTTTGATGCGATCTTCAGAACCTGGCCGTCGCCCGGTGTTCGGGTTGCCGACCGGGGCGTACGAGACGGCATGCTCTTCCACATGATGGCGGCCGCTGATTCCTGCGCGCCTCAAAAAATGGGACCAACCGCGATTGCCGCCGCAGAGTAAAAAACCTCGCGGGTCGCGCCAGCTTCATCAACGCGTCAAATCAGCCAAGGGGCGTAAGCTCTCCTCCACGAGGTGGTTGGAGCGTCAGCTGAACGACCCCTATGTCGCAGCAGCACAGGCAGCGGGCTACCGGTCGCGGGCTGCTTTCAAGCTCGAAGAAATGGATGATCGGTTTCGCTTTCTGGGTCGGGGAAAGCGCGTACTCGATCTTGGCGCGGCACCCGGCGCTTGGACCCAGGTCAATCTTGCGCGATGTCCAAACGGAACCATCGTCGCGGTCGATATCAACGACATGGACCCGATCCCGGGGGCTGTCGTCCTCAAGCTCGACGTATTCGCCGAGGATGTGGTGGAGAGACTACGTACGGAAATCGGCGACACAGTGGATGTCGTGGAGAGCGATATGGCCGCACCGTCAACTGGTCACCCCCAGACCGACCATCTTAGAATCATGGGTCTTTGCGAGGCGGCCCTCGATCTTGCTAGCCATTTTCTCGCGCAAGGCGGCGTCTTCGTCGCCAAGGTGCTACAGGGTGGTGCAGAACGCGATCTTCTCGCTCAGCTGAAGCGCGATTTTGAGGTCGTGAAGCACGTGAAACCCAAAGCAAGTCGCAGTGGATCGGCGGAAATGTATGTCGTGGCGATGGGCTATAGGGCCCGGATGCGGTTGGAGGAGGAGAAGGACTAGTCGGCGCTTGTCTCTTGGGGGGCTTTTCGATAATAAAGGCCATGGAGCAGCCAGCCACGACGCACGACCACAACTGGGTCGCCGGACGTGTGCTCGCGCACAAAAAGCCGCAGTTTTCTGCGGCTTTTTTGTTTTCCGTCCTTATGTCGAGCAGGAGACTACATGACCTTTAGGGAAGCGCTGACCTTTGACGATGTCACTCTCGTTCCGGCCGAATCATCGGTTTTGCCCGCCGAGGTGCAAACGCGGACCCGCGTCACCCGCAACATCGAACTTGGAATCCCGCTTCTATCGGCGGCGATGGACACTGTCACCGAAGGAAATATGGCGATCGCCATGGCCCAAGCCGGTGGGTTGGGCGTCATTCATCGCAACCTGACTCCCGAGGAACAGGCTGCGCAGGTTCATAAGGTCAAAAAATTCGAATCCGGCATGGTGGTTGATCCGGTGACGATCGAAGCGCGGCAAACCCTCAAGGAAGCGCTCGATATCATGAGCCATTACAACATTTCCGGGATTCCCGTCGTCGACAAACCGGGTGGGAAGCTAGTCGGTATTCTGACCAACCGCGATGTTCGTTTCGCGTCTGATGAGAAACAACCGGTCGCCGAGCTGATGACCAAAGACAACCTCATCACGGTTCGTGACGGCGTCGACAAAAGCGAAGCGCGGCGGCTTCTGCATCAAAATCGTATCGAGAAACTGCTGGTGGTCGACGGCGACTACCGTTGTGTGGGCTTGATCACCGTCAAGGACATCGAAAAAGCGCAGAGGTTTCCCAATGCTGCGAAGGACGAACATGGCCGCCTGCGGGTCGCCGCCGCAACGTCGGTAGGGGACAAGGGATTCGACCGCGCCGAAGCCTTAATCGACGCCGAGGTCGACCTGATTGTGGTCGATACTGCGCACGGCCACTCCAGCCATGTGATTGAGGCCGTCCGGCGTATCAAATCGAAGAGCAATTACGTTCAGGTTGCGGCTGGGAATGTCGCGACGGCCGACGCCGCCCATGCATTGGTCGATGCGGGCGCCGATGCGGTCAAAGTCGGGATCGGACCTGGTTCGATCTGTACGACGCGGATCGTGGCCGGCGTCGGCGTGCCGCAGCTCACAGCGATCATGGACGTCGCTGATGCCTGTCATAAGCTCGGTGTCCCGGCGATTGCCGACGGTGGCATCAAATTCTCGGGTGACTTAGCCAAAGCCATCGCCGGTGGCGCAGATTGCGCCATGATCGGTTCCTTGTTCAGCGGGACCGACGAATCACCAGGTGAAATTTTCTATTACCAAGGTCGCTCCTATAAGTCCTATCGCGGCATGGGCTCGGTGGGTGCGATGGCGCGCGGTTCGGCCGATCGGTACTTCCAACAGGACGTTGGCGACACCCTCAAATACGTCCCCGAAGGCATCGAAGGCCGCGTACCCTACAAAGGAGCCGTCGGCGGAGTCGTTCACCAGCTTGTTGGCGGCCTCCGCGCGGCAATGGGTTACACCGGGTGTGCGACGATCGAGGACATGAGGGAGCGTGCCGTTTTCTATCGTGTCACCGGTGCGGGCTTGCGCGAGAGCCATGTGCATGATGTCGCGATCACGCAAGAATCGCCCAATTACCCGGTCGGTAACTGACCGGACCACGCGGCAATTCTACGGTGAGGCCGGGTCCGCGCATTCAAGCCGCCATTGAGGTTCTCGAAGCAATCGATGCGGGCGGCGACGCGGCGGACCGAATCGTGGCCGCCTATTTTCGCCGGCGCCGCTATGCCGGATCGAAAGACCGTGCTGCCGTCATCGAGCTTGTCTATACCGTTTTGCGTCATCACGCTTGGCTGAATTGGCGCTTGGCCCATGCCGGAGCGGGCCTTGGTGACGTGCGCCTAATGGTGATCGCCCAATTGGTCGACGGCGGTGTGCCCGATGCTGAAATCGCGGCCCTTTTCGATGGCAGCGACCACGCTCCCGAACCGTTAAAGCTTGAGGAATCGGCCGTTGCTCAGCTATTGCGGCAGCCGCCATCCGGCGCGCCGCCGCCATCGGTCGCCGGGAACTATCCAGGATGGTTGCATGGGGCCTTGGAACGCCGTTTCGGCCCCAATCTGGCGGCGGAAATGGCGGCGCTCAACCAACGCGCGCCGCTGGACGTTAGGGTCAACTCCTTGAAGGCCGATCGCGACACGGTTCTGGCGCGACTTGCCGCCGACGGTTTCGAGGCGCATGCCACGCCGTTCTCCAGGGTCGGCATTCGGCTCACAGGCCTAAAACGGCTCGAATCACACCCCCTGTATCGTGAAGGCGATATCGAGATTCAGGACGAGGGATCTCAGATTGTTGCCGCGCTGGTTGGGGCAAGGCCAGGTGAGCGCGTGGTGGACTATTGCGCGGGTGCTGGCGGAAAAACCCTCGCCCTATCGGCCATGATGGGCGACCTAGGTGAGATCATTGCGTGCGATACTGGACCGACGCGGCTGCGAAACCTGGGGCCACGATTGGCCCGTGCTGGGGTTAACAACGTCCGCACCTGTTCTCTGGCGGAGGACGAGATTCCGCTGGGTGAAGCGGCCCGCGTACTCCTCGATGTGCCCTGTTCGGGCACGGGGGCTTGGCGCCGCCGCCCGGAAGCTAGGTGGCGTATTTCTCAAGAAAAACTTCATGAATACAATAAGTTACAAGACGACATTCTAGTGAAAGGTTCGGCGCTGACGGCCCCTGGGGGAACGCTCGTTTACGCAACCTGCTCGGTGCTGCAGTCAGAGGGCGCGGACCGAGTCGAGACCTTTCTCCGGCAGACAGTCGGCTTCGAGTTGGTCGATGTCGACGCGCTGTGGCCGAGCGTTCTGGACGGGGAACGACCAGGGCAGGGGCCTTACGTCGACCTTAGCCCGGCGTCGACGGGTACTGACGGGTTCTTCATTGCGGCTCTGCGGCGGTCGGCATGAACCCGCATTTGCGTAGCCTACTTTTTCGTGCCGCCACAGGCTGGATTCTACGGCTGCCAGCCGATAGGTTCCGGCCACGATGAGCGATAAGGTCCTAATTGTCGATTTCGGGTCGCAACTCACCCAGCTCATCGCCCGCCGCGTCCGTGAGAGCGGCGTCTATTGCGAAATCGTTCCCTACCACAACGCCGAGCAAGGCCTGGCGGCGCTCGATCCGCGGGCCATCATCCTGTCCGGCGGTCCGGCCTCGGTCACCGGTGAGGACACGCCACGGGCGCCACAGGCTGTCTTTGAGTCCGGTCTTCCGGTCCTAGGCATTTGTTATGGGCAAATGACGATGGTGGCCCAACTCGGCGGCGAGGTGGAAAGCTCGAACCACCGGGAATTCGGACGCGCGTTTGCCGAAGTCAAGAAAGAGAGTGCGCTCTTCGAAGGTATTTGGACCCCGGGAGACCGGCACCAGGTCTGGATGAGCCACGGGGACCGCGTGATCCAACTGCCCGAGGGGTTCGAGGTGGTGGGAGTCAGCGAGGGGGCGCCGTTCGCCGTCATTGCGAACGAAGATAGGCACTATTACGGCCTGATGTTTCATCCCGAGGTGGTCCACACGCCGGATGGTGCGGCGTTGCTGTCCAACTTCACACACAAGATTGCGGGATGTGGCGGCGACTGGACGATGGCTGCATTCCGCAAACAAGCGATCGAGCGGGTACGCGCCCAGGTCGGAAAGGGGCGCGTGATTTGTGGGTTGTCCGGTGGGGTCGACTCATCGGTTGTCGCCGTCCTGCTGCACGAAGCGATCGGCGATCAACTAACCTGCGTTTTTGTCGACCATGGCTTGCTGCGCAAGGACGAGGCTGAGGAGGTCGTCGATCTTTTCCGTGGGCACTACAACATTTCCTTGGTCCATCGCGATGCCGGCGATTTGTTTATCGACAAACTCGAGGGTGTGTCGGACCCCGAGCAGAAACGAAAGATCATCGGTTCGACGTTCATTGATGTCTTTGACGAAGAAGCGAGCAAAATCGGTGGCGCCGACTTCCTGGCGCAGGGAACGCTTTATCCCGATGTAATCGAGTCGGTTTCGGCCATCGGTGGGCCCAGCGTCACGATCAAGTCGCACCACAACGTCGGCGGATTGCCCGAGCGCATGAACATGGATCTGGTCGAGCCGCTGCGCGAATTGTTCAAGGACGAGGTCCGCGACTTGGGTCGAGAACTCGGACTTCCAGAGACTTTAGTCGGCCGCCACCCGTTCCCGGGGCCCGGGCTGGCCATCCGCATCCCCGGGGCGATTACTCGCGAGAAAGCGGAAATCTTGCGTGCCGCCGACGCTATCTACCTTGAGGAAATCCGTAAAGCGGGCCTGTACGATGCGATTTGGCAGGCATTTGCTGTTCTCCTGCCGGTGCGCACGGTTGGCGTCATGGGCGACGATCGTACCTACGAATACGTGTGTGGTCTTCGCGCCGTCACGTCGACCGACGGGATGACAGCTGATTTTTATCACTTCGACTCGGAATTCCTGGGCCGTGTTGCAACCCGGATCATCAACGAGGTGCGCGGCATCAACCGCGTGGTTTACGACGTAACGTCGAAGCCTCCCGGCACCATCGAGTGGGAGTAGACGATGCCGCCGAAGCGCAATCCGCTCAAACTCAACAAGCTTCAACTCAAGACCCTGACCCTGCTACAAACCCTAGCCGGGCTGCCTGATGTGGCGACGGGCGACCCCGAGACGGGGAATACCGTCCTTCGCTGGCTGCCGGACCCGCACGGCAATCACTTTCACATCGGTGACGCGGTTGTGATGGCGAGCGACGCGACCGGTCTGAACAACCCGGCTGTTTGGCTCGCGTTGGCGCGCAAGGGACTTGCCGCCCCCGGTTACCCAAGCCATATGGCGGTGACGCCGGCGGGTTTGGCTTACGAGACGGATCTGGGCGACAGCATCTTGCATCGTGCCGACCACTAATCTCTTTATGAGGCAAAGCGACTAAGTCTTTCGGTCTCACCGGTTTTTTGGCCCAGCACTCGTTTGCTATGATGTCGGGTGCGGGCTATTTTCTAGCCCCCTTTTTTGGCGGTAATGCACCGCTAGGAGACGTCCGTGTCGGATATTTTTCGCGAAGTCGACGAAGACCTCAGGCAAGAACGCTACGCCAAGCTTTGGTCGCGCTTCGGCAAATACGTTATCGGGGCGATCGTGCTGGTCGTTGTGGTCGCAGCCGTGGTGATTGCCTGGCAAAACATCGTCGAGAGCCGCCGCCAGGCGGAGGGGGAACGCTTTTCGGAAGCGTTGGTCATGGCCCGAGAAGGGGCTGCCGAGCAGGCCGCGACGGCTTTCAACCGATTGGCTGAGAACTCGGGTTCGGGATATCGCGCGTTGGCGCGGCTTCAGGCGGCGGCCGCACTCGTTCGCGCCGGAAACACCGCCGAAGCGGTCTCGGTCTACGATCAACTTGCGACGGACGGTGCCGTGGATCGCATTCTTCGTGATCTCGGGGCCCTGCTCGCTGCGATGCACAGCTTTGACGAAGCGAGCAACGAGGAAATGCTCCAGCGGCTCGGGCCTTTGGTTCTGGATAGCAACGCTTGGCGCTATTCAGCACGGGAAATGCAGGCGCTTGTCATGGTTCGCGCCGGTGACGTAGCGCAAGCTCGAACGCTCTTGGAGGCTCTGGTTGACGATTCGGAGGCGCCTAGCGGAATTCGGTCACGCGCGGCGGAACTCCTAGGAGTTGTTGGCGGGGAAAGTTAGGAAGGTGGGCCGGATTGTGGCAATGCCCATCGGCACATTAGCGTTGAAGCAACTGGGGGGCATCGGCCCTCTCGTGGCGCTCAGCGCGTTCCTGTCGGCCTGCGGTATCTTTTCGCCGTATGTTCCGCCACCGCTTGAGGGCGAACGGATTTCCGTTCTATCGCTGGAACAGACTTTGGAGCCAGATCCCGGTATTCAGGATCTGCAAGTCCGGCTGCCGCGACCCTTCGCCAATGCCGACTGGCCGCAAACCGGCGGCAGCGCAACAAAAGCCATGCACCACCTGGCGATAGGTGCGTCGCCAAGAAGGCAATGGCGGGTCAATGTCGGCGCGGGGTCGTCGCGTGACCGGCGACTCACCGCGGCACCGGTCGTCGGGGACGGGCGCATTGTGGCGATGGATGCTAACGGCCTTGTCGTCGCGCACGACCTGCAGTCGGGCAAACGTCTCTGGCGCTTCGATGTGGTGCCCAGAGGCGAGCGCCGGGGCGCTTTGGGGGGTGGGCTTGCGTTGGCCGGAGAGACCCTTTTTGTGACCTCCGGGTATGGTGACGTCATTGCATTGGCGGCTGCCAATGGCGCCCAGGTCTGGCGAACGCCGTTGAATGTGCCGCTGGCCAGCCCCCCGACTGTGGCGGGCGATTTCTTGTTTGTTGTGTCCAATGACAATCAGACCTTCGGCGTGCGGGCGGAAGACGGTTCAATTATCTGGAACCACGTTGGCATCGCGGAAACCGCCGGCCTGGTTGGCGCCGGTGCGCCAGCCGTGGCGGATGGGATTGTGGTGGTGCCCTATTCATCCGGCGAGCTCATCGCGCTTCGCGCCAACAACGGTCAGATTCTTTGGACCGATAATCTTTCTCGCGGCGGGCCGACAACGGCGCTCGGCGAGATTACCGACATCAATGGGCACCCGATCGTGGACCGCGGCACCGTGTATGCCGTCGGGCATTCGGGCCGGATGGTGGCCAACGACCTCAGCAGCGGTGCGCGGCTTTGGACCCAAGACATCGCCGGTTCGGGGAGTCCGTGGATCGCCGGAGACTTCCTATATCTCGTGACATCGGGAAGCGAATTGATTGCGCTTTCCCGCCAGGATGGGCGGATTCGGTGGGTCACCGAATTGCCGCGCTATCGCAAGCCAGAGACACTAGAGGATCCGATTTCATGGGGCGGCCCGGTCCTTGGGAGCGACCGTCTGATTATCGTCTCGTCGACCGGCGATGCGGTGGCGGTGTCGCCCTACACCGGGAAGATGTTGGGAAGTCTTCGCCTGTCCGACGCGGTCTTCCTTCCCCCGGTGTTGGCTGCAGAATCTCTTTTCTTCTTCACCGACGATGGCGCGCTCGTCGCCTACCGGTGAGATCATGCCTTTCACTGTTGCAATTGTCGGTCGACCGAACGTCGGCAAGTCGACGCTGTTCAACCGGCTTGCTGGGCGACGTCTAGCGATTGTCCACGACACTCCTGGGGTCACCCGCGACTGGCGACGCGCGACGGGCAGCATCGGTGCGCTCACTTTCGAGATCATGGATACCGCAGGCTTGGATGACGTTGACGACCATGTCTTAGAAGGGCGAATGCGGGACCAGACGCTACAAGCCATAAGTCGTGCGACGGTCGTGCTCTTTGTGATCGATGCGCGGGCGGGAGTGACCCCGATGGACGAACATTTCGCGCAGATTGTCCGAGAGAGCGGCAAGCCGGTCGTCCTTGTTGGCAACAAATGCGAAGGCAATCGGACGCATCTCGGCCTCACGGAGGCCTATTCGCTAGGCCTAGGTGACCCTTTGGCACTGTCGGCCGAGCATGGTGAAGGGCTTGTGGAGTTGGCCGAGGCGCTTGCGCCATATCAGAGCGACGTCGAGGAACAGGGTCCGAGTGCGGTCGCACAAGACGAAACACCCGCACCGGACGTAAGTCCTGAGATTCACCTCACGATCGTCGGCCGTCCCAATGTCGGAAAATCGACATTACTCAACCGCTTGATCGGAGAGGAACGTGTGTTGACCGGCCCGGAAGCTGGGATCACGCGGGATTCGATCGATGTCGAATGGGAGGTTGAGGGACAGCGAATCGTCCTAACCGACACGGCGGGCCAACGGCGGCGTGCGCGGATCGGAGATGGGCTCGAGAAACTCGCCGTCGCCGACGCTAAACGCTCGGTCGATTTCTCCGAGGTAGTCTTGCTGGTTCTCGACGCGACAGAAGGGCTGGATAAACAGGACCTTACGATCGCGCGACGGACCGTTGAAGAGGGGCGTGCGCTCCTCGTTGCCTTAAACAAATGGGATTTGCCGGATGATCGCGAGGCTGCGCGGCGGCAGGTCGCCGACCGCCTAGAACGATCGCTGCCCCAAGTGCGTGGCCTTCCGGTCGTGACGATTTCGGCGCTGACTGGCGACGGTATCCGCAAGTTGCTGCCCGCCGTTCGCGATGTCCATGCCAGATGGAACTTTCGGGTGCCGACCGCTGCGCTGAATCGGTGGTTGGCGGAGGCGACCGAGAAGCACCCGCCGCCGGCCGTCTCTGGACGCCGAATCAAATTGCGCTATGCGACCCAAGCAAAGGCCCGCCCACCGACATTCGTGATCTTTTGCAGCCGTCCTGAGGATCTGCCATCAAGCTACGAACGGTACCTAGCACACGATCTGCGTGAACATTTTGACTTGGTCGGTGTGCCGGTGCGCCTTGTGATGCGAAAAGGCGAGAACCCCTACGCGAAGAAACGCGCTTAGTTTTAGATCTGAACTATCTCACCGTTCTTGAGGCAGCCCGGTTCGGCAAGGGACACGAACGCGTCCGTAATCTTGTCCGGGGCGGGGTTCTTGTTCGCGTCTTCGCCAGGGTAGGCCTGTCGACGCATGCCTGTTCGCACCGGTCCGGGGTCTATTACGTTTGCCCGCACGTTGGTTTTGGAAAGTTCCGCCGCCCAACCCAGCACCATGTTCTCCAAGGCAGCCTTGCTGGCCGCATAGGGGCCCCAATAGGCGCGAATGCGCCGCACGACACCCGATGTCACGAACATCGCCCGGCCTGCATCGGATTCCCGCAGCAGCGCGTCGAAATCGCGAATGAGGCGCCAATTGGCGTTAAGGTTGATGTCCATAACCTGCTGCCACGTCTTGGGTTCGTAATGGCTCATTGGGCTGAGGGCGCCGAGGATGGCCGCGTTCCCCACCAGAATGTCGAGCTTGCCGTACCGTTCAGCCAATACGGCTGCCAGCCGGTCGATGGCGTCGAAGTCTTGTAGGTCCAGTGGGACGAGCGTTGCAGTGCCGCCGGACTCGCGGATGGCGTCGTCAACCTCTTCGAGGCCGCCTTGCGTCCGCGCGACAAGTACGACCTGGGCGCCTTCGGCGGCGAATCGTTTGGCGACGGCGGCACCGATGCCGCGTGATGCGCCCGTCACGAGCGCAATTCTATTCTCGAGCCGACCCTTCAACGGAACTAGCGCCGTTCGGCTAGGAGAGACAATTGCGCGACGTTGTCGCCGCCCACTTGATCCACCAACGCGATGGGATAGTCGCCCGTGAAGCAGGCGTCGCAAAAAACCGGTGCCTTGGGATTACGACGGTCTTCGCCCATCGCGCGATATAGGCCGTCTGCCGAAACGTAAGCCAGCGTGTCCACGCCGATAAAATCCCGCATGCCATCGATTTCATGATTGGCGGCCAAGAGCTTGCTTCGCTCGGGGGTGTCAACGCCGTAGAAACACGAATGTGTCGTCGGTGGCGAGGCGATGCGCATATGGACTTCGGCGGCGCCAGCCTGACGCACCATCTCGACAATCTTGACCGATGTCGTACCGCGGACGATCGAGTCGTCCACCAGAATGACGCGTTTTCCGTCCACTAAAGCCCGATTAGCGTTGTGTTTCAGTTTGACGCCCAGATGTCGGATTTGCTCCCCGGGTTCGATAAACGTCCGCCCGACATAGTGGTTGCGGATGATGCCGAGCTCGAACGGTATGCCGGCTTTTGCCGCGTAACCCATGGCAGCGGGAACACCTGAGTCTGGGACCGGGATGACCACGTCGGCGTCGACCGGGGCTTCGGTTGCAAGTTCGGCACCGATCCGCTTACGCGCTTCGTAAACGCTCCGGCCCTCAACCACGCTGTCGGGGCGGGCAAAGTAAACATACTCGAACACGCAGAACCGACTATGGGCGGCCGGGAAGGGACGGATGCTATTAATCCCATCCTTGTCCACGACGACCATCTCGCCGGGCTCTATGTCGCGGACGAAAGTGGCGCCGATGATGTCGAGCGCGCAGGACTCCGACGTCAGGATCGTCGCACCGTCGATTTCGCCAATGATCAAGGGTCGGACGCCCATCGGATCCCTCACACCGATCAACATGCCGTCGCATAGCGCCACCGCGGAGTACGCCCCTTCGACCTGGCGCAACGCATCGACGACCCGGTCAACAACTTGGTGATACCGGCTGGTCGCCATCAAGTGGATGATCACCTCGGTGTCCATGGTGGACTGAAATATGCAGCCCTGTTGGACCAACCGGCGGCGCAATGTGTGACTGTTGGTCAGGTTGCCGTTGTGCGCAACGGCAAGGCCGCCGAAGGCGAATTCCGCGAATAGCGGCTGGACGTTGCGGAGTGCGGTTTCGCCGGTTGTCGAATATCGATTGTGCCCGATTGCCGATTGCCCTGGCAGGCGGGCGATGACGTCCTCGGAACTGAAGTGATCGCCGACGTGTCCAAGGGATCGTTCGGCATGAAATTGGCGGGAGTCGAAGGAAACAATCCCTGCGGCCTCTTGGCCGCGGTGTTGCAACGCGTGGAGGCCGAGGGCGGTATGCGCGGCGGCATCCTCGTGGCCGAAAATGCCGAAGACGCCGCATTCTTCGTGAAAATGATCGCTGTCGGCCGTGGGGGGAAAGGAACTGAAGGCGCCTTTACTCGACTTGCCGGTCATGTTGCCTGCCCGTGGTGCCCCTGAGGGCGAATGAAGCGAACCGTTTGGCCCTTATAAGGCGTGGCTGCTACGAAGTCATGCGTGCCGTTCCCGCGTGGCGCTCGTCGACGTGTTTCCTCTAGCGGGGTCTCTTCGGTCTTGCTCAGGGATGGTGGCACGAGCTGCATTAGAAGATCGCCACTCGCGCGAATCATAGGCAAGGTCTTCGCTTCTCGGATATCGCTTGGCAGCCGCTCGGCGGGAACAATGGCTGTAATTAGCAGCCAGACGACCGCGAGAAGAACGACACCGCGCACGAGGCCGAATACGAACCCTAATGCTCGGTCAACCGGGTTGGCTTCTTTGCCGCGCACCAAACGTGCGACCGCGCGCAGGATGACCGAGAAAACGATCAAGGAGATGACGAAAAGCACGATTCCGGTGGCAACGTCGATCAGAATTTGGAGCCCTACAAATTCCGACAAATACTGCGTGGCCAATGCCTGGGCAGGGGTATACGCGGCGACAGTGACCATCGCAGCACCCAACCAGCCGGCGACGGCCAAGGCCTCGGTGATGAGTCCGCGGAAGAAGGCAAGAAGACCGGAAATGGCGATCGATAATACGACGACCACATCGGCAAACGTGAAAGGCAGGCTGTCAAGGAACTCCACGTCAGGCCGCTCCGGCGGTCGCGCCGCTTTCGATCTCGAACATATCGACAACTTCGACCAAACGGTTCACTTCGGTCAATTTGATTTTGCCACCGTGTCCGGTGCCCTCCGGGACAATGGCCCGCCCAAAACCGAGTTTTTCGGCTTCCTTGAGACGCGCGCTGGCTTGGTTGACGGCGCGCACTTCGCCAGACAGGCCGATCTCGCCGAATACCACCGACCCCGGTGGGAGGGGAACCTGGGACACGCTCGACACTAACGCTGCCGCTACAGCGAGATCGGCGGCAGGTTCATTGACCCGCAACCCGCCGGCCACATTGAGATAGACATCTCGACCGACCAAGCTGACGCCGCACCGCGCCTCCAAGACGGCAAGGACCATGGCCAGCCGGGCCGAGTCCCAGCCAACTACAGCGCGCCGTGGCGTGCCGAGTGCCGATGGCGCGACCAGTGCTTCAATCTCGACCAGGACTGGGCGCGTGCCTTCGACCCCGGCGAACACCGCAGCACCACTGATGTCGTCGTCGCGGCTCGACAAAAACAAACTTGAGGGATTGGCGACTTCGCCCAGCCCGCGGTCGCTCATTTCGAAAACGCCAATTTCGTCCGTCGGGCCGAAGCGGTTTTTCACGGCGCGCAGGATACGGAAGTGGTGACTTCGCTCGCCTTCGAAATACAGAACGGTGTCGACCATATGCTCCAGCACGCGTGGTCCGGCGATCTGGCCGTCCTTGGTGACGTGCCCGACGAGAAACAGCACGACCCCGCGTCGCTTAGCGGCTTTGATCAACTCCTGGGCGCAGGTCCTGACCTGAGACACCGTGCCCGGCGCCGAGTCGATGGTATCGACGTACATCGTTTGGATGGAGTCGATGACGATCGCCGTCGGGGGCTGGGGCTCGTCGAAGACAGTCAAAACGTCGCGGACATTCGTCGCCGTGCCCAGGCGGACGTTATCCCCGGAAAGCCCCAGTCGATTGGCACGCATTCGAACCTGTTCCGCCGCTTCCTCGCCAGAGATATACACGCTGCCATGGCCCGACAAATTGCACACGACCTGGAGGAGGAGGGTCGACTTTCCAATACCTGGGTCGCCGCCGACCAAAATCGCCGAGCCCGACACCAACCCGCCCCCGGCAACCCGATCCAGTTCGGCGATGCCGGTTGCGATTCGGGCCTTGACCGGGTCTTGCCCTTTGAGATCGACGAATTCCAGCGGATTGCCTTTGCCACGCCCAACGCCGCGCGGCGCACTCTCTTGGAATTCCTGGAGAATGGTGTTCCAGCCGCCACAGGATTCGCAACGACCCGACCATTTGCGGTAACTCGCGCCGCAATCCTGGCAGACGAAATGAGCCGCAGCTTTGGCCATCAGTTTCGCAAGGGATGGCCGGGGGGTGTCACGGACGCAATACCTGCATCTCGATCGGGCCGTCGGCGCGCCCATTGATGAACTGGTCGACGTACGCGTTGCCACTGTTGTCGAGATCGGACACGGGGCCGTCCCAAATAATGCGCCCCTCGTGGATCATCGCGATCCTGTCGGCGATTTTTCGGGCGCTAGCGATATCGTGCGTTATGGAAAGCGCGGTCGCGCCAAGGTTCTTCACGCTGCTGACAATCAGATCGTTGATGACGTCGGCCATAATGGGGTCGAGACCCGTGGTAGGTTCGTCGAAGAAGATGATCTCGGGGTCGGTCGCAATTGCACGGGCGAGCCCGACACGTTTTTGCATGCCGCCCGACAGTTCGGCGGGTCGTAATTCAGCTACCTCGGCGGCAAGCCCAACTTGCGCCAGTTTTTGTAGAGCGCTCTTTTTCGCCTCGTCGCGCGCGACGCCTTTTCCTTGGATCAAGCCGAACGCGACGTTCTGCCAGACTCGCATGCTATCGAACAAAGCGGCGCTTTGGAACAGCATGCCAAACTTGTGCAACAGTCGGTCGCGGTCGGCGGATCGAGCCCCAACCGTTTCTTCGCCGTCGATCCGGATGCTGCCGCTGTCGGGCGTCAATAATCCCAAGATGCATTTCAGGGTGACCGACTTGCCGGTACCGGAGCCTCCGATGATAACCACAGATTCGCCCCGGCCAACATCGAGGTCGACCCCACTCAGAACGTGCTTTGGACCGAAGCTCTTGTGGACGCCGCGTAGGCTGATTTTAGGTTGATCCGACATGTTTTAGTTGGAAAAGAACAACCGCGTCAGGATGAGGTTGGTCGTCAGAATGAGGATCGACGCCGTAACCACTGCGTTGGTTGTTGCGGTGCCGACGCCTTCGGCACCGCCGCGGCTTTGGAAACCGTGATAGCAGCCCATCAATGTGACGACGAAGCCGAAGGCCCCGGCTTTGACCAAGCCAGAAATGATGTCGATGTTTTCGAGGAAATCGACCGTGTTCTTGACGTAGGTCGCCGCATTGAAGTTAAGCAAGTTCACACTGATCACGAAGCCACCGAAAATGCCGATAATGTCGCCGACCAGAACAAGGAACGGCACCATCAGGGTGCCCGCGATAAGGCGTGGCGCAATCAGGTATTTGAACGGGTTGGTCGACAACGTGGTCAATGCGTCGATTTGCTCGGTGACCCGCATCGTGCCGATCTCGGCCGCCATCGCTGCGCCGACTCGCCCGGCGACCATTAGTCCCCCCAAGACCGGTGCGAGCTCACGCGCCATGCCGATCGCCACGACCTGGGCGACCGCGCCTTCGGCGTTGAATCGGGCGGTACCTTCGAAGATCTGCAGGGCAAGTGCCATGCCGGTGAACAGCGTGGTCAATCCCACGACCGGCAGGGAGAAATAGCCGATGCTGATCATCTGTTGCAGCGTGATCAGAGGGAAAAACGGCGGTCGGAAGACGTGCGATACAGACCGGCCCGCAAAAAGCGCCAGCCGACCCGAGGCGGCAAGAAATCCTAGAAACAGACGGCCAATATGGGCCAGGACGTTGACCAAAATCATGCGTCCGATCGCCCCCTCGGTCTCGGGTCAATCTCGCCTTTGTAGACGCGGTGGTAGCGCTTCCCCAGGTGGGTCAGTATTTCGTATGAAATGGTGCCGGCGGCGTCCGCCAATTCGTCAATGTCGACACCGTCGCCCAGTAAGGTGATCTCGGTCCCTACCTCGCACCGTTCGACCGAAAGGGCGGAGACATCCAGGGTGATCAGATCCATCGACACTCGTCCCACCACTGGTACCCGCACACCATCCACGACGGCAAAACCGGTATTGCTCAATCCGCGCGGATAACCGTCCGCATATCCGACAGGAACCGTGGCGATGCGCGTCGGCCCCTGCGCGCGATGCGAGGCACCATATCCAACGGCCTGGGGAGTGTCAATTTGCCGAATTTGCGCAATTTTTGATTTAATAACAACAGCTTCTGATGGACTGCTCATGCGGTTTATGAGGGGTTCCGAGCCGTAAAGCGCGATGCCCGGACGGACCATTTCGAAGTGGTACTCAGACCCCAATAGCGTCCCAGCAGAGTTGGCCAAGCTTCGAACGACTTCGGGGAATCGGATTGCTAATCCCTCGAACGCGGCACGCTGCTGTGGGTTCATGGCGTGGTCTGGGTCGTCCGCGCAGGCCAAGTGACTCATCACCAAGCGTGGGACGACGCCGGTCAGCAGTTCGGGGTCGTCGCCCAGCGCCTCGAAGGTCGTGGGCGTAAACCCCAGGCGGGACATTCCGGTATCGACGTGGAGCGCCGCCGCAAGTGGCCTCCCGGTTTCTTCGGCGAAATCGCGCCAAATCGCCAATTGTTCCATGGAATTAAGGACCGGCGTCAGCCATCCGTGGGCGAAGTAGGGTACAGACTCGCGGGTCGGCCCGCTCAGCACGAAGATTTCGGAGATCTCACCGGGTGCGGCGTCTTCAAAGGTGTGTCGCAACGCCAGGCCTTCATCGATGGTGGCGACGAAGAAGTGCCGGCACCCTTCGGCTTCTAGCTTCAGACCGACCGGCGCAGCACCAAGGCCGTAGGCGTCGGCTTTGACTACGGCAGCGCAAATCGCTTTCGGTGTGGCTTGGTCGCGAAGACGTCGGTAGTTCGCCGCTATCGCATCGAGGTCGATCGTCAGTGTCGCGCCCGCTCGGGCCGCCGCGCTCATGGGATCAGTAGGGCTCGGGCAGCGAATCGGGCTCCGCGAGATTGCTGAACTTGGTCACCAGACCGTTGAACAGGAGCCGCACCGTGCCCGTCGGCCCATGGCGGTGTTTACCGACGATGACCTCGGAAATGCCTTGGATGCGTTGCATCTTTTCCTGCCACTCGTGGAAATCCGCGGTCTCGGTTTCACCCGGTCGACTACGCTCGTGATAGTACTCCTCGCGAAAGATGAACATGACGACATCGGCGTCCTGTTCGATCGCGCCCGATTCACGAAGGTCGGAAAGCTGGGGTCGTTTGTCGTCGCGCTGTTCGACTTGGCGGCTGAGCTGCGACAACGCCATGACAGGCACTTCAAGCTCTTTGGCGATGGCTTTCAAGCCCTGGGTGATCTCGGAGACTTCCTGGACGCGGTTGGACTCTCGCCCGGCGCTGGCAGGACGTACCAATTGCAGGTAGTCGACAACGATCAGGCCGATATCATGCTGGCGCTTCAGGCGCCGCGCACGCGCCCGTAGGGTCGCGATGCTGATCGCCGGTGTATCGTCGATGAAGAACTGACAATCCTCGATACGCTGTGCGGCTTGGGCGATGCGCACGAAATCGTCGCTGGAGAACTGGCCGCGCCGCAGCTTTTCCGTCGGAATGTTGGTCTCTTCTGCGAGGAGGCGGCTTGCCAGTTGCTCTGCTGACATTTCGAGCGAGAAGAAGGCGACCGCCGCACCATCGTCGTTTTGATGTCCGGCCTTCTCAAGGTGGGCCTTAGCGGCGCTGAAGGCGATGTTGGTCGCCAGAGCTGTCTTACCCATGCTGGGACGACCTGCGAGGATGATGAGGTCTGAACGATGGAGGCCGCCCAATCGCGTGTCGAGATCGCGGAGCCCGGTCGTTACGCCGGTGAGGTGACCGTCGCGTTTGAGGGCCGCCTCGGCATTTTCGACGGCTTCCGCGAGAGCCGCGCCGAAGGGCCTGAAACCGCCCTCATATCGTCCCTTTTCGGCCAAATTGTAGAGCCGTTGCTCGGATGCCTCGATCTGGACTTCCGATTCTTCGTCCACCGTTGGATCGTAGGCCGTATTGACCATGTCCTCGCCGATCCGAATGAGCTGGCGGCGCTGCGACAGGTCGTGAATGACTCGGCCGTAATCCTCGGAATTGATAATGGTGACGGCGGCGTTCGCCAGTCGACGTAGGTAGTCGGCGCCGCCAATATCGGCCAACGCTTCATCGCGTTCGAAAAGGGCGCGGAGGGTCGTCGGATTGGCGATTTGACCGCGATCGATCAGACGGACGGCAGCCTCGTAGATCCGGGCATGAACGGGCTCGAAGAAATCTTCGGCCGAGAGAAAACTCCCGACCTGCGCGGCGATGTCGTTGTTCACCAGTATCGCGCCGAGAAGGGCTTGCTCGGCTTCTAGGTTGCTGGGCGGGGTGCGGAAACCTCCAACATCGTCGCGTGGCGGCAGCGGACTGACATTGTCTGGAAGTTCACTCATTACGGCCCCGTTCGGTGGTGGGGCAATCTACACCGACATCGCCCCAGGATTACACCGTCGCGGCGGACGAGGTAGTGGGGAACCTGGGGATAAAGTTCAGGCTTAGGACGGCGCCGCCATGTGTTGCGCTTCCCACTCTTGAATGTAGTCGCGCGTCAGGGGCACGGCGTCTTGTTTTCGCGACAGCTGAATCTGGAAGTTGAGCTGGCCGCCGTAGCGAAACGCCGCTTCACACCCGGCAAGGTAGAAGTCCCACATTCGACAAAACCGCTCGTCGTAGATCTCACGAACCTTGTCGCGGTTCGTGTTGAAACGTCGCCGCCAGTCGCGAAGAGTGGAGGCATAATGCAGGCGCAAAATTTCGATGTCTGTGATGTAGAGGCCGACGCGCTCAATCACCGGCACGATCTCCGACAGAGCGGGGGTGTACCCACCCGGAAAAATGTACTTGGCAAGCCAGGGGTTGGTCGCGCCGGGGCCATCCGCGCGCCCGATCGTGTGCAAAAGCGCAACCCCGTCCTCTGACAGCAAGTCTTTGATTTTTCTAAAAAATTCTTCGTAGTGACCGACCCCTACGTGCTCGAACATCCCCACCGACACGATGCGGTCGTAGGTGTTTTCTTCGTGGCGGTAGTCTTGCAGCTTGTACCGCACACGATCGGCAACCCCGTGTTCTTTGGCACGGTCCTGAGAGACCTTGTGCTGCTCGACCGAAAGGGTCACACCCGTCACGTCGGCGCCTGAAATTTCGGCGAGGTACAATCCGAGGCCGCCCCACCCGGAACCGATGTCCAGCACCTTATGTTCCGGCTTCAACAGCAGCTTTGCAGCAATGTGCCGCTTCTTGGAGTCCTGTGCCTGTTCCAGGGATTCGTTTCCGGTGGCGTAATAGGCGCACGAATATTGCCGGTCGTTGTCCAAGAACAGATCGTAAAGCGTGTCTGAGAGATCGTAGTGGTGCGCTACGTTCTGTTGTGCCTTGCCGATCGGATTGTACTGGGCGATGCCGCGACCCCAGCGGCGCAGCCGGCCTTGCAGACGTTGAATCCAATGGTCGGGTAGGTCCCAACTCAAATTCATCAGGCAAAGTTCGAGGAAGTCGTAGATGTCCCCGTTCTCGACCGTGATCGTGCCGTCCATGAACGCTTCGCCCAGAACCAAGTCCGGGTTCATGAAAAGGCGTCGCTCGGTCGCTCGGTCCGCGATCTTTATTTCGATCTCTGGACCCGGTTTGCTTCCTTTAAAGGTTGCCTGCCGCCCGCTAGCAAACGTCACGGCCAGAGTACCGTGCCGGATCAGGTGACGAAGAAATCGATCCAGGATCATTGCGGCTCCCCAACCTCAAGAACGCCTAATTCGGCTTCGAACGTCCGGCATCGGCCGCCTTCTAGGCTGCTGGCGGCGGCTCCTCGCCAGCCGCTTCATCGGGCGCGGCGGGAGCTTCGCCGGTTTCCGAATCCTGCGTCTCTGCCTCTTCGGCTTCTTCCAGCGCTTGAGCGGCAAGTTCTTCGTTTTCGAAGAATTCCTCCGCGGCATTCACCGGCTCGCCGGCGGCCTGCGCCGCAGCCTCGTCAGCGGATCGCGCAACGTTCACCGAGACTTCAACCGAAACCTCGGGGTGAAGGCTAACCTTGGTGCTAGTGATACCGAGTTGTTTGACCGTTGCCGCAAGTTGGACTTGATAGCGGTCGACCGTGAACCCAGCTTCGGAAACTGCTTCTGCGATATCCCGGCTATTGACCGATCCGTAGAGTTGGCCGCCCTCACTAGCTTGGCGCAAGATGACGACCGCCAAACCTTCCATTTTTCCGGCGACGGCTTCCGCTTCTTTGCGGCGCTCGAGGTTTTGCGCCTCAAGTTGTGCCTTCTGGGCGTCGAACTGTTTGCGGTTCTCTTCCGTTGCACGTAGCGCCTTTTTCTTGGGCAATAGGTGATTGCGAGCGAAGCCAGGCTTGACGTTGACCACGTCGCCCATCTGGCCGAGTTTCTCGACCCGTTCGAGCAAGATTACTTCCATGATTGTCTCCTCGTGCCCGGCGTCTTATTCGACAACGTAGGGCATCAGTGCCAGAAAGCGGGCGCGTTTGATGGCTCGGGCCAGTTCGCGCTGTTTCTTCGCTGAGACGGCGGTGATTCGGCTCGGTACGATCTTGCCGCGCTCCGAGGTAAAGCGCTGAAGCAACTTCACATCTTTGTAGTCGATCTTCGGCGCGCTTTCGCTCGAAAAGGGGCACGACTTGCGACGACGGAAAAACGGGCGGGGACGGGTGCTCATTCGCTCGCTCCTTCGGTTTCCGGCGCTGCGGCCGGGGCGGCGGTTGCTTCAACTTCAGCAGGACTCGCATCGCTGGACGAGGCCGATTCCGTAGGCCGGCTGTCGCTACGGTCGCCGTAGCTACGCGAGCGCTCGCCGCGGAATTTTATCACCGCAGAGGGGCCTTCCTCAAGTTCGTCAACCCGCAGCGTCATATACCGAATTACGTCTTCGTTCAGCTGCATGTTGCGCTCCATCTCTCGCACGGCCGGCGGCGGTGCGTCGAGGTTGAGCATGACGTAGTGCCCTTTGCGGTTCTTTTTGATTTTGTAGGCCATCGTGCGCAGGCCCCAGAACTCGGTCTTTTCGACCTTGCCGCCGCCGCTTTCGAGAATCTCGGTAAAGCGGGTGGTCAGTTCTTCGACCTGCTGGTTCGATACGTCCTGTCGGACGATAAAGACGTTCTCGTACAACGCCATAGTCGTCTCCTTACGGTTTGAGGCGCTCGGGAGCCATCGGGCCGATCCGAGCATTAGCCGGGGCTCATCCCCGGCAAGGAGTTATGAGCGGCGGGAATATACAGGTTTTGGAGCGTCCCGCAAGGCGTACCGCTTGACATTCAAGGTTCAAAGGTGCGACTCGGGCGGCGGTTTCAGGAGGAGGGTTTTTCACATGACGACTGCGTTCGTTTTCCCGGGTCAGGGCTCCCAGGCCGTTGGCATGGGCAAGGAGCTAGCAGATGCCCTTCCCGAGGCCCGCGAGGTGTTCGAAGAGGTCGATGACGCCCTCGGGCTCAAACTGAGCGCTATCATGTGGGAAGGGCCGATCGAAACTCTCACCCTCACGGAAAACGCCCAGCCGGCGCTGATGGCCGTGTCAGTTGCCGCTGCCCGCGCGATCCAAAAGGGTGGTTATGATTTGGCGGGCAAGGTCGCCTTTGTGGCCGGCCACTCGCTCGGCGAATACTCCGCACTCACCGCGGCGAGGGCCCTCAGTCTCGCGGATTCGGCGCGTTTGCTTAGACGCCGCGGCCAGGCGATGCAGCGGGCGGTGCCTGTCGGCGAGGGTGCGATGGCGGCTCTGTTGGGCGCCGAGATCGACCTTGCCGAAGAGATCGCCGCTGCTGCTGCCGATGGCGAGGTCTGCCAGGTAGCCAACGACAACGGGGGCGGGCAGTCGGTGATCAGCGGATCGCGCGCCGCAGTGGACAGAGCGATCGAGATATCCAAGAAGCGGGGCGTCAAACGCGCGATGCCGTTGCCGGTGTCGGCGCCCTTTCATTGTACCCTGATGAAACCCGCGGCCGATGAAATGGCCGAAGCGCTTGCCGAGGTCGCCATCGACAACCCGTTAGTGCCGCTGGTAGCCAATGTTAAAGCGGCATCCGTCACCGACGCGGAAGAAATACGCCAATTGCTTGTCGAGCAGATCACCAAGGTGGTGCGCTGGCGGGAAAGCGTTTTGTTCATGCGCGATCAGGGTGTCGACACCCTCGTCGAGGTCGGCACGGGCAAAGTGCTGTCCGGGCTTACCAAACGGATTGATCGCGAGATCAGGGGAATCAATGTCGGGACGCCCGGCGATCTAGATGCGTTCTTCAACGCGACATAAACGGAGGATCGATGTTCGATTTGACGGGTAAACGGGCGCTGGTCACCGGCGCGTCAGGGGCTATTGGCGGGGCGATCGCGCGCGCGCTTTATGGTGCGGGGGCGTCCGTCGCGTTGTCGGGGACGCGTGAACCTGCGCTTCAATCGCTCGCTGACGAATTGGGCGATCGCGCATCTGTTGTGGTTGCCGATCTTTCGGATGCCGCAGCCGTCGATGGGCTCGTCGGCAACGTTTTACAGGCGTTGGGCGGCATCGATATCCTCGTCAACAACGCCGGCCTGACGCGGGACAATCTCGCGATGCGGATGAAGGACGAAGAGTGGCAAACCGTTCTAGACGTCAACCTTACGGCGGCCTTTCGTCTCAGCCGCGCCTCGTTGCGACCCATGATGAAGCAGCGTTGGGGACGGATCGTTGGAATCACATCGATCGTTGGGGTGACCGGAAATTCCGGGCAAGCCAATTATGCCGCCGCGAAGGCGGGCATGATCGGCATGTCGAAGGCCTTCGCCCAAGAGGTCGCGTCACGCGGCATCACAGTCAACTGCGTTGCGCCTGGCTTCGTTGAATCGCCGATGACCGATGCCTTGTCGGAGGATCAGCGCGAGAGGCTTGCCGGGGCGATCCCGTCCGGGCGGTTTGGAACGGCCGCCGATATCGCAGCCCCGGTCCTGTATTTGTCGAGCGATGAAGCGGCCTATGTGACCGGCCAAACCCTCCACGTTAACGGCGGGATGGCGATGATTTAGGCCGGTTCGCGACATTGCCGGGCCGCTAGTCAAACCCCTGCAAAGTGTGTTACGAACCAGTCGCAGTGGCCCTATTTCTACTTCGTTTTGGGCGTCACACCGGGTAAAGATAGTCGGGAAACCGTCGACCGCCAGAGGCTCGTTCTCGGCGCAAATCCAAGGGAATATCTGAATGAGTGACATCGCCGACCGTGTGAAAAAAATCGTCGTGGAACACCTTGGCGTTGACGAGGACAAGGTTACCGACTCCGCTAGCTTCATCGACGACCTGGGTGCAGACAGCCTCGACACGGTCGAACTAGTGATGGCTTTCGAAGAAGAGTTCGGATGTGAAATTCCGGACGATGCCGCCGAGAAGATCGTAACCGTCAAAGACGCTGTCGGATTTCTTCAGTCGGCTGCCTCCTAACTAGGCTGCCGCAGCCCGCGAGCGGGAGCGTAGAACTTGAAACTTAGACGTGTCGTCGTCACCGGCCTTGGCTTGGTCACGCCGATCGGTACTGGGGTCGAACTCACCTGGAAGCGTTTGCTTGAGGGGACGTCGGGCGCCTCGCCGATCGATAAGTTTGATATATCCGATCTTCCCGCGAAAATTGCCGCGCATGTTGTTCGTGGTGACGGTGAGGGCGAGTTTAATTACGACGATTGGGTGACGCCCAAGGATCGTCGCAAGATGGCCGACTTCATCATCTTCGGGTTGGCGGCCGCCCAGCAAGCCATTGAAGATGCCAATTGGAAGCCCGAAACCGAGGAACAGCGTTATCGGTCCGGTGTCCTGATTGGATCGGGCATTGGCGGTCTCAACGAAATCGTCGAAGGCGCCGATACGCTGCGGGAGCGAGGACCGCGTCGGCTAAGTCCGTTTTTCATTCCGATGGCGCTGATCAACTTGGTGTCGGGGCACACTTCGATTCGGTTTGGCCTTAAAGGGCCCAACCACGCCGTTGTCACAGCCTGTTCGACCGGGGCCCACGCTATTGGCGATGCGGCGCGGTTTATCAGCATGGACGACGCCGATGTCATGGTTGCCGGCGGAAGCGAGTCTGCAATTTGCCGCCTTGGGATGGCCGGGTTTGCCGCCTCGCGGGCGCTTTCGACAAATTTCAACGACACGCCGGAAAAGGCGTCGCGACCGTGGGACAAGGACCGCGATGGCTTCGTCATGGGTGAGGGGGCTGGCGTCGTCGTTCTTGAAGAGCTGGAGCATGCCAAAGCCCGGGGCGCAAAGATTTACGCCGAAGTGGTTGGTTACGGCCTATCGGGCGACGCCTACCACATCACCGCTCCCAGCGAAGACGGCAGTGGCGCCTATCGAGCGATGGAAATGGCGATGAAGCGCGCGGGGCTGTCCCCGAGCGACATCGACTATGTAAATGCGCACGGAACCTCCACTCCCTTGGGCGACGAGATCGAGGTCCAGGCCGTGAAGCGTCTGTTTGGCGCGGCGGCGGGTCAGATATCGATGTCGTCGACCAAATCGGCCATCGGGCACCTCCTTGGGGCAGCCGGATCGGTCGAGGCGATCTTCAGTATTCTGGCGATGCGTGACGGAATTGTGCCGCCGACATTGAACCTCGACAATCCTAGCGAGGGATGTGACATCGACTTGGTGCCGCACACCGCTAAGAAACGCGAGGTTCGTGCCGCGCTTTCCAATTCGTTCGGCTTTGGCGGCACCAACGCGTCGCTCATTTTCACGCAACCCAGTTAATGACCTCGGCCGATGAGCCGGAGGTCGATACGCTCTCTCACTCTTGGGCTCGTCGTCTTATTTGCGGCCGCAGCGGGGATGCTCGTCTGGGGCGCCTCGGCCTATGACGAACCCGGGCCGTTAGCCGAAGACGCGACTGTCGTCCTTCCACGCGGATCCTCCGTCGGGCGCATTTCGCGAATCCTCGAAGACAACGGCGTGTTGGCGAATCCCAATTTGTTTCGAATCGTTGTCCGGGCCTCTGGGCAGAGCAAGTCGTTACAGGCTGGCGAATACCTCTTTCCAGCACATACGTCGATGCGAGCAGTCATCGAGCAGTTGATTCAGGGCGATACGGTTGCCCGTCGTCTCACATTGGCCGAAGGCCTCACCAATCACGAAATTCTTCGGGTCGTCTCGGAAGCTGAGGCGCTCGTCGGTCCGGTGCCCAAGATCGGGCGCGAAGGTACGCTTCTGCCTGAGACCTATCACTACGCCTACGGCGATACACGCGAAGCCGTCATCGGTCGGATGCAGCAGGCAATGCGAGAACTGGTCGACGACCTGTGGCCTCACCGGGCTCCCGACCTCCCGTTCGACACCGCAGAGCAGGCTGTTGTACTTGCCTCGATCGTCGAGAAAGAAACGGCTATCGCGGAAGAGCGCGCGCGCGTCGCAGGTGTGTTCGTCAATCGTCTTCGCCGCGGCATGCGTCTTCAGTCCGACCCAACTGTCGTCTTCGCGGTTACCAACGGTGCGGGCCCGCTCGGGCGGCGTTTGACGCGTGAGGATCTATCTACCGACTCGCCGTTCAATACCTATCGGATCAAGGGGTTGCCGCCGGCGCCGATCGCAAACCCTGGCCGTGCCTCTCTTGAGGCAGTGCTACGTCCGGCGGCCACGGACGATCTGTATTTCGTCGCCGACGGGAATGGGGGGCATGCGTTTGCGAAAACGCTGAAAGAGCACCAGGAGAACGTGCGCCGCTGGCGGCAAATTCGCGACGAGCAGGACTGAGCGCTTGTTGGCGGGTGGGCTGGACTTTATAGATTGATCCAGACGCCCCTGTTCACTGATTCGGAATTCGTTCACGTGCCAGTTTCCAGTATGACCGGTTTCGCCCGCAAGGAAGGCCGGAGTGGTCCCTTTGAATGGGTCTGGGAAATGCGCAGCGTCAATGGCCGGGGACTCGATGTCCGACCGCGCCTCCCGAGCGGGTTAGAAGGCCTCGAAGCCTACATTCGAACAGAAGCGCCCAAACGTTTCACGCGGGGCAACGTTCAAATTTCGCTGCAGTTCGATCAGCGCACGCAGAAGGAACTGCGGGTAAACAAAGGTGTATTGGCGCAGGTGCTGAGGCAACTAGCGGACTTGAATGGCACGCCAGGGACGACGGATGCGACACTTGATGGCGTTCTCGCACTGCGCGGCGTTTTGGAAATGCAAGACCCCGAGATAGGGGCGGTCGAGATCGAGGGGCGGGACCAGGAGTTGCGATCTACCTTCGATGACACGCTCTCCGCACTGGATTTGGCGAGGCGTGAAGAAGGTCGCCGGATCGACGAAGCATTGCGCGATCATCTGAGGGTGATCGAGACGCTGGTCGCAAAGGCGGAGTCGATTGCGGCTGAACGCCCAGAGACTATGCGTGACCGACTTCGGAGCCAGGTTGACGAACTGTTGGCCGATCGCGCGAATCTACCTGAGGATCGATTGGCACAGGAACTCGCGCTCCTGTTGGTCAAAGCTGACGTGTCGGAAGAAATTCAACGCCTCAAAACACACATTCGATCAGCAGAAGACTCGCTGGCTTCAGGCGACTCCGTTGGCCGTCGCTTGGACTTCTTGTGTCAAGAGTTTAACCGCGAAGCGAATACGCTGTGCTCGAAAGCCGGAGACGTCGCGTTGACGGCTGTTGGTTTGGATCTCAAGGTCGAAGTCGACCGATTGCGCGAGCAGGTCCAGAACGTTGAGTAGGGAAAAACCAACCATTCGCCGCCGTGGCTTCATGCTCGTCCTGTCCTCGCCCTCGGGCGCAGGAAAAACGACGTTGGCACGGTGTCTTCTCGAGGACAATCCTGATTTTGTGATGTCGGTCTCGGCGACTACCAGGGCCGCACGGGACAACGAGGTTGAGGGTCGCGACTACTACTTCGTCAGCGCCGCCGAATTCGAGAAAATGGTTGATAGGGGCGAGTTTCTAGAGCACGCCGTGGTATTCGACCATCGTTACGGTACGCCCTCGACGCCTGTTTTCACCGCGCTCGACAACGGAAATAGCGTTCTCTTCGACATCGATTGGCAGGGCACCCAACAACTCACTCAAAACGTGCGCGAAGACGTGGTGACGGTGTTCATCTTGCCACCTTCGCTGCAAGAGTTAGGGCGCCGGTTGAAGTCACGCGGCCTGGATACCGCCGAGGTGGTGCGTGGTCGGATGGAAAAGGCGACGACCGAAATCAGCCACTGGCGAGAATACGATTACGTCCTCATCAACGAAGACGTCGACGAAACAATGAAACAACTACAGCGCATCGTCGATGCCGAGTGGCTGCGGCGGGAACGCCAAATCGGTCTTAGCGAGTTCGTGCGCTCGTTAGACTGACCGGTCGCGGCCGATTGCGCGCGCCAAAGCGCAGAATTGTTCGACGGAGAGATCCTCGGCCCGGTTGGTCTCGGCGATATCTAAGGCGTCTAGGACCCCGCCGGGGTCGTCAACGATTTGTTTGAGGCTCGACCGCAGCATCTTGCGACGTTGGCCGAAAGCAGCCGCCGTAACCCTTTCGAGATCGCCTGCTTTCACGTCGATCGGGTTTGCACGGGGCGTCAAACGAACCACCGTGGAGTCGACTTTAGGCGGTGGCAAAAAGGCGCGGGCCGGAACATCGAATGCCCGTCGGACCTCGCATCGCCATTGGGCGAGGACGCTGAGGCGTCCGTAAGTCTTGTTCCCGGGTGCGGCGATAATTCGGTCGGCGACTTCCTTTTGAAACATGAGCGTCATGTCGGTAAACGGGGAGGTGTCGGCCGTCAGCCACTTCACCAACAACGTGGTCGAGATGTTGTAGGGCAAATTAGCCACGACGATCGCGCCGTCGGCGAACAAGGTGGGCTCGTCGACCGTCAGAGCGTCCCCTTCGATGACTGTCAGCTTCCCGGGGAAGGAGGCGCCGAGCATGTCGAGCGCCGCCACGCACCGGGAGTCTGTCTCAACGGCGACCACCTGCGAACCGGCGGACAAGAGCGCGCGCGTAAGGCCGCCTGGGCCTGGTCCCACCTCATAAACGGTTTGGCCCGCGGTGATTTCGGCCGCACGCGCGATCCTTGCTGTCAAATTGAGGTCGAGCAGAAAGTGTTGACCGAGCGAGCGTCGGGCATCCAAACCATGCTGGCGGATGACTTCTCGAAGTGGGGGTAGGTCGGTGGTCGGAGTCACGCGGGATGGCCACGATTGTCGGCCATTGTTTGGGCGAGACGAATGGCCTCGATAAGGCTTGAAGGGTCGGCACAGTTGGTTCCAGCAATATCAAGCGCGGTCCCGTGGTCCGGCGAGGTGCGCACGAAAGGTAGGCCAAGCGTCGTATTCACCGCATGCGCGAAGTTGAGAGTCTTGATCGGGATCAGCGCTTGGTCGTGATACATGCAAATTGCGGCGTCGTAGGTTGCCCTTGCGGCGGGATGAAACAGGGTGTCTGCGGCGAGGGGGCCGCGAATGGTGATGCCTTCAGCGCGCAAACGCTCGACTGCCGGAGCAATGATAAGCTTTTCTTCAAACCCGAAAACGCCGCCCTCTCCGGCGTGCGGGTTGAGGCCGGTCATAACGATTCGTGGCGACAAAATACCGAAATCTTCACGCAACGACTGCGCCGTTGTTTTTCCGCAGTCGACCAGCAAATCGGAGGTAAGCGAATCGATCGCTTCACGTAGCCCGGTGTGAACGGTGGCGGGAACGACCCTCAGATCTTGCGAAACCAACATCATGACCGAAGAAAGGCCACCCGCGAGGTGCCCCAGGTAGTCTGTGTGTCCGCTAAAGCGAAAGCCAGCCTGGATGAGGGTCTCCTTGTGGATTGGGTTGGTTACCAGCGCATTGGCGCGGCCCTCTGTCGTAAGGTCTGTTGCTGTATCGATGGCCCCAAGGATGGCTGGAGCATGTGCCGGATCTGGCGTTCCCGCGACGATCCGACCGGTCAGGGGGCGGTGTAGCACGGGCAGTGCGTTAGCGAACGCTGCCGATGCTGCGCCGGGGTTTTCCAGCGGCGTGATGGGCACCGAAATGCCGGTCTCGGCGGCTTCGCGGCGAACGGCGTCAACGTCGGCGACTAGAAAAAAAGGTCCGAGACCCGCTTCTTGGCGTCGTGACCATGCCTTAAGCGTGATCTCGATGCCGATGCCGGCGGGATCGCCCATCGTCACGGCCGTCGCCGGAGCGAAGGCCGCAGCCATCAGCGAATATCCACGACGGCGTCGCGCCGGAGATCGCGAAGGTAGCGGCGTGCGAGCATCGAAAGACGCGCTTGGCCGATCGAGTTCTCGATCGCGCGACGGTCAGGCTCAGGTGCTTCAGGCTGCACGCGTTCGCAGACCATGAAGACATGAATGCCGGTGTCCGTTCGGACAGGCTGGCTGGCTTCGCCGACGTCGAGGGCGAGGATCGTCTCGCGGAATTGAGCTGGGGTATCGGAGACCTTGATCCTTCCCAAATCTCCTGACTCATCGGAGCCCATTTCCTGCGCCAGTGCTTCAAAGTCGTCGCAGCCGCGTACTGTTCCGGCGACGGTTCGCGCCAGGGCCATTTGGCTTCCGATCGAGTCGTCGTCGGCGTCGGCCTTGAGGGGGACGAATATCTGCTTGAGCGCGACGGTAACTTGCTCTGGATCCACGCTGGCAAAGCGTCTTCGTTCCTTAACAAGCAAGATATAGACGCCGTCACGGGTGCTGATGGGCGAACTGACTTCATTGACCGTCAAAGTCTCAAGTGCGGCTCCCGCGGCGTCAGGCAATTCGGCACTTGTAATCCAACCGAGATCCCCACCGTCGGCGGCCGAAACGGATTGCGAAAACTGCTGTGCCAGAATGGGGAAGGAGGCGCCATCTTGTAGCTGACCGATGAGCGTACGGGCGTTAGCAATGACATCTTCACGAACGGCGGCGTTCTGGTCGCGAAAGGACAGGAAAATCTCGCTCGTAAGGTGTTCCACGCGTCCGCTTTTCTTAAGTCGCGTGACCAGCGTATCGACCTCGTCTTTGCCGACGACAACCCGAGGACGGAGGCGCCGCGAGATGACTTTGCTCCAAGAAATTTGGGCGCGGAGTTGATCGCGGAGTGTGACGATTGATGCGCCTTGCGACTCGAGGACGCGCGCGAGATTCCCTTTCTCCATCCCGTTCTGTTCTTCGATAAACCCGACCGCGCCAGTTATCTCATCTTCGGTTACGTCGATATTGAGGCGCCGCGCTTCTTGGATCTGCAGGCGCTCGTTTATCAGGCCTGTCAGAACCTGCGACTTCAGTTGGTTGGCCAATCGAGCGCTAGGCTCCGCGCCTGAGCTGGAAATAACGAGCCGAATTCGCTGATCCAGATCGAAATTCGAGATGATCTCGTCGTTGACGACCGCCGCAATGGTCTGAACGGACTGTGCCGCGCTTTGTTGCACCGCACCGGTTAGGAAAGCGAAACACGCCACGGCAAAGGTAATTCTACGTTTCACGGGACACCGTTCCGAATGACGCAACGTTCATATTTCACCTCTAACCAAGGTGCTTAAAGCGGACTCGGAATGAAACCGTCGTTGATGGTTCAACGTCGCGGTCCCGTGTGAAGTCCCTCTTGAAATCCACGCTGACGTTGAAGCATTCGTCTTCGTAGACCAAGCCTATGCCTGAGTTAATCGTCCCTCCATCTTCCGTCAAGTCGCGACGGGTGTGGGCTCGGAGGTCCCAATACCTGGAGAGCCGAGCCAGGATGGCGAGGTTAATTTCCTCGCGATCGGTCAGTTCGTCGGCGGTTAGCTCGCGACGCAGACGCACGTAGGTGGCGTTGAGGCGATAGCCCTCGGGGCCGGCATCGAGCGCGATTTCGTTTCGGCGCATGGCCAACGTATCTCGATCGAGTCGGACCCGTTCGTAGAAACGGAAAATTGGTGCGGGAGAAATGTCGATTCGGCCGACATAATCGGAATTGCGGGCCTCAAGCCCCGTTTTGTCGGCAAAGGTATCGTCGGCTTTTGGTCGTAGCACTTGACCTAGGAGTGCCGCGATATACCCGCCTTTGTCCCCATAGATCCCATAGCGGAATCCGTAGTTGAGCCGCGGCCCGCCCTCGATCCGGTCGATCCCTGGAAACCGGTTGTCGCTGAAGACATTGGTGTCGTCGAACTCGAAGTTGAGGCTGTCTTCGTTCGGTATTTCGCTGGGGTTGCCGCCATATGGGCTGATCGAGGCGTTGATAATAGGTTCGATCACCTGTTGGGCACCGCGCTCCTGTCGCGCCATGGGAAGTCGCCAATCGAACGTGAGCTGAGGCACAAGGCGTGCGGTCACTCCGTCGTCGTTTGGGGTCAGCGGCTTCTGGGCGTCGACCACGTCGCTTGTGAGGTAGCCGTCTGCCTTGATCTCGGCTTTGATTGTGCGCACGTCGCCGAGCCGGCCGATCTGAGGCAGTAGCCAATGTCCGCGAATGGAAAGTCGGTTGCTGTTCGTCCCTTGCTTGCGGGTGAGTGAGAGAAAGCTACTGTTGACTCGGAAGGAGCCACCAAATCTGTCGGGGCGGGTCACGAGGCTGTGTTCGAGTAGCGGCAGAATCAATGGCGTTTCGCCGGGATCGTCCTCGGCGCGGAGGCTCTGAAAGTAGTAGGCGTTCGCGGCGGCGTATGTCCGGTCCGAGAATCCTTCGACAAAAAAGTTGGAGGTCAGCGTGTCGGCGTCGCTGATTTGATAGCGACGGAGATAAGTATCGTCGCTGGCGATCTGACCATTGAAGCCCCAACGCCACGTCTCGTTCCAATCGAACGCGCCGGTCGCGAACAAATGGCTTCTTGTGACACGCTTGCCGGTCTTGGCGTTCAGGTCGTTGCGTGCATCTGGTCGGGTGATGCTTCCGTTCAGTTGGTAGGTCCCGCTGTCTAGACGTTCACGAAATTCCCCGCCGAGGACGATGCCTTCTTTGGAAGTGAAAATCGGACTAAACGTCGCATCAAGATTGGGGGCGATGTTGAAGAAGTAGGGCACTTCTACCGCAACTCCGAGCTGGGTGCTTTGAGATTGCGTCGGCACGAGGAACCCGCTTTTGCGATCCACGGTGGGGTCGGGGTGGGAGAAGTAAGGCGTGTAAAGGACGGGCACGCCAAACATCTCCAAACGCGCATTGGTGTACGACACCTGTTGTTTCGTCTGATCGTGGGTGACGCTTCCCGCGCGAATGCGCCACAGGGGTGTTGGCTCGTCTTCGCACACCCGGCATGGCGTGTAGACCGCCCGGCGCATTACGGTGAGGTTGCCGCTGGTGCGTCTTGCGCTTGCTGCGGCAAAGCGAGAGTCATCGGCTAACAGCGCCCGAAACCCCTTGATCGATCCGTTTCTCAACTGATCGCTGAGTTCGAGGTCGTCGGCGAACAGAACCGTGCCGTCGCGCTCCAGCAGGCTCACGTTTCCGCTTGCTGTGACGACATCGGCGACTTGGTCGTATCGCAGAATGTCGGCGTTGAGGATTCGACCGTCGGCCACGATTTCGACGTTTCCTCTGGCTGCGACCACGCCGCCTTCGGCGTCGTAGGTCACATCGTCTGCCTCCAGGAGAACACCCTTGTAGGCTTGCTCCTGTGCGCTAGCCGAACTGGCGACGGAAGTTATGACGAAGGCAGCCGAAAGACATACTGCAAAGAGGCTGGCGCGCATGCCTCTCTCAACCGTCTTCAAGGTGAAACATCAGCGAGAGGCCAATGAGCGTGCTGACGCCTGCGGGTGTCCAAGCTGCTAGAACGGGCGGTATTTTGCCGGACAACCCGAAGGCCTGGACGACATCCGAAAGGACGAAGAACAGAAACCCGGCCAGGATACCGCCGGTGATCAACAAGCCGGTGCCGCCGCGACGCGTCAGGCGCAAGGAAAACGTGGCGGCAATAAGCACCATCGCGAGAAGGAGGAGGGGGGCCGATAGGATCGTGTGCCAGTGAAGCCTGTGTTTGACGGCGGCAAACCCCGAATCGGTGAGCAGGGTGATGAACCGGGGCAGGGACCAAAAGGAAATTGTCTCAGGAGAGGCAAAACTATCTTGCATTTGTCCGAGCGTGAGCGTGGTCGGCAACTGATAGGTCTCGTATTTTTCGGGGCGCCCGTCCGCGGGGCTGATCGTGGCATCGGTGAGATCCCAGTAGCCTTCATGGAGAACAGCCGTTTTTGCGTCGACCCTGCCGGCATAGGTGTCGTTGGCTCCGACTTGTTCGATGATGATCACGTCTTCTAGCTCGACGCCTTGTTGGGACACGGCCCGCGCATGAAGAACGGCATGCCCGTCCTCGGTGGCGTGGCGGAACCATAGGCCGGTTCGCGTTACCGAAAGAAGGGTCGGGCGACCCTGGAAATACCGGGCGTCGAGCACTTCGTGTCGTTCGGCCATTAAGGCAGCCAGCGGGTTGAACACGGTCACGACAAACGTGCCGAAAAACAAGGTGATCACGAAGGCCGGCATCATGAATTGCCATACCGAGACCCCGGCGGCACGCGCTACCACCAATTCGTGCGTCCGGGTTAGCCGCGCGAAGGCGAACATCCCGCCGAACAATATGGCGAAAGGTAGAATTTTTTGGAGGAGGGTTGGCATTTGTAGCAACGACATGCTGAAGACGACGCCAAAACCGATGTCTTCCCCCGAGGCCCGTCGAAGCAACTCGATCACATCGAAAAGAAATACCAACGTTCCAAGGCCCAACAGAGCGATCCCGGCGCTCGTCAAAAACTGACGGCCGAGATAGATCGACAAGGTCCACGACAGCCTCATGCCACTCCGTCCGGTAGGGCTTGGCCGGTCCGCGATCTGGTGCGACGTGGTGCGAGGACCAACCAGCCTGCAATCGCGATCGCTGCGATCACATGAATGTAGAGAAGCGGCGTAAGGGAGGGTGTGGCAGTGACCAGAGGCCCCAAACCGAGGGCCACGAGTTCGAATGCAACCGCGCCGGCACCGGCCGCGGCGAGGCGGACCCAACGGCGACGCCGTTGGAACTCTCCTGAAATGACGCCGGCAAGCGCGATCATCGCAAGCGCCAGGCCGTAGAACGGCGTCACAAGTCGGCGGTGGCCCTCCGCGCGCAGTTTGCTCGCGTTGCGCACGTCGTCTGCGGTGTTGCCGGGGCTGAAAAGCTCGCCCAAGTAGCGCTCGCCAGCTTCCCGCCAGCGTACGCCTGGCGTCGAGGCGATCTCACCGAGGTCGAGCGTATATTGATTGAAATACAGCAGAGACACCTGGCCGCCCGTCCTGTCGATTTCCTGTCTGTTCCCACTCACCATGACGAAGCGCGGCCCGTCGTCCGTCATGACCAATTTGCCGCGTTCGGCCATCATGGTGACCGGCCGGGTTTCCTCACGACTGTCGTGAATCAAAAGGCCGAGCAGTTCTCCATTCGTTAGGCGCTGTCGCACATAGACGGTGACGCCGGCAATGAAGTTGTTGAACACGCCTTCTTGCACCAGTACCGGGGCGAAATTGTGTCGAACAACGAACTGCACGTCCTTAAAGGTCCGAAACCCAAGGGGCTGCAGGTAGAGGGTCAGGGCGAATAGAATGATGGCCAATCCCGACGCCATCCAAAGCACTGGTGCGACGAGCTTGATCTGGCTCAGCCCAGTCGCCCGCATGACGACCAATTCACTGTCGTTGTCGAGGCGGTAGTAGACGAACAGGATGGCGCAAAACGCGGCGATCGGCAGGATCAGTGTTAGGAAACCGGGAAGTAGCAGCAGCGTGAGGTAGAGGAACCCCGACGTCGACAAACCGCGGTTGATGATCAGGTCGAGGAAACGCAAGCTTTGAGTCAGCCAGACCACGCCCGTCAACGTCACGGTCACCACGACCAGGGGTCCGGTCAGCTGACGGAAGATATAGCGGGTGAGGCTGTTCATTGACCCACTATAGCGTATCGGAGGAGCCGTTGAACCGCACAAGATGCCGCCAGGACAGGTGACGGGCAGCCGACTTTTCTTCGCGTAATCGCCGACTATGATGGCGCCCCAATTCATCTGTTCCAGAGACATCGCCGAGGAGCGCGGACATGAAGGTCGGGTTTAACAAGATATCGATGCCGACAACCGGGGCGCTTGTCGTGCCTGTATTGGCGGGACGCAAGCTGACAACGACCGGTACCGCCGTCGACAAGCGCATGGACGGCGCCCTGACACGGGCATTACGCGCGGGGCACTTCAATGGGGCGGCGGGACAGATGGTCGAGGTCGTTGCCCCCACCGGACTTCGCGCCAGTCGCGTGATCGCCGTCGGTCTGGGTAAACCGGCCGACATCACGGAGCTCGGCCTGGAAGCGGCCGGGGGGTCTGTCGTCGGTCGGCTGCTGCGGTCCGGCGAAACGACCGTCTCCTTTGCCGCCGATGCGATCAAAGGGTGCAAAATGAGCGCCGCGGTGATCGCTGCCAGGTTGGCAAATGGTGCGGTCTTGGCAAGCTATTCGTTCGATGCCTACCGCACCACGCTGAAGCCGGAACAAAAACCAACGTTGAAGACCGTCAATGTGATGGTGGCCAACCAGGCCACGGCACGAAAGGCCTATCGACCGCTGGCGAAGGTCGGCGAGGGCGTGTTTTTTACTCGCGATCTCGTAACCGAACCGGCGAACGTGATTTATCCCAAAACGCTTTCACGCGAAGCGCGAAAATTGACGAAACTTGGCGTCAAGGTCGAGGTGCTGGGTCGCGCTCGCATGGAGCAACTCGGCATGGGCGCGTTGCTTGGGGTTGCGCAGGGCAGCGAGCGAGAACCGCAACTCGTTGTCATGCGCTACGACGGTGGAAAGCGGGGCCAGGCGCCACTTGCCTTCGTCGGCAAGGGTGTGACGTTCGATAGCGGCGGTATTTCGATCAAACCGGCCCAGGGCATGGAAGACATGAAATGGGATATGGGGGGATCCGCCGTCGTCCTCGGACTGATGAAAGCTCTGGCCGGCCGCAAAGCGAAATGCAACGTCGTTGGTGTGGTCGGCTTAGTCGAGAACATGCCGTCCGGTACGGCACAGCGCCCCGGGGACGTCGTCACGTCGATGTCGGGGCAAACGATCGAGGTTATCAATACCGATGCCGAGGGCCGTTTGGTTTTGGCGGATGCTCTTTGGTACACCCAGAAGCGGTTCAAGCCTAAATTGATGATCGACCTTGCGACCCTCACAGGCGCAATGATCATTGCGCTGGGGCAAGAGCAAGCGGGCGTCTTTGCCAGCGACGACAAGCTTGCGGAACGTCTGTCTGCGTCGGGCAAGAATGTCGGCGAATTGGTGTGGCGCCTTCCGATGTCGGCGGAGTACGACAAGCTAATCAACAGCGATATCGCGGATATGAAGAACGTCGGCGGTCGTGGTGCCGGCAGCATCACGGCGGCGCAGTTCCTTCAGCGCTTCACGAACGGGGTTCCTTGGGCGCACTTGGATATCGCAGGCGTCACCTGGAGCAACAAGGCCAAGCCCACCGTCCCGAAGGGTGGGACGGGCTTCGGCGTTCGACTCCTCGATGACTTCGTGGCGGGAAACTACGAGAGCTAGGACGCAATGACCGAAGTGTCCTTCTACCACCTCCAGCGGATGCCGTTGGAGCAGGCGCTCCCCAAACTACTGGAACGAACGTTGGAGCGCGGGGTCAACGCCCTCGTGCTCGCCGGGTCGACCGAACGGGTCAGCCATTTGAACGATGTCCTGTGGACCTATGACGCAGGGTCCTTCCTGCCTCATGGGTCGGTCGACGAGGGGATGCCCGAGCGGCAGCCCATCTATCTTACGACCGAGGAAGAGAATCCGAACAAAGCGGGCTATCTGTTTCTCGTGGACGGCGGACAGACCAGCTTTTTGGGCGATTTTCAGCGCGTGGTCGACATGTTCGACGGCGGCAGCGATGAAGCCGTCGCTGCGGCACGAGAGCGGTGGAAATCTGCGACCGCGGCTGGTTTCGAGGTGACCTATTGGAAACAGAGCGAAGCCGGTCGATGGGAAAAGGCCAACTAGGTTGCTCCTCAATCGGTCAGCCCCTATAAGCGGCGCAAATTTTGGAACTAACGGAGCAAGAGATGGCCCTCGAACGCACCCTGTCGATCATCAAACCGGACGCCACGCGGCGGAATCTCACCGGCAAAATCAACGCCAAGTTTGAAGATGCCGGCTTGCGGATCGTTGCGCAGCGGCGGGTTCAACTCACGCGGGATCAAGCCGAAGCGTTTTACGGGGTTCACCGTGAACGCCCCTTTTTCGACAGCCTGTGCACCTCCATGACCTCCGGCCCGGTTGTGGTCCAAGTCCTTGAGGGCGAGGGCGCTGTGGCGAAAAACCGCGGGGTCATGGGTGCCACGAATCCGGAAGAAGCTGCCGCCGGCACGGTCCGCAAGGAATTCGCCGAGTCGATCGAAGCCAACTCGGTTCATGGATCAGATTCGCCGGAAAACGCGGCTATCGAGATCGGTTTCTTCTTCAGTCAGTCCGATATCGTCGGTTAGGACCTGAATTAGAGGAGCTGAATGACAGGCCCGCCATCGTTGCGGACCGTGACTCGGCCGATCGTATAAACGGTTTCGCCTGCGTCGGTGAGGATCTTTGTCGTGGCATAGGCGTCATCGGCGCTGACGATGACCACCATGCCGATCCCGCAATTGAAGGTCCTTAGCATCTCGATCTCTTGGATACCGGCGGCCTCTTGAAGCCATGAAAAGACGGCAGGTCGCGGCCACGCCGCCAGGTCGATTTCTGCGCCAAGACGGCTGGGCAATACGCGTGGCAAGTTTTCCAGCACACCGCCGCCGGTGATGTGGGCAAGGCCCTTCACCAGATCCTGTTTGAGTGCCGCAAGGCAGGCCCGCACGTAAAGCCTCGTGGGCGTCAGCAATGCGTCGCCCAGCGTTTGGGTGCTCGCGAACGGCGCGGGGTCGGCGAAGGACAATCCAACGACATCGACCACCTTGCGGACCAGTGAAAACCCGTTTGAGTGAACGCCGGAAGAGGCGAGGCCCAGGAGGATATCGCCTTCGCCGATGCGTTCGCCGGTAATCAGCTTATTGCGTTCAACCAGGCCGACGGCGAATCCCGCGAGGTCGTAGTCGCCGGGCGCGTAAAGGCCTGGTAGTTCCGCCGTCTCGCCGCCGACCAAGGCGCAGCCGGCTTCTTCACAGCCGCGGGCGATGCCGGAAACCACATCGGCGGCCGCGTCGACGTCGAGTTTCGCCGTCGCGAAGTAATCCAGAAAAAAGACCGGTTCGGCACCTTGGACGATTAGGTCGTTGACGCACATCGCGACCAAATCGACACCTACCGTGTCGTGCTTTCCGACAGCTTTGGCGATCAATAGTTTGGTGCCGACCCCGTCGGTGGCCGAAATCATCAGGGGATCGGTGTAGCCAGATGCCTTGGGATCGAAGATAGCGCCAAAACCGCCAAGTCCTGCGGCGGCGCCGCGGCGCGCCGTGGCAGCCGCCATCGGTTTGATACGTTCGACCAAGGCCTCGCCTGCGTCGATATCGACGCCAGAATCTTGATAGGTCAAACCGTTGCGGCGGGGCATTATGCAGACCCGAAAAGGGGGGCCGCCTTGTTGAAGCCACGATGGGGCATCAGTATTCTCGGCGAAAGGGTCGGTAACATACCCCATCACCGTCGCAATTCAATGATCGCTCGACAACGTCCGCACCGCCTATTTGCGCCCTGTGCGTCGGCCTTGGTCGTGGCGCTTGTCTTTCACGTTGCCGTCGCGACCGCGTCGGCTCAAGACCGCAACCCCGTCTTCACTATTGGCGGCGTCGCGGTGGATGAAACCGCGGCTTCGGCGTCGGATGCCCGTGATATCGCGCTCGCCAATGGCCAGCGCCAGGCAGTCCGGCGGGTTTTTCGTCGCCTCACCGTCCGTGCCGACCAGCGATTATTGCCGCAGCCGACCGACCAGGACATCGCAAGCCTAGTCCAGAATATCGAGTTGTCCGACGAGAAGACGTCCGCGACTCGATACCTCGCCACCATGACGGTGGCATTCAAGCCCGATTCGGTTCGAGACTACCTCCGCGCGGCCGGCCTGCGGTTTTCCGAAACGGTCAGCCGACCAAGGCTTGTGCTTCCGGTGTTCGAAGCGGCTGGGGCGATCAACCTATGGGACCCCCCCAATGCTTGGCGGGATGCCTGGGAGGCGCGACAGGCCAGTCCGGACACGATCGTGCCTCTGGTCCTGCCCGAGGGCGACCTGCAGGACATAGGCTCGATCGGGCCGATCCAGGCGCTTGCAGCGGAGGCGCGCCCTTTGGAGGCGATTGCTACGCGGTATCGAGTGCGCGACGTCCTCGTGGCCCATGCCACGCTGGTTCAAGACCTGGCCGCCAATCGACCGCTGGTCCATGTCTCGCTAAGGCACATTGGCCCGTCCAGTGGGGCGGTGACGATTGAAACCTTCACCGGCGAGTCCCGCGACAGAGTCGGAGAACTGTTGGCCGAAGCGGTTCAGCGGACCGTCGAAAGGCTGGAAGACGACTGGAAGCGGGACAATTTCTTACGCTTCGACGAACCGGTTCGACTGAGTGCAAGCGTTGCGCTGAGCACGTTGTCGGATTGGCTGGAGATGCGTCGTCGGTTAGGTGGTTCCGCCGTCATTCAGCGTGTCGAACTTGCAAGCATTACGCAGTCGGACGCCCAGGTCGTCATCCACTATCTTGGCGGTCCGCAACAATTAGGGCTGGCCTTGGCGCAGCGAGATATCGATTTGGTCGAAGAGGACGGATTTTGGGTATTGCGTCTGCTCCGCCAAACCGAGGCTTCGCGCCCACAGTAGCGCCTTGGTGATAAAGCACCTTCCTAACATTATCTCGCTGACCCGTATCTTGATGGTGCCGGTGATCGTCTGGCTGATCGTCATCGGCGAGATGAGCGGCGCCTTTTGGGTCTTTCTCGCAGCGGGCGTGTCGGATGCGGTTGATGGCTTCATTGCAAAGCAATTCGATGCCGTCACCGAGGTTGGAACCTATCTCGATCCGGTGGCAGACAAGGCGCTGCTGGTCAGCGTATTCCTGGCGCTCGGCGCGACAGATATTGTTTGGCCTTGGCTTGTCATTCTTGTTGTATCGCGTGACGCCTTGATTATTGGCGGCGTCATTTTCTCGTTTGCCTTGTCCCTGCCACTTCGCGCGCGGCCATCGATTCTAGGCAAGATCAATACAGGTGCCCAAATGGGCCTTGCTGGTGTCGTTCTCGCGGTTCACGGGTTGGGGTGGCCGCTCGAGGCGGCGAGCACCCTGGGCGCGATGGTTGTCGGCGTCCTTACGGTGGTGTCGGGCGGGCAGTACATTTTGAGGTGGTCGAGAATCGCTTTTCTCGAAGGCACAAGAGGGTAGCGTGGCGGCCCAACTTTCATTCGATCTTCCGATCCGGGCGGCGCGGGGTCGCGAAGACTTTCTGGTGGCGCCCTGTAACGTCGATGCGGTCGAGTGGATCGACCGATGGCCTGACTGGCCGACGCATGCGCTTGCCATTTATGGGCCGAGGGCCAGTGGCAAGTCCCACCTCGCGCATGTTTGGCGTGCACGAAGCGGGGCGGGGCAGCTGAAGTCTTCGCAGGTCGACCGTGACAGGCTTCCAACGGGTCTTAGCGTCGGTTTGGTGGTGGAATGCGATAGCGGTTCGATTGACGAGGTAGGCTTGCTGCACCTCTACAACGCGATCGGGCAAGCCGGCGGTTCGCTTCTTCTGACCGGAACTGAGGCGCCGGCTCGCTGGCCGGTTTCATTGCCCGACTTACGTTCTCGGCTTCGCGCCATCACGTCGGTCGGCATCGGGCAGCCCGACGACGAATTACTGGCGGCCGTTCTCGCAAAGCTTTTTGGCGACCGTCAATTGGCAGTCCCGCCAGAGGTGATCTCGTTTATGCTCAGCCGTCTGGAACGGTCATTGGATGCGGCCCGGCAAAGTGTCGTGGAATTAGACGCATACGCGCTTGAAAAGGGTCGCCCTATCACCGTGCGGCTGGCAGCTGAGGTGTTGAACGGCTGAGAGCCCGTCGGTAGTTGAGGAGGGTCGGAATCATGCTCGCAAGAACGTGCCTTCATGCGGTAGCCATAGCGGTATGGCTAGTCGTCGCGTTGTCTTTCCAAGCCGCAGCGCAATCCGATGTTTTGGGTCGTTGGGTTCCACCCCAGCAAGACTCCGTGGTCGAAATCTACACCTGTGGCGAAGAGGTTTGCGGGCGTGTCATCGAACTTAACGAGCCGTTGGATGAAGATGGAAATCCCAAGGTTGACCGGAACAATCGGGACGATTCGTTGAGAGGACGTCCGATTTTGGGGATGGAATTGCTGCGCGGCTTTACCCAAAAAAAGCCCGGCACCTATCGCGGTGGCAATATCTACAACCCGCGCGACGGCAAACTCTACAAAGCCGTTCTCACCCTGATGGATGACGGCACCCTTAAGGTTCGGGGATACGTAGGACTTCCCGCGCTAGGCCAAACGCAGTTCTGGATTCGATCAACCGACTAGATCGCGAGGAACCACGTAGTGGGTCAAGGATAGGCGCCCAGCGTCGATATCCTGCCAGCCGATTGAATCGTTGCTCAGCACGGCGAGGGCGGCGGTTGGGTATTTTTCCAACAGACGCCCGTAATCGGCCCCGCGTGGATCGGCCAAGACATAGGCCAATTCGTGCATTCCGGGGTTGTGGCCAATCACCAGCACATCCGAGACCGAGGCATCAAGTTGTTGTAATATCTCAACTATCTCGCCCGGTGGGGCTAAGTAGAGCTTGTCGTCGAAGGTTCGTTTCGGAGCATGTTCGGTCCACCCGGCGGCGTCGGACAATAGCTGAAGGGTCTCTCTCGTCCTCTGGGACGTCGAACAAAGAACCAGTTGGGGGCGGAATCCTTGATCACGCATATAGCGGCCCATGGTCGTGGAAGCGCCTCGACCACGTCGATTGAGGGGGCGTGATTTATCACCGCCATCCGGAGACGACTGCGAAGCCTTCGCATGTCGGAGCAGAAACAACCTGACCATCTTGTGCCTTCGTAGCCTGTCGACTATGACCGCACCAATCTTGAGGTGCCGCCAAGGTTTCATCATTGCGTGCAACGAACGGTTCCCGCAATTTCAAGACGGGAACATAGGGAATGGTCGAGCAAGCCGCCAATAATTCGGGAAGCGATCAAGCGGGCGAGTCCTTAGCGAACTCACCAGAGCGTTTCATCAACCGCGAGTTGTCGTGGCTAGCGTTCAACGAACGCGTCCTTGGTGAAGCCGAGAATCCCCACAACCCGCTACTGGAAAGGGTTCGCTTCCTCTCGATCTCGGCAAATAACCTGGACGAGTTCTTTATGGTTCGGGTCGCCGGTCTTTTGGGGCAGGTCGCGGCCGGGGTCGAAGAACTCAGTCAAGATGGTCGCTCGCCCGAACGTCAGCTAAGCGATGTCTGGGAGGCGTCAGAAAGGCTCCTTGCCGAACAGCAGCGCGTCCAGAAGGAACTCCTAGAGGAGCTCGCGGAGAACGACATCCTATTGGTCGGTCCGAACGACGTCACAGAGGCTGAAGTTGCCTGGCTCGAAAACCGGTTTTTGGAGCGCTATTTTCCTCTTCTGACGCCGCTCGCCATCGATCCTGCGCATCCGTTTCCCTTCCTGCCCAATCTCGGGCTCGGATTGATGCTGCATTTGCGACGGGACTCGGATGGCGGCGACCTGAACGCATTGGTGCCGTTGCCGCGCCATTTGGAACGCTTCGTTACCCTCCCCAAGACGCATGCTGGGACACGATTCATCGCGCTCGAGAGCATTGTAGAGCTGTTCCTGGGCCGGCTATTTCCGGGTTACAGCCTAGAGGCCCGGGGATGCTTCGCTATTCTTCGCGACAGCGACATCGAAGTGGAGGAAGAGGCCGAAGACCTCGTTCGGGTGTACGAGACCGCCATCAAGCGGCGCCGTCGCGGGAGTGTCATTCGGCTAAAGGTCGATAACCGGCTGCCGGAAGAGATCATTCAGTTCCTGTCGCGCGAGCTCAAGCTAAACGAACGTTCGGTGATCGTAGTCGACGGTTTCGTCGGCCTTTCGGATGTCGACCAGTTGATCGTTCAAGAGCGTCGCGAGCTTCTATTTCCGCCGTTTCATGCGCGGTTTCCCGAGAGAATTCGCGAAGTGGCCGGCGATTGCTTCGCGGCGATTCGACAAAAAGATATTGTCGTTCACCATCCTTACGAAAGTTTCGATGTCGTCGTGCAATTCGTTAGGCAAGCGGCGCAAGACCCAGATGTTGTCGCGATCAAGCAAACTCTCTACCGCACCAGCGACGATTCCACCATCGTCCAGGCGCTGATCGCCGCGGCCGAGTCCGGCAAGACGGTGACGGCTTTGGTCGAACTCAAGGCGCGTTTCGATGAAGAGGCCAACATCAAATGGGCTCGTGACATGGAACGTGCCGGCGTGCAGGTCGTGTATGGCTTCGTTCAACTCAAGACACACGCCAAAGTTTCTTTGGTTGTGCGTCGCGAAGGGGCGGACCTGAGGACGTATATCCACTTCGGCACCGGCAACTATCACCCGCAGACGGCACGTATATATACCGACTTATCGTTTTTCACGACCGATCCGGCGTTGTGTCGCGATGCTGCTCTGCTTTTCAACTACCTGACGGGGTATGCCGAACCTGTGTCCCTTGAGAAGTTGAAGATCTCTCCCGCAAGCATGCGTCCGACGATTCTGAAGATCATTGAGGATGAAATTCAGCATGCGCGTGCCGGTCGTCCGGCAGCGATTTGGGCGAAGATGAACTCCTTGGTGGACGGCGAGACCATCGACGCGCTTTATCGCGCATCGCAGGCGGGTGTCGAAATATTGCTGATCGTTCGCGGTATTTGTTGTTTGCGACCCGGCATCCCTGGCCTGTCCAAGAACATCCGTGTGCGCAGCATTATCGGTCGGTTTCTCGAACACTCCCGCATTCTGTGCGCCGGAAGCGGCCACGGCCTGCCGTCGAAAGGCTCGCGGGTGTTCATCAGCTCGGCGGACTGGATGCCGCGCAATTTCGATCGCCGTGTCGAGACGCTTGTGCCCATCGAGAATGCGACGGTGCACGAACAGATATTGAGTCAGATCATGATCGCGAACATCAAAGACAATCAACAAGCTTGGGAGCTTACATCTGACGGCACCTATCATCGGGTAGAAGAGCCCGATGACGAGCCGTTCGCAGCGCATACCTATTTTATGACGAACCCCTCGCTGTCGGGTCGCGGCAAGGCGCTCCGTGGCGAGACCCTACCGCGTTTGGTGATCGACGAAGGCGAGAAATGACCGCTGCAACGCGTGTTACGGATGCGGCGAAGGCCACAGATCGCAAGCCGTTTGCGGTCATCGATATCGGATCCAACTCCGTTCGTATGGTGGTCTACGAGGCTCTCAAGCGTGCGGCGCTGCCGGTGTTCAACGAAAAGGTTCTGTGCGGGCTAGGGCGTGGCGTTGCCGAGCACGGTCGGCTTGACCCCGAAACCGCCGACATCGCGCTCCACACGCTCAAGCGATATGCCGCCCTTGCGGAGGCGATGGGTGTGGGGGCCATTGAGGCCGTGGCGACCGCGGCGATCCGCGACTCATCCGACGGACCGGACTTCGTCGCACGGGTCGAAGAGACCTGCGGGATTTCGGTGCGCGTTTTGTCCGGGACCGAGGAAGGGGCCTACTCGGCGCTCGGTGTGGCGGCCGCCATTCCCAAGGCTAAAGGAGTCGTCGGCGATCTGGGCGGCGGAAGCTTGGAATTGGTGGGTCTGGATAATGGCGCACCCGGAGATCCGACGACCCTTCCGCTGGGCCCGCTGCGCTTTGCAGGTGATTTGCCGAAAGCCGTACACATCGACAAGATTCTCGGTCAGGCGAAATGGCTGAAAGGCAGGAGGGGACAGACCCTCTATTGCGTGGGGGGCGTTTGGCGGACACTGGCGCGGGTTCATATCCGTCAGCGCCAGGCGCCGCTTCAGATCATCCATGAGTACCGGGTCAAGGCATCCGACTTCGCCGAGTTTGCCGACCTCCTCGTGCACCTCAGTCCTGGGTCGCTTGCCGCGCTCCAGGGCGTGCCGAGCAAGAGAGCGCCGGCTGTCCCGGTCGGTGCCCTGGTGTTGAAGCGCTTGATTGCCGCGTTCCGACCGACGGATTTGGTGTTCTGCGGCTACGGGCTGCGAGAAGGGCTGGTCCACAGCCGTTTGCCCGAGGCCGAACAACAGCGCGATCCGTTCATCGCATTCTGCGAGGACGAGGCGTCGCTCAGTTCGCGCTTTGCCCCGCACGTGGAAGAGGTCCTGGCCTGGCTCGAGCCCGTACTCGGCGCACCGAACTCCAGCGCCCTTCGTCTTCGGCGAGCCGCCATTTTGCTGAGCGAGTTGGCTTGGCGCGGCCATTCCGATTACCGCGCCGAACAGGCGTTGGTTCGTATTCTCCATGGGCCGTTCGTCGGCGTCGGGCATCGGGGGCGGGCACTCGTCGCCCTGGCGGTGTACGAACGTTACCGTGGCGACCCTGGTTTTGTTGTGGCAGGCGAGGCCCGGAAACTACTGGACGATACCGAGGCTGGTCGCGCGCTGACCCTGGGCAAGCTTCTCGATCTTGGTCACACCTTGAGCGGTGGCGCGCCGGGTCTCTTGCCCCGCACTAGTCTCAAGTTGATCGGGGACCGGTTGACGCTGACATTGCCGTCCGATTTGGTCGATTTTGCGGGCGAGGTTGTGCGCAAGCGGCACATCAAATTAGCGCGCCACCTCGAGGCGCGGCCGGAGGTCGAAATCGCGACCTAGGTCTCTACCTCGATAAGCCGAACTTTTCGGCCAGCCGCGGCAAGGGCGAGCTCTCCGTGCTTTAAGCGAAGCGCGTCGGTCCCGAATACGTCGCGTCGCCAGCCCTGAAGGGCCGGAACATTAGCCTCGTCGTCGGCGGCGATTTGTTCCAGATCGCTCACGTTAGCGATCAGTTTTTGAGCGACTTCATGGTGCTCGCATTTCATCCGCAGCAACACCTTCAACAACTCGACGAGCGGGCCGATGCCCTGGGGCTTTTGCGCGCGATTGGGGACCTCGGGAAGAGCCGACTTCGGTAGCGAAAGCCCCTTGGCGGCGGCCGCAATGATGGCATCGCCCCGGGCGCCTTCGGCTATACCTTTTGGGAACCCGCGAATTCTCCCGAGATCTTGTCGGTTCTTTGGCGGATGGGCGGCGATCTCGAGAAGGGCTTCATCTCGGATGATGCGATTGCGGGGCACGTCGCGCGCCTGCGCTTCGCGTTCGCGCCAAGCGGCGATCTCACGCAGGACGGCGACCATCCGGGGTTTGGGATTGCGGAGTTTGAGGCGCCGCCAGCTTTCTTCGGGGTTCACCTCATAGGTCTGGCGGTCGGTTAGGATCGCCATTTCCTCGCCCAGCCAATGCCGCCGCCCGTTCTTTTCGAGCATGCGCGACAGTTTCTCGTAGATTGGGCGCAAGTGGATTACGTCGGCAAGCGCGTAGCCGACTTGGCGCTCGGTCAGTGGGCGGCGCGCCCAGTCGGTGAACCGCGAGTGCTTGTCGATATGGGCACCAGCCAAGCGTGAGGCGAGGGTGTCGTAGGCGACGGAATCGCCAAAGCCGCACACCATCGCCGCCACCTGGCTATCGAAAATCGGGTGGGGCACTTCGCCGGACAGGTGATAGAATATCTCCAGGTCCTGACGGGCAGCGTGGAACACCTTCAGAACCTTAGGGTTGGCCATCAGATCGAACAGCGGGTCCAATTCGATGTCGGGCGCCAACGGGTCGACGGCCGCGGATTCGTCGGGCCCAGCGATTTGCACCAGGCAAAGCTTGGCCCAATAGGTGCTTTCACGCATGAATTCGGTATCAACCGTGACATACGCCGCGGTGGAAAGTCGGTCGCAAAGCGCTTTCAGGTCGGCGGAAGTAGAGAGTACCGTCGTCATGGGGGCTGTATACACGATCTATTCGGTTGTCGCGCGGTCCTCCCTTGCTTGACAAGCCGGCGAGGGCATGGCCATTTGCGCGCGCTTTCTCCCCGAAAACTGCCGGAAGATCATGAAAAGTATCTATCGGACCCATACCTGCGGCGACCTAACTGAATCCAGTGTCGGTGAGACGGCGACCCTGTCCGGGTGGGTCCACCGCAAGCGCGACCACGGCAACCTGCTTTTCATCGATTTGCGCGATCACTTCGGTCTCACTCAATGCGTGATCGAAACCGGCGCGGCGCAATTCGAGGTTTTAGAGCGTGTTCGGCCTGAAAGCGTGATCAAGGTGACCGGGCCGGTCGTGGCGCGTAGTGCCGATACGGTGAATACCGCGCTACCCACCGGGCATGTCGAGGTACGGATAGAGGCCGTCGAGGTCCTTTCTGCCGCCGAAGAATTACCGTTGCAGGTGTTCGGGGACCAGGTTTACCCGGAGGATACGCGCCTTCGGTATCGTTTCCTCGATCTCCGCCGCGAACAGCTCCACGACAACCTCATGCTGCGATCTCGGGTGTTTTCCGGCATTCGCCGGCTCATGGGCGAGCAAGGGTTTACTGAGTTTCAAACACCGATCCTAACGGCGAGTTCGCCCGAAGGCGCCCGCGATTTCCTGGTGCCTAGCCGTCTTCACCCCGGCAAATTCTATGCACTGCCGCAGGCCCCGCAGCAATTCAAGCAGCTGGTCATGGTGGCGGGTTTCGACCGCTACTTCCAAATCGCGCCATGCTTTCGCGACGAAGACCCGCGCGCCGATCGCTCGCCGGGCGAGTTCTACCAACTGGATCTGGAGATGTCGTTTGTCGAACAGGACGACGTGTTCTCTGCGACCGAACCCGTGGTGCGGGGGGTTTTCTCCGAGCATGGTACGTGGAGCGTCGATGCCGCCCCGTTCAAACGCATCCCGCATGCAGAAGCCATGCTCAAGTACGGCAGCGATAAGCCCGATTTGCGCAACCCGATCGTCATTTCCGATGTTACGGAAGCCTTCAAGGGTTCGGGATTCAAGATTTTTGCCGGGGCGATTGAAAAAGGGTCTGTCGTTCGCGCGATTCCAGCGCCCGGTGCGGCCAATCAACCGCGCAGCTTTTTCGACAAGATGAACGATTGGGCGCGTAGCGACCAAGGGGCCGCCGGTTTGGGCTACATCGTCTTCGACAATGGCGAAGCAAAGGGTCCCATTGCAAAGAATCTTGACACCGAACGCATTGATAAAATACGTGAACTTTCTGACATAAGTGATGGAGACGCTGTATTTTTTTCCTGTGATAAGCCCAATGGCGCGGCACTCCTCGCGGGCGCGGCGCGCAATCGATTGGGGGACGATCTAGACCTCCTCGAGTCAGGTGTTTTTCGCTTTTGCTGGATTACGGATTTCCCTTTGTACGAATACGACGAGGAGGCGAAGAAGGTCGAATTCGGCCATAACCCGTTCTCCATGCCGCAAGGTGGGCTCGAAGCGCTCGACGCGGAAGACCCGCTAACCATCTTGAGCCAGCAATATGATCTCGTGTGCAATGGGCACGAATTGGCGAGCGGCGCCATTCGGAACCATCGTCCCGACGTCATGGTGCGGGCCTTCGAAATCGCAGGATATAGCGAAGACGAGGTCAAAGCCCGTTTTGGCGGCCTGTACAATGCCTTTCACTACGGCGCGCCGCCGCATGGTGGCATGGCCTTCGGGATGGAACGGATCGTCATGTTGCTGGCCGACGAGAGCAATCTACGTGAAGTGACCCTATTCCCGATGAACCAGCGGGCGGAAGATCTCATGATGGGCGCGCCCTCCGATGCTGCGCCGGCACATCTGCGCGAATTGTCGGTACGCGTCGTGGTTCCGGAACCGAAAGAGGGCGAAAAGCCCTAAGTCTCCTCAGGCGGCTGTCGGTTTCGCCGCTGCTTTGGTTTTCACGACGGGCTTTGCCGCCGCTTTGGGCGGGTCGACCGCGCGCGAAGCGTCGCCGATCTGCTGGGTACTGGCGGCCAGTCGTTCGGCCAGGATCATCGACAAGTTAAACAAGACCCGCACCATGATATCTGGCATGGCGCGCATGGTTTTGCGCAGGAAATCCTCGGTCAGGACTAAAGCCTCGACATCGGTTTCAGCAACCACGTCGGCGGTCCGCGGCGCAGCGGTAATGAGTGCGGTTTCGCCGAAGATTGCACCGCTTCCTAGGGTGGCGACGGTTCGATTGTTGGCTTTGACGGCCACTTCGCCCTGGAGAACCACAAACATTTCCCGGCTTCGCTGACCGGCGGAAACAATGGTATCGCCCTTCTTGGCGCGGATGAGATTGCCTTCGCGGACCAGTTTCTTCGCCTCGCCGTGGTTGAGGCTGTGGAGGAGCGGGATCCCTTCAAGCGGTGTCTGGTGCATTTTCTCGCTGAGAAATTGCCAGAACCGCTCTTCATCCATGCCGCGGTCAGCACCCTGCTTGACGGCGTCGGGGAATTTCTTCTCGAACCATGCGGCCGTCGTGCCGTTGTTTTCGTATTCTTCAGCAATTTTGTGGAAGGGTGACCCGGTTTCGCGGAGGTGGGCGACATCCTCCATCAGAAGAACTAGAGGCACCTGGTATTCGCGATCGTCGCTTTCGAAATTTTCCCCGTAGCGTCGGTAGCCCATTTGCTCGTAGAGCGGGACCAGCGCCGGTGGGCAGCTCGCAAAGTCGAATCGGCTACCGAGATGACGCTGCGTTTTGTAGGCAGCACCCAGTAGCACTCTGATCACTTGGCTCTGGCGCCACTTTTTGGCGACGGTGAAACGGGCGGTGAGGCTCAGGCTTTTCTCGTCGAAATCCGAGAAGTTATCGAGCTGGTAGTTCTCGCGCACCTTATTGGGAAATTTGGCGATCTTTCCTGAGTTGATGCGGATCGAGGCGATGACCTGGTTGTCCGCTGTCAGGTAGAGGTGGATGGCTTTCTCGTCCAGCGCATCCGAAACGGTCTTGGCGTCGTGATCGGCATGGACCGAATCACCACCCATCTCCTGCACCAGGGTGCGATACCGGAACAAAGAAATCCGATGTCGGTCTTCCTCAGTCTTGGCCTGAAGCACCGACAGCTTTGGCGTGTTCTGAGGTTTCCCCGTCGTCATGCCGCACCCTCCAAGACCGAGCCTACGGGGCGGGGCAGGGGGTGTAAATCCGCTTCTGGCGGAGGAGCACACAGAAAAAAGGGGTGCGCCAATTGCGCACCCCTGGTGCCAGGTCTTCCTAGAAAGCAGCGCTAATCAAGAACAACCACTCGTCGAACCACAGGTGTTGCATTTCAGGCAGGTCCCGTTTCGGACAAGCGTGAAGTTGCCGCATTCGCCGCAGGCATCACCCTCATAGCCCTTCATCCGTGCCTCCCGGATACGATCCATCGTCGGGTCAACTTCGATTTCGGCCACTGTGGTCAAGGTTTCCAAGACCACGTGAGCGGCGGCCGGTACCGAAACACTCTCCACAACGCCGCCGGCGGCATGGGCTGTCGGTGCGCCGGCGTCGACGTTGCCGGCGAAGGCGGTCGTCGTCTGCGACCCGTCGACAACCCCGCCGTTGACGACATAGAGGTTGGTCCGCATGTAACCGTTGCTGGCCACGCCCATAACCGCCGCGAGAGGGGTTTCGTCGGCCTCTTCGCCCTCGGTGACGGTCGTATCGCCACTGGTGCCGCGCAATACATCGTGCCGCAAGTCGTTCGGTTCGACGTGGGCGAGATCGGTTCGGCCGAGGTAGGAGATCGCCAGTTCGCGGAACAAGTAGTCCAGGACCGATGTTGCCATCTTGATGGCGTCGTTGCCCTCGACAAGCCCCGACGGTTCGAAGCGGGTGAAGGTGAAGGACTCCACGAACTCCTCAAGGGGTACGCCGTACTGGAGACCAAGCGAAATAGCGATCGCAAACCCGTCCATTAGGCTGCGGAAGGCAGATCCCTCCTTGTGCATGTCGATGAATATTTCGCCGAGGTTGCCGTCCTCGAATTCGCCGGTCCTTAGGTACACTTTGTGGCCACCGACCACCGCCTTTTGGGTGTAGCCCTTCCGCCGCTGGGGGAGGCGGCGACGTTCGCCGCGTTGGCCCTTCTCGGCGATCATCCGCTCGATCGTCTCACGCGCCATTTTCTCCGCCATCGCCGCGACCTGCGTCGCGTTCGGCTGATCCTCGTAGGCTTCGGCCTCGTCTTCGATGGCCATCGCCGACAACGGCTGGGAGAGCTTGGAGCCGTCGCGATAAAGCGCATTGGCCTTCAGGGCCAGGCGCCAGGACAGGTTGTAGGCCTCTTTGCAGTCATCCACGGACGCCTGGCGGGGCATGTTGATCGTCTTGGAGATCGCGCCGGAAATGAACGGTTGAGCGGCCGCCATCATGTGAATGTGGCTCTGCCAAGAGAGGTAACGCTTGCCGAGGCGCCCGCAGGGCGTCGCGCAATCGAACACTGCGAGGTGTTCGTCCTTCAGTTTCGGGGCGCCTTCTAGGGTCATGGCGCCGCAGCAATAGGTGTTCGCCGCCTCGACGTCGGTGGCGGCGAACCCAAGTGTCTCCAGCATATCGAATGCCGGATCATCCAAGCTTGCGGCATCGATACCGAGTTGGTCGACGCAGAACGCTTCGCCGAAAGTCCATTTATTGAAGACGAATTTGATGTCGAAGGCATTTGTCAGGGCTTCTTCGACCTTTGCCAAAGCCTCGTCGGTAAAGCCTTTTTCGCGAAGCGCGGCATGGTTGACGCCCGGCGCATTCTCAAGGGTCCCGTGGCCGGTCGCATATGTGATGATCGCGTCGATCTCACTTTCACCGTATCCCAAGACCTCAAGCGCTTCGGGAACCGATCGGTTGATGATCCGGAAGTACCCGCCGCCGGCCAACTTTTTGAACTTGACGATGGCGAAGTCCGGCTCGATCCCAGTCGTATCGCAATCCATCAAAAGGCCGATCGTGCCGGTCGGCGCGATCACGGAGGATTGGGCGTTCCGGAAGCCGTTCTTTTCGCCCAACTCCAGGACGCGATCCCAGGCCTTGGCCGCCGCCTCGGCAATGTCGGGTTCGGGCACGTTCTCGATGTCCAAGGCAACGGGCAGTGTGGCGAGACCTTCGTAGCCGTCCGTTTCCCCGTGCGCAGCGCGGCGGTGGTTGCGCATGACCCGGAGCATCGGCGATGCGTTATCGTCGTAGCGAGGGAAGGCGCCCATTTCGCCGGCCATTTCCGCCGACGTCGCGTAGGAAACACCGGTCAGCAGAGCCGTGATGGCGCCGCACAACGCCCGCCCTTGATCGGAATCGTACGGTAGGCCGCTTGCCATCAAGAGGCCGCCGATGTTGGCGTAGCCCAGGCCCAGGGTGCGGTACTCGTAGGAAAGCTGGGCGATCTCCTTCGACGGGAATTGCGCCATTTGCACCGAAATCTCTAGCACCATCGTCCACAGCCGGACGGCGTGTTCGAATCCCGCAACATCGAACTTGCGGTCCTCATGGCGAAACGTCAGCAAGTTCAGCGAAGCCAAGTTGCAGGCCGTATCGTCGAGGAACATGTACTCCGAGCATGGATTCGATGCGCGAATCTCGCCACCGGCGGGGCAGGTGTGCCAGTCGTTGATGGTGGTGTGGTACTGCAGACCCGGGTCGGCGCTCTGCCAAGCCGCCATAGCGATCTGGTCCCACAGTTCCCGCGCTTTGATGGTCTCCGAAACGTCGCCGTCGGTCCGCCGGATCAGGTCCCAATCGCCGTCTTCTTCGACGGCGCGCAGGAACTCGTCAGTCACACGCACCGTGTTGTTGGCGTTCTGCCCCGACACCGTCAGGTAGGCCTCGCCGTCCCAATCGGTGGTGTAGGTGGGAAAATCGATGGCGCCGTAGCCCTGCTTGGCGAACTCGATGACGCGTTGGATGAAATTCTCGGGGATCATCGACTTGCGGGCCTCGATGATCGCTTTCTTGAGGGCCGGATTGTCGTTCGGTGTGAAGCGCCCCTCACCGGTCACCGCATGGCAGGCTTTGATCACCGCATTGAGGTGCTTCGAGGCTAACTTAGAACCTGAAACAAGTGCGGCAACTTTTTGTTCTTCAATGGCTTTCCAGTTTACGAAGTCTTCGATGTCGGGATGATCCGCGTCGACGACGACCATCTTCGCGGCGCGCCGCGTGGTGCCGCCCGACTTGATTGCGCCCGCTGCCCGATCGCCGATCTTCAGAAAGCTCATCAGGCCGGAGGATTTGCCGCCCCCGGAGAGGGACTCGCCGGAACCCCGGAGAGCCGAGAAATTGCTCCCGGTGCCGGAGCCGTATTTGAACAGGCGCGCCTCACGGGTCCATAAATCCATGATGCCGCCCTCGTTCACGAGGTCGTCTTGGATGCCCTGGATGAAGCAGGCGTGGGGTTGAGGGTGTTCGTAGGCCGATTCCGAGCGTTTTAGGTCGCCGGTTCGGAAGTCGACGTAGAAATGCCCCTGGGCGGGCCCGTCGATGCCATAGGCCCAATGGAGCCCGGTGTTGAACCATTGGGGCGAGTTGGGAGCGCCCATCTGCTGCGCGAGCATGAAGCGCATTTCGTCAAAGAACGCATGTGCGTCGCTTTCGCCGTCGAAGTAGCCGCCCTGCCACCCCCAATAGGTCCAGGTCCCAGCCAGGCGGTCGAAAACCTGTTTGGACGAGCTCTCGTGCGAATAGCGTTCTTCCTCGGGCAGCTTTGCGAGTGCTTGTTCGTCGGGCACGCTGCGCCACAGCCAGGATGGCACCGTGTTCTCCTCGACTTTTTTGAGGCGTGCCGGAATCCCCGCCTTGCGGAAATATTTTTGCGCAATGATATCGCTAGCCACCTGGGACCAATCGGCGGGAACCTCGACGTCTTTCATCTGAAAGACAACGGACCCGTCAGGATTGCGGATCTCGCTGGTGGTCTTGCGGAAGGCCATTCCGTCGTAGGGCGATCCTCCATTCGCGGTGAAGAAACGTTGAACGCGCATACCCTGTTCCCCTCATTCCCGGCCCAGCAGAATCGCCGGAAGCCATTGAATTCGTTCTGAAATCTTTGCGAGGGGCGGCCAATTAACCCAGACTTAGTGCCTCCCCAGGCAGGGGGCACAAGATATTGTTGCCCTCGGAGAGGGTCAACCATATTTTGGGGGTCGGCACTTCTTTGACACTATAGGGCGTGTTTTGTGGATAACTTTCGTGCCTTACGCGTATTCCCAATGTGCGGACGTTACGGGCCGCGGCGCCTGTGGGGAAAATGTGGATAACCTTCTCTGGACGGTTCTAGGCAAGCGGTGCAATAGTCCCGCTCGATTTCGTCCCATGACCAGGACTGGTGACCTTCTGTGCGTCTGACTTCCTTGATTTCCTTCGTATTTGACTGGTGGCACCGCGCCACTTGGGGCACCTGGATTTACACGGCGCGACGCGGACAACTGGTCGGCCAGGACGCCGCTGGCAACCGCTACTATCAGGAGCGCGGAAAGCCCGAGGTCGGGCGCTACCACTGGGAGCGCCGCCGACGCTGGGTGATCTACGCAGATATAGCCGAAGGCTCGATGGTGCCGCCGGAATGGAACGCGTGGCTGCAGCACAATGCGAGCGAGCCGCCGACCAACCCGTCAACCGATCACGCCTGGGAACAACCGCACGAGCCGAACCTTACCGGTACGGCAGGGGCATATCGCCCTGCGGGCCATGTACTCGGTGGGGGCGCGCGCAAACCTGCGTCGGCGGACTACGAACCCTGGCAACCGAACTAGCGCGGGGAGCCTGGCATGAAGGGAAATCTGTTTGAGGCCTTGATCGGCGCGGTCGTTTTGGCGGTTGCCGCAGTGTTTCTCGTCTTTGCATTTTCGACCACGGATGTTGGCGCGGTCGACGGGTATGAGGTGACGGCCACGTTCGACCGGGTCGACGGGGTGAATGCCGGTGCCGACGTCCGCATGAGCGGGATCAAGATCGGTACCGTGACGAAACTGGAACTCGACCCACAGACGTTTCTCGCGCGGGCCACTCTAAATATCGATAGTGCAGTCGAATTGCCCAGTGACTCGTCCGCGGAGATCACCACCGAAGGTCTTCTCGGTGGAAAGTACATGGCGATCGTACCGGGGGGTGCCGAAGACGTCATTCCTGACGGCGGACGGATTCAGTTCACTCAGTCGTCCCTTAGCCTTGAGGGTTTGATCGGGCGTTTCGGTTTCGGACTGGGCGACAGCGACTCCAAAGAGAGCAGCGAGTAGTGGAACGCCCGACCCAAACGCAAGATCCCGCACAAGATTGGGACCCGGACGTTTACGCGACCAACGCGCGCTTTGTTGCCGATCTCGCGGGTGCCGTGGTCGACCTACTGGCGCCACGGGCGAGGGAGCGGATTCTCGATCTTGGTTGCGGTGACGGTGCGCTAACCCAAAAGATCGCCGAGCGCGGCGCCGATGTCCTGGGTGTCGATGCCAGCGCCGACTTGGTGCGTGCGACACAAGAGCTCGGCCTACCTGCGCAGGTTGTGAACGGGCATCACCTTGCTTTTTCTCAGGAGTTCGATGCGGTCTTCTCCAACGCCGCCCTCCACTGGATGCGCGCCCCCTCCGCGGTTCTCGAGGGTGTTCGCCGGGCCCTCAAGCCCGGCGGGCGTTTTGTTGCCGAATTCGGCGGCGCCGGCAATGTCGCCAAGCTGATCGGGGCCATCGACGAGGAACTGACGGCCCGCGGACAGCCTGGCTTGAAGGGGCACCCCTGGTATTTCCCGACACCCGAGGCATATCGCGCTTTGCTCGAGAGCCACGGCTTCGAGGTCGAACAGATCGGGTTGATCGATCGCCCGACCAAGCTGCCGGGCGACATTGGCGGATGGCTCGATACCTTTGCCGATTCTTTTCTCCGCGTGCTGGACCCCGGCGACCGCGCCGCGGCGCGCGACGCCATCGTCGATCGCCTGCGCGACCGTATTCGGGACGACGAAGGTGTTTGGTGGGCCGACTATGTTCGGTTGCGGTTTAAGGCATTCCTAGCGTCTTAATTCAACGGATCGTCCTGGGTGCGGCTGGCGCCGTGCTGGCCGCATTGCCTGCGTTTGCCCAAGACAGACCGGTTGCCGTGCTTCGCGCGTTGGATAAGGTCACCGCACGCGTGTCGACCATTTCGGCGCCGGTCGGTCGCGAGGTCCGCTTTGGCACGCTTCGCATTTTGGTGCGGACCTGCAAAAAACGCCCTCCCGAAGAGCCGCCGGAAACGAGCGTTTTCCTGGAAATTCTCGATCTGCGGCCTCGCGGCGCGCCGCAACGCGTTTTTACCGGATGGATGTTTGCGTCCAGCCCAGCCCTCTCCGCGATGGAACACCCGACCTACGACGTGTGGCCGATCGACTGCAAGGCGTCTTCACCGCTGAAACCTTCCGGCAGCGAATAGAAATCGGCTTCATGGCGCATCGCGGCTTCGAGCCGCGCATGATAGGCCTCTCGCGGTATTTCGACGGCACCGAATGAGGCGAGATGATCGGTCACGAATTGGGTGTCGAGAAGGTGGAAATCCCCGGCGCAAAGGCGCGCGACCAGGTGGGTTAGTGCAATCTTGCTGGCGTCGGTTTCGCGGCTGAACATGCTTTCGCCGAAAAATGCCGCCCCCAGCGATACACCGTAAAGCCCCCCGACCAGATCGCCGGTTTCGTTCCATGCCTCGACGCTATGGGCGTGGCCGAGGCGGGCGAGGCCTGAGTAAAGAGAAATGATTTCGTCGTTGATCCAGGTTGTTTCGCGGCCCCGTGCGGGCGCCGCGCATGACTCGATCACCTGCACGAAGGCCTTGTCGATCGTGATGCGGAAAACGTCTTGTTTGATCTTTCGCGCCAAGCGGCGCGATACGTGAAACGATTCAAGCGGTAGAATCCCGCGTGCGTCGGGATCGATCCAGTACAAGGTGGGGTCGTTTCGGTCTTCCGCCATCGGGAAGACCCCGCTCGCATAGGCGCGCAGAAGGATCTCTGGGGTTAGCTTCATCAGCTCAGCGAGTCGATGTACTTCTCCAGCCAATGGATGTCGTAGGTGCCGTCCATGATGTCTTTGTTCTCGATGAGATCGAGGTGTAGGGGGATCGTCGTATCGACGCCGTCGATTACGAACTCAAGTAACGTCCGACGAAGCCGCATCAAGCATTCGTTGCGATTCGCGCCATGTACGATCAGCTTGGCGACGAGGCTGTCGTAATAGGGCGGAATCGAATAACCGTCGTACAAACCGGAATCGACCCGCACGCCGAAGCCCCCGGGTGCGTGGAAGCTCGTGACCGTGCCGGGGTTAGGCGCAAAGGTCTTTGAATTCTCGGCGTTGATCCGGCACTCGATCGCGTGCCCGTTAATCACCACATCCTCTTGCCGAAGGCTCAACGCTGCGCCCGAGGCAATCCGCAACTGTTCGCGCACGAGATCGACACCGGTGATCATCTCCGTCACCGGATGCTCGACTTGGAGGCGCGTGTTCATCTCGATGAAAAAGAATTCGCCGTTCTCGTAGAGGAACTCGATCGTGCCGACGCCACGGTACCCAAGTTCGCGGATCGCGCTGGCAACGCGCTCGCCGATCTCGGCGCGAGCCTTGGCGTTGAGGGCGGGAGAGGGCGCTTCTTCGAGAATCTTCTGGTGCCGGCGCTGCAGGGAGCAGTCGCGCTCGCCCAAATGGATGGCGTTGCCATGGGTATCGCCGACGACCTGAATCTCGATATGCCGCGGCTTCTCCAGATATTTTTCCATGTACAGCGTGTCGTCGCCGAACGCCGCCTTGGACTCGGCACGGGCGGTCGACAACACCTCTGACATCTCGTTGGCCGAACGAGCAACCTTCATGCCTCGACCGCCGCCGCCGGCCGCCGCCTTGACGATTACCGGATAGCCGATTTCCTTCGCGACCCTTTGCGCCTCGTCTTCGCTCGTGATGGCACCGTCAGAACCCGGGACGACCGGGATGCCGAGCCGCTTGGCGGTTTCCTTGGCGACGACCTTGTCGCCCATGAGGCTGATGTGTTCGGACGTCGGCCCAATAAAGGTGATGCCATGTTCTTCGACGATGGACGCGAAATTGGCATTCTCGGACAAGAATCCGTATCCCGGATGGATCGCGTCGGCTTCAGTGATTTCTGCGGCAGAAATGATGGCTGGAATGTTGAGATAGCTGTCGGTTGCGCTGGGCGGTCCGATGCAGACAGCCTCGTCGGCCAAACGCACATGCATTGCATCTTCGTCGGCGGTAGAATGCACCGCGACGGTCGCAATACCCATTTCGCGACAGGCGCGCAGGATTCGCAGCGCGATCTCGCCGCGATTGGCGATCAAGACCTTTTCGAGCATCTATTCGACGATCATCAGGGGTTGGCCGAACTCGACGGGTGTCGCGTCGTCGACCAACACCTTCGACACCACACCGGCGCGTGGCGCGGCGATCGGGTTCATGGTTTTCATCGCTTCCACGATCAACAGCGTTTGGCCCTGCGCGACGCGGTCGCCCTCCTTGGCAAAGGGGGCGGCGCCGGGTTCCGGTGAGAGGTAGACGGTTCCAACCATTGGCGATTTGACGGCGCCCGGGTCGTTCCCGGCATCCTCGGGAGTCGTGGTGGCCGGGGCGGGCGCTGCACTCGGGGCGACCGGCGCGGCCGCCGCGACGACTTGGGTGCCACCGCGCGACACGCGAACGCGCTTGTCGGCTTCCTCCCATTCGATCTCGCTGAGGTTGGTTTCGTCCAGAAGGGACGCCAGTTCGCGAATGACGTCCGAATCGATGGAGAGTTTTCCCATGCGTTACTGCCTATGCATTTTTGATGAGCGATGAGAGGGCATCGACCGCAAGGTCATAACTCTGCGGCCCGAAGCCGCTGATCATGCCGGTGGCGGCCTGGCTGACGTAGGAGTGGTGGCGAAATTCCTCACGGCGAAAGATGTTCGACAGATGAACCTCCACGATCGGGAGATCGACGGCGCGCAAGGCGTCTAGCAGCGCCACGGAGGTATGAGTGTAGGCTCCCGCGTTGACGATCAATCCAGCCGCCCGGTCCCGGGCACCCTGGACCCAATCGACCAACTGGGCTTCGCTATTGCTCTGATGAAATTCGACTTCTAGGCCCGCATCGGCAGCGCGTTGCCGCACCGAGGCTTCGATATCCGCCAGCGAATGGGTGCCATAAATATCGGTCTCTCGAGTTCCCAACAGATTTAGGTTTGGACCGTTAAGAACCAGAATGAGCGTCGAATGGGGCATGACCGAAATACGTCGTGCAGGACAATGTCCCGCCTTATAGCATGGCGGCTCCGCGAAACAATTGTGCGGCTATGGAGTTCGGAGCGCCATCACACGTGTTGAACGCCACCGAGCGGGACCCCATACTTGGATCTGGTTGACGGAAAACGCCCCCATGGAATTGACGATCAATGGCGAACCGCGGCGCTTCGACGCCCCGATTTCGGTCGCCCAGCTGCTCGAAAACCTAGATCTGGACGCCCGAAAGGTGGCGCTCGAGCGAAATCTTGAGATTGTGCCGCGTAGCGCCTTCGAGACCACCACGTTGGGCGACGGCGATAAGATCGAAATCGTCCATTTCATCGGTGGCGGCGATGCTACGAAGGAACCGAATGCCGAGGACACCTGGACCGTCGCCGGCCGCACCATGCGCTCACGCCTCATCATCGGGACCGGGAAATACAAAGACTACGAAGAGAATCGCCGGGCCGCTGAAGCCGCCGAGTCGGAGATGATCACCGTCGCCGTACGGCGCGTGAATCTGACCGATCGGAATCAACCTATGTTGGTCGATTCCCTCGACCCCAAGAAATACATCTTCCTGCCCAACACCGCGGGGTGTTTCACCGGCGAAGAGGCCGTGCGCACGCTGCGGTTGGCGCGCGAGGCCGGCGGGTGGGACTTGGTGAAGCTCGAGGTGTTGGGCGATAAGAAGACCCTTTACCCAGACATGCCGGAAACGCTGCGCGCGGCGGAGATGTTGGTGAAGGAGGGATTCCACGTCATGGTCTATTGCAGCGACGATCCGATCCAAGCCAAACGCCTTGAGGACATCGGATGTTGCGCGATCATGCCGCTAGGCGCGCCGATCGGATCCGGGCTTGGCATCCAAAACCCTGTCGCCATTCGGATTATCGTCGAGAACGCCAACGTGCCGGTAATCATCGATGCCGGCGTGGGCACGGCGTCCGAAGCAGCGGTCGCGATGGAACTTGGCTGCGATGCGGTGATCACCAACACCGCAATCGCCGAAGCCAAGAACCCGGTGCTGATGGCCTCGGCGATGAAACACGCGGTTCGGGCCGGCCGCCAAGCTTATCTTGCCGGTCGCATGGCGCGAAAACGCTATGCCGACCCGTCCTCGCCCCTTGGGGGGTTGATCTAAGCTACTGGCAGCTTGCGCAATGTTCGCGCGCGCGCGCGATCAATTCTTTGAATTGCTCGACTGGGATGAGGCCCGGCACGACCGCATCGCCGATTAAGAAGCCCGGGGTGCCATTCACACCGATCGCTTGCGCTAGTTGCAGGTTCTTGCTGATGAGCTGGCCGACCTCGTCGCTTTCAACCGCCTCTAACAGGCGCGTCCGGTCGACCCCGACCTCGGTTGCCGTCTGAAGGGCGATTTCCGGGCTAAGCCGACCGCGAGCCTCGAACATGGCCGTGTGATAATCGAGGTACAGGTCCGGCGCCAACAAATGGACGGCAATGCCGACCCGAGCGGCGAACACGGAGGCTTCGCCGAGAACCGGGAATTCCTTGTAGACGATGCGAATATTGGGATCGTCTTCCATCAGTTGGGCGAGCACCGGATGGGCGTCGCGGCAGTAGGGGCAGGCATAATCGAAGAATTCGACGATGGTGACGTCGCCATCGGGATTGCCGCCGACCGGGGTCGCAGTGTCGTGGCGCAGTGCGGCGTTGTTCGCCGCTACGGCGTGGACGGCGCGTTCCCCTGCGGCAGCTTGTTCGCGCGCCTGTAGGATGCGGATCGCCTCAAGCACGATTTCCGGATTGCGAAGGATGTAGTCCCTAACAATCGCCTCGGTTATCCGGCGCGCCTCCGGGTCGACCGACTCCAGAATCTTTTCGTCGGTTTGCGGGGCACTGTGCTGGGCGAGAGCAGGGGCAACGAACAAGAGCGCGGCCATCACCGCGGGGACAAATCTAATCATGGCGCTAGTGATATCAGCGTCGCGGCTTGGCTGCGCTCAAGATATCTTGAGCACGCAAATGACCTGGAGATCCGACCGGCAGAAGTCGCTCCGCGCGTGTGGCGTGGGCGCGGGCATCGCCTGCGCGTCCGGACCCCATGGCTTGCTCGGCGCTAGCCAAGCTCGACATGCCAAGCTGTTGGTCGCGCCCATAGGCAATGGCCAACTGGCCCCAAGCGCCGGTCAATGTCCGATCGATCCGAACGGCTTCCTCCAGGTGGACGATCGCTTGTTTCGTCAATGCCGGATCGTTCATGGCGACAAGGGCCTGACCCAAAGCGAGCCGGAGGAGAGGTTCGTGCGGTGCCAGGCGGACGGCTTGTTGAAAGGGTGGGATCGCATCGCCCCGACCGCCATTTTCGAAGATGATTTGGCCCTTCAGTTCATGGAAGAACGGATCGTCGGGAAAATCGGCGATTAACGAGTCGATTTCCGCGATGGCGCGATCGGGGTTCGTCAGTTGGTGATTGGCCGCCGCCCGGGCGTAGCGTGCCGGCACGCTCGTATCGGTCTCGCCGTATTCTTTCATCGCCCGCTTGGGATTTAGAAACGCCATGACCTTGGCGCGCACCCGATCGAAGGCGGCTATCTGCTCCGGAGTAGGCTCTGCGTCGCGCGAGGGAGAACTGTTTGTCAGCCTCTCTAGCGCAAGAATGCGGTCTCGCGAGAGCGGATGGGTCCGGCCGTAAGAAGTCTGGTTTCGCCGCAATAGCGCTTCCTGGTCGCCCAGCTTCTGCAAGACCTCGATCAAGCCGCGCGAGGATTGCCCGGTATCTTCCAAAAAACGCACGGCGGCTTGATCGGCGGCCGATTCCTGGACACGGGAATATTGAAGAATTGATTGGCCGGCGACCTGGGTTCCACCGCCGACGACCGCCGCACCCGCTGCACCGCCTCCACCAGCCACAGCTGCGGCAACGCCCAAGACGGCAGCTACCACGGCAATTGCGTTGGCGCCGCGCAAGGCATCTTGGGTTCGCGCGAGGTGGCTGCCTGAGATATGGCCGGTCTCATGTGCCAAGACGCCGATGATCTGGCCGGGGTGATCGGCCTCGACGAGCAAACCCGTAAAAAGGAATATCCGTTGACCGCCCGCGACAAAGGCATTGAGGGCGCGGTCATTGACGATATGGACCGACACGGAATCCGTGGTAAGACCAGCCGCAGCAAACACCGGCGCAGCGAAATCCCGGATCATGCGTTCCGTTTCCGCGTCGCTAATCAGGCTCAGATTCTGGGCGAACGCCGGTCTGACGATCGAGGTAATGAGAACGGTGAGAACGAGCAACCGGCAAAGAAGGCGCGACACATCAGGCTCCGCACGGGGGACTGTCTTAGAACGTAGGCAGCGAGGCGGGGGCCGTCAATTCGCGGCGCTAGGGCTTTTGCTGATTGCCGCCTGTACCCAGATGACGCCTCAAAGCCCCGAAGCGACCGCCAGCTTCCTGGGCGGCGTGACCGCCGACGAGCCGCGAGCGACCCTAGCCGGACTGTCCGCGCTCGAGGCCGGGGGCACGGCGGCGGACGCCGCGGTCGCCACGTTCTTTTCTCTAACGGTGACCTATCCTCTCGCTGCGGGCATCGCTGGCGGCGGAGCGTGCGTCGCCTACGATTCCGTCACCGGCACGGCGGAAAGCATCGACTTCTTGCCAACCGCCCCGGTATTGGGTGGCGCTGTTGCCGTGCCAGGTGCCGTCAGAGGCATGTCGGCGCTTCACGCGAGATTCGGGCGGCTACGCTGGGCGCAACTGATACTGGACGCCGAGGAAAAGGCGCGGTTCGGGTTTCCGGCCTCACGCGCCCTTGCGACTGCCGCTGGCGAGTATGCCGGGACAACGGGAGCCCGCGACCTCGGGCCCTTCATCCAGGCAGGCCAACCCATCAACGAAGGCGCGGTCGTCGCCCAACCCGCCCTCGCTGATGTCTTGAGCGCTATTCGGGTGCGGGGCGGCGGCGACGTCTATTTCGGCGACACTGCGCGGAACCTAGTCCTTCGCGCGCAGAATGTTGGAGGCCGTATGACGGTCGACGACCTGAAGCAGTTTCTGCCGGCGTGGGAGCGGAGCAGCCGAACCGCGTTTGGTGATTTGAGCTACTTCACCTCAGCAAAAGGGCCCAGCGGTGGGGCCCTGAGTGCGGCAATCTGGACGATGCTCACCGACCAGCGGCGCTATGCCGGCACACCAAGTCCTTCCCGGGCGCACTTGATTGCCGAGGCCGCAAATCGCGCCATTGCGGAGCGTGCCGGCGGTGGCGACGTGTCGTCCTTTCGCGCTGCGGCCCTCATGACGGACTACGATCCGGCGCAGCATAGGCCACGCGCCGCATCCGACGTGCCGGACCTTGCGCCATGGATCGGTGCAGGCAAGGACGGAACGACTGGTTTCGTGACCTTGGATCCGACGGGTTCCGCCGTCGCCTGCGTCCTCACCATGAACGCGCCATTCGGTAACGGCAAATGGGACCCCGACCTCGGTATCTTCTTTGCACCTTCGGTGCCCATTGGATCCCAGGGTTGGCTGCGCAGCGGTACTGACTTTGTCACTCCGATCGTCATCGCCAATAGCGTGACCGGCGAGTTCGTGATGGGGCTGACGGCCACGGGCGGCCCGGCCGCGCCGGTGGCCGCGGCGAGTACCGCGGCAGTCGCAATTCTTGATGCGCAACCGTTGCATACAGCGGTCAATGCAGCGCGTGTGTTTGCGCTGCCAAATCCCGATACCACGGTTTTGGAACGCGGTAATCCCGCGGCGACGGTCGAATCACTGCGCGCCGCAGGACATCGCGTCACCGACGGAACGACTTTTGGAGTTGTCAACGCGATTGCGTGCTTCGGCGGCGCAACGTTGGATCCGAGTTCCTGCCGTTTCGTCGCGGATGGTCGTGGTTTTGGTCTTGCCGACGGCGGCACGCAGTTCTAGTCGCGCCATGAAGATTTCTTCTCGCGCCGATGTCGCGCCGTTCTATGCAATGGAGGTTCTAAAGGCCGCTAACGAAAAAGCGGCGAAGGGCGATTCGGTCCTTCACCTCGAAGTGGGCGAGCCCGGACGGGGCGCACCTGCCGGCGCGATTGCCGCAGCGCATGCCGCGCTGGACGAAGGCGGGATCGGTTACACCGAGGCCTTCGGTCTACGTACGCTTCGCGAACGGATTGCCCGCTACTACCTGGAAACGCACGACGTCGATGTGCCCATCGAGCGCATTGCGGTGACCACCGGGTCGTCCGGGGGCTTTGTGCTGTCCTTGATCACTGCCTTTGACGTCGGGGATCGCGTGGCGCTGGGCGTACCGTGTTATCCCGCGTATCGAAATATGTTCAAGGCTTTGGGGATCGAGCCGGTGTACTTGCGGACCACCATGGCGACCCGCTTTCAACCGACTCCGGAAATGCTGGCCGAGGCGGGACCGGTCGATGGATTGTTGATCGCCAGCCCGGCCAATCCGACCGGCACCATGCTGGTAGGACAACCGCTCACCGACATTATCGATTATTGCACGCGTGAAGGTGTGCGTTTGATTTCCGACGAGGTCTATCACGGGATCACGTACGAGCATGCAGCCGAAACGATCCTGGGCCGGGCACCGGGCGGAATTGTTCTGAACGGGTTTTCCAAATTCTATGGGATGACCGGTTGGCGACTGGGTTGGATGATCTTGCCCGAAGACATGACCGCGCCCATGGAGCGCGTGGCACAGAACCTTTACATCTCCTCTAACGCCGTGTCGCAGCGCGCGGCGTTGGCCGCATTCGACTGCCGTGACGAGCTTCAACGCAACGTCGAGGTCTATCGACGCAATCGCGATTTGTTGCTTGATGCGCTCCCGCGCTGCGGCATCACCGAGATGGCCCCAGCTGATGGCGCGTTCTACATCTTTGCCAATGTCAGCAGATTGACCAACGACAGCACCGACTTTTGCGCCCGTCTGTTAGATGACACCGGCGTCGCGGTTACGCCGGGCATCGACTTTGATGCCGAGCAAGGCCATGCCTACATCCGTATTAGCTTTGCGGGCGAAACCGATACGATCCGCGAAGCGGCGGATCGTATCGTACGTTGGCTTAGCTAAGCGCGCGGCTCCACCAACCCCGTTTCTTCGGCTTCGCCGGCTCTTCGCTGGCGTCCGGCTCGCTTACTGGGGCAGGGGAGTTTTCCATCTCTGATGTCGCTGCCTCTGCCGCAGCCGCAACCGGTGTGGGTTCGGATTCGGATGGCGTTTCTGTAGGTTCGACCACGACGTCTTCGGACGGTTCGCTTAATGCCGGTTCCGCTGCAGTTCCCGCAGGTGCTTCTTCGCCCTTGTCCCCCGCAGTGGTTCCCGATTCTTCGGTCTCGTCGTTTCGGCTGTCGTCATCGCTCTTGGCTTCGGTGCGTTCGCCCCGACCGCGGCGACCCCGGCCGCCGCGTCGGCGGCGAGACCGTGGCTTTTTCTCGCGCTCGCCGTTCTCCGCGTCGCCGTTCTCCGTGTCAGCGTTCTCCGAAGCCGCTGCGTCGTCGGTTTGCGTTTCGAGTTCGGTACTCTCGTCGCTCCCCGCAGTTTCGTCCTGAGAGTCACCGTTGCTGTCCCCATCGCGCCGACGCCGTCTGCCGCCACGCCGACCGCGCCGACGCCGTTTGCGCGGTTGGCCGTCATCGTCGCCAGAGGCCTGGTTGTCGGAGTCATCGGAGTCCGATTCCGCTACATCGTCATCGTCGGCTTCGTCGGGTTCGTCGTCCTCGGGCAAGTCGGGTTGGGCTACCGGTTCGCGCCGGCCGCCGCCGCGTTCAACACGGAAGTCAGGGGCGATTAGACCGTCGTCTGAACGCACGAGAATGGTCAACCCGTAGCGGTCCTCGATCGACGTAATGGACGCCCGCTTTTGGTTAAGGAGGTAGAGGGCGACCGGTGTCGGTACGAAAATCGAAACCTCGGTCGAGCGACCGCGCAACGCTTCGTCCTCGAGTGCGCGGAGCGCCCGCATTGCCGCCGATTCGATCGAATACACGATGCCGCTGCCGCCACAGGTGGGGCAGGGATCGCTACTTGATTCGAGAAGGCTGGGCCGCAAGCGCTGCCGCGACATTTCCATCAGTCCGAAGTGGCTGATCCGCCCGACCTGAATACGCGCGCGGTCAGATTTCAGGCATTCCTTGATTTTGCGCTCGACCGCTCGGTTATTGCGATTTTCATCCATGTCGATGAAATCGATCACGATCAACCCAGCCAAGTCGCGCAAGCGCAGCTGACGGGCGACTTCTTGCGCCGCTTCGAGGTTGGTCTTGAGCGCGGTCTCTTCGATGTTGCGTTCCCGAGTTGAACGGCCCGAGTTCACATCGATGGCGACCAAGGCTTCCGTCGAGTTGATGATGATATAGCCGCCGGATTTCAATGTGACCCGCGTACTCATCATTGAGTCGAGCTGCGCGTCGACGTTGAATTTCCGGAAAAGCGGGACCGACTCCTTGTAGGGCTGGACTCGCTTGGCATGGCTGGGCATCAACATGCGCATGAATTTTTTGGCCGATTTGTAGGCGTCGTCGCCTTCGACCAACACCTCATCGACTTCTTTGGTGTAGAGGTCTCGGATCGATCGTTTGATCAGATTGGCTTCTTCGTGCACCAGCGCAGGGGCGATCGACTGCAGCGTCGTGTCGCGAATCTCGCTCCAAAGCCGAGACAGGTACTCGTAGTCGCGTTTGATTTCTGGCTTGGTGCGTTGGGCGCCGGCGGTGCGCACAATCAGCGCCATTTCCTTCGGAATGCTGATGTCGCCGACGATGCTCTTCAGTCGTTTGCGGTCGCCGGCATTCGTGATCTTGCGGCTGATCCCGCCGCCTCGTGCGGTGTTTGGCATCAGGACGCAGTAGCGACCCGCCAGCGAAATGTAGGTCGTTAATGCGGCTCCTTTGTTGCCGCGTTCTTCCTTGACGACTTGGACCAGGAGGATTTGGCGTCGCTTGATGACCTCTTGGATCTTGTACGACCGCATCATCTGCTGCCGGCGTCGGGTTTGCTGTTGTTCGTCTATCTCGTCGCCGCCCATATCGTCGGGTTCGGGGGCTTCCTCGCCGTCTTCGCCATCTTCGGATTCTTCGCCAGACTCTTCCGCGTCGTCGTCGGCATCGCCGGTTGCCTCAGCGGCAGCGGTTTCACCTTCCGTGGCCGAATCGGCTTCGTCTTCGTCCGCCTCGTCGTCTGCGCTCGCTTCGGCTTCCGCGGCGGCCTCTGCCGCCGCCTCGGCCTCAGCCTGCTGTTTGGCTTCGGCGGCGAGCAACGCCTCTCGGTCGGCGACCGGAATTTGATAATAGTCGGGGTGGATCTCGTTGAAGGCGAGGAAACCGTGCCGGTTACCGCCGTACTCGATAAAGGCCGCCTGGAGCGAAGGCTCCACACGGGTAACTTTTGCGAGATAGATGTTGCCCTTTAATTGGGCGCGACTGGTTGCCTCAAAATCAAATTCTTCGAGCTGTTGCCCTTTGACGACGACTACCCGGGTTTCCTCCGGGTGGGCCGCCTCGATCAGCATCTTTGTTGCCATTGTTTGGTGTAATCCTTGTGGGCGCTGACGTGCGGAACGCAAGTTCCCGTCGCCGCGAGCCCGGGTTAAGGGCCGGCGCCACGTCACCTCTCGCTGCGCAGGGCAGCGGGATGGTTTCAGTCGTGGTCAAGAAGGCCGGCATGATTGAACAATTCAGTTGGGTTTCGTATGGCGCGGCGACCGAATTCTGATTTCTTCTACGTGTAGTTGAAACACGTGACGCAGTCGCTGCGAGCGTTAGCCGTTGCGAAATAAACACACTTTGATAGCCGGAACAAACCTATTTTTGCGTTAATTGCCAGCAAGCGCATTTATCGTCCCGTTTGAATGTGGGGGCTGATGGGGGTTATATCTAGTACAGGCTCCAAAAAAGGGCGCTAAATGTTCCAATTTTTACGGTGCATCGGGGCGGGCATTGTTTTCGTCGCGGTGGCGCTGCCGGGAATCGTCGAGGCCGCTTCCGCGGTTACCGGGGTTCGGGCCGGCGAGCAGGCCGAGGCGACGCGATTCGTCATGGACCTTTCTGAAAAGGTCGATTTCGAGGTGTTCCTGTTGGATCAGCCCTACCGCGTCGTGGTCGACTTTCCGGTGCTCGATTGGCAAGTTCCGGTCACCCCAACCGTTCAGCGCGGGTTGATCGATGGATTCAGGTTCGGGCTCTTCGATAGGGCGACCTCGAGGCTGGTCCTCGACGTGAATAGGCCAGTCGAGGTCCGCCGATCCTTCGTTCTGCCGCCGAATGGATCCTTTCCCTACCGTTTTGTGATCGATTTGGCCGAGGTGGCCGCCGACAAATTCGAGCGTGTCGCAGCGGTGCCCACGCAAAACCTTGGGCCGATCCCGCTGGTCAAGCCACCGACCCCGGAAACTCCCAAAGAGGTAGGTCCGCGCGTGGTGGTCCTCGATCCGGGCCACGGAGGGATCGACCCCGGCACGATCGGGCGCCGCGGCGCGCTTGAAAAACAGGTCACCCTGGCGGTCGCCCTTGAAGCGCGCCGCGCGTTAGAGGCGACCGGACGGTATCGCGTGTTCCTGACCCGCGAAGACGATGTCTTCATTCGGTTGCGTGACCGGGTGGCCTTCGCGCGTCAACGAGATGCAGATCTGTTCATCTCGCTTCATGCCGATTCGTTGAACGACCGTACCGTTCGCGGGGCGTCGGTCTACACCTTGTCGGAAAATGCCTCGGACCGGGAAGCCGCCGCGCTGGCGCAACGGGAGAACAAGGCCGACTTGATCGCCGGGGTCGACCTGGACCGCGAACCGGACGAGGTTGCCACCATCCTGATCGACCTGGCGCGTCGCGAAACGATGAATCTGTCGGCGACCTTTGCGACCCTTGTGCTGCCCGAATTCGAGCGTGCCGGGAAAACGTTGCGAAAAGGGCACCGGTTTGCCGGTTTTGCTGTCCTAAAGGCGCCCGATGTGCCGTCGGTCTTGATCGAACTAGGGTACTTGTCCAATCCAGCAGATGAGCGCCAACTGACGTCGCCGGATTTCCAAAAACAGATCGCGGTGTCGATCCAAAGGTCCGTGGACTCCTACTTTTCGGAGCTTTCACGGTAATTCGAACGGGCTAGGCCGAATTCTGCCTTATTTGGGCGTATACTCCGTTGAATCGAAATTGGGGGTTCGGGGCGACCGGATCATGTTGAAATTCCTTGGTTTTTTGTTTGCAGCGGTGTTCCTGCTTGGCGTTGCGGGAGCTGGCGGCGGGCTGTTCGTGCTCTACCACTTTGGTCGCGACCTTCCCGATTTCGACCAGCTTGCCACCTATCAGCCGCCGGTAATGACGCGCGTGCATACCGCCGACGGCAGCTTGTTGACGGAATACGCGATTGAAAAACGGGTCTTCGTCCCGGTCGTTGCCATGCCCGAGCAGTTGATCGAGGCTTTTCTCGCGGCCGAAGACGATACCTTCTTTGAACACCCCGGGGTCGATGCGCGCAGCGTTGTCGGGGCCGCGATTACCAATCTCATGAATTACGGCGGGGACCGACGCCCGGTTGGCGCCTCGACGATCACACAGCAGGTGGCGAAGAACTTCCTCCTGACCAACGAAGTCTCGATCGACCGCAAGATCAAAGAAGCAATTCTGGCGTTTCGGATCGAACGGGCCTTGAGCAAGGAGCGAATCCTCGAGCTGTACCTCAATGAGATTTATCTAGGACAGGGCTCTTACGGCGTCGCCGCCGCAGCGCTGAACTATTTCGATAAATCCTTGGATAACCTCAGCCTCCAAGAAATGGCCTATTTGGCGGCACTGCCCAAGGCGCCGAACAACTATCATCCGACGCGCCGCACCGAGGCCGCTAAGGCGCGCCGCGACTGGGTATTGGGGCGCATGGCCGATGTTGGGTTTATTGCGTCGTCAGAGGCGACGCTGGCGTCCAAGACGGCGTTCCGCGTTTCTCAGCGGCACAACGATTCGTTTGTCGATGCGGCCTATTTCACCGAGGAGGTGCGCCGTCAGCTCTACGACTCCTACGGCGAGCAAGGGCTTTACGAAGGGGGCTTGTCGGTCCGGACGACGCTGGACTCTCGCCTCCAGGCTATCGCCCGGGGCGCGCTGAGGGGCGGGTTAGAGGCCTATGATCGCCGCCACGGCTGGCGTGGTCCGGTGACGACGATTCCGGTCGAACGTTGGCAAGCTGCCCTCAAGGCGGTTGAGCCGCCAAAAGGTATCGGCGATTGGGTGTTGGCCGTCGTTCTCGGGGTCGACGAGGCCGGGGCCCAGGTTGGCTTCGCGTCAGGCGCGCGGGGGTTCATTCCGTTTGAGGAATTGAAATGGGGCCGGCCGCATCTCGAAGGTCAGAAGCTCGGCAAAGCCGTCAAAACCGCGTCCGATGTACTGCGTGCTGGCGATGTCGTGATGGTCGAGCGACTCCAGACCGACGCCGGCGAGGTATTTGCCTTACGCCAGATACCGGATATCCAGGGCGCCCTGGTTGCCATGGATCCTCACACCGGTCGTGTGCTGGCGATGGTCGGCGGATACGACTACGCCGAAAGCCAGTTCAACCGTGCGACTCAGGCCATGCGCCAGCCGGGGTCGGCGTTTAAGCCGTTCGTCTATGCAGCCGCACTGGAGAATGGGTTTACGCCGGTCAGTCGCATTCTCGACGCCCCGTTTGTGATCGACCAGGGGGCCGGGCAGGGCCGTTGGAAACCAGCCAACTACACCAACAAATTCTACGGGCCCTCGACGCTGCGGCTGGGGATCGAAAAGTCGCGCAATTTGATGACGGTTAGGCTCGCGCAATACCTCGGGATGGATACCGTCGCGGACTACGCCGATAAGTTCGGCATTGTCGAAGATCTTCCGGAATTTCTTTCTATGTCGCTTGGCGCTGGTGAAACGACTCTCATGCGTTTGACGACCGCCTACGCGATGTTGGTGAACGGCGGTAAACGGGTGACCCCGACCTTGGTCGACCGCGTTCAGGATCGTCGCGGGCGCACGATCCTGAAGCATGACCGCCGGGCGTGCGAAGTATGTTTGGCGGACCGTTGGCGCGACCAAGAAGAGCCGGTACTCAGCGATATTCGGGACCGGGTCATCGATCCTGAAACGGCCTACCAAATGGTTTCCATGCTGCAAGGAGTGGTGGACCGCGGCACCGGCGTGGGCATTCGTCAGCTGGGCATGCATCTTGCTGGCAAAACGGGCACCACCAACGACAATTTTGATGCCTGGTTCCTCGGGTTTTCACCTGATCTGGTCGTCGGCGTGTTCACGGGGTTTGACGAGCCACGTTCGCTCGGACCGCGAGAACAAGGGGCAAGCGTCGCGGTGCCGATCTTCAAGGACTTCATGGCGCAAGCCTTGGAAGGTCATCCTGATATTCCCTTCCGTATCCCCGGTGGGGTGCGCCTCGTTCGTATCGACGCGGCAACCGGCAAACTCGCCAGTGATCAAAGCAAAGAAGTGATCCTTGAGGCGTTCCGCCCGGGAACGGAACCGACAACAGCCGAGTCTGCGGTCCTCGATGCCCAAGTAAGCGGCCAGTTGCGTGGTCGGACATCGACCGGCTCCGGGGTGGGTGGCCTTTACTGAGGCGCGCGGGTCCGCTACCAAACCAACCGACACTCAAGACCGGTCAGGGTTATGCGCGCCGAATTCGAGAAACTACAGAGCGACATCGAGCAGTCGGTCGGGCTGCTGAGGAGGCATCTTTGACTACGATAATGCGCTTGTCCGACTCGAAGAGCTAAACCGTCGCTCGGAAGACTCGAGCCTCTGGGAAGATCCCGATGCCGCGCGCAAGGTGATGCGCGAGCGCACGGTCCTTGATGGCGCCATTACCCGCTTCGATGCCCTTGAAACCGAATTCAAAGACACGATCGAACTGATCGAATTGGGCGAAGCCGAAGGCGACGAGGCGATCGTCGATGAGGCCGGCGCGGCCCTATCGGCCTTACGAGATCGCGCCGCAAAGCTTGAGCTAGAAACCTTGTTGTCGGGCGAGGCCGACGGCAACGATTGTTTCCTCGAGGTGCACGCCGGGGCAGGCGGCACGGAGTCCCAGGATTGGGCGCAAATGCTCACGCGGATGTACCTGCGCTGGATCGAGGCGAACGACTACAAAGTCGAATGGATCGAAGAAAGCCCGGGTGAGGAAGCTGGGTTGAAATCAGCGACGCTGCGGGTGATTGGGCCCAATGCCTATGGCTGGCTCAAGACCGAGACCGGCGTTCACCGGTTGGTTCGGATATCGCCGTTCGACGCATCGGCGCGCCGCCACACGAGTTTCGCCAGCGTGGGCGTTTATCCGGTGATCGACGACGAAATTGATATCGTGATCGAAGATAAAGATCTCCGGGTCGATACCTATCGCGCGTCAGGCGCCGGCGGGCAGCACGTCAATCGCACGGACAGCGCTGTTCGCTTGACCCACGTACCTACGGGCATCGTGGTGCAATGCCAGAATGATCGTTCCCAGCACAAGAACCGCTCGGCGGCGATGAAAATGCTCAAATCGCGTCTGTACGAAGTCGAGATCGAAAAGCGGGAGGCCGAGAAACAGGCCGTGCACGATTCGAAAACCGATATCGGTTGGGGACACCAGATTCGTTCATACGTTCTACACCCTTATCAGATGGTCAAGGATCTACGTACCGGGGTCGAGAAGGGCAACGCCGCAGGCGTCCTTGATGGGGATCTCGATGCATTCATGGCGGCGGCATTGTCCCTACGGGTCGGCCAGAACGACGGAGAAACGCCAAAATAAAACGCCGCCTCTAGGGCGGAGTTTTTCCTATCGGACTGTTAGCCGGATTAGGCAGGTGCCGCGGCCGGTGCCGGTCCCGCGCCCATTTCCCTCTTGGGCTGCGCCACCGGTTTGATTCGCGCTTCGGACATTTCGGTGGGCTTATCGGTCCGCTTGCAATGGCCCTCCACGAAGGCACCGGAATCGATGGCCAGCAATTCGTGCCAGATATCGCCTACGACATGAGCGCTTTTGGCCAACTGCACTTTGCGGGCGCGAATGCGCCCATTCACACGGCCTTTAACGACGACGTCGTCTGCAACGATCTCACCGTTGATCGTGGCCCGTTCGCCGATCGTCAGGGCGTTCGCGGCGACATCGCCGTCTACCGTGCCGTCGATCTGAACCTCGCCCTGAGAACGCAGGTTGCCGACGATCTGGAGGTTCGCGCTAATTAACGACGGCGGCGCGTCCTTGGTGCTCCCAGGTGCTTCGGGCAATGGACTGGTCCCTCGTTCAGTTCTTGAAAACATACTTCCCTGCCTTCAAAAAGCGTGACGGATCATACGCTTTCCCTTCAAACCTTATCTCGTAATGGAGGTGCGTTCCAGTACTCCGCCCGGTGCTTCCCATGCGGCCGATCTGGGTCCGAAAGCCTACCTCTTCGCCCTTTTTGACCGAAATCCGGTCCAAATGCCCGTAGCGGGTGCGCAGTCCAAACCCGTGGTCTATTTCGACCATGTTGCCATAGGGGCCATTTCGCCCAGCCTTGGCCACCGTTCCTGGGGCCGTGGCGTAGACCGGCTGTCGGGCAGGGCCGGCTAGATCGACGCCCGCGTGAAACGCCATCCGCTTGGTAATGGGGTCGCGGCGGCGACCGTAGTCGCTTGAGATATAAAAATTGTCGGCCGGCGCGGCGATTGGCAGGACCCGCAGTACGCTTTGCAGCGCTTCCCAGCGTTGCAGGCTGTCTTCCAAGCCGGCAACGGAAGAATCGAACGCAGCGCCATCCCCCAGGCTGGCGACGCCGGTCATCGCCCCGTCTTCGCCGGCAGAGGGGTCGATCACCGGGCCCCCCATGGCGCTGTCGAAGACGCCGCTTTTCTCGAACAACGTTTCGGGTTTCAGCCCGGTCATCGCGATGGTGTCCTCGAGGAGCGCGATGTCATCCGTCGTGCGTGCCGCGATCCGCTCGATAAAGCGCTGCTGTTCGCCCTTGATGTCAACGAGCCGGTCGTTGACGGTTTCCAGATTGCTCATCAGGTCGGCATTAGATTTGATGAGGGTGTCCCGTTCCGCGCTCAATGAAACGACGCGGTCGCGGGTTTCCGCGAGATCTTGCTCCAGGCCGGAGCGCTGCTCCAACGTCGAACGGAGCTGGCCCTCGAGCGTGCCAATCTGGCCGGAAAGGGCGTTGCGTTCACCTTGCAGCTGCATCCGCAGCGCCGCGGCCTCCTTGGAGGCTTCGCGATGGTCGTCCGACACGGCGGCCAGGCGGCCGGAGATCTCGTCGAGACGTCGCTCCAGGTTTTCCTTGTGTGACACCAAGGCAATCAGTTGGCTGTGCTTGGCGTCGAGATCGCGGGCCGCGTTGATGAAGCGCAGCTGGGTGTCTCTCATTTCGCCTTCGAGGACGCGGTAGGCCTCCTGGCCCGCGCGAATGCGCTCGTTCTTTGCGGCGATAATGTCGTTCTGGAAGATGTATTGGAACGTCGAGAACGTGAACCACGCCCCAAGCAGAAGAACAAATGAGGCGAGCCCCAATTGTAATTTGCCGGAGAATGTTACAAAGCGAACTTCGCCGTCTGTGCGAAGGTAGATTTGTCGTTCCGGAAATAGACGCCGGTAGACCCGTGTAAGGGTCCCTCGGCCCTCATTCGCCATTATTCCTCCCAGCCCTGTCATCTAGGGATATCGATTCATATCAAGCCGGGCAAGCGAGATTCGTGGCGACTCGGACGAATCAGCGGATTCTCGCGAAGATTGTGAAATCGACCGCGCGTCGGCGAGGGATGTCGGCAAAATCTGCCTACGGTCCGGGCCCCTCAATGCCCCAATATTCTTCTGATACCGGGTCGTTTTTCGGGCCCTCAAAGGGTCTTTACGGCATCTAGAACCTCGTCGACGTGGCTTGCGACGCGAACCTTTCGCCAAACCCGGGCGACCTTGCCTTTTTCGTCGATCAAGAAGGTGGACCGTTCGATCCCCATATAGGATTTGCCGTAGTTCATTTTCTTTTTCCAAACGCCGTAGTCCTTGCATAGCGACCCGTCTTCGTCGCTGACCAACGGAATTTTGAGATCGTGCTTATCTCTGAACTTGGCGTGTTTCTCGACCGTGTCCTTCGAGGCACCGATGACCACCGCCCCCGCGCGTTTGAACTTGGCCAGCGACTCGGTAAAGCCGATCGCCTCCTTCGTGCAGCCCTGCGTGTCATCTTTCGGGTAGAAATAGAGAACGACCTTCTTGCCCTTGAAGTCCGAGAGCTTCACGTTCTTGCCGTTATCGGCCGGCAGATTGAAGGCTGGGGCTTTGTCACCTTCTTTGAGGGGCATCGTTGTCTCCTTGGACGGTGTTTCTAATCAAGGCGTTCTGGCACAACGCGTTTTTCACGACAAGCATTCCGAAGTGGACTCAAGGCTATGGCGATGATCGATTTGGCTGATTTCAAGATGGGGTGGCGACCCAATCAGTTTTTTGCGGCACCCCTAGGTTTTCAAGCACGGGCTAAACCGATGGCGGTGGTGCCGGACTATCAGGTGCCGGTCGACGAACTCCAGACGACGTTTAGGATGATCGCGCTTGCCGCCCCGCGTGTCAGTGTTGTCGACGAGGATGCGCACCGAATTGATTTCGTTCAGCGATCGGCCCTGTTCAAGTTCCCCGACACCGTCTCGGTTCAATTTCTCGACCGCGGCGAGGGACGCAGTAGTTTGGCGATCTATAGCCGCGCGCATGTCGGGATCGGCGATATGGGCGTGAACAAGAAGCGCGTCCTCGGCTGGCTCGCCTCTCTGAATGCCAAGCTTGGGGAGGGCTAGGTAGTGCTTGGGTTGTGGTGACGCCCGATAAGCTCTTCGTAGCGGGCAAGGACATACTGTTCCCGGACAGCGAGCTCCGCCCTGAGCGTGGCGAGATCGGGCATGTTGGCAACCCTGGTAAGCGCCCGCACCAGCCCGGCCGGGATGCTTTCTTCGCTCGGCGCTCCTTCGAGGCATAGGCGAAAGAGACTTTCGACGTCCTGAAACATCCGCGTGGTCTCGGCCAGAGCCTGCGCAATCTCGCGCTCCATGTGCCCGCGTGCGGCGAGCTCCTCGAACACCGTTGCGGTTGGGCGATGGAGGATCGAGGGAGCGTCGGCGGCCGTGGTGAGTTGGAGGCCCTGGGCGATGAACTCGAGGTCCAACAAACCGCCTCGCGCGTACTTCAAACTCCAGACCCCGGTGCCGGGGAGTTCGCCCGCAATGCGCTGCCGCATGTCCGCGACGTCGTGCAGGACGCTTGTCGCCTCTCGCGGCTCGCGAAGCAGCGTGTCGATCAATGGGTCGAGCTTTGCGCGCAAGGTGTCTGCGGCATGGACGACACGCGCTCGGGTGAGGGCCATGCGCTCCCACGTCCAAGCTTCTTCGCGCTGATATTTGGCGAAGCCCTCAATGTTGACGGCAAGTGGGCCGGAAGCGCCGGACGGGCGCAAGCGCATGTCCACTTCGTACAAGCGGCCTTCCGCGGTTAGGGAGGTGATGGCGCTGATGATCTGCTGTCCCTGCCGAGCAAAGAACTGACTGGCGGTAAGGGATTTGGGTCCGTCCGATGCGGCTTCGTCGTTGGGGTTGTCATAGATGAAGATCAGATCCAGGTCCGACCCGAACATCATTTCGCGGCTGCCGAGTTTGCCGAGCGCCACGACGGCGAGGCTTGCGTCAGGGACGGTCCCGTGGCGCCGGGAAAAGTCGTCGATGACATGGGGCATCAAGGCGTTGATCACCGCGTCGGCGATGTCACTCAGGACCGGTCCGGCCCGGTGGCCGGGCAGGATGTTACGCAAGACCTGGACTCCGACCTGCAACCGCCGATCTCGGCTCCAACGTCGTGCCATGTCCAGTGCATCTTGGTAGTCCGTAGCCCGGTCCACCTGCTCGTGCGCTTCGGCTGCAAGGGTGGGTCCGTCTGGTAGCGCGTCGAGAAATCCTTCGCTCAACACGGTGTCAAGCACGAGGGGGTCGCGCGACAAGAATTCCGCCAGCCGTGGAGCGCTCCCCACAATCTCGGCGAGTAAATCCAGCAAACTGGGGTTGTTGTAGAACAGCGAAAACAACTGAATGCCGGCCGGGAGTTTTGCCAGGAATTCGTCGAAGCGCAGGAAGGCGGCGTCCGGGTTGGCGGTCCCACCAAAGGCATTGAGCAGGCGTGGCGTCAATGCGGTCAGCAGTTCGCGGGACCGGGTGCTTCGGGTCGCGCGATAGCGACCGTGGTGCCAGCGACGAAACGCCCCCGAGACGGTTTTTGCCTCGCGAAACCCCATTTCGGTGAGGGTTTCCAGCGTATCGGGATCATCCTCCGTGCCGGTAAAAACAAGGCTTCCTGACTCGCCGCCAAGGGCAGGGGCGTCCTCGAATAAACCACCATAGTGTTCGCGCACTTTGGTCAGGTGGTTGAGTAGCGCGGTGTCGAACGCCGCGCGTTCGTCAAATCCCATGAAGGTGGCAATTTGGTCCAAACCATTTTCATCATCGGGCATCGTTTGAGTTTGTTCGTCGGCGATCATCTGCAAACGGTGCTCAAGCGTTCTTAGAAACTCATAGGCCCCGATCAGGTCGGTGGCGGCGTTACCGTCTATTCGGTGCGTGGCTTCAAGTGCGCGAAGTGCCCCGCACGTGGTGATTTCACGCAACGCCGGTTCCCGCCCGCCGGCAATTAGCTGTTGGGTTTGGGCAAAGAACTCGATCTCGCGGATGCCACCATGCCCGATCTTGATATTGTGGCCGCCAACCTTGATCTGGGTGTGTCCGCGGCTCGAGTCGATCTGACGCTTGATGGAGTGAATATCGGCGATCGCGGCGTAGTCGAGGTGCTTTCGCCAAACGAAGGGGCGAATGGATTCTAGGAAGGCGTGACCCGTCTCCAAGTCGCCGCCGACGGGGCGCGCCTTGATCATGGCCGCCCGTTCCCAGTTTTGGCCGACGCTTTCGTAGTAGGTCTCTGCGGCCCGGACCGACATCGCGACCGGTGTCGCTCCGGCATCGGGCCGAAGGCGCAGGTCCGTTCGATAGACATATCCGTCGGCTGTGCGCTCTTGCAGGAGTTGGACCAGCCCCTGGGTCAATCTCACAAAGGCGTCTTGAACGCTTTTCTTCCCGGTATATTGCGCGACCTCGGGATCGAACAAAGGGATCAGGTCGATATCGCTAGAGAAATTGAGCTCCCGCGCCCCAAGCTTACCCATGGCGATCACGGTATAGCCGCAGCCCGCCCCGGGGTGCTCGGCGTCAGCCAGCGAGAAGTCACCCTTGGCGCCCGCCTCGGCCATCAGCGCATCGATGGCGTAGGTGATGGCGCCTTGTGCGGTATCGCTGAGTGCCTGGGTAACGGCCTCCAGCGGCCACAGGTTGCCGATATCCGCGACCGCGACGAGGAGGGCGGCCCGCGCTTTCGTTTGGCGCAAATGGCGCATGGTCTCCGCACGGGGGGGTGGGGCATCCGTGGCGCGAAAGTCGAGCGCATCCAGAATGCCTTGCAGCGATTGTTCAGCGGGCCGCTCAAGAAGCCCCAAAAAGAACGGTAAATCGCGTATGATGGTTTTGGTCAGGTAAGGACTATTGCCTAAAATGGATTCGAGGAGCGCGGCGACCAGCGGATCATTGGCGGAAGTAACGGCAGCGTCGTTGTGTTCCGGCAACCGCGCCGCGCTTTCCAAGTACGACTCCAGACCACGTTTTGCGGCGTCTTCGTCTGCCGGGCGGGGCAACCGCGAAATTTGGCTGATGAGGGTCTGGACTGCCACAAGATACTCTGTTTCCGGCGAGGGCCAATGAGGCGGAAGAAGTAAATCGCAGTGCTGCGGCTAAGTAAAATGGCCCTCCGGCTCGTTGCCGCGCTTTTTGCCGGTGGCGTGATCGTGATCGCGGCTGCGTCCTGGCGTTTGTCCGAGGGGCCGCTCTCCGTGGCGTTCCTCGCACCCTATATCAAAGAGGCGCTGTCCTTCGGGGGTGCTGAGGTCGACATTAGGTTCTCCGATACGGTCCTTGCATGGCGTGGGTTCGACCGAGGCGTCGACGTCGTGGTCTTGGGCCTCGAAGTGTTGGACGAGAAAGGCGTGCCGGTGGCGATGGTGCCGGAACTGGCCGTCGGCCTCGATACGCGACGGCTGCTCGAAGGCGATTTCGTCCCCACGACGATCGATGTTGTAGGCGCGAACATCGACCTTCGCCGCGAGGCCGACGGAAGCCTGCAGATCGGTATCGGCGGTGACGGTGGTGACGGTAATGCCGTCATCGGCTTCTTTCGCGACCTAACGTTGGCGCCGGATCCGCGCCGTGCTGGTGCAGCGCTTCGACGGGTAAGCGTCTTAGAGACCTCAATCACCTTTGATGATCGTCAAAGAGGCATTGTTTGGCCGGTTCCCAAAGCCGACCTCATCCTCAATCGCGATGCCCAAGGATTGTCCGGCGACCTTATTGTCGATCTGGATATCGGCGGGGCGTCGACACAGTTCGTGGCAACGGCAGACTTCGAGTATGTCGGGCGGATGACGACCTTGGCGGTCGATTTCGAAGACCTCGACCCCCAGCGCCTCGCCGCCAAAGATGCCGCGCTTGCCGGATTGAGCAGACTCCAGTTGCCTGTTACAGGGCGGCTTGAACTTACGATTTCCGAGGCCGGTCGCTTCGACGGCATCGATTTTGAAATACGTGGCGGAGAAGGAGCGCTCGACCTCGCGCCGGTGTTTGCCGCGCCTTCACGGGTCGGCGCGATGGCCGCACAAGGAACGCTCGACGTCAGCAACAAAGCGTTGGTGTTCAAAGAGTTGATCTTGGAACGCGATTCGGCACGCGCCGATTTGGTCGGGGTGATTTTTGCCGAAGACGCAGGTCCGCGGGTGGCGCTGAACGGACGCATTGCGGGGTTCACACCACCGTTGATCGACGAATACTGGCCCACTGCGTTTGCGCCACCGGTCCATCAATGGTTTGCCGAGAGCATAAAAGAAGGCGTGGTGACCGAGGGCACGGTCCGGCTGAACGTCGGCCCACAGCAGTTGACGGGCGCGGGGCTGCCGGCAGAGGCGGTCGAAGCGCGCCTGTCGGTCGCCGGCGTCACGGCGCGCTATTTCGGCGACATGCCGCCTATTACTTCGGGCGAAGGGGTTCTTCGCTTGACCGGCGATAGCGTCGACCTCGAACTGAGCGCCGGACGGCTGGGTGCCCTCGCATTGCAAGAGGGCTCCATCCAAATGACTGAGTCGGCGCCGAAGATGTGGGATGCCTCGCTTGAGTTCGTGGCGAGCGGCGACAATCGAGAAGTTCTTCGGATCATCGACACCGAACCCTTGCGCCTCACCGAACGTTTCGGGATGACGCCCGACAGCGTGCGCGGGTTGTCGGCAACGCGCGTTCGGTTGGGGTTTCCGGTCCGTCGAGACATTTCGTTTGGAGATCTCACGTTCGCCGCCGCGTCCAACATACGTGACGCCGAGATCGATGAGGCCTTTGGCGACGTCGATCTTGGGCAAGGCAATGTCTTGCTCGAGGTTACCAAGGCCGGAATGCAAGCCGACGGGACGATCGCCCTAAACGGGATACCGTTCGAGGTCGAATGGCGAGAAACGTTCCAACCCGAAAACGAGATCACGACGCGCCTCCGTCTCGTTGGTTCGCTGGACGATACAGGGCGCGAGGCGCTGGGGTTGCCGGCAAATGATTTGCTGGTCGGGGAGGTTGGCGCGGCGATCGATATCCGGTCGGCGGGGCGTTCGTTGGTCGATGCCGTCGTCGACCTTGATCTCACACCCGCGCTCGTCGACGTCAGTTTCCTGCGTGCAACAAAGCTGCCGGAAAAGCCCGCGCGCGCCGCATTCCTCATCCGTCCCCTGGAAGACGGCGGGACGCGGATTGAGCAGGCGAGTTTTGAGTCGGAAGTATTGACGGCCTCGGGCGTGATCGAACTAGGGCCAGAGCGGACGTTGCGACGCATCGATCTAGATCGCCTAAGCTTCGGACGCACGGAGATCGCCGCCGCTATTCGGCCACGGGCCCCCAAAGGGTTCATCGTGGCGATCAACGGGCCGCAGATCGACGCTGGCCCTTTCCTTGACGCGTTTTTTGACCAGACGGCGGGCGAGGTGCCGCCGCTCAGCGTGTCGATCAATACCGACCTGATGATTCTCAGCCAACGCCGCGCGCTCCATGGCGTTGCCGGCGAGTTCAATTATGTCGACAGCCTCGAATCGCTTCGCGCGTCGGGATCGATCAACAACGAGGCGCCGATCAAGGTGGAGCTTGTGACGAGGCCCGAAGGGCCTAGACGGCTGACCATCGAGGGGACAAACGCCGGGGCCCTGGCTCGAACGACGGGTCTATTCGACGATGCCGTCGGCGGGAATATGTTGGTCTCCGCGTCGCTTCGCGACACCGATGACGGACCGGTAATCGACGGACGAATGGAGATCACCGGGCTGCGCGTGATTAGCGCAAGTTCTCTTGCCCGCGTTTTGACCTTGGCCTCGCTCACCGGCTTGTTGGAGGTCATGGATGGCGAAGGGCTCCAGTTTGCCCGCGCCGACGTGCCGTTCCGGTTCCATGACGGGTTGTGGGAAGTGATCGATGCGCGCGCATTTGGCCCTTCACTTGGGATCACGTTGGACGGTGAAATAAACGGCGACGCGGACGAGATATCGATGTTCGGCACGTTGATCCCGGCCTACACCATCAACTCGGTGCTCGGCGAGATTCCGCTGATCGGCACCTTGCTGGTTGGCCGCCAGGGCGAGGGCATCTTCGCGCTCACCTATGGGATTAGCGGGCCTGTCAACGAACCCGTCATCACGGTGAACCCGCTATCCGCTCTAGCGCCTGGATTCCTCAGGAACTTCTTTGCGATCTTCACCGGCGGGGCCCGGCCCGATCCGGACGATCCGAACCGACCATTTCTGCCCGAGCAACCGGGCTAGCTACACCGGTCGAACGAGTGCGTGACGTTTTTTCCCGGCCGACAACTTGATGGTGCCGTCGGGACCAAGGTCGGCCAAGCCTATTGTCTGAACGTCTTCAGCAATCACCACATCGTTGACCCGGCCACCGCCGCCTTTGATCAACCGGCGTGCTTCGCCGCCCGAGGCACATAGTCCGCTTCGCCGCAGCAGGTCGAATGCCGGCACGCCGGCTTCGAGGTCGGTCCGCGAAATGTCGATGGTCGGCAATGCGGCTCCGGTTTCACCTTGTTCAAAGGTCTTGCGTGCGGTGTCGGCGGCGCTCGCGGCGGCTTCGGCCCCGTGGCACATCGCCGTCGCCTCGGTGGCCAGCACTTTCTTAGCCTCATTAATCTCGGCGCCATCCAGCGCTTCGAGGCGATCAATTTCGTCGTCCGGCAAGTCGGTAAAAAGGCGCAAGAAACGGCCGACATCGGCGTCTTCGGTATTGCGCCAGAACTGCCAGTAGTCGTAGGACGAGAGCATATCCTCCGAAAGCCAAACCGCGCCCTGCGCCGTTTTGCCCATTTTGGCGCCAGATGCCGTGGTCAGTAGGTCCGAGGTCAACCCGAAAACCGTCTCTTGATCGACTCGGCGGCACAGCTCGACGCCGTTCAGGATGTTGCCCCACTGGTCCGATCCGCCCATCTGAAGCATGCAACCGAAGCGCCGGCTCAACTCCAGGAAATCGTATGCCTGGAGGATCATGTAATTGAATTCGATAAACGATAAGGGGCTTTCACGGTCGAGACGGGCCTTAACCGATTCGAACGTCAGCATTCGATTGATGGTGAAATGCCGGCCGATGTCCCGGAGGAAGGGGATGTACTCCAGGGTATCCAACCAATCGGCGTTGTTGACCAGAATGGCGTCGGTCGGACCGTCGCCGAATGTCAGGAACCGCCCCAAAAGGCCTTTTATCCGTTCGACGTTGGCTTGAATTTCGCTTTCGCCGCGGATTTGCCGCATCTCGTCTTTGCCTGAGGGGTCGCCGATCTTCGTCGTGCCGCCGCCGACCAGGGCAATGGGTTTTTGCCCGGTCCGTTGCATAATCCTAAGTTTGAGGATCTGCATGAGGTTGCCCACGTGAAGGCTCGGGGCCGTCGCATCAAAACCGATATAGCCGACGACGCCGCCCTTGAGCGCCGCGGCGTCGAGGGCTTCGAAATCGGTCGAGTCGTGAAAGTCGCCGCGCCGGATCATGGCGCGCAGGAAATCTGATTTGGCGGTCGGCATGGCGTATCGCTAGGGCTGGCGGTCGGAAGCGCTGTGTAGCATGTTCGCGTTCGGGCTCATAACGGAACGGCGTCACCGATGACCAACCGAGTTTTTACCGCCATTGGCCTGATGAGCGGCACGTCTCTGGACGGGGTCGACGCCGCATTGATTCGGACCGACGGAGAAAGCGTCGTCGATCCTGGTCCCTGGGTGTCCATCCCGTATCCGGACGATCTCCGCGCCGCCATTCGTGCGCTCCTCGGGGTCACATCGCGCGGCAAGGCGGTGGACGAGGCGGTCCGGTCACTGACCGAACACCACATTCAGGTAGTCAATAAACTACTTAAAGAAAACACCTTAACTAATTCAAATATCGATATAATTGGATTTCACGGCCACACCATTACGCACCGGCCGGAAGATCGCTTCACGTGGCAGATCGGTGACGCAGCCATGTTGGCGCAGGCGCTAGGTGTCGAGGTCGTTGCGGACTTTCGGGGGGCTGATGTTGCGGCTGGCGGGCAGGGCGCGCCCTTCGCGCCGCTCTATCATCGGGCCCTCTGCCATGGCGACGAGCCGGTGGCTGTCCTCAACATTGGCGGGGTAGCCAATGTCTCTTGGGTTGGTGATGACGCCCTGGTGGCCTTCGACACCGGACCGGGCAATGCTCTCATTGACGACTGGGTCGCGCGGCACGATCGGGGTCGTTTCGATGCCGATGGACTATTCGCCCGGGCCGGTACCGCCAATGGCGCCATCGTGACTCGAATGTTGGCCGCGCCCTATTTTCAGGCGCCGCCACCGAAGTCGCTCGACCGTCAGGACTTCGACTTAGCGGCGTTGCAAAATCTCACCCTGGAAGACGGGGCGGCCACGCTGACCGAGGTCACGGTCGAAGCCGTCGCGGGGGCCCGCGCGCATTTTCCGGCGCCGGTATCCCGTTGGTTGGTCACGGGCGGCGGTCGACACAACGGCTTTTTGATGGGGCGCCTTGCCGCGCGCCTTGGGGCGACGGTCGAGCCGGTTGAAGCGGTGGGGTGGCAGGGCGACGCGCTGGAGGCCCAGGCGTTCGGGTTCCTTGCGGTTCGAAGTTTGCGCGGTCTGCCGCTGAGTCTGCCAGCGACAACAGGGGTGCCGGCCCCGCAGATCGGGGGCCGTCTTTTCAAACCGGGTTAAGGCCCGGCGACAGCTATTCGTCTTCTTCGGTTGCGGGCTCGGGTTTTTCGGCCAGCGCCACGTCTAGGTAGTCGTCGACGGTTTGGCGGAGCTGATCGATTCGGTCGGTAAAAAAGTGGTTGGCACCGCTAATGACGTTGTAGTCGACTGTAATGTTCTTCTGGGACTGCAGTTTCTCGGCCAGTTTTTGCGCATCTTCGACCGGGACATGCTGATCGTCGCCGCCGTGGACGATGATGCCCGACGCAGGGCAGGGGGCTAGGAACGAGAAATCGAACAGACTGGAGGGCGGTGAAACCGAGATGAAGCCGTCGATCTCCGGGCGCCGCATGAGCAGTTGCATGCCGATCCAAGCGCCGAACGAAAATCCGGCAACCCAACAAGTTCGGGCATTCGCATTGAAGGTTTGCAGCCAATCGAGTGCCGCCGCAGCGTCCGAGAGTTCGCCCGCGCCATGATCGAATTCCCCTTGGCTACGCCCGACACCGCGGAAATTGAACCGCAGTACGGCAAATCCACGGTCGGCGAAGGCGTGGTAAAGGGTATAGACCACCTTGTTGTTCATCGTCCCACCGTGTTGCGGATGGGGATGAAGAATCAGAGCGATTGGGGCGTTCTTCGATTTTCCCTCGAGATAGCGCCCCTCAAGGCGGCCCTCAGGGCCGTTGAAATTGACTTCTGGCATGACGCTCCTTGTCGGAGTACCCGACAATTTGTGGGGCTTAATGGGCAATTTTGCCCCTAAACCAAGACACTAAACTTGATTGCGGTAGTCGGGTAAACTATATGCCGATCTTGGGTGGTCGTTTTGTCAGGCGAAGGCGCGGGACTATAGCATGAGCGAAACCTCAACGTTCAAGACCCTTGGCCTCGACCTTCGGGCAGTTTTGGAGCGTGACCCGGCCGCCCGAAATCGTTTTGAGGTCGTGTTTCTTTACGCGGGCTTTCACGCCGTCTTCCTCCACCGATTGGCGCACGGGTTGTGGCGCCGTCGTTTTCGGTTTCTGGCTCGCCTTGTATCGGTCGTGTCTCGCTTTTTCACGGGCATCGAGATCCATCCCGGGGCGGTCATTGGCCCGGGCTTTTTCATCGACCACGGATTTGGCGTCGTCATAGGCGAAACCACGGAGATCGGTCGCGATGTCACGCTGTATCAAGGTGTCACGTTGGGTGGAACCGCGCTCGAGCCGGGTAAACGGCACCCGACGCTCGGCGATGACGTCATCGTCGGCGCCGGCGCGAAGGTGCTGGGTCCCATTACCCTCGGCGAATGCGTACGGGTCGGCTCGAACGCTGTGGTGGTTAAGGACGTGGCGCCCAATACGACAGTTGTCGGGATTCCAGCGAAGCCCGTGGCCGATCGGGCTGGATCAAAGCCGTCGGCCTTTGTCGCGTACGGGACGGCGCGAGATGCGGACCCCGCTGGCCACGCGGTGGCAGGAATGTTGGAACAGATCGACGTTCTGAAAACCCGCCTCGCGGAACTTGAGAAACACCTAAATGGCGACGCGCCTCGGGGAACGCCTTGGTCAGAGTCCCGGTCGGTCAGCGAAGATGCCAAATCAGGAGAGGACAGCAAATGAAGCTCAGCACCAAAGGCCGTTACGCGGTAATGGCACTGGTCGATCTTGCTGCGCATAGCGGCGGCAAGCCGGTTTCCTTGGCGGATATTGCCGAACGGCAAAATATCTCGCTCTCCTATCTTGAACAGCTTTTCGGCCGCCTCCGCCGGGGCGAACTCGTGAAGAGCGTCCGAGGGCCTGGGGGTGGATATCTCCTGCAGCGCGGAACGCGAAATACGCGGATTGCAGACGTCGTCCTCGCCGTGGACGAGAACTTGCGGGCCACACGATGTACGCCCGGGTCGCCGCTGGGCTGCGCCAAAGATAGTAGCCGTTGTTTGACGCACGACCTTTGGGAAGAACTCGGCAACCAAATTTACATGTTCCTCAGCTCGGTCACGATCCAGGACGTTCTCGACCGTAGTGTTGTCGGCGTGGGCAGGGGTCGGTCGGCCACGACGCCCGATACCCACCAAGCCGAGTCCGTCGCCTACTAGGGTTCGTGCCAAGATGGCGGCGACCCGTGTTTATCTCGATCACAATGCCACGACGCCCGTTCTGCCGGTCGCACGTGCGGCCGTTGCGGAAGCCCTCCATCAAGTCGGCAATCCCTCGTCCGTCCACCGGGACGGTGCCGACGCCCGCCGGACCGTCGATCAAGCACGGGACCGCGTGGCCGATTTGGTCGGAGCGCCTGCCAGCGACGTGATATTCACCAGCGGAGGGACCGAGGCCAACAATCTAGCGCTGCTCGGGTTCGATCGGCCGGTCATCGTTTCGGCGGTCGAGCATGACTCGGTAATGGCGCCCGCGCGGTTGGCGTCGGCGGGTTTTTCGACCGTTCCGGTCGATACGCAGGGGGTTCTCGATCTTGATGCGCTGGAATCGATTCTTTCGGCGCACCCCAATGCTCTGCTGTCGCTGATGCTCGCCAATAACGAAACCGGCGTGCGCCAACCGGTGCGCGAGGCGGCACAGCTTGCGCATGGGCAAGGCGCCCTGGTGCACTGCGATGCCGTCCAGGGTCCCGGCAAAGTGCCCGTCGATATGTCCGACCTGGGTGCCGACCTGCTGACCGTTTCGGCCCACAAGTTTGGCGGCCCCACGGGGGTGGGTGCGCTGATCGTGCGAAGCGGGCTGAGCTTGGCACCCCGCCAGGTCGGCGGTGGGCAAGAAGGCTATCGCCGTGCGGGGACGCCGAATGTGCCCGGCATCGCGGGATTTGGTGCGGCGGCCCGATGGATGATTGAAAGCGCAGACCCCGACGTTACCTCCGTCGCTCGACGGCGGGATCGTTTGGAGGCGGCCTGTGCTGAATACGGCGCAGAAGTGGTCGGTGCCGACGCGCCACGGCTCCCCAACACGAGTTGTTTGACCATGCCGGGCGTTTCCAGTGAAACCCAGGTTATGGCTTTTGACCTCGACGGCATTGCCGTAAGTGCGGGTGCTGCTTGCTCCTCGGGCAAGGTGGGGCCGTCGCACGTGTTGGCCGCCATGGGTGTCGCGGATGAAGTGGCGGGAACGGCGATTCGGGTTGGCCTCGGGCGCGACACGAGTGATGCGGAAATAGATCGGTTCGTCGAGGCGTGGAAAAAGCTCTTCCGGCGCAAGCATCCCGACCTTTCCACGCGACTCGCATCATGACCGTCCAGCGACCGGTATACTTTGATCATCAGGCAACGACGCCGCTTGATCCACGCGCCCGTGATGCGATGCGCCCGTTCTTCGAAGAAAGCTTCGGCAACCCGCACTCCGCGCACCACACCTTAGGCCGACAAGCTGCCGAGGCGGTTGAAACCGCACGCCGCAACATTGCGGCGCTAATTGGAGCCGATCCCCGAGAAATCGTGTTCACCTCGGGCGCTACCGAATCGAACAATCTTGCGATCAAGGGAGCGGCGCGGTTTGTCGGCAACACGCGCCGCCACATCGTCACCGTGGCGACCGAACACAAATGTGTTCTCGAATCCGTCCGGGCACTCGAAGGGGAGGGGTTCTCGACCACGCTCTTGCCGGTGCTGCCAAATGGTCTCGTCGATGTCGCTCCTCTCGCGGCGGCGCTTACCGACGACACCATGCTGGTTTCGGTTATGGGCGTGAACAACGAAATCGGCGTCATCCAGCCGCTTGAGGAGATCGGACAGCTCTGCCGAGCCAGGGGCGTTCTCTTTCACTCCGACTGTGCCCAGGCCGCGGGCAAGATCCCACTGGATGTCGACGACATGGCGATCGATCTCATGAGCATCTCGGCGCACAAAATGTATGGCCCGAAGGGCATCGGCGCGCTCTACGTTCGTCGGCGCCCCCGTGTCCGCCTGGAACCCTTGTTCTCGGGCGGCGGGCAGGAGCGGGGCATGCGTTCCGGCACGTTGCCGGCATTCCTGTGCGTTGGCTTCGGTGCTGCGGCGGAGATCGCGCGCCAAGAGATGTCCGACGAACGAGTGCGCTTGGCGGAATTGGCAGAGCAGTTCAAAGTGCGCCTTCTGGCAGTCCCCGGCGCAAGCCTCAACGGGGATGCCGACAAACGCTGGCCGGGAAACCTCAACGTGAGTTTTGCCGGCGTCGATGCCGAAGCCCTACTGGGGGCTTTGATCGACGACGTCGCCGCAGCCACCGGAAGCGCTTGCACCTCGGCAGCTGTCGAGCCGTCGTACGTCCTCAACGCTTTGGGGTTGGACGCCGAGCTGGCATCAAGCGCCATTCGCCTCGGCCTTGGCCGCCAGACCACGTCGGACGACGTCGAGGTGGCGGCGAACGCTATCGTTCATGCGGTCGATACGCTACGCGCGCAGGCGCAGGACTCGGCTGCCTAATGGCGGTAATGACGTTTGTCATGCCCGATGGCACGCGGCGTGAGGTCGACGCGACCCCCGGCGAGTCGATCTTGGCGATTGCGCAACGTCACGGCATCAACGAACTCGAGGGAGCCTGCGAGAGCTGCATGGCCTGCTCGACCTGCCATGTCGTGGTCGAAAAAGACTGGTTTGCCAAGTTTCCCGAACCCAGTGAAGAAGAGGACGACATGCTCGATTTTGCGTACGGCCTCGCGCTAACCTCACGATTGGGCTGCCAAATCATCTTTACCGTGGCTTTGGACGGGTTGGTCGTCCGTGTGCCGAGCGACCGTCACAATGCATTGCTAGATTGATGGCTGGCGATAGCGATTTTCGTGATTTCGTTGTCGACCAGTTGGCGTCGATCCCGGTTGTGCCCCGTCGCATGTTCGGCGGGGTCGGTCTCTTTGTCGATGGGCTCATGTTCGGCATTATTGGTCGTGGCGACACGCTTTTCTTCAAGACCGATGAGACCACCACCCCCGATTACGAAGCATTGGGCGCGGATCCGTTCACCTATACCCGGGGGGACGACGTGCGCAGCATGGGGTACCACACCGTGCCCCCCGAGATACTCGATGACCCCGAAGACCTTGCCCAATGGGCGGAAAAGGCGATTGCGGTCGCGCATCGTGCAGCCGCGGCCAAGAAGCCGAAATCGAAACCACGATCTAGGAAGAAAGCTGCCGGAAAACCGGAAAAGAACAAACGGGCCATTAAGAAGAAGTCCTAGGGGGACAGGGCGCTTTCGCCGAGAAAACCGCTGCCGACCCCGCTAGTATTTCCCGATCAACACCGGGAGATCGACCGATGTGCCGCAACATCAAGACCTTGTTCAATTTCGACCCACCGGCTAGGGACGAGGAGATAGAAGCGTCCGCGCTTCAGTTCGTGCGAAAGCTCAGCGGCTTCACCAAACCATCCAAGATCAACGAGGCTGCTTTTCAACGCGCCGTTACCGAGGTCACGCGCTCGGCTCGACGCCTCGTAGACTCGCTCGAGACATCCGCAGTACCCCGCAATCGGGAAGAAGAGGCAGCCAAGCGACGGGCCCTCGCTGCGAAAAGGTTTGCCTAAGATGGAGCGCAGGTCGTCCGGTTTTTGGTTCGCCCGTCGCTTGGCGATGTCCGGGGTTCTTGCCTGCCTCACTTTGCTCGTTGTCTTTCCGGCCTTCGGTGCTGATGCCCTCGGTGGCCTTTCGAAAAAGCGTCAACTACCGGCTGCCTGGAGCGAGTCGATCGGCGGGCAGCTCTATAGCGATTGGCCTCAGGTGATGCTGTTTCGCGGGCCGTTCACCAAGCACCCGCTATGGACCGGCGCGCCGTCCGCGATCAATACCGAGACCTGGCGCTGTGTGAATTGCCACGGGTGGGATTATCGCGGAAGCGAAGGCGTCGGCGGCGACCTCGGTGTCGTTTCCAGCGTGCCGGGACTGCGCCACCTCGTCGGCGCGGATCGGCGCACGGTTGCCGACGGGATCGTCCGCGGCGACCATGGATTTGCCGCAAAGCAACTTTCCGCCGACGCACTTCAATTCCTCGTCGACTTTCTGATCGAAGGCCAACGGGCGGTGGTCGATCTCGCCGACAAGGCGCGGGTGTCGGGGGCTGATGCGCAAGTGGGTCAGGAGCGCTATGCCGGGGCGTGCCGCGTGTGTCACGGACCGGCCGGCGCACGCCTCAATCTAGGTAGCGAGCGTTTTCCCGACACTCTACCGACCCTGGCGCGTTCAAAACCTTGGAAATTCCTGCATGGCGTTCGGTTCGGTCATGCCGGTGTCATGCCGTCCTTCGTCATGCTCGACGATGCCGAATTTTTGAATTTGCTGGCTTACGCTGCGCGTGAGCTCGAAAACGACTGATCCGCCGCCGCGCTAGCCTTGGTCGGAAGTTTCTTCGGTCACAGGCGCGGGATCGATACCCTCCTGCTCGGATTCGGGTGTCTGGCGTTCGTCGGCCTTGGCCTTTTTGGCTTCGGCCCGTGCTGCCCGCTTAGCCGCCTTGTTTTTCTCGCGTTCGCGGCGTTCGTGTCCGTAGTTGGGGGTCCGCGCCATGGGCCTGCTCCTTTGTTGTTTTTCGGGTGTCTCGTTGTCGCGTTGGGATTTAGGAGCCACCGATACGGGCGAGCACCGGAATATAAGGGTGCTGGCACCTGATCCACTGTTAGGGCGTTGGGCCGCACCCGTCAAATCTGGAACGATTAAAGGTTGCTTTCTACCGTACGTGGGCCAATATTGGACGAATCAGACTGCGAAGCCTCCGGCGTATCTCGCTTCGTCGCGCAGACCAAGACGTCATACTACCTGGAATTCGTTGAGCTGAGCTTCGTTAGCACGTTGTGCAATCGAATTGGCTTTGACTAAGAGAACTGGAAGATACGCTATGAAAGGCACCGTTAAGTGGTTTAACCCCACAAAGGGATATGGCTTCATTAGCCCTGAGTCCGGGGGTAAAGATGCCTTCGTTCACATTTCGGCCGTCGAGGCTGCTGGCCTATCTACCCTCAATGAGGGGCAAGTGGTCGAGTTCGAACTCGAATCCGGTCGGGACGGCAAGCAGTCCGCCGCCAACCTCCGCGTTGCGGACTAAACGGCTTAAGACACAAGAAAAAGGGGCCCTTGGGCCCCTTTTTTTTGCCGAATTTCGTCGTCTAGCCGAGTGCGCCGGAGCGCCACTGCGACGAAGATTTGCACTGGCGGCAGACACGTTCGCCGGCCCAAGTGCTTTCAAACTGGGTGTGGCACATCAAGCAGCGACGGGTTTTCGGCGTATGAGAAATCTCATCGTCGATCTCGTCCGCATGGCTTTGTGCGGTCTGGGCTTCTTTCGATGTTGCGCGCAACGTGGTGTCCTCCGCTTGGCGGTTTCTTGGGCCTGGCCGGTGCAGAACTTCGTCGTATGGCCGCCGGGCTTTATGGCGGCGGCCGGGTCAACCGAGGCCGGGTTCTTGGCATCCATAACGCCGCCAGTCATCCGCTTCTCTTGACGGTGAGGTGCGTGGCGCTACGCCCTTTAGATGGACCTTATCGCGTTGAAATACAAGAAAAATCGCCAAAACCTAGGTAAACTGCGGCGTTCAGCGCCGAGGGCCACAGACGTCAGTTCGGTCGGCTGAACATTGGCGAGGGGTGGTCCGGTCGTTCGGGGATTATTCCGATCTTGCGCCGAGATGAACGATCTTGGCGCCTTCGCTGGCCTGTTGAACCAGTTCCTCCGACGGCACCGGGCGGGAGAAAAGATATCCTTGGCCGCGGGGCACCCCGACTTGACGGAGGAGGTCGCGTTGGAGTTCGGTCTCGACGCCCTCTGCGACGAGATCTAGATTCAGCCCTTCGGCCATTGCTGCGGCGGCGCGCACGATACTAAGCGCGCGACTACCTGAGCTCAGGCCTTCAAGGAAGCTTCGATCGACCTTGAGCTTGTCGACCGGGAAGTCCTTGAAGTAGCTCAGTGTCGAATAGCCCGTCCCAAAGTCATCGACCGCCAGGCGTACGCCCAGGGCTCGTAGTGCCCAAAGTAGGCTGGTCACGTCTTCGCTGTTTTGGAACAACGCGGACTCTGTCAGCTCGAGTTCCAACCGTTCGGGTGGTAGGCCGGTTTCGTTCAGCGTATCGCGAATGAGATCGAAAAAACCGCCACGCCGCAGTTGCTCCGCTGAGACGTTGACCGAAACCCGGAACTTACGGTCCGGCCAAGCCACGGCGGTCGCACACGCTTGTCGCAAAACCCACGCACCTAACTCGACGATCAAACCGCTTTGCTCGGCAATCTTGATGAATTCGCTGGGGGACTGTTGGCCAATTTTTGCATCGGTCCAGCGCACCAACGCCTCGGCCCCGAAGATCTTGCCGGTGCCAAGATCGACCTGTGGCTGGTAGTGGAGTTCAAGGCCCCCTTCACGAACCGCCCGCGTAAGTGCTTCCTGAATTTCCATTTTGCGCCGAATCCGGTCGCCATGGTGGTCGGCATAATAGCTATGCTGGCGCCGACCACCTGTTTTGGCTTCGTAAAGCGCAATTTCGGCGCGCTGTAACAAGTTTCGCGCGGCTTCGATCGGTTCAATTGATCTTGCCTCTTCAAGGTCGATTAGGGCCGTACCGATGCTGGCGCCCGCGCCGATTTGCCGGCCCTCAATGCGGAACGGAGCTGCGATGCGCTCGAGGAGACGTTCGGCCAAGTGCGTCGCATCACCATCATCGTCTATTGCCGACTGGATAATGCCGAACTCGTCGCCGCCGAGCCGACCGACGACGTCGTTGTTGGGTGTTACCTCGGTAACCCGGCGCGCGACGCTTCTCAGCATCTTGTCGCCAACTTGGTGCCCAAAACTATCGTTTACGTCTTTGAAATGATCGAGGTCGATATAGTGGAATGCCATTAACGTGTCGTTTTCGACGCTCGATTTGACCGCTTCGGCAAGTTTTTCCTCCAGCAGCGCGCGGTTGGGCAGGTCGACCAGCGAGTCGAGATAGGCCAGTCGGTATAACCGCTCTTCGACTTCCTTTTCTTCACTGATGTCGCGCGCCGTAATAGCTGCGCCGATAATCCGGTTCGCGCCGTCGAGGATCGGTGCGCCCGTGATGGCGACGCTCACCTCGGACCCGTCTCGTCTTACCCTTACCGTACTTTCGGAATAGTGATGGCTGCCGGCGTTCAGTCGCTCGGCCTCTTGCGTGAGCTTTGTCGCCTCGTCGGTCCGCCACAAAACGGAAATGTGGCGGCCGAGGATCTCCTTCGCGCTGTAGCCGAAAAGGCGTTCGGCCCCTCGGTTCCAACTCGCGATATGACCGTCGCGGGTCCGGCTGAGAATGGCTTCGCCCGAGGATTCGACGATCGTCGCCAACCATCGTTGGCGTCGCTGCGTTCTGAGGATTAGGCGACCGAGGACCAATAGCGGCACCGCGATAAGGCCGACAATGATGACGAACAGCCGTAGGTTCCGCCACCAGGGGGCAAACACCGCGCTCGCATCCAGCGCCGAAAAAACCAAGATCGGAATATCCGGTAGGCGACGATAGGCTTCAAACCGATCGACGCCGCCGACCGACACGAGCATCGCATGAACTTCTTGGTCGCCCCCCAACTGGACTGTTGGGGCGGGCATATCTGCGTCCGAATACAGCATGCCTTGGCGAACCAACCCGGCGCCGCCGGGCAGAGCGATGCCGACGTCGCTGCCCTCGCGAATATTGATCGTTTTGTAAAAGTCTTCGAAGTACTGCTTGGCAATACCGGCGCGAACAATACCGCCTGGATTTCCATTGGACCCAAAGTAGGGTAGGTCGATCAGCACGAACCGGCTATTGGCGCTAACGACGAACCGGTTTCCTCGGTTTGCTGTCTCCGGTCCGAAGTTGGTTTCGGACGGCGACAATATGTCGTCGCCGTTGCCGGCGATCACTTGGCCATAGGCGTCGTAGATGGCGAAACGGTCGATGCGGGGCGAGGAGGAAGCAATCCTCGAGGCGAAGGTATCAAGTTGTGGTCGCCCCTCGATGAGATCGAGCGATTCCAAGAACCCCACCGACATGGCCAGCGGTTGCACGACCTCCCGTACCGCTTGACGGGCGTGCTCCTCGACGATCTGGGCATGGTTTTCGACGTAGACCAATGCTTCGCGCTCGGCGTCGACGCGCCCGTTCCAAAGCGTCAGCCCACCCACGAACATGACGCCGGCAACGGCGACGGTCGCGAGGAAGAGAGGCGAGGTCAGGAACCCGAGATGTCTGCCAAGGGGCCATTTTCGAGTCGCGGAATCGGTCATCGTCCATCCTGGCGGCGGCGTGGCCCCGCACCGCCATGGCTAGCGTATCCGCAGGATTCTAGCATGGTGTCGTTCTGCGGTTGCACAATAAACTGTTAAATCGCGTGATGGGCGCTTAGCGCTACTTTCCCTGCCAATTGGGCTTGCGTTTTTCCAGGAAGGCCGCAATTCCCTCGGCCTTGTCCGCGCTGGGGTAGAGCGACAGGTTAGATTTGCGCTCGTACGCCAATCCGGCGCTCAGGTGGGTTTCGTAGGCCTGAAGAATGGTTTGCTTGGCCACTCGCGCAGCGAGAGGCGCCATGCTGGCAATTTTGGTCGCCAGTTCGGTGGCGCGTGAGATGGTCTCCGTCGCCGGCACGACCTCGGCGGCAAGCCCCAGGCGATACGCTTCCTCGGCATCGATGAATTCGGCGGCCAGGATCACTTTCATCGCGACCGACTTGCCGACTTCGCGGATGAAACGCTGCGTTCCGCCCAGACCGGGAAACAAGCCGAGCCGAACCTCAGGCAGCCCGAACTTCGCCGTGTCACCGGCAATGACGATGTCGGCGAGCATCGCGAGTTCGCAACCCCCACCTAGCGCATAACCGTTGACAGCCGCCACGACCGGTTTGGAGAACCGCTCCATGGCATCCCAGTTGTCGAAACGTTCGTCGGCAACCCCACCGTACATGGGTCGGTCCTGCAATTGACTGATGTCCGAGCCCGCCGCAAAAACCTCGGGTCCGCCGGTGATCAGGACGCATCGGATGTCATCGTTTTGGTCGGCCTCTTGCAGCAGCGTACGTAGGCGTCCCAGCAACGAATTCGAGAAGGCGTTCTTTACCTTGGGGCGGTTGAGCGTCAGCGTGAGCACGCCCGCGGTCGGTCCGTCGACCAAAATCTCAGAGTCCGCCTGTGATTGTGAAGTCATTTAGCTGCCTCGGTTTTGGTTAGGTCGATTTGCGTCGACGGCGCGGCTTTTTCTCTTTGACGTCGCCATCGGCAGAGGCGGGCGCGCCCGCCATGAGGAACGCCGGCACATGATCGCCGAGGCCGACAACTGGTTTGTCGTCGAGGTCTTTGCGCGACCGAGGAGATTTGTTCGGCGTCGCCGGTTTGGCCTCGGATGTGGTCTCCGCCTGTTTTTCCTCACGCGGCGCCTCGTCCTTGCGGCTGCGCCGTCGGCGACTGCGCGGTTTGGATGGGGGCTCGGCTTCGGTGCCCGGTGTCTCGGTCTTAGCTTCCGGCGGGGCGTCTGATGTGTCCGATGCGCTATCTTCGGTGGGCGGCTTGGTCGCCGCTTTCGCCCGGCGTCCCTCGCTTTTCGAGCGCCCGCGGCCACGGCGTTTGCCGCTCTTCTCTTCGGCATCGGGCTCGGCTTGTTCGAACTCCGGCAGACTGCCCAGCGGAATGGGGCGCCCAATCAGGGTTTCGACTTGGCCGACGTATTTAGCTTCTTCGTGCGTGGCGAGCGTGATAGCCCGACCGACCATCCCGGCCCGTCCCGTGCGACCGATCCGGTGAACGTAGTCCTCCGCGTGGGTCGGGACATCGTACAGAAAGACGAACGGTAATCCTTGAATGTCGAGGCCGCGAGCTGCGACGTCGCTGCACACCAGCAGCTTGAACTCGCCACGTTTGAATCTCTCAAGTGTTTCGGTGCGTGCCGGCTGAGACATATCGCCGTGCAACTCAAGGGCATCGTACCCGTGCTTCTTAAGCGACCGGGTTAGCACGCCGATATCGCGTTTACGGTTGCAGAACACCAGGGCGCTCGGCACCTCGTACTGTTCCAGAAGCGATCGCAACGCGGCCCGCTTGTCGGCAGCATCGACGTAGATCAGTAATTGGTCGACAGTTTCGGCAGGTGAGGCGGGGGGCGCTACAGAAACCTCTTTCGGATTGTGCAAGAAGCGATCAGCCAAGCCGCGAATCTCTTTCGGCATGGTTGCCGAAAACAGCAACGTTTGCCGCAACGGCGGTGCAAGTTTGACGATGGTCTCGACGTCAGGAATGAATCCCATGTCGAGCATGCGATCGGCTTCGTCGATCACCAGAACCTTGAGCCCGCCCAGCAACAAACCGCCATTTTGGGCGTGATCCAGCAACCGGCCGGGGGTTGCGATCAATACGTCGACCCCGCGGTCGATGAGGCGGACTTGCTCTTCCATCCGCACCCCGCCGATCAGCAGCGCGACGGTCAACTTGTGATACTTGCCGTACACGTTGAAGCTGTCTTGTACCTGCGCGGCGAGTTCGCGCGTCGGTTCCAGGATCAACGAACGCGGCATCCGCGCCTTGGCTCGGCCCGCTGCTAGAATGTCGATCAGCGGTAACGTGAAAGACGCGGTCTTACCCGTGCCGGTTTGGGCGGTGCCCAGCACATCGCGACCCTGCAGGACGATGGGGATCGCCTGTTGCTGAATGGGAGTTGGCTGGTGGTAGCCGGCGTCGCCGACTGCCCTCAGGGCTTCGTCGCTAAGCCCGAGTTCCGAAAAACTCATGAAAACCCGTGACTTGCGTAAGCGGTCGTGTGTATGACCTCATTGGGCGCAGCGATACCTTAATTGTGGGGGGCGGTCAATTGGCGGGGCCGTCTTTTCGCCGGACGGGGGCCAGGTCAAACGCTTGAGCCGGCATCCGAGAGCCCGCGAGCCGAGGGAACAACGACGTGTCATCACATTTGGTTCTGATCCCAGGCCTTCTTTGCAACCGGGAATTGTGGGCGCACCAGAGCGCGAATCTCGCGCATATCGCGGAGATTACGGTGGCCGACGTCACCCAGGACGACACCATTGCCGGGATGGCCCAGCGCCTCTTGGCCCAGGCACCGAGGGAATTCGCGCTCGCAGGACTTTCGATGGGCGGCTATGTCGCCCAGGAGGTCATGCGTCAGGCACCCGATCGCGTCTCGCGGCTGGCCCTATTGGATACCTCGGCCCGACCGGATTCGGACGAGCAGAAAGCGCGCAGGCGAGGGCTCATCGCGCTTTCGACGCAAGGAAAGTTCAAAGGTGTCACGCCGCGCTTGCTACCCCTCCTGATCCATCCCGATCGTCTGGACGACACCCTTCTCGTCGGGCGGATTACCGCGATGGCGGAGGACGTGGGGCAGGCCGGTTTTGTTCGCCAACAGACCGCCATCATGGGGCGTATCGATGGGCGTCCCACGTTGCGCGATATCCGGTGCCCGACCGTCGTCCTCGGCGGTGCCGAGGATGCGATCACGCCGCCCGAGGTGATGGCCGAGATCGCCGACCTTGTGCCGGGCGCAACGTACCACCTGCTACCCAACTGCGGTCATCTCTCGACCATGGAGGAGCCCGAGGCCGTCACAGACCTGCTGGCGGCATGGCTGACAAGCTCCAGACAATAGCGGATTGAACCTCCGTCAGCCTTTAGGGGCGTCTCGATAGGGCATCAGCCGATACAACAGGAGCGAAAGCACCTGTTCAAACTCGGGATCGTCGTATTCCTCTAACGCGTTTCGCTCGACGAACCCCGTCGTGATCGGTACGTCACCGAGGCACAGCGCGCCCCGCACCAACAGCCGCTCGGCGAGGTATTTCGGCCACACTTGATCGGGGCGTGCGCGGAACCGTTCCAGCCTTTTGATGGGGAGGGGTGGGTAGGGGCCGTCGGCATGGGTTTCCATGCTGCCGTTGCAGAGCTGGATTCCGTGGCGTTCCGTAGCGTCCGGTGCGGCATCTTTCTGCTCTGCCGGCGTGTTGGCCGGGTCGAGCGTCGGATTGAAGGCCAAAACGATACGATAGCCGTGCGTCGGTGTTGTCTCGGGGTCTATCGAGAATCGATGCGGTCCCCAAACAGGGACTAACCGTATGCGTTGAACCGTGAGGCGCTCGAAGTCTGGTGCTGGGAGATCGCTAGGGTTGCCGAGGATTTCCAAAGGGATTGGGCCGTCGTTGACGACACTGACCATCCGGTCGCGATCGTAATTCGGTCCCGGACCACCGCCCGAGTCCGTATACACGGGATTGAGGGCGGCACAGCCGGCAAGACCGATGCCCATGACGCAGGCGCCGACAAACGCGCGTCCCCGACCGACTCGCGGCTCAACAGGTTGCGGTGTTGGGGCAGTTTTCGTCGACATCGCGGTTGCCTTCGGCGGGCATCATTTCGAAGAGAAGCAGGTCCAGCAGACGACCGAATCGTTTGCCGTTGAAATCGTCGGGCGTATTGGCCAAGCCGCTGTTTGTCGACAGGACCGTCGTTCGGTCGCAGAACACGCCACGCACATGAAGGGTCGTGTTGACGCCACCGGCGTTTTCAACGCCTTCGCCCCGGCATACAAAGTTGGGATCGATTCGCGTGTTGTCGGCATTGAAAACCAGAACGACCCGGAAAGGATGGCGGTTCTTCGTCGTTGGATCGGTTCTAAAAGCGGCGCGACCGAACGCAGGGTCGAGCCGTAATCGGCTTTCTACGAGTTCAATGAATGCGTCATCGCTCAGCGTCGAGGGGTTCCCATGGATCTCCAGGGGGATATCACCTTGCCCCAACATGTATCGGACATAGCTCGGGTCGTAGGGCAGGCCCCCGGCGCCATAGCCCGAGATCACGATATCGGATGTCGAACAAGCGGTGAGGGATGCGACAAAAACGGCAATCAGCCCGAGGCGGAAACGGCGCATGGGCAACACTCCTTCATTCGGCCCGTCAGCGATTCCCCGTGGCTAACAAATGGGCCCCTGTGGCCCGAGCGTCAATCTCACAGATTTTCCCCGGCCACGTCCACGAACGGCAACGCGCGCGCGACGGCGTTATTCAATGCGCCGATTAACGTCGCGCTCTGATCGTCGGTTGCCGAGCCGAAACGATAAGTGACGTCGCTCATCGTTTGCGGGCCGTCGCAAAATGCCATTCGGATGGTTGTCTGGTTGCCGGGCCCGGTCGAGCCGACACCTGACACGTCGCCGCAAATCGCGCGGAAATCGATCGAGGTCACCGGATTGAACACCACGACAAGGCGTAGCCCGTCGCCCGCCTCGGCCCGGTCGTCGCGGACGAATTGCGCTCGCGGCGCCCAAGCGGGTGTTCTCATATCGCGATGGAGCGTTTGCTCTAGTTGTGCTTGCGGGACACCGCCAAACGGATTGCCACGGACCACCAACGGAAATCGGCCATCTTGCGCTTCATAGCTGACCAAGGAAGGCGCGTAGAAAGGGGACAAACGGTCGCTGCTGCGTGATCCGACGACGCCTCCTGTTGTCCCCGTGCAAGCGGTGACCGCGAAGACGGCCAATGTAAGAATGGCGGCTTGTTTAAACATCTCGCGTCACTCCCTTGCGGCCGTGCCGCAGTTAGATATCGAGGGCCGCTACATCCGCGGCATTCTCCTGGATAAACGACAGGCGGTTTTCCGGTTTGCGCCCCATCAAACTCTCGACGAATTTGTCGGTCTTTCGCCGTTCGTTCTCCCCAATCGTGACACGTAACAGCGTACGCTTGGCGGGGTCCATCGTCGTTTCGCGGAGCTGCGCGGTCGGCATTTCTCCTAAGCCTTTAAATCGGCTGATCTCGATCTTACCGCGCGAAGAGAAGGCCGTCTTGAGTAATTCTTCGCGGTGCGCATCGTCCCGGGCGTAGAAGACCGTACCGCCTTGTGCGAGGCGATAGAGCGGTGGTTGGGCAAGGAAAACGTGGCCATCTTGGATTAGCTGGGGCATCACGCGAAAAAAGAACGTGATCAGCAACGACGCAATGTGCGCGCCATCCACATCGGCGTCGGTCATGATGATGACGCGGTCATAGCGCAGCGCTTTTTCGTTGTATTTCTCGCCGATCCCGCATCCCAGCGCTTGGATGATATTGGCGATTTCTTGGTTTTCCTGGATCTTGCTGACGCCGGCGCTGGCGACATTGAGGATCTTGCCGCGCAGGGGCAGGACGGCTTGCAAGCGCCGGTCGCGGGCCTGTTTGGCGGAGCCTCCGGCCGAATCACCCTCAACTAAGAAAATCTCGGTCCCTTCGGCTTGGCTGGCCGTGCAATCCGACAGCTTGCCGGGGAGCCGCAGTTTGCGTTTTGCGCTTTGTCGCGAGACATCTTTTTCTTGGCGTCGGCGGAGACGTTCGTCGGCACGTTCGCCGACATAGTCGAGAAGTTCGTTGGCCGCCTCGGAGTTTCCGGTCAGCCAATGGTCGAAGTGGTCCTTGACGGCGTTTTCAACGAGTTTCGCTGCCTCGACGCTGACCAACTTTTCTTTCGTTTGGCCTTGGAACTGGGGCTCGGAGATAAACAACGACACGATGAGCGCGGCCCCGCCACTGACGTCCTCCGTGGTGAATTGATTGGCGCCCTTGCGCTTCACCATGGCGCCGTAGGCTTTCAGGCTGCGGGTGAGCGCGCTCCGCATCCCTGATTCGTGGGTTCCGCCCTGCGGCGTCGGTACGGTGTTGCAATACGTGCTGACGAACGCCTGACCATCGTCGGGCCAACTGATGGCCCATTCGACCCGTCCCGAACCATTGAAAGAGGCTTCACCGGTGAACGGCTCGGGCGTGACGGTTTCTCGCTTGCCGATTTCTTCCGCAAGCGCATCGACCAAGCCGCCAGGAAAGTGGAATGTCGCTTCCGTCGGAACGTCCGTCTTGCCGATGATCTTGGGGTCGCATTTCCAACGGATTTCGACGCCGCTGAACAAATAGGCCTTCGAGCGTGCAAGCCGATAAAGCTTTACGGGTTTCAGCTCCGCGTCCTCGCCGAAAATGTCGGGATCGGGGTGAAACGTGATCGTGGTTCCGCGACGGTTCTTGATCGGCTTGGAGGTCAGCTTCCCTTTTGGCTTGCCTCGCACGTATTGCTGCGTCCAGATTTTCTTGTCGCGCGCGACCTCGACGCTGAGGCGATCCGACAGCGCGTTGACGACCGAGACCCCCACGCCATGAAGACCGCCCGAGGTTTCGTAGGCCTTGCTCGAGAATTTGCCGCCCGAATGCAGCGTCGTCAGGATCACTTCGAGCGCGGATTTGTTCTTGAACTTGGGGTGAGGGTCGACCGGGATACCACGCCCATTATCGCGTACGGTCAACGATCCGTCGGGGTTCAGTTCGACTTCGATTCGGGTCGCGGCGCCGGCCAAAACCTCGTCCATGGCATTGTCGACGACCTCGGCAGCTAGGTGGTGGAGGCCGTCTTCGCCGGTGCCGCCGATATACATGGCGGGACGCCGACGCACAGGCTCAAGGCCTTCGAGGACCTCGATATCCTTGGCTGAATAAGACTTGCCGCGGCCTTTGCCGCCGGTTTCGAAAAGGTCGGTCATCGCCGCTTCACACCGGAACTACCACATGGACTCGCCACCGCGGGCGCACTATAGGGTATATCTTCAAGCTCAAACAACAACATGTAGACGAGCGCTGTGACAGAGTCTGAGAGGCCAAGCAGGGAACCTGCAATTCGCGCGATGGCGATGCCGGGTGATGCGAACGCCAACGGAGACATCTTCGGCGGCTGGGTGCTGTCGCAAATGGATCTCGCTGGCGGCGCTGCGACGGCGCAGGTCGTGGGCGGCCGTACGGCCACCGTTGCGATCGAGGCGATGACCTTCCATAAACCGGTATTCATCGGTGATCTGGTCAGCTGTTACACCAAGGTCGTCAAAATCGGACGCACATCGATTACGGTTCAGATCGACACCTTCGCCACACGGCGTTTCGGTGGCGAGGAAGTCAAAGTGACCGAGGGAATTTTCATTTACGTCGCGATTGACGATAAGGGTCGTCCGAGACAGATCAACGAGACCTAATTGGGCACCCATCTAGGGTATATGGGGGCGCTACGCCGGTGTATGCAGGGCCCAACTGCTATGAATAGGTAAATCACGGTATGAGCGAAGACATCGAAATCATTATTGAAACGGTTCTTGAGACAGCTTCGAGCTACGGCCTCTCGGTCTTGGGCGCCGTCATCATCCTTATTGTTGGTCTGTGGTTGTCGGCCCGGATTGCCGCCTTCGTACGCCGGTCGCTATCGCGGAACAGTCGCGTTGACGAAATGGTGGCGGTGTTCCTGGGCAGCATGACCCGTTACGCGCTTGTCGCGGTCACGATCATTGCCGTTCTCAACCAGTTTGGCATTCAAACTACAAGCCTCGTTGCGGTGCTCGGTGCGGCCACCTTGGCGGTTGGCCTTGCACTCCAGGGAACCCTATCCAATGTTGCCGCCGGCGTGATGTTGCTGCTCTTCCGTCCGTTCAAGGTCGGCGACTACGTCGAGGTCGGTGGGATCGGCGGCACCGTACGGGCCGTCACGCTGTTCCTGACCGAGATGGCGACTGTGGACAATGTCGAAATCGTCGTGCCCAACGGGCAGGTTTGGGGCGCCGTTATCAAGAACTACAGTCACAATGCCACGCGGCGTTGCGACATCAATGTGGGGATCGGCTACGGCGATGACATCGAGGCGGCTCGCGCCGCGGTGCTGGAATGCGTCGCCGCCGATGACCGGGCCCTAGAGGACCCCGCCGCGGTCGTGGTGCCGATAGGATTCGGCGAAAGCTCGGTCGATCTCCAGGTTCGGGTGTGGACCAATACCGCCGACTTCTGGGGACTGAAATTCGACCTGACCCAAAAGATCAAAGAAAAGTTCGACGAGCGCGGGATTACCATTCCATTCCCCATTCGCACGATCATTCAAGCCAAGGAATAAGCCACCCTGGCGTAGCGCCGGCGGCTCAAAAAGGGAGGCCATCGTCATGGCAATCGAAAACGCAGCGATCTACGTCGGTCTACTCACGCTCCTCATGCTCGTACTCGGTGCGCGGGTCTCCCTCCTGCGGCAGAAATATCGGGTCTCGATGGGTAGCGGCGACCAGCCGGAATTGACCCGGGCGCTTCGAGTATTCGGTAATTTCACCGAATGGGTCCCGATGATTCTGTTGGGCCTCGTCCTGTGCGAGTTGTCGGGAGCCCCGTCACTGCTCATCCATTTGGTCGGGATCGCCTTAATCTTGGGCCGTTTGGGCCATCTCATTGGCCTGTATCCGGACCGGACGACGGCGGCGCGGGGCATCGGCGTCTTGCTCACCTGGCTCAGTGCGCTGACGACGGGCGGTTACTTGGTCTACGCCAGCGTGATCTGACCGCAACAATCCGCTAGACGACGCGGATCACGATATCTTCGTTCTCGTCCCATGATGCCTTGAACCCCTCAAGGTCGCGATCGAGCAAGCCATAACGAAGGTCGGTGCCATCCTCCAACGCCGTGTTGAGTTTGGCGTTGTAGCAGCCGTGGTTCAGCCCATGTTTGTCGGTCACGTAGTACTTGCGGATGGCAAAGGTTTTCTCGCCTTGGCGCGGACCCGTCAGGTAACTTTTGATCGAGTCGATCTTGCCGCCCGGAAGCCCCACGCCCTTGAGCTTTTGGAGGTGTTCCTGTGCCAGCGCCGCGAAGCCCGGCGCATCGATCGACGTAATGCCGTAGCCTTGTCCCCATTCCAGATCGTCGCCGGTGAGGTCGCGCACCGCATCGCTAAACAAAAGTTGATCGTTGAGGGCCGAGCCGATCAAACGGGCCAATTCGATTGTGACGTCGCCTACGATGTAGCTTGAACGTTCGGCGCCCGAAGATTGGTAGTACTCATAGTGACTGCCCATCCCGAAGCACACGCGCAGGCGCGGCACGGCGCGGGCTTCAGCCAGTTTTCGGGCCGCTTGGGTATGGGCAATAGCGAGCGAGGTTGCGCAGAACAGAGCAACGTCGGCCCACAAACCGGTCTTGTTGTTCCACACGTAAAACCCGTCACCGGTTGTGCTCAGGCGAACGTCGATCGGCATGTCCGCGCGGCGGCAAACGTTGGCGGCGCGCATGATGGCGTTGGACAGAACATTGATCTGGGTGATCTGTTCGAACGGGGTGTAGAGCGAGAAACTCACCATGTCGTATGGCGCGACCGCGCGCGTATCGATCTCGGTGACGGAATACTGGCCCAGCAAATCGTTGATGAAATGCTGGATCTCGGCATTCTCGTTGAGGCCGAAGGACAATTTGAGTTTGGTTGTGCGGCAGCCCGACGCGAGCGCTTGCTTCCAGTCGTTACGGTCGGGCAGGTAGCGCCCGGGGTGCAATAGCGTCTCAAACCGTTTTGCGATGATCGGCAGCTCGTAGGTGCTGACGTGAAGAAGTTCAAGGCCCTCCGCGACGTAGCGCCAGCCCACGAGGACCGTGGTGCCTAGCCCGGTCACCCGTTTCAGCCCGGTTTCGAGCTCGGTTCGGTTTGCTTTGGAAAGGCCAAGTGCCGCCATAGCGGCTTACGTAGGGGTCAATGCGAGGTGACGCACTGTGTCAGATCAAGGCCATCAAGCTTGGCCGTGTCCAGGGTGGCTCGCCGAAAATCGGTCATGCGAACCCGTCCGGTTTCCGCGCCGTCGGAACTACGCACCGGAATGGGGGTCAGCAGGGCGTTGGAAAGGTCGGCGCGGCCCAGGTCGACGCCCGCCAACGAAGCGCCCGACAAGGCGGCGCCCACCAAATTGGCCTCGACGAGGGTCGACTTGGTCAAATTGGCAAACAACAAGCTGCACTCAGACAGGTCGGCACCTTCGAGATTGCAGCCCTTCAAAATGATGCCGCTCAGGTTGCGCTTTGCTAGGTCGAGATAGCCCAGGTTTTCCTCGGCCAAAGTCCCTCTCTGACCTTTTTCGCCGCCGGTAACGACCCATTGCTCATGCTCGGTAAAAACCCGTCGCAGATAGGGGGGCAGGTTGTTGGGATTGATCCGAACCTTAGCTTTTTCCAGCCAGCAATCGACGAGGTTCGACTCCGCCATTTCGGAGCCTTCGAAATCCGCACCTTCGAAATGTGATTTCGAGGCCGAGATTCCTTTGAGGTTGGCATCCCGCAAACTTGCGTCGCGGAACAATGCATTGCTTGCACGCGCCCCGGCGAGGTTTGCCCCGGACAAATCGGCATTGGCGAAATTAGTTTCGTCAAGATCAGCGCCGTTTAGTTGTGTGCCGTTGAGCTTTGCCCCGAAAAGGCTGGTGCGGTGCAGCTGCGCGCCGGACATCCTTGCCCGTGCCAGCGTCGCAAAATCAAGTTGGCAGTCGCTGATGTCGGTGGTTTCACTGCCCAGCCGGAGGCCATCCGCGCCCATGACGGTTCCGCCACGCAAATCGGCTTCCGTCAAGTCGGCATGGTCGAGTTTCGCACGGGATAGCTTGGCGCCGCGAAGGCTCGCGCTTGTCAAATTGGCGGACGATAAATCGGCGTCCGTCAGGTCGGCGGCGAACAAGTCGGCGTTCGAAAGGTTTGCGCCGGCCAGTTTGGCACCATGGCAATTGGTGGCGACCAAAACAGCGCCCGACAGATTGACGCCACTGAGGTCCAGTCCCGCCAGGTCCATGCGGGAAAGATCAGCGCGACGACCGGACGCCGGGTCCTTGACCCAAAGCATGTGCCCTTTGATTAGATCTGGAAGCGCGCCCCGCTTTGGCCCTTTGCTGCGCTTCCCTGACGGTGGTTGTGCGGTGTCCCGCGTCGCTGCCTGCACCGGAAATCCCCCCAAAAAGATTTCGGCTGGTTCGACAATTCATTCGATTTTTAGCCGAAATTTACTAAAGCGAGAACTATTTCGGGCCCTGGTCAACCAAAGATAGTGCTAGTTTCGTCGAGGTTCAAGAGCCGGGGCCGGGGCCACACCTGGCAGAAAAAAGGGGCCGCGCCTTTTTGGCAGCGGCCCCGTACTACGGTACTACTTTAACTAGATAGCCTTATACACTGTAATACATGGTAAATTCAACAGGATGCGGCGTGTGCTCGAACGCGAAGACCTCATCCCACTTCAACTCCAAGTATCCATCGATTAGATCGTCGGAAAAGACATCACCTTTCTTGAGGAAGTCGCGATCAGCATCGAGCGCTTCGAGCGCCTCGCGCAAAGATCCACACACCGTCGGCACCTCGCTCAGCTCTTCCGGCGGCAAGTCGTAGAGGTTCTTGTCCATCGGGTCGCCGGGGTGGATCTTGTTTTCGATCCCGTCGAGGCCGGCCATCAACATGGCCGAAAAGGCGAGGTAGGGATTGGCGCCGGGGTCGGGAAAGCGAACCTCGACGCGCTTGCCTTTGGGGCTGGTGGCAAACGGAATGCGGCAGGACGCCGAGCGGTTGCGGGCTGAATAAGCCAGCAGCACCGGTGCCTCAAAGCCCGGGATCAAGCGCTTGTAGCTATTGGTCAGCGGGTTGGTGAAAGCATTCAACGCTTTGGCGTGTTTGATGATCCCGCCGATATAGAACAGCGCCGTCTCGGAAAGATCGGCGTAGCTTGATCCGGCAAATAACGGCGTATCTCCCTTCCAAATCGACTGGTGGCAGTGCATGCCCGAGCCGTTGTCGTCTTTGACCGGTTTGGGCATGAACGTCGCCGACTTGCCGTAGGCGTGGGCGGTGTTATGCACGACATACTTGTAGATCTGCATGTTGTCGGCGGTCCGCAACAAAGTATCGAAGCTGATCCCAAGTTCGTTCTGGCTCGGCGCCACTTCGTGGTGGTGCTTTTCGACCGGTAGGTTCATGTCTTCCATGATCGACAACATCTCGGCGCGCAGGTCGCCGTGGGAATCGATCGGGGCAACCGGGAAATAGCCTCCCTTCGCTGCCGGCCGGTGGCCGGTATTGCCGCCTTCGAAGTCGCGACCGGTGTTGTAGGGCCCTTCGGATTCGTCGAGCTGGTAGAAAGTGTGGTTCATCGAAACGTCGTACTTGACGTCGTCAAAGATGAAGAACTCGGCCTCTGGGCCGAAATAGGCGGTATCGCCGATCCCGGTATAGCCAAGGTAGGCCTCGGCGCGACGCGCCACCGACCGCGGATCTCGATTGTACGGCTCGCCCGTCGACGGTTCGTGCACGTCGCAAAACAGGATCAGCGAGGATTGTGCCGAGTAGGGGTCCATTACGGCAGAAGACGGATCGGGGATAAGCGCCATGTCCGATTCGTTGATCGCCTTCCAACCGGCAATCGACGAGCCGTCGAACATCACACCTTCCGAGAAGGCATCTTCGTCCATCATGCGGGGGTGCATTGCGAGATGCTGCCATTTGCCGCGCGGGTCGGTGAAGCGAAGGTCGACGTATTTGATGTCCTTGTCCTTAATAAGTTTCAGGACGCTTGCGGCATCGGCCATAATTAAACTCCCTCTAAATCGTGTTGATGTTTTGCAGTGTTGTCGGTGTTCTGTTGTCGGGGCCTAGATCGCTTCGCCCCCGGTTTCGCCAGTTCGGATGCGAATCGCTTGCTCGACCGACGAGACGAAAATCTTGCCGTCGCCGATGCGCCCGGTGCGTGCGGCTTGGGTGATCGCTTCGATCGCGCGATCGACGAGGTTGTCCTCGAGCACGATCTCGATCTTCACTTTGGGTAGGAAGTCGACCACGTATTCCGCCCCGCGGTACAACTCCGTGTGGCCTTTCTGGCGGCCGAACCCCTTGGCCTCGGTGACGGTAATGCCCTGCAGGCCAACCTCGTGCAGCGCTTCTTTGACCTCGTCCAACTTGAACGGTTTGATAACGGCTTCGATCTTCTTCATAGACACACTCCGGCTTCGATACGGCGAGGCTTACGCTACCTTTTGCAGACCGTATGCCAACCTGTCGAGGCGCCTTGAACGGCAGAAAACAGCTATTCTACGCCTATCCACGTCAACGCTAAGTGACGCAGGAAAGGGCATGTGCCTAAGAATTAGGCAGCCTGAAGGCGGCGTGGTGCCTGCCCCGCGCGCGCCGTGCGCCGTGGCGCCAGATCATGTTTCTCCCACCAGGGAACACGCGGCATGACCCTCGCTAACTACATCGCCTTCCTGGCTGCGTCCGTGGTCCTAATGCTGATTCCCGGACCGTCGGTCATCCTGGCGATCGGCGTCAGTCTCGCGCATGGCTTCCGGACCGGCATGGCCAATGTCTTAGGAGCCTGCGGCGCGGTCGCCGTCCAGATGGCGGTGCTGAGTGTTGGTCTTACGCCCATTCTGTTGTTTGCCACGCAGTGGTTCGAGGTCATCAGGTGGGCTGGCGTGGGATATCTGCTCTACCCAGGGTTTGTGCAGTGGCGTCACGCAGGCGCAACGCCGGCGGCAAGCGACCACATCCAACGTCAGCGTACGGCGCGCCGCACTTTCTGGCACGGCTTTGCGGTTTCCGCGCTGAACCCCAAAAGCCTGTTGTTTTTCGGCGCCATCCTGCCTCAGTTCCTTGACCCCGATCGTCCACCGGCGATCCAGCTCGGCCTGATGGGCCTGACCTTGGTGGGGACCGCCCTCGTTACTACTAAGTTATGGGCCTTTTTCGCGGACCGGGCCCGGAGGCTTTTGCGCACCCCGAGCGCGTGGTTGTGGCGCGACCGTCTCAGCGGGTCGATCATGATCGTGGCGGGCATCGTCCTCGCCGCGGCACAGCGCTAAGACGCCGTCTTGCGCCGAAACTCGCCCGCCGTTCGCCCGCCATCAACAGCAATTTGCTGTCCTGTAATCACGGGTCGGGTCTGCTCAGCCAGCAACAGGATAGCTTCGGCGATGTCTTCCGGTTCGCCTATTCGGCCCATCGGCGTGATAGCTCTGGTATTGGCCATGTGGCCCGCGAGCCGATCCGCGCCAAAAATCTCGACCGCTTTGGCGGGTGGCTGGCCGCCCGGCCAAGTAAGGGAGGGGTGGATGGTGTTGGCAGAGACGCCGATCGTGCGCCCCTCTTCGGCCAAGCCGCGAACCAGTCCGGTCATTCCGCCCTTGGTGGCGGAATGCACGCTCGCATTGGGTGCTCCCCGCAGGCCGTTGACGCCTGAGATCGCAATGAAGTTGCCGCCTTTACCGGTGGCGCGCCATGCCCCGAAGGCTTCTTTGGCCGCAAGAAAAACGCCTTCCACATTGACCGCGAGTGCGTCCGTCAGGTCTTGGACAGTGCTGCGCTCGAACGCGGCGAGAAAGGCTTTGCCGGCACTGCACACCACAATATCGGGGCCGCCCTCATGGTCGCGAACGTCAGTAAATAACGCTGGCCAGGCATCGCGGTCGGTGACCTCGTGGGACACGAACCGTGCGTTGCCGCCAGTATCTTGAATCGATTTGGCGCGTGCGGTGCCTTTTTCGGCGTCCCGCCCGGTAACAACCACCTGGGCGCCCTCGCGCGCAAGCGCTGCGGCTGTGGCACCGCCGATGTTGCCGCCGCCACCGATCACCAAAGCGGTGCGGCCTGCAACGCGGCCGGTCATGGCTAAAGAATCTTGGCGATGCGGGCCATCGCCTCTTCGATTTGCGGGGCGGATGCGGCATACGAAAAACGCACATAACCTTCGCCGAGTGCGCCGAAACTGGTGCCCGCCACGGTGGCGACATTCGCCTCGTTGAGCATTGCGTCCTGTAGCTCTCCGGCTGACTTGCCGGTCCCTGTGATGTTCGGGAAGGCATAAAAAGCGCCTAATGGGGTCACGCAAGAAAAACCGGGTAGGGCGTTGAGTTTGCCGACGATCAACCGGCGCCGCTCGTCAAAGGCGCGCACCATGTCGTCGACCGCCTCCTGGGGGCCTTCCAGCGCGGCAATGCCCGCCCATTGGGTCGCTGCGTTCACGCAGGAATGGTCATTAACCGCGAGCTTGGCGGCGAGGGGGGCCAGAGTGTCCGGCCAAAGGCTCCAACCCAGACGCCAGCCGGTCATGGCATAGGTTTTCGACCAGCCGTCGAGAACGATCAGGCGGTCGCGCAATGCCGGGTAGGACAGGAGCGATTTATGGGTATGGCCGTCGTAGAGCATCCGAGAATAGATCTCGTCGGATAAAACAGTTACATGAGGAAAGTTCTCTAAACCATTGGTAAATTTATCTAATTCTCCTGTCGATACGATGCCGCCGGTGGGGTTGGCGGGCGTATTCACGATGATCAGGCGGGTCTTGTCGGTGATCCGTCCCAGCACCTCGTCGGCGGAGAACGAAAAGCCGGTGGCCTCATGCAATTCGATCGGCACGGGTGTCGCGCCGGAGAACCGGATCACCGATTCGTAGATTGGAAAGCCGGGGTTCGGGTACATGATTTCAGCGCCGGGTTCGCCGAACATCAGGATGGAGAAAAACATCGTTGGCTTGCCGCCGGGCATGATCACGAGGTTGTCCGGGTTGATCTCGACCTGGCGGTACTTCAGGACGTCGGCGGCGACGGCCTCGCGCAGCGGCACGATCCCGTTGGCCGGGGTGTAGCCGTGATGCCCGTCTTTCAGCGCCTTGGCCGCTGCCTCGACGATGTGGGGTGGGGTTGGGAAGTCGGGCTGGCCGATGCCCAAGTTGATGACGTCCTTGCCCTGTGCTCGAAGCGCCTCTGCACGCGCCAGGACCTCGAAGGCGGTCTCGGTCCCCAGTTGTGACATACGTTGCGCGAGTTGCATGGATTGGACTCCTCTTTCGGGCGGTCGCCTCCTATAGCGCATCTCCGCGCGGTGGGGACATTGATTGTGACGACGGGGACCAAGCTCGTGATTGGACCCCAGGCCTGATCGTCGCCATCTGAAAGAGCATGATGCCAGGAAAACTGCGCGAGTTGGCTTTGTTTCGGCAAAGCAAACCAATCGCGAGGACGAAGAGGAGGCGATTTGTCTGCCGCAATGAGCTATAGGATCGCGCGATGATTTTTCGACGCAAACGCCCGGGCTGGGATACGGATTATTCCAGCGCCCACCCCCTTGAAGAAGACGAGATCGGTGAGCTCAAGCTGCCCAAGTTTGTGGCTCAGCCGCCGGCCGTTTTTTTGGTTGCCGTCCTCGGGGGCGCGAGCCTGGAACAATTCGTCTGGCCGCTGTCCTTCGGGTTGCGGTGGTTCGGCGTGGGGATCGGTTTTGTGCTCTTTGTCGCGGGGGTGTCGTTATCGATGATGGCGATGCAGGCCTTTCGCAAGGCTGCCAGCTCGCCCGACCCAAACCACATGCCGTCCAAGCTGGTCGAGACCGGTCCGTTCAAACGTACCCGCAATCCGCTCTATCTCGGCACTTTACTCATGCTGATCGGGCTTGGGTTGGGGGCGAACCTGCCTTGGGTCGTCATTGCCGCGGTGCCGGCGATGCTGATCATCCATTTCGGCGTGGTGATCCGCGAAGAGGCCTATTTGGAAGACCTTTTCGGCGACAAATACAGCGCGTATTGCGGTCGTGTTCGGCGCTGGGTTTAAGAACGAAGGCAATAGGAAGTTCGATGCAATCCACCAATAGCGTTCTGTCGTCGTTCGGGACGACGGTCTTTGAAGTGATGTCGCGCCTCGCGATCGAACACGAATCGGTCAACCTAGGGCAGGGGTTCCCGGACGGGAATGGGCCCGATGATGTCCGTGCCGTGGCGCACGACGCGCTCGACAACGCCTCCAATCAGTATCCACCCATGATGGGTATTCCGGAGCTCCGCCAGGCGATCGCGGCGCACGACAAGCGGTTCTATGACATCGACGCGGACTGGCAACGCGAGACAATTGTCGCCTCGGGGGCGACCGAGGTGCTTGCCGCGGCGTTGTTCGGGTTGTTGGACCGGGGTGACGAAATCATCATGTTCGAGCCCCTTTACGATTCCTACATTCCGATCGCCCGGCTGGCCGGGGCGACCGTCAAACTGGTTCGGCTGCAACCGCCCGATTGGCGCGTGCCCTTGGAAGAATTGACTGCGGCGTTCGGGCCAAAGACCAAGGCAATCCTGCTGAATTCGCCTTTGAACCCGGCTGGCAAGGTGTTTACCCGCGCGGAGCTCGAAGCGGTGGCCAAGCTGGTTGCCGAACACGATTGCTACGCCATTTGTGACGAGGTCTACGAGCACATCGTCTTCGACGACACGCCTCACATCCCGCTGATGACCTTGCCGGGCATGCGCGATCGGTGCATCCGCATCGGCTCGTCGGGGAAGACCTTTTCGCTGACCGGGTGGAAGGTTGGCTATGGCACGGCATCGCCGGAGGTCATGGCGCCGATCGCTAAAGCGCACCAGTTTCTCACTTTCACCACACCACCAAATCTGCAGCACGCTGTAGCCTATGGCCTCAACAAGGACGACGCGTATTTCGCCGGTCTTAGTAACGACATGCAGGCGACCCGGGACCGCCTTGCGCAGGGCCTTGCCGACATCGGTTTTGCCGTGGCGCCATGCAAGGGCACCTATTTCCTCAATGCCGATTTTCGCCCGCTAGGGTTCACCGGTACCGATGAAGAGTTCTGCCGACATATCACGGTTGAGGCTGGGGTCACCGGCGTCCCGGTCAGCGCTTTCTACATGGGCGGGGACGGCCCCATGCATTTCGCCCGGTTCTGTTTTTGCAAGGAAGACGCGACCCTCGACGAGGCGCTTCGCCGACTGAATAAGCACTTCGGCTAGGACAGCCCCAATTCGACCAAGCTGAGTTCGACGAAGTCGAAAGCCGCGTAGCGATTGTATGGGGCGAGAAAAACAACGCTGACGAACCCGTGCCAGTCGCCATTGGCATTGGCGGTGAAGACCTCCTCGAAGGTGAACACTGCGGTGCGGGCCTGGATCAAACCGTCCACCGGCCTTGATCGGAGATTTCGAGCGTTCCGGTACGATCGTCGCAAAGCCCACTCCCGTAAGCGCGGGATCGATGTCGTAATCGCCGAACGCCAGACGCGAAGGGCCCATGCTTGGGCGTTCAATTCCTGCTCAACAGGTCTTCCTTACAGGCGGTCATCAGCAACCCGGTCCTTCTTCGCCGAATTGGCGCAAGCGTTTCTTGACGGGTACCAACGGGTGCGGCAAAACAAGCCACCCGGGTGCGACCCGGCGAGATATGTGGTGAGCGTAGCTCAGTTGGTTAGAGCGCCGGGTTGTGGTCCCGGAGGTCGGGGGTTCAAGTCCCCTCGCTCACCCCATTTCGAACAGGGTCGCGTTATCCGGCGCCAGGCGCATCGTCTTTCCAGCTTGCAGATCAACCGATTGACCTACAGCGATTGAGCATCGGGAGGCTCCCCTGACCACATCGATCCGCTACGAGGTCATGATCTTCCTCACCGGCGCTGCGGTGTTGGCGCTCGAGGTTCTGACGTCCCGCATTCTGACTCCCTATTTCGGCGTTAGCCTATTCATCTGGGCTGCAATCTTGTCGATCACGCTGACGTTCCTAGCCGTTGGGTATTACGGCGGTAGCATCGTCAGCAAACGTCTTAGTCGCGCTGAATTGGAGTTCGCGTACCTCGCCGCGCCCGCGAGTGCTGCGCTCACGATCGCGCTCGGCGCGTTGGCTTACCCGGTCCTTTTCCCGCTTCTCACCGGTGCGAACCTCGTCTTTGCCAGCTTTATCGGCAGCGCCGTCCTCCTTGCTTTTCCTTTGGTCGCGCTTTCGGCCATGAATCCGTTGCTTGTCGCGCTGCAACGCCGCGAGGACGATCGCGGCGATGCCGGTGCCGGGCGCGTGTTCTTTGTCAGCACCATTGGCTCGGTCGCCGGAGTGCTTGTGACAGCGTTCGTGTTCATCCCGCTGATGCGCAACTACACCGGTATTTTGCTCCTCTCGCTGATTTTGTGTGCGCTGGTCCTGCTTTACGTGGTGGCCGCCCGCGCCCTCACAAAACGCCAACGGGCCCTACTTGGTGTCGGAACGGCCCTCGCGGCGGTGCTGGCCGGCGCCCTGATGGCCGGGCAACGCCAATACCTCTATGCGGTGGCGGGCGAACCGAATTTCGAATTCGAGATCAAGAAGGAATACACGTCGGTCTTCGGCAACATCAAAATCGTCGAGATCATCCCGCAATCGGAAGGTGCCAAGCCGCTGATCGCCTTTTTGCAGGACGGATTGGTTCAGAACCGAGCGTTGGGGGACGGCACGTCGCTCTCGCTCTACACCTATTTTCTCGAGTCCATTCCCTACGCCTTTCGCACCGACCCGAAGAATGCGCTGGTCCTCGGTCTGGGGGCCGGGATCGTGCCGCGTAATCTGGAAGCGGACGGGCTCGATGTAACGGTCGTGGAAATTAATGGAGACTCGCTGCGCGCCGCCCAAGAATTCTTTGGCTTCGATCCAACCCTCGTTGATGTGCGGATTGAAGATGCCAGAACATTCGTTCGACATTGCGGCAAAGTGTATGACGTGGCCGTCGTCGACCTATTTCATGGCGACAACACGCCAGATTATCTCATGACCCAAGAGTTCTTTGCCGATTTGTCGGCCTGCATGAACGACCGGTCCGTGCTGGTGATTAACGCATTCTTTGACTCCGAGAACGACGCGCCCAACCAGCGGGTCCGCGCCACGGTGCTTTCTGTTTTCCCGTCGTTGTTCGAGTTCCGGTCCCCCGACGGTGCGGCCTACCTGGCCGCAACCAGGGTCGATCGCGGCGCCCCAGATGCACTCAAACCCGTCCGGCTACCGTCGTTTCTACGCCGCGACTTCGGCGCCGCCGCGGCGAACCAAAAACGGATCGATAGTGCCATGATCCAAGGCGCAAAACCGATCTCGGATGCGCACAATGTCTTCAAGGTGCTTTTTTCGACGGCCGACCGGCGCTTGCGCCGCAATCTCGCCGACGGCTTGCCGGTTCAGTTCCTGGTCAACTGAGCCGGGTCGATGCCAGGACGGTCCGCCGCGCTACCGTGCCGGCGGCCCGCATCGACAAATAGACGTGCGTGAGGGTGGGCAACATTGCCGATAGCCCCATAAGCAGTCCGAAATAGATGTTCTTGATTTCCTCTCGACCGGTCGGGTCCTGCAAGGCCTGCACTAGACGGTCTTGGTAGGCGCCGTTTCGAGCCAGCAAGGACTCCGGATTGGCGCCAACAAAACTGACTAACCACCCCGACAGCGAAAATACGAAAAGGACCCACAACGTCGCCAGGGTCGCAATCCCAAGATCGACACTGAGATGGGCCAGGTACGACGCGCTTGTCGTTGCCTGAAGGGCGCGCCGGACCATGTAAACGGTGACGAACAGCGAGAGCGAGTCGAATAGCGCGCCCAGGAACCCGACCGGAAATTGAACCAAAAAGTAGTGCCCACGTTCCGGTCCGAAGGTCACGACCGGAAAGGCCGTCACCATGGCGATCCAGTAACACGCGATGTTCAAGACGACGAAAAAAGCAAAGACTTTCGAATAGAAGAACGACGTCCGGGCCCTTTTGCGTTCAAGCGCGGCCAACGTGTCGGACAGCCTTAGCCGCCAAATGGCGATCATCGGCAGCGGGCTGGCGTCGCATATGTCCAGAGATCGTCTCACGAGCCCAAAATCTATCACACGGCCCGAACGGGATCTTCGATTCGAGATCGTTAGGAGGTCAATTTCTCGTTTTGACGGGCGAGCGAGGTGCCTGTCAAATCCGCTCCGATAAGTGCCGCATCGGTTGTATCGGCGTTCGTCAGATTGGCGTTGCGTAGCCGTACGAAGTCCATGTGGGCGCCGTTGAGATTGGCACCGACGAGGTTGGCATCCGAAAAATCCGTCCGACGAAGCGAGCTTTTCGAGAGGTCAGCGTTTTCAAAGTTCGCCCCGGCGAACTGCCCCCGGTCACAGGTCGACCCGGATAGGTTCGCCGCTTTGAAGGTGGCCTCGCGGAATTTCGCAGCATCAAGATGCGCTTTCCGGAGGTCGGTTTTTGCAAGGCGTGTTCTTTGCCGCTGACCTGTTTTTTCGCCCTTGGCGCCCAACATTTCCATTGGGTCGCCTCGTGCTTCGCTTAGTCGTGCGCGGGCGAGGTTGGCGCTATTCAGGTTGGCACCGTTTAGCGCCGCGCCCCGGAGGTCGGCGTCGGCCAAATCGGTTTCGCGCAAATCTGCCAAGGTTAGAAGCGCGTGCGCGAGGTTGGCACCGTTCAAGCGGGCACCGCGCAAATCAGCGCCGCTCAGGTATACACCGCGAAGATCGTGTTTCCTGAGGTCCAACTTGCGTAAGTCGGCGCGCGCGCCGTCTACCCCGAACGAATCGATCCACAAGGCGTGCCGCCGCAAGATTGTTTGGATTTCGTCGGGAAGGGTGGCGGTACCGGGGCTGATATTTGCGCCTTCCAGTTTGACCCCGGTCAAGTTGGTGCCTTTGAGGACAGAGCCGCAGAAACTGGCGCCCTGGGCCGCTGCACCGGCAAGGTTGGCGTGGGTAAGGTTGGCGCTATTGAAATTCGCCTTGCGAAGTTGCGCCCCGGCGAAGGACGCCGCGGAAAGATCGGCGCCGGACAAATCTGCGCTCGCGCCGCGATCTGCGGAAAAGAGCCCGGCCGAATCGGCGGTCGCGTCTTTTTCGCCGATCATGAGCCCTGGGCGAAGATCGGCCCCCTCGAAATTAGCCTCTATTAGGGTGGCGCCTCTAAAGTTGGCGCCGCGAAGGTCGCTTCTCTCAAAGCTCGCGCCCTGGGCCTCCGCGGCCTCAAAGCTACTACCGAACAAATCGGCGGCGCTGAAGTCGCACCCGTTTAGGGAACAGCGAGAAAAATTGGTGCCAGCCAGCAGTGCACCGCTCAATTTGAGATTGCGAAAACGAAGGCCCGAAAAGTCCTCACGCGCCAATTCGGCCCGATGACCATCGATCGCCCCGGCCAGGAACCGCTCATGGCCGCGGACGGCGGCGACGAATTGTTCGGATGTGAGTGTCACGCCGGTGACCGCCTCTTCCGTGGTCCGACCAACAAAGTTCGTTTACGCAAAAACGAAAAAACCAGGAGCCTCTGCGTTCCGCGACGCATCATCGCAGGCTGCGCCGCACGGTCAATCCCAAGTTACCTTGCCTTGCCAGCGGTCTCCCCTAAGTAGTGGTTGTGGACAATTCCCTATAGATATAGAGAATGAACGGACGGGGATCGTTAGGCCGGACAGGGGACAATGGGGGTCCCAGCGTGGGGCAGTGTTTTGTATCTAGTACGGGCCCGTAAGTAGATGGATATTGCTACTTTTCTCGGTCTGATCGTTGGCGTCGGCGTCATCGGGGCCGCGGTCATGGTCGGTTCCGACCTTGGCGTTTTCCTCAATCTTCCCGGATTTCTGATCGTCGTTGGCGGCACTTTTGCCGCCACCCTCATCAAATTCCCGATTGCGAATTTGGCCGGTGCCTTGTGGGACGGGATCAAGGTCGCCTTTATTTCGCGGCGGACGGACGCCCAGCAACTGATCGAGCAGGCTGGTGCGCTTGCAACCGTCGCACGCAAGAAAGGCGTATTGGCGCTCGAAGATCAGCCGATCGGCAATGCCTTTATGCGCAAGGGCATCATGATGATCGTCGACGGCGCAGGGCCAGAGCACATTCATCAGGTGCTGACCCGCGACATGACGCAGTCCATTCAACGGGAGGAAATCGGCGAGCGGATTTTCCGGGCGATCGGTGATTCCGCGCCGGCCTTTGGGATGATCGGCACGCTAGTCGGGCTGGTCCAAACGCTTAGCCAGATGAACGACCCCGCGGCGATCGGTCCGAACATGGCGATTGCTCTTCTGACGACACTATACGGCGCGGTGGTTGCATATCTCGTCGCCAACCCAATTGCCGAAAAGCTTTCGACCAAGGCGCTTCAAGATCGCAGTAACAGAGAACTCATCCTCGACAGCGTTCTCGGTATACAGCGTGGAGAGAACCCGCGCGTGATCGTCGAGTTGCTGGAAGCCTACGTTAAAGACGACCGGCGTCGCGGCTCAAGCGACCCGCGCGACGAACAGGTCGAACGGCGCGGCAAGCGCACCGCCGATACGGTAGTACCCAAAGCGGCCAGTCCCGCTCGAACGGCCAAAAAGAAACCCTCGCTCGCGGAACAGCACGCGGCCCGCAACAAGGCCAAGTAGACCCATGATCAAGAAAGCCGTTGGATCGAATGCGCCGGCGTGGATGACCACGTTTGCCGATCTTGCGCTGCTGTTGATGGCCTTTTTTGTTTTGATGATGTCATTCTCATCGGTAGACCTTGCGAAATATCGCAATGTTTCCGAATCCATGAGTGAAGCCTTTAACGATGCGCTTGGCGCGTTCGACAAACCTCTCGAAGGTCGAATTGGCGAGGAGAAGGCTGACTCCGACACCTTCAAAGAGGAGGCGGGCAATGCGGCTTCCCAAATCGGCGAGAGCGACGACGAAGCTCGCAAGAAGATGCAGGAGACGTTCTCGACCCTTAAGTCCGTCCTTCGCAAGGAAGTCACGGACGGGAAGGTCTCGGTGGAGAGCAGCGGTAACTCGGTGATCATCCGCTTTGATGACTCGGCCTATTTCACCGCGGGCAGCGAAGGGCTGTCGCCCGAAATGGCGCCCGTCCTGCAACGTGTGGCTAACGTTCTGATGTCCAGCCCCGGCACGATTGTTGTCGAAGGTCATACGGACAGCCAACCGATTTCGACGGAGCGTTTCCGGTCCAATTGGGATCTTTCAACGGCGCGTGCCGCATCTGTCGTTACCGAACTCCTGCAATATGCGCCAATCGACAACGACCGCGTGGTCGTTCAGGGGCACGCCGACACGAAACCCGTGGCGGCAAACGATACGCCGGAGAATCGGGCCAAAAACCGTCGCGTCGAGATTCACATCATCAGCGAAGATGGGCAGGAGACGACGCTGTCGGTTCCGTTGCAATAGCGTCGATCAGCCGCTGGGTCGCCAACGTCGCACCACAAAGAACAACCCAACCAGCAACATCGCCGTGCCGAGCACCGCATAGGCGGTTCGAAGGTCCCAAGCATCGGCGATCGGCTGGCTCACGATCGGCGAAAAGAAGTGGCCGACGAAGATGCTTGTTGCCAACCCGCCCAGAATCCGACCCCGTATCCAATCTGGCGCGATATCCAGCACCCAGAGCGACAAGTTCGGGAATAGCAATCCCAGCGATGCTCCGGTCAGGACCAGTACAAAAAGGACCGGCGTCAGCGAGGTCATGAACGTCATCAGCCAGTAACTAATACCGAAGCCCACGAAGGCGATGACGAAAATGGTGTCGCGTTGGAACATCCGACGAAACCACGCAAATGCGAACATCGAGACCGACGCCGAAGCTAGCGAAATTAAGGCCATCGCAAGGCCGGCGATATTGGGGCTCGTCACGCCGAGTTCGCGGAGAAAGAAAGGCAACTGCGTGGGTCCCATATAGAACGCTACGCTGTGCAGGATGCCGATGCCGTAGAGCATGCCAATCATTAGATAGGCGGGTTTGGCGCGGGGTGTCTCTTCCGTATTCGCCGACGTTCGGGTTTGCTCAGGCTCGAAAAGGAAGATCAGCGCCAGCGGTAGAATGGCAAACGCCAGCAGGTAGACCATAAAGGGCGCGCGCCAGTCGACCGTGGCGAGAAGGCCGCCTAGGGTCAAGAAAACGACGCCTCCATACTGAATGAACCCTTGTCGAAACCCCATAAAGCGCTCGCGCACGCGGCCGGAGAAATAGTCGCCCATCAGGGTGGAAGACACCGTCATGACCGCCGCCACGGCCAGGCCCAAGAGCGCGCGGCTAACCAAGATGCCGGGCAAGGTGTCAAGGACGAATCCAGCCGATCCGGCAAACCCGTACAGGGTGATCCCCGCGATAAGCAATCTCTTGCGCCCAAAGCGGTCGATGATTAGGCCGGCCAACGGCGCAAAGATCGCGATCACGATCGACGGTAGGGTGATGAGAAAACGCGAAAGATAAGCGACATTCGGCGTGTCGTGGAAATGCTCCGCGAGCGCGGGTAAAGCGGGGGAGATCGTCGCGCCGGCCATAATCGTCATGGTGCCGGTCAGCAGCAGCGTGATGCGCACCGCCAATCTCTGGTCTTGGTCGGGGACGGTTGATCGCGTCGATTCGTTCATGGTGCCGTCATGGCGCGCCGCCTGTTCCGTCGCAAAGCAAACACCACCGACACCAGAAGCAGAAGCCCCGCGGCGGTAAAGAAGGCTGCCGATAGGTTGGTCGCTTTGGCGATGCTTTGGCTGACCAAGGGCGAAACGAAGAACCCCATCATGATGGCTGTGGCTTGGCCTCCCATGATGCGGCCCCGTACACGAAAGGGTGCAAGTTCCAAGAGCCGGATCGAGAAATTGGCGGTGGTAGACCCTTGGCCGGCGCCAAAGAGCAGAAGGCCGAGGAAGAGTAGGGGCAGGGCACCGGCCAAACCCATCGCAAAGAAGCCGATTGCACTAAGTGCAAAACCAAAGATGAACATCGTTTCGATCGCGACGTATCGTCGAATACGCCCGTAGAAAAGCGCCGTCGTCGCCGTGGCCAGCGTCGATGCGGCAACGCCAACGCCCGACAAAGTTGGATCTACGAACCCCAACTCGATCAGGAAAAACGGGATCTGGGTGGGGATCATGTAGAAGGTCACGCCGAAGATGAAGGCCGCAAAATACAGCCAACCAATTTCCATCCATGGGATCGGAGCAGAGTCCGCGGCATTCGCCCCGCCGTCTCGCGCCGCCGTAGCGTCAGGCTCGGTGACGTACTTGAGGATCATAGGAAGTACGACGAGCGCAACGAGATAGATAAAGAACGGCGCACGCCAATCGAGGGTCGCAACAAATCCCCCGAGGACCAGGTAAACCACGCCGCCGAAATTGTTGGACGCGTTGCGGTAGCCCATGAACCTGTTTCGCGCCGCGCCGGAGAAATAGTCGCCAATCAACGTGCCGACGGTGGTCATGATCGCGGCGGTCGAGATTCCCAAGAAAGCCCGCGAGATTAGGATGGCCGTGATGGAGTCGAGCATCGCACCGCCAACCCCGGCCGCGGCATAGAGGATGACGCCCCCGACCAACAACTTGCGTCGGCCAAAGGTGTCGATGACGTAGCCGGCGAACGGCGCGAGGATCGCCATGAATAACGACGGCACCGTGATGATGAACCGCGAGAGATAGTCGATGCGCGGGACATCGAGGAAGTGTTGCTCCAGCGCCGGCAACGACGGCGACACGATCGCACCTGCCATGACGGCAAGTGACGCAGTCATCAGCAGCGTGATGCGAACGGTGGCGGAAGGGGATCGATCGGCGACGAGAGGCCTCAAGAACTAGGAGGCGCCGCAAGGCGCGGAGACGCACTTACGGGCATCGGCGCGACCATGTCATGGCTCCTGGCGAGCCTGTTCACTCGGCGGACAGGTTACAAGGCGCCAAAGGTTGCTTCGACGAGGGCCGTGCCCCGTGGCCCGAGTTCCAGCGCGTCATGCATGAAGTTGGGCGTATAGCCAAAAGCCACCCCATGATCGATATCGGCAAACCCAAAAGCCCCGCCGGCGCCCCAGTGCCCAAAAGCGTTCGGGTTCGGCCCCATCGGAAATGTCGGGTTATTTAGTTCGTATCCCAAAGCGAATCGTATCGGTTTACCCAGGATGGGGTCGTCACCGTCGCTTTCGCATTGGTAGGTGATCGCGCGATCCCGTGTGGCGGGGCTCATAATGGTTGCACCGTTGAAGGTGCCGCCGGCGCGCATCATTTCGAACAGACCCGCGATAGCACGGGCATTGCCGTGTCCCTGGCCGGACCCGACCTCGTTGGACCGCCAGCCGTTGGAGTTGAAGTCTTCGTCGGGGCCGAAGCCCTGCATCGTGCGAGCGAATAACGTATCCGGATTATTCTCCACTTCCTCGAACAGAGCGCGGGGGCTTCCTTTTTGGAGAACGGTGGCGCAGCGCGCCTTTTCGTCATCTGTTAGCGCGAAGTTGTAGTCCAGGCCGAGCGGGCCGCAGAGCTCTTCTCGATTGAACTGGCCGATTCGTTTGCCGGTCATTCGGTAAACCAGACCACCCATAAGGTAGCCGTATGTCATGTTCAGGTAGGCCGGATTTACCCCAGGCTCCCAATTCGGACTGGTCTTCTCGATCGCCTCGATCATCAAGTCCCAATCGTACAAATCGCCGCTTGCCAGCGGCGCATCGACATAGGAAATCGCACACCGATGGTCGAGCAGGTGGCGAACGAGGATATTCTCTTTGCCGTTCTGCCCGAAAGCCGGCCAAAACTTCGCCACCGGCGCGTCGAGATCGATGACGCCCCGGTCGACCAACATGTGCCCCATCGTCGAGATCAGTGCCTTGGAAACCGAAAAGGTCGACACGATGGTGTCGCGACCCCAGGCGCGACCGGACTTAGGATCGGCAAGTCCGCCCCAAAGGTCGACCACCTTTTGCCCGTCGATGTAGACGCAGACCGAACATCCGACCTCGCGACCGTCGCTCAGGAGGGAGGAGAGGACACCTTTGACCCCCTCAAACTTCGCGTCGCAATCGCCTTCGACCGTTACTGCGGAACCCATTTCTTCCTCCCGTTTGCCTGCACCGCGTGCATTACATCACAGACACCCCTGGCGCGAAACGGCGGCCACAGTTGGCGGACGCGAGGGTCAGTTTAGGAACTGAACGTCTGTAATGACCGTGCGGGTGGCGGTGCGGCCGCCTCGTATCGCCGTGATCAGCGTCCGCGAGGTGCCGCTCGATAGGCCGCTTCGTAAATCGATCAAACCGAACCCCCGTGCCTCCATGATCAACCGGTCGGCGCCCGAACGAACCTCGATGCGTCCGGAGAGTTCGGCGAGCAACGCGCGACCGTCTTCGGTTTGTACGATCCCATGGGCACGGGTCTCAAAGGTGTTTTGGATAACATCCGCTTCCGGGTTCGCAATGACGCTGCGCGCCTGCGCTTCGAGGAGCCGATGATACGGCTCCATCTGAAAAATTGGATCCCCAAACTCGACGGGATCGGCGGCGTAGGGCAGGTCGGCTGCAAAAGTGTCAATCCAAAGTTGATGCTGCGGCGTCCCGGGTACGGGCGGCGCGATGTCGATCTCGATGAACCCGGGAAACGTCACCTCAAGGTTGCGGATGCTACCGCCACGGGTGTCGGACCAACCATCGATCACGACAAGAGGTCGGGTTGCCGTGATGTGGTGGCCGTTGACAGACAATTCGCTGACGGCGAAATGCCGGTTCAGCCCGCCGTCCTCGGTGCTGATCGCGCCGGTAAAGGTGGTGACGACGGATTCTTGATCGTTCCCGCCCAGAAGACTGAGGGTCTCGACCGTGCCGATAATCCCCGATCGCGGCCCCCAAGAAAGGGCCACAGGTTGGTCGATGGTCGTCCGGGTCCCCACAAACCCGCCGACTCCTTGCTCAGGGTCGAATAGCGCGAGGTCCTGCGCCCCAAACGCAGGCCGCCAAAGACACGCAACCAAAACCGCCGCAGCGAATGTCGCTTTCGTGCGCATGTGATCCCCCAATCGCAATCATTAGACCAGGGCGCGCGCGTACTGACCAGTAGAGACAATCCTTTACCGGCGCTCGGAATGACGACACTGTGCGCGATCAACGAAAGACAGCCATGAATACAACCCCCATCAATCGACCCGCCGCTGGGATCGGCTATGCGGTCATCGCCATGGCGTTGTTCAGTGCCATGGATGCGGTGGGGAAGTGGTTGGTTGCCGATTTCTCGACGTTCCAGGTTCTCGCATTGCGCGGACTTTTTTCGATCGTCCTGCTGCTGCCCTTCCTCCTACGGGGCACCGGGATCGTGGGTGTGTTGCGGACCCGAAATCTCAAGGGGCAAATTCTGCGCTCGCTTCTCGGCGTCGGCGCGATGTTCGGGTTCTTTTCCGCACTGCGTTATTTGCCGCTCGCCGACGCAACCGCAATCGGGTTCTCAGGTTCGTTGTTTATGGCCGCCTTATCCGTGCCGCTTTTGGGCGAGCGGGTCGGCATGCGTCGTTGGGCGGCGATTTTAGTTGGGTTTGGCGGCGTGTTGATCATCGTCCAGCCAGGGAGTTCGGCCTTCCAGCTGGCGTCGCTCTTGGTCCTTCTTTCGGCGCTTCTCTACGCGCTGATGATGATCGCGACCCGCTGGCTCAGCCGAACCGAAAGCAACGTCAGCATGGTCCTCTATCACTCGCTGGTGGCGACGGTGATCGGGGTCGCGGCGCTTCCGTTCGTATGGATATCGCCGGATCTTGTGGAATGGGGCCTCTTCGCGGTCATGGGGATTTTCGCGACCTTGGCGCACCTTGCCCTGGCCCAGGCATTTCGCCTAGCCCCGGTCGCCGTCGTCGGCCCGTTCGAATACAGCACGCTTCTTTGGGCGACCATTATCGGGTTCTTGGTTTGGCAAGAGGTGCCCGGGCCCAATGTCTGGTATGGCTCGGCGCTGCTTGTGGCGGCTGGAATCTTCATCCTCTACCGCGAAACGAAGATCGCGTCGGATGCCCGAAAGGTTCTTCGCGACGCGGCGCGGTCAGGCGACTGAGTTTGCTTCGTATTCGGCCAAGACGTATGTCGTTTTCAACAGATCCCATCGGATATTCACGAACAACAAGTCGTCGCCGTGATACCACACGTGCTCCGGCGGTTTTCCCGATTTGCGCAACGGAAATACGAAGTGTTTTGTTTGGTATGTGCCCGCCGGCACGGTGACTTCCTCGTCGCCGACAAACTGCGCACGAAAACCGCCGCGGCCGATCATCGATCCGGACGCGCCATTGGGCAGCGGTGAACTCATGATGGAGTACCACCCTTGCCCGGTTGCCGGGTCAGACCAGTCCCAAGCGCCAAGATGCCAAATATCGCATACGACGGGGTGAGGGCCGAAGGACCGCGGCCACTCGTCAACGGGGACGCGCTGCGAAATGCGCCCTTCGTTGGCGGTGTACCCTTCGCACTCAACGACCTCGGCGCCGAACCGGAACCACGCAGCACCCATGAATCTTTCTTCGACCGAGATGCGTACGTAGGAATCTATGGGGCGCCAGTTCCCGTCCACGGTGTAGATCACGTCGCGAAGAATGCGCGAATCGTCCATCTCGCAGTGTGCGCGTAGCGTTCGCATGCCGTCGGGCTGGACGGTGACGGTGAACCACTCCCGGCCACGTTCGCCGATGTCGTCGTGTATATAGTCGACTCTGCCGCGGTAACTTCGGTGATTAATGGCGTGCTCCCGATCATGTGCGGTGTCGAATGTTCGACTGCGCCCAACACCAATAGCAGGAGGAAAGATGGCCCGAAAGGTGGAGATTATCGAACAAGAGACCGTCTATGAGGGATATTACGATCTACGCGACGTCACCTTTCGCCATTCGCTCTTCTCCGGTGACTTGAGCCGGCCAATCAAACGCCTTGTTCTGGACATTGGGGAGATCGCCGCCGGTCTAATCGTCAACCGAAAGAAACAACGTGTGGTGCTGATCGAACAGTTTCGATTGCCTGCGACGTTACGGGACGACGGATGGCTCGTCGAAGTTGTCGCCGGTCGGGTCGATCCCGGCGAAACGGTCGAACAAGCGTTTCGTCGGGAAACGCTCGAGGAGGCCGGCTACGAAGTAAACAACATTCAGCAGATCCACCGCTTTTATCCCGCGGCGGGAACCCTGGTCGAGCACATGACGCTGTTCTGTGCCGAGGCTGGCGAGCAAGTCAATCCAGGTGGCGGATCGGACGCCGACGAAGATATTCGGGTTCTCGACTGGTCGTTCGAGACCTTTTTCGGGGCGATCGACGACGGCAAGATCGTCGACGGTAAAACGATCATCGCCGGTCAATGGCTTCGCCAGAACCTAACGTAGAACCTCAGGCTAGCCCGAGGTCCCGTTCATTTCCTGCAGTAGATAAGTCGTCGATAAAACATCAAAGCGCATTTTGACGAGCAACCGATCGTTCATGGTGCACCACGCATCCATACGGTCGTTCCCATCGTGGCCGACATACGTCACGTGCTCGCAGTCGAAGGTGCCTGCCGGGCATTCAACCTGCTCGATGCCGTTGTAGCGAAAACGATGGCGGGAAATCCCGATCATCGGTCCCGACGCGCCGTTCGCCAGCGGCGAGCAGTTTGCTGAATTGAATTCTTGAATCTTGCCCGGGATCGAGCGGTCGATGTTCGCGAAGTGCCAAACATCGCATGCGACGGGATGCGTGATGAACGAGTTGGGTGGCGCGTCAAATTCGACCGATTGCGAAATTCGACCTTCGTTTACCGTGAAGCCTTCGCATTCGACGCGATTGCCGAAGAAACGAAACCACGTCGATCCGAGAAACGAGTCCGTAACCGATACGCGAACGAAAGCGTCCTTCGGGCGCCACTGCGCGTCGACCGTCGAGGTGACGTCCCGCAGGACTTGAGAGTCGTCCATTTCACATAACGCGCGAATGGTGCGATCGCCGTTGCCGTGAACGGTCACCGTGCACCATTCCCGCCCACGTTCTCCGGCATCCCCCAAGTATTGGATTTTGTAGCTGTAGGTACGGTGCTGCATGATGAGGATGTCCTTTTGTGTCGACGATAATCCGGTGGGTCGAAGCGGCGGGGGGGACTACTCTAGCGGATCAACGGGCGGACAAGGGAGGGGCCAATGCCGCAGGTATTTGTTGCCGGCGCGAGCCGTCGGGTGGGGTTTGAGACCGTCAAGCAGCTACGCGAGAAGGGGTACGAGGTGACATGCTTCTTCCGAAACACCGACGCCAAGGCCACCGTCGAAGCAACCGGTGCCAAAGCGTTGATCGTTGATGCCTTCGACGACACCGCGGTGGGCGATGCCATTGCCGGTGCTGGCCCCGTTGACGCCGTTATTTGCACGCTTGGCGGAAAACCTGGCGACGAGCCGCGCATCGACCATATCGGCGCAAAACACTGCATCGAAGCGGCGAAGAAGGCCGGTATTGGGCGCTTCCTTTTCGTTACCGCCATCGGATGTGGCGATACCTGGGATGCGCTCGAAGAAAAAGCGCAGAGTTTCCTGCGGCCGAGCCTAGAGGCCAAGAACCTTGCCGAAGCCGACCTATTTAAAAGTGGCCTGGACTACACCGTCTTGCGACCCGGCGCATTATTGGATGATCCGGCGACCGGCGAAGGATTCGTCACCCACGATAACAAGGTTCTTGGGGCGATCACGCGAGCCGACGTGGCCACGCAACTCGTCCGCTGTTTGGAGAGCGACCGCACGATCGGGCAAGTCTACCAGGTCCTCGATCGCACCAAGATGCGGACAGACGTGCCCTTCAAAGAGGCGGCGCTGTAGCTACTCGGCAGCTGCGGCCGGAGCGTTTGCGGTTTGAATAAGTGAAACAACCTCGTCGGTCGTTTGAACGTCCCCGAAGTTGATGATGAACGAATAGAGCGTCGCCGCATGTTGGTCGTCGGTGCTGGCCGAGCACGCGTCCGAGACCATGAGCGTACGATAATTGAGCATCATGGCATCCCGCGCGGTCGACTCGCAGCAGACGTTCGTTGCGGTGCCGGTGACCAACACCGTATCGATGCCACGGCTTCGCAGCACCTGGTCAAGGTCGGAGGAGCCTTGGATGAACGCGCTATAGCGCGATTTCCGCACCATGAGGTCGGGCTCGGCGGGCTTGAGCGTTGCGTACAGTTCGTGGCCGTACGCCCCCTCGGACATCGATTCGGTTCGCCGTTTGAAGCCCGCGGCGGTCGAAAGTTCGCGGTGAAAATGGGACCAGCTTTCAAGAGATTCTTTCGTCACCGTATTGAGAATCCAAACGACGGTGCCGCCGGCGTTACGCAACGCATCGGCCAGTCGATTGATGTTGGGGCAGGTGCTGGCCGCTTCTTCGACATAGGCGTGCCCGGCACCTTCTTTGACGAAGGCGTTTTGCATGTCGATCACGACAAGCGCGGTGCGTGCCGGGTCGAGCGCCTCGTAGGCATGCAACCTGCCGCGACGCTGAATGACCCGTTCTTCGACATCTTTTGGAATCGTGAAGGTATGCATGTCAGTGCCCTCCGTTCGATGGCTGATACATATGGAATTCGTTGCCGTAGAGATCGACGAACCGTGCCGTGACGCCCCACGGCTCGGACATGGGGGCATCGTTGAAATGGACCCCGCGAGACTTCAGCGCCTCGTAGTTGCCGACGCAATCGTCGGTTTCGATGACGAACACAGGCGACTTGCCGACCCCATCGTCATTCGGAAACTGCGGGCGTTGATCGAGCACCAAAGTGAGGTCGGGTTGATCGGGCGACGACACCGTGAGCCATCGTGTGCCGTCCGCATAGGTCTCGTCCTGTCGCCGAACAAATCCGAGCATTTCGGTATACCAGCGACACGCTTCGTCGCAATCCGCGACATGCAGGGTGACTTGGCTAATCCGCAGCATTAGTTCGCGCCGGTCGACGTCGATTTTTCCGGCAAGATCGGGTTGCCCTGTTCGTCGCGACGTACTTCACCGACCACCCGATCGGGTTGGAGAAAACGCTTGAACATGTAGTCGTCGCGCAGCTCGAACTTCGGAATGATTTCCGCGCAGGCGCCGAGGATCAACGGCCCGCCCAAAATGATCGCCGCCATCCAGCGCGTTCGGGGCCGGTGTGCTCTTTTCTTTTTCCCACGGATCGGGGCAGAGTCGGCAAGGTTAGGTGTGCATGTCATGTCGGAGATATTGCCATTGTGCGCCATACCCCAGCAATGGCCACCGGACGATTAACCCGACCGGTCGACACCATCATCGAGGAGGTCCGCGTGTCCGAACCCTACGAAATGTCGTGCGAGGAATTGGTGCAAGCCTATCGCGATCGCGACCTTACGCCGCGCGACGTCATCGAGAGCATTTTACAACGCATGGCGGAGGTCGAACCGGCGCTCAACGCATTCTGTTGGCGCGACGACGAGGCATCCCGCGCTGCGGCCGATGCCGCCACCGCGCGCTGGGCTAGTGGTGCGCCCCTAGGCGATCTGGATGGTATGCCGGTGTCGATCAAAGACCTGGTCGACGTTGCCGGCATGCCGACGCGATATGGGTCCGCCGCCAGCTCGGAAGCGCCGGTCGCAACCGATGCACCCTGCGTCGCCAACCTTCGCCAAGAAGGCGCGATCGTCTTAGGCAAAACCACCACACCTGAATACGGGCACAAAGGTGTGACAGATAGCCCTTTGACTGGAGTCACGCGCAATCCATGGAACACGGGCATGACGCCCGGCGGATCGAGCGGCGGCGCGGCCGCGGCTCTGGCCTCGGGTATGGGTCCGTTGGCCGTTGGGACCGATGGCGGCGGGTCGTGCCGCAAACCGGCCAACTATTGCGGCCTGGTCGGAATGAAACCGTCTCTGGGGCGGGTTCCGCTTACAGCCACCGGGGGTTTTTGGCCGCTGTCCTCGCCAGGGCCAATGACCCGTACGGTGCGCGACGCTGCAGCACTCCTTCAGGTCATGGCGCGGCCACAGATCAATGACCCCTTTGTCCTGCCGCCCATCGACCTCACCATCGCCGACGAGGTGAGCTTGAAGGGGTTGCGAATCGCTCAAAGCGTGGAGTTGGCCGGTGCCAATGCCCGCCCGGAAGTTGCCGCCGCCGTGCGACAGCGGTTTTCGGTCTTTGCCGATCTGGGTGCCGAAGTCCAAGAAACGGCGCCCGCGGTGGAAGACCCGATGCCGTATTATCGAACGCTCCTCGATAGCGGTTCGGCCCTCTACGCGGCGGCCTGGAGCGACGCCGAGTTAGCGATGGCGGACACGACGTTTCGCGAAGGGATTGAGCGGGGCAGGGCGCTCTCGGCCGTGGATTTGCGGGCGGCCTATTTGCAGCGAGGCGCCTTCGCTGGACAGATGGCGGCGTTCTTCGATCGCTTTGACCTCCTGGTCTTGCCGTGCAACCCAACCACGACGTACGAACTCGGAATGCGAGAACCTCCGAAAGAACCGACCGACACCTGGCCCGTGACCGTCTGCTTCACCGCGCCGTTCAACATCACGGGTCAACCGGCGATTACCGTCCCTTTCGGCAAGACCGGAAGAGGTTTACCCGTCGGCCTCCAGATTGTCGGCCGCTACGGACGGGACGATTTGGTTCTCCGAGCTGCCGCAGCCTTCGAGGCGACAACCGGATGCGCCAATCAGATGGTGACGAAGGTCGACCTCCCCCCGAGCGCATCGGGTTGATATAGTCCCGCCAACCAGGAGTGAGTGTATGAGTGTTCAGGAACAAGCCAGTCTCAACGACCTCGGTATCGCACGGGACATCGACATCTTCGACCGGCTTGCCGATTGGAAAGGCCTAGAGGTCGTCGACTGCGGCTGTGGCGCCGGGGGCCTTGCGAGTGCCTTGGCCAAACGGGGTGCGACCGTGACAGGCATCGAACCGGATCCGATCCAAGCCGAAAAGAACCGAGCGGCCGATCCGAAGCCGGGGGTGACCCTCGTCGAGGCGCCGGCACAATCCATTCCCCGCGATACCGACAGCGTCGACGCCGTGGTTTTCAGCAAGTCGCTTCACCACGTTCCTTTTGAGCACATGGATGGCGCACTGCGCGAAGCGGCGCGAGTCTTGAAACCAGACGGCTTTCTCTACGTCCTTGAACCCGATATCCGCGGCCAATTCTCGCAGCTCGTGAAGCCTTTTCACGATGAGACCTTGGTCCGCGCGAAAGCGTTGGAGGCCCTCGACCGGACCGCGAGCCAGGTGTTCGGTGACATGGAGGAGTATTGGTACACCAATGTCGTGGCGTTCCCGGATTTCGACACGCTGGTGAACCGCATGTCGGGCTCGTCCTTTAACGACATCCAGGCGAGCCAAATCGATACGCCAGAGGTGCGTAGCGCGTTCGAGGCCGGTAAGGCCAAAGAGGGCTACGAATTCACCAATTTGATGCGCGTACGCCTCTATCGCGGCCCGCTTCCAGTCTGATCGGGCAACCCTAATGCCCGGCGGCAGCGCTAGCGATCACCGCCTCTTCAGCGTCGAGCAGATGTATGCCGCCGATGCCGGCGCCATCGACTCCGGTGTGCCCGGCATCCAACTGATGGAAGCGGCCGGTCGCGCGGTCGCCGATCACATTCGACTTCGCTACACCCCGCGGCCCACCCTTGTCCTGTGCGGCCCCGGCAATAACGGTGGCGACGGCTTCGTGGCGGCACGCCATCTTCAGAACGCCGGTTGGCCGGTGCGGGTTGCTCTCCTTGGCGACAAGACCTTGCTGAAAGGCGATGCCGCCCTGGCGGCGGCCGATTGGGCTGGGCCGGTTCAGGCTCTTGAGCCCAAAGCGGTCGCGGACTGCGCCCTCGTCGTCGATGCCGTTTTCGGTGCTGGCTTGGTCCGCCCGGTCGAGGGCGCCGTTCGAAAAACGTTGGAAACAGTCGCCGCAGCCGATGTCCCGGTCGTTGCGGTCGACATCCCGAGTGGTGTCCATGGCGATACGGGAGAGGTGCTTGGCTACGCGCTGCCGGCTGCCCTCTGCGTCACGTTTCGTCCGAAAAAGACCGGCCATTGCCTCCTCCCGGGGCGGGTCTACGGCGGCGAGGTCGTTGTCGCCGGGATCGGGACCCCATCGGCGGTTCTGGATGGGGTTGGCTCTAATACCTGGGAGAACGCCCCGGCGCTGTGGGCCGATGCGATCCCTTGGCCGGGCCCCGAAAGCCACAAGTACACCCGGGGCTTTGCCGTCGTCGTCGGCGGCGGGGCGGAGACAACAGGGGCGGCCCGCTTGGCGGCTCGGGCCGCATTGCGGGTCGGGGCCGGCATGGTGAGCGTCGCGTGTCCGCCCGACGCCCTGTCCACCTATGCGGCGGGGTTGGTCGCGGTGATGACCAAGTCGGTCGCAACGCCAAGGGAACTTGTTGACTACGCTGCGGATCGCCGACGGACCGCCGCGCTGATTGGGCCGGGATGCGGTGTCACCGAGACCACGCGCCAGAACACGCTGGGCCTCCTCGGACTTGGCAAACCCTGCGTCCTAGATGCCGACGCGCTCAGCGTTTTTGCCGTCCAACCGCGCGAGTTGTTTGCCGCCCTCAACGATCAATGCCTGCTGACCCCCCATGATGGTGAGTTCGGCCGCTTGTTCCCCGACATCACCGGCAGTCGATTGGAGAGGGCACGGGCCGCCGCTGCAGCCTGCGGCGCGGTCGTCCTCCTGAAAGGTGGTGACACCGTCGTCGCCGCGCCGGATGGTCGGGCAAGCATTACAACGACCGCCCCGCCAACCCTGGCGACCGCGGGGGCGGGTGACGTTTTGGCCGGCATTGCTGTCGGTTTGCTGGCGCAAGGGGTGCCGACCTTCGAGGCGGCCAGCGCAGCGACATGGATTCATGGGGATGCGGCCGATCGGATCGGAACGGGCTTAATCGCCGAGGACCTCACGGAGATCCTTGTCGCAACATTGTCTTCTCTAAAAAAATAAATAACAATAGCTTAACGGCTTTTATTAACTTCAAAGTTTAACGCTCTGCTTCCCACCCTCTCACCTTTGGCAACGCCTCGATGACGTTTCGGTGGGCCGACTAGAAGCCAGCGGTCCATCTGCACGAGGCAGGGGGCGTCGGTTTAGAGGTTCGGTCGAAAGGCCCGGTCGACCGCCGAAAAATGATCTTTGGCGGCGTTGCCGGAATGCTATACAAGGGCCGCTTTCGCCACCCGGTTCGCCCATCGGGCGTGGCGTGGCTTTCCAAGGTTACCTGCGGGCGTGGTGGAACTGGTAGACACGCTAGGTTTAGGTCCTAGTGGGCTTTAGCCCTTGGGGGTTCGAGTCCCTCCGCCCGCACCAGGTACCACCATCATTTTTGGTGACAGGGTTCATCGACGGAAGATCGCTATGCAAATTACAGAAACTGCTTCTGAAGGCCTGAAACGCTCGTACAAGGTGGTCGTCACCGCCGATACGATCGAAGAAAACATCCAGAAAAGACTCACGGCCATCGGTAGCGAGGCGCGCCTTCCCGGGTTTCGGCCTGGCAAGATCCCGCCCAAGGTCCTACGTGCCCGGTTCGGCAAGTCGATTCTTGGCGAGGTTCTTCAGGAAACCGTTGACGAAACCCTCCGCCAGACCCTGGAGGAGAACAAAATCAAACCGGCCCTCCAGCCCAAGGTCGAGGTTTCGGAATTCGACGAAGGCAAAGACCTTGAATACACCATGGACGTCGAGCTTCTGCCCGAGATCGAGCCAGCCGACTTTTCCAAGTTCGAATTGGAACGCCTCGTTGCGGAGATTGACGATGACGAGGTCGATGCCGCTGTCGCCTCGATTGCTGATCAGCAGAAGACCTTTACCGCGGAGGAGGGTGCCGTCGCCGAAGATGGCGATGCCGTTCTGATCGATTTCGAAGGCTCCATCGACGGTGAGCTCTTCGAGGGCGGCGCCGGCAAAGACAGTCAAATCCAGCTCGGTTCCGGGCAGTTCGTCCCGGGCTTTGAGGACCAACTGGTAGGCGCCAAAGGAGGCGAGGATCGCGAGGTCAAGGTGACCTTCCCGGCAGACTACCCATACGAAAAGCTGCGTGAAAAAGAAGCGATCTTCAAAGTCCAGGTCAAAGAGGTGCGCAAACCGAGCGTACCCGAGGTGAGCGATGACCTCGCGAAAGGCATGGGTCTGGAAAGCCTCGCACAACTGAAAGAGCGTGTGCGCGAGCAGCTCGGCGAGGAATATGGCCGGGTTTCGCGTCAGCGCCTCAAGCGGGAATTGCTCGACAAACTCGACGAAGCCCATGACTTCGAGCTCCCCCCGACTCTCGTCGAAAACGAGTTCGAAGGTATCTGGAGACAGATCGAGACCGACAAAGAAGCCGGCAAACTCGACCCCGACGACGCCGCGAAGTCGGAAGAGGACCTAAAGGCCGACTACCAAAAGATCGCCGAGCGGCGCGTCCGTCTCGGCCTCCTGCTTTCGTCTGTCGGTGAGGCGAACAACGTGACGGTCGGCCAGGAAGAACTCAATCGCGCGATGGCCACCCAGGCTCAGCAGTTCCCGGGGCAAGAGCAAGAAGTTTTCAAGTTCTATCGTGAGAACCCCCAGGCCGCGATGCAGCTTCAGGCGCCGCTGTTCGAAGACAAAGTCGTCGATTACGTCTTGGAGCTTGCCCACATCAACGAACGCAAGGTGCCCAAGGACGAACTGCTCGCTGATCCGGAGGCCGCCGAGGAGGGGGCCAAGAAGAAGTCCGCCAAAAAGGCTAAGCCCTTGTCGACACCGGCCAAGAAAAAGGCCGCAGCCGGCAAGAGCAAGGCCGCCGGCAAGGCCAAGGCCAAGAAAAAGGCGGCGAAGAAAGACTAGTACCCCCGCCCGCGTCACCTAAATAAGCTAGTCACGCTCAAAGAACGGAAAGACGACCATGTCGGAAACCTACATGAACACGCTCGTACCGATGGTGGTCGAGCAGACCAACCGCGGCGAACGGGCCTACGATATTTATTCTAGGCTGCTCAAGGAGCGGATCATCTTTCTGTCTGGGCCGGTCAACGATGTCGTCTCCACCCTGGTGACCGCGCAGTTACTGTTTCTCGAAGCCGAGAACCCGGAAAAAGACATCGCCATGTACATCAATTCGCCGGGCGGGGTCGTCACCTCGGGGTTGGCGATCTACGACACCATGCAATACATCCGGCCCGACGTTCAGACCCTTTGCATCGGTCAAGCCGCCAGCATGGGCTCGCTGTTGTTGTGCGCGGGCGCCAAAGGTAAGCGATTTGCGTTGCCCCATGCGCGCGTCATGGTCCATCAGCCGATGGGTGGTTTCCAAGGCCAAGCGACGGACATCGAGATTCACGCCAAAGAAATCCTCGATACGCGCCAACGGCTCAACGAGATTTACGTCAAACATACGGGCCAACCGATCAAGGTCATCGAAGAGGCGCTTGAGCGCGACCGATTCTTGTCCGGGCCGGACGCTGTCGATTTCGGGATCGTCGACGAGGTCGTCGAGAAGCGAGTCGTGCCGGCCGAAGAAGAGAACAACGACGACAAAGACTAGTTGGTTGATGGCCCCGCGGACCTACCCGCAGTTTCATTTGAAAGGTGCAACCGCAACCCGGTTTTCACCTTCGAGGCGTCATTAACGATGGTCGGCGTTGGCCACCGCCAGAGACCATCGTTAACAAGATGCATGAACAACATTGCGTTTGGGCGCAAGATTTAGGTTGTGCCTCGCGCAATGCTACGTCTACGATAATTCGGTTGTGGTGATACGGGTATGACGATGAGTAAGTCCGGCGGCGGCGATTCCAAGAACACGCTTTACTGCTCCTTTTGCGGAAAGAGCCAACACGAGGTTCGCAAGCTCATTGCGGGGCCGACGGTGTTTATCTGCGATGAATGCGTCGAACTGTGCATGGACATCATTCGCGAGGAGCACAAGAGCGCCCTCGTCAAGAGCCTCGATGGTGTTCCGACGCCGGCCGACATTTGTAACGTTCTCGACGACTATGTAATTGGCCAAGAGCACGCCAAGCGCATTTTGTCGGTGGCCGTCCACAACCACTACAAGCGGCTCAACCACGACACCAAGAACAACGACGTCGAGATCGCCAAGTCGAACATCTTGCTGCTTGGCCCGACCGGCTGCGGCAAGACGCTGCTGGCGCAAACGCTGGCGCGCATTCTCGACGTGCCGTTCACGATGGCGGACGCGACGACGCTCACCGAAGCGGGCTATGTCGGCGAGGACGTTGAGAACATCATCCTCAAGCTTCTCCAGGCCGCGGATTACAATGTCGAGCGGGCCCAGCGCGGCATCGTCTACATCGACGAGGTCGACAAGGTCAGTCGCAAGTCCGACAACCCCTCGATCACGCGGGACGTTTCGGGCGAAGGCGTCCAGCAAGCCTTACTCAAGATCATGGAAGGTACCGTCGCGTCAGTACCGCCGCAGGGCGGTCGCAAACATCCGCAGCAGGAATTCCTGCAGGTGGATACGACCAACATCCTGTTCATTTGCGGCGGCGCCTTTTCCGGTCTTGAGAAGATCATCGCTCAGCGTGGCCGCGGCACGGCCATCGGCTTTGGCGCTGACGTTCGCTCGCTGAACGACAAGAAAACCGGCGAGATGCTGCGCGAAGTCGAACCGGAAGACCTGCTCAAGTTTGGGCTGATCCCGGAATTCGTCGGTCGGCTACCCGTTCTCGCTACACTGAACGATCTGGATGAAGAGGCTTTGGTCGAGATTTTGTCGCGTCCCAAGAACGCGCTGGTCAAGCAATACCAACGGCTCTTCGACATGGAGAACGTCAAGCTCACGTTCTCCGACGATGCGCTAAAGGCGATTTCACGTAAGGCGATTTCACGTAAAACCGGGGCTCGCGGGTTGCGATCGATCCTTGAGTCGATCCTTCTGGAATCGATGTTTGATCTGCCCTCATTGGATTCGGTAACCGAGGTCGTGATCAATTCGGAAGTTGTCGAAGGTCGCGCTCAACCGCTGCATATCTACGCCGACCGCCGCGAGGAGGCGGGGTCAAGCGCTTAAAACCGGCAGAAAGCAGGTACCGTTCTTGAACTGGGGTTCGTCCGAAGCCACTTAAACGGAAACAGGGCGCCTCGCCCATATTTGGTAGGGGAGCCGCCGGTAACGGTGGCTCATAGTGAATGACCGAACAAGTAACGCTGTATCCCGTTCTCCCGCTACGCGACATCGTCGTGTTTCCGCACATGATCGTGCCGCTCTTCGTTGGGCGCGACAAATCCGTGCGGGCGCTGGAAGATGTGATGAAGGAGGACAAGCAGATCCTCCTCGTCGCGCAAAAGGATGCGGCGGTCGACGACCCGGCTCCCGAGGACATTCACACCGTCGGGACCATTGGCGCCGTCTTGCAATTGCTTAAATTGCCCGACGGGACGGTGAAGGTTCTGGTTGAAGGCGGAAACCGCGCGGAAATCAAAAGTTTTTCGGATAACGACGATTTTTTCCAAGCCTATGCGGAAACCATCGAAGACCCGGAAACCGATTCCAAAGAACTCCAAGCACTCGCTCGTTCGGTGGTCACGCAGTTCGAGCAATACGTCAAACTGAACAAGAAGATCCCCGCCGAGGTTCTGGTTTCGCTCAATCAGATTGAGGATCCCTCCAAACTCGCCGACACGGTTGCTTCGCACATGGCGCTCCGCGTTTCCGAAAAGCAGGAATTGCTTGAGGCCGTGCGCACGTCCGAAAGGCTCGAACGGGTCTACTCGTTCATGGAGAACGAAATCGGCGTCCTGCAGGTCGAGAAAAAGATCCGCAGCCGCGTTAAGCGCCAGATGGAGAAGACGCAGCGCGAGTACTATCTCAACGAACAGCTCAAAGCGATCCAGAAGGAGCTTGGCGACACCGACGATGGTCGCGAGGAATTGCACGAACTCGAAGAAAAGATTCGCAAGACTAAGCTGACCAAAGAAGCGCGCGAAAAGGCGACGGCGGAACTCAAGAAGCTTCGCAACATGAGCCCGATGTCCGCCGAGGCGACGGTCGTTCGGAACTATCTGGATTGGCTGCTTTCCATTCCCTGGAAGAAGCGTTCGCGCGTGAAGGCCGACATCAAATTCGCCGCGAAGGTGCTCGATCAGGACCACTACGGTCTCGAAAAGGTCAAAGAGCGTATTCTGGAATATCTCGCCGTTCAGCAACGCATGAAGAAGATGCGCGGCCCGATTCTGTGCCTCGTCGGCCCACCCGGCGTGGGCAAGACCTCACTGGGTCGTTCGATCGGCAAGGCAACCGGCCGCAAATTCGTCCGCATTTCCCTGGGCGGGGTGCGGGACGAGGCTGAAATCAGAGGCCACAGGCGGACCTATATCGGGTCGATGCCGGGCAAGATCGTTCAGTCGATGAAAAAGGCCGGGACGTCGAACCCAATCTTCATGCTCGACGAGGTCGACAAGCTTGGCGCCGATTTCCGCGGCGATCCGTCATCGGCGCTGCTTGAAGTGTTGGACCCCGAACAGAACTTCTCGTTCAACGATCACTATCTCGAGGTCGATTACGACCTGTCGGATGTGATGTTCATCGCGACGGCGAACACTTTGCGCATTCCGCCGGCCTTGGTCGATCGTATGGAAGTTATTCGGCTTGCCGGGTACACCGAAGACGAAAAAGTGCAGATTGCCCACCGTCATTTGATTGCCAAGCAGGTTGAAGCGCATGGCCTGAAGGAAAGCGAATGGTCGATCAGCGAGGACGCATTGCGTGACGTTATTCGCTATTACACCCGCGAAGCCGGCGTCAGAAACCTCGAACGGGAACTAGCCAACCTAACGCGGAAGGCGACCAAGGAAATCGTCGAAACCGGCAAAGCCAAGATTTCCCTCACCCGTCGGAACTTGGAGAAATACGCCGGCGTCAAACGCTACCGCTTCGGCGAGGTCGAGGAAGAACATCAAATCGGTGTCACCACTGGCCTCGCTTGGACCGAGGTCGGTGGCGAATTGCTGAGCGTGGAAGCCTTGTTGGTCCCCGGAAAGGGTACCATCAAATACACCGGCAAACTTGGCGACGTGATGCAGGAGTCGATCCAGGCGGCCTGGAGCTATGTCCGTGCGCGTTCGCCGGATTTCGGCATCAAACCGACGCTGTTCGACAAGCGCGATGTTCACGTGCATGTCCCCGAAGGCGCCACGCCTAAGGATGGGCCCTCGGCCGGGGTCGCCATGGTGACCTCTATCGTGTCGGCGTTGACCCAGATTCCGATTCGAAAAGATCTCGCGATGACCGGCGAAATCAGCCTGCGCGGTCGGGTTTTGCCGATCGGGGGCCTAAAAGAAAAACTCCTCGCGGCTCTGCGTGGCGGTTTGACAACCGTTCTGATCCCCGAAGAGAACGCCAAGGATCTCGCGGAGATCCCGGATAACGTCAAAAAGGGTTTGGAAATCATCCCCGTCCAGCATGTTGACGAGGTGCTGGCGAAGGCGTTGACGACCGAACCGGTCGCGATCGAGTGGGATGAAGAGCAAGAAGCGTTGGCAAAAGTAGATCAAGACGTCGCCGCCAAACGCGAAGGTGTCGTTACTCACTAGCTCTTCTACCTTTGCGGGTAATTTGCCGCGAAAAGCGCGAAAAACCTGGGGATGAGTGCGTTTTTCTCTTTGACGCCGAGAGAGCGCCCGTCCTACAGTTCGTGCGTCCGATGAAATCAACCACAACATTTGCTAATCCATCCATTTGCTCTTGTCCTAGAGAGGGGGCCCTTCGTGAACAAAAATGATCTGGTGGCAACAGTCTCCAATGCTGCTGGTCTTTCCAAAGCCGATGCTACGAAAGCCGTCGATTGCGTCTTTGAGGCAATCACCGATTCACTGAAAAGCGGTACGGAAGTCCGCTTGGTCGGGTTCGGCACGTTCAATGTCGCGCGCCGGAAGGCCTCCGAGGGCCGTAACCCTCGGACTGGCGAAAAGATCCAAATTCCCGCTTCGAACCAGCCGAAATTCAAGGCCGGTAAGGGGCTGAAAGACGCGGTCAATCCGTAACGCGTCTTGCAAAGACCTAAGAGAATGCGCCGGCCTTCGGGTCGGCGTATTTTTTTTGAACAACCGCCGGCTCAAAACGCCGGGCCGGTTCGCTAGACAAACGCCCCGATATCAAGCATCAAAGGGGCCAATTTCGGGGCGATTAGCTCAGCTGGAAGAGCACCTCGTTTACACCGAGGGGGTCGGCAGTTCGAACCTGTCATCGCCCACCATTTCCATGTGATTGATGGTCAACCCCAGCCCGAACCCGACCGCACCGCCGCTTCCCGTCGTTGAAACGATCGTCAAGGCGGTGACGTTCGTGTGGCAGGAACGCAATGAATTCCTGACCTTGGCTTTCCCCGCCATTTTGGTCCTGAGCATTCTCAATACGCTCGTCGCGCTCATGCTGGGCGGCGACAACGCGAAAGACCTGGCAACCGATGCGGAGCGACTGGAAGCAGCGGTGCAGGCCGGCATTCTGCCCTTCCTGCTGCTTATCGTGCCCTTCGCTTATTTCTGGACCACGTTTGCGATCGCCTGGCACCGCAAGTATCTCCTACCCAAAGATCAACCGTCGATCGGGGAAGTGTTGACCTGGCGGAGCCGCCACACGCGTTTTCTTTTTCAAGCCATCGGCCTGACCATCGTGGCGGTGGTCATCTTGCTGATCGGCGCAAGCCTGGCCGCATTTGCACCGGTCTTGTTGGTTTTGGTCCTGGCCGCGGTGGTTTCGGTATACGGCCGTCTGTCGCTGGTGTTGCCCAGCGCAGCCGTCGATCATGGGCTGAGCTTTGCCAAGAGTTGGGTTCTGACACGAAGCCAAACCGCCCGCCTATTCGCGGTCATTGCCGCAACTTGGTTCCCAACCGCCGTGGCGGTCAGCCTCGCCCAACAGATATTGGCCCTAATCCTTGGCGACTCCGGTAGTTTCATGGCGCTTTTCGTACGCGCTTTTGTGGGCAACGTGTTGGGCTACCTCGCCGTCGCGATCGGGGTCAGTGTCCTGTCGCTGATCTACGACCACCTGAGGGTGGGGCGCCCCCCAAGCGTCGATATGCAGGTCTTTTAGTTTCGGAGGGAACGATGGTGAAAGTCGAACAGCTTTTGGGGACCTGGGAATTGGTTCGTTGGGAAACTTCATACGATGACGGTCGTACGATCTATCCGATGGGCGAAGACGCCAAGGGATTCATCATGTACACGACCGATGGCCACATGAGCGCCGCATTGTTTCGCGGCAACCGGCCGAATTTCGAAACCGGCGAGGCTCTCACCGCAAGCGATGCCGAGAAAGTCGCGGGCTGGGACAGCTACTATTCCTACGGCGGTCCTTTTGAAATCGACGGCGACCGCGTGATTCACACCGTCGCCCATACGATTTACCCGAATTGGTTGGGTGGGACCCAGGTGCGAGAGATCAGTTTCGAGGGCGAGCACTTGATCCTCACGACGCCGCCGCAAAAAACGCGGCGGGGAACGCAAGACAGTCGCGTGATTTGGCGCCGGCCGAAGGCTTAGGGGACGCGCCGAATCCTTGACACACTATAGGGGCTAAAGTAAACGAAGCGTGCCTCCAAACGGGGGTGTAGCTCAGTTGGTTAGAGCGCCGGCCTGTCACGCCGGAGGCCGCGGGTTCGAGTCCCGTCACTCCCGCCACTTTACCTTTTTATTGCGATCAATTCGCGGCCCTAAGTCGTTGTTGAGACGTACCTTTCGTAGTATGTCTTGCGGCGTTCGAAAGGTGATAATTTGGCGGGTTTCAGGGTTTCGCCCACGCGGGTCGATACCTATAATCCGCGCGCCAAACGAGGCCTTGCAGCGCACGAGGGAACATGGACGATCTCCTGCGAGAATACCTGCCGATCCTGATTTTTATTGGGCTGGTCGTCGTATTGGGCGTCGTCTTCATCGGTGCCTCGTATTTCGCCGTCGAGCAGCACCCCGATGCCGAGAAACTCTCCACTTACGAGTGCGGTTTTGAGCCGTTCGAGGACGCTCGGAGTCGGTTCGATGTCCGCTTCTATCTCGTTGCGCTTCTCTTCATCATTTTCGACCTGGAAATCGCCTTCCTGTTCCCCTGGGCAGTGACTTTGGGCGATACCGGGGCCTTTGGGTTTTGGTCGATGTGCGTCTTTCTCGGCGTGCTGACCGTGGGTTTCATTTACGAGTGGAAAAAGGGCGCGCTTGAATGGGAGTAGAATCAACTTCTCCGCCGGCCGGCGACACGGCTCTGGCGAGCGACCCGTTTTTTCATCAGGTTTCGGACGAACTCGCCGATAAGGGGTTCGTCGTCACCCAGGTCGACAAGGTGGTCAACTGGGCGCGCACCGGTTCTTTGTGGTGGATGACATTCGGCTTGGCGTGTTGCGCCGTCGAAATGATGCACGCCTCGATGCCGCGCTATGACCTCGACCGATTCGGCGTCATGCCGCGTGCCAGCCCGCGACAGTCCGACTTGATGATCGTCGCCGGCACACTGACCAACAAAATGGCGCCCGCGTTGCGCAAGGTCTACGACCAGATGGCCGAGCCGCGTTACGTCATCTCGATGGGCAGCTGCGCCAACGGCGGCGGTTACTATCATTATTCCTATTCGGTCGTGCGTGGATGCGATCGCATTGTGCCGGTCGATGTCTACGTACCGGGATGCCCGCCGACCGCTGAAGCGCTGGTTTACGGCATTTTGCAACTACAAAAGAAGATCCGCCGCACCGCCACGATCGCTCGGTAGCTTGGTAACCGGTTAGTATGGACGACGCACTCAAAGAACTGGGCGACTACATCGCCGCTGCACTGACCGACGAGGTCACCAGTACGGAAGTGGCGCATCGCGAGTTGATGGTCTACGCCACGCCCAGTGGGATTCAAAAAGTCGCGGCCTTCCTCAAGGACGACCCGGCCTGCCAGTTCAAGGTGTTGATCGATGTTTGCGGCGTCGACTATCCCGAGCGCGGGCGCCGGTTCGACGTTGTCTACAATCTCCTCAGTCTCACGCATAACCAACGCATCCGCGTCAAAGTGCAGGCCGACGAGGCCTCGCCGATCCCGTCGATTAGCGAGATCTACTCTGCCGCAGGTTGGTTCGAGCGTGAGGTTTGGGACATGTACGGCGTGATGTTCTCCGATCATCCGGACTTGCGCCGCATCCTGACCGACTACGGCTTCGAGGGGCATCCGCTGCGCAAGGACTTCCCGCTCACCGGGTTTGTCGAGGTGCGCTACGACGAAGACGAAAAGCGTGTCGTTTACGAGCCAGTCAAGCTGACGCAGGAGTTTCGCCGTTTTGATTTCCTAAGCCCCTGGGAAGGCACCGACTACGTCCTGCCCGGCGACGAAAAAAGCGAAAGCGCGGAGGGGAATTGATGGCTGAACAAATGATCAGCAGCTACACCCTCAACTTCGGGCCGCAGCATCCGGCGGCGCATGGCGTCTTGCGCTTGGTCCTAGAAATGGAAGGCGAGGTGGTCCGCCGGACCGACCCGCATATCGGCTTGTTGCACCGCGGCACTGAAAAGCTGATCGAGCACAAGACCTACCTGCAGGCGATCCCATATTTCGACCGTCTCGATTACGTCTCGATGATGTGCCAAGAGCACGCCTTCGTTCTCGCCGTGGAAAAACTGCTCGACCTTGAGGTCCCGGCGCGCGGCAAAAAGGTGCGCATTCTTTTCAGCGAGATCACCCGTATTCTCAACCACCTCCTCAACATCACCACGCAGGCGATGGACGTGGGGGCGATGACGCCGACGCTGTGGGCCTTCGAAGAACGCGAAAAACTGATGGAGTTCTACGAGCGCGTTTCGGGCGCACGGATGCACGCGGCCTATTTCCGTGTCGGCGGCGTTCATCAGGACTTGCCCGCCGGGCTCTTGGAAGACATCGGCCAGTTTTGCGAAACCTTTCCAAAGGTCATCGACAATATCGAAGGCCTTTTGACCGAGAATCGCATTTTCAAGCAACGCAATGTCGATGTCGGCGTTGTTTCGGCCGAAGACGCAATGGACTGGGGCTTTTCCGGCGTCATGCTTCGCGGCTCGTCTGTTGCTTGGGATTTGCGCAAAGCGCAGCCATACGATGGTTACGAAGATTTCGACTTCGATATCCCCGTCGGCAAAAACGGCGACTGTTACGATCGCTACCTTTGTCGGATCGAGGAAATGCGGCAAAGCATACGCATCATCGAACAGTGCCTTGCCGACATGCCGGAAGGCCCGATTTCCACGCCCAACAACAAATACGTGCCACCCAGTCGAGGGCAGATGAAGAGCTCGATGGAAGCATTGATCCATCACTTCAAACTCTACACCGAAGGCTTCCATGTACCGGCTGGCGAGACCTACACCGCCGTCGAAGCGCCCAAAGGCGAGTTCGGGGTCTACCTTGTCGCGGACGGCTCGAATCAACCCTATCGCTGCAAGATCCGGGCGCCCGGCTACGCGCATCTGCAAGGCCTAGACCACATGTGCGAAGGGCATATGTTGGCCGACGCCGTGGCCATCATTGGCAGCCAAGACATCGTGTTCGGGGAGATCGACCGATGATCGTTCAAAAAGCCGCGCCGCCGGACCAACAACCCGCCACCTTTGCGTTCACCGACGAGAACCTCGAAAAAGCCAAAAGCATCATCGCGCGTTACCCCGAAGGCCGTCAGGCCAGCGCGATCATGCCGCTGTTCGATTTGGCGCAACGCCAACATGACGGTTGGTTGCCGACCGCGGCGATGAACTACATCGCCGAAATGTTGGGTGTTCCACAGATTCGCGCCTACGAGGTCGCAACCTTTTATTCCATGTACAACCTCGCCCCGATCGGGAAGCACTTGGTGCGGGTCTGTACGACGACACCGTGCGAGCTCCGCGGCAGCAATGATGTCGTAGCGGCCTGTCGTGAGGCCCTTGGGATCGATCTCAACCAAACGACGTCAGATGGGATGTTCACGCTGCGCGAGGTCGAATGTCTCGGGGCCTGCGTCAATGCGCCGGTGGTATGGATCGGCGATGACTATTACGAAGATGTCGATGCGGACGCCATGCGGCGGATCATCGATGCATTGCGTAACGGCGAATCGCCGGCGCCAGGTTCACAGACCGGTCGTCAAACCTCTGCGCCGATCGGTGGCCCGACCACGTTGAAGGAGCAAACGGTCTAATGCTGCAAGATAAAGACCGAATCTTTACCAACCTCTACGGCGCGCACGACTGGCGTTTGGCCGGTGCGAAAGCGCGTGGAGATTGGGACAACCCGAAGGCATTGCTCGATCTCGGTCGGGACAAAATTATCGAAGAAGTCAAAGCCTCCGGCCTACGTGGCCGCGGCGGCGCCGGGTTCCCAACCGGATTGAAGTGGTCGTTCATGCCCAAACAGTCCGATGGGCGCCCGCATTACCTCGTCGTCAACGCCGACGAGGGCGAACCGGGAACGTGCAAAGACCGCGATCTGATGCGCCACGATCCGCACAAGCTCGTCGAGGGCTGCTTGATCGCGGGTTTCGCGATGGGCGCACATGCTTGCTACATCTATATCCGAGGCGAGTTCATCCGCGAGGCCGAACACCTCGAAGCCGCCATCCAAGAAGCCTATGACGCCGGGTATCTCGGCAAGAACGCTTGCGGCTCGGGTTGGCAGTACGACATCTACGTGCACCGTGGGGCAGGGGCCTACATTTGCGGCGAGGAGATGGCCCTCATCGAAAGCCTCGAGGGCAAAAAGGGCCAGCCGCGCCTCAAGCCGCCGTTCCCGGCCAACATGGGCGTCTGGGGCTGCCCGACCACGGTCAACAACGTCGAAAGCATCGCCGTCGTCCCGACGATCCTGCGTCGGGGCGGGGCGTGGTTCGCGGGATTCGGTCGCGAGCGCAACACCGGCACCAAAGTCTTTTGTATCTCGGGCCACGTGAACAACCCCTGCAACGTCGAAGAAGAGATGAGCATTCCGCTGAAAGAGCTCATCGAAAAGCACGCAGGCGGGGTGCGCGGTGGCTGGGACAATTTGTTGGCGATCATTCCCGGCGGTTCGTCGGTTCGTATGCTGCCAAAATCGATTTGCGACACCGTCCTGATGGACTTCGATTCGCTCGCCGAAGTGAAATCCGGTCTCGGGACCGCGGCGGTCATCGTGATGGACAAAAGTACCGATCTTGTTGCGGCCATCGCGCGGCTGTCGAAATTCTACATGCACGAAAGCTGCGGGCAGTGCACGCCGTGCCGCGAAGGCACCGGCTGGATGTGGCGCGTCATGGAGCGGCTGGCAAAGGGCGAAGCCCATGCCGAGGAGATCGATTTGCTTCTCGATGTGGCCGGTCAGGTTGAGGGGCACACGATTTGCGCTTTGGGTGACGCGGCGGCGTGGCCGATCCAGGGCTTGATCAGCCATTTCCGGCCCGAGATAGAGCGCCGCATCGTGGAAAAACAAGCTGGCGCCAACGCGCCGCAGGCGGCTTAGGTCATGGCTACACTTACCATCGACGGCAAAGAAATCACGGTCGAGGACGGCCTCACGGTCCTTCAGGCCTGCGAAGAAGCCGGTGCCGAGGTGCCGCGCTTTTGCTACCACGACCGGTTGTCCATCGCGGGCAACTGCCGCATGTGCCTTGTCGAAATGGAAAAGTCGCCCAAGCCGATCGCCTCATGCGCGATGCCGGCGGCCGACGGCATGGTGATCCATACCAATACCCCGACCGTTAAAAAGGCGCGCGAAGGGGTGATGGAATTTCTCCTCATCAACCACCCGCTGGATTGCCCCATCTGCGATCAGGGCGGCGAATGCGATTTGCAAGATCAGGCGATGGCCTTCGGTCGCGATCGCAACCGGTTCGAAGAGAATAAGCGGGCGGTCAAAGACAAGAACATCGGCCCCCTCGTTAAGACGATCATGACCCGCTGCATCCACTGCACGCGGTGCATCCGTTTTGCGACCGAAGTCGCCGGCGTCGAAGAACTCGGCGCTACTGGACGGGGCGAGGAGACGGAGGTCGGGACCTACGTCGAAAAAGCGTTGTCGTCCGAGCTTTCGGGTAACATCATCGATCTATGTCCGGTCGGCGCGCTGACGTCGAAACCGTATTCCTTTACGGCGCGCCCTTGGGAACTTCGCAAAACCGAAACGGTCGACGTTATGGACGCCGTCGGCAGTAACATACGGGTTGACGCACGCGGTCGCGAAGTGATGCGCGTGTTGCCGCGCCTTAACGAAGAGATCAACGAGGAATGGATCTCGGACAAAACGCGGTTTGCGTGTGACGGCCTCCAACGCGGGCGCTTGGATAAACCCTATGTCCGCCAGAACGGCAAACTCGTTCCCGCCAGTTGGGCGCAAGCGTTCGACGCCATCGCCAGCAAGCTCGAAGGTCTGGACGGCGCGAAGGTCGCGGCGCTGGCCGGCGATCTTGTCGATGCCGAAGCCATGATGGCTCTCAAGGACCTAATGGAGTCGATTGGTTCTCCGAACCTCGATTGTCGCCAGGACGGCGCCAAACTCGATGCCTCGGTGCGCGCAAGTTACCTCTTCAATAGCGGTATCGCGGGGATCGAAGAGGCCGACGCGCTGCTACTCATCGGATCGAATCCGAGATGGGAAGCGCCACTGGTCAACGCACGAATTCGCAAACGTTGGCTCCAAGGCGATTTCCCCGTTGCGGCGATCGGCGTACCGCACGACCTGACCTATCCCGTCGAACAACTCGGTACCGGGCCGGATGTCCTCCAGGCACTCGTGGCTGGCGGCGGATTTGCGGATACCCTTAAAGGTGCCGAACGGCCGATGATCATCGTTGGACAAGGCGCGCTCGCCCGAAACGACGGCGACAAGGTTCTACATGCAGCCCGCGCGTTAGCTGAAGCGGTTGGCGCGGTCTCCGACTCATGGAATGGATTCAACGTTCTGCATACCGCGGCCGCGCGTGTCGGCGGTCTCGACCTCGGTTTTGTTCCGGGGGCAGGGGGGCTGGATCGCCAAGGTATCCTCGACGGCGCCGCCAACGGCTCGATCGAGGTGGTCTATCTCCTCGGTGCTGACGAGATCGACATGGGGCCCCTCAAGAACGCTTTTGTCATCTATCAAGGACATCATGGTGACGCCGGCGCGACGCAGGCCGACATTGTGCTGCCGGGCGCGGCGTACACTGAAAAACCAGGCACCTACGTCAACACCGAAGGCCGCGTACAACGGGCCTTCCGGGCCGCTTTCCCGCCGGGTGATGCCCGCGAGGATTGGGCCATCATCCGGGCCTTGTCGGAACGTCTCGGCAAACCCTTGGCCTACGATACCCTCGAACAGCTTCGCGAACGTTTGGTGGCGGTCGCCCCGACGTTCGGCGACTTGGATACCCGGCCCCAAGCGGCCTGGGGATCGTTCGGTTCGGCCGGCGATATGGCGGCGCAGCCATTCGTGCCCGCAATCCACGATTTTTATCTGACCAACACGGTCAGTCGCGCCTCCGAAACGATGCACGCCTGCGCCGACATTTACGGTGCCGCGGCACCGCAAGGGACCGGAACCGATGGCTGATTTTTGGGTCAATTGGCTCGCGCCGTTCCTCATCATCATCGCGCAGATTCTCGCGGTCGCGTTGCCCGTCGCCATCAGCGTGGCGTTCCTCGTCTATTTCGAACGCAAAGTGTTCGCGGCAATGACCCTACGCCGTGGTCCGAACGTCGTCGGTCCATGGGGGGTGCTTCAGTCCTTTGCCGATTTCATCAAGATTTTCTTCAAGGAAACGATCGTCCCGACCGGGGCCAACAAGGTCGTCTTCCTCGCGGCGCCTGTTCTTACGTTCATCTTGGCGTTTATTGCTTGGGCGGTGGTGCCGTTCGCGCCGGGCTGGGTCATCGCCGATGTCAATGTCGGCATTCTCTATCTTTTCGCGGTCTCTTCGCTCGGCGTTTACGGCATGGTGATGGCCGGGTGGGCGAGTAATTCGCGGTATCCCTTCCTAGGCGCGTTGCGGTCCGCGGCACAAATGGTGTCCTACGAAGTTTCCATGGGGTTCGTGATCGTGACGGTGCTGCTGGTCGTCGGTTCGCTGAACCTGAGCGACATCGTGCTGGCGCAAAAGGGGTTGTGGTTCGCGATCCCCCTGTTCCCGATGTTCATCATCTTTTTCATCTCGGCACTGGCCGAAACCAACCGGCACCCCTTCGACCTTCCCGAAGCGGAATCGGAACTGGTGGCCGGCTACCAGGTCGAGTATTCGGCCATCGCCTTCGTGCTCTTCTTCCTTGGCGAATACGCGAACATGATTCTCATGAGCGCGATGACCGCAATCCTCTTCCTCGGGGGCTGGTTCCCGCCCTTCGATATCGCTCCGTTCACGTGGATCCCGGGCCCGATCTGGTTCATCTTAAAGATCGTCTTCCTGTTATTCGTCTTCATTTGGGTGCGGGCGACATTCCCGCGCTATCGCTACGATCAGTTGATGCGCCTCGGTTGGAAGGTGTTTCTCCCGTTCTCACTTCTTTGGGTCGTTCTCACCGCCGGCGTGCTGGTGTTCTTCGATCTGTTGCCGCAGGGGTAGAGCATGGCGTTTCTCGATCAAGGTGTACGCTCGCTGTTCCTGGTGGAACTGGTCAAAGGTATGGCGCTGACCTTCAGCTACATGTTTCGCAAAAAGGTTACGATCAACTATCCCTTCGAGAAGGGTGCCCTTAGTCCGCGTTTTCGCGGCGAACATGCACTTCGTCGATATCCGAATGGCGAAGAACGCTGCATCGCCTGCAAGTTGTGCGAGGCCGTGTGTCCCGCCCAAGCCATTACGATCGAGGCCGAGCCGCGCGACGACGGGTCACGCCGCACCACGCGCTACGATATCGATATGACGAAATGCATCTATTGCGGTTTCTGCCAAGAGGCCTGCCCGGTCGATGCGATCGTCGAAGGACCGAACTTCGAGTTCGCCACCGAAACGCGCGAAGAACTTCTCTACGATAAAGAGAAGCTTTTGGCGAACGGCGCGCGATGGGAACGTGAAATCGCGGCCAACCTCGCAAAAGACGCCCCCTACAGTTAGAACCCAGTCCGATGATTCTCTCCGCCATCGCCTTTTACCTTTTCGCCGCGATCATTATCGCGTCGGCGGTCATGGTTGTCGGTGCCCGCAACCCGGTCCACTCGGTGTTCTTCCTGATCTTGGCTTTCTTCAACGCGGCGGGCCTCTTCGTCATCGCCGGGGCGGAGTTCCTCGCCATGATCATGGTCATCGTCTATGTCGGTGCGGTGGCGGTCCTGTTCATGTTCGTCGTCATGATGCTGGATATTAACTTCGTCAGGTTGCGCGAAGGGTTCCTGCAATACCTTCCCATTGGTGCCTTGGTCGGGATCATTCTACTGATAGAACTGATCTTCGTTCTAACGACCCAGGCCAACGTACCCGGGGTCCTAGCCATCGGGGCCGCACCGGCACCCGAGATCAGTGAAGTGACCAATACCCACGCGCTAGGGCAATTGATCTACACACGCTACATCTACCTCTTCCAAGCGGGCGGCTTGATCCTGCTCGTTGCCATGATCGGCGCGATTGTTCTGACGCTGCGAGAACGGCCCGGGGTCCGTAAACAAAAGATCGCCGATCAAGTTGGTCGCAAACGATCCGACGCGGTCGAAATCAAAAAAGTCTCGCCGGGGAGTGGCATCTGATGGAAATCGGAGTCGGTCACTACCTCACTGTCGGTGCGATCCTGTTCACGATCGGCGTATTCGGGATTTTCCTAAACCGCAAGAACGTCATCATCATCTTGATGTCGGTCGAACTCATTTTGCTCGCCGTGAACGTCAACCTTGTCGGCTTTTCGGCCCACCTCAACGACTTGGTGGGGCAGGTCTTCGCCATGTTCGTTCTCACGGTGGCCGCCGCCGAGGCCGCGATCGGGCTCGCCATTCTGGTGGTCTATTTCCGTAACCGCGGGACGATCGAAGTCGAAGACATCAACGTGATGAAGGGGTAGGGCCGCCATGATGTTCATCCTCCTCGTCTTCCTTCCCGGCATTGCCGCTCTAGTCGTGGGCCTGTTCGGCCGCGTCCTGGGCGATCGTCCATCGCAACTCATTACCAGCATTGCCGTCACGTTAAGTGCGGTCTTCGCGGTCATCGGCTTCTTCCAAATCACCGGCACAGACCACGTCGAGCGCATTCAGGTTCTGCACTGGATCTCGTCGGGTGCGCTCGATTTCTCCTGGGCAATCATGGTGGATTCGCTGACGGCCGTGATGTTCGTCGTGGTCACCGTCGTTTCGGCGCTCGTCCATTGGTATTCCATTGGCTACATGAGCCACGATCCGCATAAGCCGCGCTTCATGGCTTACCTTTCGTTGTTCACCTTCGCGATGCTGATGTTGGTTTCGGCCGACAACTTCGTCCAACTGTTCTTCGGGTGGGAAGGGGTGGGCCTCGCGTCGTACCTCCTAATCGGTTTTTGGTTCAACAAACCGACGGCGAACGCCGCGGCGATCAAAGCCTTCGTCGTTAACCGCGTGGGCGACTTTGGGTTCGCGCTCGGCATCATGGCGATCTTCCTGGTGTTCAAGTCGGTCGACTACGCCACGGTGTTCGAAAAAGCGCCTGAGGTCGCCGGCACGAGCATCGGCTTCCTGTGGATGGAACTGGACACGCTCACCATCATCACGTTCCTGTTGTTCATCGGCGCAATGGGCAAGTCGGCACAGATTTTCCTACACACATGGCTGCCCGACGCGATGGAAGGCCCGACGCCGGTTTCCGCGCTGATCCACGCGGCGACCATGGTGACGGCCGGCGTGTTCTTAGTGGCGCGCACCTCGCCGATGTTCGAGCTGGCGCCCGTTACCTTGGGCATTGTGACGGTGGTGGGCGCCATTACCGCGCTCTTCGCGGGCACCGTGGCGCTCGCGCAAAACGACATCAAGCGGGTGATCGCCTATTCGACGTGTAGCCAATTGGGTTACATGTTCTTTGCCGCCGGCCTATCGGCCTACTCGGTAGCGATCTTCCACCTCTTCACCCACGCCTTCTTCAAAGCGCTTCTGTTCCTCGGCGCCGGTTCGGTCATCCACGCCATGTCGGACGAACAAGATATGCGCAAGATGGGCGGCCTATTCAGCTTGATGCCCCTTACCGGCACGATGATGTGGATCGGGTCGATTTCGCTGGCGGGCGTCGGGATCGCGGGCGTGTTCGGCTTCTCAGGGTTTTACTCCAAGGACCTGATTCTTGAGGTCGCGTGGGTGTCCCACGCCACCGGGGCGAACTTCGCTTATTGGGTGGGACTTGCCGTAGCGTTCCTCACCGCACTCTATTCGGGCCGTTTGTTGTTCATGACGTTCCACGGCAAAACGCGCGCCGACCAGTCGGTCTTGGCACACGCGCACGAAGCGCCGCTCAGCATGAACATTCCCAATATGGTGCTGACGGTTGGCGCGATTTTCGCCGGCATCTTTGCCGTCCATGCGTTTACCGAGAGCGAAGAGTTTTGGGGCCATGCGATCTTCATGCTCGACGCCAGCAAGCACGTCCTAGAAGAAGCGCATCACCTCGGGTTCGGGGTCAAAATGCTACCGGTCTTCGCGGGCCTCATCGGGCTCCTGATGGCTTGGTATTTGTACCTTCGCCGTCCCGACCTGCCACCGCGGATCGCCAACGCAAATCGCCCGGTCTACGAGTTCTTGCTGAACAAATGGTATTTCGACGAAATCTACGAGGCGCTGTTGGTCCGGCCCGCCAAGTTCTTGGGCTACACTCTGTGGCGAGTGGGTGACGGGCGCATTATCGACGGCTTCGGACCGGATGGGTTCGCCGCCATGGTGATGGGCCTCGCTCGACGGTCGGCGGCGCTCCAATCCGGTTATCTCTACCACTACGCGTTCGCAATGATGATCGGCGTGGCGGTTCTCGTTTCTTGGTTCCTTTTCTTCGGTTAGGCCGCGATGTCCGATTGGCCCCTTCTTTCGCTCGTCATCTTCGTGCCCCTCGTGGGTGCGCTGTTCATCCTGTTCATTCGGGGGGACGACGCGATCGTGGCGCGCAACGCCAAATTCGTTGCGCTGTGGACGACGCTGGGCAACTTCGTTCTGTCGATCCCGCTCTGGGTCGGATTCGACAATCAAACCGCGGGTTTCCAGTTCGTCGAACAGTACAAGTGGCTGTCTGACTCGATCACCTACCACGTTGGCATCGACGGTATTTCGATGCTGTTCATCATCCTGTCGACGTTCTTGATGCCGATTTGCATCCTGGCCAGCTGGAATTCGATCCAGACCCGGGTCAAGGAATACATGATCGCCTTCTTGATCATGGAAGCGACGATGGTCGGCGTGTTTTCGGCACTCGACTTCGTCCTGTTCTATCTGTTCTTCGAAGGCGGCCTCATTCCGATGTTCTTGATCATCGGCATTTGGGGTGGCGGCAATCGCATCTACGCAACCTTTAAGTTCTTCCTCTACACGCTCGCCGGTTCCGTCCTGATGCTCCTCGCCATCATGGCGATGTTCTTCGAGGCGGGCACCACCGACATTCCTACATTGATTGCACACGGCTTCGATCCGGCCTTGCAAAAGTGGCTTTGGTTGGCGTTCCTCGCATCGTTTGCCGTCAAGATACCGATGTGGCCGGTCCACACTTGGCTTCCCGATGCCCACGTTGAGGCACCGACGGCAGGCTCCGTCGTCCTGGCGGCCGTCCTGTTGAAGATGGGCGCTTACGGGTTCCTACGGTTCTCCATTCCGATGCTCCCCGAAGCGACCGAGTTCTTTACGCCGCTGATCTTCACCCTCAGCGTCATTGCGGTGATCTACGCGTCCCTCGTCGCACTGATGCAGGAAGACATCAAAAAATTGGTCGCGTATTCGTCTGTCGCTCACATGGGTTTCGTGACGATCGGGCTGTTTACCTTTAATCAACAAGGTATCGAGGGCGGCATCTTTCAGATGCTCAGTCATGGTCTGATCTCGGGCGCGCTCTTCCTCAGCGTCGGCGTCGTCTACGACCGACTACATACCCGTGAAATTGCACGTTACGGCGGAATCGTGCACCGGATGCCGCGCTACGCCACCTTCTTCTTGGTGTTTACGCTTGCGAATGTCGGGCTCCCGGGCACCACCGGCTTTGTTGGCGAGTTCTTGGTTCTGGTGGGCGTCTTCCAGGTCAACACCTGGGTGGCGCTTCTTGCCACTACGGGGATCATTCTCAGCGCGGGCTACGCCTTGTGGCTCTACCGCCGGGTCATCTTCGGCGTGTTGGAAAAAGCCGACCTCAAAAGCCTCAAGGACGTAAATGCCCGCGAGGTGGCGATCTTGGCGCCGCTCTTGGCCGCCATCATCTTCTTTGGCGTCTATCCGCAACCTCTGCTCGATGTCATGCATGTTTCGGTCGAGAATTTAATCAGCCAACACCATGCGGCGCTTGAGGGCGCGCGTTCGGTCTTCGTGGCCGGGAGGTAGGCAATGCCACAAGCACCCATCCCAGATTTCATGCCGGCGCTGCCCGAAATTTGGCTCGCGGGCGTTGCCATGTTGCTGCTCATGATCGGCGCCTTCCGTGGCAACGAGGGCACCCGCCTAGTGTCCTGGCTCGCGGTTCTCGGCATTGCGGTCGCATTTGTCTTCATCGTATTCGGCGGCCAAGAAGACGCGGTCACCTTTGCCGGCATGTTCGTCGTCGATTCATTTTCGACGCTAACAAAGGGCCTAATCCTAATAGGCGCGGCCGCCTCCTTGATCATGTCGTTGGATTACATCCGGCGGGAAGGGATGGAGCGCTTCGAGTTCCCGATCCTGATCCTGCTGGCCACCGTCGGCATGTTGATGATGGTGTCGGCCAACGACCTGATCTCGCTCTATGTCGGGATCGAACTCCAAAGCCTCTCGCTTTACGTCATCGCCGCGTTCAAGCGCGACACGCTCAAATCGACCGAAGCGGGGCTCAAGTACTTCGTCCTCGGTGCGTTGTCGTCGGGCATGCTGCTGTACGGCGCCTCGATGATCTATGGCTTCACCGGGTCGACCAATTTCGAAACGATTGGCGCGCTGTACACCGATGCCGGTCAAACCCCATCGGTCGGTCTCATTGTCGGGCTGGTCTTCCTGATCTCGGGCTTGGCTTTCAAGGTATCCGCGGTGCCTTTTCACATGTGGACGCCCGATGTCTACGAAGGGGCCGCTACTCCGGCAACCGCGTTTTTCGCCATCGCACCGAAGGTGGCCGCTCTTGCGCTGCTCGTCCGTGCTTTGGTCGCTCCGTTTTTCGGCATGGTCGACGATTGGCAACAAGTCATCACCCTGATCGCGATTTTGTCGATGGCCTACGGCGCCTTTGCCGCCATCCGGCAGACCAACATCAAACGCCTTATGGCCTACAGCTCGATCGGCCATATGGGGTTTGCCCTCGTTGGTCTGGCAGCAGGAACCGAAGCCGGTGTCCAAGCAGTGCTTATTTACCTCTTGATTTACGTCGTCATGAATATCGGCACCTTTGCCGCGATCCTGACCATGCGGGTCAAAGGACAGATGGTCGAAGGCATCGACGATCTCGCCGGATTGGGGCGCAACAACCCGGTCCTCGCCCTCATCCTGGCGGTCCTGCTGTTCTCGCTTGCCGGCATTCCGCCATTGGCGGGCTTCTTCGGTAAGTTCTACGTCTTTCTCGCGGCCATCGACGCCGAGCTCTACACGCTCGCCGTTTTGGGTGTCCTGTCGAGCGTGGTTGGCGCCTTCTATTACCTCCGGATCATCAAAGTGATGTATTTCGACGAACCCGCGGAGGCTTTCGAGCGCCCGATCGGTCGCGAAATGTTCCTGATCCTGGGCGCCTCAGGCATCTTTACCACCTTCTTCGTCATCCTCCCTGGGCCGTTCTTGGCCTGGACCCAAGCTGCGGCCGCCGCGCTCATTCCTTGAACGAACTTCCCGCCGATTTCTTTATTCGGCATGCGCGGGACGAGGTCGGTAGCACCAATGATATCGCGCGGGAGCTTGCCGAAACAGGCGCGCCCGAAGGCACGCTCGTTACCGCTAGACGTCAACGTGCCGGACGCGGCCGTCGAGGAAATACTTGGGAATCGCTCGAAGGCAACATCTTCCTGTCTCTAATCTTGCGACCGGATTCACCCCCCCAAAAGGCTGCGCAACTCTCGTTTGTCGCCGCTGTCACCGTTGGCGACTTGGTGGCCGCCCGGACCGTGTCTCGTGATGTGGCGCTCAAATGGCCGAACGACGTGTTATGCGACGGCAAGAAAATTTCCGGCATTTTGCTCGAAGCGGGCCCTAGCACCTCCGACCGAATCCAATGGCTGATCGTCGGCATCGGGTTGAACGTTGTTCAAACGCCAACCGGGCAAGGCAATGCCACGTCGCTCAAGAACGAGGGCGACAACGCTGCCGATCCTGAAAACGTGATCGCCGACTTCTGCGAAAGGTTCCTCGCGTGGTATCGTATCTGGCAGGAAGACGGTTTTCAGGTCGTCCGCGACGCTTGGCTCGCACGCGCCCATGGCATAGGGCAGCCGATTCGAATGCGGCTTCATGACGAAACGATGGACGCCGTCTTTGACGGGGTCGATGAAACAGGCGCACTGTTGGCGCAATTGACGGACGGCACAACCCGACGGGTCACCGGCGGTGAAGTTTTCTTTGGAGGCACGGGCTAACCCATGCTGTTGGCAATCGACTCAGGCAATACCAACATCGTTTTCGCGGTCTACGAAGGCGACAAGCGGATGGGGCTGTGGCGCGCGGCAACGGGACAACCGAGAACCGCCGATGACTATGCCGTTTGGCTTTCCAGCCTGATGGAAATGCAAGGGCTCAAGCCGGAGCAGATTTCCGACGCCATAATCTGCAGCGTGGTCCCGCATGCGTTACTCGATCTCGAACAGCTTTGTCGGCGCTATTTCGAATGCGAGCCTCTCATCGTCAGCCGCAAACTCGACCTCGGTATTAAAGTCGCGATCGACGACCCGGAGTCCGCAGGGGCCGACCGCCTCGCCAACGCGGTCGCGGTGAGCAGTCAATATGGCGGGCCAGCGATCGTTCTCGATTTTGGGACCGGCACCACATTCGACATCGTCGATGCCGAGGGCAACTATCGCGGCGGCGTGATTGCCCCTGGCATCAATCTATCGCTCAAAGCTCTCCACGATGCGGCAGCTCACTTACCGCGAATTGCGGTCGCCCGACCGGACAAGGTGATCGGCGCCGGGACCGTTGGGGCCATGCAGTCAGGCGTGTATTGGGGCTATCTCGGCCTGATCGAGGGGCTTGTCGCGCGTATCACCGAGGAGTTCGGCCAACCCATGAAGGTCATCGCCACCGGCGGTCTGGCGGCGATCTTTAACGACGCCTCGGATGTCATCACCGCCATCGATCCCGATATCACGCTGACCGGGATCGTCGAGATTTGGAAACGCCAGAACAGGGCTGCCGCCGGATGAGCAACGCCAATGAGCTTTTGTTCTTGCCGCTTGGTGGGTCAGGCGAGATCGGGATGAATCTTAACCTCTACGCTCATCGCGGAAAGTGGTTGATGGTCGATCTCGGGATCACCTTTGCCGACGACTCGCTTCCCGGCATCGATGTCCTCACTCCCGACACCAGTTTCATCGAGAGCGAACGCGACAATCTCGTTGCCTTGGTTCTTACCCACGCCCATGAAGATCATCTCGGGGCCGTCCCTTACCTTTGGGATCGTCTCAAATGCCCGATCTATGCAACGCCGTTCGCGGCTGCGGTGCTGGAGCGAAAACTGTCCGACGGCGGCCACGCCAAGTCCGGCCCGATCCACGTCGTCGATTACGGCAAGGCGCAGGAAATAGGGCCATTTCGGGTAACCTATTGGCCGATCACTCATTCGATTCCCGAAGGCAGCGCGCTCACGATCGACACCGAGGCCGGCACCGTTTTTCACACCGGCGACTGGAAGTTCGACCCGGATCCCGTCGTCGGCCAGCCGACCGACGAAGAGCGCCTGCGGGCAATTGGCGACGAAGGCGTTTTGGCGATGATTTGCGATTCGACCAACGTGTTTGGTGAAGGCGAATCAGGCTCAGAAGGGGCCGTCAAAGAGAGCCTGACCCGCTTGGTCGATGAACAACCCGGTCGGGTGGTGATCACGACCTTTTCGTCCAATATTGCCCGGATTCGCAGCGCCGCCGACGTCGCAATGGCGACCGGCCGATCCTTAGCGGTCGCCGGACGGTCGCTGCTGCGCATGATCGAATCCGCAAAAAAGGCCGGATATCTCCAAGACATCCCCAAGATCTTGCGCGACGAGGAGGTTCCTCTTTTGCCACGCGAGAACGTCCTTCTCCTGTGCACCGGTTGCCAGGGCGAGCCGCGCGGCGCGATGAGCCGAATTGCCTTTCACGATCATCCCCACGTCAGCTTAGAGCCGGGCGATACAGTGATTTTTTCCTCCAAGATCATTCCCGGCAACGAACGCCCCATCGGCACCCTGTGCAACCGGCTGGTCGAAGGGGGTATTGAGGTGCTGACCGAACACACTGATTTCGTCCATGTCTCGGGCCACCCGCGACGCGAGGAACTGCGCCGGATGTACGCTCACCTGCGGCCCCGGATTGCCGTGCCCGTCCACGGCGAATCCGTGCATCTCGCCGAACACAGCACCTTGGCCGCAAGCCTCGGCGTGCCGGAGGTGGTCACCCCGCACAACGGTAGCGTAATCCGGCTGGCGCCTGGCCCCGCCGAGGTCGTCGATCACGTTCCCAGCGGGCGCTTCGCGGTAGACGATGGTTTGCTGGTGTCAACGGACAGCGAGGCCTTGCGCGAACGGCGCCGCCTCATGCACAACGGTATGATCGTCGTCGTCATTGTCGCCGGGTCGGACAGGCCCGACGTCCGGGTCTCGGTCCACGGCCTGGCAGCCGAACCGGGTGAAAACTTAGGCGACGATATCGGTGCGGAAATCGAAGATCAGATCGCCCGTGCGCCCCGGGGCCGCCGAACCGATCCCGTCGACCTCGAAACCTTTGCGCGCCGCGCCATCAATCGCGTGGTGCGATCGATTTCCCAAAAACGTCCCTTGGTCGACGTTCAGGTGATTTTGCCCGCGGCGCCGACCCGGAGTCGCCGTCAGAAGGAGGTCGTCCAATGATTGGCAAATTGAACCATGTCGCGATCGTCGTGCCCGATTTGGCCGCTGCCGCGGCGCAATACCGCGATACCTTAGGGGCGACGGTCTCCGAGGCGCATGACTTGCCCGACCATGGTGTCACCACCGTGTTGGTGGAACTGCCCAACACCAAGATCGAACTGCTACACCCGTTCGGCGAGGACTCGCCGATTGCCTCATTCCTAGACCGCAATCCCGCCGGGGGGATGCACCACATTTGCTTAGAGGTCGATAACATCAATGCCGCGTGCGATCGTCTGGTGGAAGAGGGGGCTCGGGTCCTAGGCGACGGCAAGCCCAAGATCGGCGCTCACGGAAAGCCCGTCCTGTTTCTCCACCCCAAAGACTTCAACGGCACCCTTATCGAATTGGAAGAGGTCTAACGCCGTGACCCTCGTCACCGGGATCGCGGTCTATTTCGTTCTGTGGTGGATCAGCCTTTTCATGGTCCTGCCCTGGGGAAACCGGCCCGAAACAGAAGTCCAACAGGGCAACGTGCCGAGCGCTCCGGCAAAGCCGCGATTGGGCCTCAAAGCGCTGATAACGACCGGCCTTGCGGCGGTTTTTTGGCTGATCATCTGGTATGTGGTGCGCAGCGACCTTCTTCCGCTTCGGGACCCGGGCCCTGTTTAACGAAATTATGAAGAAGATGCGCTAACCTATTGCTCTAAAAAGAAAAGCAAGGCACAGGACCTTGCTTTTGAGCAGCTCCGGGGCCCTTTTGGGCCTCCAATTTACCGTTTGTTGTGTATTCCTCCCTAAACTCGGGCGGGTTATCCCTCAACCTGAGCGAGGCCAATATTACCGGTATGGATTTGGAGCGTCACCCATTATATCGACGCGCCGAGCAAATTTTCCAGTTGACTCGGGGGTCTCTAGGCTGGCCCTCGCGAGGGCCGCGAAAGGCGCTGAAAATAGCCGTTTTTGGCGCAGCCCTTTCGCTCATACCGGTCCTCACAACGGCCCAGGAAGCACCGAAAGAAGCGCCTCCGGACCACGCCCTAATCACCCTCAGCGCAGCCGATTGCCGAACGCTGGTTGCCTACACGGACACCGCCGCCGCGGCCTACCGACCGGGCGTCGACGTACGAGGGCGCCCCGTCGCGGGCGCCAACGTCGCTGACCAAAACCCCGGACTGATCCCCGACGTGATCACCTTCACATTGTCGCTCCGCCTGGGCGATTTCGCCCCTAATGTCGCGGCCGGGTTGGCCGATTCATCCGCGCCGATTGGCGAGATCGCCGTGCGCGAGAAAGAGGTGTTCTTGAACGGTCAGTCCCTCAACGTACTTCAGACCGAAGCCTTTGCGACGCAATGCCAACACCATATCGAGGCGCGCGAACTCGACTAACGATCGCGGGTTACGTTGCGCGCCTGATTCGGTTTGCCTAAAGTCGAGCCGCGTTCGTTGCCACCACTGAATTCTCCTGAGGCGCCAATGCGTTTATCGCAATTCTTCCTTCCCACGCTGAAGGAAGTTCCCTCCGAAGCGCAAATCGTCTCGCATCAGTTGATGCTGCGTGCCGGTATGATTCGACAGTCCTCGGCGGGCATCTATTCCTGGTTGCCCTTGGGCCACCGGGTTTTGCGCAAGATCGAACAAATCGTCCGGGAGGAACAAGACGCCATCGGCGCGCAGGAACTCCTCATGCCGACCATCCAGCCGGCCGATATCTGGCGCGAAAGCGGGCGGTACGACGACTACGGCAAGGAAATGCTGCGGATTACCGACCGGCATGACCGGGAGATGCTCTACGGCCCAACCAACGAAGAACTGATTACCGAGATCGTCAAAGCCTCGGTCAAAAGCTACCGCGACCTGCCCAAGCTGCTCTACCACATCCAGTGGAAATTCCGCGACGAGGTTCGGCCCCGTTTCGGCGTCATGCGCGGTCGCGAGTTTCTGATGAAGGACAGTTATTCCTTCGATCTGGACTACGATGGGGCGCGCCGCGTCTACAACAGAACATTCTTGAGCTACCTGCGGACCTATGCGCGCATGGGCCTCAAGGCCATCCCGATGAAAGCCGACACCGGCCCGATCGGGGGCGATCTAAGTCACGAGTTCATCATTCTCGCCGATACCGGCGAGAGCCAAGTGTTCTGCGACAAAGAGCTGATCGAGCGCGATGTGCTGAAGGACGCCGTCGACCTCGAAGGCGACTTGCAGGCAGAGGTTGATGCTTGGACATCGCGCTATGCGGCGACCGACGAGATGCACGACCCATCCCGCTTCGAATCGGAAGTCCCGACCGACCGCCAGGTTACCGCACGCGGGATCGAGGTCGGGCACATCTTCTACTTCGGCACCAAGTACTCCGAGGCCATGGGGGCGGTTGTCACCACACAAGACGGCGAACAGATCCCCTTAGAAATGGGATCCTACGGGATCGGCGTGTCCCGCCTCGTTGGTGCCATCATCGAAGCATCCCATGACGAAAATGGGATCATCTGGCCCGGTCCGGTGGCGCCGTTCGATATCGGTCTCATCAACCTTAAATCGGGCGATGCGGACTGCGACCGGGCGGCGGCCGGCCTATACGAGAGTTTCAAATTGGCGGGCCTCGATGTGCTTTACGACGACACCGACGGGCGCGCTGGCGCCAAGTTCGCCAACATGGACTTGATCGGCCTGCCGTTCCAAGTTGTCGTGGGGCCGCGCGGGTTGAAATCCGGGGTGGTCGAAATCAAGAACCGGGCGACCGGGCACCGCTACGAACTGTCGCCCGAATCCGCCCTCGCGCACCTCACGGGGTAAACCGCTTGTTGCGACGCATCGCCAAGAGATCGCTCTAACGTGTTCAGCGCGTTCGAATGGCTGGTGGCGATGCGCTACCTCCGGGCGCGCCGCGCCGAGGGGTTCATCTCGGTCATCGCCGGCTTCTCGCTCCTCGGTATTGCGCTGGGGGTGGCGACTCTGATCGTCGTGCTTTCGGTCATGAACGGGTTTCGCGCCGAACTCTTGGGTCGAATTCTAGGCTTGAACGGACACATCCTGGTTCAAGGGGTCGCCGCACCGCTTGAAGACTACGATGACCTGTCCGCACGCATTGCCGCCGTTGGCGGGGTCGTCCGCGCCAGCCCGATCATCGAAGGGCAAGTGATGGCCACCTCTCAGCGCTTCGCTTCCGGCGCCTTGGTGCGCGGCATGCGCCCTGCGGACATGATGAGCCACGAGGTGCTGGCTGACGGCATCATCGCGGGCTCCTTGGAAAGCCTTGATCCGCGCAACGATATCGTGGTGGGGCGCCGGCTCGCCAATCGGCTCGGCGTGGGTCTGGGCGACACCGTTACCCTCATATCGCCGCAAGGCACCTCGACCCCGGTCGGCACGGTCCCGCGATCGCGGACCTACCGTATGGCCGCGATTTTCGATGTCGGCATGTTCGAATACGATTCGACCTTCATCTTCATGCCGCTCGAGGCAGCGCAGATTTATTTCAGACAACGCGACAGCGTTACAGCGGTCGAGGTCATTCTCGACGACCCGGATGCGGTCAACCAAGCGCGCGAAACCTTGTTTCCGTTCACCAGCGGGCGCGAACGGCTGACCGACTGGCAACAAGTCAATTCGTCCTACTTCAACGCGCTCCAGGTCGAGCGCAACGTCATGTTTCTGATCCTAACGCTGATCATCCTCGTGGCCGCGTTCAACATCATTTCGAGCCTCATCATGCTGGTGAAGGACAAGGGCCGCGATATCGCGATTCTGCGCACCATGGGCGCGACCCGAGGCAGCGTCATGCGGATCTTCTTCCTCGCCGGCGCGAGTATCGGCATCGTCGGCACACTGTCCGGTCTCGCGTTGGGCGTTGCGTTTGCAGACAACATCGCCACGCTCCAAAGGTGGCTCGAGGGCCTGACCGGCACCAACCTCTTCGCCGCCGAAGTTTACTTCCTGTCGCAACTTCCGGCCGAGATCGACTGGAGCGAGGTGACCGCCGTTGTCCTAATGGGGCTGGGCCTCTCGCTATTGGCCACGATCTATCCGTCTTGGCGCGCTGCCCGCCTCGATCCTGTCGAAGCGTTGCGCTACGAATGACCGCGGAGTCCCAAGAAACAACCGGTGTGGCGGCGCTCGAATTGCGCGCCATCACCCGGATATTTGAACAGGGCGGCGAAACGATCAGCGTTCTCCGTGGCGCCTCGCTTTGCGTCGAGATCGGTGAAACCGTGGCCTTACTTGGACCGTCGGGCGCCGGCAAGTCGACCTTTTTACAGGTGGCCGGCCTGCTCGACAGGCCAGATGACGGTGAGGTCATCGTCGGTGGGCGTTCGGCCAAGGGCCTTTCCGAGCGCGACCGCACCCGATTGCGCCGCGACACCCTCGGGTTCGTTTACCAGTTTCACCACCTATTGCCAGAGTTCACGGCGCAAGAGAACATCGTCCTGCCACAGCTCATTGCGGGGCAGGGGCGTCGGGTCGCGCAGGAGCGTGCTTTGGCGCTGCTTGAGGGCTTGGGCGTTGAACACCGCGCCGCACATCGACCGGCCCGTTTGTCGGGCGGCGAACAACAACGGGTCGCCATTGCGCGCGCCCTGGCGAACCAACCCGCGGTGCTTCTCGCGGACGAGCCAACCGGCAATCTCGATGCCAAGACCGCCGACCAAGTCTTTGGGCAACTGCAGACTCTGGTGGCGCAAGTCGGCCTCGCCGCCGTTATCGCGACGCATAACGAAACCCTCGCCGCGCGAATGGACCGGATTGTCCGTCTCGTCGACGGCGTTTTGGTGCAGGATTAATCCACAGGAATTTGGTTCGAGCACCTACTAAATGGGCTGACAGCCTCGCCGCGCTGTGAAATCGTTACGGCGATGAGTCACGCGCCGTTCGTTCACCTCCACGTTCACACCGCGTACTCGCTTTCTGAAGGTGCGCTGCGGTTGTCGGCGCTCACCGACCTCTGCCGACGCTTCAAAATGCCGGCCGTCGCCATGACGGATACCGGCAATTTGTTTGGCGGTCTCGAGTTTTCGCTCGCCTGCGCCAAGGCGGGCGTTCAACCGATCATCGGCACTTCATTGGCGGTCGATTTCACGACCGACACCCAAGAAACGCGCCGCCGCGAACCGCGCCGCGTCGTCCTGTTGGCGCAGAACGACACCGGGTACCAAAACCTCCTCAAACTCTCGTCGATTTCCTATCTCGATACGCCACCCGGCGAAACTGCGCAGGTCGATAGCGCGACGCTCGCGCGTCATGCCGACGGTTTGATTGCCCTGACGGGCGGACCCGAAGGGCCGCTCGGGCCACTCCTCGACGGCGGTCAGATCGATGCTGCGGAGGCCATCCTGCAACATCTCTTGGAGGCTTTTGGCGATCGACTGTACGCTGAAGTCCAGCGCCACGGTCTCGGGCGAGAGCACAAGATCGAAACCGCTCTTGTCGAACTTGCCTATAAACACGACATCCCGCTCCTCGCGACAAACGAAGCGTATTTTTCCGATGCTGCCATGTTCGAGGCGCATGACGCCTTACTATGCGTTGCTGGCGGCAACTACGTCAGCGAGGGCGACCGGCGCCAGTTGACGCCCGAGCATCGTTTCAAGTCGCCGGACGAAATGGCGATGCTGTTCAAGGACTTACCCGAAGCCATCAAGAACACGCTGGTGATCGCTCAGCGCTGTGCCGTCATGTCGCCGACACGCGATCCGATTTTGCCGGCCTTCTCGGGTGATGCCGACGAATCCGATATCCTGCGCACCCAGGCGACCGAAGGGTTGAAACTGCGTCTCGAACAGGCCGTGTACACCGCGACGATGCCTGCTGCGGAGCGCGAGAAAAACGCGACGCAATATCAAGAACGGCTCGACTTCGAACTTTCCGTCATCATCGAGATGGGATTTGCGGGCTACTTCCTGATCGTCGCCGATTTCATCCGATGGGCGAAAGAACACGGCATTCCGGTCGGGCCCGGACGTGGATCGGGGGCCGGCTCCGTCACGGCGTGGGCTTTGACCATCACCGACCTCGATCCGCTCCGCTTCGGTTTGATCTTCGAACGTTTTCTGAACCCGGACCGGATCTCAATGCCGGATTTCGACATCGACTTCTGCCAGGACCGGCGGGACGAGGTGATCGACTACGTCCAAGACAAATACGGTCGCGACCGGGTGGCGCAGATTATCACTTTCGGGACGTTGCAAGCGCGCGCGGCGTTGCGCGACGTTGGGCGGGTTCTCCAATTGCCGTACGGACTGGTGGACCGCATCTGCAAAATGGTGCCGAACAACCCCGCCAATCCCGTCAAACTAAGTGAGGCCATCGACGACGAACCGCGCCTCCAGCATATGCGGATCAACGAAGACGGCGTGGATAAGTTGCTCGACGTCGCGATGAAACTGGAAGGTCTGTACCGACACGCCTCGACCCATGCCGCCGGTGTCGTGATTGGGGACCGACCGCTTGAAGAGCTGGTACCGCTTTACCGCGATCCGCGCTCGGACATGCCGGTCACGCAGTTCTCGATGAAATACGCCGAGATGTCGGGCCTGGTGAAGTTCGATTTCCTCGGCCTAAAAACCCTCACGGTGATCGATCACGCGCAAAAACTATTGGCCGAGCAGGGAATCGAAGTGGCGATCGAGACCATCCCGCTCGACGACGAGCGCAGTTATGAGATGCTGCAACGCGCGGAATCGATTGGCGTCTTCCAGTTTGAATCAAGCGGGATGCGCGACCTCTTGCGTGAGGCCGTGCCGGACAATATCGAGGATCTGATCGCACTCGTGGCGCTTTACCGCCCGGGCCCGATGGAAAACATCCCGAAATACATCGCTTGCAAGCACGGTCGCGAGCAACCGGAGTTTCTCCATGAGACGATCGAACCGGTCGTGCGCGATACCTACGGCGTCATCATCTACCAAGAACAGGTAATGCAAATCGCCCAGGTCTTTGCCGGCTACACACTGGGTCAGGCTGACCTCTTGCGCCGCGCCATGGGCAAAAAGATCAAAGAGGAAATGGCGGCCCAGCGAGCGATCTTCGTCGACGGTGCGGTCGAACGCGGGGTCGATAAGGGCCGCGCTGAGTATGTCTTCGACCTGGTCGACAAATTCGCTGGCTACGGCTTCAACAAAGCGCATTCCGCGGGTTACGCGCTCGTCGCCTACCAGACGGCCTGGCTCAAGGCGAACCATCCCGTCGAGTTCTTCGCAGCATCGATGGGCCTTGAGCTTGCCAACACAGACAAACTCAACGTATTCCGCAAAGAAGTCGTGCGCTCCGGCATCACCCTCTTGCCGCCCGACATCAACAAATCGGGCGCCAACTTCAAAGTCGAACAGCACGAGGGGCAGGGGGCCGTCCGGTACGCGCTCGCCGCGGTAAAAAACGTCGGCAAGCAAGCGATGGAGGCGGTCGTGGCCGAGCGCGACGCGAATGGTCCGTTCAAGTCGCTCCTCGATTTCGCCGAACGGCTCGATCCGCAACACGTCAACAAACGACAGATGGAAAACCTCGCGCGGTGCGGCGCCTTCGATTCGATCAATCCCAATCGGGCGCAGGTTCACGCCGCGGCCGATCTGATCATGCGTCACGCGTCGTTGGCCGCCGAAGAGCGCGTTAGCAACCAATCCAATCTATTTGGCGAGATGCCCGCCGAGGAGAGCGGCCTCCAGATGCCCGACGTAGCGGCATGGCGCGAGATGGAAGTCCTTCATCAAGAGTTTGAAGCGATCGGTTTTTATCTCTCCGCCCACCCGCTCGACAGTTACGGCGTGACCCTGGATCGCCTCGGGGTGACCCGTTACGCCGATCTTGAAAACCGACTGAACGGTGAAACGAAACGCGTCAATCTTGCGGGCAGCGTCGAGGGCCGCCAAGAACGCACCTCCGCCCGCGGCAAAAAATTCGCATTCGTGCAACTGTCCGATGCGACGGGCGCTTTCGAAGTCACCGTGTTCTCCGAAATATTGGATGCCCATCGGGATTCGCTTGAGCCCGGACAAAAAATCTTGCTGGCCGTTGATGCCAAATTGGACGATGGCCAGATCCGACTCACGACACAAGGAGTCCAGTTGCTCGATGACGCCGCAGCGCTCAGCGACGTCGGGTTGGAAATCTTCCTCAAGGCCGAGGCGGCCAAGAATCCCGCCGTCGTCGACGATATCCGCCGTCATCTCGGGCCGGCGGCGAAGGGGAGGGGACGGGTTTGCTTGCACATGTTGCTCGAAGATCAGCTCCGCGAGGTCGACGTCGACCTTCCCGGCGGCTTCAAGATCACGCCGGAAATCCGTGCCGAACTTGCCCACGTCGCCGGCATCGCACGTCTGCAAGAAATCTAGACGCCAGCCGGCCTATTCGGACGAGCCCTGCTTCTTTCCGAAATAGGTCTGCAGGATCGTCTCCACGCGGCGGTCTTCCTCGGCAAACGGCGCATGCATGACCTTCTTCATCATGATCTCGCGCTCCCGGTCCAGTTCTTCGGCAAACGACGAATCCGGCACGAAGCGATCGATGTCGTCACGATCGATGTCGAGCTTTTCGCAAAGAACCTGCTCCAGCACCAACAGCCGGTCTTTGACGATCCATAACTCGGCGAGAAGTTCGGTGTTCATCCGCAGCAGTTCGTCGACGTATGGCGCATCGAAAAACTTGTCGCCCTTCGAATTACTCATCGCGCCCGCCCGGTTTTGTCCCAACCGTGACATAGGGGTACTTGTTGCGCTCGTGGAACGCTTTTTCCCGGACGTTCTCGAGCCCGATCTTCCGCATCTCGGATGCCCAATGCGACGCACATGAGACACTGAAATACGGCTCGCCGTGATGCAGCGACTCCCAGTCCATAATCACCGACTGGAAAAGGTCGACCTCTTTGAACGGCGGTGGGTCGACGATGATCATCGACCCGCCCGGTCGTAAGATCCGGTACATTTCCTCAAGCACCCGCAACGTCTCGTGGCGCGGCAATTCGTGGAAAAAGGCGAAACTGATCGCGGCGTCGATGCTGTCGTCGGCCTCTTTCGTGTCATGGGCCAGGCGTTGCTTGAATTGAATGCCGGCACCGACCCGCCGGCTCAGCCGATATCCATGGCGTAGTTGCGTTTCGGAGAGGTCCGATCCGATCAACTCAGCATCGGGAAACACGGCGCGCGCCGAGAACAACGACCCGCCGGTGCCGCAGCCGACCTCATAGATCCGTCGATATTCGCCAGGCGGCAACTCTCCGAACGGTTCTTCGCGGGCATACCGGGTCTGTTGGCCGGGTTCGACGACCGCATAGCCGCCAAAGCGAAACACATTGGGCCCAAAGGCATATTGGAAGACCTCGCCATAGAGATCGTAACCGTCCCACCCGCCGGGCTGTGTGTGCCACTCGACCGGGAAATACCGCGGCTCAGGTAACCCCGGGACTAGGTCAAGCGTCGTGCCATCGTCCTGTTCATCATCGCGCGCTTCGGCTCGAGCCCGTTCGATTTCCTCCCGGCATTCCTCAACAGCGCAAATCCCGCGCACGAAAATCTCGTGGCCGCCCATGTACTGGTAGAAACGCTCGAAGCGGTAGGCGTCCGACCGGGCAGCAACCCGGCTCGCCTCGCGGACCAGCTTCATCCAGGCGCGATACGGCGCGTCCGCCATGGTCGCCGCCGTCGCGCTCAGAGCCTGGCCGTCGGTATCCTGCTCGAAATCCTGGCGCGCCTGGTCACGCAACCCGGCAGAGGCAATTCCCCGCAACTGCCCTAAAAACTGCATTCCGGCACGGCCCCGTTGAGTCAGCCTGACCTGTGTTTGCGCCATTTCCCACTCCCAGCTTGCTGCCGCGCCGAATCTAGCCGGTTTTGGCGGAAAAAACCCCTCGGAGGCCTTGCTAATTCGCCTCCAGGCCGGTATCAACCGCCCGCGTAAACACCTTAACCCCTCACGCAGGTTCGCGGTTCAGCACCACACATAGCTCGAGCCGCTCCGGTGTCCGGCATTTGCCGGGCTCAAGACCTGCGGCGGACTAACCGGAGAAGAAAACCATGGCGATCCCCACGTTTACCATGCGTCAGCTGCTTGAAGCCGGCGTTCATTTTGGCCACCAGACCCGTCGGTGGAACCCGAAGATGCAGCCCTACATCTTTGGCGAACGCAACGGCGTGCACATTCTCGACCTCCAGCAGACGGTGCCCATGATGTATGCTGCGATGCAGGCCGTCCGCGATATTGCGGCGGGCGGCGGTCGTATCTTGTTTGTCGGTACCAAGCGCCAAGCCTCCGAAGCCATTCGTGAAGCGGCCAAGCGCTGCGGACAGTACTACGTGGACCATCGCTGGCTCGGTGGCATGCTGACCAATTGGAAAACCATCTCGGTGTCCATCAAACGGCTGCGCGAGATCGAAGCGCAGTTGGAGGAGGGCGGCACCGGCCTGACCAAAAAGGAAACCCTCAGCCTTACCCGCCACCGCGACAAACTCGAACGCGCGCTCGGTGGGATCAAAGACATGGGCGGTCTGCCGGATATCCTCGTGATCATCGACACCAACAAAGAAGAGATTGCGGTGGAAGAGGCCGTGAAGTTGGGTATCCCCGTTGTGGCCACCCTCGACAGCAACTGCGACCCCCAGCACGTCACCTATCCGGTACCGGGTAACGACGATGCCCTGCGGGCCATCAACCTCTATCTGGAGCTGCTTTCCGGTGCCGTTCTTGACGGTATTCAGGTCGAAATGACGGCCCGTGGCGAGGATGTTGGCGCTGCCGAAGAGGTTCCTGTCGAAGAGTTGCCGACCGTCGAGCCTGCCCCGGATGCAGCGCCTGCCCAAAGCTAATTACACTTTAAAAACAGAACAATAGTAACGAAAGTTACTACCGGAGATTAAGATGGCAGAGATCACCGCTAAACTGGTCAAGGACCTGCGCGAGCGCACCGGCGCGGGCATGATGGATTGCAAGAAAGCGCTTACCGAGTCCGACGGCGACATTGAGGCGGCGGTCGATTGGCTGCGCACCAAAGGTCTGGCCGCGGCAGCCAAGAAAGCGGGACGTGTGGCGGCCGAGGGGCTCGTGGGTGTCGCGACTGCGGGCAAGGTGGGCGCCGCTGTCGAACTCAACGCCGAGACCGACTTTGTGGCGCGCAACGAAACCTTCCAGCAGATCGTGACGACCCTCGCCGCCATTGCGCTGGAGAACAAGGGCGATCTTGTCTCGCTAAAGGCCGCGCCGTTTCCCAACTCCGAACGCAACGTCGAGGATGAGATTACCCATCAAATTGCGACGATCGGCGAGAACATGACCTTGCGTCGGAGCGAAGCGGTCGAGGTCGGCAATGGGGTTGTCACCAGCTACGTTCACAACGCCCTCGCTCCGGGTTTGGGTCGTATCGGCGTGATCGTGGGCCTGGAGTCCGAAGGCGACGAGGCCAAGCTTGCCGAACTCGGCAAGCAGATCGCCATGCATATCGCCGCGGCCTCGCCGTTGGCGCTATCGCGCGACGACCTCGATGCCGGTTACGTCGAGAAAGAACGAGCCGTCCTGGTGGAACAGGCCCGCGAATCGGGGAAACCGGACAACATTATCGAAAAGATGATCGAAGGCCGCCTTCGCAAGTACTTCGAAGAGGTGTGTCTCCTCGACCAAGTCTTCGTGATCGACGGCGAAACCCGCGTTTCCAAGGTCGTCGAAGCCGCCGCCAAAGATGCTGGCGGGCCGATCTCGATTGCTGGGTTCGTGCGCTTTCAGTTGGGCGAAGGCGTCGAAAAGGAAGAGGCGGACTTCGCCGCAGAGGTCGCCGCCACGGCGGGGGCCTAACGGCCGAATTTCTGGGTCCACCCGCCCTTTAAAGTGTGTCCTGAGGTTTCTCAGGTACCAGATTTGGTGTATCGTTCGCCGATGAACGGCCGCGCGGATTCCTCTGCCGCTGGCTCTTGACCCAACGTTTTCAAACGGTGCCCTCGATGACCGTCGCACCTAAATATCGCCGTGTCCTGCTCAAGGTGTCCGGTGAGGCCCTAATGGGCGACCAGCAATTTGGGATCGACTGGAAAACGGTTCATCGCATTGCCGCGGAAGTTCATGCTGTCCGCGAAATGGACGTCGAGGTCTGCCTTGTCATCGGCGCCGGCAACATCTTTCGTGGAGCGGCAGCGGCAAAAGAAGGCATGGAGCGCGCCGGCGCCGACTACATGGGCATGCTGGCGACCGTCATTAACGCTTTAGCGATGCAGCATGCGCTTGAAGACCGCGGGGCGCCCTCGCGCGTCATGTCGGCCATTCCGATGCAATCTATCTGTGAACCTTATATTCGCCGACGCGGAATTCGCCACCTGGAGCGGGGGCGGGTGGTGATTTTCGCCGCTGGCACCGGAAATCCTTATTTTACGACCGATACCGCCGCTGCGTTGCGCGCCGCCGAAATGGGCTGCGAAGCATTGTTGAAGGGGACCCAGGTGGATGGCGTATATACCGCTGACCCCAGTACGGACCCCTCTGCGGAACGGTACGAGTCGCTCTCCTACCTTGAGGTGCTCGCAAAGGACCTCAGGGTGATGGATGCCGCCGCCATCACATTGGCACGCGATAGTGATATTCCTATTCTCGTGCTCAACATCCACAATCCTGGGGCGTTCGCCCAGGTTGTCCGTGGCGAAGGAGACTGTACGACGATCTCCAGCACCGCCGAGACTGGCATTATTTCGGGAGGCAAGAATGTCCGAGCCGGATCTTGATGATCTCGAGCGCCGCATGCACGGCGCCGTCGAAGTTCTCAAACAAGAATTCAGCGGCCTTCGCTCGGGGCGCGCTTCTGCCAGTCTCCTCGACCCTATAAAAGTCGATGCCTACGGCAGTGATATGCCGCTCAATCAGGTAGGGACTGTCAGCGTCCCGGAGCCCAGGATGATTAGCGTTCAAGTCTGGGACAAATCCATGGTGAGCGCCGTTGAAAAAGCCATTCGCGACTCCGGCTTGGGCCTGAACCCGGCCGCCGATGGCCAACTCGTTCGCGTGCCTATTCCGGAACTCACCGAAGAGCGCCGCCTAGAAATGGCCAAGATTGCAGGCAAGTATGCCGAACAAGCCCGCGTTTCGGTTCGCAACGTGCGCCGACATTGCATGGACGAACTCAAAAAATCCGAGAAGTCAGGTGAGTTGTCCGAAGACGACCACAAGGTCTATGCCGACGAGGTGCAAACGATGACCGACAAAACCATCAGCGAAATCGACGAGATTTTCGCCCATAAGCAAGCCGAGATCACCCAGGTCTAATGCCCCTCGCGCCCGCCTTTGACGAACCTGCGGCCCCACCAGTCCATGTCGCCATCATCATGGACGGTAACGGACGGTGGGCCACGGGGCGCGGCCTGCCTCGCTTTGCCGGCCACCAACGTGGCGCTGAGGCGGTGCGGGAGGCCGTCGAGGGGTGTAATCGATTGGGGGTTCGGTACCTGACACTGTATGCGTTCTCTTCAGAAAACTGGAAACGCCCCCAGTCGGAGGTCAATGACCTGATGGGGCTCCTTCGGGTCTACGTCAAACACGAATTGGCCGATCTTCACAGCAACAATGTGCGCGTTCGGTTCATCGGCGATCACGAAGCCTTGCCCCCGGATATTCAAGACCTCATCAACGGCGCCGAGGAACGGACCCGCGAGAATAGCGGCCTAAATCTCGTTATCGCGCTGAACTACGGTGCGCGAAACGAAATCGTCGGCGCAGCGCGTTTTCTGGCAAATGAAGTTAAACAAGGGCGCCTCGACGCCGACGCCATCACCGAGCAGGTTTTTGCCTCGCACCTCACCACAGCCGACATTCCCGATCCCGATCTCATCATTCGGACAAGCGGTGAGCAGCGTTTAAGCAATTTCTTGCTGTGGCAATCTGCGTATTGCGAATTGTCGTTTGTCGAAACGTTGTGGCCCGACTTCACCCAAGAGCATTTGGCCAAAGCCATCGAGGACTACCACAAACGCGAACGCCGTTACGGCGCGACAAGCGCATAGGGCGTCGCATTGCTGGGCGAGTCCATGCGGCTGAGAATTGCGTCTGCCGTGGTGTTGGCACCGGTTGCGCTTGCCGCTGTCTATGCGGGCGGGTGGTCGACCGTCGCGCTGGTCGCCGTTGCCGGTGTCTTAGCAGCCAACGAATGGGATCGACTCAGCGGTGGTCCGGGTCTGCCCGGCACCATTGCCATTCTTCACGCATTGATCGTCTTGATGGCCTCCGTCCTGGCCGGGCTTGAGTTATACGACGTGGCTCTCGGCGCCATGGTCGTTGGGATCGCCTTGGTGGCAGGATACGCCGCCGTTCGAGGCGGCACACCGATTTGGTCCGGGCTCGGCATCCTCTATCTGGCGCTCCCGATGATTGCGTTGATCTGGATGCGTCGCGATGAGGCGGGGGTCATGGTTCTGATTTGGCTGCTGCTGATCGTTTGGGCCACCGACATTGCCGGGATTCTCGTCGGCAAAAGCATCGGGGGGCCCAAGCTATGGCCCCGAATCAGTCCCAACAAGACCTGGTCGGGTGCCGTGGCCGGGGTCGTCGCGGCGGCCATTGTGGGGGCCGTCACGGCGGCACTGCGCGAGAAGGCAACCTTGGGGATCATGATCCCGCTGAGTGTCGGGCTCTCGATCGTGTCGCAATTCGGTGATCTCGCAGAATCTGCGGTCAAGCGCTACTACGGCGTGAAGGATACAGGTACCCTGATCCCCGGCCACGGGGGCATTCTCGACCGAATTGACGGTCTCCTGCTTGTTCTGCCCGCAGCCGCCGCAATTGCCTTGCTAAACAAGGGAAGCGCCCTGATATGGCCCTAGCCGAACCGAGAACCGCCACAGCCCCGCGACGGGTATCGGTGCTCGGCGCCACCGGGTCGATTGGTTGCAATACCCTCGACCTGATCGCGCGGAATCCGGACGCCTTTCAAGTCGTCGCCCTGACCGCGCATCGCAACGTTGAAGCCCTTGTCGAGCAAGCCAAGAAATTCCGGCCCGAAGTCGCAGCGATCGCCGACCCGGCACATTATCAAACGCTGAAAGACGCCTTGGCGGGCACCAATATCGAGGTTGCCGCCGGCCCGTCCTCGCTTGTTGCTGCCGCATCGCGACCGACCGACTGGGTGATGGCGGCCATTGTCGGTGCGGCCGGCCTTGCACCGACCATCGCGGCGGCGAAACAAGGCGCGATTCTGGCGATCGCGAACAAGGAATGCTTCGTAACCGCGGGCGATGTCTTTCTATCCGAAGTAAAACGCCACGGTGCTACCGTCTTGCCGGTTGATTCCGAACACAACGCCATCTACCAAGTCTTCGACTTCGAGGGCCGAGCCGCGATCGAACGCATCATCCTCACGGCCTCGGGTGGGCCTTTTCGGCAGACCCCGCTCGAGGATTTGGCCGACGTCACCCCCAAACAAGCGACGGCCCATCCGAACTGGGACATGGGCGCCAAAATCTCGATCGATTCGGCAACAATGATGAACAAGGGCCTTGAGCTCATCGAGGCGCATTATCTCTTCGACATGCCGGTGAACGACATCGAGGTTCTCGTTCATCCGCAATCGATCGTGCACAGCTTGGTGGGATACGTCGACGGGTCGGTCCTGGCCCAACTCGGCACTCCCGACATGCGCACGCCGATTGCCTACACCTTGGCCTGGCCCGAACGCATGACGGCACCGTCAAACCGCCTCGACCTAGCTGAGATCGCCAAGCTGACCTTCGAGAAGCCTGATCTCATACGTTTTCCGGCCTTGCGCGTAGCCCGTGACGCGCTCGCAGCCGGCAACGGGGCGCCGACCATTCTTAACGCGTCCAACGAAGTCGCAGTAGCGGCTTTCATGGAGGAGCGTATCGGATTCATGGGAATTGTTTCGACGGTCGAACGCACGTTGGAAACGATGGATGCGCAGACGCCGGGATCGTTGTCCGATGTCGTCGCGCTCGACGCCGAGGCACGCCAGGTTGCGCATCAAATCCTTAACGCGCGGGGTGGAAACTAAAAATGGATTTCGTTGCGGAGGCGGCTCTAAGGATCATTCCGTTCTTGGCCGTCATTACTGTAGTGGTCTTTTTCCACGAGCTCGGTCACTTCCTGGTGGCACGCTGGAACGGCGTGCGTGTCGACACCTTCTCCATCGGTTTCGGAGGTGAGGTCTTTGGATGGCACGACAAACATGGGACACGTTGGCGGATTAGTTGGATTCCGTTGGGCGGCTACGTGAAGTTCTTTGGTGACGCCGGCGCCACCAGCGCAGAGGGAGAGGGGCTCGATGAAATGACCGCCGAGGAACGGGCGGTAAGCTTCCACCACAAAAGGCTATCGCAGCGTGCGGCGGTCGTGGTCGCAGGGCCGGTCGCCAACTTCCTTCTCGCGATCGTCATCTTTGCCGTGATGTTCGCAACATTCGGCCGCCCGATCAGCGAACCGTTGGTCGTCGATGTCATGCCGCAGGGTGCGGCGCAGGCGGCGGGGATCGAGGCGGGTGACGTAGTCACCGCGCTCGATGGCAAGAGAATCAAACGGTTTCAAGAACTCCAGGCCTACGTTCAGCCCCGACCGGGGCAGCCGATCATGGTCGAGGTGCGCCGGGGCGAACGCTTGCTGCAATTGGACATCACGCCCACGCCAACCGAGCGAGAGGTATTCGGCAGCACACAGACGATCGGCGTCATCGGAATTCGCGGACCGGCCGGGCAGCTCGAACGCCAAGGTCCTCTTGCGTCGATCTGGCTGGGGGTTGCCTCGACCTATGGGGTTGTGGAGACGACCCTCGTCTACCTTGGGGATGTCGTGACCGGCAATGCCAGCGCCGATCAATTATCCGGCCCCATCGGTATCGCTGTCGTTACGTCAGAGGTTGCGCGCGTCAGCGTGGTAGGCCTGATCAACCTCGCCGCGGTCATTTCCGTGGCGCTTGGACTTTTCAATCTTTTTCCGATCCCGCTCCTAGATGGCGGCCATCTCTTGTTCTACTGTGCCGAAGCGTTGCGCGGAAAACCTTTGAGCGACCGGGCGCAAGAATTCGGCATGCGATTGGGCATGCTTGTGGTCATCGCGATCTTTGTCTTCGCCACTTTTAACGATCTGAAGTATCGGCTTGATGTATTTGGATTTGTCAGCGGCTTGTTCGGTTAGAGGCGGGCCCGTGTTCGGTTCTTTAGCGCGTGCATTCGTCGCAGCGACCTTTCTTTTTGGCGCCACGGTAGTGCCCGCCTTGGCCCAAGTCGTCGACCGGATCGAGGTGATCGGCAACCAGCGCGTCGAGGACGGTACCGTCACCTCGTACATACCCATCGCACCGGGCACCTTCGTGACCGACGCCGATGTCGACCGAGCGCTCAAGGCATTGTTCGCAACGGGACTTTTTTCCGACGTAACCTTGCGGCGGCAAGGCACCACGCTCGTCGTGAGCGTCGTTGAAAGTCCGGTGATCAACCGGCTGAAGTTTGAAGGCAATCGCAAAATTCGCACCGAGGTGTTGGAACCGGAAGTCCAACTCCGCCCTCGCGTCGTCTTTACCCGCGCCCGGGTCCAAGCCGATGTCCAGCGCCTCTTACAGGTCTATCGTCGCAGTGGTCGTTTTGCCGCGACCGTCGAACCGAAAGTGATCCAGTTGGAGCAGAACCGGGTCGATTTGGTGTTCGAAATCAACGAAGGACCGGTTACCGGGATCAGACGCATTAATTTCATCGGCAACCAGGCGTTTTCCGATCGCAAGTTGCGCGGCCAGATCGCCACCAAAGAATCACGTTTCTATCGTTTCTTGAGCACCAGCGACACCTATGACCCGGACCGCATTACATTCGATCGCGAACTTTTACGCCGGTTCTACCTAAGCGAAGGTTATGCCGATTTCCGCGTCGTCTCGGTGAACGCGGATCTATCGCCTGATCGGAAAGGGTTCTACGTAACCGTTGCCGTCGAAGAAGGGGCGCGCTTCAAGGTCGGAGACATCACAGTCGAATCAACGGTGCGCGATCTGACGCCGGATCAACTCCAAGGCGTGGTTGAGATCGAGAAGGGCGACACCTACGACGCCGATAAAATCGAGCTCGCCATCGAGGACCTCAGTTTCAGCGTCGGTCAGCTCGGTTACGCCTTTGTCGATATCCGACCGCGTCTGAATATCGATCGCGAAGCTAACGTGATCGATATCAGTTTCGAAATGAACGAGGGCCCCCGTGTCTACGTCGAGCGGATCAACATCACCGGCAACGTCCGGACGCTCGACAAAGTCATCCGACGCAAGTTCAAACTTGCCGAAGGCGATGCCTTCGATACCGGCAAGCTTCAAGCGTCGCGCCGCGGCGTGCGGGGCCTCGGTTTCTTCAGGGACGTCCAAATTTCGCGTGAAGCCGGCACCTCGCCGGATCGATCGATCATCAACGTCGAGGTCCAAGAACAATCGACGGGCGAGCTCAGCTTTGGGCTCGGCTTCTCGACCACGGACGGCCCGATCGGCGATATTTCGATCAGGGAGAGGAACCTGCTTGGCCGTGGTCAGGATTTACGGGCAGGTATCTCGATATCCGGTCGGACCCAAGAGATCGACCTCTCCTTCACCGAGCCGGCTTTTCTGGAGCGCGATGTCGACGCGGGATTCGATATCTTTCGGCAAACCACCGACCTGCAAAGCGAGAGTTCGTTCGACCAAAAGGAACTCGGGTTTGCGCTTCGGTTAGGCTATCCGCTTACCGAGAACTTGCGCCAACGACTGACGTACACCTTGCGCGAAGACACCATCGAAAATGTAGCGGACGATGTCTCGACATTTATTGCTCAACAGGCGGGAACGGACATCACGTCGTCGGTTTCGCATGCGCTGATCTATGATTTACGTGACGACATCATCGACCCCACCGAAGGCTACCGTGTCACGGCGGAGCAAACCCTCGCGGGGTTCGGCGGCACCAAGCGTTATTTTAAGAATACGATCAACTACGAAACCTTTTACCCGTTTCGCGACGATATAGTCGGCTCGATCGGCGTCCAGCAGGGCTTCGTCGTGGGCATCGGCGAAGATGTCGAAATTGGCGATCGCTTTTTCGTCGGCGGAAACAACTTCCGGGGGTTCGAACCTGCCGGGGTCGGGCCTAGGGACAAGAACTCTGGCGATTCCTTGGGCGGGAACGTGTTCTATGTCGGCACGGCGGAGGTTCGGTTTCCTATAGGTCTCCCACCTGAACTCGGAGTAAACGGCGTGGCCTTCACCCAAGCCGGCAGCCTTGCCAAAATCGACGATGCCAGGACGTCGCCGCTGTTCGACGTCGGGTCGGTCCGCGTATCGACCGGGGTTGGTTTTGCCTGGAAATCGCCCTTCGGCCCCTTCCGGATCGACTACGCAACGGCCCTTCGCAAGGAAAGGCTGGATCAAACCCAAAATATCTTCTTTAGTTTTGGCACAAGGTTCTAAGGTCGAATTGATGATGCGTTCTATGATGAACTTCCTGAAGACAGGTTGTGTTGCCCTCGGCCTATCGCTAGCGACACTCGGCACCGTCCTTCCGAATGCCGCCGAAGCCCAACAAGCACCGGCTGGAACCGTCATCGGCTTCGTAAACCTGCAAGAGGTCGGACAAAAGACGAAGGCGGCAATCGCAGCAGGACAGAAGGTCGACCAGTTCCGGACGACCGTCGAAGGCCGGATTCGCGAACGTGAAGACGAGTTGCGCCAGGAAGAACAGGAGCTTGGACGCCGCCGGTCCATCCTTGCGCCGGACGCCTTCCGCGCCGAAGAGGCTAAGTTTCGAGAAAAGGTCGACCTTGCCCAACGCGAGTTTCAGCAAATCGGGCGCCAGCTTCAGCAAGCGACCGCGGAGGCGCAGCAAACTATCAACGAACAAATGAGCAAGGTTATCCGCGATATTGCCGTCGAACGAGGGATCAACTTCGTCTTGAACCAAGGCCAAGTGACATTCGTGCAGCCGCTTGACCAATACGACATTACGGCCGCCGTCATCGCGCGAATGGACGAAGTCCTTCCCGAAATCACGGTCAACCTGCCTCAACAATAGCGATGGCGGATCCGCGGTTCTTTGATCGCCAGGGTCCGTTCGCGCTACGGGACGTCCTGGCAGGTTTGGATGTCGAGAATCTCTCGGGAGCCCCGGCCGAAAGACAGTTTCAAGACGTCGCGCCGATCGATACTGCGGGCCCGACCGACATCAGCTTCCTCGACAACCCAAAGTACCTTGGTGCCTTCAAGGCCACGCGCGCCGGCGCTTGCTTTGTCGACCCGTCGAACACCGAGCATTGTCCGAAAGGAACCGTGCCCCTGGAGACCAAAACGCCTTACTTGGCGTTTGCCCAAGCGGCCAGAATCTTTTACCCGACAGAGTCCGCCTTACCGGTCGATCCCGAGGGCCCGATTCTTCACCCGACCGCGCAGATCGCGAAGGACTGCGTCATCGCTCCCGGTGCTTCGATCGGCCCAAACGCGGAAATCGGCGAGGGGACTGTCATCGGGCCGAACGTTTGCATCGGCCGTGGTGTCGTGATCGGTAGCCAATGCACCATCCATCATGCCGCGACGATCACCCATGCGATCGTTGGCGACCGGGTTGAAATCGGGGCAGGGGTCCGCATCGGCCAATGCGGTTTTGGGTTTGCCCCTAATCCGCCTGGTTTTGTCGCGGTCCCCCAACTCGGTCGCGTGATGATCGGCAACGACGTCAACATCGGTGCGAACACCACGATCGATCGCGGGGCAGGGCCCGACACTGTTATCGGCGATCATTGTCGCCTCGATAACCTCGTTCAGATCGCCCACAATGTCGTGCTAGGAAAAGGGTGCGTCCTTGCGGCGCAGGTCGGTATTTCCGGCAGTACGAGGGTTGGCGACTACGTTGTGATGGCGGGCCAGGTGGGGTTAGCTGGCCATCTAAATGTGGCCAGTGGCATCACGCTTGCCGGCAAATCCGGTGTAACCCATGACCTACTCGAACCGGGCACTTACGGGGGTTTTCCCGCGGTACCAGTACGTGATTGGCGGATCAAGGTGGCGACCTTGAGCCGCTTGGCGAAAAAGAGGAACAGGAACCATGGCTGAAGACGTGCCCCCAAATAATGCGAATACGGCCGACATCTCCCGTATCGTGGAGATGATTCCCCATCGGTATCCCATGCTGATGATCGATCGCGTCGTCGACATCGTGCCCGACCAATCCGCCACCGGGATCAAGAACGTTTCGATCAACGAGCCGCAGTTTCGTGGCCATTTTCCGAACCATCCCGTCATGCCGGGCGTCATGATTGTGGAATCGATGGCGCAAACGGCTGCCGTCCTGGTCGTGTACACCCTCGGCCCGGATGCCGAAGGCAAGCTGGTCTATTTCATGTCGATCGACGGCGCCCGGTTCCGGCGCCCGGTGGTACCTGGCGATGCCATGCGGGTCGAAGTGGTCAAAGTGCGCAACCGCGGCCCGGTTTGGAAGTTCCAAGCCACCGCAAAGGTAGATGGCAACGTCGTTGCGGAGGCGGAGTTCGCCGCCATGATTCGCGAAGACGATGGAGGCTCCTTGGCGTGACCGACGTTCACCCAACTGCCATTGTCGCTAGAGGTGCCGAACTCGGGGAGGGGGTCACCATCGGCCCCTATTGCGTCGTCGGTGACAAAGTTCAAGTTGGAGACCGAACCACCCTTAAGAGCCACGTGGTTCTAGACGGCATCACGACGCTGGGGCCGGGCGGAACGGTGTTTCCCTTCGCAGCGGTCGGACTGCAGCCGCAGGACCTCAAATATCGCGGCGAAGAATCGCGGCTTGTGATCGGCGAAAATGTCGTCATCCGAGAGAACGCGACCCTCAACCCCGGTACCGAGGGGGGCGGGTTGCTCACCCAAGTCGGTGACAATTGCTTGATCATGGCGGGTGCCCACGTGGCGCACGATTGCAAGGTCGGCAACAACGTCATCTTCGCCAACAACGCAACGTTGGCGGGCCATGTCGAAGTCGGCGACTCCGCAATTCTCGGCGGGTTGTCCGCGGTGCACCAATTCGTTCGGATCGGTGCGCATGCCATGGTTGGTGGTATGACGGGCGTGGAAAACGATGTCATCCCCTATGGCTCGGTCACCGGCAATCGCGCGCACCTTTCGGGACTCAATATCATCGGTCTCAAACGGCGTGGCTTCGATCGCCAGGCGATCCACGATTTGCGTCACGCCTACCGTTTACTGTTCGCGCCCGAAGGCACCTTGCAGGAACGGCTCGCCGATGTCGCCAAGCTCTTTAGGGAAAACGCGGTGGTGATAGAAATCGTCAGCTTCATCCAATCCGACTCCACGCGTTCGATCTGCCAACCCGAAGCTGAACGTGCCGGCTAAGGTCGGGATTCTCGCGGGCACAGGGCCTCTTCCCCGGCGCCTTGTGGAGTCCTGCAATACGCAAGGCCGAGGTGTTCATGTCATCACTTTCGAGGGCGACAATTTCAATCCCCATATATCGGACGCACCCAATACCTGCGTCCACCTCGGCAAGGTCGGCACGATCCTACGCACCCTGAAAGACGCAGGATGTGAAGAGGTCACGATGGCCGGGCATTTTCGCCGGCCCGCCTACAACCAACTCAAGCTGGACCTCAAGGCCACCCGGTTACTGCCCAAACTGCTGCGCGCCAAAGGCGACGACGCACTACTTCGCGTGTTAGCCGACGTTCTCGAGCAAGAAGGCTTCACGGTCGTCGGCGCGGAAACGCTGTTGCCTGCCCTTCAAATCGGCCCCGGCGCATTCGGCTCGGCCAGTCCTTCTGCGGAAGACGAAGCCGACATCCAGATCGCGCGAGACCTGCTCCGCGTCCTCGGTCCCTACGATATCGGCCAAGCCGTCGTCGTCCGCCGCCGCCGCGTGCTGGGGATCGAAGGACCGGAAGGCACCGACAAGCTAATCGACCGCTGCGCCGGCGTCGACGGTGAGACGGGCGGCGTCCTGGTCAAAATGCGCAAACCCGGCCAAGACGACCGGGTCGATTTACCTTCGATCGGGCTGGAAACTGTCCGGCGGTGCGTCGACGCCAAGCTTTCAGGTATCGCCGTCGAAGCGCATGCGGCACTGGTGATGGACCAAGATGCGCTAAGGCAAAAAGCCGATGCGCATGGGCTCTTCGTGACTGCATTCGTCGAGGACCAAACGCTAGACGTGCCGTGACCGCATCAAGCCCGAAAGTCATGCTGGTTGCCGGCGAACCCTCGGGCGATCGACTGGGTGCCTCGTTGATGGCGGCGCTGAAGCGGCGAATGCGCGGCGTCACCTTCGTTGGCGTCGGCGGCCCCGCGATGGCAGCCCAAGGTCTAAGAAGCTCTGTGCCGATCGACGACCTCGCGGTTATGGGATTGGTTGAGGTCATTCCCAGAATTCCGCGTCTCATGCGTCACATTCGCGACACCGCGGCGCGCGTCCACCAAGAACGTCCAGATGTATTGGTCACCATCGACGCGCCTGGCTTCAACTTTCGACTAGCACGCCGACTGATCGATTCGCACACACCGCGCGTCCACTATGTCGCGCCGTCTGTTTGGGCCTGGCGCCCGGGGCGGGCGAAGAAGATTGCGCCGTTGTTCGACCATCTCCTTGCCTTGTTGCCGTTTGAACCCCCGTACTTCGAGTCGGTTGGCCTCGCAACGACCTTCGTCGGTCATCCCGCCGTGGAGAACGCGCAGACGGGTGACGCCGCATCCTTTCGCAAACGCCACAGCATCGCCCTAGACACGCCCATCCTTGTTGTCTTGCCAGGCAGCAGGCGCAGTGAAACCGACCGGCTTTTACCGATCTTTGGCGAAACGGTGCGGCGTCTCGTGGCTGCACATCCATCGCTCCGCATCGTCGCGCCTACGGTCGAACATGTGAGGGATGCGGTCGACCAAGCCGTCGGTGATTGGCCCGGCGAACCGGTTGTCGTGGTCGGCGAAAACGCCCGGCGCGATGCCTTTGCCGCCGCTGAAATCGCCTTGGCGGCATCGGGAACCGTGTCGGTAGAACTTGCGCTTGCCGGCGTCCCAGCCGTCATCGCCTACGATGTCAATCGGCTCACGGGCGCGATTGCCAAACGTTTGGTCAAAACCGAGCACGTGTCGTTGGTCAACATTTTGCTCGAGCGCCGCGCCATCCCCGAATACATCCTCGGCGACTGCCGCCCCGACATACTGACCTCGGCCGTGGCAACGCTCTTAACCGACTCCAATGCTAGGGACGCCCAACGGCAAGCCTATATCGACGCCCTCCACATGCTGAGGCCAGGCGAAAAGCTCCCCAGCGAAGCCGCGGCCGAGGTCGTGATCAATCTGCTCAAGAAGAACGAGGTCGTATGACCCAAACCGACGCTCAACCGTTTCGCTTACTCCATACCATGCTGCGGGTCAGGGATCTCGACCGAATGATCGCGTTCTATACCGATGTTCTAGGGATGAAGGTCCTTCGCCGCTTCGATGTCGAGCCGAAGCGGGAAACCCTGTGTTTCCTCGGCTACGGCGACGAGGGCGATACCACGGTGGTCGAGCTTTGCCGCGAATGGGACCGCGCGGAGCCCTATCCCGTTGCGGGGCAAGGCTACGGTCATATTGCGATTGGCGCAGGGAATATCGATCAGGCGTTCGACACGTTCCGCACACATGGCGTCGCCATCTTGCAAGAACCCAAAGCGGTTCGAAAAGGGGGCGCGGTGATCGGCTTTATCGCCGACCCGGAGGGTTACGAAATCGAAGTTATCGAGCGAGCCTAGAAAAACAGGCTAGTTGTTGATGATCGACCACACCAACGCACCGAGCGCGCCGGCGGCGGCACTGCGCACCAGATAGCGTTTCGCCCGCCACCAGATCGACGGCTTGTTGTCGTTGGCCGGCCGGCTCACATGCCGGCGACGGGTCAACGGACGGAGAACGCGTCGTGTGCGCGTCCCGCCGCCGACCTCGTCCTTGCGAAGGACCCTAGCCACGCTTGCCCACCGGCACGTATTCGCGTTGCTGCGGTCCGGTGTAGAGCTGGCGCGGCCGACCGATTTTCTGGCTCGGGTCTTCGACCATTTCCCCCCAATGGGCGATCCAACCAACCGTGCGCGCCAGGGCGAACAACACGGTGAACATGCTGGTTGGGAAGCCCATCGCCCGTAGGATGATGCCGGAATAAAAATCGACATTCGGGAACAGCTTGCGCTCGACAAAGTAGGGATCTTCGAGCGCGATCCGCTCCAACTCCATGGCCAGCTTCAAAAGCGGCTCGTCCTGCGCACCAAGGGCTTTGAGCACCTCGTGCGCCGAGTCCTTCAGCGCCGCGGCGCGTGGGTCGTAGTTCTTGTAGACGCGATGGCCAAAACCCATGAGGCGGAACGAGTCGTCCTTGTCTTTGGCGCGCTCCAGAAACTCCGGAATGCGATCGACCGACCCGATTTCATGCAGCATGTTGAGAACGGCTTCGTTCGCGCCGCCATGCGCCGGCCCCCAAAGACTGGCGATACCGGCCGCGATGCAGGCAAACGGGTTGGCGCCCGACGATCCGGCCAAGCGAACCGTGCTGGTCGAGGCGTTTTGTTCGTGATCGGCGTGGAGGATGAAAATCCGCGCCATCGCATTGGTGAAAATCTCGCTCTGCTGGAAATCTTCACCCGGGACGGAAAACATCATGTGCAAGAAATTCGACACGTAATCGAGATCGTTGCGCGGATAAACGAAGGGCTGACCGACCGAGTACTTGTAGGCCATGGCCGCGATCGTCGGAATCTTCGCAATCATGCGGTGGGCGGAGATTTTGCGGTGTTCCGGATCCTCGATATCAAGGCTGTCGTGATAGAACGCCGACAGCGCCCCCATCACGCCGCAAACGATCGCCATGGGGTGCGCGTCCCGCCGGAACCCACGGAAAAAATTGTTGAGCTGTTCGTGAACCATCGTGTGATACGTGATGGTCTTCTCGAACTCCTCTTTGACGGCCTTGTTCGGCAACTCGCCGTATAGGAGCAAGTAGCAGGTCTCGAGGTAGTCGGCCGTTTCCGCCAATTGCTCGATGGAATACCCGCGATAGAGGAGGACCCCTTCGTCGCCGTCGATATAGGTGATTTTCGACTCGCAACTGGCCGTCGAGGTAAATCCAGGGTCGTAGGTGAACCGCCCGGTCGTCCCGTAGAGCTTGCGAATATCCAGGACATCGGGGCCCAGAGTTCCGCTCATTACCGGTAATTCGAGTCCAAACCCATTGCCCGAGATTTTAGCCGTTTCGGCCTTCTTTCCGTCCTCCGCCATGCTCGTCCTTTTTTTGTCGATTTCGTGGGCCGGACCTTGGGGTCGACGGCGCGCGGATTATACACGTTGGGCCCCATTTGTAGATACCCAAGAAAGGCCTTCTAACCTATTGAAATATATAAATAAGTCATACAATTCGCCAGGTGGGCGATGGCGGCTTATTGCTGGGGTGGCGAAATCTCCAAGCGGCGGAGAGTTTCCTCCCGACCAAGGACGCGCATCACGTCAAAAACGCCCGGCGACACCGTCCGTCCGGTGAGCGCCGCCCGGAGCGGTTGCGCCACTTTGCCGAGCTTCAACTCCTCGGATTCGGCGATCTGCCGCACGGCCTTCTCAAGCGCTTCAGCCGTCCAAGCTTGCAGGCCCTCGAGGTTATCGCGCAGGCGACCGAGCATCGAGATCGCGTCGGCGGTTAGCAATTTAGCCGCTTTCTCGTCGCAGGCCGGCGCTCCTGCTGTGAAATAAAAAATACTATTTTCAACAAGTTCTACCAGTGTTTTCGCTCTTTGCTTTAGGTCGGGCAGCGCCTCCATAAGTCGCTTTTCCTCGGTCGCGGACAGCTCCCGGCCAAGGTGCTCCGCAAGGCCCGGCGCCATCAACGCGGCAAGCCGAGAATCGTCCGCCAGATTCAGGTAGTGCCCGTTCAGATTATCGAGTTTGGCGAGGTCTAGGCGGGCAGGGGACCTTCCGATGCCGTCCAAATCGAACCAATCGATCGCCTGTTGGGTCGAAATCGTCTCGTCGTCGCCGTGGCTCCACCCCAAACGAACCAAGTAATTCCGCAGCGTTTCGGGCAAATACCCCATGTCGCGATAGGCCTCGACCCCAAGCGCGCCATGACGTTTCGACAACTTGGCGCCATCGGCGCCGTGAATCAGCGGGATGTGCGCATAGATCGGCTGATCCCAGCCTAATGCCGCGATCAGGTTCACTTGCCGAAACGCGTTGTTGAGGTGGTCGTCGCCGCGAATGACGTGGGTGACCCCCATATCGTGGTCGTCCACCACCACGGCCAACATATAGGTCGGCGTTCCGTCGGCGCGCAGCAAGACGATGTCGTCCAGACCGTCGTTTTGCACGGTCACCTCGCCCTGCACCTTATCGTCGATGACGGTGGCGCCTTCGAGCGGCGCGCGAAATCGAATAACCGGATCGATCCCGGCCGGCGCCTCGCTCGGATCGCGGTCGCGCCACAACCCGTCATACAACCGTCTCGTTCCCGCGGCACGGGCTTTGGTGCGCATCTCCTCAAGTTCTTCCGGTGTCGCGTAGCAGCGATAAGCATGCCCGCTGGCCAGCAGCGCACTCGCCGCTTCGATGTGCCGGTCGGTGCGGGTGATCTGCCTGATCGGCTCGCCGTCCCAGTTCAGCCCGAGCCAATCCAAACCGTCGATGATGGCGCGCACCGCATCCTCTGAGGATCGCGCCCGGTCGGTATCCTCGATCCGAAGTAGAAATCGCCCGCCGCAATGGCGCGCATACAGCCAATTGAACAGCGCCGTCCGGGCGCCGCCGATATGCAGGTAGCCGGTCGGCGAGGGGGCGAACCGCGTCACCACGTCGGTCATTCGTCACTCCTTTGGGCGCCCGGCGCGGTTCACAATACGCGACGGTCGGCGACTTGCTTTAAAGCGCGTAGTGATGGCATAGCCTTGGAATGAAGCAAACCCCCCAAGTCCGAAATCGACCGAGCCCCGGGCTCACCGCAGCACCGATCTTTGCCGTCGCCCTGTTTTCGGCGACGCCGTCACAAGCCGCCGACGTGACGCCACTCTTCCAGGGTGAGGTCGCACCGATCACCGACCCGGCGCCTATCCGGGTTCGCCCGAACGGCGGTGCGTTCTGTGTTTTGCATCAACGCCTGATAAGCGACGAGGATGACGCACCAGACGCCCAGATCGTCACTTTCGATACCGGCGTCGAGGGGACCGATGCGGCAGCCGTCGTGGTCCAGACAGTCAAGGGCCACAGAGAGAGCGCCGAGTCGCCGCCCATCTTCGGCTACCAGCACCGCATGACCTTGGACGCGAACGGGCGGCCCGTCGCCACCGAGGCCCGTGCGATCCCCGGCTTTCCGATTGACGCCGAAACGTTGCGGAAGGCCGTGCTGGACGGCGATGTCGATATTCGTGACGCCATCTTTTTCGGGCGGGTTTTCAAACAGGACGACCTGCTCAACCGCACGCCGGAAGAAACGTTCCGGTTCCTCAAGCCGGTGATCCCCCAGGATCTCGACCTCGACGCATTGGTCGACCGACGGGACCAAAGCCGGGTCGCGGGCATCGTCTCCGACCCCGAAGGTCGACGGAGCTTGTTGTTCGAAATCGACGCGCAAATGACGACCGTCCGACGGTCCGGCGCTACCGATACGGTCTTCAAGGGCCAAGTCCTCGTTGACCTGGCAACGGGTTTGATGGCGGGTGAGAACTGGACGGCCCGCATCGATAAGACCTCGACCGCCCCTTTTGAGCTGGTGACACACGTGCGCTGCACCCTCCAACCCGCCGGTTGACCTGGCGTCTACTGGGATGGGGATGACAAATTCGGCGTGACTGTTCTAGAGTGCCCGGGCTGCGGCAGATTGCCGGGGCCGGGGTGCGGAAACGGTTGTGCTGTTGGGCCAGGACGAGCGCAAAACGCGGTACTTCGTATTGGGGACGACCGTCGACGGCCGAGAATGGTTCTCATCGGGACCATCCGGTTGATCGCCGAGAGAAACGGACTGGATTGTGGCGCGTAAAGTTTATCCAGGATCTAGAGGATCCGGTGCGGGGCAACCCGAAGAAAAGATTCATCATTCGCTGCTCGATCCCGGCGTCCGAATCTTCGAAGTCATCGTTTACAACCAGCGGGTTCGCGACGCCGTGAACCTCGGGGAACACCACCCTCAGTACGATGACGATTGGGCGGAGAACCGCTACGTCGAGGTCCAAGCAGTCAGCCCGCAAGCGGCACGGCGCAAACTGGCCTCGCGCTACCCGAAACATCTTGGGTTCGTCATCGTCGACGTTATTGACCCGTCATCCAAGTTCGACGAATAAAGGCAAGGTCTTAGCCGTCTAAACGACCGTTTCGGCTGAAACGAGCTCTGCGCCCTGCATAGGGGTCTCCGACACACCTAACGTTGGAGATCACGATGGCGACGACACGACGATCCTTCCTTTTCGGTGCAACGACAACCCTGGCGATCGCCGCGGCCGGCCCGGCCGTCGCCCGCGACATTTGGGTCGAGGGAAAGTACCGCCGCGACGGGACTTACGTGCCTGGACACTACCGAACCGGTCGCGACCCAAGCCCGATCGATGACACCAAACCCTATCGCGCGCCACGAGATGACCGGAGTCGCGGCGGCGTCTATGAGGGCGGCGGCAGCTTCGGCAACAAGGATTTGTTCGGCCGGGGCAACAAAGGCGGGCAGCAGCGCGGCCGCCGCCTCGGCGACTAGGCGAAACGCGACTAGGCCCGGCGCCAGACGCTGAGAGCGGCGCGCAACGAAACCATTGTTATTGACCTCCTTGGACACGATGCGTCGCGTGTCTCAATCCGCCAACCCCGTCGTCCTTTGGCTGCCGGTGGGCATTGGCGTCGGGGTCGCGTTGTACTTCGCCTTGCCCATCGAGCCCGATGGGGTCGCGACCACCGTAATCGTTGCAAGCGGTCTCACGCTCGCCGCCGTTTTTTGGCGCCGGCCGAAAGGTCGGCTGATGTCGATCATTGGTTTGAGCGTCATCGCCGGGTTCGCTGCGGCAGATACCCGCACCGCGATTGTCGCCGGTCCGGTTCTCGCCAAGCGAACGGGCCCGCTGGCGCTGACGGCAACGGTTGTGCGCACCGAACAACGCACCCGCGGCGGCCGGCTCACCCTTGCCGCGCTCGACGTGATCGACGGTCAAGCCACCGTCCTACCCGATCGCGTTCGAATCACCCTTCGCAACGGCATGTTGCCTTTACCGGGCGACCACGTGCGCGTACGCGCCATCTTGATGCCGCCGCCCGGACCTGTCGCACCCGGCGCCTTCGATTTTGCGCGCCAGTCGTGGTTCCGCAGGATCGGCGCGGTCGGTTACGCTTTGGGACCAGCCCAGGTGATCGGGTCGGATCGCGCGGGCGTCTCTATTTGGCTTGCCGCGATCCGAACCGACTTGGCCGGCCGTATTCGAGACGCCAAACCCGGACCCGGTGGGGCCATCGCCGCCGCATTGATGACCGGCGAACGCGGCGCCATTCGGCCGACCGACCTCGATGCGATGCGTGATGCCGGGTTGGCCCATCTGCTGGCGATCTCAGGTCTACATGTCGGCCTCGTGGCCGGTCTAGTCTTCTTTGCGGTTCGCGTGTTGTTGGTCGCTTTGCCCGGCATTGCGCTGCGCTATCCAATCAAGAAGTGGAGTGCGGTCGCCGCATT
>JAYONB010000001.1:0-26174 GCA_038121105.1 Alphaproteobacteria bacterium | reverse complement strand
TTTGCCTATCTATGGCTCACCGGGGCGACGGTACCCACGCAACGGGCGTTCATGATGACCGCGATAGTCTTGACCGCGGTCATCGTCGATCGACGCGCCATTTCGATGCGGCTCGTCGCGGCGGCCGCAACGGTGGTTTTGTTGATCAGACCGGAAAGCCTATTGGGGCCGAGTTTTCAAATGTCGTTTGCTGCCGTCGTCGCGCTCATCGCGGCCTATGAAGCAGCGCGCACTTGGTTTGCGGAAAGACGTCGCACCGCGACCTGGTCGCAACGAATCGGCCTTTATTTCGCCGGCATCATGTTCAGCACCGTAATCGCTGGCCTCGCGACGATGCCGTTCGCGGCGTTCCACTTCAATCGCATCGCCGTTTACGGTCTCGCGGCAAATGCCCTTGCAGTACCTGTCACCGCGTTGTGGATCATGCCGAGCGCCCTTTTCGCCTATGTGCTTGCCCCTTTCGGTCTGGAGCACTGGGGTTTGACTCCGGTGGCCTGGGGGATCGATCTGGTGTTGTGGATCGCGCATACCGTCTCGGGCTGGCGCGGCGCCGCATTGATGATCCCTTCCGGACCGATCTGGGGCTTGGCCATGGTGGGCTGTGGCGGGCTCTGGCTCTGCTTGACGCGCGGGCCGCACCGCTTCGCCGGGGTGGTCGCCATCGTCGCCGGCGTTTGCGCGCCGCTCACCACGACCCCGCCCACGATCCTCGCGGACGGGCAGGGGCGCTACATCGCGGTCCACACCGAGGGCGCCTACACAATTAGCCGTACCGCGCGGTCCTTTACCGCAAAGATGTGGTTGCGCCGCGCCGCGCAGGCCAACGCCCCGCGCTGGCCCAAACCCAATCAATCCAACGAGGCCCGTTCGTTGCGCTGCACCGACCGCGCGTGTTGGTTCCGCGCGCCCACCGGCCTCGTCCTGATCAGCGACGATCCCACGATCATCGCGCAACATTGTGATGACGTCGTATTGGTCGTCAGTCGCGAGCCCGTCCGCCATAAATGCGACGCGCAGGTGGTCGATCGCTTCGACGTTTGGCGCCACGGCGCTCACGCGATTTGGCTTGGAAATGAAGGGGTTATCGTCAAAACCGCGCATGCCGCCCGTGGCGCACGACCCTGGGTCGCGACCACGTCGCGCCAATGGCCGCGTCGTCGTTCTGAACGACCGTCAACCGACCTACCCGGAGATCAGGCCCGCGAAAATGCTATAAGCCCTGAAACGTGACGCGGGAGAAACGATGGGCTCGTTCAAACTTGCAGGGACCGCCTGCCTCGTTCTTGTGGCACTCGGCCCGGTTCGGGCGTTCAGTGCCGATTTCGTCGCACCCGCCTTTCAAGGAGTCATTACTCCCATCGACGTCCCGTTTCGCATCGACGTCAAGCCCGGCTGGCGGGCGCACTGCGTCTCGCAGATTGGCAGCACGACCTTCACGATCGAAAAATCGACCATCGACGACAACGGCACGGTCCTGAACGCCCACGTTAAAGGGTCGCCGCGCGGGGCAAGCGCCGTCGCGGTTTACGGCGTCCAGCTCTACTTCAACGGTGAAGGCGCCGCCGCCGATGTCCAAATCGAGGAAATGGCGGGGTACCCGATCGACGACGTGACCTACCGCGATCTGCGTGCCGGCGCGACGTCCGTGGTGCCCGAAGCGGAATTCGCCGGTCGGATGTCCGATGAAATCAACGCCGAGAGCGTCGCGCCGTCCAGCGCCCAGCGCGGTGTCGACATCGCCATCAACCTCGCGGTCGAAGGCACCACCTCTTCGGGCGGCGAGGACTACGTCTTTATTCGGCGAAGCGGTTTGATGAGCGGGTCTCTCGAAGGTCAGCACGTCGCCATTCGTTTCGAAGGTTACACCCGTGTGCACCGCGCGAGCGGCTTGATTGCCGAACAAGTTCTGAACACCGAACTGCGCGCGGACAGCGTCAGCCCCCGCCGCGAGGATTCACGTCTCTCATGTGAGATCGCCCGCGTCGGCTAGAAGGCGCCTAGTGATATTGGCGAATGAGCCCGACGAGGCGACCTTGGACCTTGACCCGGTCGGGGCCAAAGATGCGCGTCTCGTATTCCGGGTTCGCCGCCTCTAGTGCGACGGATGAGCCGCGCCGCCGCAACCGTTTGAGGGTCGCCTCTTCGTCGTCGACCAGCGCGACGACGATTTCGCCGTCGTTGGCGGTTTCGCACTCCTCGATCACCACGACGTCGCCATCGAAAATGCCTGCATCGATCATCGAATCGCCGTCGATCGACAACGCATAGTGCCGCCGCTTCGGATTCAACATGGAGGCTGGGACCCCGGTTTGTCCCTCCGGGTCGCGCAACGCCTCGATCGGTGCACCTGCTGCGATCTTGCCGTAAAGCGGGAGGTCGACAGCTTCGGCGGTTTCGGCCATTGCCACGGCCTGCGGTCGCGGCGGCGCACCGAAGCTCCCGCGAATGACGTTCTCGGCTTCAACATCAACCGGCACCGGCGCCGGCCGCGCCTCGGGGACGCTGTCCCCAGGCAAGCGCACAACCTCGAGCGCCCGTGCCCGGTGGGGCAGGCGGCGCAAAAAACCGCGCTCTTCAAGAGCTGTGATGAGGCGGTGAATCCCCGACTTGGATTTGAGGTCCAACGCCGCCTTCATTTCCTCGAACGAGGGCGACACGCCGTCGTTCTCCAGCCGCTGATGGATGAAAAGCAGGAGTTGGTGCTGTTTCTTGGTAAGCATCCCGAGCCCTCTAACGACGCCCGCAGGCGGAACAAATGAGCAACATCGCTAGATGTTCTACATTGGTTCTCATTGAGGGTCAAGATGTGGTCTAAAGCCCTTGGTCGGGTGCCTCGATCCGGACGATGGGGACGACGCTACCTTGCGGTGCCGCCGCGGCATGAGGCGCGCGAACGACCAGCGCTTGTGCGGCCGCCAGCCGCGTCAACATGGACGAGTCTTGCTTGTCGAACGGGGTTGCCACCAACCCGCCATCGTCGGCCCGGGTGAGGGTGGCGCGCAGGTAATCCTGACGCTCGTCGTTCCCGGGCAGATCGCGCCCCAGCCGCGCCGTGTCGGTCTCAAGATAGTTCCCGCTGCGCCCCAGCATGGTGTGGATCGCCGCCGAGACGAACACCAGTCCGCACACCAACGACGACACCGGGTTCCCCGGCAGGCCCAACATCGGCGTTTCGCCGATCGCGCCGAACATCAGCGGTTTCCCCGGCCGCATCGCGATGCGCCAGAAATCGATTGCGAGTCCTTTCTCGCCCAACACGCTTTGCACGAGGTCGTGGTCGCCGACCGACGCGCCACCCAGCGTGATCAGCAAATCGGCGCCGCGCGCGCCATCGGCCATCGCCGCCAACGACGCGCGATTGTCGGGCGCGATACCGAGGTCGATCGGTTCGCCGCCACGCGATTTGATGAGCGCCGCCAGCGCTAAAGCGTTCGATGAGACGATCTGATTTGGCCCCACCGCTTCGCCCGGTCGCACGATTTCATCGCCGGTGGCAAGCAGGGCGATGCGGGGTTTCCGGGTCACCATCAACCACGGCACGTTCATGGCCGCCGCCAACGCAACATCGCGCGCCGTCAACATCCGACCTTTGGCCAAGCGTTCGTCACCCGCGCTGAAATCGAGCCCCGCCGGGCGAATGAATTTGCCCGCCGGCACGCCCGCCGACACCTTCACCAGATCGCCGTCGCGCGTGGTGTCCTCTTGGATCACGATGGCGTCGGCCCCGTCCGGCACCGGCGCACCGGTGAAAATGCGCACAGCTTCGCCTTCGCCAAGCGTGCCGTCGAATGCCTCGCCGGCCGGTGCCTCGCCGATCACCCGCAAGCTCGTCGGCACCTCGGCCACATCCGCCGCCCGCACCGCATAACCATCCATCGCCGAAACCGCCACCGGCGGTTGCGTCACGCGCGCCCCCACGCTCTCGGCCAGCACGCGCCCGTAGGCCTCGGCAACGCTCACGCTTTCTGGGGCGAGGGGGGGCAGCGCACCGGTAATTCGCGCCAACGCATCTGCCACCGGCATCAACGGGGATCTAGCCATCAACAACCGACCTCATGACGCCGAGAAGTCGCCCGACTTCCCACCGGCTTTGTGCAACAGCTTGACCTCGTAGATCACCATTCCCCGGTCCACTGCCTTGCACATGTCGTACACCGTCAGGGCGGCCACGGACGCCGCCATCAGTGCCTCCATCTCCACTCCGGTGCGACCCTTCAACTTGCACGTCGCCGTGATGTCGACGGCGTTACGTTTGGGGTCGCACACCAAGTCGACCGTCACCGACGACAGCGCCAAGGGATGGCACAACGGAATGAGGTCCGAGGTTTTCTTGGCCGCCATGATCCCGGCCAAACGCGCGGTACCCAGTACGTCGCCCTTCTTCGCGCGACCCTCTTGGATCAACGCCAGCGTTTCGGATTGCATCGTGATGGTCGCGCCCGCGCTGGCGGTCCGCTCGGTGACGTCCTTGTCGGAAACATCCACCATCTGGGCGTTGCCCGCGGCATCGAAGTGCGTGAGTTTGCTCACGGCCTGCGCCTCAAGCCCGGCGCCGCGCGGCGGGCCGTTTCAGCAAAGCCGCCGTCGCCGCCGCCACATCGTCTTGCCGCATCAGTGATTCGCCCACCAAGAAACACCGTGCCCCGCACGCCGCCATGCGCTGCAAATCGTCGGGCGAATACAGCCCGCTTTCCGAGACCAGCGTCGCGTCGCTCGGCACCTCGGGTGCCAATGCTTCGGTCGTCCCAAGATCTACGGTCAGCGAGGTAAGGTCGCGGTTATTGATGCCGAGCAGACGCGATTTCAGGGTCAGAGCACGCGTCAGCTCTGGGGCGTTGTGCACTTCCACCAACACGTCCATGCCGAGATCCGTCGCCATGGCTTCGAGATCGCGCGCCGTCGCATCGTCTACCGCCGCCATGATGATCAAAATGCAATCGGCGCCCAACGCGCGTGCCTCGACCACTTGGTAGGGTTCCAGCATGAAATCCTTGCGCAGCACCGGTAGGCTCACGGCGGCGCGTGCGGCGACCAAATAATCGTCCGCACCCTGGAAATGCGGTACGTCGGTCAGCACCGACAAGCACGTCGCGCCACCCGCGGCATAGGCGCGGGCGAGGGCAGGGGGATCGAAATCCGGTCGGATCAGCCCTTTCGAGGGCGAGGCCTTTTTGATCTCGGCGATCAACCCGAACCCGCCGTCACCCGACGCGCGTTCGAGCGCGGCGCGAAAGCCGCGCGGCGCGGATTGCGCGGAGGCGCGCGCCAACAAGTCAGCTTCGGTGTGCAGCGCCTTTTGCGCGGCGATGTGGTCGCGCTTGTCGGCGCAAATCTGGGTGAGCGCGTTGCTCACATCGGCGGCCGTTGGTTGGTCGCCTCGATCAAGTCCTGCAGCACTTTGCGGGCAGCGCCTTTGTCAATCGCGTCCGCGGCCATCGCCACGCCCTCTTTGAGGTCCGAGACCTTGCCCGCCACAATCAGCGCCCCGGCGGCGTTAAACAGCACGATGTCACGATAGGCGCCCTGGTGCCCATCCAGCACCGCGTTCAACGCCAACGCGTTGGTCGCCGGATCGCCGCCTTTGAGGTCGGTGATCGTGGCCCGCGGCAAACCGGCATCCTCGGGCGTAATCTCGAAGGTCTTGATCTGACCGTTGTCGAGTTCCGCCACCCAGGTCGATCCCGTCGTGGTAATTTCGTCCAACCCATCCTGGCCATGGACGATCCAGGCCCGCTCGCTGCCCAGGTTGGCCAGCACGCGCGCCATCGGTTCGACCCATTCCTTGGCGAACACGCCGGTCAGTTGGCGCTTCACGCCTGCCGGATTGGCCAGCGGGCCCAACAGATTGAAGATTGTTCGCACGCCCATCTCCACGCGCGCGGGGCCGACGTGCCGCATAGCGCCGTGGTGGCGCGGCGCCATCATGAAGCAGATCCCGGTGTCCCAAAGCGCCTTCTTCACCAAGGCCATGTCGCAATCGACATTGACGCCCAACTCGGTCAGCACGTCTGCGGCGCCGGATTTCGACGACAACGCGCGATTGCCGTGTTTGGCCACAGGCACGCCGGTTGCGGCGACGACGAACGCCGCGGCGGTCGAGACATTGTAGGTACCCGCCGCGTCACCGCCGGTGCCGACCGTATCGATCGCTCCTTCCGGGGCCTCGATCATGAGCGCCTTGTCACGCATCACCCGAACGCCGCCGGCGATTTCCGTCACCGTTTCGCCGCGTAGGCGCATCCCCATCAGCAACGCGCCGATTTGGGCGGCGGTCGCTTCGCCCGACATCATGATTTCGAAGGCGCCGGCAGCCTCAGCCTCGGAAAGGGTCCCGCCTGCGGCAACGCGACCGAGGACCTCTTTCATAGAAATATAAGCCATATCAACACCTTGTGCTGTCTTCTTGATGTGGAAAGCGGTGATGACCGAGGCAAGCCGCGGCGTGCAGCGAACTAAGCAGGGGAACGCTCGTAAGGTCAAGCATCGACAACCTTGACCTTCCTGTAACTAGAACCCCTATATAGAACCCATGGCCATCCGAGCCGATGCCCCAACCGACGAGGTCCGCGCGGCCACCGCGACCGGCGATCGTCAAATCACGCTCCCGGTCGCCGGCATGACGTGCGCGAGCTGCGTCGCCCGTGTCGAAAAAGCCCTGAACAGGGTACCCGGCGTCTCCGCAGTCAGCGTCAATCTCGCCGCCGAACGGGCCGACGTCACCTATGACACCACCCGTGCCAAACTGAACGATTTCGTTTCGGCGGTGACCCGAACCGGGTTTAGCGTACCGGACGACACGACCACCTTGAAGATCACCGGCATGACCTGCGCCACGTGCGTCGGACGTGTCGAAAAAACCCTCAGTCGCCTCCCCGGTGTCGCGTCGGTGCAGGTCAACTTGGCGACCGAGCAAGCCACCGTCCGGGCGCCCAAAGGCGTGATCGACCCGCGCGCGCTGACCGATGCCGTCGCGCGTGCTGGATATGGCGCTTCGGTCCTTGGCAAGACCACACCGCGGGACGAAGACCAGGCGCAGGCTCGCAAAGCCCGACGCGACCTCTTTCACCTTCTCGGGGCGGCGGCACTAGCCGCCCCCTTGCTGGTCCAAATGCTGGTGGTCCTGGCTGGCGGCCAAGCATTCCTAGCACCGTGGGTACAATTCCTGCTCGCCACGCCGGTTCAATTCTATTTCGGCCGGCGCTTCTATGTTGCCGGCTTCAAGGCCGTTCGGGCCGGCGCGGGCAACATGGACCTCCTCGTCGCGCTCGGCACCTCGTCCGCCTACTTCTTCAGCCTGTTCCTGTGGTTGGCCCCGAGCTTCAATCCGTCGGGCCATCTGCATTTCGGCGCGGCTGCGGTCATCATCACTTTCGTCTTGCTCGGTCGGTGGTTTGAGGCGCGTGCCAAGCGCGGCACCACCGCCGCCATTCGAGCGTTGATGAAGCTGCGCCCCGATTCTGCCGCCGTCCTGCGTGACGGGCAGGAGGTGACGATCCCGGTCGACGACGTCCTGACCGGAGATCTCGTCGTGATCCGTCCGGGTGGGCGCATCCCCGTCGACGGGATCGTCGAAGAAGGCCAAAGCGATGTCGACGAAGCCCTGATTACCGGCGAAAGCATGCCGGTCGCCAAATCGATCGACGACACGGTCACCGGCGGCGCCATCAACGGCGCGGGCCTCTTGCGCGTGCGCGTTACCGCGGTCGGCGGCAACACGACGCTGTCACGTATCATCAGAATGGTCGAGGGCGCGCAGGCCAGCAAAGCACCCGTCCAGCGCCTCGTCGACCGCGTCAGCGGCATCTTCGTCCCGGTGGTACTGCTGATAGCCGCGGCGACCTTTGTCGCTTGGTGGCTCTTCGGTGGCGACTATGCCGCCGGGCTGATCGCGGCGATTTCCGTCTTGGTCGTGGCTTGTCCCTGCGCCCTCGGTTTGGCGACCCCGACGGCCATCATGGTGGGGACAGGCGCGGCCGCCCGCGCCGGCATCCTCATCAAAGACGCCGAGGCTCTGGAGCACGGCCATCGCATCAACACGGTGGTGCTCGACAAGACCGGTACGCTAACCGAAGGGCGCCCGGGATTAACCGATCTCATCCCAGCCGCGGGCGAAGCCGAAGAATCCGTTCTGAAGTGGGCCGCAGCCCTACAAGTCGGCAGCGAACATCCTCTGGCCCGCGCCGTTCTTGATCGGGCCACAGATCTCGACGGTCCAATCACCGCCGCCGCGGATTTCCAAAGCCTGACCGGACGTGGCGTCCGAGGCACCGTCGAAGGTCGCACCCTCTACCTCGGCAGCCCGCGTCTAATGGACGAAATCGGAGCATCGCGCGAAGCCTTTACCGCCCAAAGCGAATCCCTGGAAACCCGCGGACGCACCGTCATGTGGCTCGCCGCAGCCGAACCGACGCCGCGCGTTCTTGGCATCCTGGCAGCCGCCGATCAGGTCAAACCCCATGCTGCCGCAGCGATCAAGCGCTTGCGTGATCTCGGCGTGCGAACCGTCATGCTCACCGGCGACAACGAACGCACCGCTCGCGCGGTCGCCGCCGACATCGGCATCACCGATGTGGTCGCGGGCGTACTCCCCGACGACAAAGCCGCTGAAATCAACCGACTCCAGGACAACGGATCGAACGTGGTTGCGATGGTCGGCGACGGCATCAACGATGCGCCCGCCCTGGCCGCCGCCGATATCGGGATTGCCATGGGCACCGGCACCGACGTCGCGATGCACACCGCCGGGATCACGTTAATGCGCGGTGATCCTCTGTTGATTGCCGACGCCATTCGCGCCTCGCGGGCTTCCTATCGCAAGATTTGGCAAAACTTGTTCTGGGCGTTCATCTTCAACATCATCGCCATTCCGCTCGCCGCCGCCGGGTTCTTGTCGCCGGCCGTAGCCGGCGGCGCGATGTCGATGTCGAGCGTCAGTGTTGTATCCAACGCCTTGTTGCTGCGCAGGTGGCGCGCCCATGCCTCGGAAGGAGGGGCCCCATGAACATTGGCGAAGTGGCTGCCGAAACCGGAGTCACCGCGAAGTCCATTCGCTACTACGAAAGCATCAATCTGATTCCCGCGCCGGCGCGCACCGAATCGGGCTATCGGCAATACAGCGATCGCGACGTGCAGATCCTGCACTTCATCAAGCGGGCCCGCGGGCTCGGCTTTTCCGTCGCCGAAGTCGCCGAACTCCTGTCCCTTTACCAAGATCGCGATCGTGCCAGCGCCGAGGTCAAAGGGATCGTCGAGGCGCGGCTCGCCGAGATCGACCAGAAGATCAGCGAGTTGGAAAGCATCCGGGCCACGTTGCGCACCCTGGCCAACCGATGCCACGGCGACGACCGCCCGGATTGCCCGATCTTGGACGATCTTGCCGGGCTCACGAACTAATGGTTGTTTATTCCCTTTACTCTGGGCTAGCGTGTTAACCGTTTTGAATCATATGGTTAGCCCATGTACTCAAAGTACGGTGGTAAGTTGAAGCGGTGGCTCACCGGCGGTCGCATCGCGGCGCTCGTGATCGCCTTGGTCGGGGCGGGCCTTTTGGCCGGCGGCGCAACGGGTACCTTGGTCAGTAGCGAGGCCGGAACCGGTCAGGCCGAGGCAGCGGCGACCGTGGTCGACGCCGCGCCCGTTCAGGCAGCGCAAGAGCCCGCATCGCCCCAGCCTGAAACGGCTTTCGAGGCGCCGAAAAAACCCATGCCGACCGCAACGACCAAACCGTCGACGCGGATCGCCCTAGCGCCACGACCTGACCGCGAGCGCCCTTCGCGCCGTCTTGCCGAATTGGTCACTCCCCACCCAACGCCGGACCGGGCAGCCGCCGGCCATGCCGCGGTTGAAACCGGGTCCCATGCCGCATGGCAACGCTTTGCCGCCAAACCGCCGATAATCGACGGGCCGATGATCGCCATTGTCATCGACGACTCCGGCCACGATATCGCCGACACCAAACGCCTTGCGGCATTTCGCGACGGCGTCTTGACGCTGGCCTTCCTGCCTTACGTGAACCAACTCGATGCACAAACTCGCATGGCGCGGGAAGGGGGTCACGAAATCCTCCTGCACCTCCCCATGGAACCGCTCAACCCCGAGGTTGATACCGGTCCCAATGTTCTCGACATCGACCTGCCGCCGACCGAGCTCGACACGCGCCTAGAATGGAACCTTTCGCGCCTCGACGGGTATGTCGGCATCAACAACCACATGGGCAGTCGGTTCACCGCCGACACACCGGCGATGACGCACTTGATGAAGACCCTCCACGACCGTGGCCTGTTGTTTCTCGACTCGCGCACGACAAGCGCCACGGTGGGCCGAGAGACCGCCGCCGCCGCGGGCGTGCCGTTCTTGCAACGTGATGTCTTCCTCGACAACGACTCGAGCGTGGAACATGTCGCGGGCCAACTGGCCGAAACCGAAAAGGTCGCCAAGCAGCAAGGCTACGCGATCGCCATCGGCCACCCCCATGTCGGGACGATCTCGGCGCTCGAGGCTTGGGCGCCGGGTGCCCGAGCACGCGGATTCGTTCTGGTGCCGCTGACCGCCGTGAAGAAATACCAACAACGGGACGTGGCTCAGGGGCCAGCCCATCAAGAGGAGCGATCGCAATGACCGTGAACCAAACCTACCTAGTCAAAGGCATGACCTGCGGCGGATGCGTGAAATCCGTCACCAACGCACTCCAGCATGCCGACCCCGCCGCGCAGGTTTCGGTCGAACTGGAAAGCGGCAAAGTTTCGCTCCAAAGTACCCTGAGCGAAGACGCCGTAAAAACCGCCGTCGAGGACGCTGGGTTCGATTTCGAAGGGCGGGCGGCGTGACGCCCTGACCCGACCGGATGCCGATCTCGCGGCAAAGGGTCGCATTCCGGTGGATGGTGCGCCTCCCTAGATTGTCGCCATGAAACACCTCCGCGTATTTCCTATTTTCGGCGTCGCTCTCATCGTTGCTTCGTTCGGTTTTTCATCCGCCGTTGCCCAAGACGCCAAGATAGGCGATCTCACCATCACCGAGGGCTGGGCCCGCGAATCCGTTGGGCCGGCGCGAACCGGTGCAGCGTATCTTGAGGTGCGCAACAATGGTCGCGCGCCTGTTTCCGTGACCGGGGCCAGCAGCGATACGGCCCGGGTCGTAGAGCTTCACCAAACGATCAAAGACGGCGACGTCATGCGGATGCGACGGGTCGATTCGCTCGACATCGCACCCGGCGAAACCATTGTGCTGCAACCAGGCGGCCATCATTTGATGTTTATGGGGCTCAAGGAACCCTTTAGGCCGGGTATGTCGGTCGGCGTGACCCTTAGCCTCTCCGACGGTCGCACCGTTGCGGTCGACTTACCGGTCCGACCGCTCGGCGGTGGCGCCCACGGTCACGCCGAACATGATGACGAGCATCGGCACGAACACGAAAAAAGCCATGGTCATACCGGTGACAAGCACCACGATCACAACGAAAAGGACCACCAGGAATGAAGAAACCGGTTGTGCTCCTGGTTGCTGCCGCGATAGCGGTTGCCGGCATTGTCGCGGTGTTCGGCAGCCAAATCACGAAATCTGATCGGTCGGCGCTGCAAGCCGATCCGGGTAACGTGCAGCAGGTCGCCGCCGGGAAGGTCGTCTACGACGAAAACTGCGCCTCCTGTCATGGGCTGAGCCTGGAGGGCGAACGCAACTGGCGCCGCCCCAAGCCGGACGGCGGCTTCCGCGCGCCGCCCCATGACGAGACGGGACATACCTGGCACCACCCGGACGACTTACTGTTTCAGATCACCAAAGAAGGCGGCCGCCCGTACAATCCGCGCAGCGGCATGCCGGGCTTCAAATCGATCCTCAGCGACGACGAGATTTGGTCGATCCTGGCCTACATCAAAAGCCGGTGGCCGGCTCAGATTCAAACGCGACAGCGCGACCTCACGCTCGCGAATCGCGACCAGTAGATTTAAAAGCCGATCCCACCATGGCGCGGCGCACCGCCGCCGGTCCCTAGCAGGACGTTCAGATCTATCGTGTCCAGCAACGTTTCATTGACCGAAACGCCGACTTCCTCCTGCAACGCAACTTGATATTGCGCGAGAATGTCCTGCGCCATGCTTGAGTTCAGCACGTCTCTAAGCTGCGCCAAGGCTACTCCATCGCCCTCGGGCGTTGCTTCTTTGATCTCGTCCAGGCGGGCCACGGCAAACCCGTCACCGGTCGCGGTCGGCGCCATGATGTAGTCGCCGATGCGCGCCTCGAAAAGTTGTGTCACCAGAGCCGACGAGACTTCTGCTTGCGCGTGACCGCTTGACCGGGTCAAAGGCGCACTGGTCACCAGCCGCGCACCGTTTTCACCGGCGAGTTCGGTCAGCGACCGACCCGCCTTGGCGGCTGCCAGCATGGCTTCCGCCTGTTGCCGGGCCTGTTGTTGCTGTTGGTCGCGACGCCAGTCTTCGATCACGCCGTCGCGAATGTCGGCGAGGGGCCGCACGGCTTCCGGCATCACCGTGTCGACGCGGGCCAGGAAAAAACCGCCGTCCGCGGACTCTTGCGGATTACTCACCCGCGATTCCTCAGCGGAAAATACCGTTTCGATAAACCGCTCCAGATCCGCAATTCCGGAAACCTGTGCACCGTTGCGATCCCGACCTGTCCGGTCGATCGCCTCGAGTCGAACCGCCGTCAGCCCAGCTCCTGCCGCGGCGTCTTCCAAGGTGCGTCCGCCGGCCATGTCGTCTTCAAGCCGCGCAACGAGGTCGTCCAGCCCGTCATAGGCCCGATCCCGCTTGACCTCGTCCTCCAAATCCGCGCGCACCTCGGCCAGCGATTTGGTGCCTTCGGGCACGATGCGCCTCACCCGGACCACATGAAAACCGAAAGCCGTCTGGACCGGATCGCTGATCGCGCCCTCGGAAAGATCGAACACCGCGTCGCCGAGATCCTCGGGCAGATCGAGCCATTCGACGGTACCGAGATCGGTCGCGCCCGCATTGACCGCGCCGGTATCGGCGGCCACCGTTTCGAAACTTTCGCCCGCAATAAGCCGCTCGCGCGCGGCAACCGCTGCGTCCTCCGACTCGAGAATAAGCTGTTCGGCGTCGCGTTGTTCGGCGGTGAAATAGCTGTCGAGGCGAGCCTCGTACATACGTTCCAGTTCGTCCTGCGTCACCTCGATCTCGTCGACCAACGCATCCGGCGCGATCCAGACATAGGTCACCGCACGGTATTCCGGTGCGATGTAGCGCGCTTCGTTCTCTTCGTAGAAGCGGACCAGTGCGGGCTCATCCGGGGTGCCGGGCGCGTCGATGGTCGCAAGGTCGATGACGGCCATTTCGGCAACGCGTTCTTCCTGCCGATGTTTGAAAATCGGTTCGACCAACGGTCCGGGCGCAAACGTTCCAACCGAAATGCTGGACAAAAGTTGATCACGGGCGAGATCGACGCGGATGCTATTGACGAACTCTTCTTCCGACAGGCCGTTTTGCGCCAGGGTTTGCAGGAAACGATTCTGGTCGAATCGGCCCGTCACATCGTGAAAAGCCTCGTTCTCAAACACCGCTTCGCGGATCAGATCGTCGCTAATGCTCAAGCCATAGCCACGCGCGGTTTCGCCCAACATGGTCTGAATCACCATGCGCGAAATCGTCTGGCGTACCAGGCCGAATTCGCGCCCTTCGTCAGGGGTCACGTTGCGTCCCGCTCGGGCCGCCAACCTTTGTACGTCGCGCTGGTAGTTCCGCACGAATTCCGCCGCCGTGATCTCTTGATTGCCAACCTTGGCCACCGAGGGATTCGCACCCGCCCCCAAGAAAATGTCGCCGATTCCCCACACCGCAAAACTGAGGATTAGAAGGCCGAGAAGAATCTTGATGACCCAAGAGCTGACGCCTTGGCGAATTGAATCGAGCATAACGCTATGTCCTGACGGGCAGTGTTGAGTGGCTGCAGACTCGATATAGCCGTCGTACCGGTCCGCTGCAACCGGCCGAAGTCTAGCCGATTTCCGCGGTCGTGCGACGGGCGCCGCCGCCTTCTAGGCCCTGTGTCACAAATCTGTTATGGACCCCCTTGGAACAAGCCTCTTTCGCAACCACAAAACGGAGCCAGACGTGGTCGAACGGCGGAAACTGATCGCGGGCAATTGGAAGATGAACGGGCTGCGCGAAGACGGCATTGCCCTGGCCGGCGGAATTGCGGCCAAGGCGATGGGCCAGGAGCTGGCGTGCGATGTCGTGGTGTGTCCGCCGACAACGCTGCTCGCCAAGATCGACCGCGCCTTCGAGGCCAGCACCGTGGCGCTTGGCGGACAGGACTGTCACGCGGCGGAGAAGGGGGCCCATACCGGCGATATCAGCGCCGAGATGCTGCATGACGCCGGCTGCCGATACGTGATTGTCGGCCACTCCGAGCGTCGCTCCGATCACGGCGAAGACAGCGCCACCGTTCAGGCCAAAGCGATTGCTGCCCACCGCGCCGGCCTCACCGCCATCATTTGCGTCGGCGAGACGGGCGAACAGCGCGACGCGGGGCAGACCCTCGATGTCGTTGCCCAACAGGTCGTGGAATCGTTACCCCCCAATGCCGATGGCGCCAATACGATCATCGCCTATGAACCTGTTTGGGCCATCGGCTCGGGTCGAACGCCCACACTGGACGAAATCGGTGCGGTGCACGCCCATATTCGTAAGACCCTCGCGCAGGCCTGTGGGGCCGCCGCCGACGACATGCGCGTTCTATATGGCGGCTCGGTCAAAGGGGCCAATGCCACTGAAATTCTTGCAGTTGAGGCCGTGGACGGGGCGTTGGTTGGCGGCGCCAGCTTGAAGGCCGACGAATTCTGGCAAATCGTCGTCGCCGCGGCGTGATCGAGGTCGAACCCGAGCGTACGTTCGTGTCGGGGGAGCCGGATGCCGAAACCCTGGGCAAAGTCCTCAGCGCCGCCGAACCCCTGTTAGGCCGCCAACACGAAGTTTGCCAATTGCTGGTCCATGCCATGGTGGACCCCGATGGGGTCGCCACGGCCTGGGCCGCCATCGAAGCCTTGCCGCCCGCCTCGCGGCAAATGCTAGCGGCTTCCCTGGGCGAAATTCTCATCTCCAGCTAGGCCAAGCTAGGCTTCGGCACCCTAGCCAAGACCCGGCTTATGGTATAAAAGCCGCGCAAATCCAGCCGGAAAAGTTTCGCCCCGATGATCCTATTCATCCTCATTGTTCATGTACTGATAGCCGTGGCGCTCGTCGTCATGGTCCTGCTTCAGCGCAGCGAAGGCGGTGCGCTGGGCATGGGTGGCGGTAATGCGACCGGCGGCCTGATGTCTGGCCGGGCGGCAGGAAATTTGCTGACCCGCAGCACCGGCATTCTCGGTGCCGCATTCATGATCACCAGCATCGGTCTTGCTATTCTAACCGGCGTCACCTCGTCGAACCGTTCGCTGTTCGATAACCCGCCGCCCGCCGCGCCCGCGCCCGCGCAGCAAGAGCAACCGGCCGGACCTGCACAACCGACTGTCCCGTTGTCGCGTTGATCGGGTCGTCAACCCAAAACCGACTCTTCGAAGAAAATTTTTGTTGCGGTTCCGCCCCCGTCGCCGCTTTGTATCGCCTGCATGATGGTCTAAGTTAGGCGTCCATGACGCGGTTCATATTTATTACCGGCGGCGTGGTTTCATCACTTGGTAAGGGCCTCGCTTCCGCTGCACTTGGCGCCCTTCTTCAAAGCCGCGGATACAACGTCCGCCTCCGCAAATTAGACCCCTATATCAACGTCGATCCGGGCACGATGAGCCCGTATCAGCACGGCGAAGTCTTCGTCACCGACGATGGCGCCGAGACCGATCTCGACCTTGGCCATTACGAACGTTTCACGGGTGTCGCCTCGTCCAAGGCCGACAACGTCACCACCGGGCGCATCTATCAAACCGTGATCGCCAAGGAGCGCCGGGGCGACTATCTCGGTGCGACCGTCCAAGTCATTCCGCATATCACCGACGCGATCAAAGAATTCGTGCTCGACGGCGCGGATGGCCACGATTTCGTCCTCGTCGAGATCGGCGGCACCGTGGGCGATATCGAAAGCCTGCCGTTCCTCGAAGCGATCCGTCAGTTGGGCAACGAGTTGGGGCGGGGCCAGGCGATCTTCGTCCACCTCACGTTGATGCCCTACGTGTCGGCGTCGGGTGAGTTGAAAACCAAACCCACCCAGCACTCGGTCAAAGAGCTGCGCTCCATTGGTATCCAGCCTGATGTCTTGCTGGTCCGCAGCGAACGCGAAATCCCGGTTTCCGAACGCAAAAAGATCGCGCTCTTCTGCAACGTCCGCGAAGAGGCCGTGATTCCGGCATTGGACGTCAGCTCGATCTACGAGGTCCCGCTGCGCTACCACGAACAAGGGCTCGACAGTCAGGTTCTGGCCGCCTTCGATATGCTCAACGGCCAGGCGCCCGACCTCTCGCGTTGGAACGCCATCTCTGAACGCGTCCAAAAGCCCGAAGGCACGGTCAAGATTGCGGTCGTCGGCAAGTACACCGAATTACTCGACGCCTATAAATCGCTCAGCGAAGCGCTTACCCATGGCGGCTTCGCCAACAGCGTCAAAGTCGACCTTGAGTGGATCGATTCGCAGATATTCGAATCCGAAGACAGCGTGCATTACCTCGAAGACGTCCACGGCATCCTGGTACCGGGCGGCTTTGGTGAACGCGGCGCCGAAGGCAAGATCGCCGCCGCCACCTTCTCGCGCGAACACAACGTGCCGTATTTCGGCATTTGTTTCGGGATGCAGATGGCCGTCATCGAGGCCGCGCGCAACCTCGCCGGCATCACCGGCGCCAGCTCCACCGAATTCGGCGACTGCGAGGACCCCGTCGTCGGGCTCTTGACCGAATGGATGCAAGGCAACGTGCGGCAAACTCGTGACGAAACCGACGACAAAGGCGGCACCATGCGCCTGGGCGCCTACAAGTGCGACCTCATCGAAGGCTCGCGGGTGCAATCGATCTACGGCGAAGTGCAAATCTCGGAACGTCACCGCCATCGCTACGAGGTCAACATCACCTATCGCGAGGCCCTGGAAAAAGCAGGCCTGAAATTCTCCGGCATGTCGCCCGACCGCACCTTGCCCGAAATCGTCGAACTCGAAGGGCACCCCTGGTACATCGGCGTGCAGTTTCACCCAGAGCTCAAGTCCAAGCCGTTCGCGCCGCATCCGCTGTTCGCCTCGTTCATCGAGGCGGCGGTGGCGCAATCGCGCCTCGTCTGATGGCGACCCCGCAGCACCTCACCATTGGCGACCTCAACGTCGGCAATGATCTGCCGCTCACGCTGATTGCGGGGCCCTGCCAAATGGAAAGCCGCAACCACGCCCTCGACATGGCGGGCACGCTCGCAGAAATAGCCAGAAAGCTCGGGATCGGCCTGATCTACAAAACCTCGTTCGACAAAGCGAACCGCACCAGCCTGTCGGCCCAGCGCGGCCTGGGCCTCGACGAGGCACTCCCGGTTTTCCAGGAAGTGCGCGCGACCTTCGGCTGTCCGGTCCTCACCGATGTGCACGAGCGCGACCAATGCGCGGCGCTCAAAGGATCGATCGACGTCCTGCAAATACCGGCCTTCTTGTGCCGCCAGACCGACCTCCTGGTGGCCGCGGCCGAAACCGGCCTCGTGGTCAACGTCAAGAAAGGCCAGTTCCTCGCGCCCTGGGATATGAAGAACGTCGTCGCCAAGGTCGCCGACTCGGGCAACCCCAACATCATGATCACCGAACGCGGCGCCAGCTTCGGCTACAACACGCTGGTGTCGGATATGCGCAGCATTCCCGTGCTGCGCGAGACCGGCTACCCGGTCGTGTTCGATGCCACGCATTCGGTTCAACAGCCGGGCGGGCAGGGGACCTCCAGCGGCGGGCAGCGCGAGTTCGTGCCGGTCTTGGCCCGCGCCGCCGTTGCCGTCGGGGTCGCCGCCGTGTTCCTGGAAACCCACCAAGACCCCGACAACGCGCCCTCCGACGGCCCCAACATGGTGCCGCTGTCGGAGATGAAAGCCCTACTCGAAACCCTCATGGAATTCGACGCCCTCGCCAAGCGCTAGGGGCTACGCGCCGCCGCCGCAGGGTGCTACAACCCCGGCACACCCCGACCAGCCGGAGACCCCGCCATGACCACCATCATCGACATCCTTGGCCGCGAGATCATCGACAGCCGCGGCAATCCCACCGTCGAAGTGGATGTCACGCTGGAAAGCGGGGCGCAGGGCCGCGCCGCGGTGCCGTCCGGCGCGTCGACCGGCGCCTACGAAGCCCACGAAAAACGCGACGGCGGCGATCGCTACGGCGGTAAGGGCGTGCAAGGCGCGGTCGAGGCCGTGAACGGCGAGATCTTCGATGCGCTGTCCGGCTTCGACGCCACCGAACAAGTCTTGATCGACAACACCATGATCGCTCTCGACGGCACCGACACCAAGGAACGTCTCGGCGCCAACGCCATTCTCGGCGTCTCCCTCGCCGTCGCCAAAGCGGCCGCCAACGCCCTCGACACCCCGCTCTATCGTTACGTCGGCGGCACGTCGGCGCGCGATCTGCCGGTGCCGATGATGAACATCGTCAACGGCGGCGCCCATGCCGATAATCCCATCGACGTGCAGGAATTCATGATCATGCCGGTCGGCGCCGAGAGCATCGCCGATGCCGTACGCATGGGTGCCGACGTGTTTCGTCACCTCAAGGCGCATCTCAAAAAGGCGGGCCACAGCACCAACGTGGGCGACGAGGGCGGCTTCGCGCCCAACCTCAAAAGTACCAACGAGGCGCTCGACTTTGTCATGCAAGCCATCAGCGAAGCGGGCTACACCGCGGGCGAGGATGTCGTGCTCGCCCTCGATGCCGCCGCCACCGAGTTCCACAAGGACGGCAAATACGTGCTCGAGGGCACCGGCGAAACGTTCGATGCCGACGGCATGGTCCGCCTTTACGAAAAACTCGTGGCCGACTATCCCATCCGCTCGATCGAGGACGCCATGTCCGAAGACGATTGGGACGGCTGGCTCGCGCTCACCCAAGCCATCGGCGACAAAGTCCAACTCGTCGGCGACGATCTCTTCGTCACCAACCCCAAACGTCTCGCCCAGGGGATCGAGAAGGGCACCGCCAACGCGATCCTCGTCAAGGTCAACCAAATCGGCACCCTCACCGAAACCCTGCAAGCCGTCGAGATGGCGCACAAAGCAGGCTACCGCGCCGTGATGTCGCACCGCTCGGGCGAAACCGAAGACGCCACCATCGCCGACCTCGCCGTCGCCACCAATTGCGGCCAAATCAAAACCGGCTCGCTGTCGCGTTCCGACCGCACCGCCAAATACAACCAACTCATCCGCATCGAAGAAGAACTCGGCCCCGCCGCCCACTACCCGGGCGCTTCCGCACTGGGCTAGGCTACACGCTCCCCACGAAGGAGCACGCCATGCCCACCACCCTGATCACCGGGACCAATCGCGGCCTCGGGCTTGAATTCGTCAAGCAATACGCCGAGGCGGGCTGGGACGTCATTGCATGCTGCCGCAATCCCGACACCGCCGACGATCTCAACGCGCTCGCCAATACCCAGGCACCGCACATCGCCGTCGAGCAACTGGAAATGACGGATCTCGCCCAGATCGAAGCCCTCGCCGCCAAGTACGAAGGGCGCCCCATCGATGTGTTGATCAACAACGCGGGCTATATGGGCGATCGCGACGCCAATCAAAAAGTGTTGGGGCAGGGGTTCGGCGACATCGACTATGCGATGTGGGACCGCGTGATGAAGACCAACGTGTTCGGCCCGATGCGGGTCGCAGAATGCTTCGTCGACAACGTTGCGCAAAGCGATGCGCGCAAGCTGATCAACATCGGTTCGACTGTGGGCTCCATCCAGGGGCGTAAGGTCCCGGCCTTCGTCTATAGCTCGAGCAAAACCGCTCTCCACAAAGTGACCAACCTCCTGGCCGGCGTCTTGAAGGACCGCAACATCGTCGTCGCCGGGGTGTGCCCGGGGCGCGCCAAAACCCAGCTTGGCGGGCCCGGCGCGATGATCGAGGTCGACGACAGCGTGCGCGGCATGCGCGCCGTGATCGACGGCCTCACGATGGATCAAGCCGGTTGGCTGTTGCGCTACACCGGCGATGTCGTACCTTGGTAGCCAGAGCAGGTCACAAATCTAGGGGAACGCATCATGAGTGATCACAGCACGCCGCCCAGCCGGGGTCGCAGCATCACCGTTTGGATTCTCACCATCATCACCGCCACCGTATTCGCCATGGCCGGGTTTTCCAAAATCTCCGGCGCCGAGCAAATGGTCACGGCCTTTGCCGCCTTTGGCTTCCCAACCTGGTTCATGACGCTCGTCGGCATCGCCGAAGTCGTGGGCGCCATCGGCCTGCTGCTGCCACCCATCGCGTCATTAGCCGGCCTCGGCCTGATGGGCATCGCTGGCGGGGCCTTCATCACCCACATAGCCAGCGGCGATTCCTTCGGCATGGCGGTACCGGCCATCGTCGTGTTCGTTTTGGCCACCATCGTCACGTGGTTGCGTGGCAAGAACCTCACGCTCACCCTCGTCAGCATCTTCGGCGCCTACCAATAGGAGAACCCCATGGCGGACCTTTCCAACGTCCACCCCATCGGCCATCGCCGACGCATCGGCGTCATTGTGCCGCCCAGCAATACCGTTAACGAGGCCGAGTTCGCCCGTATGGCGCCCGAGGGCGTGACTTTCCATTTCACTCGCTCGCCCTTGCACGAAGACCCTGCGCACGACGACTTCAAAGAGATGCTCGATGCAGTGTCCGATGCCGTCGGCGATCTCACCCTCGCCAATGTCGACGCTTTAGCGTTCGGCTGCACGTCGGATTCGATGGCCTGCCCGGCAGACCGCCTGATCGGCACCATGGAACAAAAGAGCGGCGGCAAACCGTCGGTCTCGACCGCCGGCGGCATCCTCAAAGCGCTCGAAGCTTTTGGGATCACCAAGGTCGCGGTGGCCACGCCCTACATCGAGGCCACCAACGAACACGAAAAGCATTTCCTCAACGATCACGGCATCGAAGTCGTGGCGATGGCGGGCCTTGGCCTCAACACCGGCTGGGAGGGCATTCAGAAAATGTCGCGCGTCCCACCGACCGAGGTCTACCAACACGCCAAGTCGGTCGATCGCCCCGACGCCCAAGCCATCCTGATCTGCTGCACCGACTTCAATACGCTCGACGTCATCGAACCGCTCGAAGCCGAGCTCGGCAAACCGGTGATCTCGTCCAACACCGCGTCGTTCTGGGCCAGCCTCCGTGCCGCCGGCATCGACGACAAGATCGAAGGCTACGGTCGGTTGCTGCGCGAGTTCTAGGCGGTTGTATCCGCCCGCGGCGCAAAGAACATCGGCGCATAGGCCACGGCGAACCCGCCAAACGCGATCACCCACAGCGTCGCCGACAAATGCAGCGCCGCAATCTCCATGCTCCCCAGTATTGGCGACAGCACGCGCAACACCGCCGCGGCACTGACACAGAGATAGAGCAGGGTGGTCACGCGGTTCGCCGTTAAGGTCCGCGCGGTATGCCCCAACGTGGCCCGACTCATCACCGCGAGCGGCATGGTCCCGATCGCGCCCGCGGTGAGGGCGTGTAGGGCTGCCGTCGACAGCAAGACATCCGTCGCAATCGACAGCCCCAACAGCACCAACCCAACACCCAGCCACGCATAACCAAGGTGCAGCACCCACACCAACGGCTCGCCACGGGTTCGATCCGGGCGCCAACGCACCAGCCGATACAGCGTCAACCCACCGGCGAAGATCAACAACCCGCCCGCGCCGCGCGCCTCCGGCACGATGGTCCAGGCCAGCATCGCGGCCGCCACCGCCACCATGCCGACCCGGTCGATGTGGGTCATGGCAACGTTGGGCGGGGTCTCTCCGAGGCGGCGCAGCCAAGACGAGGTGAAACTCGGCGTCACACGCCCACCGATGAGCGCGATCAAAACGATCACCACGCCGATCCCCAGCCGCAAGCCAAGATCGCCCGTCGCCGCAAGCCCCAATGGCTCCAGGTGTGTCAACACATTGGCGAGCGCAAGCAACGCCACCACGGCCGCCACCACCAGGTTGCGCCGGTTCTTGCCGATCACGATCTCGCGCCCGATCACCAGGGCCAGAACGATCAAGAAGAGGCAATCGATGATGGCCGTCGGCCACACCCCGACCGATGCGCCGAACACCACCACGATCCGGCCTGCCAGCCAAAGCGCGGCAAAAGCCGCAAGCGGCCCCCCATGCACCGGCAGGCGCCCAGTCCAGTTCGGCACGGCAGTAAACAAAAACCCCGCGATCGCCGCCGCGGCATAGCCGAACACCATTTCGTGGACGTGCCAGGTGAGGGGGTCGAACGCACTCGGCAGCGCAAAGGCGCCGGCAAACGCCAGTACCCAAATCAAGACCGCCAAGGCACTCCAGACCCCGGCAAACAAAAAGAACGGGCGAAACCCGTGCGAAAGGGACGCAGGGCCTTGATAGCGACGGCGCGGACGCTGCGCGGCCTTGGCCTCGGCGGCGGCGTGCGCGTCTGTGGAGTTTGGTTCTGTCATCTACCGCCAACCTAACCGGAATAGCCTAAACTGTTCCAAACTGAATCACTTCTGAGTCTTTCGAGTCACACCGCATCACAAAATACGGGCGCAGGACTCCGGCCCGTTGACGCCACCGAATCGCATGTGATTCGCTGCCCCCATGGGACTGGCCCACGAAGTCAAAAAACGCACCCGCGCCGCCATCGCGCCGTTTTTGCTGATTCTGATGGTGGCCTATTTCGGCGTCAGCTTCGTGCAAGGCGATCGCGGCCTGTTAGCGTGGATACGCCTCAGCGACGAAGTCGCCGTGGCCAAGGCCGACCTGGGCGCACTCCGCGCCGAACGCACCCGGATGGAACACCGCACCCAACTCCTGCGTCCCGACGGGCTCGACCTCGATATGCTGGACGAACGCGCCCGCGACCTTTTAGGCTTCACCCACAAAGACGAGATCGTGATTTACACGCCAGTTATTAACTAAATGACAGTTAATTTCTAATTCTGGCAACTATTATAACCACTTAGCCTTTACCGCTGCCGGCTACAAAACGCTCGCGGCCGGGACCGGTAGTGCGTATATTGCGCCACCTTCGCCCCGCCGACACCGGAGTGTACATGGCTAAAGCGCCCGCCGCCGACAAACCCAAGGCCCGCCGCAAGTCCGCCCCCAAGGCCGGCGTCGATGCGACGCCCGAGGCGCTTCTCCAGTTCTACCGCGACATGCTGCTCATCCGCCGCTTCGAAGAGAAGGCCGGCCAGATGTACGGCATGGGCCTCATCGGCGGCTTTTGCCACCTCTATATCGGGCAAGAGGCGGTCGTCGTCGGCGCCCGTGCGGCCACCGAAGAATCCGACGCCGTCATCACCACCTATCGCGACCACGGCCACATGTTGGCCTGCGGAATGGATCCCCGCGGCGTCATGGCCGAACTCACGGGCCGCATCGGGGGCTATTCGCGCGGCAAGGGCGGGTCGATGCACATGTTCGCCCGTGACAAGAACTTCTACGGCGGCCACGGCATCGTCGGCGCGTCGGCCTCGCTCGGCACCGGCATCGCCTTCGCCAATCGCTATCTCGACAATAACGAAGTCACGCTGACCTACTTCGGCGACGGCGCCGCCAACCAAGGCCAAGTCTACGAATCCTTCAACATGGCGGCACTTTGGAAGCTGCCGGTTCTCTACATCATCGAGAACAACCAGTACGCCATGGGGACCTCGACCGCGCGCTCGACGGCCCAAACCAAACTCCACAAACGCGGCGACGCCTTCGGCATTCCGGGCGGGCAATGCGACGGCATGGACGTTCTGGCCGTCCGCGATGCCGTTGCCAAGGCCGTCAAGCACATGCGTGCCGGGAAGGGCCCCTACATCCTAGAGGCTATGACCTATCGCTATCGCGGGCATTCGATGTCCGATCCCGCCAAGTATCGCACCCGCGACGAGGTCACCAAGGTCCGCAGGGAGCGCGATCCGATCGACCACATTCGCGATCAAATTCTGGACAGCAAAGCCGCCACCGAAGAGGCGCTCAAAGACATCGACAAAGAGGTCAAGGCGATCGTCACCGACGCCGCGGATTTTGCCCAGCAAAGCCCCGAACCCGATTTGTCAGAACTCTACACCTACATCCTGATCGCCGCGGATGCCGCGGAATAGCGCCGGGGGGCCCAGACGTTGCCAATAGCTATCACCATGCCCGCCCTGTCGCCGACGATGGAGGAGGGCACGCTCGCCAAATGGCTCAAAGCCGAAGGCGATGCCGTTGCGCCGGGCGATGTCCTGGCCGAGATCGAGACCGACAAAGCCACCATGGAAATCGAAGCCGTCGACGAAGGCACTTTAGGCAGTATCTTGGTTGCCGAAGGCACCGAGGGCGTGAAGGTCAACACGGTCATCGCCCAATTGCTCGCCGAGGGTGAGGACGCCAGCAGCACCGACACCGGTGGGAACGGCGCCGCCGCCCCGCCAAGCGCGCCCGCGGCTTACGAGCCCCAAGCCGCACCCCCCGTCGCCAAGCCGGTCGAGATCATTGCCGCCGATCCCGATATTCCAGCCGGCACCACGATGACCGAGATCACGGTTCGCGAAGCCTTGCGCGATGCGATGGCCGAAGAAATGCGGCGCGACGAAAGCGTATTCTTGATGGGCGAGGAAGTCGCCCAATACCAGGGCGCATACAAAGTCAGCCAGGGGCTGCTCGAAGAATTCGGCGACAAACGGGTCGTCGATACGCCGATCACCGAACACGGTTTTGCCGGTGTCGGAGTCGGGGCGGCGTATCGCGGTTTGCGCCCCATCGTCGAGTTCATGACCTTCAACTTCGCGCTCCAGGCCATCGACCACATCATCAACTCCGCCGCCAAGACGCTGTACATGTCGGGCGGCGCGATGCCGGTACCGATCGTTTTCCGCGGGCCCAACGGCGCCGCGGCGCGTGTCGCGGCGCAGCACTCGCAGAACTTTTCGGCGTGGTATGCCAGCGTCCCCGGCCTGAAGGTGATTGCGCCTTATTCCGCCGCCGACGCCAAAGGATTGCTCAAGGCCGCCATCCGCGACCCCAACCCGGTCATCTTTCTCGAGAACGAAATCCTCTACGGCGTCAGCCAAGAAGTCCCGGACCTCGACGACTATGTCCTGCCGATTGGCAAGGCCCGCATCGTGCGCCCCGGCACCGACGTCACCATCGTGGCCTATTCCATTTCGGTGCGTGATGCGCTTCAAGCGGCCGAGCAACTCGCCGGCGATGGGATCGATGCCGAGGTGATCGATCTGCGCACTCTGCGCCCGCTCGACACCGCGACCATTGTGGAATCGGTCCGCAAAACAAACCGAATCGTCGCCGTCGAAGAAGGCTGGCCGGTTTGCGGCATCTGTTCCGAGATTGCCGCCGTGCTGATGGAACAGGCCTTCGACGACCTCGACGCGCCCATGGTGCGGGTCACCGGCGAGGATGTCCCGATGCCCTACGCCGCCAACCTCGAAGCGCTTGCACTGCCCAATCCCAACAAGATCGTTCAGGCCGCCAAGTCGGTCTGCTACCGCGACTAAGGAAACCCCGATGCCCATTTCGATTACGATGCCGGCGCTGTCTCCCACGATGGAGGAAGGCACTCTCGCCAAGTGGTTGGTCAAAGAAGGCGAGGCGGTCTCCTCAGGCGACGTGATCGCCGAGATCGAAACCGACAAAGCCACCATGGAAGTCGAAGCCATCGACGAAGGCACCGTCGGCAAACTCCTGGTCGCCGAAGGCACCGAAGGGGTCAAGGTCAACACGGTGATCGCGGTCTTGCTCGAAGACGGCGAGGACGCCAGCGCCGCAGAGGGCGCGGCCTCTGCACCCGCGCCCGACACGGCACCGGCGGCGAAACCCGAGGCAGAAGCCGCTCCGGCACCCCAGGCTGCGCCCGTTTCCGCCGCGTCCAAACCGGCCCCGGCGCCCGCCGCATCGCAGCCCGCAAGCGGCGACCGCGTGATCGCCAGCCCGCTCGCGCGACGCTTGGCATCCAAGGCCCCCCACCAGAACTCAGCACAGACAAAGACGCCCACCAACCGGAGCAAAGTCAAAGCACGTATATACTCGGCGCTTACCGCCGGAGACGCACCGCAAT